>NZ_JANUEI010000002.1:0-1254704 GCF_024809915.1 Serratia sp. BIGb0234
GAATTCTTCAGTGAACGTTTTGACTGACATAAACACTCCTTCATTAGGCCTCCATTATGAGGCAAAAAAGTGTCTACGAAACCCGGGTCTATTCATATCCATCGAATCGGAAGACGGTTTTTTATCAACCGACTCCTTGAGACCTGAGAACTTCTCAACCAAAACGGCTAGACTTTTATCAATGGATCCCACTGTCCCTTCTACCTTCAGCATGGTCAGCTTGAGTTCAGACACGTCCGATTTGATATGCTCAACGTCAGCCTCAAGCTTGGCAACTCTGGCTTCTATCATACCATCACCTCCATCACCACCGCCTCCATGCCAGGTATATTTAGGATAATCAGCCAACGATGTTACTCCGTAATCCTTCGCATCATTGGCCATTCCCACATCCCTCTTCAACCCATTTTAAAACTGGCCATACAGCTATATGGTGTGTAAAGCCGCAGTTTCTGCAAATCACACGATACTGATAGTCCATTATCGAAAACGGTGGACCAGGAGCATCAAGCTTAACATAGCTAACGTATGTTATGGACTCACCCCCATCAGGCCCGACAGTTGTAAGTCCAACTTCTGGAATTCCTATGTCTTCGCTACCACAAAGAAGACACTGAAAAACAGGCACGCCACGCTTGTAAAGAAACTCAGAAAGATGTTTTGGGCTAACTTTTTCAAGTCTACTCTCAAGTAAAAGCCGATTTTGTCTATTGTGGTCAGCTTCATTGTTCATGGTAGTTACTCTTTATCACTTTATTGTAAATTTACCATGTAGCCATTCGGCTATGTTACTGATCTTTTGATCACCAGAAGCAGAGGACTATCTTTTCTTCTCCATCATCGCCTGCCAGCGCTTCTCATCTTCTTCCATCACCTGATCGTACTCTTCGCGCGTGAAGCCTTTCTGCTCTGGGTACTTTGCCGCCAGCAGCAACTGAAACTCGGTCATCGAAAGGAGCTCTGCTTCGGCGCGAGGCATGTTGAAGTGATTCCGTGCTGCGCTGATGTACTCGAAGGCGTTGAACTCGTTCACGTAGCTGTTCGACTCATGCCGTTGCAGCTTTCGCACCTTCGCCTTACCGATAATGCCGTGAGTGATGAGCGCCTGCCCAAGCACGATGATATCACTTATTGGCATCTTGCCCTGGCGAAACACAAATGCTCTCTTACCTCTTTTACTCGGCTTAAGTTCACCCACCAACGCGCTGATATCTTCATCACAGCATGCCTGCATGACGATCATTCCCGCATAGATGGCATCGCTACTGAATGAAGGTGCATTGATGTGCTCCAGTAACCACGCAGGGATCGCGCCATATGCTTCCATGGCGGCTTCAAGTAACCTCGGGGCATCGCTGGTATGAAGTTCGGCAAAACGCTCCACAATCGCCGCTGGCGAGCCTATGCGGGAGATGTTGGCGAACGACGGCCTAAAGAAGTAATCGCGGTCTGTATCGGAGATAAGCATCTCGCCAATTTCGGTGAACGGTATCATTGATTAAACCTCGAATAATTATCATCAAGGGCACATGCATGCCCTTTGTGATAGTTACGCGGTGACGGTGATCGCGCTGGTCGATGTCTTAGCACCATCGCTAGAGGTGAAAGTGATAATCGCCGAACCAGCGGAAACCCCAGTGACCAGACCTGATTGGTTAACCGTGGCCTTGCCGGTTGCAGAAGATGACCAGGTACCGGTTTTATCACTGGCATCAACTGGCGCAAAGGTAGTGGTGAGTTGCTGAGTCGCCCCGACAGCAATGCTTGCTGTTGCCGGAGCTATAGTGACGCCGGTAACCGGAATATCATCGCCAACTTCAAACACCACGGTATCTGCGTCGGCAACTTTCCACTCACCAGAGAAAGTGGAAATGTCAGTGCCGCCGAAATCACCAGACCAGGATGTAGTGTTGAAGTACCCCATAATGTAGGTGCCAGAATCTTCGCCAACGAAGTCGAAACGAAGCCATAAAGTTGGCTGGCGGCCTGCTTGCACTTCATCAAAGATGTATTTGGAGATATGAATCGCGCCGATCTCGGTGGTTTTGTCCTTCTTACGGAACTCACCTTCCCCTGAAATGGTGAAATCCATGTTCGTGACAAGGCTCTCAACGAGCCCTTTGGTGTCGTCAGCCTCCGACGTCACCGTATTCGGGGAGAAGTCGAACCCTTTAGTTGTCAGCGCACCGAGGCGCTTCCAGTCGCTTAGAGCAGGCAGTGCATCAGCACAGCCGAATGCAGCACGAAGAACGGCAACTTTACCGATCAGCTTGCCGGTGTCATTTGGACAACCTTGCATGTGTTACCTCTTCAAATAAAAAAGGCCGCCCGTAGGCAGCCTGATGGATAGATATGTGCGGTTATTCGCCGTAGGTGCAGCAGACCAGCAGTCGGTAAATGATACGGCCTTCTACCGACACAATAGGTGCAGGAAGCCCACCAAGTAACCTCATGGCCCCAACGCAACTATCAGCGCCTTCCTGGTCACTGATGAAATCAGCAATTCTGTTCGCTGCAGCATCAGCTTCAGCGTTCTTGCCCTTCGCGCCAACTACATCGACCATCACGAAAAAATCACCACCACGGTCATGCTGAACGTCAGATCCACCGCCTGGGCGGAACACAATGAAGGCATCGGATGGCTTGCCTGTGTCATTCCACATCAGAATTTGGATGGTGAAACCAGCAGTCAGCCCTGCATCTTCGAAGTGGTCGCGGAGTCGGCGATACACTGGAGGGGTCACAGCTTCATCTCCTTCCGGATTATGTCATCCACCTGGCGTCGAGTTTTCTCGGCCGCTTTTGTCAGGAATTTGGGTTCGCCAGACGGATCCCAGTAATTACCTCGGTTGTTTGGCCGAGGCAGTCCCTTCATGATGCCACTGGCGTTGTGAACGTAGACGGCGTAGTTAGCGGAGTACCCAATGCGGCCAGTAATGCGCGTGCCGTTAATCATGGTTTCTTGGAACTGTGAGTTCACCAGGGTGCCGGTATCCATCGGTGTCATAAGTGCTGACTCTGCGCCGATAATGAACATTGCGGATTTGATTGCCCTAACCGCTTTACGTGTCCGAACATCCTCTACGACAGCATCCAAGCGTCGCTGTGCTGCCTTGACGCCCTTTATCATTACGCCCATGGTTACGCTCCCGTCAGGATGGCGATGTCTTCAGCGAGGCGCTCAAGCGTATCGGCATACCGTACTACTTGCATTACTTCATCAGCACCTGCAGCGATCGGGTCTACAGCTGTAGACTTTCCAATTAATAGGTAGTCGCCAGCCTTAGCCCCCGTGAACTCAGTCCAGACGGTATTTTTTACCGTTATCTCAGAACCGATATTGCTCAGTTTTTTCGATAACCCACCTTCGTAATCGCACATGATGATTTCAGGCATTGCCCATCCAAGTGGATCGCCCGCTTCACTGTTGCCAAGGTTACGCCAGAAAGTGGCCTCTGCTGTATACGACCAATCAGCTACAGAAGACATGTCACTCCCTCCAACTAACCACTGATGGCCGTTCAGTTGCGATTCGAGGGCAATTGATTGTCCATTCACCGCTACTGCTCACGAAGCCAGTGGCTTGCTTATTGGTGTCGGTTTTTATCCAGACTCGTTCAAACGGCTTTGGTAAACGTTCGGCTACCGGAACCCACATCATCACTTGCCCCCACACATACAGCCGCCCTTCCCAATCCAGAGTCCAGCAAAGGCTTTATTTGTTGGGTCAGGTGGAGTTATCGATGCAGCGCAACCGTATTTGTCGAGCCCGCGCAGTAGGTTCAGCGCTCCCTTCCAGCGGTCGGAGAATGCTTGATAACGGAATGAACGTGACGCTCCACTTGGCGCTGTTTGCGAGCTGATGTATTTATCACCCTGGCCCAACCCCATCAGCGCTAATAGATAAAGTTGAATGAGCAACGCTGTCGATTCAGGATAATGCTCATCCAGACACGCCTGAATGCTGTTAGCCTGATCCACCAGCGCGGACAGGACGAAATCAGGCAGAGTGATACCCTGTGACTGCAAGTATTCTTTGGCCCTTTCGATAGTCACCATGGCTGATTCCTGGAAAGAGTTACCCCGCCGAAACGGGGCATAAAAAAACCGCCTTTAGCGGCGGCTGTTATTCAGCAGGGAACAATTTTTCAAGTTCACCATCAGGCAGCAACTCGGCAAGCCGATCCGCACCAAGGTTACCCTTGAATTCGATACCCAACTCAGTCAGCCGGGTCGCAATAGTCTCTTTCCGAGACTTGGTTTCGTTACCTGCATCAGGGGTTGCCGGTGTCAATTCACCACCAGCCTCACCAAGCATCGGACGAACGTTGGATTTCAATGCTGGGTGCAGTTTTTCCAGCTCCAACACATCACCGACTTTCACGCCATTCCAGGGGCGAATTACTTCGTACTTAGCCATGCTCACCTCTTACGCCAGATCGGCACCGTAGACAACACCGGACAGGCCCTGATCATCTGCGGTGATTTGCAGACCTTCGGCGGACATGATCTGGAAGTTGTAGTTAACGTTCGGCAGTGGACGCGGCAAAGGAATAACCCCCTGAGCCATACCAACCAGAGGTGATATCACGTCTTTTCGGCGGACATAGGCGATGAACTCATTACCTTTAAGTGCAAACGTAGGACGGATTTCTTTTACTGACGCAAACGGTAGAGCAGCTTGCAAAACGTTGCCGCTAATCACGCCGTTGACGACATAAGGTTGTGCAAGATTTGCCCAGATTTCGTCACTAACCCACATAACGTCATACTTGGAAACCTTGTTCGCACGTGCGTTGGAACCAAACGCGCCTTTACCAAAGAATTCAATCCATTGCACAGCATTAGCCGAGGTGAGGTCGATATTGGCTCCACCTGCCCCTGCACCAAGGTTAATCTTCTTGGTGTTGCGATGGTTCTTCATACCCTGGGCCTTGTAGCCCTGAACTTGGATTTTTTCATCGCCGCTCAGGTAGTAGGCAACCCGGCGTTTATTAACTTTACGCAACTTAGCCGACTGAGAATCTAGCACCAGATCGACACCTACAGAATTAAGACCTGCAGCATGTCTCCAGTTTACCCCGTAACCGGAAGTGAACACAGGAATTGGGTCGCCGTCGCTATCGTAGTCAGTATGATCGAATGAGAACGGAGCCTGACCGTCAATGCTTACTGATACATCATCAGCAATATCGCCGACAACGTTATAAAGCTTTGCAGTTTTACCAACAGAAAGAACCGTCTGGATACCCATCAAGTCGTTGATGATTTCCATGCCGTCTTCCTGGTCGCGCAACTGCAAGATCTGGTTATCGATCTCAGCCCAGAATTCGCGAGCGAAGCCACCGACCGCATTACACGCCAACATTTCCTGCGTCATATGCGCACGGTTTGCAGCAATCATGGCATTGTGCTGAGAATTCCAGATGTTTCGGTTAGCCCACAGCTCATTCCAGTGACCACCGAGGCGGCTGTTTGCAGCCAATGTCTCTTTGGAGAAATACATATATTTTCCTTTTACGGTGCAGGCGCTGCTGCGACGGTGCCTACGCGCATACGCACGCGAATGAAATCGGTAGTGCTGGCCGCAATGGTTGCTTCATCCTGGCTATAGCCGATTACCGAGTCAGTATCAGCGGTTGCCAGCGTGAATTGACCATTTGCGCCGAGCTTGATAGGGCTGTCCTTTTTATACGCACCAGGTACGCACAGCAGAGCCAGTTCACGGCCTTCTTCCACGTAGTTACCTACTGCAGAGTCACCGGCAGGGACAGCTTCAGTGATTTTCAGTCCCTGATGGTAAGCAACATCGATGATGTAAATACGGCCTTTAAGCGCGGCTGCCTGAGCAAACTCATCGCTGGCGTTGATGACAGCAGCAGTGCCTGGCAGAAGTGCTGCGGCAGTGGTGCGGGTTTCGGTCTTGTACAGAGACTGACCGTCGATATTTACGCGACGATAACGTGGCATTGGCTGGCCCCCTTATTTGAAATATGCATCGGCAACAGGCGCGCCGGTTTCTTGCTGATGCTGGCCGGAGTTACCTGCCAGAGGAGCGGCTTCTCCCAGAGACTTGAACATTACGTCCAGAGCGTCACCTTTGAGCGCGTTGGCTACGATATCGCCATGAACCTTCGCAACAGCCTCACGCTTGGTTTGTTCTTCAGCGCGAGAGTTGGCGGTCAGTGTTTCGGCCAGTTGAGTATGGTTGGCCTGCAATGCATCAACTTTTTCAGTGATCGGTTTGAGTGCATCGGCGAAGTTGGCAGCCAGGCCTTTGCCGATTTCGGTGATCAGCTCTTGTTTCTCTTCAGTGGTTAAAGGCATGTCGCCCTCCGTTTGGTGGTTTTGTGCAGGTTGTCCCTGCGGAGTGAATAAGGATTTAACTTTGTTGGCGACTACCGTCACCCAGGACTCTTGGCGCGCTACCGGTGTGCCGGTATCGTCAAAGGTGATCTTCCCGCCGTCAGAGGAATAACCGTAGACCTGTGCGGTTCCGCCATTACGCATGATTACGACTTGCGAATCGGTAAAGTCAGCAACCCACGCGTATTCATTTTCACCTGGCGCAAATTTGGCTTTTGCAGCCCTATCAAGTCGCAACTCCCGATCACGATAAGACTCGCCCACCAGTGCACCGGAATTTGCCTTGAGCGGCATCGCAAGGTCGGCGTTAACCATTAGTCCAACACCCTGCTCCGGTGTCGCTGCGCCTACCTCATGCAGCAGAATGGCGTCGTGATCCATGCCGTGAATCTTCGCTACCCATTTGGCACCGGTAGACTTCTGCTGCTCGTTTGGCTCTAACTGGTCAAGGAATACCGCTACGCTTGTATGAATCGGCGGAACATCTTCACCGCGCTCAATTGCGGCGACACGTTCGATCAGTTCCCTTCCGCCTTCGCTTTGATTGGCGGTCAGGGTATCAACCCATTTTTCCAGGTAAATTCGGTTCCCTGACTTCTTGACGTTCCGGTTCCAAGCGCCGATATGGCCCTGATTGATGCCTTCAGGAGAAAAGGCGGAGATGAATGCGCCGTTGAGTTGCGGATGCCCTAATGGTGCCAGGGTGCCTTCCAGCCCTGCATAATGCGCATCGATTTCGCTGGCTGTATAAAGTCCGTCATTCATGACGACGTTTGCCGGTAGCGTGTAGCTTGGCAAAATAAGATGTTCGCGCCCGTTGTACGTCTCACGGCGAATAGCCTGACTATTTACCTTCGTGGTTACGTTAACTTGAACTTTCATTGATTAACCCTCTGCCCATTTGTAGCCTCTCTCCTTCATGTCACTTAGCGTCTGCTTAGCTTTATCGATGATCGAAGGGATGAGAGGGTTTCCTTTGTCACCCACCAGCACGGAAAGCTGAGAGCACTTACAGTTGATGGCGTTGCCGCTTTTGGTGTACCACTCCCTAACCTCATCTTGTGTGTACAGATGCGCATGCCTGACGGCGTGTGTGGCGCGGGTTGTGGGGCTTAGTGCAGAGATATGCAGCAGCTTTGTTTTGATGCCGTAGCGGTCTTGTGCGTCTTGTGCTTCGTCCCAGCGAGCGCGCCGGAGAGCGGTGGTGATTTCGGTTCTGGCTATGCGATTAGCACGCCGGGTTTCAATGCCGGTTTGCTCGTTCAAGTTTTTAGCCACGTCCAGCGGATTGAGCCCCCTGGCAATACCGTCTGTCAGAATGCGCGCCATATCGTTTTTTACTTGCGCGCTGAGCCCTTTCATCATTTCGAATTCACGGGCTCTAACCAAAATAATGCGAAGCTGATACGGCTCGCTTAACAGGATGCTGGGTACATCCTGCTGACCGGCAGCATAAGCAGAAGATTGCTGAGATAGGTTGTAATACTCCTGTGCCGTTCCGCGTTGGTAAGCCACAGACACATAGCGCCCGAAGAACCACAAATTGAACTCCCCACCCTCCAGCAAAATCTCATCCACCAGCGCCTCCCCGTTCTGTAGCAACATTGAGAGAAAGCCCTGATCAAGTCGGAAGGTATAACGTTCGTTGACTACAGGTTCTGAGGGGATCCGGTTAAGAATATCGATGTAGCCTTTCGTTATCAGCTTCATGCGTTTTGCAAACTCACGCATGGCACCTCGCTCAAGCTTATCGACTCCGGTGGGGTCTTTGATGTTACTCGGCAGTATTGGAGGCTTAGGTTTCCTCGTCATCCCCTGTTTCTCCAAGTAGGTCACCGCCTTCGGTCTCGAATCCTGCAGCAGTTCGAATTTCATCACCACTGAATGGGGCCACGTCTCCACTTTCGACCATGGCTTTGTTCACCTCAGCCATAGTTTTGGAGTCAGCCAATCGTTCAGCTCGCGTCTGCTGATTGAGGTCATCCCAAATAACCGTCTTCTTTCCTACTGAATCGATAATTTTCAGGTCAATCAGCTTGTCGCAGAAGTCCTCTATTTCGAACGATAGATCGCCGCGACGGCTCTGGCAGCGACCGTTCATGTACTTCTGGTCTTCGGTGCTCGAACGTTCAGCCTGTTGGTTGCCAACCAGTATCCGCGTCGGGATATCAACGCCAGCAGAAGCCGTCTGCAGGTTTACGTTATAGGTCGGGCTGGGATCTGATACAGGCGAAACCAGCGAGGTTACATTGGCCCCCTGGAGACTCATCAGCACGTCGTTACCGCGGTTCATCTCGCGGGCCGCCTCGTTGAACTTGTCCTGCAACTCGTCAACGCTTACACCGTACATTGACGCGAGACTGCCAAAGTCGATCTCTTTGTCGAAGCTGAGCGCGAGCTGGCGTGCCGCGTTCTTCAGAAATGACTCGCCAGAGCCGCCCTCTACCTTCTCCAAGCTGACAAAGGCGTTATACGCAGGCTCCAGGAAGCCAATAGCATCGTCGGTGTAGTCGCCGAGGATAAATATTCGGTCAGGATGAATATCAACACGGCGGGTCGAACCATTCGACAGGCGTTCGGTGTACTGCCACATCTTCGGCTTGCCATAGGTTTTCGAATTAAGCCCACCATCCCATTCGCTAACATTCAGCGAACCCGCCCAGGCCACCGTCACTTTTTCCAGCCCGCGTCCTTTCGTGGCTTCGAGGTTCCAGGCTTTGTCGTCGCGAATGTGCAACAGGATACCTGAGTATCGACCTACGAGGCGTCTACGGTCAGCATCCGAAAAGGCACGCCATAACCGGTTAGTGAACGCCTGTTTGGTTTTTTTCTCCCAGGCTGTTTCCTCGCGCTTTTCGTCCGACTTATCACCCTCAATGATTTCCGGGTTGGTCTGCCAGCATTTACCCACCAGCTTTTCGACAGCACCATGAGCAATACCACCGCGGCGATACAACGAGTAGAGATTGTCGTAAGTAATCTGGTCAGGGAAGCCGTATTCACACCATGCTGAGCCGCGCTTATTGTCCAGGCCCATCGATGGCCCCAGCATCCCCATACGGGCACGCTCAATCCTGGCGTCGTTCAACGCGTGGTTGACGGCCAGTTGGAGATTTTTATTCATGTCGATTCCGTCTGATATTTTTCAGGTAATAAAAAAGGCCGCCGTAGCGACCTATTTCATTTTTTTTATGATGCGGGCAATTTCTGGATTGAATATCACAAAATTATGTTCATCATACTGAACAGCATCAAGTTCGCTAACGATGTGTATTTCCGCAAGTTTTGGGTCGAACTGATCGGCTGTCGCATCATAAATTGTTTTTTCATGCCTAACCCAATAATGATCTCTTGGATGCCCATCTAAATCTTTGAATGTTCCTATGCAGAGACTGGTTCTTATCCCCGCCTCAGAAGCTTTATAGCAAATCGCCAAGCTTACTTCTTTGCAGTAAAACTGATCTTCCAGTAATTCAGTCTCATCTCGTAAACGCCTCGCTTCCAGACATATAGCTTTAAGTGGTTCGCCACCCATAATTTATCCTCTATCAACCGAAGTGAGTAGCTTGCCATTTTAAAAGTTATTCATCTAGCACTTACCTTCCTTGTAGCCGTTTAGGGAGCATTACTCCCATGGATTGAGGTTTGCGTTTGATATACGCGTCCAAACTGTATCGAATTCCATCCCAGCAGTGCTCATAGCCATCTGCAAGCTTTGGCAATACTTCGCCAGTAATGCGATCTGTTTTGTAAGACCACAGACGCGCTTCACGCGCCACATTCTTACAGCGGGGGTGAATAATTATTTCATCGAAACCGCGCAGGTAGGCTATGCCATCTTCCACACTACCCTGCCATTTTTCGGCGGAGGAAATGTTAAATCCTTGCCGTTTTAGGTAGCTGATTGTTTCTGGTCGCGCTGAGTCAGCTTTAATGGGCCAATCCCGTACGCCGGGTATGGTGTCGTAGAGCTCCGGCATATGATCCAGTTCGGTATGAACACCATATGCCTCATATTCGATATAGAGACGATTGTGCAGAATGAACGAGCGGATCAGAGTGTTTGGGTCTTTAGCAAAGCCAAAGTCCGCACCGAGATGCAGCCGTTCCGCTTCTTTCCATAGGCTGTCTGAGAACTCTGCGACTCGGTATTTGCCAGCCAGCACCTGCTTATCTGAGTTTTCGAGGTAAGCACCCTCCCATACCCATGCATATGTTGCAGCGTCGAGTCGGCGCTGGTCATTAATGCGCTCCCCCTCTAACACGTCAGGAAACCACGGGTTGTCTGTGTAGTTCATTTCGACTGTTATGCAGTCATCACCGGCCTCTTTCCGAAACCGCTTATCCGTTGCACTACCGTCGCGTTCAGGGTTCCAGGTCACCCAAATCTCTGAACCTTCCTCGCGCACAGTAGGGCTGAGCTTCTGCCAGGCTATTTCACTGACTGACTCAGCCTCATCAACCCAACAGAGCAGGATCCGCGCCTTAGACTTGATGCTGTCGAGGTTATGACGCAGGCCGCAGAATACGTAGTTCACGCTCTTGTCGATGGTACGAATGTACTTCTCTCCGATATCGAAGTTAGCAGCCAGCCATGGAACAGATAGGATCGCTTGCTTCACTTCCTGCATGCTGGACTCTTCCAGTGAGTTCATGAATTCACGTGCGCAAAGCACAACACCGCTCTCACCGTTCATCATCGACTGGTAGGCTTTCACCGCTGTCATGAGGGCGAACGTACGCGTTTTTGCACTTCCACGGCCACCATGAGAGCAGCGATAACGCTTATTAATGGCAATGAACAATGGAGCTAGTTTTGCTGGGATCGGTAGTTGTACGACTTCACTCATGATTTTGGCTCAATGGGTAGAAGCTGAATAACGGTCGGCTTTGGCGTCATACTCCCGTCAGGGCTGGTGTGCTCCACTTTTTGTTTATTGCTATAGGCGTCACCCACCTCTTTAGCCGCCTGTTCCATTAGCTGAGCAGTCATCCCATAGTTTTTGGATTTCTCAGTATTGGCGGCCATCCGGTCAAGGACACGCAAGCGATAAGCTTTATTGGCTATGGGTATGTCGGCTATTTCATTCTGAAAGCGCGTCCGGGTTTCATAGAACAGCCCTACCCATTTCTTTGCGAGCCCCTTCCCGCTAGCCTTAGTCGGATCATGCGACTCGGCCTGTTGCGGAGTAATTTTGATGCCAAACTCTTTTTGGACGGACTCCACAACAATAGATAGGGTATCGAAGCACGCAAGCGATTGAATGATGAAGGCTTTTACATCTGGTTTTAATGCAGCCATAAATCACCATTCTTCCAAAGCATTCCAAAATTTACGCCAGCCGCAACATGCAGTTACCGCATGCCCTGGCAATGTTTAGTTGTACTACCTCCGCAGGCTTGTTAGCCGCATCAACCATTTCCTGAACTTCCACGCTTGCACCGTATCGCCTTACCACACCTACAAACTCTTCAACATCGTGGCCGCGCAGCTTGAGCACCGGCTGGCCTTCTTTGTTGAACTTCGGCGAGCCAAAATCATCAGTAGCCTGGGCGATGTGGTAGAGCTCATGCTCAACCAATGCGCAGAACTCCAGATCAGAACACTGTGAGCAGTAATCCGCAGCCAGTGTGATGATGAACTTCGGAATCTCGCCGAACCATTCATGCATCTGCTGTTCCATTCTGGCCTTCTGCCAGCCACCTGCACGCATCGCTACCTCTTCGGCCTGTCCGAGCACGTACCGCCCTTTCTTTTCGAAAGCAGATGATGCCCACATGAACTGGATATCTGCATCCAAAAGGTGAGAGTGGTCAGGATTGTGCAGGCTGCCGGTGTCGCTCAGGATTTGGCTAATAAGCCACTCTTTCACTTCGTTTGCTGGAACAAGGCCGATGTATGGCATCAGTTGATGTGACTCTATGAATTGCAGTGGCGGGGATGGACGCCGCTCATGGCTTTCATCCGGTACTTGCTTCGCCATGGCTATCTCCTGCTGGTTATCAGTAGCATTGAATCAGCCACTCACTGAATGGCTGCTGCGATGCCTATGAACCAACCGACTCAAACAGAGGTAATGCCTCTTTGCTCTCTTGGATCGACTTCATGGTTCGGGAAATAATGTCAGGGAACTCAGTCGTGCGGTTAAACTGCTGCTCGAACAAGTTCGCTTTGAAAGGACTGTCAGCCACGAACTCAATGGCCAGCGCTGCCGCTGCTGTGTCGTAACCCACAAGCATTAACAATCGGAGGCGGATACTCTGCCCCTGTGTGATTTCTACCGTTTCAGACATTAAAGCCTCCAGTTTTGCGGGCATAAAAAAACCCGCCGAAGCGGGTCGTTATCGATGTTCTGTTACTTCTTACCGTTGGCCTCAGCCATTTGCAGATAGACGGCGGAGGAGCCGTTGGGGAGTGTTTTGCTTACCCCTCAGTAGTGCGCTACTCGCTCACGGAAGTATTCACGTAAATGCTCGGGCTGCTCTCGCTCTACCTGCTCAGCTATCACTGGCTGGTTCATGCGCTCTTTATAGGCTACGCCTGACGCGGCAAGGTCTACGTTCACCTTGTCCATTTCTTCTTTTGGCAGATTGCCGAGATTGTATGTCATGAGATCCCCCTAGTTCAGAGGATGATACGCCAGCCTCCAGCGGTATGTAAGCCATTACGACTCACTAACGGGAAAGTGCCTAACAGCGGATAAACCCCGACTGTAGGCAATAGCCGACAGAATAGATTACGAACAGCGCTCAGAAGCCATGAAAGCTGATTCGGGACACTAGATAGCTACTCAACGAACTGACGAGCCTTGGAGGCTTTATGAATGATCATGAATTAATACAAATCGTCGTACACAGCCTAAGGCTGTTAACCCAACTAGCTAAGATCTTACTTCACGTCATCCGCAGAAAATTTCCTTCCCAGAAGTAACTCCCTCATCGCAGCATTAGCCACACCTCTCGGGGTTGCCTCGCCACTTTTGCCTTTCCGGCTTGCAAGACTGATCACCTATTGCATCAGACAGTTTTGTAAATGCAGTGGCTTTGTTTTGCTCATTACGCAACACCTAAATAGATGCTTTGTGAGGGGCAACCAATTCTCTACCTATAAAACTGGCTATTTGTTTACGTTAATAGCATGTTTGGTATGATCAATAACTTCAATTTACTGGATAAAATAAAGGTGCTGGAATGGAAAAGAAAAAAAGTGCTGTAGTAAGATTTACTGAAGGTGCTAATAATAACGTTGTTAGTAATGTCCGTGTCGGCCACATGGGCGGTGATGGCGTTGTTTTTGAAGGCGAGGCTCATAGTAATAAGGTAACTGATTTTTCAGTAGGGAATAGCAATTTAGCCTCCGCCATTGAATCAACTAAGGTTGAACTAGCAAATATCCAAATGGATGAGTCAGTTAAAGTTGAAATTATTCAAAAAATGGATGAGCTTAAAATAACGAAAGATAAAACTTCTCTATTCGAGAAATACAAGTCATTGATAAACCTAGCAGACAAGCACGTTAAAGTACTTGGAGCTGCATATGTAGGAATAAAAAACCTCTGGAATTTATTCTAACAGAATCGCCAATAGGCAATTTATGCCTATTGGTTTTCAACTAGTTGCTCATCATTCTTTTCCATTTGTTCAGCGCATCAACCTGTCCAGCACAGATTTTCAGTGTGGTTTGCAGTGCAAGCGTATAGCTCAGGGCATCACCCCAGGTGACTCCGTGCAGTTCTGGTTGCTCACATGGAGTGAATACCGATTCAGGGGGTAACAGTATGACCTGCTGTGGTGCCGGTGGCGGCGTTTTGCTGCAGGAGGTCAATAACAGCGGCAGGCATAGGACTATTCCCACATTTATTGTTTTTAAGTGCTTCACGTAATGCCCTCTGGTAGCGTTCACCCTGCTGGCGCAGTTGCTGCTCTCTTTGCTGTTGTTCTGCTGCTAAGGCTCTGTTCTTCCGGTCTTGTTCTTGCAGGGTTGAGATTAGTCCTGACTGCTGCGCCAGCTTGTTTTTTTGTTCTTCAACCTTCCTTTGAGCCTCTAGGTACTTGCTGTTGTAGTGATTAGCGTTCCAAATAAGGCCACCAGCAAGACAGGCAACGAATATACTCACCAATATCCAGTAGCGGTTCATTTATCCAGCCCCCAGCAAGCCAG
This sequence comes from Serratia sp. BIGb0234, assembly GCF_024809915.1. Taxonomy (NCBI): domain Bacteria; kingdom Pseudomonadati; phylum Pseudomonadota; class Gammaproteobacteria; order Enterobacterales; family Yersiniaceae; genus Serratia; species Serratia sp. BIGb0234. The sequence goes on from NZ_JANUEI010000002.1 coordinate 14,528, forward strand.
CTCCGACTCCTGATCGCGGCGTATAAGCTGCCCGAAACAGTTATTAGACCGGATCCGACAGTCCCGACCGCCATCAAAAATCCAGCGCTTCATCTCTGTACAGGCTCCCAGCCGATCACCGGCATTCAGTTTTTTGTAGAACGTCGAAGTGAAGCATTTGCTGGGGCCAATGTTCCACGGACAGAATGAGGCAATACCGACTTTCTGAGGATCAGTCAGTGTCACCTTGATGTTGCGGTCTACCCAGGTGAGGGCCTTTTTCTGCTCGTCTGCATCAATTCGCTTGCATTGATCAGCAGTCAAGCGCATTCCTTTAATCACCTTCCGTCCGTCGACTGTGGTCACGCCACCGCAGATTGTCCAGATGCCGCCCGCATCCTGATACGCTATATTCCGCTGCCCTTCTTTCTCTTCCTGAAACTGCGCCATCATCACCGGAGCAGATGCGCCAGCGGCTATTAGTGCCAGCATAGCGGCGCTGAGCTTACTCTTCGTAGAAGCCATTATTAATCCTCTGCAGGCGGCGGCGTTACATACCCAGCTTTCAGGGCTTTCTCATAGGCTTTCGTCTGGCGGCTCTTGAAGTAGAAGTTCATCACGGCAGTGATCGCACCGATCACGAAGCCGCCCACTACAGCAACCTGGTTCCAGTCGAGGTCATGTAACCATTGCAAAATGCTGCCTCCACACACCAGCGTTGCAGAGGTGCAATAAGAAATGAATGTGGTGATTTTCTCCGGCATGATTTTCATACCTCCCCCTTCCGGGGATCTGTCCCGGTACCGGGTGAAAGGAATGGATTAGCGCCGCGAATGCGAGGCGACATACGTCATTGAGTGAGGCATTGGGCGCTAAATACGAAAAAGGCCCGCCGAAGCGAGCCTTATTATGTTTGGTGGTTATTTTGAGAGGTGGCTTGAACTACTTTTTAACAACGTCCCCTACGCATTTAACGGTAGACCAGCAGTTATGAATCATATCCACGCCACCTGATTTGCATACGGCATTCACGACAGCATCGCCTCCCATGATTGCAGCTTTATATCGCATGTCTTGTAGAGCCTCTGATCCTGTAGAAACGTCCGGGCCTGACGTCGTAGCAAAAATGTTCCCACCAATATTTGTAACCGTTGTTGTAGCGCTGGCGCGTCGAACGCAACTTACACCCGCAACCTCACCGATAATCTTCGCTTGCGGATATGGATTATTTGAATAACCTTCCATGTTTGCAAACTTTACTCGTGCATCTCGAGGCATGTCTTCAATATCGTTTGAGGCGCACCCAGCAAGCAACATGCAACCAATCAAAGCCAGTAATTTATTCTTCATTTTATGGACCTAAAGGAATATTCCGAAAAATAAAGCATACAATTAATGCGGATAATCAAAAAGATAAATTTGTATATCTGTTGCTGCGAAAACTCACCTGCTAGAAAACAGAAAAACCCGCACATTGGCGGGTTCTACTTAATGCGGCAGTGGTGATTTATCAGCCCGTAGGCATTGAAATCCCATCATTAAGACTAAATCTAGCCAAAATTACTCAATAATGCAAGACTTAGTTGATAAAATTTATAAACTTGTAGCCATAATACACAATCGAGTTAATTTGAAGTCACTCTACTAAGTACTCTTTCTGCGGCTTCAGTGTCCTGGTAACACTTACTGATCAGCATCTGATAGAAGCGCTGCCAGTTCCTATTCCATGTCGGCTGGCTCAGGCCAGGTATTAATCCCTTCACCACTTTGTAAGCCGGGGCTGTCGTGGTTGGCTTCAATCCTGTTCCGTGGCATCTACTGCAGGTTTTTTCAACGGCCTTTCCTCCTGCCTTTGTGGCCGCTATGTCATATACCTTTCCACTACCGCCACATCTACACCGTGCCCGCTCTATGTCTGCCGTTCTGCAGAAATCATCAACAGCCAGTTTCGAAAGCAGCACCATGCATCGTGCCATTTGTCTACCCGCGGCCTTTCCCACCAGCTTTGGGGCATGCTTAATTGCATGCTGTGCCAATCTCTCTATCGCTTTTTCTCTCTCTGATTTGTCTTTATTAAATTTTGCATAGAGAAGGCAAAGCCCCTGAGCCTCCCTTGACTGCGTGATCCCCAGCGCTACCATGACATCGGTATAGCCTCCTTGCCCGCCAGCCTGGCATTGTGATGCGCGAACCACACGCCGTTCCTGCTGTACGCCGTCCTGATCAGTCGTCAATTTTGATTGGGGTTTGGTTTCCGGTGCCATGCTCATAATTGAAGGAGACTTTGGGCTGCTGGCTAAAAGTGCGTGCTCTATTCTCATTCTTTTTCTCCCACGGCTTCCGCCAATTGCTGCTGAATGCTTTTCAAAATTTCACTAGCTTGGTTGCGGATGCGTTCTGATTTCTTGTCGGATGTTGAGAGCAGCAAAAGCTGCTCATTCAAATTGGTGATATTGATCAGCGCGTCGCAGACTTTTCTGTACTGTTGCCGGGTGATAGTGACCTGTTTCATGCAATTGCCCCTACGCCAAAAGAGAAGTCGAGGAACTCGAATAACAGTTCAATCTGGCTGCCGTGCTCAGCTTCCCAAGCAGCAACATCGTCATGCAGTGCGTCGTGACATTTCCGGCATAACGGGATAGTGAAAAAATCGTGGGCCTTGGTTCCCATTCCACCTTGCCCGTGCCCGATGATGTGGTGAGGATCATCAGAACGAGCACCGCAGCCGCAGCATGGCCTTGTCTTCACCCATCGGGTGTACTTGCTATCCTCGGCTCGGGTCCTTTTTGGACGCAGCATAAAGGCTCCTGGGACTTCTGCATCGACCTTGAAAACTTTCATTGCGGTCTTTGCCAGGATCTCTGTAGGTGCAGGCCCAACAGCCATTTCGGATACCTTCCGTGCTCCAGATACCCTTACCGGGTTCGGTAACGCCAAGAGCTGCGCTGATATCTCATTGGGGATCAGATCAACTACATCGGAAATGGTCGCCCACAGAACAAGCTCAGGGATCGTTAGTTGCCCTTCTGACTTGAGCCGCCATTTAGCGGTTTCAACAACCCAGCGCGCCATGTTTACGTTCGCTATTGCATCAAGCTTTGGCGATGTATGCCCGTCAGTCCTGTTGTCACAGCTCCAGCAGATACGCATGGCAGCATGACCATAACGACGCGTGGTCAGATTGGAGGAGTGGCTTTCGCTGGCGTATTGGCATTTGGTGAAACGCGTTGCCCAGGCTTCCATCGAGTTGATACCACCAGCAGCGTTGATAACCCGTTCATGTTGAAAGAATGGCTGCAGGCGCGGATCGTTCGCTATCTCATGCTCTACCTTCGGCAAAATTCCGTCTGGGAGGTCTTTCATCTCGTCCGGCAGTGTTGATACCAGCACTCGGCCCGTCAGGTGTGAGAGCAGCTCGCCACCAGCCTTGATCATCGCGATTCCCAGATCGCGCTGTACGTTAGATTTCACTATTGCTCTCATGCCTGCGCTCCTGCCATTGCGTATGCTCGGGTTAAAATTGGACGCCACATCTGGCGGGCTTTGCTTTCGTCAACATTGCCAAAGCCGGTTTTGCGTACCTGCTGCTGAGCTCGTTTTTCTGCAGCGTTAGCTGGCATCGCGGCATCTCGGATTAAGCGGTCAAAGGACTCATCAAAATCTATTTCTGGAGTATCGCCAGCCGGGGGATCCTGGCGTTGTTGTTCTACTGCATCGGCCATAGCCGCTTTGCGAGTGCGCTGTACATTCCAGGTGTTGGCCGCAGCCAGGTAGCCGCTGAAACGAACTGGGTCAAAAATCATCTTTGCACTCAGCATGTGCCCCATTGCAGGATTGCTCAGCAGCAGGCTAGCGCGGTGTTCTGCTACCAGCTTCAACTCATCCACGGTGTTTCCCTCAGCTAGGCGCTCTGTGATTTCTCTCAGGGTGTTAACCCGCTTCGGTGTCTTGCCGTTGATTTTCTCATTCAAAAAATCCAGCACTTCCCCAGCCATGCCCGATGTATCTGCCGCAGGTTGTTCGCTCTGGGGGGCTATAGGGGGTTTTTCTTTTGGTTCAATGACTGGTTCAAAAGAGTGACTGGTTCTGGTGCCATCAGGTGACATAGGGGGTGTGCTTTCTGACGGCACAAGGGGTGCCACCTGCTGACATAGCCCTGTGCTTTTTGGCGGCATAGGGCTATGCTTTTTGACGGCACAGGGGGCTATGCTTTCTGACGACACAGGGGTATCCAATGTCAGGTAGTAAAGGTTCGAGGTATTTCCCTTGCCGTTGTTCACGCCCAAACGGTTCTCTTTGGTGATTAATCCCATCTTAATCAACGCCTCAATGTGCGCCCTCACAGCGCTTTTGCTGCACTCGCAGTGGTCAGCGACATGCTGATAGGAAGGCCAGCACTCGCCCTTGTCGTTAGCGTTGTCGGCTATCTTGATCAGCACCAGCTTGCGCAGTGGGTTACCCACTTTGATGCTCATAGCCTGCGCCATCAGGTTCATGCTCATACTTCGACTCGCTTAAATTTCTCTTTAAATCGCTCAAGTGGCTGCATGCATTCATACGGGTAGCCCTCTCGCATAAAAATCACCTGTTGCTCAGCCCGATCCCACCGAATGACGGTCACGCGTTTACCGTGGTCATCAAGGTATTTCCGGTTTAAAGGCACAGAGTGATTAGTTGTCATGGAGTTCTTTCATCTCGAAACGACCGAGGCGCGGGTGATACCAGTATTTGCTTCTGCAGGCCCGCGTGGACGTCTTCCGCACCTCACTGAGTGCAGTAAGAAAGTCATCCTCTTTGGCTACCGTCGCGTTCGTCAGGATGCCGCCTGGAGCGTTAAAAGGGATTTTCTTGCTGGGGACATGAAACGAACAGATCAGGGCCCTAACTTTGTTGTCAGACAGCCCAGACAAAGCCACCAAGTTGCGAACCGTCTGCCAGCCAGGTGGTATAGCGCCGGTTGAAATTTCTTCTATCTGCTGAGTTACGCCATTAACCTGTTGCTGCAGCGCCTGCATCTGGCGTTGCTGTTGCGCAGCGTTCGTAGCCATGGCGGCTATCATTTCCATTTCAGATAGAGCCGATGGGGCTTGCACTGCGTCAAACGTGCGGATCACCTTCAGGTTGAAAGTCGCGCTAATCCACATGGCGTACGAATAAACGAGCTCTTTGCAGGCATAACTGCCCTGCTCTAACCCGCCACGAATAACGTTAATTGGCTGATTTTCAATCGAGGGAGGAATTCCCCCCTCGGTCAAAAGGCGCACCAACTCCTGCGTTTGCTGCGTTGCAAACCAATATTTCGGTTTGTGTCTTTCCTCGCCACCAGCAGCACGATGCAAGTCATTCAGGCAGTAACGCCCTACGGCATCTTGACGAATGGCGGTCTTTTCAATCACAATCAGGTTGTTCATAGCAGAACTCCAAATCAGATTAGTGATGGCCGCGCAGCTGCAACTGCTCGGCTTTTTTCTTTCCTACCCGCCTTCTCTGGCTTTTCTTCCTTCGTACAACTCGCAAGCGCAAACTGCCTGGCACGTGTGAGACAGTCGTCGAATGCCATCCCCTTGCGGCTCGCCTGCGACATACGGCGATAGTGATCAGCACCATAATTTGCCCCCCCCTGAGCGACTGCCTCGCTGAACCCTTCAGCCACCAGCTGCCGCTTGATGTTGTCGTAAACAAAAGTGTCCCAGGCCATTTAGTCCCATCCCAGCGGCCCTGGTCGGCTGCGCTCAGCTTTCAATCCGATATCAGCCAATGTTTCGACCGACGCCAAATAATCCCGAGAAACCAAAACCGCTTCAGGAGGTGCAGCCTGAATTCCCAGGAATGCCAGCTCCTTGGCCATCGCTGCAAAATGCCCCTCTCCTTTACGGCGACTTGCAGTCGACTCACTAATCCCTAAGTGCTCCGCGTAAGCCTTTTGCCCTACCGATGCAAGCCGGTTGAGCAATACGCCTTCAATCTCAACTGCGTTGATAATTGGCGGTTCTAACTTTCGTGCTATTGCATTGTTTTCCATTGATAATTCCCTCATCAGTTTGCATCCAGCAGATCGGCCAAGTCAGGACGAATTTCAAGAGCTTTAACCTGTCCACCAGTGGCATTAACTATTGGCTTTACGTAACGAGCATCAATGCCGCCACCGTGGAGCCAGCGCCAAACTGTTGGCTGTTTCACGCCACAAAGAGATGCGAGTTTTTGTTGGCTTCCAACGATGCTTACTGCCTTTTGAATAGCTTCGTTCATTACTTAATCCTTAAACGTATTAATCATCATGGATAATAGCAATGAGTATTTTAATTAGCAATAGCAATTCGAATTTGACGCTTAATACGCACGGCTATAAATTCGCTGGTATGAAAACGACACTTGCAGAACGCCTTAACCAGGCGATGGCCTTTCGTGACAACATGACTCAGGCAGCACTTGCTGAGGCATCTGGCGTTGCACAACCTACGATTTGGCGATTGACGAAAGGGAAGGCAAAAACATCAGGTAAGCTGGTAGACATTGCGAACGCTCTTGGCGTAAATGTCGATTGGCTGGCTAACGGCGTTGGTGAGATGACAGGCACTGATAGCCCTCCTTCGCCAAGGCTTGATCGTTCTAGCCAGATACCGGTATGGGATGAAAATGGTGAAACGGATGACTTTGTTATCTCGCCAAAAGGGAAACCACTCCCGTCGTGGAAGGCTTATATTCTCAAGCGAAACAGTGGGTGTTCTGAAGCTCCAGCAGGCTCTATTGTTATTGCTGACGCCAACATCGCTCCAGGTACAGGTGATTTAGTTCTAGCCAAAGTAAATAACTCGGTATCAGCCTATCGCTTCCTGGATGGTGGTGCTTTCGGCTTCTTATCCGTGGATGATTCTCGCGTACCGCTCATCGAATTAACGCCAGATTCATTGATAGGAGTCGTGGTTTTACTACTCCGTGACTTCAGGATGTAACCACTAAGACCCTGCTCAGGCAGGGTTTCTGCTTTATAGACCCCCGCAGAAATACGAACCAACATCTCAACCATACTTCCCCCGGGATCAAAAATAGCTGTTAAGCCTTAAAATACTGTTTATATATACAGTTATTTTTATAATTAACTCTTTTTAAAAGAAAATCAATCCATTTTGCCCTGCAACCCTCCCCACAAAACATCGCATACAAATCCTCAATACCAATTTTTATCAACTAAATTCACTTTCGAAACAACGAATTATACCCATTGCTATTGAATCATGATCAATACCTATTGCTATTAAAAATACTCATGGCTATTATTCATTCCATCGACAGCAACAACGTCACCCCAAACCACCGGGACGCTCTTTAACAATCAGGTTTAGTCACCCAGCGTTGAGCAGAGAGATCTGCATAACTCAGTACCCGGCAGTCCCCAGCCCTTACGGGGGTATGGCACAGCAGGCATGCGGCGGACAGCGCTGGGTGAAGTGAACTTATAAAGCGTCCTGTGGGGCGCTTCATTAAGACCACTGAGGAGCTAAACGATGTTCGACATTACAAAAACCACTTTCAACATGGCACAGAAACGCGGGTTAACGCTGACCGTTGAAAAACTGGATAGCGAGCATTGCCTCTGCGTTTGGGAGTCCAACAACGATATGGAATGGCTGTTCAGCTACACGCTGACCGGCGCAGGCCTGCAATGGAGGGGTAACGTTTACCTACCAGATGACCTTAAGGCAGAGTTACCAGCGCTGATCACTACCGAGAAGAAGCTCCGCGAAATGGTCTAGTTCATCGGTACTAACCGTCACCTACTCAACTAATACCCACCGCGCCCTACGGGGCGCACTGAGGCAATCATGACCTTTAATCAAATCGTCTGGACTGGCGTGGTTGTCTTCTGCGTCGCGTTCTGGTCGGTAATTGGCATTCTCATCGCCGGGTAATACCGGCTTCTCACTTATCTGGTGGCGCATCATTCCGGTTCTAATTTTAACCTACACAGTATAAATCCCCGGTTCGATGCGCCACCAGGTGCGTGAGTCATCACAAGCCTGCTCCGTAACACCTCCCTTGTCATCCTTTGCCCCGCTAGCCGGGGCTCTTTTTTACATCAATAAAGGCGCTGCCCACCGCTCCAGAGTGCTGGAAACGTAGGGAAACCGAGCGCGCGCATCAACTCAGGCAGTGCCTTTATCCATGTAATTTTCATTGAGAGGACATGTCATGCAAACCACCACACAATGCTGTGAACACTGCGGTAAGACACGCGATGTAGAGAAGAAAGGCGTAAGCATTCAACGCTACGAAGACGGCAGATATAAGACCGTGAGAATCCTCGTCTGCGCCGACACCTGCTCCAGCTTCTACGTCACCCGCAACAACATTAAAACCCTGCAGCGCCGCCTGCACACAATGCAGCGGAGGCCAGCATGGTAACGCTCAACGCTCGCATCCAGCATAAGTACGACCTCACCGGGGGCGATTTTGCCCCTAAACGCCACCACGGCAAACACCTCTTCTATCTGCTTATTTTTACCTTGTGCCTGCTCACTGCTGGCGCTGTTTGGAGTTAATCATGGAAAAGAAACCTCTCCCGCCGAGCCTGTGCGAACCGCGTTACCACATTGGCACCATCGTGAATTACTCAGATCACCGGGGTAAGGATGTTCAGGGCCAGATAGTCAGCGCATGCGCACGTTGGACGGGTTTTAAAGACGGTTCGGCGTATGTCCTGACGTATGCCATTACCCACCCTTCAAGCAGTCGCCTACAGCACCATAGCGAAAGCACAATCCACGGAGAGGTTGAATAACCGATGGCTAACTCATTTAAGCAAATGTTCAACAACGGCACTATCAAGCGTCCTGATGGCCGTATGACCATCCAACTGGACGACATTCATGTTCAGGAAGGCTTCAATAAACGCGTGGAGAGCGAACACTCCCTGGCAGAAGATGAAAAACTCTTTCAGCACCTAATGCGTGGTAAGCCAGTTCCGCCATTAGAAGTCAGGCCGCGCGATGATGGCGGTGTTTGGGTTGTCGAGGGGCATCGCCGCCGACACGCTTATAGCCGCTGTCGTGACGCGGGAAAACCAGTAAAGCCTATACATATAATTCAATTCACTGGGAATGATGTGGAGCGCGTCGCACGCATCATGAACAGTAACACCCAACTTCCCCTATCCCCTTACGAGCAGTCACTCGTTGTAAAAGAGCTGGCCGGGTTCAATCTTTCCCCTGATGAAATCGCCGCGTTGGTCGGTAAGAGCCGCGCAACGGTCGATAAGCTACTGACATTCAGCCAGGCAAACCACGACGTTCAGACGCTCGTTAGAGAAGGTTCTGTTGCCGTTGACGCCGCGGTAGACCGCGTAAAAGAGCACGGCGAAGCTGCGGGAAGAGTGCTTGCCGGTGACGTCGAAAAGGCCAAGAAGGCAGGCAAGAAGAAGGTTACCAAGTCCTTTATCACTCCCCTATTCAGCGCCACCCGCGCACGCAGATTATGCGAGCTGCTCTATGACGCCTCGCCAATGCTGCGTGAAGAAGGTGATGTATTACTGCTCATGCCAGGAACGAGGGAGGAAATAAACAAAATCCTCAACGAGTACCGACAACAGCACATGCAGACATTCGATGCTGAACAACAGGAGGTCAAATGACGGTAACTGTAAATTCATACTTCTGCGGTGCTGGCCTGATGGATGTCGGCCTACTGAGCGCAGGCATCACGATTAATCAGGCTTTCGAACTTGATTCTGACGCTTGCAAGACTTACCGGCACAACCTCGGCGATCACGTAAAGCAATGCGATATCAGCCAAGAACTGGTATTTGAACAAGACGCCAGTGATGGGATGGTGTTCACCTACCCATGCACCAAGTACAGCACCATTGGCGACATTCACGGGGTGCGAACCGGCGATGACTTGTTCCTGCATGCTCTGCGTCACTTCGCTCTGGCTCAGCCAGAATTCTATGTGATCGAGAATGTGCCAGGAATGCGAGCCTTCCCGGTTGTGATGGAAGCGATGACCCGCATGCCTGATTACTTCATCCAGGTGTTTTGCCCTATCCAGTCCGAAACGTGGCTTCCACAGCGGCGTAACCGCCTAATCATCATCGGTACTCGGCGTGCGTTTTCCATCAGGCCTCCCGAGAAATTCAAACCGCTGCCCTTGAGTGCGGTATTGGAAGAAGACCCACAGGTAACTTTACCTAAAGCCATCAAGGCGAGACTCAGTGGCTCTTACAGGGATTTACCGATTATCAGTGACCCAGCACGCGGAGATATCGCCCCAACGTGTGTGGCGCATTATGCGAAGGATAAGAGCACTCGACTTGTTGTCGATAAGCGATTCCCTGACGGAGTTCGCCCGTATTCAGTGCGTGAATATGCTCGCCTGCAGGGTGTACCTGACTGGTTCAGTTTTCCCGTGTCAGATACCGCAGCTTACAAGCAGATTGGCAACGGGGTGAGTATTCCGGTGGGCGCTTGGGTTGGTGCTGAAATGATTCGCTACATGGAGCAACGTAAAACAAACCTAGCTTAGCTCCGGTGCAAAAGTTGTCAGATTTCAGTTCTGTACTTGAGCTTCTGCGGCTTTTCTTTGCTTCCGCTGCTTTGCTCGTTTGTCTCGCTTGGCTTTAATCTTCTTCAAATCCCGAACACTTCGCGTAATTCTTTCGCTAGGTTTCCACCCGTGAATGGTTTCGATATTGAACTCAGTACGCAAATCATCAGCAATGGATGCTGCGTAAGCGCCAACTTGACCATAAAGCGCACGGCGTTTTTCGTAATACATCCAAAGTCCGTCACCATAAAGCCAAGGCTCATCTTCATGATAAAGGGCTTCATTCGCTTGATTTAGCTTTATTTCGATGGAATGCAATCTACTTAGCATGTCAGGTTCTAGATATTTGTGCTCGCCTTTAACGCTACTCATATCGAAAACAGGAACTGGTGCTTGGTCTGATAATTCTGAATCATCAGGCTTCTGTTCGGTTTGATCGTAACCTACATCCCAAGCAACATCCGCACAGCGGGCAACGAACTTATCCAGTAAGAAAATGAGCTGGACACTAATGTATGCACGTTCTTCTTTTCTCTTCCTCCAATCAAAGTAAAGTTCTTTACCAAGATTGAACATCAGCGGAATACCTATCGCAGCAGCACCAGCCAAAAATCCCTGCATGCCAGGACTAAGACTTAACATTGTGTTCATCACCCTGAGTAAATTCAGTCATTGACAGAAGCCACTAAAATGTAACTTTACCATGCTGGTAATTGGTTTAGTCAGATATTCTAACACTCTGTTAGCATTAGATTCTGAGAATGATTATACCGTTTTATGGTGCTGACGGCATTGAGAAATGGACGCAGAAAACACATCAAGTTGTAGCTATACTTGCAATCAAAAATGTAGGGCAAGCGGAAGGAAAAATCGTGAGGAAAGGAATAGCACTTATTTTAGCATCATCAGCGCTTCTGTCGGGATGCTTATCAACGCCTAATGAGGCTAGAAACGAAACACCATTACTGAGCAGGGAGAGCAGCAAATCACCTGAAGCTCTTAGCGAATGCATCTATGAACGATGGACTAATACCCGTGTCATGCTTGAACGAGACAACACGACACATGTTGAGAAGTCGAGTAATAAAATCACGGTCTTTACATGGAAAGACACCATGTTCGCCGATATCACCCCAAATGGAACGGGATCAACAGTTAAGTTCTATAAAACTTTCGGTATGGGCTACACCATTGCTGATAACCGAAAGGATGTGGTGGAGAGCTGTTTGATTGACTAGCCCGCGGTCTCAATTATACTGTATATACAAACAGTACTCTGCGGTGTGAGTTATGGCTTCAAAAGAACTCGGCTATCAAGTCGTCTATCGCGGCGAAACTCTCCCACATTTTGTAGAGGGTGGCTGGGTGTTCTTCCAACGCCTGAAAGAGTATGGCGGCGGCTACTGGCTCGGGCGAACCTATCACGATGTATTCATTCTGGAGTATGATCGACCAACTTCACTCTACGACGGGATATTGTTCATTTTCGAAATGAAGAGAGTCGAGCGAGGCTACACTGCATTCGATGATGACTTTACCCTCACATAGGATTTGGCTATGTCATACAACTTAGGCGACAAGTCGCCAGAAGAACGTGAGAAGGTTAACGTAGATTTGGCTGCGTCAGGTGTGGCATACAAGGAGCGTATGAACATACCAGTGATGCCGGCACAGGTGAAAGGCGATCAACTGCCTAGTCTTCGGGAATATTTCAAGCCGCGACTGCATCATTACCGAGGCGTACCTCGCCAGTTTCCTGACCCTGCATTTTATCCAAAGGATGAGTAACAATTGCCTAAGAGCTTAGATAGAGCTAATCGCCCTAAGGCAAAGAGCTACAGAGTCATAAAGGGCATATCTAGATGTGAAAGGTGCAACAAAGATCGGTTGGAATGCAGAAGGATATCAATGGATGACGGTTCTGTAATTATTGCCTGCCTAGACTGCAAGTCCTCAAAAAGAATCACAGGAAAGAAAGCCAAAAAGAAGATGCCTCCAACCACTTCTAGCGCCTTCGAAGTCAACAGAAGAAAGCATTAACCCAAATGACCTCGCTCAGCCGAGGTTTTTTTATTATCAACTTTGGAGGCAATACATTGCTCTTAATGCCAGACGATAACGAAATTCTCGAACGGCTCAGCGCTACCGGCTCCACCCCTGATTCAGTTGCAAACCTTCTCCGCTGTGCTGGTTACAAAGGTATGACCGGCATAGCCATACGCAGACGGCTAATCAGGCTGGAAAAAGAAAAGGCTGTTGAGCGCGTTCGCCGCCCAGACATCAAAAAAATCTGCTGGGCGCCAACCACCAAATAACGCTTCCCCACCGGACAAAATGAAACCTCGAATTCCACAACGAATCAGCATCAAAGCTGAGGGGGTTCTATGCGCCTATAAGGCTGGCAAAAAGACACCCACACGAACATACCAGCATAACCACTTAACACTGCCAGTGGCCCGCTGCTGGCGTTTGCTTTCAAAAGACAACGGCCATTCATGGGTAGTTATGAGTCATGAGCGGTACAACACACAGATAAGGATCAGAGCATGACCAATTATGAAATCTTGCAGTACCTGATTGCTGACGGTGGTTTTTACATCCGGGATGAGCACATAACCTCACTCAGAAAAGCCTTTCCTGACGAAAATATCACGCCATCCAGAATATCGGCTTTGCGCTGCTCAATAACCCAGTCCAAGTACGTCACCGCTGAAATCGTCTATATCAAATCTAATATCCGCGCCTTGAAGGTTTTAGCCGTAGATCCTCAGTACCAAACCTATGCCAGAGCCAGACCAAAAGAAAGCTTCCAGAAAATCACTGATAGCTATCTACGAAGCGAGCCGCCAGAAGTTGTCCGTCACATTCTTCTCGTCCAGCAATTCAACAAGTTACTCGCACCAGTAACCCACCAGCGCGCCTACTAATACCGGAGCATCATCATGACATTTGGATATAAAAACTTAGCGCACCAGGCCGCTGAGGCGGAACGCCGTGCCCAATATGGCGATGCGGCCAGTATTTGGCTTAAAGCATTCGAAGTGGCTCGGGCGGTCGATGTGATGTGGGTACAAATCCGCATCGATTTTTGCGTCAACGCCGCGTCGCGCAATTGGGGTAGATAAAATGCAACCTGTCGCTGATACCGGCAGCATCCAGAAAAATCTTCTCCGCAGCACAGCAAGAGAACTACTGAACGAATTCGAATCCCCTACCAACAAATTCACCTTCCGACAGCTACTCGACAAACACGCAGTGAAAATCGCTCCCTATTGGCCTAAGCATCCACCGGCATGGCTGCGACTAAATTGCGAGGTTCACAGAGTGCGAGAAGGAAAATAGCAGAGGTAATCATGAACTCTCCATATATGAGTACGCAAGAAGTTGCCGATCTGTTTCGCAGATCAAGAACCACCATTCACAACTGGAATAGCCGCAACAAAAAAACAGGAGAGAAAGCGAAGAAAGGATTTCCCGATCCGGTGATACACGGTTTCTTTCTTCGCTCTGAAATAGAGGAGTTTGGAAGGCTATCAAAACAAGATTGAACGCCCTACTATCCTGCAAACCTCATCCCACCAAGCTACATAGGCTTTTCTTTGCTCTTCCAGATAATCATTGTGGTCATAAACAGACCAGATCCCTGGGAGCTTATGGCCCAGCATAATTTCGCATACATGCGGTGGTGCAAGGACTGCCCACCGCGTCCGCGCTGTTCTACGCAAGTCATGCATTGTCCAATGCTTCATCACAAGGCCTTTATGGGTCAAAACCCATGATTTTACTGTTTTAGGCAATGAAAGTGCTGAAGCGCTATCCATAGGACGATCTGGGAAATTACCTTTCAATGCCCTTTCAAAAAGAAACTCTGAGCCGCCGTTAAACTTCATCGCCTCCTTAATCATCACTTTTGCTGCTGGCGTAATTGGCCTTAAGAGCGGCTTTCCACTTTTCCCTCCTTTATGATTTTCTGGCGGAACAGTCCAGATATCCCTTTCAAAATCAAAATGTGACACTTTTGCAGCTATTAACTCTCCCGACCGACAACCGAACAAAAGAACTAACATCATGAAAAGTTTATTTTTCTGAGTCATTCTAGAATGTTCCAGCACTTCAAATAGCAATCGAATCTCACTATCATCAAGAACGCGATCAATCACATTACGCTTAATCCCCATATCCTTGGCCGACACACCTTCCAAGGGGGTAGTTTTTACCATACTTCTACGGAGCGCCCATGAATGCGCCTGGATCCCTGTTGATAAAATCCGCCTGGCGATTGAAGGTGATTTTTTGGTAATTGAGTCTATTAAGTCCATCCACACATGCGGGCTAACGCTATCGTGCTTCATTTGACCAATACTGGGGAAAACGTGAATTTCGAAAGAGCGCAAAAGTATACTGTGCCGCTTTATATTTACCGTCGCATATACCCGATCCCAGTCACGCACGACCTCTTCTACCGTCATGGCTTTTTGATTGTCTGCAATACGGTTCGCTATGTGTCCAGCTGGGTCTTTCCCTTCCTCAAGTACACGTCGCAGAGTGACTGTCTCATCGCGGGCATCTTTCAGCGTCATGCCCGGATAGGTTCCAATATCTAACCGGCGCTGCTTTCCAGCACGCATATAGCGCATCTGGAAAACTAACTTACCTTTTTTGCTGATCCGAACTGATAAGCCATCTCTATCAGATTTTTCTCTAACTGCATCAGACTCTTTCCCTGCTACAGACCGCAAAAAACTGTCAGTAAGTGCCATAAGAACCCCATCTAGTACACACATGTGTCAACAATAGGAGTAACAGTAAATTATGTACTACTGTGTGTACATGAAAATGTGGTAGGAATCGTGAGAATTGGGTAAAACTAGAGGGATGAAATGAGGAGAAGCGCTTACTTCTCCTGATTTATAAAGGGGATTTAGTGAAGTGGAGGGAGATTAACAAAACAACAGTGAGCTAGTGCTTGATGTCACAGGTAGATCAGTTGCTTAATATCCATAAAACGGCTCAATAAGTCATGACTGACCTGAGTATACCATCGCTGTAGGGTTTCGGGCGCAGCTGGCTACGCCCGGAGGGGTCAAATCTTCAGTTTTACGTAGTCCATCAATCGTGAGAACGCGCCGCCTTGCTGGACCGGTTGCAATGCCACCAGCGGCAAGGTTTTGAGCAGCTTGCCGTTATCGCTGATACGGATTTCGCCAATCGTCTGCCCTTGGGTCAACGGGGCATCCAGGCGCGGAACGCTGACCACATACTGCGCCTTCAGTTTGTCGGCTTCACTTTTCGGCAGGCTGAGATATTCCTCTTTTGCACTGCCCACCGCGACCTCATGACGGTCGCCATACCACACTTTTTCCTGCCCCAGATTTTGCCCGGCGCTGAACAGATGCACGGTGGTGAAATCACGCAGGCCCCAGGTCAGCAATTTGCGCGCCTGCTCTTCACGCCCTTTCGAACTTTTACCGCCCATCACCACCGCAATCAGCCGCCGGTCTCCTTCGGTAGCAGAGGCAATAATGTTAAAGCCGGCCGAGGCGGTATGGCCGGTTTTCAACCCGTCGACGTGCAGGTTTTTATCCCACAGCAGCCCATTGCGATTTTGCTGGGTGATGCCGTTCCAGGTCAGCGATTTCTCGCTGTACATGTGATACTCCGCCGGTTCGCTCATGATGATAGCGCGTGAAATCACCGCCAAATCGCCCGCCGTAGTGAATTGCCCCGGCGCATCCAGCCCATGCACGGTTTCGAAATGGGTATTCTGCAGGCCAAGCTGGGCACTCTTTTCATTCATCAACTTAACGAATGCCGCCTGGCTACCTGCCACATAATCCGCCATCGCGACACAGGCATCGTTGCCCGAATCAATGATGATACCGCGGCTGAGATCGCGAACCGTGACCCTGTCACCTGGCTTTAAGAACATCAATGATGATCCCTTAAACACCGGGTTGCCCTGCGCCCAGGCGTCATTGCCCACCGTCACCACGTCATCCAGGCCAATTTTGTGCTGATCGAGCGCGTGATCAATCACCAATCCGGTCATCAGCTTCGTCAGGCTGGCTGGGTTGCGGCGCTGATCTGCGTTTGCCTGCGCCAACACCTGTCCAGTGGTGTAATCCATCAATACGTAAGAGGCGGCGTCTATCGCCGGCGGTGTGTTTTGCGCAATACTGGAGGGAACATCTGCTGCCTGTACCGCCAGCGGCACTAACATGCCGGCGATCATCACCCATACTAAACGCTTCAATCACTGTTCCTCAGGCCCTTGGGCTAAATAAAATGCCAATATAATCCGTGATATAGACTGCATTAATTATCGGGAAAGCGGAATCGTTACTCTTTTTCAGCAGGTGTCATAATGCAACGATTTGTTTGCCCGGTACCGCTACGCGATAAATCTGCTCTATGCCGCCATTGTCCCATTCGATTAGACGCTCACACCGCCCCAACCTAAACTTGTGACATAAACACTGAAAGCGCTTAAAAAAGCGTTCACTTATTAGCTACATCACCTGCGAAGAACAATATGAAATTTAAACCGTCAATAAAGCCGTATACCGGCGCGGCGGGCGGCTGGGGTTCACTCGAAGCCACTACCCGCTATGTGCTCGACAGTAAACAGACGCTGCAAAACCTGCGTAACCTGATGCGCGTGAACAAGGCTCGCGGCTTCGACTGCCCAGGTTGTGCCTGGGGCGACGACAACCACAGCACCTTCAGTTTCTGCGAAAACGGCGCCAAGGCGGTCAGTTGGGAAGCCACGCGTAACGCGGTCGAGCCGGAGTTTTTCGCGACTCACAGCGTCAGCACCCTGCTGCAGCAAAGTGATTATTTCCTGGAATACCAGGGCCGTCTCACCCACCCCATGCGCTATAACGCCGAAACCGACCACTACCAGCCGATCAGTTGGCCGGATGCGCTGGCGTTAATCGCCCAGCACATTAACCAGATGGATAACCCGAACCAGATCGAGTTGTATACTTCGGGCCGCGCCAGCAATGAAGCTTCTTATCTGTATCAATTGTTTGGTCGTATGCTCGGCACCAGCAATTTCCCTGACTGCTCCAATATGTGCCACGAAGCCAGCGGCGTGGGCCTGAAACAAAGTATCGGCGTAGGGAAAGGCACCATTCGCATGGACGACTTTGAAAAAGCCGATGCCATCTTCGTGTTTGGCCAGAACCCCGGCACCAACCACCCGCGCATGCTGCATAGCCTGAAAAATGCCGCCAACCGCGGTGCGCGCATCGTCAGTTTTAACACCCTGCGCGAACGTGGCCTCGAGCGTTTTGCCGATCCGCAAAGCCCGATTCAAATGCTGACGCCCAAGTCGTCGCCGATCAGTTCATCCTATTACCAACCCAACCTCGGCGGGGATATGGCGGCCGTGCGCGGCATGGTGAAAGCGCTGCTGGAAAGTCATCGTGAGCGCCTGGCGGCCGGTGAACCCGGCCTGTTCGATCAGGCATTCATCAGTCAACACAGCGTCGGCGTCGAGGTGTATCTGGCGCAGGTCGATGCTACGACCTGGCAACAAATCACCCAGCAGTCCGGCCTCAGCGAGGAACAATTGCGTCAGGCGGCGGCGATTTATCAGGGTGCCGAACGCGTGATCTGCACCTGGGCGATGGGCGTCACCCAGCATAAGCATTCTGTGCCAACGGTACGTGAGATCACCAACCTGCAGTTGCTGTTCGGTCAGTTGGGTAAACCGGGCGCCGGCCTGTGTCCGGTACGCGGCCACAGCAACGTGCAAGGCAACCGCACCATGGGCATTGATGAGAAGTCGCCCAAGGCACTGCTCGACAGCCTGGAGCAGCACTTTAACTTCTCGCCGCGACGCGAACCGGGCCATAACACCGTAGAGGCCATTGAGGCGATGCTGCGTGGTGAGGTTAAGGTCTTGCTGGCTTTGGGCGGCAATCTGGCCGCGGCTGCGCCGGACACCGAACGCACTGCCCGCGCCTTGCGCCGTTGTGATCTTACGGTGCATATCAGCACCAAGCTCAACCGCAGTCATCTGGTCACCGGCAAAGACGCGCTGATCCTGCCGACCCTGGGCCGTACCGAACAGGATATGCAGGCCAGCGGCCCACAGTACATTACGGTTGAAGACTCTTTCAGCATGGTGCACGCGTCGGAAGGCGTCGGTAAACCACTGGCGGAGACCCAGCGTTCTGAAACCGCCATCGTGTGCGGCATCGCCGATGCGGTGTTGGGCAACCAGCAGCTCGACTGGCTGGAGCTGGCAGACGATTATTCGTTGATCCGCGACCATATCGCCGCCACCATTCCCGGTTTCGAAGATTTCAACCGGCGCTGCGACCAGCCAGGTGGTTTCTACCTGGGTAATGCCGCCGCAGAACTGCGCTTTGACACCCCAAGCGGCAAGGCCGAATTTAGCGCTGCGCCTCTGCCAACCAGCCTGTTCCCGCAGTTGGATGGCCGACAGGCGCCCTTCACGCTGCAAACACTGCGTTCGCACGATCAGTACAACACCACTATCTACGGACTGGATGACCGTTACCGCGGCGTCTACGGCCAACGAGAAGTGCTGTTTATACACCCTGAAGATCTGGCGGCGTTGGATATGCAAGACGGTGAGCTGGTAGAGATTGAAACGCTGTGGAATGACGGCATTACACGTAAGGTCAGTGGCTTCAAACTGGTAAGCTACGATATCCCACGTGGTAATCTGGCGGCTTACTACCCAGAGACTAACCCGTTGGTTCCGTTGGCCAGCTTTGGTGACGGCACCGGCACGCCAACGTCGAAGTCGATACCGGTGGAGATCCGCCGTTGTGCGGCGCAACCGACGCTGCGTATTGCCTGAATGGATGCACCCGGTTCACGCCGGGTGCATTAACAGATCGAGCGCCGTCTGCAACTCGTCAGAGAGCTGATGGCGGCGCCACACGAAGTACAAATTGCTGACCCCTTCCGCCCCCATTTCCACCACTTTTAACGCCTGCTCAGGCAGGATCATCGGCAGCAAAGACCCCGGAACACAGGCGACGCCACAACCCGCTTTTACGCAGGCTGCCATCGCCGTGTACGACTCCATCTCCAGCGTCATCCGCGGCTTTAGCTGGCGTGAGGCCAACCAGCGATCGATTTTCAGGCGGAAAGAACACTCGCGGCTGAAAGTATAAAACTCTAACTGTGCCAGGGTTGCGGCGTCCAGCTGCGGCACCGAGGCCGGCATCAACAGCACCAGGCGCTCATCAAACGCCGCGCGACTGGCCAGCAGCGGGTGCTCTATCGGCCCGTCGGTCAACGCCAGATCGATCTCGCTGTCAATCAGCATCCGTTCCAGCACCAGCGAGTCTCGACTCAGCACGTTGACCTGCATGTGGGGCTGGCTGCGGCGCAAGTGAGCGATGCGTGACGGCAGGTGACTGATCAGAGAAAAATCCAGCGCCCCAAGATTCAGCAGGCCCTGCGGTTGACGACCGGCGAACAATTGTTGGCTGCGGTCTGCCAGCGTCAGGATGTCGACGGCCTGTTGATAGAACTGTCGGCCTTTCGGCGTGACATAGAGCCGGTTTTTATCGCGAAAAAACAACTCGCCGCCAAGTGAGTCTTCTAACTCTTTGATGCGCAACGTGACGTTGGAGGGGACACAGTGCAATTCCCGCGCGGCGGCGGCAATGGTTTTATACTCCACCACGGCGCAGAAAAATCTAAGCTGACTCAGCTTCATGCTTCATTCACTTTTAGTTAGTGTTTTAGTTAGAAACAATCACTTTAGATTAGCATTTATTTGCCCTAGAGTCGTATCGACAACCTAAGAGGGATCCCTATGCCACTGAATGATTTACTGAACCTGCCGGGCGTAACCGCGCAGCCGGAAACCGTCACCGACGGCTACGTGTTCAATCACACCATGATCCGCGTGAAGGACTTAACCCAAGCGCTGGACTTTTATACCCGCGTGCTCGGCTTTACCCCGGTGTATCTGGAAACCTTCAATGAAGCCGCGTTTACCATTTGCTACCTGACCCGCAGCCCGCGCGACCAGATCCCACAGGATGACGATGCCCGTAAACGCTGGGTCCTGAGTCAACCGGGTATTTTGGAGCTCACCCATAACCACGGCACCGAGCATCAGGCCGATTTTCATTACCACAACGGCAACAGTGAGCCGCGTGGCTTTGGCCACCTCTGTGTGACGGTGCCTGACGTGCACGCTGCCTGCGAGCGTTTTGAGCGCCTTGGCGTGAACTTCCAGAAACGTCTGCATGAAGGTCGCATGAATTACGTGGCCTTTATCAAGGATCCCGACGACTACTGGATTGAAATCCTGCAGCCTACGCCGCTACAGAACTGATTTACTCCCCGTTTCCCCCCGGCGTTTCGAGCCGGGGTTTTCTTCCCGCCTTTTGAACGCCCAATATTCCATAAAATCGCGCCCCAACGCGGGAAAACCGTGACGTTTGGCTTGCCCGCAGCGGGTGATTCGCGTAAAACTGTCAGCCGCAAATCTTGCCACTCACAACCCATTCACTGGACGATATGTTTCAAGATAACCCGCTGCTGGCGCAGCTTAAACAGCAACTTCACTCTCAGACCCCGCGCGTTGAAGGCGTAGTAAAAGGGACTGAGAAAGGCTTTGGCTTTCTTGAGGTCGACGGTCAAAAAAGCTATTTCATTCCGCCACCGTACATGAAGAAAGTCATGCACGGGGACCGAGTGACCGCAACCCTGCATACCGAGAAAGAACGTGAAATCGCCGAGCCGGAAACCCTGATCGAGCCCTTCCTGTCGCGCTTTGTCGGCCGTGTGCAAAAGCGTGATGACCGTCTGTCCATCGTACCCGATCATCCGTTGCTGAAAGACGCGATCCCTTGCCGTCCGGTGCGTGAACTGAAGCATAACTTCCAGGCCGGTGACTGGGCGGTAGCGGAAATGTGCCGCCACCCGCTGAAAGGCGATCGCGGCTTCAATGCCGACCTGACCCAATTTATTACCGACGGTGAAGATCACCTTGCGCCGTGGTGGGTCACGCTGGCCCGTCACAGCCTGGAAAAAGAAGCGCCGGAGATGATCGCTATCGATGAGCCGGATGCTTCCGTGCCGCGTGAAGATCTGACCGCTCTGAATTTTGTCACCATCGACAGCGCCAGCACCGAAGATATGGACGATGCGCTGTTTGTGCAGGACAACGGCGACGGCTCGCTGCAATTGACCATCGCCATTGCCGATCCGACCGCCTACGTCGCGCAAGGCAGCGCGCTGGATGAAATCGCCCGCAAGCGCGCCTTTACCAACTACCTGCCAGGTTTCAACATCCCTATGTTGCCGCGCGATCTGTCAGACAACCTGTGTTCACTGCGTCCGAACCAACGCCGTCCGGTGCTGGCTTGCCGCGTGACCATCGGTGCAGACGGCGCATTGGGTGACGATATTCGCTTCTTCGGCGCCGAGATCGAATCAAAAGCCAAACTGGTTTATGACGAAGTCTCCGACTGGCTGGAAGGCATTACCGGCTGGCAGCCGCCGAGCGATGAAATCGCACAGCAAATCACCCTGCTCAAGCGCGTGTGCGATGCACGTAACGCCTGGCGCCACCAGCATGCTCTGGTATTCAAAGATCGCCCAGACTACCGCTTTGTGCTGGGTGAAAAAGGCGAAGTGCTGGAGATCATCACCGAACAACGTCGCACCGCCAACCGCATCGTCGAAGAGTGCATGATTGCTTCCAACGTCTGCGCCGCCATTGTGCTGCGCGACCGTCTGGGCTTTGGCATTTACAACGTGCACACCGGTTTCGATCCACTGCTGGTTGAGCAAGCCGTAACCGTGCTGCAAGCCAACGGCGTTGAAGCCGAAGCCGAGAAGCTGCTGACGCTGGAAGGTTTCTGCGAACTGCGTCGTCACCTGGATTCGCAACCGACCCAGTTCCTCGACAGCCGTATTCGCCGCTCTCAGACGTATGCCGAAATCAGCACTACGCCGGGGCCACATTTCGGTCTGGGCCTGGAGGCTTACGCCACCTGGACCTCTCCGATCCGGAAATACGGCGATATGGTCAACCACCGCTTGCTGAAAGCCGTTATCACCGGGCAGTCCGCAGAGAAACCGCTGGACGAAGTGACAATCCAACTGGCCGAACGTCGTCGCCTGAACCGGATGGCGGAACGTGACGTCGGCGATTGGCTCTACGCGCGCTACCTCAAGGATAAAGCAGGCACCGATGAACGCTTCAACGCGGAAATCATCGACGTAACCCGCGGCGGCCTGCGCGTTCGTCTGCTGGACAATGGCGCAGTGGCCTTTATCCCGGCGCCCTTCATTCACGCGGTACGTGATGAAATGGTATGCAGCCAGGATACCGGCACGGTGCAGATCAAAGGCGAAGTCGTTTATCGCCAGGGGGATACCCTGCAGGTCACCATCGCCGAAGTGCGTATGGAAACCCGCAGCGTGATCGCCAGACCGGCAGCTTAACCCGCAACATAAACGTTATGCCAGACAAACACCGGACGGGTCTCCCTCCGGTGTTTTTTTATTCCCAGTAACATCCTCATCACCTTGTTTTTACGCTATTACTCAACCGGCTTCACATTTCTCATCCGACCTGCTTCTCTTCGCCTGCAAAACTCCTACTTTTAATTTGTAGCCATTCTCCCTAAGAACACTTCTTTCTTTTTTCTGCACACCAAGGAGTTGTTGAACATGAAAAACGTCAAGTCCGGGATCATCTGGCTGGTGGTGGCGTTGGTCGGTGCATTCGCCTTCGCCATGCTGGCGCTAAGCCGCGGTGAACACGTCAATGCGGTTTGGCTGGTGGTAGCGGCGGTCGCCTGTTACAGCATCGCTTATCGCTTCTACAGCCTGTTTATCGCCAAAAAAGTCTTTGAGCTCGACGACCGCCGCATGACCCCGGCCGAACGTCGCAACGACGGGTTGGACTATGTCCCTACCAACAAGTGGGTGTTGTTTGGCCACCACTTTGCTGCCATCGCCGGGGCCGGGCCGCTGGTTGGCCCTATTCTGGCAGCGCAAATGGGCTTTCTGCCCGGCACTATCTGGATCCTGGTCGGGGTAATGCTGGCCGGCGCCGTGCAGGACTTCCTGATCCTGTTCATCTCTACCCGTCGTGACGGTCGTTCGCTGGGTGAAATGGCCAAGCAGGAACTGGGTGCCTTCGCCGGAGTGATCACCATGCTGGGCGCGCTGGGGGTGATGATTATCATTCTGTCCGCGCTGGCGCTGGTGGTGGTTAAAGCCCTGGCCGACAGCCCCTGGGGCTTGTTCACCATCGCTGCAACCATCCCAATCGCCCTGTTTATGGGCGTGTATATGCGTTTTATCCGGCCGGGTAAAATCGCTGAAATCTCGGTGATCGGTTTTGCGCTGATGCTGCTGGCGATCATCTACGGCGGCAACGTGGCGCAAGACCCCTACTGGGGGCCCTTCTTCACGCTGCACGGCACCACGCTGACCTGGGTGTTGGTGGTTTACGGCTTTGTCGCTTCGGTGTTGCCGGTGTGGCTGCTGTTGGCACCGCGTGACTATTTGTCCACCTTTATGAAGATTGGCGTCATTATCGGGTTGGCTGTAGGTATCGTCTTCGCCATGCCGGAAATGAAAATGCCGGCGGTATCGCGCTTTATCGACGGCAGCGGCCCGGTGTTCGCCGGCTCGCTGTTCCCGTTCCTGTTTATCACCATCGCCTGTGGTTCGATTTCCGGTTTCCATGCGCTGGTTTCCAGCGGTACCACGCCGAAACTGGTGGAGCGCGAGAGCCATATTCGCTTTATCGGTTATGGCGCCATGCTGATGGAGTCCTTCGTGGCTATCATGGCGTTGATTTGCGCGTCGGTGATCGACCCAGGCGTTTACTTCGCCATGAACTCGCCAGCGGCGCTGATCGGCACCACGGTGGAAAATGCCTCTCAGGTGATTAACAGCTGGGGCTTTATGATCACCCCGGAAACCCTGACGATGATTGCCAAAGACGTCGGGGAACATTCCATCCTGTCGCGCGCCGGCGGCGCCCCGACCTTCGCCGTGGGCATGGCACACATCATTACCGAGGTGTTTAACAGCCGCGCAATGATGGCCTTCTGGTACCACTTCGCCATTCTGTTCGAGGCGCTGTTTATTCTGACCGCCGTCGATGCCGGGACCCGTGCCTGTCGCTTTATGGTGCAGGATCTGGTCGGTGTAGCGATCCCACGGTTAGCTAACAACCGTTCTTGGTTCGGTAATCTGGCGGGAACCACCGTGGCCGTCGCTGGCTGGGGCTTCTTTGTCTATCAGGGGGTGGTCGATCCGCTCGGCGGCATCAATACGCTGTGGCCGCTGTTCGGTATCGGCAACCAGATGCTGGCCTCGATGGCCTTGATCCTCGGTACCGTGGTGCTGTTCAAAATGAAAAAACAGCGCTATGCCTGGGTGACCATTTTGCCGACCGTCTGGTTGTTTATTACCTCAATGACCGCCGGCTGGCAGAAAATATTCCACGAGAAACCGAGCATCGGCTTCCTGGCGCAGGCGAAGAAATTCTCTGCCGGTATTGAACAAGGCACGCTGATCGCGCCAGCCAAGACGCTGAAGGATATGGAGACCATCGTTTTCAGTAACCAGATTAACGCCGCACTGTGCGCTTTCTTTATGCTGGTGGCGGTAACCATGCTGGTCTCCGCCTTCTTTGTGATCCGTCGCGCGCTGAATGCCAGCCAGCCCACGGCGCAGGAGTCGCCGATCGTCCTGCGTGAAAATGTATAAATTCAGGTTGTTATAATCAGGGCGCTGCGGCGCCCTCAGACTGCTGACAAACCTGCGAAAAGGCTAAACCGCTAGGGGTCGAACATGTTCGACCCGATTTAACCCATTGATTATGCTATTGGGCACAGCATGCAGCGCCCCTACCATTAAACAACAGAGCACTTTGTCAACGGGCGCCCTTTTCTTTGCTTATGTGGTTCTCAGTTCAGCAGATTAGTGCCGAATGCCCCCTGCCAATCTTGCTCGAATTTCTCTACCGCGGCCTGAACCGCCGGTGCCGCGAGGAACTGCTCAGCCACGTCGACCGGCAGAGTGATGGCCTGACAACCCGCCAGCAAGCATTCCAGCGCCTGACGCGGCGTTTTGAAACTGGCCGCCAGCACACGGGCTCCCGGCGCGTGCAGCGTCAGCAATTGCTGCAGCTCGTGAACCATTTCAATGCCGTCACCGCCCTGCGCGTCCAGGCGGTTCACGTATGGGGCCACATACTCAGCTCCCGCCAGCGCCGCCAGCAGTCCCTGACCCGCACCATAAACCGCCGTCCCCAGCGTAGGAATCGACATCGACTTCAGTTTTTTAATCGCTGCCAGGCCTTCTGCGGTCGCCGGTACCTTAACCACCAGCCCAGGCACTCGCTGATGAAGCAACGCCGCTTCCGCCACCATGCGCTCGGCGTCGTTAGCCATCACCTGAGCAAAGAGTTTGCCGGTGCCCCCCAGCGCATCGCGCAGCGCCGGTAACACTTCCCAAATCGGTTTTCCCTCTTTGGCAACAATGCTCGGATTGGTTGTCACACCGTGCAGAGGCAGGATGCGCGCCAGTCGTTTTACTGCGTTCACATCGGCGGTATCGAGATAAAGCTCCATTACGGACTCCTGAATCTTTTGTGGACGAATTCAAACTCTCATCATAGTAGGAACATGCAACGCATTTATATTTGATCGAAATCAAATCAACTTTCATTCGAAACAACTTTAATGGCAAAAGAAAAGCAACCGAATGACAGGTGACTCGTGATCTTCAATCTGCAGCGCTATTCCACCCATGATGGTCCAGGCATCCGCAGCGTAGTGTTCCTGAAGGGCTGCTCGTTGGGCTGTCTCTGGTGCCAGAATCCGGAAAGCCGCTCGCGAAAAGCGAATTTGCTGTTCGATCCGCGTTTATGCCTCAGCGGCTGTACCCTGTGCGCCGAAGGCCATCCTCAGGCGATTCAACGAATAGACGACAACCTGCTGATCCAGCGCGAGTTACTCAGCCACGAAGAGTATGCCGCATTAGCCGCCCGTTGCCCAACCGACGCACTCAGCCTGTGCGGCAGCGCAGTAAATATCGACGATATCATGACCGAGGTGCTGCGCGATCGGCCTTTTTATCTGCGCACCGGTGGCGGCCTGACACTCTCCGGCGGTGAACCCTTCATGCAGCCTGCCATGGCGGCAGAACTGCTGAAGCGCGGCCGTGAGGCCGGCATTCATACCGCGGTGGAATCTTGCCTGCATACGCCCTGGTCGCACATAGCACCTTCGCTGCCTTGGCTCGATCTGATGCTGGCGGATTTGAAACACGTCGATGAAAAACGTTTCAAGCAGTGGACCGGCGGCTCCGCCAAACGGGTAATGGAAAACTTCCGCCGCCTGGCCGCGCACGGTACCCGAACGACCGTGCGCGTCCCGCTGATCCCCGACTTTAACGCCGATCGCCGCTCAATTCGCGCGATTGTCGATTTCGCCGCCGATGAGGCCGGCGTTACAGAGATTCATTTCTTGCCATACCACACGTTGGGTATCAACAAATATAACCTGCTCGGCGAGCCTTATCACGCGGCCCGCACCCCACTAGATGCCCCTGAACTGCTGGCCTATGCCGAACAGTACGCCGAGGCCAAAGGGCTGACTGCCATTTTGCGAGGATAACACCATGACTAAGCTGGATCTGACCACCCTGTCCGAACGCACCCAGGCTCACAAGAACGCGCTGATCCATATCGTCAAACCGCCGGTTTGCACCGAACGCGCCCAGCACTACACCGAAGCCTATCAGCAGCATCAGGACAAACCCTTGCCGGTTCGTCGGGCACTGGCATTGGCTAACCATTTGGCTAAGCGAACTTTGCGAATCGATAACGACGAGTTGATTATCGGCAACCAGGCCAGCGAATTACGCGCTGCGCCGATTTTCCCCGAATATACCGTCAGTTGGATCGAAGACGAGATTGACCAACTGGCCGACCGTCCGGGCGCCGGTTTCTCGGTCAGCGAAGAGAACAAGGCCATTTTGCATCGGCTATGCCCGTGGTGGCGCGGCCAGACGGTGCAAGATCGCTGCTACGGCATGTTTACCGACGAACAAAAGGCCCTGCTGGCCACCGGTATCATCAAGGCTGAAGGCAATATGACCTCAGGGGATGCCCATCTCGCGGTGAATTTCCCACTACTGTTGGAAAAAGGCCTCGACGGGCTGCGCGAGAAGGTCGATGAACGTCGCAGTCGTATCCGGCTTACCGACTGGGAAGAGTTGCATCAGGAGCAATTCCTTAAGGCAATCGATCTGACCCTGGAAGCGCTAAGCGCGCATATCTTGCGCTTTGCCCAGTTGGCGCGCGACATGGCGCAGACGGAAAACCGTTTGTGGCGGCGTGAAGAGCTTCAGACCATCGCGGAAAACTGTGAGCTGATTGCCCATCGGCCACCGCAGACCTTCTGGCAGGCCCTGCAACTGTGCTACTTCATTCAACTGACGCTACAGATTGAATCCAACGGCCATTCGGTGTCTTTTGGCCGCCTCGACCAATATCTCTACCCCTGGTACCGTCGTGACGTAGAGTTGGAACAGACGTTGTCACGCGAGCGTGCGATTGAAATGCTGCACAGTTGTTGGTTGAAGCTGTTGGAGATCAACAAGATCCGTTCCGGCTCACATTCCAAGGCCTCGGCAGGCAGCCCGCTGTATCAGAACGTCACTATTGGCGGACAGCAACTGATCAACGGCAAACCTTGCGATGCGGTTAACCCCTTGTCCTATGCCATTCTGGAGTCCTGCGGGCGCTTACGCTCCACCCAGCCTAATCTCAGCGTGCGTTACCATGCAGGAATGAGTAACGACTTCCTCGACGCCTGCGTGCAGGTGATCCGCTGTGGGTTTGGCATGCCAGCCTTTAACAACGATGAAATCGTTATCCCTGAGTTTATCAAACTGGGCGTGGAGCCGCAGGATGCCTATGACTACGCGGCGATCGGCTGTATCGAAACCGCCGTGGGCGGGAAATGGGGTTACCGCTGCACCGGCATGAGCTTTATCAACTTCGCTCGTGTCATGCTGGCGGCATTGGAACAAGGGCGCGATGCGACCTCCGGCAAAGTTTTCCTGCCACAAGCAGAGGCGCTCTCGAAGGAAAACTTCGCCGACTTTGAGCAGGTGCTGGGTGCCTGGGACAGCCAGATCCGCTATTACACGCGCAAGTCGATTGAAATTGAATGCGTGGTCGATACCGTATTAGAAGAAAACGCTCACGATATCCTCTGCTCAGCGCTGGTGGATGACTGCATCGAACGCGGCAAAAGTATCAAGCAAGGTGGCGCAAAATACGATTGGGTTTCTGGTCTGCAGGTCGGCATAGCCAACCTGGGCAACAGCCTGGCGGCGGTGCGCAAGCTGGTCTTCGAACAAGGGGTTATTGGCCAACGGCAATTGGCGGCAGCGCTGGAAAATGACTTCGACGGATTGAGCGGCGAACAGTTACGCCAGCGTCTGCTCAACGCCGCTCCAAAATACGGTAACGACGAGGATGAGGTCGATCAACTGCTGGTGCGTGCTTATCAGACTTATATCGACGAACTGAAGCAGTACCACAACACCCGCTTTGGTCGTGGCCCGATAGGCGGCACCTACTACGCCGGAACGTCGTCGATTTCAGCTAACGTGCCCTTTGGCGCGGCTACCCTGGCCACGCCAGACGGCCGTAAAGCGCATACGCCGTTGGCGGAAGGTGCCAGCCCGGCCTCCGGTACCGATCATCTGGGACCGACCGCCGTGTTCAATTCGCTGTCCAAACTGCCCACCGCGTCGATCCTCGGCGGCGTGTTGCTGAATCAGAAACTGAACCCGGCGACGTTGGAGGATCCGCGGGATCGAGAAAAACTGATGTTGATGCTGCGCACCTTCTTTGAGGACTACCAAGGTTGGCACGTGCAATACAACATCGTGTCGCGGGAAACGCTGCTGAAAGCGAAGCAACATCCTGACCAATATCGTGATTTAGTGGTCCGCGTTGCTGGATATTCCGCTTTCTTTACCGCATTATCCCCTGACGCGCAGGATGATATTATTGCGCGAACAGAACATACTATTTAAACAATAAATATTAGCGGCCGCACATTGGTGGCCGCACATCAGGTTGATATGAATTCAAGACAACAGACAATACTTCAATTGGTAAACGATCGCCGGCGTATCAGCGTCAGCGATTTGGCCGCGGCCACCGGCGTTTCAGAAGTGACGATCCGCCAGGATTTGAACCTGCTGGAGAAACGCAGCTACCTGAAACGGGTGCACGGTTCCGCGCTGGCATTAGAAAGCGACGACGTCGATGCGCGCATGATGTCCAACTTCACCCTCAAGCAAAAGCTGGCGCAGTATGCCGCCTCGCTGGTTAACGACGATGAGACCATTTTTATCGAAAGCGGCAGCGCCAACGCGCTGCTGGCGCGTTATATCGCCGAGCGTAAACGCATCACGCTGATCACCGTCAGCCACTATATCGCCCATCTGCTAAAAGAAACGGATTGCGAAGTGATCGTGCTGGGCGGCATGTACCAGAAAAAGAGCGAGACCGTGGTCGGGCCATTAACCCGCCAATGCATTCAGCAAGTGCATTTCAGCAAGGCGTTTATTGGCATCGATGGCTATCATGCGGATACTGGCTTCACCGGCCGCGATATGATGCGCGCCGACGTGGTCAACGCCGTGCTGGCGAAGGGCGTAGAAAATATTGTCCTGACCGACTCGTCAAAATTCGGTCAAATTCAGCCCAATCCGCTGGCCCAGCAGGGCAAGGTTCAGCGGGTAATCACCGATTCGCGGCTGTCGTTGGAGTATCAACACCTGTTGAAGCGCCAGGGAATACAGTTGGATATGGTGAACGACTAGCCTTCAGACGAAACAACGGGAGAGCCGCCGACAGGCGGACCTCCTGATGCTCACTGGCCGTAGTAGGCGTTTTTACCGTGCTTGCGCAGGTAATGTTTGTCCAGCAGGGTTTGCTGCATATTCGCCAGGCCCGGCGACAACTGGCGCGAAAAAATCCCCATATAGGCAATTTCTTCCAGTACCACCGCATTATGAACCGCGGTTTCTGCGTTTTCCCCCCAGGTAAAGGGGCCATGAGAATGCACCAGCACGCCCGGCACCGCCGCCGGATTTAACCGACGCTGACCAAAGGTTTCGACAATCACTCTGCCGGTCTCCCATTCATAGCGGCCATTAATTTCCTCATCCTGCATCCGTCGGGTACAGGGAATGTCGCCGTAGAAATAGTCGGCGTGCGTTGTGCCCCAGGCCGGAATATCCAACCCTGCCTGCGCCCAAATGGTGGCATGCCGCGAATGGGTGTGCACTATACCCCCGGCATCGCCAAATGCCAGGTACAACACGCGGTGGGTATCGCTGTCTGAAGAGGGCTTTTTGTCCCCCTCCACCACCTTGCCGCTTTCCAGTTCCAGCACCACCATATCGTCACGGGTCATCACCCCGTATTCCACCCCCGAGGGTTTGATCACCATCAATCCCTCACGCCGATCGACAGCGCTGACATTGCCCCAGGTGAAGGTCACCAGATGATGGCGTGGCAGCGCCAGATTGGCCTCCAATACCTGCTGCTTGAGATCGTTAAGCATGTTTCTTTCCCGGTTAACCCTGTTGGGAATATTGTCGGCAGGCAGGCTTGGGGACGGTATGGCGTAAATCGCTAAAGACCGCGTAGTCTTCTGCTGGAAACGGCAATTTGCGCGTTGGGGATTAAATAGCGCGCAATGGACTTTAAGATTATTTACCTGTTTATCGTTCAGCAGAAGCTTATAGTGAATATTGGCGGAGGGAGCGCTCTTGGCGTTTCAATTATTCTGCCTTTAACAAAAAATGCCATTTTTTATAGCGATACTTACTGGGAGCCACTAGCAGGCCGAAATTCGGGTTCATGCCTATACTTAATAGGCACTCCCAGATAGCCAATGCTAAGGAGAAGTCATTATGATGATTATCAATAAACGTTTTGCCACCGCCGCTCTGGCGCTTACTCTGGCGTTTTCACTCAGCGCTTGTTCAAACATGTCCAAACGTGACCGTAACACCGCCATTGGTGCCGGTGCGGGGGCCGTAGGCGGCGCGGTGCTGACCGATGGTAGCGCACTGGGTACGCTCGGCGGGGCTGCGGTGGGGGGCATCATTGGTCATCAGGTAGGTAAATAACCTGTTCGGCCAGTATTCAGATACCTCTGCCGACAGGCTGGCAAAAGCGATATCGCTTTGACGTATTACGCATAATAAAGATTATTTCAGGTCTGTTTTACCTTTCATCGATGGCGGGTTGCCATCAACGGGTTAACGCCCGGCAGCAGTATCCCAGCCATGCCGCAGTATTGCACCGCGGCATGGCCATTCGCTCAGGCGATTCGATTAGCCGCCCGCCAGCTTGACCTTCATCCCTTTGGCTTCCAACAGCTGTTTAAGCAGATCCCGCTTATCGCCCTGGATCTCGATCACGCCCTCTTTCACCGAACCGCCGCAGCCGCATTTTTTCTTGAGCTCTGCCGCCAGCTTGTCCAATGCGGCATCATCCAGATCAACGCCGGTGATCAGGCAAACGCCCTTTCCCTTGCGCCCGCTGGTCTGGCGCTGAATACGCACGATACCGTCGCCCTTTTCACGCGGCGGTTTGACGTCTTCCTGCTTGATACGCCCGCTATCGGTGGAATACACCAGCCGGCTGTTATCGTTGTTCATTGTCGTCTCCTTAAGCCAGAGAAGCGCGGATCGCACTTAACGTAGCGGCCGGATCGGCGGATTGGGTGATCGGGCGCCCAATCACCATATAATCAACGCCAGCCGCTTGCGCCTGTACCGGCGTCATGATGCGTCGCTGATCGCCGGCGTCGCTGCCTTCAGGACGGATACCCGGCGTCACCAGTTGGAATTGTTGGCCACAGGCAGCTTTGAGACGCTCGGCTTCGTGCGCTGAACAAACTACGCCATCCAACCCACAATCGCGGGTCAGACGTGCCAAGCGCTCTGCATGCTCGGCCGGAGAAAGCTCGATACCGATGCCACGCAGATCTTCTGCTTCCATGCTGGTCAGCACGGTGACGGCGATCAGCAACGGGGCCTGAGCGCCATAGGGCTGCAATGCTTCTTTCGCTGCGGTCATCATGCGTGCACCACCGCTGGCATGCACGTTCACCATCCATACACCCAACTCGGCCGCAGCAGCAACGGCACGGGCGGTGGTGTTGGGAATGTCATGGAATTTCAAATCCAGGAACACGTCGAAACCACGCGAGTGTAAATCGCGCACCAGCTGCGGCCCAAACAGGGTGAACATTTCCTTGCCCACTTTTAACCGGCAGTCCTGCGGATCAATACGATCGGCAAATGCCAGTGCCGCGCCAATATCTGCGTAATCCAGCGCAACGATGATCGGAGATGATTTTAAGTCATTGTTATTGATGTTGTTTTCAGACTTCATTTCTTCTACCTTCTGTAAAATGGACATAAATAGGTAATAACCCGCCAAACTGACCGCCGCATTCTACATGCCGGCCGACAGAAATCCCAGCCGCAGCGCGCTCTGCGCTTAAGTAATGTTATCCCCTCGTACGTCATCAAGCGTCAATAACCCCTGACCGCCCTTAACCCAGCCTGCGTAAACCGCCGTAAAGATGCGTAAATTATAAATCAAATAATTTGAACAACATACTCAGCATTATCAGATTTTAAATCCCTGCGGATGCTTTATTATTCAACACATCGGAAGCATACGCCTTCCAACCTAAACAAACAGACTGGAGTCTCTCATGAAAAGCATCAAATATTTTGCAGCAGCAGCCGTTATCGCCATGACCTCTTTCGCTACCTTCGCCGCTGAACCGGTGGATCAGCAACAGGCCAGCAGCCTGACCGCTTCAGGCGTCGTTTCCGCCGGTCATGCCACTACCCTGAGTGGCCTGGAAGCCAAACTGGCCGCTAAAGCCGACGCCCAAGGCGCCAGCAGCTACCGCATCATTTCTGCCGGTGGTAACAACATGCTGAGTGGTACCGCAGTTATCTACAAATAAGCTATTAGGTATAGGGCCCGGCACGCCGGGCTTTACTTTATTTCCCCCGCCAGATCGTTCGCTATTCCCGCACCGTAATGTTACAAAAATATTAAATTTTTATTACACACTAGACTCTCTCCCCATAGTGGCTTAGCTTGAAGGCAATCCTCCCGCAGAAAGGCTTCAAAATGAGCGAGATATCTACATTAACCATTAAAATTCCTCTGGAACTCAAAGAAAAAATTCGTGCCATTGCTGCCGATAATCAACTCTCTCTGAGTGCCGAGGTTTGCCAGCGTCTAGAAAGCAGCTTCGATCTTCCGACCAAAGCGGAAAAACCGGCTAAAAAAGCAGCCGAGTTGCATCATGGCGAAATCGATAATCAGGGGATTGAAGAAGAAGTTGAGCAACCGCTGAATCAGAAAGAGTTGAAGAAGCTGCGTCAGCTGTTGAAAGGTAGCGCGAAGGCCGGCAAGAAAAAATAAGTCGGTTTAGTGATCATAAGAAAACGGGGCCTGATTAGGCCCCGTTTTTTATTGTCGCTATTGTCCATCCAGCCCGCGGATCGGCTTAACCGATGACCAGGCCCGGCATGACGGGCAATGCCAATACAGAGAGTGAGCGGTAAAACCGCATTTATGACAGCGATAACGCGGCTTGGTCCGAATTTGCTCACCGACCATATCGCGCAGCAATAACAGGCTCTCCTTCGCACGGCCGTCCTCTGCGTCCGCCAGGTGGTAATCCATCAGGCGGTAAAATACTCGCATGGTCGGGTGGCGCTGTAGCTGGCGGTTGATATACACCTGCACCACGTCACGCCCTTCATGCTGCTCAATTATTTCCGCCAGCA
Source organism: Serratia sp. BIGb0234 (assembly GCF_024809915.1). Taxonomy (NCBI): domain Bacteria; kingdom Pseudomonadati; phylum Pseudomonadota; class Gammaproteobacteria; order Enterobacterales; family Yersiniaceae; genus Serratia; species Serratia sp. BIGb0234. Next base: position 48,947 of record NZ_JANUEI010000002.1, read on the forward strand.
TCAGTTCCGCAGTAGCGCCGGTATTCTCTTCCACGCAGCGCTTGAGAAAGTCCGCCCAACCCTGCTGCTGTTCCAGATGCTGGTAACACTCTTGCAGCATCGGCAGGGTTTCGCTGACCAGTTCTTTATCCTGATTCAGTACGCGCTGTAGCGACTCAACCGCCTTGGCGTACTCCCCCTGGGCCATATAAATACGCCCCACCATGATCGACACCCGGGCACACTGATTGTCGGCGGAAGCCGCGCGTTTCAGCAATCCCATCGCCTTATCGAGATCGTCGCTGCCCATCGCCTGCAAGGCCAGTTCGCAATAGAAATGTGCGATCTCGACGCGCTGTTTGTCTTTGCCTAATTTGACCAGTTTTTCCGCCACGTCGATGGCTTTCAGCCAGTCGCTGGTGGCCTGATGGATCGCCAACAGCTGCTGTAGCGCAGAAAGACGGAAATCTTCTTCGCCAACCAGTTGGCCAAACATGTCTTCGGCACGATCGTACATGCCGGCGGCCATGTAGTCTCGACCCAGCTGTTGCACGGCCAGCAAACGTTGTTCGAAGGTCAGGGAAGCGCTTTCCATCAGCGCCTGATGGATGCGGATAGCGCGGTCGACTTCACCACGCGAGCGGAACAGGTTACCCAGCGTTAGGTGGGCTTCAACGGTGTTGCTGTCCTCTTTCAACATATCAAGGAACAGATCGACCGCTTTATCCTGCTGGTTGGAGAGCAGGAAGTTAACCCCGGCCACGTACTCGCGCGACAGACGGTTGGCTTCCTGTTGTTTATCCTGTTGAGCACTTCTGCGCCCCATGTACCATCCGTACGCGGCAGCCACGGGCAGCAACAGAAACAGCAGCTCTAACATAGAAGATTATTCCTTGCTGACAACGGACTGAGCTGCCGGCTCAGCAGGTTGTTCAAGCTGCAGTTCCAGCCTTTTGATTTTGCGTTCGGCACGCCCCAGCGCAATACGGGTACGCAGATAAAACAGGCCGCAAATGACCCAACCGAGAACAAAACCGGCGCCAAATAACGCCGCCAACAGGGTCGATACGCGATAGTCGCCCTGCGCAACCAGATAGTTAAAACTCACCACCTGATCGTTATGCGCGCCCAACGTGACAGAAATCACGAAGATCACCAGAACTAACAAAAAAATCAGCAAATATTTCACATTCTTTCCCGCGATGCCGAGTTAATCGGATGAACTATGCCAATACGTGGCGTCCCTAACTAATAAGTTAGCATTTCCCGTCGTAGCAGGGAAACCCTGAGGCACGATAAAACCATATATATGCTGGCATATTCGACAGTAAACGGCACTCCCGGACAAATTTATGAGAGAGCGTCTCAAAATAATAGATTAATCAAGATATGGGGGCATTAGTGCGAATTGCAATGAAGGTCTTATGTAAGCGGTTAATACGGCGTCATCCCGACGCCGTTAAAAGTGACGAGGTCACCTAATGCTTATGGGTCAGGGTTCTTTCCGCAATTTCCTGTTGCTCCTGCGGAGGCGGTGTCAAAGGCCCGAACCAGCGTTGCACCAGCCAACAGGCCAAGGTGACCAGCAACCAGCTAATCAAGGTCGCCACCGCCAGATCACGCGGCCAATGCATCCCCAGCAACAAACGGCTCCCCATCACCCCTACTGCCCAAACCATCAGTATCGCCACGGTCTTGTAATGCCTACGCGGCCACAGCAACCCCACGCCCAGCAGCGCCCAACTGGCGGCAAACATGGTATGGCCCGAAGGAAACGCAAAACCGGTCTCAAACTGCCAATGTTCGCGCAACCATACGGGCACCAGCGGCTGGTCCTGCAGTTGCTCTTTGACCAACGTCCCCCGCTCTTTGCGCTTGAGTGAGTAGAAGTACTTTTCATCAATCTGATGGGCTGATTCCAGCCACAGCACGAAAGGCCGTGGCTCTTGTACCCGGTCCTTGATAAAGGACTTCACGCCCTGGCCAATCATTATCGACGCGCTGAGCAGCACCAGCAGGCCAATGGCCGGCTTGATGCGAAAGCGCAGGCACCACAGGAACCAGGCGCAGAGAATGATGTTGGTGATAATGCCCCATGGCGAAGTGACCGTTTCGGTCAACCAATACAGGCCTTTCAGAAGGCGTCCGTCGCCCCCCGGTTGCCATTGCCAGCCGGAAAGCCACACCGCCAAAGGCATCAGCAACAGAACTATTGCCCCTGCCGCCGTGCGTTTTGCTATCTCAAACATTCCTATCGTCCTTTGCTTAAGCCAATTTGCAGTGTAACAATCTTGTAATATCGATAACACTCTAAAAATTAAACAGATAAAAAACCTATCGCAATAATAGTTGGCTGAAAACACCGGATGCTGGTTTGCTGAGCACCGCAGGGCAAGAAGTTATGGCAAAATAGCCGATAATTAACGAAATGCCGATCGTCGTTGCGCATTTTAATACTGGTCAGTTCACCGTACCGGAAGTAGGATGCGCAACCATGATTGAATCGGATGTATTTGTGGAGAGCAACATGCAGCTTAAACGGGTGGCAGAGGCCAAATTGCCAACACCTTGGGGCGATTTCCTGATGGTAGGATTCGAAGAACTGGCTACCGGACACGACCATTTGGCGCTGGTGTTCGGTGATATTTCTGGCGCGACGCCGGTACTCTCACGCGTACATTCTGAGTGTCTGACCGGTGATGCATTATTCAGCCTGCGCTGCGACTGCGGTTTTCAGTTGGAAGCTGCGCTGGAGCATATCGCAGAAGAAGGTCGCGGTATCCTGCTCTACCATCGTCAGGAAGGTCGCAATATCGGTTTGCTGAATAAAATCCGCGCTTATGCATTGCAGGACAAAGGCGCTGATACGGTAGAGGCCAATCATCAGTTGGGCTTTGCCGCCGATGAGCGCGACTTCACCCTGTGCGCCGACATGTTCAAGCTGTTGGGCGTGGATGCGGTACGCTTGCTGACCAACAACCCGAAAAAGGTTGAGATCCTGACGGAAGCCGGCATCAACATCACCGAGCGCGTGCCGCTGATCGTTGGCCGCAATCCGAAGAACGAACGTTACCTGGCCACCAAGGCAGCCAAAATGGGCCATTTGCTGGACCAGAAGTAATTTCCCTGCGGGAAAAAATCAGGGCGCCGAATAAGGCGCCCTTTTTTATTACAGCATTTTCCTGATCACATAGTGCAGGATACCGTCGTTTTCATAGTAAGTGAGCTCGTTGCCAGTATCGATACGACAACGGGTATTCACCACTTCCTTGCGCCCGTCGGCATAGGTGATATGTACCGGCACCGTCTGCCCCGGCTGCAGCGTTTGCAGCCCGCTGACGCTGATCTGCTCGTCACCGCTCAGCCCCAGCGTTTTGCGCGTCACGCCTGCCGGGAATTCCAGCGGCAGAATGCCCATCCCAATCAGGTTAGAACGGTGAATACGTTCAAAGGATTCGGCAATAACCACCCGAACACCCAGCAACCGTGGCCCCTTCGCCGCCCAGTCACGGCTGGAGCCTGAACCGTATTCTTTACCGGCAATCACCGCCAACGGCACGCCTTCTTGTTGATACTGCATGGCGGCGTCATAGATCGACAACTGATTCTGCGACGGAATATGGCGCGTGTAGCCCCCTTCGACACCCGGCACCATTTCGTTACGGATACGAATATTGGCAAAGGTGCCACGCATCATCACTTCATGGTTACCACGGCGAGAGCCGTAGGAGTTAAAATCCTGCGCCGCAACGCCATGATCGCTCAGATAACGTCCCGCCGGGCTGTCACGCTTGATATTCCCCGCTGGAGAGATATGGTCGGTGGTCACCGAGTCGGCCAGGATCGCCAGAATGCGCGCATCCTTGATATCCTGCACCGGATCCGGCTTCACCTTCATGGTGCTGAAGAATGGCGGATGCCGAATATAGGTAGAATCGCCCTGCCATTGGTAGGTGGCCGAGCCGGCAACCTGAATCGACTGCCAGTTGGCGTCACCGTCAAATACCGCGCCGTATTCCTTATGGAACATCTCAGTGCGAACTTCTTCCACCGCCTGGGCAATATCTTTGCTGCTCGGCCAGATATCCTTCAGATAGACCGGCTGCCCGTCGTGACCTTCGCCCAGAGGCTCTTTGGTCAGATCAATCTTCATGCTGCCAGCCAGCGCATAAGCGACCACCAGCGGCGGTGAAGCCAACCAGTTGGTTTTAACCAGTGGATGGATACGGCCTTCAAAGTTACGGTTGCCGGATAGCACCGCCCCTACGGTCAAATCACCCTCTTTAATCGCCTGCTCGATCGGATCAGGCAATGGCCCGGAGTTACCGATACAGGTGGTACAGCCGTAACCGACCAGATTAAAACCGAGTTCCTCCAGGTAGGAGGTCAGTTTGGCGCTGTCAAAATAGTCAGTCACCACTTTGGACCCCGGTGCCAACGAGGTTTTCACCCAAGGCTTGGTTCGCAAACCTTTGTTAACCGCGTTCTTCGCCAACAGGCCGGCTGCCATCATTACGCTGGGGTTCGAGGTGTTGGTGCAAGAAGTAATGGCCGCGATAACCACCGCGCCGTTATGCAGCTCATGCTGCTGTTGGTTCAAAGTGAAGGTTTTGAATTCGGACTTGCGATGCTGATTGCCGATCTCGAGTTCGGTCGCGGCGTTGAACGCCTTAGGCACGTCCGGCAGCGCCACGCGATCCTGAGGGCGCTTCGGCCCTGCCAGGCTGGCGACCACCGTCGACATATCCAACGCCAACGTGCTGGTAAACACCGGTTCATCGCCCGGGTTACGCCACATGCCTTGCGCTTTGGCATAGGCTTCTACCAGTGCGATTTGCTCGTCGCTACGGCCACTGAGTTTCATGTAACCCAGCGTCACTTCGTCCACCGGGAAGAAGCCGCAGGTCGCGCCAAACTCTGGCGACATGTTGGCAATGGTTGCCCGGTCGGCCAACGGCAGGTCTGCCAGGCCGTCACCGTAAAACTCGACAAATTTCCCCACCACGCCGTGTTTTCGCAGCATTTGGGTCACGGTCAACACCAGATCGGTGGCGGTAATGCCTTCGCTCAGCTTACCGGTCAGTTTAAAGCCCACCACGTCAGGGATCAGCATAGACACCGGTTGACCCAACATCGCCGCTTCGGCTTCAATACCGCCCACACCCCAGCCCAGAATGCCCAGACCGTTGATCATGGTGGTGTGAGAATCGGTACCGACCAGGGTATCCGGGTAAGCGATACGCTGCCCGCTCTCGTCCGTGTGCCATACGGTTTGGCCGAGATACTCCAGGTTGACCTGGTGGCAGATACCGGTGCCCGGCGGCACAACGCGGAAGCGGTTAAAGGCTTTTTGCCCCCAACGCAGGAAGGTGTAACGCTCGTGGTTGCGCTCCATTTCAATGCGCACGTTTTCTTCAAAAGCGTCGTCATCGCCGAACTCATCAACGGTGACCGAGTGGTCAATCACCAAATCGACCGGTGACAGCGGGTTGACCTGGTCAACGTTCCCGCCTAACCGCTGCACCGCTTCACGCATCGCAGCCAAATCCACGACCGCAGGCACTCCGGTAAAATCCTGCATCAGCACGCGGGCCGGACGGTAGGCAATCTCACGATCGGCATGGCCCGTTTGCAACCAGCCAACAATAGCTTTCAGATCGTCAACCTGCACGGTGTCGCCATCCACATGGCGCAGCAAGTTTTCCAACAGTACTTTCATTGATTTTGGCAGTCGGTCGATGTTGCCCAACTGTTTTGCCGCCAATGGCAGGCTGAAATAGCCATACTCAGTATTGAGCGCCACCAGCTTATCCATACTCGTTTCACGAAGATCGGACGACATAGCTCCTCCATTTCTTATTATGTCTAAAACAGGGTAATCACTGAGGTCTTATTTAAAGATAACACAAAGATGACGTAACGTTTTGATAACAACACGTTTTGATCATAACGATAGGCAAGAACAATCAACGGAGGTAAGTACTTGTTCGGGCAGCGGATTAGCACGGAAACGACGCTAAACTGGTCGGATATGTGGCACAGGCAAGGCCAAAGGAAGGGATTACCCTCCCGTCTTGGCAAACACGGCCAGTCAGGAAAAGGTCAAAAAATGAAGGTTTCTACGGGTTGGGATTTATTTAGGCCAGGGGCTTAGATCAACCAGCAGACCAATGAACCCACCAACAGCCAGAACAAACCACTGATCATGAACACGGCTTGCCAAGCTTTACGTCTAATGTCCTTATCGTTCACACCAACATCCCTGTATCCAAACAAACAGAGGGGGATTATGGATCACATTGAACGACGGCCATATCAGGGAAATCTCATGCCAGGCATTTCCACCTCAATATGGCGCTCGTACCAACACTGGAAAAGGCTTAATATTCAGCAGGTTTAAATCTCGTCGGGACATGGCATAAAATGCAAACTGTTTGCCGGCCGAGATCCAACGGCAATACTCCCGCGTCCAGGTCTACACTTTTCGACGGTGGTGGAGGCATAATTTAAGCTTAAGGAGACGCAGTGGCATTTTTGGGATTCGTCAGTGAACAAGAGTGTCGAGGCTGGCAAGATGCTTCGGCTTATCTTCCCGCGTTCAGTTTTTATGAAAAACACCAGTCAGAACCTATCGACGCTGCACCCGAAGCCATTATTCAAGCGGTGTTATCACTGGATATGGCGGAAGACCCGATCATCCGCAGGCTGCTGATGCTACGCCAACTGCCGGGTACGGTGCGCCAACGGCTCTTCAAAACCGAGCTCACCACGCCGCCAGCGGCCTTTGGCTTCGATACCTTTACCCTGCTCCATCAGGACAGCCATGAAGTCTCGCTGGGGCTGGCCGGGCGTTTTTGGCGGCCTATGTTGGGCGTCAATAAACTGGCAACTGCAGAGGATTTTCACCAATTTAACGACCCGAAAGCCGCAAAACTGGTGCTGCGTTTTAAGGTTATCCCGGAGGCTTCCGGGCTCGCTATGCTGCGTACCGAAACCTTTATCTGGTGCCCGACATCGCAGGTTAAAGCGCGGCTTGCCGGCTATTGGGCGATGATCCGTCCTGCCAGCGGGTGGATCCGACGGCGCACCCTGCTTTCAGTACAGCGTAAACTGGCAAAAGGCGGTTAACTGAGCGCTAAAGCCTGAATGGAGAAAGTCAGTAAGAGAGGAAAGCAGGAGAGAACGTGCCTCTCCTGCTGCATAAATCTTTTTGCTAGTCGTTAGATTACCGGCTTATTTTTCCGGCAGCTTGATGTCCTTGAACATCGCTTCGATCTCTTCGTTGGAACGCAGTGCAACCGCGTTGTCGACCACGTCACGCGTCAGGTGTGGCGCAAAACGCTGGATAAAATCGTACATATAGCTGCGCAGGAAGGTGCTGCGACGGAAGCCGATTTTGGTGGTGCTGTAGGTGAAGATATCACGAGCATCCACCGTCACCAGATCCGGGTCTTGTATCGGGTCCACCGCCATGCTGGCGATCACACCCACCCCAAGGCCCAGACGCACGTATGTTTTAATCACGTCGGCATCGGTAGCCGTAAATACGATGCGCGGTGTCAGTCCGGCACGGTTGAATGCCGTATCCAACTCAGAGCGGCCGGTGAAGCCGAAGGTATAGGTCACGATCGGGTAAGCCGCCAGTTCTTCAATGGTAATGTGGCTTTTACCGGCTAAAGGATGATCGGGTTTCACCACTACCGCGCGGTTCCAGTGGTAGCACGGCAGCATGATTAAATCGTCGTAGAGGTGCAGCGCTTCAGTGGCAATGGCGAAATCTGCCGTGCCTTTAGAGACGGCTTCCGCAATTTGCGTCGGCGATCCCTGATGCATGTGCAGAGAGACTCGCGGATAGCGCTCAATAAAGCCTTTAATGACGTTGGGCAGCGCGTAGCGCGCCTGGGTGTGGGTGGTCGCTACGTACAACGAGCCTTTGTCCGGGTAGGTATGCTCGCCGGCGACGGCTTTGATCGCATCCACTTTGGACAAAACTTCACGCGCAATACGGATGATTTCCAATCCTGCTGGCGTTACCTGAGTCAGGTGCTTGCCACTGCGGGCGAAAATCTGGATACCCAGCTCATCTTCCAGCATCCGTACCTGCTTACTGATGCCGGGCTGTGAGGTGTAAAGCCCTTCTGCCGTCGAGGAGACATTCAGGTTGTGGTTAACCACTTCCACGATGTAACGAAGCTGCTGCAATTTCATATCTTATACCATCCTAGGTTAAACACTGCGTTGAGCCGCAGCCAGGTATATCGGTGTCGCCCCGGTATGCTGAAAACGAATAAGCCATGAACACAGTGTTTCACTCAGATGCTGAAGAAACCGCCGTTGCTAATAAGCTTTAATCATAAAAAAACTTTTTATATAACCACTATATCACGCTACAGCTTCAAGTATAGATCCGCGTCACACTATGGTAACGATTATTTTGCATTGCGATCAACGCGAAACCCCAGCGCCAGGATGGAAAAAACAGCAAAGAATAGATCTGTTCACCGGCTTTAGCCAATAAAAAACCAGCCACGGGGGCTGGTTTTTTCATGTTGCATTCAGGCTGTAAATTTACTTTTTGCCTTCAACCCACTTGCCATCGATGTAGAAAGCGGACCATCCGGTGGCTTTGCCGTCTTTCTCCGAAGAGACATACTGCTGTTTGGTTTTACGGCTGAAACGCACCATGGTTTTGTTGCCTTCCGCATCCGTTACCGGCGCATCTGCCAGATAACGCAGTTTTTCAGGCAGGCGATCCTTGAAGCGAGCCAGTTCTTCCACCAATGGCGCACGGGTTTCGCGCGATTTAGGGAAGGTATTGGCCGCCAGGAACACCCCGGCTGCGCCGTCACGCAGAACAAAGTAAGCATCCGACTTTTCGCACGGCAGTTCCGGCAATGGAACCGGATCTTCCTTCGGTGGTGCAACATCACCGTTACGCAGGATCTTGCGGGTGTTTTTGCAGTTCTCGTTGGTGCATCCCATGTACTTGCCGAAGCGCCCCATTTTCAGGTGCATTTCGGAACCACATTTATCGCACTCCACCACCGGGCCGTCATAGCCTTTCAGGCGGAATTCGCCCTCTTCGATCTCGTAGCCGTCACACGCCGGGTTATTACCGCACACGTGCAGCTTGCGCTGGTTATCGATCAGGTAGCTGTCCATCGCCGTGCCGCATTTCTGGCAACGACGGCGGGCACGCAATGCGTTGGTTTCCGCATCATCCCCTTCGAGAACGTTCAGCACTTCCGTTTCCGGCACCAGGTTAATGGTGGTTTTGCAGCGTTCTTTCGGCGTCAGCGCATAGCCGGAACAGCCCAGGAACACGCCGGTGCTGGCGGTACGAATGCCCATCTTGCGACCGCAGGTCGGGCAGTCAATGCTGGTCATCACCATCTGATTCGGGCGCATACCGCCTTCTTCAGGATCTTTTTCCGCCGTTTCCAGCTGTTCGCTGAATTCGGCAAAGAATTCATCCAGCACCGCTTTCCACTCGGCGTGGTTGTTCGCTACCTGGTCCAGACCATCTTCCATGCGGGCGGTGAAGTCATAGTTCATCAGCTCGCGGAAGTTTTCTTCCAGACGGTCAGTAACGATCTCGCCCATTTTTTCGGCGTAGAAACGGCGGCTTTCGACCCGCACATAGCCACGATCCTGAATGGTTGAGATAATCGAAGCGTAGGTAGATGGGCGGCCGATACCGCGTTTTTCCAGCTCTTTTACCAACGAGGCTTCACTGTAACGTGCAGGTGGTTTGGTAAAGTGCTGGCTTGGGATCAGCTTTTGCAGTTCCAGCTCGCTGCCCACTTCTACATACGGCAAGGTGCGGTCTTCATCGCCCTTGCGCAGCGCAGGCATCACTTTGGTCCAGCCATCGAAACGCAGCGTACGGCCTTTGGCGCGCAACAGGTAATCAGCGGCTTTAACCGACAGCGTGGTGGAGTCGTACTGCGCCGGCGTCATCTGGCAGGCGACGAACTGGCGCCAAATCAGCTGATACAGTTTCTGCGCATCCGCTTCCATGTCTTTCAACTGTTCGGCCAACACGTTCACATCCGAAGGTCGGATAGCTTCATGCGCTTCCTGCGAGTTTTCTTTGCTGCTGTACTGGTTCGGCGCTTTCGGCAGGTACTTATCACCGAAGTTTTCGCCGATGTAACCACGCACCATGTTGAGCGCATCCTGGCTCAGGTTGGTGGAGTCGGTACGCATATAGGTAATGTGACCGGCTTCATACAGACGCTGGGCCATCATCATAGTTTTCTTCACGCCAAAGCTCAGACGGGTACTGGCTGCCTGCTGCAACGTGGAAGTAATGTAAGGCGCACCCGGTTTGCTGCTGGTCGGTTTGTCTTCGCGATCCAGTACCGTATAGCGGGCTTTTTCCAGCAGTTTAAGCGCGGCGTGAGTCTGCTCGCGGTTAACCGGCTTGAAAGGTTTGTCGTGGGCATGCGTAACTTCCATTTGCAGCGCGGTATCGCCCTTCGCTAACAAATCGGCGTGCAATTCCCAATATTCTTCCGGCACGAAGGCTTTGATATCGCGTTCACGCTCTACCACCAGCCGTACCGCAACGGATTGCACACGCCCAGCCGACAGGCCACGGGCAATTTTCTTCCACAGCAGTGGCGAAACCATGTAACCCACAACGCGGTCCATAAAACGACGCGCCTGCTGTGCGTTAACACGATCAATATTCAGCTCACCCGGCTGTTTGAACGCATTTTGGATCGCGTTCTTGGTAATTTCGTTAAACACCACGCGGCTAAAGCGTTTGTCGTCACCCCCAATCACTTCCCGCAGGTGCCAGGCAATGGCTTCCCCTTCGCGGTCAAGGTCGGTTGCGAGATAAATGTGGTCAGCGTTTTCCGCTAACGACTTTAACTCGGCGACAACTTTTTCTTTACCCGGCAGAATTTCATATTGCGCTTCCCAGCCATGGTAAGGATCGACGCCCATCCGATTTACCAGCGCCGTCTTCTCATCTTTTTTAACTTTCTTCTTGGCTTTGTTTTCGGTTGAGTCAGCGCTCTTTTTGCTGGCTGAGCCACTGGTCGGCAAATCACGGATATGACCGACGCTGGACTTCACCACGTAGTCATTACCTAAGTATTTATTAATAGTTTTGGCTTTTGCCGGGGACTCAACTATTACGAGAGCTTTACCCATATTTACCTTTACCTAATTTTATTTCTTCTAAAAAGAAGTCTTTTATCTCGCCGTGCCGCAGCGATTCATATCTCTTTTTTATATTGCGGCAGTCTGGCAAGAGATCAACATGTTTTTTTCTGTTGGCTGCTTAACTGCTCAACCTGAACGCAAGTTGTTGATCCTGCCTGCTATTCACCCATGCCCCAGAAGTATGGCTGTGTGAGACTCATTTATGGCGTAAACAAAACCTTCCACCCGACGCCGCAAAATCCCACACTGTACCTGATAAAAAGCGTCACGCAACCTAATTAGCACGGAAAGGCAGATTTCGCCAATCGGCAGATACCGCTAGCCATCCAGACGGCAAATAAACCTTAGTCTGTTTGCGGATAAATGCGAACTGACGTTAGAATATGAGCAGAATTTATGTTTGGAGTGTAATAAATGCGCGCTAATACCTTACCCATTGATCGTGAAACCTTACTGCAAGAAGCAAATAACCTGATTCGCCAGCACGATGATTATCTGCATGGCATGGTTGCCACCGAAGTTGAACAAAAAGGCAGCGTTTTAGTTTTTCGCGGAGAATTCTTTTTAGATCCGGATGGATTGCCAACGGCAAAAACGACCGCAGTATTTAATATGTTTAAACACCTGGCTCACGTGTTTTCTGAGAAATACCATTTGGTCGATTAAGCATAAAAAAGGGGGGCTAAGCCCCCCTGCTATTTAATCGCTACGCTTAAAGCAGCGGTTTTTCCCCGCGCTGCCACCAACGTAACAGCAGACGATCGACACTTTCGGCCGCGCTGCCGGTAAAACGGTCCATCAGGCGTTTACGACGTGCATAGCGCACCCCCACCACCTCGTGATTTTCCATTTCAGCAATCAGCAGATCGTCACTGGTGCCAATTGCATCAACCAACCCTTTTTCTTTCGCCTGGGTCCCGAACCAGTGTTCACCGGTCGCCACGCTGTCGATATCCAGCGATGGGCGCTGCTGATGCACAAACTCTTTAAACAGTTCGTGGGTTTCGTTCAGATCTTCACGGAACTTCTCACGCCCCTGCTCGGTGTTTTCACCAAACAGCGTCAATGTGCGTTTGAACTCGCCGGCGGTGTGCAACTCCACATCAATATCATTCTTTTTCAGCAAGCGGTGGAAGTTCGGGATTTGCGCCACGACGCCGATCGAACCAATGATGGCAAAGGGCGCGGCCACAATGCGATCCGCCACGCAGGCCATCATGTAACCGCCGCTGGCGGCGACTTTGTCTACCGCGACCGTCAGGCGAATGCCGCCGGCACGCAAACGGGCCAACTGCGATGAAGCCAGCCCGTAGCCATGAACCACCCCGCCCGGGCTTTCCAACCGCAGCAGAACTTCATCTTGCGGCGTCGCCACGGCCAGCACCGCGGAAACTTCCTCGCGCAGTGAAGTCACTTCATGGGCATCCATGCTGCCTTTGAAATCCAGCACGTAAAGACAAGGTTTGGTGGCTTCCACCGCCCCGGCTTTGGCACGTTGCTTCTTCAGTTTATCGTCGGCTTTGGTCTGCTTTTTAAACTGCTTGCTCCAGGCCTTTTGTTCCGCCTCGCCCATCCGCGCCAAACGCATATCGCGCTGCATGTCCCGGTATTGTTCTCCGAGGTCGGTAAGCTGCAGTTCCCCTTTGTGTCGGGCTTTGCGTTGCCCAAGGCTGACCGCCAGCAACGCCAGCGCGGCGATGGCAATCACAACCGTCGCGACTTTGGCCAGAAACAGGCCGTAAACAGATATAAACTCCACAGATTCCGCCTTTATTAACAGGTTGTTAGTACTATCTCATTCATTCTAGCCAACCGAAGCGGTGGCTGTCGCGACTAAATAAAAATTCCTTGTGCGGCCTCTTTACTATGTGGGCGGATTTTGGCTTAACCAAGCCAGCCCCCTGCCATTTTTGTTACAAAAGAATGCCGTTTCTGCCGCCTAATCATTGAAAATACGATCCATTTAAGGCATATAACACGGATTATTCATCAAGATGATGATCCAAATTCGCTGCGGGGCCTGCATGCGGTCGAGCCTTTGCTCCTGTCATGGCCCCTCAATCCACCCCCTCCCCGATGCAAGCGGGAGACCAGCCACCAAGGCGCGAGGAATTATTGTGCATTACCAACCCAAGCAGGATCTGTTGCAACAACGTATTATTCTGGTCACCGGCGCCGGTGACGGCATCGGCCGCGAAGCCGCACTCACCTATGCCAAATTTGGCGCACAATTAGTGCTGTTGGGCCGCACCGAAAGCAAACTAAAGGCGGTACAGGCCGAAATCGCCAAACTCAGTGACGCCCCCACTTACACCATCACGCTGGACCTGCTGCATACTACGCAAGAGCAGTGCCAACAGGTGGCGAATGAGCTGGCAACCCGCGTCCCGCGTCTCGACGGCGTGTTGCACAATGCCGGCCTGCTGGGTGACATCGCCCCGATGGCCGAGCTGTCAATGACGATGTGGAACGAGGTGATGCAAGTGAACGTCAATGCGACCTTTATGCTCACCCAGGCGCTGCTGCCTCTGCTGTTGAAATCCCCCGCCGGATCGCTGGTGTTTACCAGTTCCAGCGTTGGCCGCACCGGGCGTGCCAACTGGGGCGCCTACGCCGTGTCAAAATTCGCCACCGAAGGCATGATGCAGGTGCTGGCCGATGAATACAAAAATCGCAATCTGCGGGTAAATTGCATCAATCCGGGCGGAACTCGCACCCAAATGCGCGCATCTGCGTTTCCTGACGAAGACAAAAGCAAGCTGAAAACCCCGGCGGACATCATGCCGCTTTACCTCTATTTGATGGGGGATGACAGCCGCCGTAAAACCGGTATGAGTTTCGACGCTCAACCTAACCGTAAACCCGGCGCGGCCGAATAAAAGGGGCTTTATCATGGCTGATGATCGCCACCAACAACGTCAACAACGCCTTAAAGAGCAGGTGGATGCGCGCATTGCTGCTGCTCAGGAAGCGCGGGGGCTGCTGCTGGTATTCACCGGCAACGGTAAAGGTAAAACCACTGCGGCGTTTGGCACCGTGACCCGGGCCGTTGGCCACGGGATGAAAGTTGGCGTCATTCAGTTCATCAAGGGTGAATGGCCGAACGGTGAGAAAAATCTGCTGCAACAGCACGGCGTCGAGTTTCAGGTGATGGCAACCGGCTTTACCTGGGAAACACAGGATAAGGCCAGCGATACCGCCGCCTGTCAGGCCGTATGGCAACACGGCAAGCGCATGCTGGCAGACAGCAGCCTGGATCTGGTGCTGCTGGACGAACTGACCTATATGGTCAGCTACGGCTACCTTGAACTGGATGAGCTACTGGAAGCGCTACGACAACGTCCTGCGCACCAGACGGTGATCATCACCGGGCGTGGCTGCCATCGTGATTTGTTGGAGCTGGCGGATACGGTGACCGAGATGCGGCCGGTGAAGCACGCGTTTGACGCGGGTATCAAGGCACAACAGGGGATTGACTGGTAACGAAAAGAAAAACGCCGCAGCCCGAATGGGCTACGGCGTGATAATCAGCTGCGTTTGCTTGGTTTGCCCGGCTTGCTGCCCGCAGCACTGCGGCGACCGCTTCCAGCCACCTGGGTGTGACGCTTAACGGCACGACGGATCTGGTTAGCCTTCACACGGCGACGCTCGCGCTCAACAGGCATCTTGCTGACGGTTTCAGGCTTGAGGTCAACCAGTTCGCGCAGGTAGTTGATCGCCGGCAATTCCAGTTCGGTCCAACCGCCACGAGGAATGCCTTTTGGCAGGTCGATATCGCCGTAACGCACACGGATCAGGCGGCTAACCTGGACGCCAACGGCTTCCCACAGACGACGAACCTCGCGGTTACGCCCTTCGGTCAGGGTTACGTTGTACCACTGGTTTATGCCTTCGCCACCCTGGAAAGTGATGGTGCGGAAAGCCGCCGGGCCATCTTCCAGTTGAACGCCTTTGCTCAGTTGCTTCACTTTTTCGTCGTCAATCTGGCCAAATACGCGCACGGCATATTCACGCTCAACTTCACGACTTGGGTGCATCAGGCGGTTAGCCAGTTCACCGTCGGTGGTGAACAACAGCAGGCCTGAGGTATTGACGTCCAGGCGCCCTACCGCTACCCAGCGCGAACCACGCAGCTTGGGCAAGCGATCGAAGACCGTCGGGCGACCTTCTGGGTCGCTGCGAGTACACAATTCACCTTCCGGCTTGTAATAAGCCAGCACGCGGCAAACCGCTTCTTCAGATTCTTTAACCGAAACGACGTGACCATCCAGACGGATTTTCATTGAAGGGGTTACTTCAACGCGATCACCCAGTTTGGCAATTTTACCGTCGACGCTGACGCGCCCGGCCTCAATAATGGTTTCGATTTCACGACGCGAGCCATGACCGGCGCGCGCTAAAACTTTCTGTAACTTTTCGCTCATTGAGCAACCTCTAGTGTCGCCTTCACAGGCGTCGGGGGGATGACCGTCGCGGCGTCAGGCACCACAGCGGTAACAATACGTTTACTTGGATCGAACCGCGCATTATACAGGCTTTCAATAGGGTTGAAACCCACTTTGTTGTCTGGTCGATTATCGAAAGCTATCGATTGCGTGAGAACTCGCTGAAAAGCGGGTCTGCCCCCGCTTTATAACCTACTCGGAAAAGGGATTAATCATCGAGGAAATCGACTACCGCCCGATACACTGCCGCTGGCTGCTCAAGAATACCAAGGTGAGTTCGGGCATTCTCCAGCCGCACGACCGAGAAAAATGGATGGTTGGCGGCAAAGCTCTGCTGTTGCCGCAAATAGTCTTCGCCACGATCCAGTGAGTAAATATGCCGGCAAGCAGGCGGTGAGGTCAATTCCCCCAGCCGGTTTAGCGGCGAACCGTATTGTCTGTAGGCTTGCTCAATCGCCACGCCGGCGGCCTGCCAAACGCGATAATCCTCCTGCGCCATTTCAACGGTCAAATGCTGTTTTACCTGTGGGTGTTCAATACCGCCCTGCCAGAATGTGAATAAATCATCACGCGCCGCCAGCCAGTGTTCAGGCCGCTGCATTTGCTGAACGGAATCGAAAAATGCAGGCTCAGGCTGGGTCATGATCCAATCGAGAAACACCATTCCCTGCATCTGCTGCGGCATGTTCTCGGCCAACGCCACCGCTATCCAACTGGCGTGCGCTACCGACAGCGTCACAAACCGCTCCACTTGCAACTCAAGCAGCAATTGCTGGAGATCTGCCAGCAGATCCTGTGCGCCAAGGGAGAGTCCGGCATCGCGATCAGACAGGGCGTGCCCCCGCCAGTCGAGGCTGATCACCCGATACTTTTGCGACGCCAGTGCGGTAAAGGGGGCAAATACGGTTTTTGGTTCACACCAACCGGGCAGCAGGACCAACGTCAGCGGGCCTGAACCGGAATCATGATAATCGAGAGAAAGGGTGCCATGGCGAAACGCTGTCATTTTGTCTCCTAAACGTCATATCCCCCACGATAAGGGGATTTGTGCATTAGCAGTAAAATGACAGCCTTCGTCAGTTTCATCTATTGGAATAGATGCTAAATAAGGGGCTTCGCACCGAATGAAAAAATACGCACTAAAAAAACGCGATTAATGCCGTTCACAGGGATAAGCGGCGGTTAATGCCAGCATAATCACCGAAGGCGCGGAATAGTGAAGCTGTTCCGGGTGTTCATTTAAATACTGCATCACCGCGTCCGCCGCCATCCCCACGCTCATCCCGGCATCCGGACAAATGCTACGATTGCCCTGCATTGAGAAGGTATCGAATACGCCGGCCACATAGCCCATAAACATCCCGCCGTCGAGCGCTTCGGCGACGGTAGCCGCTCCGTTCTTATTTTTCACATAGCCGCTGGTTTCCGACAGCAAGGAGCTGCCGGAATAAAACCCCGCGCTGGCCGCAGAGGAAAACAATATGGCCACCAAAAGAGAAATCCGCTTAATCATTGCTACGCATCCTGCCTATTATCAGTTTTTGATATTGTAGAATAGCGGCTTTACCGGCAAATGACGCCGTTACCGCCACTTTTCAGAAAATGAGCAAAAGCGGCAGCGTAATTATGCATCAACGGAAAGGCGTTGCGTCGCCTGCCCCTTCACGCACCACTTCCGGCGCGGACTCGGTCAGATCAATCACCGTGGTCGGTTGCTGGCCCAGGAAGCCGCCGTGGATCACCAGATCCACCTGCTTGCCCAGATGATCGTTGATCTCTTCCGGATCGGATTCGGCAAAATCATTGCCTGGCAGCATCAACGTGGTCGACATCATCGGCTCATTCAGCACTTCCAGCAACGCCAACGCAATCGGGTTAGACGGCACGCGCAGACCGATGGTTTTGCGCTTGTCGTTCATCAGGCGACGCGGGACTTCTTTGGTCGCTTTCAAAATGAACGTGTAGTTGCCGGGGGTGTTGTTCTTGATCAGTCGAAACGCGGTATTGTCGACATAAGCGTAAGTAGACAGCTCGGACAGATCGCGGCACATCAAGGTAAAATTATGATTGCTGTCCAATTGACGGATACGGCAGATGCGTTCCATGGCCGTCTTGTCTTCCAGCTTGCAACCCAACGCGTAGCCGGAATCGGTAGGATAGACGATCACCCCACCTTTACGCAGCACATCCACCGCCTGGTTGATCAGGCGCGGTTGCGGGTTATCTGGATGGATATAAAAAAGCTGACTCATGACTTGCTCCTAAAAATGATGCACGCGGGCGGCATCGCCCACGTTAAATCAACTGACCTTGCCCTGCTGCGGTTGTGGCCAGTCACGCCACACGGGTTCAACCCCGCCGGGTAACCACAGTTTGCGGCCCAGTTCGATCCACGAGCAGGGCTGATGAAAGTCAGAGCCCTGCGACGCCAATAATTGATATTCCTGCGCATACTTTGCCAGTTGCGAACGCTCATGCGGTGCCTGCTGACACTGGGCAACCTCCATGGCATCCCCCCCTTGTTCGGCAAAGTGCGCCAACAACCGTTTCAGCCATTTGGCCGTCAGGTCGTAACGGCCCGGGTGCGCTATCACCGCCTGACCGCCGGATTGATGAATCACATCAATGGCTTGTTTTATTGTACACCACTGTGGCGGAACGTAGCCGGTTTTGCCTTTGGCCAGGTATTTCTTGAACACCTGAGCCATATTGTCAGCGATGCCAATCTGCACCAGATAACGGGCGAAGTGACCACGCGTCACCGCCCCACCGTCCGCCAACTTTTGCGCGCCTTCAAATGCACCGTCAATACGCGCTTTCGCCAGCCGGACGCCAATTTCCTGTGCGCGCAGGTTGCGGCGCTCAGTCTGCTCGGCCAACAATTGCACCATCGCCGGATGTGCAGTTTCAATCCCCAGACCCACGATATGAATCTCATGATTTTCCCACAGCGTGGAGATCTCCACCCCGTTCACCAACTGCAGCGGTAACGACAGCTCGGCAATGGTTGCGGCTGCGGCGGCTAAACCTTCGGTGGTGTCGTGGTCGGTAATCGCCAATACGCCTACCCGCATCTCGACGGCCCGCTGCACCAACTGCGCCGGCGTCAAATAGCCGTCAGAGGCGGTGGTATGGCTGTGGAGATCGTACAGGGTAAAGGCGGAAGGCTGGGGGCTGCTGTCTGTCAAAAGAAATATCCGTCAAAGGTTTGGCCTTCTATCATACCCGCGTTCGCCCGCAGGACGGAAATCTATTCTGGCCGACGGCCTGTTCCTCTCGATGAAAATTATTCACGCTTGCGGCTAAAACATTGTGTGAAAAGAGGGTTGACTTTATTCTCTCGAACCAGTTAACTAGTACACAAGTTCAGGGCGATACCCTGGTTGGATGATAAACAAGAGAGCACAGAAATGAATAAGCAAACTTCTCTTCTTCGTTGGTGGCGTACCTCCCTTTCGCGGGCGGTGTAATCACGCATACCTGTCATCTGACACTGCAGATTCCCTAAGCCCGCTGGTAACGCGGGCTTTTTTATGGACAAATTTTAACTGGAAGACCCAAGATGAACATCAAACCACAGCTTAAATTACTGAAGGCGGAGGCCAGTTACCGGGGCGATCCGACCACTATTTTCCACCAGTTGTGTGGCGCGCGTCCGGCGACCCTGCTGTTGGAATCCGCTGAAATCAACAGCAAGCAAAACCTGCAAAGCCTGCTGGTGATCGACAGTGCCCTGCGTATCACCGCACTGGGTCGTATCGTCACCCTGCAGGCGCTGACCGCCAACGGTGCGGCAATGCTGCCGCTGCTGGATGAGGCGCTGCCGCCCGAAGTACAGATTCAGGTGCGCCCTAACGGCCGGGAACTGACTTTCCCGCCGATTGACGCTATCCAGGATGAAGACGCTCGCCTGCGGTCGCTGTCGGTATTTGACGCGCTGCGCACCCTGCTAACATTGGTGGATTCTCCCGCCGACGAACGTGAAGCCGTCATGCTTGGTGGCCTGTTTGCTTACGATTTGGTCGCCGGCTTCGAAGACCTGCCAGCACTGCGTCAGGATCAGCGCTGCCCGGACTTCTGCTTCTATTTGGCGGAAACCCTGTTGGTGCTGGATCACCAACGCGGCGTCGCCCGTCTGCAGGCCAGCGTATTCACGGCCGACCCGGCCGAGGAGCAACGCCTGCAACTGCGCCTGGAACAGCTGCAGGTTCAATTGAAACAGACGCCGCAGCCCATTCCTCACCAGAAGCTGGAAAACATGCAGCTGAGCTGCAACCAGACCGATGAAGAATACGGTGCCGTGGTCAGCGAGCTGCAACAGGCCATTCGTCAGGGTGAAATTTTCCAGGTGGTACCGTCGCGTCGTTTCTCGCTGCCCTGCCCGACCCCGCTGGCCGCGTATCAGACGCTGAAAGACAACAACCCAAGCCCCTATATGTTCTTTATGCAGGATGACGAGTTCACCCTGTTCGGCGCGTCGCCGGAAAGTGCCTTGAAATACGACGCCAACAACCGCCAGATTGAAATCTACCCGATTGCCGGTACCCGCCCACGCGGTCGTCGTGCCGACGGTTCACTGGACCTGGATCTGGACAGCCGTATCGAGCTGGAAATGCGTACTGACCATAAAGAGCTGGCCGAGCACCTGATGCTGGTCGATCTGGCGCGAAACGATCTGGCGCGCATCTGCCAGGCCGGCAGCCGCTACGTGGCCGATCTGACCAAAGTGGACCGCTACTCTTTCGTAATGCACCTGGTTTCCCGTGTGATCGGCACCTTGCGCGCCGACCTTGACGTGCTGCACGCCTATCAGGCCTGTATGAACATGGGCACGCTGAGCGGTGCACCTAAAGTGCGCGCCATGCAGCTGATCGCCGCTTCCGAAGGCACCCGTCGTGGCAGCTACGGCGGCGCAGTGGGTTACTTCACCGCCACCGGTGATTTGGATACCTGTATTGTCATCCGTTCCGCGTATGTTGAAGACGGCATTGCCACCGTGCAAGCCGGTGCCGGCGTAGTGCTGGATTCTGTACCACAGGCGGAAGCCGATGAAACCCGTAATAAGGCACGTGCCGTGCTGCGCGCCATTGCCAGTGCGCACCAGGCCAAGGAGGTGTTCTGATGGCCGATATCTTACTGCTCGATAACGTTGATTCCTTTACCTACAACCTGGTCGATCAGCTGCGCGCCAGCGGCCATCAGGTGGTGATCTATCGCAACCAAATTTCTGCCGAGGTGATTATCGAGCGCCTGCAGCAGCTGACCCAGCCGGTGCTGATGCTGTCTCCAGGCCCGGGTACACCGGCCGAAGCCGGCTGCATGCCGGAACTGTTGCAGCGCCTGCGCGGCCAGTTACCCATTATCGGCATCTGTCTCGGCCATCAGGCAATCGTCGAAGCCTATGGCGGGCACGTCGGCCAGGCCGGGGAAATCCTGCATGGCAAGGCGTCGGCCATCAGCCACGATGGCGAAGGGATGTTTGCCGGTATGGTGAACCCACTGCCGGTGGCCCGTTATCATTCCCTGGTTGGCAGCAATATCCCGGCCGAACTCACCGTTAACGCCCACTTCGGCGACATGGTGATGGCAGTTCGACATGACAAGCATCGCGTATGCGGTTTCCAGTTCCATCCGGAATCTATCCTGACCACTCACGGCGCGCGTTTGCTTGAGCAAACTCTGGCCTGGGCGCTGGCGAAATAACGAGAGGAAACGACGATGCAAACTATTCTTGAAAAACTGTACCGCTCAGAGTCGATGAACCAGCAGGAAAGCCAGCAGTTGTTCAGCGCCATTGTTCGCGGTGAGCTGGAGCCAAGCCAGTTGGCCGCGGCGCTGATCAGCATGAAAATTCGCGGCGAACGTCCGGAAGAGATCGCCGGCGCGGCGAAAGCGCTGCTGGCCGATGCCCTGCCGTTCCCGCGCCCGGACTACCCGTTTGCCGATATCGTCGGCACCGGCGGTGACGGCACCAACAGCATTAATATTTCCACCGCCAGCGCCTTTGTGGCGGCCGCGTGCGGCGCCAAAGTGGCAAAACACGGTAACCGCAGCGTTTCCAGTCGGTCAGGATCATCCGATCTGCTGGCGGCGTTCGGCATTCGTCTGGATCTGCCGGCGGAACAGGCGCGCCAAGCGCTGGATGACCTGGGCGTATGCTTCCTGTTCGCGCCGCAGTATCACACCGGTTTCCGCCATGCGATGCCGGTACGTCAGCAGTTGAAAACCCGTACGGTATTCAACGTACTCGGCCCGCTAATCAACCCGGCGCGTCCGCCACTGGCGCTGATCGGCGTTTATAGCCCGGAATTGGTGCTGCCGATTGCCGAAACCCTGCGCGTGCTGGGTTACCAACGAGCCGCTGTTGTGCACGGCGGTGGCATGGATGAAGTGGCGATCCACACCGCGACCCACGTGGCCGAGCTGAACAACGGCGAAATTGAAAGCTATCAGCTGACGCCAGAATCCTTCGGGCTGCAACGCTACCCGCTGGAGGCCCTGCTGGGCGGTTCGCCGGAAGAAAACCGTGACATTCTGGCAAGGTTGTTACAAGGTAAAGGTGACCCGGCGCACGCCGCTGCGGTGGCCGCTAACGTGGCGCTGCTGCTGAAGTTATTCGGGCATGAAGACCTGCGCCAAAACGCGCAGCAGGCACTGGACATGATTCACAGCGGGAAAGCTTACGAGCGCGTAACCGCACTGGCAGCAAGAGGATAAATGATGCAGGAAACCGTGCTCAACAAGATTGTTCGTGATAAAGCGCAATGGGTCGCAGCACGACAGCAACAACAGCCACTGGCCAGTTTTCAAAATGAAATCGTCCCCAGCGAGCGTGGCTTTTATCACGCGCTGCAGGGTGCCAGAACGGCGTTTATTCTTGAATGTAAAAAGGCATCCCCTTCCAAAGGGCTAATCCGCGAGAATTTCGATCCCGTGGAAATTGCTTCGGTCTACAAAGATTTCGCCTCGGCGATCTCGGTGTTGACCGATGAAAAATACTTCCAGGGCAGCTTCGACTTTCTGCCGCTGGTCAGCAAGACGGTGACACAGCCGGTGCTGTGCAAAGACTTTATTATCGACCCGTATCAGATCTATCTGGCGCGCTTCTATCAGGCCGACGCCATTCTGCTGATGCTGTCCGTGCTGAACGACGATCAGTACCGTCAATTGGCTGCGGTTGCGCACAGCCTGAACATGGGGGTGCTGACCGAAGTGATCAGCGAAGAAGAGCTGCAACGGGCCATTGCTTTGGAAGCGCGCGTGGTCGGTATCAATAACCGCGATCTGCGCGACCTGAGTATCGATCTGGATCGCACTCGCCAGTTGGCGCCTCGCGTCCCACACGGGGTGACGGTGATCAGCGAGTCCGGCATCAACAATTACGGTCAGATCCGCGAACTGAGCCACTTTGCCAACGGTTTCCTGATTGGCAGCGCATTAATGTCGGAAACCGATCTCCGTGCCGCCGTGCGCCGGGTGATCCTGGGCGACAACAAAGTCTGCGGGCTGACCCGTCCGCAGGATGCCAGCGCGGCCTATCAGGCAGGTGCGGTGTATGGTGGACTGATTTTCGTCGGGCGTTCACCCCGCTATGTTGATATCAACCGCGCCCGTGAAGTTATCTCGGGTGCCCCCCTGAAATATGTCGGCGTATTCTGCGACGCGCAGGTAGAGACCCTGGTTAAAACCGTCGAACGCCTGGGGCTGAAAGCGGTGCAACTGCACGGCTCGGAAGATCAGGCCTATATCAGCGCCCTGCGCGCCGAACTGCCTGCCAAGTGCCAGATTTGGAAAGCATTGAGCGTAAAAGACCATTTACCGCAGCGCGATTTGCAGCACGTTGATCGTTATCTGCTGGATAACGGCGCGGGTGGCACCGGGCAGCGTTTCGACTGGTCGGTACTGCACGGCGAAAACCTGGAAAACGTGATGCTGGCCGGTGGCCTGAGCGCAGACAACTGCGTTGACGCAGCCAAACTCGGCTGTGCCGGGTTGGACTTTAACTCCGGCGTAGAGAGCCAGCCCGGCATTAAGGATCCTGCCCGCCTGGCGGCGGTGTTCCAGACCCTGCGCGCTTACTAATTATGATTAACGGATAATAACGGGAACTAAAATGACGCTGCTTAACCCCTACTTCGGCGAATTTGGTGGCCAATATGTGCCGCAGATTCTGATGCCGGCCTTAAAACAACTGGAAGAAGCCTTTGTCAGCGCCCAGCGCGATCCGGAATTCCAGGCTGAATTTATCGACCTGCTGAAAAACTACGCCGGTCGCCCGACGGCTTTGACACTGTGCAAAAACCTCACTGCCGGTACCAAAACCAAGCTGTATCTGAAGCGTGAAGATCTGCTGCACGGTGGCGCGCACAAAACTAACCAGGTATTGGGTCAGGCGCTGTTGGCCAAGCGCATGGGCAAAACCGAAATCATCGCCGAGACCGGTGCCGGTCAACACGGCGTTGCCTCCGCACTGGCCTGTGCCCTGCTCGGCCTGAAGTGCCGCATTTATATGGGCGCCAAAGATATCGAGCGCCAGTCACCCAACGTCTTCCGCATGCGCCTGATGGGAGCGGAAGTGATCCCGGTGCACAGCGGTTCCTCCACGCTGAAAGATGCCTGTAACGAAGCGCTGCGCGACTGGTCTGGCAGCTACAAAACCGCCCACTATATGCTGGGTACCGCTGCAGGTCCGCACCCGTATCCGACGATTGTGCGTGAATTCCAGCGCATGATCGGCGAAGAAACCAAAGCACAAATGCTGGAACGTGAAGGCCGCTTGCCGGATGCCGTACTGGCCTGCGTTGGCGGTGGCTCGAACGCCATCGGTATGTTTGCCGACTTTATCGACGATACCAGCGTTGGGTTGATCGGCGTTGAACCTGCAGGTTTAGGGATTGAAACCGGCCAGCACGGCGCACCGCTCAAACACGGCCACGTGGGCATCTATTTCGGCATGAAAGCGCCGATGATGCAGACTTCCGAAGGCCAGATCGAGGAGTCCTACTCGATTTCCGCCGGCTTGGACTTCCCTTCAGTCGGGCCGCAACACGCCTATCTGAACAGCATCGGTCGGGCTGAATACGTGTCTATTACCGATGACGAAGCGTTGGACGCTTTCAAAGCGCTGTCGCGTAGCGAAGGGATTATCCCGGCGCTGGAGTCTTCCCATGCTCTGGCGCACGCGCTGAAAATGATCCGTGAAACGCCGCAAAAAGAACAGATTCTGGTGGTTAACCTGTCCGGCCGCGGCGACAAAGACATATTTACCGTTCACGACATTCTGAAAGCTCGGGGAGAAATCTGATGGAACGTTATCAACAACTGTTCAACCGCCTGGCAGATAAGAAAGAAGGCGCGTTCGTCCCGTTCGTTACCCTCGGCGATCCGAACCCGGCGCTTTCGTTGCAGATCGTCGATACCCTGGTTGAAGCCGGTGCCGACGCGCTGGAACTGGGCATTCCGTTCTCCGATCCGCTGGCCGATGGCCCAACGATTCAAAGTGCTGCGCTACGCGCCTTCGCCTCAGGCGTGACGCCAACCCAGTGCTTCGAGATGCTGGCGGCGATCCGCCAGAAACACCCGAACATTCCTATCGGCCTGCTAATGTACGCCAACCTGGTATTCCATAAAGGCATCGATGCGTTTTACCAACGCTGTGCCGAAGTCGGCGTTGATTCGGTGCTGATTGCCGACGTGCCGTATGAAGAGTCCGCGCCCTTCCGTGCTGCGGCAACGCGCCATGGCATTGCACCTATCTTTATCTGCCCACCCAATGCAGACGACGATTTACTGCGTGAAATATCCTCACACGGCCGCGGCTACACCTACCTGTTGTCCCGTGCGGGCGTCACCGGCACCGAAAGTCGCGCTGAATTGCCACTTCATCACCTGGTGAATAAATTGCGCGAATACCATGCGGCACCGCCGCTGCAAGGGTTTGGCATTTCCGAACCGGCACAGGTTCGCGATGCGCTGCAGGCCGGTGCTGCCGGGGCGATATCCGGTTCGGCTATCGTTAAAATTATCGAGCAGAATCAAGCTAATCCGACAGAAATGCTGACGAAACTGGCGAATTTTACGCGTGAAATGAAAGCGGCTACCCGGGCATAAGGCTTCAACGGTGGGCGCAGCAGATTGCGCCCGCCGATAACATCTTGTTTACCCTCAAAGTTGTGCAATTTTTTTTACATCTAAAGTTTGAACAAACCCAATTCTTGTCTCACACTTAGCGTTGCGCGTCGGGCATTTCTTTATTTTTTAGGGGTGCACTACGTCTTCAGGTGAAAACCCGAATGTAGTTTCAACAATAACATTGCATGGAGAGTAATTTATGAAGCTATTTAAAACCCTTTCGGTCTTGTGCATGGCTGCCGTTGTGGCATTCGCAGTGAGTGCCTGCGCGCCAACAGCGAAATCTGAAGGGACTGGCGGTTATATTGATGACACGGTAGTGACGACCAAGGTGAAGTCAGCGCTGCTGGCGGATAAAACCATCAAATCTACCGAAATCAGCGTCGAGACCTTTAAAGGTCGTGTGCAATTGAGCGGCTTTGTCACTTCGAGCGCCGATGCCAACCGTGCAGTGCAGGTAACTCGTGGCGTAGCGGGTGTGAAATCCGTCGAGAACGTCATGCAGATCAAGTAAAAATAAAACGGAGGCGCTGTATGCGCCTCCCTGTTTCACCGCTATCAGAAACGATAACCTGCCCCGAACATAAATACCCACGGATCCAAACGCGTATCTATGCTGTGATGATTACCGGCCGCATCGTCAAAGCGTGTTTTGGTTTCGATATTCATCCACCAGACTGACATGTTCAGCATCCAGTGCTCATCCAGGTTGTAATCCAGGCCCGCCTGCGCGGCCACACCCCAGGAGTCTTTCAAACTCAGGTTGCTCAACCCGGCATCTTTGCCGTTGTCGTTGAATTTTTCATCGAAGAAGGTCGTGTAGTTCACGCCCACGCCCAGATACGGACGCAGTTTGTCTTGCTTGTCGCCAAAGTAATACTGCGCCATCAGGCTCGGCGGCAAGTCGTGCACCGTAGCGATATCACCGTTCACGGCGGAACCGTTCAAGCCCACCTTGTGGCGAAACGGCGTTGCAGCCAGCAGTTCGACACCAATATTGTCCGTAACCATATAGCCGAAGGTCAGGCCAAGCTGGGTGTTATTATTGGCGCTGAATGAGCCCTGCCCAAGTACATCATCCGATCCGGCATTTGGTCGTACGGTCGCAGAACCTGCACGGAAAAGAAAATCGCCTGCCTGATGCGCACTTGCCAACATAGGGGCCATCATCGCCGCCAATACCACCAGAGTTGTCTTTTTCATTATCCATTCCATTTGTGTGGTTATCATCCAAGGGGAATATACCTACTTACGGGTATTTATGATCCCATCGAGATCACATCTTATGTGTAAAAATTTTAATTCCTACTAAAAACAAGGTTACCTAAGAGACTAATAAATCGAGAATTGATCTGAATCAAAAAACGCTTTTTGTTGCAAATTATTTACATGTTCAAATTTCAGTTGCTAAAAAAAACGCCGCTGCGTAATTTCATCTTCCGTGTTGGTTTTGGTTGGTGTCGTAAGGAGTCGGCGGGCAATCAAGATGAGCGAAATTCAAAATCCCTGTGTCAGTTGCGGCGCATGCTGCGGCTATTTTCGAGTGTCATTCTATTGGGCCGAAGCGGAAGATGGCGGCGGCGTGGTTCCTTTATCCCTAACAGAGCCGTTAACCCCCTTCCTGCGCTGTATGCAGGGGACCAACAGCAAGTCCCCACGCTGCACCGCACTCGACGGCGAAATCGGCAAAGCGGTTTCCTGTTCTATTTATCTTAATCGCCCCAGCCCCTGCCGTGAGTTCGATCAGTCGGGAGAGAATGGCCTGCGTAACGAAGCGTGCGACCGCGCTCGCGAACGTTATGGCCTGCCGCCATTGCCGGTTCCGTTGCCACTTTCTTTACCGATCGCCAAGATCGACGAAGAAATAGCCGTAGTGCAATTCGCGGGGTGCCACAGCGACGTGGAACAGGGTACAATCGCCCACTGATTTTGATTTATCTCTGTTTCTCGATGCCAAGGAGTCTGCATGCCTATCACGGCCAACACGTTGTACCGTGACAGTTTTAATTTTTTCCGTAACCAACTGGCCAGTATTCTGATACTGGCGTTGTTGACCGCGTTCATTTCTGTGCTGCTCAATCAGGTTTTCAGCCCTGACATCGAGCAGTTGAAGATCCTGAGCGCAACGGAAGGTGACTTTGCTGCGTCCGCCGGTATGGGGATCCAGGAAATCATTCAACAAATGACGCCTGAGCAGCAGATGGTGTTATTGAAGGTCTCAGCCGCCGCCACTTTCTCTGCGTTAGTGGGTAACGTGCTGCTGGTAGGCGGGATGTTGACGCTGGTTCGCCTGGTTTCTCAGGGGCAACGCCTGAGCGCCCTGCGCGCTATCGGGGCTTCGGCGCCGGAACTGCCGCGTTTGCTGCTGCTGCTGTTTATTTGCACGCTGCTGATCCAACTGGGGCTGACGCTGTTTGTCGTGCCGGGTGTGATTATGGCGATCGCCTTCTCGCTGGCCCCGGTAATCACCACCGCCGACAAGAAAGGCGTGTTCGCGTCGATCAAACTGAGCTGCAAACTGGCTTTCGCCAATGCGCGCGTGATTGTTCCAGCAATGATGCTGTGGCTGGCAGCCAAGCTGCTGGTGCTGTTTATGGTGAGCCACCTGTCGGTGCTGACCCCGAACGTCGCCAGCGTGGTGCTGACGGCTCTGAGCAACCTGGTTTCCGCCCTGTTGCTGATTTACCTGTTCCGCCTGTATATGCTGCTGCGCAGCTGATCTAGCGACAGGCTCCAAATAAGGCACGCTTCTGCGTGCCTTTTTGTTTATGGGGCCGCGGCTGGTTCTGCCTGCTCCTTGCTTTGAATCAGCTTCAGTGCCAGGTACAAATCCGGTACCAGTATTAATTCCCGATCGCGTCCTACCCGGTTGATGCGGAACCAGCGCGTCAATTCGGTGCGTCGCCCTGCCAACACCAATTTAACGTTACGCTGTAACAAATCACGTTTCAACTCATCAATTGCCGCCAGGACGCTGATATCGGCATGGGTAAAGCTGGCCACGGCGTCCACCACCACCCAGCGCGGTTGAAACGGCGTGCTATCCACCAGGTTCAGGATCCGTCGTTTGAAATACGCCACGTTGAAATAGGTCAACGGCGAGTTGAAGCGATACATCATCACTCCAGGCACCGGCTTAATGCCGTTATTGTTGCCCATCGAGTGGATCATGCCTTCGTCATTGACGCCCAACAGCTGCTCCGTCGGGCGGAATACCGTGCGCAAGAACTGCATCAACCCCAGTAATACCGCCAGGCCAATACCGCTGATTACCCCCACCAGCAGTACACAAAGGAAGGTAAACATCGCCAACCTGAAGGCCTGCGCATTTCGGCGCCGCATGATCCAGATACCGCGTATATCCAACAGCGACCAGGCGGCATACATCAGTACTACCCCCAGTCCTGCCACCGGAATAAACTGCAACGGAGCCATCAGAAACAGCAACACGAAGGCAATCACCCCTGCCGCAATGATCGACACCAGTTGGCTCTTGCCACCGTTGGCGTCATTGACAGCCGTGCGCGAATCCGCCCCGCTGATGGCGAAACCCTGCGATAACGCCGAGACGATGTTCACCAGCCCCAGTGCGCGAAACTCCGCGTCCGCATTGACCTCATAGCCGTTCTTGGCCGCAAAGCTGCGGGCGGTCAGCATCATGCTGACGAAGCTCACGACCGCCAGGTTAAGCGCCGGGATCACCATATCGCGCAGCAAGCCTGGCTGAAAATCCGGCCACTGCACGATCGGCAATACGTCGCTAAAACCGCCTACCGTCACTACGCCGTGCTGCTGCAGCCCACCGGCCCAGGTAACAAAGGCCGCCAAAACGATGGCAAACAGCGGAGCTGGCCAGTAAGGCCGCCATTTTTTGAACCCGATCAGCGTAACCAGGGTCAGCAGCGAAACCACCATGGTCAATACATCGCTGTGCATCAGATTGCCCGGTAAAGCGTAGATTCGCTCGATCAACTGCGCCGGATGCACGCCGAAACCCAGTACCTTGCCAATCTGATCGACCATGATGGTAATAGCCACCCCGTTGAGCAGCCCGCTGAGTATCGGTCTGGAGAGCAAGTCAGCAAGTGCGCCCAGCTTGAAACGGCTGGCTAACAGACACCAGGCGCCCATCATCGCCGTCATCATGATGGTGAGCTGCCAGTGGCGCTCCATGTTGCCCGCCGCCAGCGGCGTCACCACGGCGGCAATGACCGCACAGGTTGCAGCATCCGGCCCGACAATGAGCTGGCGTGAGGAACCGAAGAAGGCATAGGCAACCATCGGCAAAATACAGGAATAAAGCCCCACCACCGGACTAACCCCGGCCAATTCGGCATAGGCAATTGCCACCGGCAAGGCAACGGCAGCCACGGAAAGCCCGGCGCGAATGTCCGGTTTAAGCCAACTGCGTTGATACCCTAATAAATGCGTCAAACCGGGCGTTAGCGCCTGGAGAGATTTCCACTGCATAACCTGTTTTCCGTTATAAATTATCCGGCTATTATTGGGCGTATCATGCGATGCCAATGCCGCGCTGGCAATCCACACGCCGCGAACTCGCGACTTCAATCGTAAGTTTATGCAAATTCCTGCTTTCATGGCGGAAATCCGTTGGCCAAACGCCGATAATCAGCGCTTCCCAGCGGTACACAGAACCCGCCAAATCCGGTATAGTCGGCCGATGAACAGATGATGGATTGATTTATGAAGCAGTTTCTTGATTTCCTCCCGCTAATTGTCTTTTTCGCCTTTTATAAGCTCTACGATATCTACGTGGCCTCTGGCGCGCTGATTGTCGCCACCGCCCTGGCACTGGTGTTCACCTGGTTCAAGTACCGCAAAATCGAGAAGATGACGCTGATCACCTTCCTGATGGTGCTGGTGTTCGGCACCCTGACGTTGGTGTTCCATAACGATTTGTTTATCAAATGGAAAGTGACCATCATCTACACGCTGTTCGCGCTGGCGCTGCTGATCAGCCAACTGGTGCTCAAGAAGCCGTTGGTGCAGCGCATGCTGGGGAAAGAGCTGACGCTGCCGGATAAAGTCTGGAACAACCTCAATCTGGCCTGGGCGGTGTTCTTCCTGGTCTGCGGTCTGGCGAACATCTACGTCGCGTTCTGGCTGCCTCAAAGCGTTTGGGTCAATTTTAAGGTGTTCGGCCTGACCGCGCTGACGCTGGTATTTACCCTGTTAAGCGGTATTTATATTTATCGGCACATGCCGGAAGAACAGAAAAAATAGTTACAAAATTGTTAATGCCCGTAGCCTTTGCTACGGGCAGTATAGTGAAATCCCTTCTTTGATAAGCAGACAGCTATGACTCAACAACGACCTTTACCCAGTGGCGAAATGGTGCTGCGCACGCTGGCGATGCCGGCTGATACCAACGCCAACGGTGATATTTTTGGCGGCTGGCTGATGTCGCAGATGGACATCGGCGGCGCTATTCAGGCAAAAGAAATTGCCGAGGGACGCGTAGTAACAGTACGCGTCGATGGTATGACCTTCCTGAAACCTGTCGCCGTGGGTGATGTGGTATGTTGCTATGCGCACTGTATCCGTACCGGGCGCAGTTCTATCACCATCAATATCGAAGTGTGGGTCAAGAAAGTGTCCTCCGCCCCGATAGGCCAGCGTTATCGCGCAACCGAGGCAGTATTTACCTATGTCGCGGTGGACGATGAGGGCAACTCACGGGCCCTGCCCGACGGAAAAATGAATTTCCGTGTAGGTTTCGATGAATAAGCCGTAGCGACAAAATTCGTTTTCAATTAGCCCGATGCATCCCATCGGGCTTTTTTATTGCTGCTGATTAATCAACGCGTTTCAATAACGCCTTTTGGCGGTTAAAGGCCTGTATCTTGATTTTGCTTGTGTATAATCAACCGGGTACCCTCACGACGTGGGACGCCAGAGTCGGCCTATCGCTATCTTGGTCAGTGCTCCGCCTATCAATTCATCTTGTGGCATAAAACTGAGGTTATAAGTAGAGAATGGCTACCCTTAAAGACGTTGCACGCCATGCCGGTGTCTCTGTAACAACCGTATCTAACTTTATTAATAATAAAAAAAAGCTAAAAGATGATACCCGGCAGAGCATTCTGGAAGCCATTCAGGCTACCGGCTACCGACACAATGCCTTGGCCGCCTCACTCAAGAAAAACTCTGCCAGTTTAAAAAGCATTGGCATCATTTCGATCGTCGACCAAAACCCCTTTTTCTCCGAGCTGTTTTTCAAGCTGGAAAATGAATGCTTCAAGCAGGACTTTACCGTGATCTCCTGCTTCCGCCATGCCGATAAAGAGGATTTGCACACCTACATTAATTTAATGTCGGGCCGCGTGGACGGCATCATCCTCATATCGTTGAAGCGCGACAAAATTGATACCGTAATCAAACAGATCCATGCGGTGCCGGTGGTGGCTATCGCTTTCGATATCGGTGATGTGATGAGTTTGTGCGGGGGTACAGAGTTCAATTTACATAATGAGACTGGCGGCTATATAGCAGGACGGTTCTTGCTGTCCAAAGGGCACAAAAAAATTGCCTGTGTGACCGGGCCCAAAGCGTTAAAGACAACAACAAACCGTATCGCGGGTCTGAAAAAAGCACTGGGGGAATTTAACCTGCCTGAAGACGCCGTCGACTATATCGAAGGAAACTACACCTATCAGAGCGGCGTTGACGCCATGTATCAACTTTTTTCCTCCGCAGCGTTACCAACGGCCATTATCTGTCATAACGATTTAATGGCCATTGGCGTGCAGAATGCGGCGAATGAACTGGGCTTGAAGATCCCCAGGGAGCTTTCAGTCATCGGTTACGATGATATAGAAATGTCCAAATTGTCTTTCCCGTCACTCTCCACGGTTAGAATTCCTTTGGACGACATTGCTTACCAAGCCCTGGAAGGCCTGACCATGAAAATGTCTCATCCAGGGAGTAAAGCCATAATATCAATAACACCTAGCCTGGTCGTCCGGGGATCGGTCAGTGAACCCGTCGATTTTGGAAAATGACGTTCAGAAACTAAACCGTCGCCTTTTCCACCATGGTCGCCATATAGAGATCAAGCACCCCCTGGTGATCAACCTGAACGCAAACACGTTGCTTCGGTTTCCTGCTCCACTCATCAATCGGGTAACGTTTCCCCCCCTCTTTAAGCAGGGTATGCCCGATGGCCGGCCCTTCAGTAATCACCCGTATAGCGCCGACTTTGACGTCGAACAGCTCAGGGGCAATCGCATAGACAATGGCCGAAGAGTCGTGCACATAAAACCCTTCCATACCCATTTCCCGTTGATGAAAGTCCGCATAAAAACGCGTTATGCGATAAATGAACTCACCGTATCGGGCTGAATCCAGACGTAGTCGATCAATATATTCGCCAGTCATTACCGTTTGCTGAGTAACGTCCAGCCCAACGACAGTCACCGGCCAGTCAGTGGTCATCACCCTGTCGGCCGCATGCGGGTCGCCGATGATATTGGCTTCCGCGAAGGGAGTCACATTGCCCGTATGGCCGTTATGGCCAAATGCTCCGCCCATCACAATCACCTCTTTGACCAGGCCGGCAATGCTGGGATCCTTTTCAACCGCCAAAGCCAGATTGGTTAACCTGCCGACGGCGATTAAGGTAATCTCGCCCGGATGGGCTTTTACGCTATCGATAATGTAGTCATGAGCCGCTCGCTTATCGATGCCGTGATACTCCGCCGCAGGAATATCTATATCTCCCAATCCATTTAACCCATGGACAAAAGTGGTTGGCTCACCCGCCGCGACGACCAGCGGGGTATCTGCACCCATCGCAACATCCGCAGTCAGACCAAACCGCTGCTTGATATACAGCGCATTTCTGGTGGCATTCTCGATAGTCGCATTGCCAAAAACGGTGGTAATCCCCATCAGCTCTATCTCTGAACTGGCATGTGCCAGCAGCATCGCCATGCTGTCGTCAATGCCGGGATCCGTATCAAAAATGACTTTTCTCTTCATGAATATATTTCCTTTGTGGATTTGGTGTTTTCAATCTTCTCGAGTATCAGACAGGCAACAATGGCGATACAGACGGCGGTAAAGCCCAGGACGGTCATGACCATCGCGCTGGCCACCCCGAACCGATCAACGATGGCGGCAGACAAAGCCGGAGAGATCGTGCTGCCCACGGTTCCGCACGTCAGTAAAAAGGTAACCAGCACGGCCGGAGAATTTTTCACCTGTTGAGAGCCAACGGAAATGCCTAATTTATAGACGCACGAGGTCAGAAAACCGAAGCCGAGTGTGAGAGTCAGGAATACCCTTGGGTTGTGAGTTATGCTCAAGTAAAAGGTCACCAGGATCGCAATGATAGAGACCGCCACTAACATGACCCGTGCGGGGATTTTATTCACCAGTATGGCTGCGGTGATTAAACCAAACACGGATGGCCCCCAATAGTTGCCCACTGCCGCCCCGGACTCCGCCGCGGACAAACCAAACGTCTGCTGCAAGTAACTGGGCGACCAGGTCAGGAAAGTACTCTGAGCAAACAGGTAAACACCGAGCGCAAACCCCATTAAAACCACTCTGGGGGTCATCACCTCTTTCCAGTTAAACCTGGCGCCTGGGGTGTTTGCTTTATCGGCTTCGGCCAAATCCCCTTTCGGATATTTCAATATAAAGGTGCTGATAAACACCAGCGCGGCAATCACGCCCGCCAGTCCGTAGGCGGCAGTCCATTGCATATTGGCCGCAATGATCATTGTCGCCATCGAGGGAAAGATAAAACCGGAAGCGCTAAAGGCACAATCAGTGGCTATAAAGGCGGAAGCACGTTTGTTTTCGTTGAAAACTTTGGAGATAAGCACTGCGCCGCCCGACAAACCGGTGCCGCAGCAGGTGCCCAAAACAAAAAGATAGAACGAAACAACGAACGGATTTCTGACATCCAGAAACACCAATGCGGCCAGAACAACCAGGAAAATGGCATAGGTGACACGCAGGATGTGACGGATTTCAAATCGAGAATACACCGCCATCGAGATGAACGTTCCCAAAAGCGTGCCACCGGTCAGGTAAGAAAACATCGCCGCGGCGTCCGTGATGCCCATACCCAGATAAACAGACATCGGTTTAATAACAATGCCTATCTGAGTGAGGAGACCCGCCATCACCATATAGGTCATAAATGAGATAGACAGTAAGCTGGCTTGGTAAGAACTCATGGTTTTCCCCGAAAAGGTTTAACGTTACACCATTTCATTTTGTTTTATGTGCCGAGAAGTTGAAGTGATCGGGTTCACAATTAAGTTAAATGAGCGTTAATGTTGCGTGAAGTGAGAGAGAGATCGGCTTTTGTTCAATAAATTAGGTTGAGGTGCGTGTTTCACTGTCAGGCGCAGTGAGGCAGGTTTTCTATAGCAGGACTTAATAAAGGTTTATCGTTACACCATTTAGCTTCAATAAGACGTATTGCAGGATTAAGGCAACGCATAGCGAATTTCAGGCAGCAAAAAGGGCCGCCGAAGCGACCCTTGTCTTTAATTAACCCTAACCTGTCGGTCAGTTCATTTCCGTGGTGCCGTTAATTTTAAAGCGAATATTCACGGTACGATCTTTCGCTTCTTTGGCTTCATAACGCCACTTACGCATTGCCTGCTTCACTTCACGTTCGAACATATTGCGCGGTTCCGCAGACAGAATACGCACGTTGCTCACACGGCCGTCGCTGTCGATATCGAACTGTACCCGTACATTGCCTTCAATCTGCAATGCTCTGGCACGCGGCGGATAAATCGGATCGACACGGCTGAGCGCCCTCGGTGCCACATCACGCGAATTACCCGCAACCGGGGCTGACGGTGCCTGCTTAACTGGCGCTTTGTCGATAGGCTTGGCCGGCTGGTTATTTTCAAACGGCGAAGGCTCACGCGGCTCAGTTTTCTGCGGTTCACGCTTGACCGTTTTTTCGACCTTCGGCTTAGGTTTTGGCTTCGGTTTGGGTTTTACCGGCTCAGGCTTCAATATCGCCTTCGGCGGCGGCTCCGGGATCGGTTCTGGTTCCGGCTCGGGTTCAGGCTCCACCTGCGGTTCTGGCTCCGGCTCGGACGGCGCAGGAGGTGGCGGCTCCGCCATCGCGGCGGTATTGACCATCATGACGCTGATTGGCGCATCTTCAGGTTTCGGCAACTCCATCACTTCTTTGACAGAAGCATAGAGCAGACCCGCCACCAGGGCGCTATGTAAGCCAACGGACAGGACAATCGGCACGGACAAACGGCGATTAAGGAACATCTTTTTTAGCGGCATAATGATTCTGTTTCCTCTGGTTCGCCAAGTTTAAATGCAAATAGCAATCATATTCAATAACGAATGGCAAACTATCGCTCTAATCGTCGTTATTCATCGCTAAAACCTGCAAACTCATGGGGATATTAACCTTTCATTTGCCTTTTCACCGAGGCTTTTACACGCTTCATTAACCTGATTTACCGCCGCCAAGAAGCAAAAAACCCGCCGTAGCGGGTTATTAGTTATCAATGCGGCGTTATTCTTCATCGCCGTAATACAGCACGCCCAGTTTGATCAGCGGCCGGCCCTGTGCTTTGCGGTGCAGGTTGGTGTCACGAAGTGAATAAACGCAACCGCAATACTCCTGTTGATAGAAGCGCTCGCGCTTGCTGATGTCGATCATCCGCGAGGCACCGCCTTTTTTACGCCAGTTGTAATCCCAATACTCAAGATCCGGGTATTTTTCTGCCGCACGCACGCCGCAGTCGGTGATTTGCTGCATGTTCTTCCAGCGGGAGATGCCCAGCGAACTGGAAATGGTATCGTAGCCATTTTCGTGCGCATACAGCGCGGTACGTTCGAAACGCATGTCGAAGCACATGGTGCAACGGATGCCGCGCTCAGGTTCATGCTCCATCCCTTTGGCGCGAGCAAACCAGTTATCGGTATCGTAATCGGCGTCAATAATGGGTACGCCATGCTGCTCGGCAAAACGGATGTTCTCGTCTTTACGCAGCAGGTATTCCTTTTGCGGATGGATGTTCGGGTTATAGAAGAAAATGGCGTACTCGATGCCGGAGGCCTGAATGGCTTCCATCACCTCACCGGAACAGGGAGCACAGCAGGAGTGCAGCAGCAGTTTGCTTTTGCCCTCAGGCAAGTTGAGTTTCTCTCTAACCAGTTCCGTCATTTCTCTACCTCATAAACCTTGTCCGGTGAATCGCGCGGCCGCACTATACGAATAAACACTAGCGGCTTCAAGGCATAAGCGCCAGCCGTGGCTAAATTCCAGCGGGCGGGCATTCCCTTGTCTCGTCTTTTGCGCTACTTTAAATTTACCGTTCTATAGCAATGATTTTAAAGGTGAAACATGCTTTATCTGATCTACGCGCAAGACGTCCCCAACTCATTGGAAAACCGCCTGTCGGTACGCCCCGCGCACCTGGCGCGCCTGCAGGCACTGCGTGATGCTGGCCGTTTGGTGGTTGCCGGCCCCAACCCCGCCATCGACAGTAACGATCCGGGCAGCGCCGGTTTCAGCGGCTCCACCGTTATTGCGGAGTTCGCCTCGCTGGCGGACGCACAAGCCTGGGCGGAACAAGATCCCTACGTCGCCGCCGGCGTTTATGGTGACGTAACGGTAAAACCCTTCAAACAGGTGTTCTAGCGCGAAGACAACCCACTGAACTCCCCCTCAGTGGGTTGTGACCACAAAGCATGGCCGGTTACGCCGACGATTGGCTTACGTATATATCTCCTTCTTGGTTTAGCCTTGACTGGCACAACGACCTTCACCTTTCACGCTATTGTGCATGATGCGATGCGCTCATAGACTCTGGTTGCTGTATATAAATACAGTAATTCCAATTTTCCCTATGAGGATCAAATGATGAACACCTGCCCTGATATTGCCACATTGAGAAGCACCGTACCTACCCTTGCCGGTGAGCTGATCGCAGTAACCGCCTATGATTCAAGCTGGAGCAGCAGTAACGGCCAACCTGCAGGCGGTGGCATCTTTGTCGCTAAAGCACAATCGACACCGGCAGACGACGGTGGCATGTTTATTCGCCCTAACTCGTCGTGGGTTTGGCTGCGTATATTGGAGGTGGCAGGTACAGTTTCACCTTATCTGTACGGTGCTAAAGGCGATGGTCTTGCTGACGATACGGATGCGATCCAAAAAGCGCATGACTACGCGAGTTCGCTGCATGAACACACTACTAAACAATATATTGTTGATGGCGTTGTTTATACGACCATCGAGCAAGTATTGAAAAACGGTATCCTGACTTTTGGGAATGGTCGCTTTAAGTGCACAAAAACACTAAAGTTTGATACAAAAACCGTCGATTATGATTTCTCTGGAGCCTTACTGGACTTCCGCTCCTTTGCCAGCGGCACAGCAGTTGCACACGCAACCGCGATCCATTGGATGAATACCGATGGCTATCCACAAGGCAATATGACCGTGAAAAATTTGCGGATGATTGGCCCTGGGGCAGATAGATTTGTTGACGGCATGACTTTCCGCAACGATATCATTCCTGCCACCGAGACCAAGCCCGCAACCGATGCTAAGACCACGTATTCACGTAACTCTCTAACATTTATTGATGGTGGCCTCGAAAACTTCGCTTACGGTGTTACCGGTAATAACAACTTTTACTTCCTCCGCATGTACAGTTTTA
Source organism: Serratia sp. BIGb0234 (assembly GCF_024809915.1). Taxonomy (NCBI): domain Bacteria; kingdom Pseudomonadati; phylum Pseudomonadota; class Gammaproteobacteria; order Enterobacterales; family Yersiniaceae; genus Serratia; species Serratia sp. BIGb0234. The sequence continues at coordinate 87,366 of NZ_JANUEI010000002.1, forward strand.
TGTTTAACCACTGCCATACCTGCTATTACTTCCCCAACACCGCGACGAACTCCGGGGAGGAGATGAATTTCCATAGCTGTGTCTTTGCGCAGAGCAACTGCGGCGTTAACCTGCAGGGAGGTTACAGTTATTTCTTCAATTGTTCCTTCGATTATATATACGGTGATAACGGCACTCAGGACCCTCAGGTAAGCCTGGGAAAATATATTCATATTGAAGGTGGTCAGCACATTTTCCGCGATTGCCACATTGAAGGCTTTGGCCCGCGGAATTATATCGTTAACGTCCCTGATGCCAAGAAATGCAAAATCAATTTTATCGGTGGCTTATTTACCTTTAAGGCCGGCAATCCTGCACTTGCGGACCAAGCCACCATTTGTAATCCGTTCTACTTTGGTGATCAGGCACGCGTAGTATTTCAAGCCGTTAATCTCGGGAAACTACAACAGGCAGGTGATGTTGGCGTCAGTGGCTGGATTGATGGCACCGGTTCGGTCTCATTTCGCGACATGCAATTGCCGATGAACTGGCCATATTTGCTGACTAAGGTACGTACGGCCCCCAATGTACAGGATAACTGGCTCGACAGCACAACCTATACCAGTGGCGGCAGCAATGATAAATGGACCGAAGAGGCCTGGGTATTGCCGCCAGGGGGGATTAACTCCGTGCGTAAATCCCGCTACGGATGGGGAACGGTAAATAGCACCAATTTCAGCATGATCCGCCAACCAGGGTTGGTCTCTATTGGGCGTAATGCTGCCGCAGGTGAAGGTGTTTACCAAGCCGTACTCGGCACTATCGCCTTGAAAGGCTATGGCAGCGTGATACATAATTTTCAGGCTGCCACTTATGCAGGCGACGGGCAAAGTTGCCAGGTAAAAATCGTCTGGGCCAAACTGTTGCAATATGGTGCGGCTCAGGATATAGAGCCTAAGATCCTAATGCAGGCGACTGGACACACTTATACCTACAACTTCAGTGGTAGCGAATCGCAACTTAAGACCGCGATTATTCCAGGGCAAATGCAAGGCTCAGATACCCAAACACCTATGGTCGATAGAGCCCCTGACTGGGCAACTCATGCTTTTCTGCTGATTGATGTGTCAAAAATGAAAAGTAACTTCGACTTGCGCATCACCGATGTTTATATGCGCCAAGTATAAAGAATTTAACATTGACTACAGCCGCGGAGGATCGCGGCTTTTCGTTGCGGACAAAAAAAAGCCAGCACGGAGTGGCTGGCTAAAGGGTTCTTCGAGGGAATATCTTGTTCGATAAACATACTCCCTTCCCCGCTGAATTCGCTATCTATCGGTGCGATAGGCACCGCCTGTACCGCTTATTTTTACCACTGCATGGAAAACCTACAGCTGCGACCTACACTTAAGCCGTAGTCATGTTCGAACTTATCCATTCGTTCTCTACGTAAAAGGAATAGTGATGAAAGCAACTAAATATCTGTTGGCTGTACTGGCATTCGCCTCCTTCTCTTCCATGGCCGCCATTGAAATCACCAAGGAAGAAGCCGCAAAACACACCGAAATTGGTCCGGTGACCATCTCACAAGATGGCGATGATACCGTGGGCATCGATCACGCAAGATTGTCTAAAGCGGTCGATGAAAAAGGCGGGAAATACTATGTGATTATCGGTCGCGAAGGGAAAACCTCCTTCGAAACCATCAATGCCGTGGCCTACAAATAACGCCTGAATACTCAAATGGCGTATTAACGCGGCGGTGACTCGGGCCGCGTTAATCCTGAGCCACTAATAATCTTCAGCGACTCTGCACATTTTGCAAAATCAATGTCTGCATATCCGCAAACATGGCATCCCACTCCGCCGGATCAATCTCCATCAAGCCAAAGTAGCGCAGCATAAATGCTCCTTCGGTGGCCAAAAACGCCAGCCGCGCACGCTTGCCTTCCTCAGTGGCTAAATCCAGTCCGGCAATCCGGCTGCGGTACCAATCACGCGTACTGTCCAGATGCTCCGGGGTTTGGATCAGGGTCGCCATCAGCCCGGCAGCCTTGGCGCTGGAGGCCTGATCGGAGCTTCGGGTCGCCTGCAGATGCGCTTGCACACTCGTCGTGGCCGAGGGGTTTTCGCCGGCAATCTCGTCGAATACCCGTTCATAAGCTTTACCCCAGCGATCGAACATCGCATCGATCATCGCGTCTTTGCTGCCAAAGCAATATTGCACGCCACCTTTGGAAATCCCCATAGCTCTGGCAACAGAATCAATGGTCAGCCCGGCGGCACCCTGCGTGGCGACAATCTCTTCCGCCACGTCCAGAACCTTGTCACGATCGATGCTGCGTTGACGTCCCATTGAGAAACCCTCTTTTCAATACATACGTATGGATATATATTACGCCAGTATACCACCCGGCAATCCTGAGTGGTGACGATCTTATAGCTACGCCCCCGCGTAGCTTGTTTTTTTGGAATAATATTATGCACGTAAACAACCGCTGGTTGATCCTGGCAATGATTTCCAGCGCGCTATTTTTGATTATTATCGACATGACGGTACTTTACACCGCTTTGCCACGGCTGACCCTGGCGCTGGATGCCAGCGCTTCGCAAAAATTATGGATCGTAAATGCCTATCCACTGGTGGTAGCGGGTTTACTGCCTGGTGCAGGCATGTTGAGCGATCGTATTGGCCATAAACGATTGTTTATAGCTGGGTTGCCGGTGTTTGCCGTCGCCTCGCTTTGCGCGGCCTTTTCCCCGTCGGCCGAATGGCTGATCGCTGCCCGGGTATTCCTTGCGGTAGGTGCCGCGATGATGATGCCGGCTACCCTGTCCATTGTCCGCCATGTCTTTACTGATGAGCGTGAACGCGCCTTGGCCATAGGCATCTGGGCAGCGGTGGCCTCTGGCGGCGCGGCTATTGGGCCAGTAGTTGGCGGCGTGCTGCTGGAGTATTTCTGGTGGGGCTCGGTGTTTTTGATCAACGTCCCTGTGGTGTTGGCAGTACTGCCGTTTGCATGGCGTTTAATTCCACACTGCGGCGGCGAAAACAAAAGCCCTTACGATATCATCGGCTCGGTACAGATCATGGCCGGTCTGGTTGGTTGTATCTATGCGTTAAAGGAACTAAGCAAAGCGGCCCCCTCCTTTACCGCGTTGGCGATTGCCGCCGCGATCGGCGTTGTATCGCTCTGGCTGTTTGTTCGCCGCCAACGGCGGGCACGCTATCCGATGATCGACTTCTCGTTGTTCCAGAATCGGCTGTTTGCCGGTGGCGTCGGGGTAGCGTTAGTGTCGATGATTGCGTTAGTCGGCGTAGAACTGGTACTGACTCAACGGCTGCAGCTGGTGCTTGAACTTAGCCCTTTGCAGGCCGCGCTGTTTATTCTGCCGATCCCGCTGGCGTCAGCGCTGGCAGGCCCGTTAACCGGCTTACTGCTGCCGCGCTTCGGTGAGCGCAGCATGATACTCGGCGGATTTATTCTGACCGGCTTGGGTATCGCAGGCCTGGCTCTGCTTTACCAAAGCAGCCTGGTGTTGCAGCTGATTTGCCTGTTCATCGCCGGTTTTGGTCTTGGCGGCGTGATCACCGCAGCCTCAACCGCCATCATGCTTAACGCGCCGGAAGAGAAGTCAGGTATGGCAGCGTCGATCGAAGACGTTTCCTATGAATTGGGCGGGGTTCTGGGCATCACCTTGCTTGGCGGATTGATGACCGCCATCTATAGCCACAGCCTGGCTCTGCCTGACAGCCTGCCGGTAAGTGATATCGCCTACGACAGCATCGACGAGGCATTGAGGCTGGCCGCCAATCTGGCAGCCGATCAGGCCGAACAGCTTAAACAGCTGGCGCGCCTGGCATTCGACCGCGCATTTATCGTCGTGCTGATTGCAGCCGCTACGCTGATGGCACTGGGCGCCGGCGTGGCAAAAATGGCATTGCGCAAGTAATGGTCGAAAGCTGCTGTTGTTGTTAACGCATTCTGCTTAAACTGATTTGGCAATTTGCTTCGCGGATTTATCGATATTGGTTTTGACGATTGCATTGATGCTTTTGAACGTCTTTAACCCTGCGATAAATCCGGTTACTGTGTTTGTTATGGATATTGTGTAAATCATCGAATCAAATAATCAGGAGAAGATTATTATGGCAACGACGAAGAAAGCAGCAAAAAACCATATCGGCCTGGACAGCAAACAATCGGCGAAGCTCTCGGAAGCCTTGAATGCGCTGCTGGCGAATTATCAGGTGCTGTATATGAACGTACGCGGCTACCACTGGAACATTTCAGGCCCGCACTTCTTCGAGCTGCACGTCAAATTTGAAGAAACCTATAACGACCTGCTGACCAAAGTCGATGAATTGGCGGAGCGTATTTTGACCCTGGGTTCACAACCGCGTCATGCTTTTAGCGATTATCTGAAAACTTCCGACATCAAGGAAGACACCAACGTCACCGACGATAAAGGAACGCTAAGCGGGTTGCTGCACGGCTATTCGGTGCTGCTGCAACAACAGCGTGAACTGCTGACGCTGGCCGCAGATGCCGGTGATGAAGGGACTGCTTCCCTGATGAGCGACTACATCAAAGAGCAGGAAAAACAGGTGTGGATGCTTAACGCCTATCTGGGTAAATAACCCCCAGTCTCCGCTAACAAAACAGTCCCCTCAGGGACTGTTTTCGTTTTACCACTCGTATGACACCACAAACAGCAACGAACGTCGGTGCTGATCGTCCAGGCGACGCCGCACCCGAATGATATGCCGATTGCTGCATGACTGGCGTTCCAACCAGCGATGCCTGCGGCGCTGGCTCTGCCTCAACATCCGCCAGCGGCCCACTTCGTTTCTACTGCGTCTCATCGTTTCGTCACTCATTCGTCAAAAGCCAACGGCGGGCATTATAGCCCTTTCACCGTGCGATCCAAGCCTCAGTTTTTCGTATTTTACTCTGGCCCGACAACGCGGTAGTTAGCCCAAAATGTCCTTTTCGTTTACAGCAAGTGCCTTAAGACAATCATATTTTTGCAACATAAGCGCGGAGAAAAGGTTTCCCCTTTACCATTCTGTGCGTACACTCATCGTTGGTGGTTTGCGAACGGGATTTTTCGCCTTTATGACAACATTTTATACCGTAATCAGTTGGCTCATGGTGTTTGGTTACTGGCTGCTTATCGCCGGTGTGACCCTGCGTATTCTGATGAAACGCCGTGCCGTACCGTCAGCGATGGCCTGGCTGCTGGTTATCTACATTCTGCCGCTGTTTGGTATTGTGGCTTATTTATCTTTTGGCGAATTGCACCTGGGCAAACGCCGGGCCGAACGCGCCAAGGCCATGTGGCCCTCTACCGCACGCTGGCTGAGCGAATTAAAAGAGAGCCAGCGGATCTTCGCTACGGAGTACAGCGAGGTTGCCAGACCGCTGTTTCAACTGTGCGATCGCCGTCAGGGGATTGATGGTGTCAAAGGCAACCAACTTCAGCTGCTGACCACGACGGATTCAACGCTGGAAGCGCTTATCCGCGATATTGAGCTGGCTCGCCATAATATAGAGATGGTGTTTTATATCTGGCAGCCGGGTGGATTGGTGGATCAGGTCGCCGAGTCGCTGATGGCCGCTGCGCGCCGGGGCGTACACTGCCGCCTGATGCTGGATTCTGCCGGTAGCCTGCAATTCTTCCGTAGTCCCTATCCCGGCATGATGCGTAATGCCGGTATCGAAGTCGTGGAAGCACTCAAGGTCAACCTGTTCCGTGTGTTCCTTCGTCGAATGGATTTGCGTCAACACCGTAAAGTGGTACTGATCGACAACTATATTGCCTACACCGGCAGCATGAACATGGTGGACCCGCGCTATTTCAAACAGGATGCCGGCGTCGGCCAATGGATCGATTTGATGGCGCGCATGGAGGGCCCGGTCGCCAGCACCATGGGGATCGTTTATGCCTGTGATTGGGAGATTGAAACCGGTAAACGCATCCTGCCGCCGCCGCCGGACGTCAATATCATGCCGTTCGAACAGGAAAGCGGCCACACGATCCAGGTTATCGCCTCCGGTCCCGGCTTCCCTGAAGAGATGATCCACCAGGCGCTGCTGACGGCCGTTTACTCTGCGCGCGAACAGCTGATCATGACCACGCCTTACTTTGTGCCAAGCGATGACCTGCTGCATGCTATCTGCACCGCCGCCCTGCGCGGGGTGGAGGTCAGCATTATTGTCCCACGCGACAACGACTCGACGATGGTACGCTGGGCCAGCCGCTCCTTCTTCTCCGAACTGCTGGAGGCAGGGGTTCGAATCTATCAGTTCGAAGGTGGTCTACTGCATACCAAGAGCGTGCTGGTCGACGGTCAGCTCAGCCTGGTGGGTACGGTGAACCTGGACATGCGCAGCCTGTGGCTGAACTTCGAAATCACGCTGGTGATCGACGATGACGGTTTCGGCAGCGATCTGGCCTGTGTGCAGGATGATTACATTGCCCGATCGCAGTTGCTGAACGCACAGGAGTGGCAGAAACGGCCGTTCTGGCATCGGATTGTCGAGCGCCTGTTCTACTTTTTCAGCCCGCTGCTATAAATGCCGTAGCGGGCATGGTTTAATAACGCCAAATCATTTGTGATCGGGATTTAATTATGGATTTGAATAACCGCCTTACTGAAGACGAAACGCTGGAACAGGCTTACGACATCTTTCTGGAACTGGCCGGCGACAATCTGGATCCGGCGGATATTCTGCTGTTCAATCTGCAGTTTGAGGAGCGCGGTGGCGCAGAACTGTATGACCCTGCGGAAGACTGGTCGGAACATGTGGATTTTGACCTGAACCCGGACTTCTTTGCCGAGGTAGTGATTGGTCTGGCAGACAGCGATGGCGAGCCAATCAACGACGTTTTTGCCCGCGTGCTGCTGTGCCGCGAGAAAGACCACAAGCTTTGCCACATCCTGTGGAAAGAGTAACCTTCTGATACTCATATAACCCTGTCGGTCATCGCGACCGGCAGGGTTGCTTACCCTCCTCAGGCCACAATCACCTGAAGATTCGCCGGGAAAACCAGATTCTTCAGTTTCTTCTCCGGATCGCTGGTCACCAACCACGAGATATCTTTTAACTCTGCCACCAGCCCTGTCGCATGGTTATTCAACTTGTGCCCATCGGCAAGGACAATGGTTTTGTTGCTGTTTTTGATCATCTGACGGGCAATGGCGGCCTCGTTCAAATCCTGATCCATCACCCCTGCCTTTGGGCTCACCGCCCCGGCACCGATGACCGCGTAATCCGCATAGAAAGCGCTGATCCCCTGCAATGCCACCGGGCCAATGCACTCCATTTTCGACAGGCCAAACTGGCCACCAATCAGGATCAGGTTAATCGTTGAATTGTCATGGAACAGATTGGCGATCACCGGAGAATTGGTGATGACGGTAAGCTGATTAATACCGGCAATCTGCTTGGCAAACTCCAGCGTCGTAGTCCCGAAGTCGATAAACAGCGAGTCCCCGGGCTTGATCAATTCTGCCGCCTTAATGGCAATGGCCTTTTTGTCGTCTTCAGCCAATTTGGCCCGCTGATTAAATTCCAGCTCAAACCCAAACTGAGCGATAACCGCCCCACCATGGATTTTCTTGATGTGTTTCAGCTCTTCAAGCTTATTCAGATCTCTGCGAATGGTTTCCTGAGAAACATTAAAGTCATCAGCCAATTCATTGACGAACACCTGCCCACTATTTTTCAACTTATCGAGAATGATGTTCCTTCGTTCTAATGCGTTTGAGTAATCCATCTTCTGATCCATTATGCTGTTTTTAACATTATAAAAAGTGTGGGTTTGCGGGGCATTTTATTGCTTGGTCGACAATTGTTTACCAACTCCTCACGTGAAGCAACTGCCCATTTCACTTTTCACAGGGCTAAAACCACAGCATAACCACACTGCCAGAAGCCAAAACCAAGATGTTGGTCACAATTAAATCGAAAATTGTGAGTTTGATGTTGATTTAATGTGTAGTGATGATACTAAATAATATAAACGGGCACAATGACAACATATAAACCACAAAATAGACCTGAGGGCTTTATGCTGAACCAACGCTATGCAGCCATTGACCAAGGAACAACAGGAACACGCGTCGTGGTGTTCGGCGAGGACGGAAAACATTTTTCCCCCGCCGCCATCGCGCACAAACAATTAACGCCCAATCCTGGTTGGGTTGAACATGATCCCATGGAGATCCTGCGCAATATTCGCACCTGTCTTAGCCAGTGTGGGGTGGTGGATGCCATTGGCCTGGCGCATCAGGGCGAAAGCGTCGTCGCCTGGGATGCCCAGAGCGGCCTGCCGCTCTATAACGCCATTATTTGGCAAGACCAGCGTACCGAATCCGTTATCCGCCAACTGCGCAATGAAGGTTTTGAAGAGACCATCAGGGCGAAGACCGGCCTGCCACTGGATACGTATTTTTCCGGAAGCAAGCTGGGATGGATCATGCGCAATGTGCCCGGTGCCCGTGAGCTTTCACGCCGCGGCCATTTGCGACTCGGTACGATGGACAGTTTTTTCATGTTCCACCTGTGCGGGACACATATCACCGATTACAACTCGGCTTCCCGAACCTCGTTATTCAATATTCATACCCTGCAATGGGACGAAGAACTGTGTCGGTTATTTGGCGTTCCAATCGAAGCATTGCCAAACATTCGCGACAATACCGGCCATTTTGGCGACGTGACCTATGCCGGCAATACCACGCCGCTGACGGCCTGCATCGTCGATCAGTTTGCCGGCACTTATGGTCATGGCTGCCTGCAGCCCGGTCAGATGAAAATCACTTTCGGCACCGGCGCGTTTTTGCAATCGATTACCGGACCCAAGGTTCCCGACGCGCAAGGCTCAGGGCTGCTCCCGACATTATGCTGGAAATTACCGGGCGAGCCTCCGCTCTACGGCCTGGATGGCGGCGTCTATAACGCGGCATCGGCCATTAACTGGGCCAAAAAGATCGGCTTGTACAGCGATATCGAGGAGTTCTCCGATTTCCCGGATCAACCGGCCATCGCTCGCGGCTTGGCTTTTATCCCTGCACTCTCCGGCTTGGGTTGCCCCTATTGGGATCGCTCGGCAGCCGGATTATGGGCTGGGCTGTCGCTGGAAACCGAACGCAAAGACATGCTGCAGTCCATTCTTGAAGGGATCGCCATGCGCTCGGCCGAGGTGATCTACGCCATGGACAAAGTTCGGCCCATTGGCGACACCATTTCGGTGGACGGTGGCTTATCGGCCAACCTCTACTTTAAGCAGTTCCTTGCCAGCCTGATCCAAAAACGCATCGTTACCCCTGCCAACCGGGAAATTACCGCGCAGGGTGTCGCTTTGCTGGCTCGCAAGGGCTTAGGCAACACCCACCCGATGAACGTCAGAACACAACACGTCACCACTGAGCCTGCAGAACGCGATCTGTCTCCTTATTTTGCAAAATATAAGGACATTATTTCCCGTTCCCGCAACCTGCGCGGCGAATAAATAATAAGAAAACGGAGGCAATTATGTCTGAGATTGGCAACATCATTATCTATATCATTATGGCCGGGCCCCTGCTCGGCGCCATGGCTTCGGTGATCAAACCCGAAAGCGGATTGGGCAAAGAATTCGTCAATGGTATTCATTCCATTGGCCCGGTATTTCTGGCCCAGGCCGGTATTATGGCGGCGATCCCGATTCTTTCTTACGCTATTACCTACACCGTCGGCCCTCTGTTCCAATCAATGGGATCGGATGCATCCATTGCCGCCCTGTCGATTATCGCCGTTGATATGGGCGGCTATCAGTTGGCAGACGCGATCGCGGCTAATCGTGATCAATGGATCACAGCCATGTTGGTTGGCTACACCTCCGGTGCCAGTATCGTCTATTTAATTCCGGTCGGCCTGGTCATGCTACAGCAAAAAGACCACAAATATCTGGCGCTGGGCGCCATGGCAGGCTTAATCAGCATTCCGTTTGGCGTACTGATTTCATTGATGATCATCACGCTTAATAATATTCCGGTACGGGATATCATTTCTACAGCGTCCCCCGCCAACCACTATTTAAGCATCGACTTCTTCAATGCCTTGCAACTGCTTTCCCCCCTGTTCGTTTTTTGCATCCTGCTGGCGTTTGGGCTGAAATACCGAACCCTATGGATGGTCAAATGCTTTCTGTTCTTTGGCAAGATTATGGATGCCTTTATCAAAATGGTGCTGGCAGCCTGTATTATTCAGCACTTCACCGGGGTCTTTAGCAAAGTTTTTGGCGGTTGGGTGTTCGATCCTCTTTTCGCCGACGAAAAAGAACTTTACCGGGCGATTGAGATTGCCGGCTATATCGGCATCATGCTGGCGGGCACCTTCCCGATTTGCTACCTGTTCCAGAAGTACTGCCAGCGCCCGATGAAGTTTATCGGCCGACAACTTCGGCTCACGGATGCCGGGGCCATTGGCATGGTCATGGTGCTGGCCAACATCATCGCCGTTTATCACCTGTTCAAAGATATGCGTGCCCGTGACAAAGTGCTGTGCGTGGCCTTTGGCATCTGTGCTCAAGCGACCTTAGGCGACCATTTGGCCTTTACCGCCAACTTCCAGCCCACCCTGGTCCTGCCGATTATGGTCGGTAAATTCCTTGCCGGTGCCATTGCCGTGACCATCGCAATCTTTATTTCCGTCCCGGAGGCGCAACGGATGGAGCAGCGCGACGCACGCGAAGAGGCGGCAGCGCAAAACGATCGGCCGACCGTTCCCCTGGCCGTTTAATTTCCCGCTTAATTCCCCAGCAGTGCCTGGTAACCAGGCACTGCTTTCTTTATGTAATCCTATGAGGTTCACCATGCGTAAGATATTCCTTGCCTGCCCCTACAGCCATGCCGATGAGAACGTGGTGCAGGAGCGATTTCTCGCCTGCAATAAAGTGGCAGCCAACATCATCGAGGCCGGTCATGCGGTTTTCAGCCAGGTCACCATGTCGCACCCAATTAATTTGCAGTTGCAAAACACCGATAAAGCAGAGATTGGCAAAATGTGGGCGCCGGTGGATGCGCTGTTTTTAGCCATGATGGAAGAGTTGATTATTTTGGATCTTCCCGGTTGGGATCAAAGCGCAGGCATTAAACGAGAAATTGAGTTCTATCAATCGCGTAATCAACGCGTAAGTCTGTGGTCAGAGGTTGAACACGAATTCAAATAGCTCTCTGGGCATCAGAATAAACCAAGCCTGCATATGCAGGCTTTTTCATTGTGCTGAGTGGGGAAAATCGCTATCGGGCGATAACGGTCAAGTGACTGTTCGGTGTGAGATCGGAAATATCGATATTTTTAAGAAGAATGCGACGTTCAGGCAAGCAGCGGTGCTTTCCGCGGTAAAGCTCTTTTTCACCGTCGCGTACGATGATTTCGCCTTTATGGTAACGGTTAACACGGACATTGAGCGTGACGCGATCGGCGGCCGGTGCTGACACGGAAACCCGATTTGGCGCAGCAAGACGGAATACCTCGTCCAGTTGAATAGGAATCTCAAATCGCACGGCGTCATCCTGTTGCAGAGATCGGGCAACTTGCCGACCTACGCGCAACCCTTCCTGGTAACACTGATCGCCCATATCGGCGGGGTGCGTCATATTACCTGCAACATAATAGGCCGGATCGGAACAGCGACCGTGCTGGTCGAACCATGGGCGGCCAGTCTCAGGCTCATAGGCCAAATGGCTGTTACGGATCAGCGTATACTCGCCGGTAAAGCGTCCGGTAAAAATAATGCTGTCGCAGGCCAATTGTTGTGAGCTGCCGTCCGCGGCGGTAAATTCGATACTTTCCACCCGCTCGCCGCCATTGATTTGAGTGATGTGCGCACCCAGATGGAGCTTAACGCCCATAATACGGGCATATAACGCGGCCACGCGGAACGCCGTTGGCCGGGGGTTTTCATCAATCAGAGCCAGCGCCTTGATGCCCGCATTGCGCAGCGTCCAGATAGTGGAAAAGCTGACCAGCTCAGACCCGACGATCACCGGCTTAATGCCCGGCTTGAGTTTTTTCAGATAGATAAACTGCTGTAACGCCCCTGCGGTCAGAACCCCCTGCGGCCTTACGCCGCTGACCAGCCTGGCATGGCGTGGCGTTTCGCGCACGCCCGTGGCAATAATCACGCGTTTGGCACGCAAGGTTTCAAGGCCCCGATCGCCAGAGATGATTACCTCACCGCCGGGCTTGATATTTACCACCGTGGTACCGGTTCTGATTTCACAATTGTTTTGCACCAGATTCAGAATGCGCTCGGCCCAGAGGTGCCCTTTCATCGGCCGGTAGAACGTCTGCATGCCGAACGTAGGATGACGGCAATGGCGCGGTACGCCACCCGCCTGTTTTTCTCTTTCCAACAGCAGAACGCGATTTACGCCTTCATCCCATAAAGCGCGGGCGGCGGCCAAACCGGCCGGCCCGGCGCCAATAATAATCACGTCATATGACTGACTCATTCCACCCTCCCAACGACCAGCGTGTTGTCCAGACGATCGCCCACGATTTCGGCAACCTGATTACTGCAGAAAAAGCCGTTGCAGCGTCCCATCATGACGCGGGTACGGCGACGCAAACCACCGATACATTCAGGCGGTACCGCCGAGTGGAATGCCGCCTCCAGCTCACGCCGCGTGACCAATTCGCAGTGACAGACAATGCCGCCATTGCCCGAACAGGCATAATCACGCGGCTGATAATCAGACAGCATCGGCATCACCGGCCACTGGAGCTCAGCAGGCGGTTGATCGGTAAAGAGCGGATTAAAATGGTCGCGATAAAGTGTTTCTACATGGGCGGCAATCCCCAACGCAGCCGTCAGCCCGGTGGAACGGATCCCGCCCACGCTGATCCAATTTTCCTGCGGATAGTGATAAATTCGGTACTCTTTCTTTTCCGTTGCCGGCCGTAGCCCGGCGTAGGTGGCGGTCACGCCGTATTGCGTCAAAGTCGGCAACATCCGGCTGCCTTTTTCAATCAGCCCTTTGAGCACCGATTCATCGACATCGGCCCGGTTACGGTCGGTTTGCTCTTCAGCCGTCGGCCCCAGGATCATATTGCCGAAAATGGTTCGACACAGCAGAACGCCTTTGGTGGTGGGCGTTGGAACCGGCAGGATGATGGCATTGATATCCGCCGCGGCGGCTTTGTCATAGACCAGAAACTGCCCTTTCCTTGGGCGGATTTCATAATCCGGTTTCCGCCACAGGCCATCGATCAAATCGCCATGGTTACCCGCACAGTTGATCACCAACTTAGTACGCACGCTGCCTTGGCTAGTCTGCAATAACCAACCTTGCTCATCGCGCGTCGCCTTGGTCACTTCACAGTTAAAACGGTAAGCCCCACCGTGCATCACGGCCTGCGTAACGTAAGCGAGCGGCGCACTCCAGGGATCGATGACATATTCACCGGGGACTAATACCCCACCCAGCACGCCCTCCGCTAATTTTGGCTCTCTCTGGTAAACTTCGGCGGCAGAAATCTGCGCCACGTCCGTCACCCCATTTTCATGTGCCTGTTTCACTATGCCAGGCAGCGCCGCGAGCTGTTCTTCGTTCCAGGCCACCACGATGGCCGTGGTCTGCAACAGCGGAAGGTTCATCTTTTCTCTGATCGCCAAATACTCGTCGTAACCCGCCTGCATGCATTGCAGCTCCAGGCTTCCCGTCGGCGCATCAAAACCGGTATGGAGGATCGCGCTGTTGGCCTTGCTGGCGCCGGACAAGATATCGCCGCCACGCTCCAGCAATAACGTTTTCGCGCCCATCAGGGTGAAACGTCGGAAAACGGCGCATCCCACTACGCCGCCTCCGATAACTACCACATCAACATTTTCATTTAGCTGTGTCATACGCGTTTTCTCACCACGAAACATGTGATAATAAAACCACATAAACCACACCATTACAACACCAAAACCACACATTAAAGTCGTAAAGAGGAAAGCAAAAATCATAGAAAAACAGAATTACCCATTGAATTGTATTTATTATTTTAAATAAATACGCTGAGTTTCATTTTTAGCCGCGTGCGTTATTTGTGGTTTTTGTTGGTTTTTCCTTGTGGAGGAAATGCCATAAAAAAAGGGTTCATGCAAACATGAACCCTTCAGGCAACAAAATGGAATGAAATGGCCGTTTACAGCGGATCGACCTTCAGACAGGACACGGCATGGCGGAAGCTGCCTTCCAGCAGCGGACGCGTCTTGGCACATTCCGGCCCGGCGATCGGGCAGCGGGTGCGGAACACGCAGCCAGAGGGCGGGTTGATCGGCGAAGGCAGTTCCCCTTCCAGTAACTGGATCTGCTTTTCCTTCTCCTTGTCCGGATCCGGGATCGGCACCGCCGACATCAACGCTTTGGTGTAAGGATGCTGTGGATTGTGGTACACCTCATCATACGTACCCAGCTCCACCGCATGGCCCAGATACATCACCAACACACGGTCGGAGATGTGTTTGACCACCGCCAGATCGTGGGCGATAAAGATCAGCGACAGGCCCATTTCACGCTGCAGCTGCTGCAGCAGGTTCACCACCTGCGCCTGAATCGACACGTCTAATGCCGAGACCGGCTCATCGCAGATCACCAACTTAGGTTCGAGGATCAAGGCGCGCGCAATGCCGATACGCTGGCACTGACCGCCAGAGAACTCATGCGGATAGCGGTTGATCAGGTTAGGCAACAGACCAACCTTCAGCATCATCGCCTTTACCTTGTCTTTCACTTCCTGACGCGGCATTTTTGGGTAATAGGTGCGCAGCGGTTCCGCGATAATTTCACCGATGGTCATGCGTGGGTTCAGCGAAGCCAGTGGATCCTGGAAGATCATCTGGATATCACTGCGGGTTTTGCGCCAGTCGACGTCGCTCATGCCAAGCAGGTCTTTACCCAACCAGGCCACGCGGCCGCTGGTAGCCTTCACCAGGCCGATAATGGCGCGGGCGAACGTCGATTTGCCACAGCCTGACTCGCCCACCACGCCCAGGGTTTCCCCTTCAAACAGGCGCAGCGTCACGCCATCAACGGCCTTGAGCGTTTTTGGCGGCTGCCAGAACCACTGTTTGTCATCATGAATGTCGAAGTGCACTTTCAGATCGGCCACTTCGAGCAGCACTTTCTTGTCGGTTACCGCAGTCATACCAACGCCTCCACCGGTTTAAAGCAGGCGCGCAGGCGCCCTTCACCAAACTGCTCCAATGGCGGAGCGCTCGAACATTGCGCCATCGCGTACGCACAACGCGGTTGGAACGGACAGCCCTTCGGCAGGCGCAGCAGGTTCGGCGGGTTGCCGGGGATGGTCATCAGCGCTTCGCCTTCGGCGTCCAGACGCGGTACCGCATTCAGCAAACCAATGGAATAAGGATGGCTCGGGTGATAGAAGACATCCCGTGCGCTACCGTATTCCATGGTACGCCCGGCATACATCACCAAGACCTTATTACAGATACCGGCCACAACGCCCAGGTCGTGGGTGATCATGATGATCGCGGTATTGAACTCGCGCTTCAGCTCGTTCAGCAGCGTCATGATCTGCGCCTGCACCGTCACATCCAATGCGGTGGTCGGCTCATCGGCAATCAGCAGCTTGGGCCGGCACAGCAGTGCCATGGCGATCATCACGCGCTGGCGCATGCCGCCGGAAAACTCATGCGGGTACATGCGCATGCGCTTGCGCGCTTCCGGCATTTTGACCGCATCTAACATGCGAACCGACTCTTCGAAAGCTTCGCTTTTGCTCATGTTTTTATGCAGCATCAGCACTTCCATCAGCTGCTCACCAACGCGCATATAAGGGTTGAGCGAGGTCATCGGGTCCTGGAAAATCATCGAAATTTCTTCTGCCCGCAGCTTGTTGAGCTGTTTTTCCGGCAGGTTGAGGATTTCACGACCGTTAAATTTGGCCGAACCGCCAATGCGGCCATTGCTGGCCAGCAGTCCCATCAACGCGAAGGCGGTCTGGGATTTGCCGGAACCGGATTCGCCCACGATGCCCAGCGTTTCACCGGCGCGCAGATCAAAATTCAGATCGTTCACTGCCGTCACGTCACCGTCCGGGGTGCCGAAGGTCACGCGCAGATCTTTTACATCCAGCAACAGCGACGACTTCACGCTGCCGGCGGTTTGCAACTGCGGATTTTCAATGGTGCTCATGATTGCACTCCTTAACGATCTTTCGGGTCGAGGGCGTCACGCAGGCCATCGCCGATAAAGTTGAAACAAAACAGAGTGACAACCAGGAAACCCGCCGGGAACAGCAGCAACCACGGTGAAACTTCCATCGAGTTGGCGCCATCGCTCAGCAATGCACCCCAGCTGCTTAACGGCTCTTGCGTACCCAGCCCCAGGAAGCTGAGGAAAGATTCGAACAAGATCATGCTCGGTACCAGCAGTGAGGCGTAAACCACCACCACACCCAGCACGTTCGGCACGATATGGCGCAGCACGATGTTGCGGCTCGAAACCCCGCACACCAACGCCGCTTCGATAAATTCTTTACGCTTCAGGCTCAGAGTTTGGCCACGCACGATACGCGCCATATCCAGCCACGACACCATACCGATAGCGACAAAGATCAGCAGGATATTCTGCCCGAAGAAGGTCACCAGCAGGATCACGAAGAACATGAACGGGAAGGAGTTGAGGATCTCCAGCAGACGCATCATCACCGAGTCGATTTTACCGCCCAGGTAACCCGACATTGCGCCGTACAGGGTGCCGACAATCACCGCCACCAGCGCAGCCGACACGCCAACCATCAGCGAGATACGCCCGCCAATTGCCACGCGCACCAGCAGATCGCGCCCCGACGAGTCCGTACCGAAGTAGTGAGCCGATTCAAGACTTGGCGCGGCCGACATCATCGCCCAATCGGTATCGTCATAGGCAAACTGCGACAGCCACGGCGCCGCAATCACAAACAGAGTAATCAAAGCCAATACGAACAGGCTGCTGAGCGCCGCCCGGTTGTGCACAAAGCGGCGACGGGCATCCTGCCACAGGCTGCGTCCTTCCACTTCGAGCTTCTCGCTGAAGTTCTCCAGAGCCTCGCTGTTCTTTTTCGTCAACATCATTTGCGTGCTCCAGCTTAATAACGAATTTTTGGATCGATAACGGCGTACAGCACGTCCACGATCGCGTTAAACAGGATAGTCAGAGCGCCAACCAGAATGGTCAGACTCAATACCAAAGAGTAGTCGCGGTTAAGCGCGCCGTTAACAAACAGCTGGCCGATACCCGGCAGGCCGTAAATGGTTTCGATAACCATTGACCCCGTGATGATGCCGACAAACGCCGGGCCCATATAGGAAAGCACGGGCAATAACGCAGGCTTCAACGCATGGCGCAATATAATGCGGCGCATAGGCAAACCCTTGGCGCGCGCGGTACGGATAAAGTTTGAATGCAGCACTTCAATCATCGAGCCACGCGTGATACGGGCGATACTGGCGATATAGGCCAACGACAGCGCCACCATTGGCAGGATGATAAATTTCGGTGCCCCGCCGTTCCAGCCCCCTCCCGGCAGCCATTTCAGCGTGATGGCAAAGATCAGTACCAGTAACGGCGCCACCACGAAACTGGGGATCACCACCCCGGTCATGGCAAAACCCATCACCGTATAGTCCCATTTGGTATTTTGATTCAGCGCAGCCACCACACCGGCGCTAACCCCCAGGATCACCGCCAGCAAAAATGCGGCCAGGCCCAGTTTGGCAGAGACCGGGAATGAAGCAGCCACCAGATCGTTGACCGAATAATCTTTATATTTGAATGAAGGGCCAAAATCGCCCTGCGACAGCTGGGCCAGATAATGGCCGTACTGTTTCCAGATAGGATCGTTCAAATGATATTTGGCTTCGATGTTGGCCATCACTTCCGGCGGCAACGCGCGTTCGCCGGTAAATGGACTGCCGGGCGCCAGGCGCATCATAAAGAAGGAGATGGTGATCAGAATAAATAGCGTCGGGATCGCTTCCAATAAGCGACGAAATATAAATTTAAGCATTGCCCTAACCCTGTGTTGCAGCCTGATAACGGCTTATTATTCACAACATGGGCCGGCGGTTAACACCGCCGGCACTTACCGTATCAATGCTTGATGATGTACAGGTTTTTATCGTACACGTTATCAAGCGGGTCTTTACCGGTGTAACCCCCAACATAAGGTTTCACCAGACGGGCATTCACGTAGTAATAAACCGGAACGATGGCAGAATCTTTATCCAGCTGAACTTCGGCTTTCTGATACAGCTCGGCACGTTCTTCTTTGGTTTTCGCCGTCAGCACATTGGCCATCAGCTTATCGAATTCGGCGCTCTTATAGTGCGGGGTGTTACTGCTGCTGTCAGACAGCATCATGTTCAGGAACGAGCTAGGTTCGTTGTAGTCTGCACACCAGCCGGCACGCGCAACGTCGTAGGTCCCCTGATGGCGGGTATCCAGGAAGGTTTTCCACTCCTGGTTCACCAACTTCACATCCACACCCAGGTTTTTCTTCCAGATGGAGGCTGCGGCAATCGCCAGCTTCTTATGCAGATCTGAAGTGTTGTACAACAGGGAGAAGGTCAGCGGTTTGCCTGGGCCATAGCCTGCATCGGCCAGCAGCTTTTTCGCCACTTCATTGCGTTTTTCTTGCGTCCAGCTGAACCACTCAGGCGGAGTCAGTTTGGCGCCGTCGGTGTATGGTGGTGTGAAGCTGTAAGCCGGCAGATCGCCCTGGTTTTTCACTTTATTGGTGATGATGTCGCGATCCAGACCCAATTTCAGCGCTTCACGCACGCGTGCGTCGGTAAATGGCGCTTTCTGGTTGTTGATTTCGTAGTAGTAGGTACACAGATAAGGATCTACGTGAACCTCTTTCGGGATCTCTTTTTTCAACTTCTGGAACAGTTCGATCGGCATGTTGTTATAGGTCATGTCGATTTCGCCGGTGCGGTAACGGTTAACGTCGGTCACTTCCGAAGAAATTGGCAGGAAGGTCACTTTGTTGATGATGGTTTTCGCGTTATCCCAATATTCCGGGTTACGTTCCAGCACAATACGTTCGTTAACCACCCAATCTTTCAGTTTGTAAGCGCCGTTGCTGACGTAGTTGGCCGGTAAGGTCCACTTCTCGCCAAACTTCTCGACGGCTTCTTTATATACGGGCTTCATCGCATAGTGCGGCGTCATTTCAACCAGGTATGGCACCGGCTCGGTCAGAGTCACCTGGAAGGTATGGTCATCAATGGCTTTCACGCCCAGGGTAGACTTATCTTTCTTGCCGGCGATGACGTCATCCACGTTTTCTACGTGGGCATATTGCAGGTAGCTGGCATAAGGTGATGCGGTTTTTGGATCCACCACGCGCTGCCAGCTATACACGAAATCTTGCGCCGTGACCGGCTTGCCGTTCGACCATTTTGCGTCTTTACGCAGATGGAAGGTCCAGACTTTAAAATCTTTGTTATCCCAGCTTTCCGCTACGCCCGGGACAATGGAACCATCCAGGCCGTTGTTGGCCAGGCCTTCCATCAGATCGCGCGTTACGTTGTTTTCAGGCACGCCCTCGATTTTATGCGGGTCGAGCGATTGCACTTCCGAACCGTTGTTCTTAACGATCTCTTGTTTGTCCGCCAGTTGCACGCCCGCCGGCACGTCGGCCGCAAAAGCACTTCCGGTTGCTGTGATACCCAGCGCGGCAATAATGCCGGCCGCAAGGATGGTTTTTTTCGTGATGTTGGTCATGTGTATACTCCAGTTTTTATTATCACAGGCTCATCGTGGAGCCTGCGTTGCCCGTGAGCGGACCTTGTTATACCGGCTGCCGCTGAACGAATACGGCAGGCGGCCTTCCCTGTATTACTCCACCGCTGATGGCGTGGCGTAATACCCCTCGTTACTGCTTGATGATGTACAGATTTTTCACATCGGTGTAGTCCAGCGGATCTTTACCGGTAAAGCCCCCCACCGACGGTCTGATCAGGCGGGCGCTGACGCGGTAATACACCGGAATCAACGCCGAATCTTTATCTAACTGAGCCTCTGCCTGCTGATAAAGGGCGGCGCGTGCAGCCTCGTCCGGCGCTTTTAGCGTGCCGGCCATCAGGGCGTCAAACGCCGGGCTCTTGTAAAAAATGGTGTTGATGCTGCTGTTGGAAAGCACCAGATTGAGGAATGCGCTCGGCTCGTTGTAGTCACCGCACCAGGTGGCACGCGCTATGTCGTACTGCCCCTGATGGCGGCTTTCAAGCGAGGTTTTCCATTCTTGATTGCGCAGTGTCACCTCAGCGCCAAGGTTTTTCTTCCACATCGAAGCGGCGGCGATGGCCTGCTGCTTATTTTGGTCGGAAGTGTTGTACAGCAGCGTGAACTTAAGCGGTTTGGCGGCGCTGAAACCGGCTTGTTCCAGCAGCTTCCTGGCCTCGGCATTGCGCTGTTCCTGGCTCCAACTCGCCCACGCCGGCGCGGTGAATTTGGCGCCCTCAGTAAAGGTTGGGGTGAAACTGAACGCCGGGATCTGCCCCTGGCCCATGATTTTGTTGGCGATAATGTCGCGGTCCAGCGTAAGTTTCACGGCAGCGCGCACTCGCGGATCGGTAAAGGGCGCACGCTGGTTGTTAATCTCGTAATAAAAGGTGCACAGATAAGGGTTAACGTGCAGTTGCTCAGGGATCTCTTTCTTCATCTTCGCGAACAGGTTCGGCGGGATGGCGCTGTTGGTGATATCAATTTCACCACTGCGGAAGCGGTTAACGTCGCTGACCTCGGAGGCGATCGGCAAGAACGTCGCCTTATCGATCACCGTTTTCTTGTTGTTCCAATAGCTCGGGCTGCGTTCAAGCACAATGCGCTCATTCACCACCCACTCTTTCAGGCGATAGGCTCCATTGCCGACATAGTTCGCCGGCAGCGTCCATTTCTCGCCAAACTTCTCGATTACTGCGCGTTTTACCGGCATTAATGCCGTACGGCTCAGCATGCTGATGAAATAAGGTACCGGTTCGCTGAGCGTGACCTGCAGCGTTTTATCATCGATGGCTTTAATGCCCAGGCTTTGCGGCCCTTTCTTGCCGGTCAGGATGTCGTCGATATTTTCAATTTTGGCGTACTGCAGATAGCTGGCGTAAGGCGAGCCGGTTTTCGGATCGGCCAGGCGCTGCCAGCTATAAACGAAGTCCTGTGCGGTAACCGGGGAGCCGTCGCTCCACACCGCGTCCGGACGCAGGTGGAAAGTCCAGGTTTTGAAATCCTGATTTTCCCATTGGGCTGCCGCCGCCGGTACCACATGCCCATTGGCATCGGTGCTGACCAGCCCTTCCAACAGGTTAAGAATAATATTACTTTCCGGTATCCCCTCGACCTTTTGCGGATCCAACGAAGCCACTTCCGTGCCGTTGTTAATTACAATGTTCTGCTGCTGAGCCAATTGCACTCCGGCCGGAACGTCGGCCGCCTGAGCAGAATATACGGCGCTGATACTCAGCAAGCCGGCAATGAACATAGCCAATGGAGTACGCTTTCGGGTTTGCTGCATGGTCGAGGCTCCTTTTCACCAACAAGCATTGCTTATCGATATTCGTGAAGTATTTATAAGAATTCTAAATAAACAGACACCAGCAAAAATCATTCCCACTTTGACGACGCAATCGCGTTAATTGCGCGTAGAAAGTTGCTCGGAAATTAGCAGAAGGCAAATTCCATAGCCAATAATTTTTACAGAAATGTTAAGCAATTCTCTTTTATTGCATCAAGCCCGATCTGTACCCCCCGGACGAGGGTGACAGTTACACAACATAACCAATTGATTTTAATCAGATAAAATAAAGCAAGCTTTATCCTGACGGCACGAAGCAAACTGGCAAAACAGACAAAGAAACATTCAGTTAACAAACCAGCCGTTCAAAGAACAAACACCTGCTTATGTGCGGTTAATCACTAATAACACCTGGATGAAAGCGAGACAAGCCCTACAGAATGATGTGATTAAATTAACAGCGGATTTGATGTTAGGAGGCAGAAAAAGGGCAAAAACTGGGGAGGATAAGGGGTAAAAACAACGCTTAGCGTTTTTATTGAGCAACAAATTGAGATTTATGCCACATCCTGGTGCAAGTGAATAAAATTCATTCATATTGCGCACTATATTAATGCGAACCAATAATTGATTTTAATTTTTAAAATTAATTTGAGTCGCGAATCGCCCTATTCACGACTCCGTCGCCGGATTACAACAGTCCCGGGAATATGGCCTTAATACCGGTAACGATAAATTCGATACCCAAAGCCATCAGCAATAAACCCATGATTCGGGTGATGACGTTAATGCCGGTTTGCCCCAATAAACGCACCAACAAAGGCGCGGCCCGGAACAACAGCCAACAACAAAAGGCAAACAACGCGATAGCGAGAGTAAAGCCCAACAGGTTCTGCCAGCTATGGTAGCGGGAACTCCAAACGATGGTGGAGCTGATCGCACCCGGCCCGGCCATAAGCGGTAATGCCAGCGGCACGACGCCAATGCTTTCGCGGATCGCGCTTTCTGATTTTTCCTGTTTGTTCTGTTTGTCTTCCCCCAGTTTGCCGCTGATCATCGACATCGCAATGGTAACCACCAGGATGCCGCCGGCAATGCGGAAGGAATCGATTGAGATGCCGAACATGCGCAAAATCCCCTCCCCCAAAAATAGCGAGGTCCACAGGATAATGGCGACCGACAGATTGGCGGTCAGGTTGGTTTTGTTGCGCCCGGCAGCTGCCTGGTAGCTGGTCATGCTGATAAATACCGGCAAAATGCCCACCGGGTTCACCAGCGCAAACAGGCCGACAAAAAATTTAATGTAGCCGGAAAAATCCAACAGAGATTGGCCCACAAATGACTCCGCTTTAATAGCTTTAAAAGTGACACTGCCTACGCGCGCTAATGTAATGGAATTGCCACGGGTTATCCATTGGTCATCAGCAGGATTTTTATCTATTAATGCGCGTATTGATAAAGCAAATCACCATTGTTAACGTAATGTACGGTTTATGATTTTTTATGTTGAAAAAAGTGCCTGACATCGCAGTTATTAAGAATGATTCTCAAAAACCATAGCTGAATGGTGTCAGCATGCGATTTTTTTGATTTAAATCACATAATCACTACCCAAGAGTAGTTAAGCTCTTAGTCGTAGTCAGGGAGTAGAACAGGTTAAGGAAAAAGTGGCATCTCTGTTCGGCCCGCTGTCTTCTCCTGCTGAAGCATCGGGTAAAGCTCTTTAAGCAAATCAGCAACATGCAGCACAAAAAGATGGGAAACCTTTGTTTTTAAAACAGCATTTTCCACCGATCTGTCTATACTAGTTGCTCGCACGGCTGATTTACTGAAAGAGTTTAACATTATCAGGAGAGCATTATGGCTGTAACAAATGTCGCTGAACTGAACGAGCTAGTTGCACGTGTCAAAAAAGCCCAGCGCGAATATGCCAACTTCACTCAAGAGCAAGTTGATAAAATTTTCCGCGCTGCTGCCCTCGCCGCTGCCGATGCCCGTATTCCTCTGGCTAAAATGGCCGTTGAAGAATCCGGTATGGGTATCGTTGAAGATAAAGTGATCAAGAACCACTTCGCATCAGAGTTTATCTATAACGCCTATAAAGATGAAAAAACCTGCGGTATCCTGTCTGAAGACGATACTTTCGGTACCATCACCATCGCCGAACCTATCGGCCTGATTTGCGGTATCGTACCCACCACCAACCCAACTTCCACGGCCATTTTCAAAGCGTTAATCAGCCTGAAAACCCGTAACGGTATCATTTTCTCTCCGCACCCACGTGCGAAAAACGCCACCAACAAAGCGGCCGATATCGTGCTGCAGGCAGCGATTGCCGCCGGTGCGCCAAAAGACATCGTCGGCTGGATCGATCAACCTACCGTTGAACTCTCCAACCAGCTGATGCACCACCCTGACATCAACCTGATCCTGGCCACCGGTGGCCCAGGCATGGTGAAAGCAGCCTACAGCTCCGGCAAACCGGCCATCGGCGTGGGTGCGGGTAATACCCCGGTAGTGGTTGACGAAACGGCGGATATCAAACGCGTCGTGGCCTCTATTCTGATGTCTAAAACTTTCGACAGCGGTGTGATTTGCGCCTCTGAGCAATCCGTCATCGTGGTTGACTCCATCTATGACGCAGTGCGCGAACGTTTCGCTTCCCATGGCGGCTACATGCTGCAGGGTAAAGAGCTGAAGGCCGTACAGGACATCATCCTGAAAAACGGTGGCCTCAATGCGGCTATCGTCGGTCAGTCAGCACCGAAAATCGCTGAAATGGCAGGCATCAAAGTCCCGGCAAGCACTAAAGTGCTGATCGGTGAAGTGAAGCTGGTCGATGAGTCAGAACCTTTCGCTCACGAAAAACTGTCGCCAACGCTGGCTATGTATCGCGCCAAAGACTTTGAAGACGCCGTCAGCAAAGCGGAAAAACTGGTCGCCATGGGCGGTATCGGTCACACCTCTTGTCTGTACACCGACCAGGATAACCAGCCGGAACGCGTAGCCTTCTTCGGCGACAAGATGAAAACCGCGCGTATCCTGATCAACACCCCTGCTTCTCAGGGTGGGATCGGTGACCTGTACAACTTCAAACTCGCTCCGTCTCTGACGCTGGGCTGCGGTTCCTGGGGCGGTAACTCCATCTCTGAAAACGTCGGTCCAAAACACCTGATCAACAAGAAAACTGTAGCGAAGCGAGCAGAAAACATGTTGTGGCATAAACTTCCGAAATCAATCTACTTCCGCCGTGGCTCACTGCCAATCGCGCTGGAAGAAGTAGCGACCGACGGGGCAAAACGCGCCTTCATTGTGACCGACCGCTACCTGTTCAACAACGGCTATGCAGACCAGATTACCTCCGTTCTGAAATCGCACGGCATTGAAACAGAAGTATTCTTTGAAGTTGAAGCGGATCCAACGCTGTCCATCGTGCGTAAAGGCGCTG
Source organism: Serratia sp. BIGb0234 (assembly GCF_024809915.1). Classification (NCBI taxonomy): domain Bacteria; kingdom Pseudomonadati; phylum Pseudomonadota; class Gammaproteobacteria; order Enterobacterales; family Yersiniaceae; genus Serratia; species Serratia sp. BIGb0234. The sequence goes on from NZ_JANUEI010000002.1 coordinate 112,365, forward strand.
AACAGATGAACTCCTTCAAGCCAGACGTGATCATCGCGCTGGGCGGCGGTTCACCGATGGATGCTGCGAAGATCATGTGGGTGCTGTACGAACACCCTGAAACCCACTTCGAAGACCTGGCGCTGCGCTTTATGGATATCCGTAAACGCATCTACAAGTTCCCGAAAATGGGCGTGAAGGCAAAAATGATTGCCGTCACCACCACCTCAGGTACCGGTTCAGAAGTTACGCCGTTTGCAGTAGTGACCGACGACGTAACCGGCCAGAAATATCCTCTGGCGGATTATGCATTGACACCAGACATGGCGATTGTTGACGCCAACCTGGTCATGAACATGCCGAAATCCCTGTGCGCCTTCGGTGGCTTGGATGCGGTAACTCACGCGCTGGAAGCTTATGTTTCAGTCCTGGCGAACGAATACTCCGACGGTCAGGCGCTGCAAGCGTTGAAACTGCTGAAAGAGTATCTGCCAACCAGCTATAAAGAAGGTGCCAAGAACCCGGTAGCCCGTGAGCGCGTGCACAATGCTGCGACCATCGCCGGTATCGCGTTCGCCAACGCCTTCCTCGGGGTTTGCCACTCAATGGCCCACAAACTGGGCTCCGAGTTCCACATCCCACACGGTTTGGCCAACGCTATGCTGATTTCCAACGTCATTCGCTATAACGCGAACGACAACCCAACCAAGCAAACGGCTTTCAGCCAGTACGACCGCCCACAAGCGCGTCGCCGCTACGCTGAAATCGCTGACCATCTGGGCCTGAGCGCACCGGGCGACCGTACCGCACAGAAAATCGAGAAGCTGCTGACCTGGCTGGACGAAATCAAGGCCGAACTGGGCATCCCTGCTTCAATCCGCGAAGCCGGCGTGCTCGAAGCCGATTTCCTGGCGAAAGTAGACAAGCTGTCTGAAGACGCCTTTGATGACCAATGTACCGGCGCTAACCCTCGTTATCCGCTGATTGCTGAACTCAAGCAAATCATGCTGGATACCTTCTACGGCCGTAAATTCAGCGAAGCGGTTGATGAAGAGGTTCTGACCGCACCGGTTGTCGCCAAGACGGTAAAAAAGACCAAAAAATAACGGTTCATTGAGTTGAGCCAACAAAAAACCGCCGAAAGGCGGTTTTTTTATGCGGTGATATTATTCATCAATCCGGTAGTGTCTACGCAATAGCGTCAAAACGCTCTGCAAGGTTCTCTGTTGCACGCTGGAGGCTATTCCAATGCCTGTATCGCTTCTTTGTAATGTTTGCGGCAGACGGAGACGTAGCTTTCGTTACCGCCAATCACCACCTGTTCACCGGCATGCATCGCCTTCCCGCTCTCATCAAGTCGCAGCACCATATTCGCCTTGCGCCCGCAGTGGCAAATGGTTTTCAGCTCCACCAACTTGTCTGCCCAGGCCAGCAGATATTGACTGCCAATAAACAGTTCCCCCAGGAAGTCGGTACGCAAACCGTAACACAGCACCGGAATATCCAACTGATCGACAACATCGCACAATTGCTCGACCTGCTGTTTCGTCAGGAACTGGCTTTCATCAAGCAAAACGCAGTGCACAGGTTGCTGCTGATGTTCCTGCGCAATCATCGTAAAAAGCATAGAGTCATTATTATACAGCTGTGCCTGGGAAGACAGGCCGATCCGCGAGCTCACCTTACCCACGCCAAAACGGTGATCTATTTCGGCGGTAAACACCAGCGTACGCATACCACGTTCTTGATAATTATATGAAGATTGCAGCAACGCGGTAGATTTCCCTGCATTCATAGCAGAGTAATAAAAATAAAGTTGAGCCATGGGCCCGCTACTCCAATGGTATAAGAAATATTCAGCGGTTGATTCAGCAGCCAAGTGTACCATAAGGCGACAACCGGCTTACACCTCGGGATTAATCAATATCCGGGCCAGACGAATAGTCGACTTTCAAATGAAACATTCCGTTCTGCTACCATAGCGCTTTTACATCTATTTACAGGATGGTTTCTGTCCGTCATCACATTTAATTACTACTAATGATTAGCGCCCAACATTAATGGTTATGCCAATGCCGTGAAGCGGCCCTGCAACAGGTGCCAGCGCGTAAGATTAAATCTATTACCCCCTCCAGACGCCGCGCCTGAGTATTTAATGACATAAAACAGACCGGGTACAGTTCTTGACGTTACCTTTACTGATATACCCCTATTGTTTACAGTGTTGGCAGACTAAAACTCGTGATTTAACCCACAGAATTCAGAGTTATATTGATATAAAACACAATTATAACTTAGCCATGAATGCCTTTGTGGTGCAGCAAACATAGCGCTGCTGTAGAAAATTTGACTTAAAAAGGGAGGTTGTAATACTTATCTCCCCCGCTTATATTAGCCAGAGAGTTCTGGTTAGGTCTTTTAAAAGGTAAATTTGAGCGTTCCTTTCAATTTGGCTATTGCAGAAAAGAAAAGAGCACTCTATTATTATCCAGACGCCCCCCACCAATATAATTTGAGACTAGGACAATGAGCGAAGCATTAAAGATTTTGAACAACATCCGTACTCTCCGCGCTCAGGCAAGAGAATGCAGCCTGGAAACGCTGGAAGAGATGCTTGAAAAACTGGAAGTTGTTGTGAACGAACGTCGCGAAGAAGACAGCCAGGCTCAAGCAGAAGTTGAAGAACGTACCCGTAAACTGCAGCAATATCGTGAAATGCTGATTGCTGACGGTATTGATCCAAATGAACTGCTGCAAACTATGGCTGCAACTAAAGCCGCAGGTAAAGCGAAACGTGCAGCACGTCCAGCTAAATACCAATATAAAGACGAAAACGGTGAACTGAAAACCTGGACTGGCCAGGGCCGTACCCCAGCAGTGATTAAGAAAGCTATCGAAGAGCAAGGTAAATCTCTGGACGATTTCCTGCTGTAATAGCATTCCAGTCACATGTTAAAAAGGCTCCCAAGGGAGCCTTTTTGTTATGCTTATTTTCAGGTTTCTTAGAGCCCCCACTGGGCTTTGCGTAATTATCCTAATGGACAGCCCCATTTATCCGCCAGCTAACGGCAGAGCCCTTCATTTTTCCAAAGCATAAAAAAAGGGGCCTGAGCCCCTTATAGCATTAACGCACTGCTCAATTACTGAGCTTTATAAAATGATTTATACCATTCAACAAAGCGTTTCACGCCTTCTTCAACGCTGGTTTCCGGTTTAAATCCAATCACGCGATAGAGCTCGGCGGTATCGGCACTGGTATCTAACACGTCGCCAGGTTGCATAGGCAGCATATTTTTACGCGCTTCAATCCCTAACGCCTGTTCCAGTGCACTGATATATTTCATCAGCTTCACCGGGCTGCTATTGCCGATATTATAAACATGGTATGGGGCAGAACTGGTCGCCGGCGATCCCTGCTCTACCGTCCAGTCAGCATTTGGCTGAGGAATAACCGCCTGCAAGCGGACAATAGACTCGGCAATATCGTCGATGTAGGTAAAGTCACGGTGCATCTCACCGTGGTTATATACATCGATACTGTCACCCGCCAATATGGCCTTGGTGAATTTGAACAGCGCCATATCTGGACGCCCCCACGGGCCATAGACGGTAAAGAAACGCAGGCCGGTGGTTGGGAGACCATACAGGTGAGAATAGCTGTGCGACATCAACTCATTGGCTTTCTTGGTTGCCGCATACAATGATACAGGGTGATCGACCGAATCTTCAGTCGCAAACGGCAGCTTACGATTCAGGCCATATACCGAGCTGGACGAAGCATATAACAGATGTTCGACCTTATTGTGTCGGCAGCCTTCCAGCACGTTTAAATGCCCGATGAGATTTGCGTCCGCATACGCCAGTGGATTCTCCAGCGAATAGCGCACGCCAGCTTGCGCACCCAGATGGATCACTCGCTGGAACTGGTGTTCTGCGAATAACTGCGCCATCCCCTCTCGATCGGCCAAATCCAGCTTAATAAACTGGAAAGCTGGCTTATCCGCCAGCAGCTCAAGACGGGCCATTTTCAGGCCCACATCGTAATAATCATTCAGGTTATCGATACCGACAACCTGATGCCCCGCAGCTAATAGCCGCTCAGCAACGTGAAAACCGACAAAACCGGCCGCGCCCGTAACCAGGAATTTCATAGTTAACCCTTAAATAACCGGCTGAATGGACGCACCGCGACCAATCGCATAATAAGTGAAGCCTCGGCTTTCCAGACGCTCTGGATCAAACAGGTTGCGACCATCAAAGATCACCGGCTGCTTCAGCGCACCCTTAATCACATCGAAGTCCGGCGCACGGAAATTCTGCCACTCAGTACAGATAACCAACGCATCAGCCCCATGCAGCGCCGCTTCTTTGGTCCCTACCAGCTTCAGATCGTCACGTTGACCGTAAATACGTTGCACTTCATTCATCGCTTCAGGATCGTAAGCCTGAACGATAGCGCCCGCTTCCCACAGTTGCTCCATCAGCACCCGGCTGGAGGCTTCGCGCATATCGTCGGTATTCGGTTTGAATGCCAAGCCCCATAGCGCAAAGGTTTTGCCTTTCAGGTCATCACCGAAATGCTGCTTGATAAATTTGGTCAGCTTATACTTCTGCTGGTAGTTAACCTGCTCTACGGCCTGCAACAGTTTTGGCTGGTAGCCAATATGTTCCGCAGTGCGGATCAGCGCCTGAACGTCTTTCGGGAAACAGGAGCCGCCGTAGCCGCAGCCTGGATAGATAAAGTGATAACCGATACGGGAGTCTGAACCGATACCCTGGCGTACTTTCTCAATATCCGCCCCCAGCATTTCGGCCAGGTTGGACATTTCGTTCATAAAGCTGATTTTGGTCGCCAGCATGCAGTTGGCGGCATATTTAGTCAACTCGGCACTGCGAATATCCATCATGATCATGCGATCGTGATTGCGGTTAAACGGCTCGTACAGTTCACGAATAGGCTCGATCACATCTTTGTTATCGGTACCGATTACGATGCGCTCAGGACGCATGCAGTCTGCTACCGCTGCCCCTTCCTTCAGGAACTCTGGGTTGGAAACCACATCGAAAGGCACTTTGCTGCCACGTTTTTGCAGGGTTTCTTCCATCACCTGGCGGACTTTATCTGCGGTGCCGACCGGCACGGTAGATTTGTCGATCACCACTTTGTGTTCGGTCATGTGCTCCGCGATGGTGCGCGCAACGGCAGTCACGTATTTCAAATCGGCAGAACCGTCTTCATCCGGCGGTGTTCCCACCGCGATAAATTGAATGGCACCATGCGCCACCCCAGCCTTGGCATCGGTGGTAAAATGCAGGCGGCCGGCTTCATAGTTCTGCTGAACCAATGGCGTTAAGCCTGGCTCAAAAATAGGGATATTCCCTTTCTTCAGGTTTTCGACTTTACGTTCGTCTATATCAATACACATAACGTCATGGCCGACTTCAGCCAACACCGCAGCCTGCACCAGGCCAACATAGCCAATACCAAAAACTGTTACTTTCATGGGAAAATCCTAGTTTTTCAAATTAAGACGAAAGATAAATAAATTATTCTTTATCAGCGGCGAGTAACTGATTCAACCACTGCGAAAAATCTTTGCCGAGTGTCGGATGACGCATGCCGTATTCGACAAACGCCTGCATATAGCCCAGCTTGTTGCCGCAGTCATGGCTGATCCCTTTCAGGTGATAGGCTTCAACCGTTTCTTGCTGCATCAGCATTTCGATGCTGTCGGTAAGCTGGATTTCATTGCCGGCGCCCGGAGGGGTTTTCGACAGCAGCGGCCAAATATCCGCAGAAAGCACATAGCGTCCTACAATCGCCAGATTGGAAGGCGCTTCGTCCGGTGATGGCTTCTCGACGACGCTGACCATCGGAGCACTTTCACCCGGCTGCAGTGCGTAGCCTTTGCAATCGGCTACGCCGTAATTACCGACATCTTTATGCGGTACGGGTTCAACCATGATCTGGCTGATGCCGGTTTGCTCAAACCGCTGCAGCATTTCGTGCAAGTTGTCTTTTTTAAGATCGGAGCTGTACTCATCAAGGATTACGTCAGGCAAAATCACGGCCACCGGCTCGTCACCCACCAGCGGATAGGCACACATAATGGCGTGCCCAAGCCCTTTGGCAACGCCCTGACGTACCTGCATCACGGTCACGCCCTTCGGACAGATGGACTGCACTTCGTCCAGCAACTGGCGCTTAACGCGCTTTTCCAGCATCGCTTCCAACTCAAAGCTGGTATCGAAATGGTTTTCGATCGAATTCTTGGAGGAATGGGTAACCAGCACAATCTCGTTAATCCCCGCGGCAATACATTCATTAACCACGTATTGGATCAGGGGTTTGTCGACCAGCGGCAGCATTTCTTTTGGAATGGCTTTTGTCGCCGGTAACATCCGTGTTCCCAAGCCTGCAACCGGGATCACAGCCTTTCTGACTTTACGATTTACAGCAGGCATTATTTCCTCTCTTAATAGCGCTCACTTTATGAGCTTTTTCGCCATATAAAAACCTTCGGAGTATACCAGCTTATGACTGTCTGGCATTAACCGCAGCACAAATAGAAAGAATTTAGGACAATTACCCAAGGGGTTAACTGAGGTAAAAATAAGCATCTCAAATATCTGGATTTCAAATACTATTTTAGCCGTTGGGATTATTCGGCACTGAGCATCAACCGCAGTCGCCCGCCAGAACCCCAAACCTGACACTGCCAGGCAGCACAGTGCTGGCTGATTTGATTCATGTAGGTGGCACCCAGCGTGCCGAGCGGCACGCCGTTGCTCAATTGAATTTGATTGTCGCCGGTATTCACATTGGCATGCAGGCCGGCGGAGACCAGAATCAGGTTTTTATATTCGGCGTGGTAATAACCCACCAGCAGTGGGAATTGCCCTTCCAACTTGCCTTGGCGTAATAATTGATTAACTTGCTTTAACAATGCGCTCATTTGCGGCAGCCTTTGACGCTGATTCGCTAAATGATCTTGCAGTAACCCATTAAATAAAGCTCGCAACAGTAGCGCCGCCAATACGCCATTATCCCCTGCACGCGTCACATCCAGACAATAGAAAGCCAGATCCTTATCCGACAGCGCCGCAATATCCAGTACCAGCCCGGGGTTTTCACCGGTGGTTAATTGCCGATAATTAATCCGGCAATGGGCAACGGTCTGCTGCACTGGAGGCTGCAACTGTTTGAGTAGCTTCACCGCTTCGGAGGGGTTTTTACTCAGCGCGTCCCAGTCCTGTAACAGCTCCACTTCTTCAATCGCCGGGGACGTGAACATATTGGGATACAGACAACCCAGCACCGCTTCACGCAGACGATTAAGATCGGTCACCGGCTTTAACAACACGTCCTGTACGCCTAACCGCAGCATTTTGGCGATATCGGCCATTTTATCGGTTGCCGATATCACCAACACCGGAATTTGTACGCCCTGCAGGCGAAGATGTTCGACAAACTCTATCCCGTCCATTTCCGGCATCGCCAGATCGCACAGGATTAAATCCGGATGAACGTCATCCACCAGACTCAAGGCCAGCAAACCATTGGGCGCCTCACTGGTTTCTGCTCCCAACGATTTCAAATAGCCAACAAGCACCGAACGAAAAACCAGTTCGTCCTCGACCACCAAAATGCGCTTGTGAGTCAATGGTAATGCCATCAGCCGTGCCTCTTCCCTTTCCATAGTGTAATAGTGGCTCAAAAAGGCCATTTATGCTTGCCGGAAATTTTTCCAACGGTGGAGTATTTTCCCGCAAACCGGTAGTTATTTGTTTTTTATCAACGGCAACAGCATATCGATCTGTTTTTCTACCGCCAATTTCCCAGCTGCGATTGCCTCATCCGCTCGATGGAAATCCAGCGTGGAAATCTGCGGACAATAGGGCTGAATCAACACATCTGGCGGGTCGCCGGCCATGCGGTTACGTTTCAGGCGATTTTCCAGAACCTGGATCGACGTCCCCATGATTTCCATCGCCGTTGGGGTGAAATTAGGCTTTCTGGCCGTCATTTTGCTGATTCGTTCTCTTAAACGCCCCCGCCAGTTGCGGGCGGGGAGATCTTGTGGCGCTTCTACGTCATGATTACGTACCGAAAACAAATCTTGCTGCATTAAATGAGCATCATGCTGCAAATCGACGGCGATGACGATGTCGGCGCCCAATGCACGGGTCAATGAAATAGGCACAGGATTCACCACTGCGCCATCCACCAGCCAATAGCCATCAAACCAGACCGGTGCCAACAGGCCCGGCATGCTGCACGACGCACGCACCGCCTGATGAATATCGCCTTCCGTCAACCACAGCTCACGCCCGGTACTGAGATTGGTTGCCACGGCGCCGAATTTGAGTGAGCACTCGGCGATATCATCGATCTTCAGCAATTGTCCCACCGCGTTGAAAACCCGTTCACCGCGTAGCAGCCCGCCCCGTTGCCAGGACAAGTCCATCAATCGGATCACGTCCCAATAGCTGAACGAACGCACCCAGGTTTCCATAGCGGGCAAACGATGGCTGGCAAAAGCGGCCCCCACCAGGGCACCCACCGAGCAGCCGGCTACTATATCGACCTCAACGCCCAACTTCTTTAGCGCGTTGATCACGCCGATATGCGCCCACCCCTTCGCCGAACCCGCGCCCAATGCCAATCCAATCTTTATTTTTCGCATAGTTTCCGCCCTTTGCCCGGTGAATTGTATCAATGACGCTGTCAGCGTAGATTGTCACGATCGAATAATGTTAGGTAACATATGCGCTAAATTTCTTTCGGCATCGGCCCGTTCCTCAGGTTCCGGCCATTTTAGGAGTCACCTTGTCCGAATTATGCCCCTGCGGCGGCGGAGTGGAGTATAGCGCATGCTGCGAGCCCTACATCAACGGTAGCCAAACGCCATCGACCCCCGGACAGTTAATGCGTTCGCGCTTTAGCGCTTACGTAAAACACAACGTGGATTATCTGATTGCTACCTGGCACCCCGACTGCCACGCGGCAGAATGGCGCAATGGCATCGTCGACAGTTTCAAAGACACCGAATGGCTCGGCCTGACGGTGGTGGAAGAAAAACCCGGCCATGAGGCCAGTGAAGGTTTTGTCGAGTTCATTGCCCGCTTCATCGACGGCAGCACCGGTGAGCAAAGGGCGATGCACGAACGCTCGCGCTTCCTTCAGCTTGGCCAACGCTGGTATTATATTGACGGAACCAAACCTCAGCCTGGCAGAAATGCCATTTGCCCATGCGGCTCAGGAAAAAAATATAAAAAGTGCTGCGGGCGTTAGCCGGCAGTCACCGTGCTCAAGAGATTTCAGGCGATGGCCTGAAAATGAAAGCGATAAAATTCTCGCCTGCGCAGACAGGACATACCGTATCAGACAGGATCCTCATCCCCATGCCACACCAAAATGTACAAAGAAAAGTTTTGCGCACCATTTGCCCGGATGCCAAAGGCCTGATCGCCAAGATCACCAATATTTGCTATAAGCATGAGCTCAACATTGTTCAGAACAACGAGTTCGTCGATCACCGTACCGGTCGCTTCTTTATGCGTACCGAGTTGGAAGGCATTTTCAACGACACCACGTTGCTGGCGGATCTCGACAGCGCGCTGCCGGCAGGCTCGGTTCGTGAACTGCATAACTCCGGCCGCCGCCGCATTGTCGTGCTGGTGACCAAAGAAGCACATTGCCTGGGCGACCTGCTGATGAAAAGCGCCTACGGTGGCCTGGACGTGGAGATCGCGGCGGTTATCGGCAACCACGATACGCTGCAAACGCTGGTAGAACGTTTCGACATCCCATTCCATCTGGTCAGTCATGAAGGCCTGACTCGCGATCAGCACGATCAGAAAATGATGGCCCAGATCGACCAATACCAACCGGACTACGTGGTACTGGCCAAATATATGCGCGTATTGACGCCAGCATTCGTACAGCACTACCCGAACCAGGTGATCAATATTCACCACTCCTTCCTGCCGGCCTTTATCGGCGCAAGGCCTTATCATCAGGCTTACGAGCGCGGCGTAAAAATCATCGGCGCCACGGCGCACTACGTTAACGATAATCTGGATGAAGGCCCGATCATCATGCAGGACGTGATCCACGTCGATCACACCTACTCTGCCGAAGATATGATGCGCGCCGGACGTGACGTTGAGAAAAACGCGCTTAGCCGTGCGCTTTATCACGTGTTGGCGCAGCGCGTATTTGTATACGGCAACCGGACGGTTATTCTGTAATTGCTCAATAAAGCGGTGCCTTTCGTTCAGGGATGCACCGCCAAGGGTAAAAAATCGGCAAACGATTCATTTTCTGCATTTCAATACTTTACACGCGCGCTTCATTTGATATGATGCGCCCCGCTTACCGAGACAGACGTTTCGCAAGCAAGGCCAGTGGTGGGGTTCCCGAGCGGCCAAAGGGAGCAGACTGTAAATCTGCCGTCACAGACTTCGAAGGTTCGAATCCTTCCCCCACCACCATCTTCTCTCTGCCAAGAGCGAAGACGCAGTAAGGAAACCGGCCAGGTTTCTTCCGGATAAAACCGGAACTACAATTTGTAAAGCCATGAATACCATGGTGGGGTTCCCGAGCGGCCAAAGGGAGCAGACTGTAAATCTGCCGTCACAGACTTCGAAGGTTCGAATCCTTCCCCCACCACCATCCTTGTATGCTCCCCTGAATCAAATCAATCCTTGGCAATCCGATATCTCATTTATCAATTCCCTTAACCCTTCAGCACATCCTCAACTTGAACTCCGGCCAACAATTCGCTATACCACTGGCTTCTTTAATGCAGTAAGGAAAAAAGTGCATGCGTAACAATATCTGCGTTTTTTGCGGAGCAAGCGAAGGTGTTAACCCTGCATATGCCGAAAATGCACGGCAACTGGGCCAAACTCTCGCGGCCCAGGGTCGACGTTTAATCTACGGTGGCGGTAAAAAAGGGCTAATGGGCATTGTCGCGGATGCCGTGTTAGCCGCCGGTGGCGAAGCCGTTGGCATCATTCCTGAGCGATTGGTCGAAGCAGAAACCGCGCATCGTGGCCTGACCGAGCTGGAAGTGGTCCCTGACATGCATACCCGCAAAGCACGTATGGCGGCGCTGGCAGACGGTTTTATCGCCCTGCCTGGCGGCATAGGAACGCTGGAAGAACTGTTTGAAATCTGGACCTGGGGCCAGATTGGCTATCACAGCAAACCGGTGGGCCTGCTCGACGTGAACGGTTTCTACCGCCCGCTAAACAATTTCCTGCAGCACGTGGCCGATCAGGGCTTTATGCGCCATGACTACCTCGGCACCATGCACATCAGCGAATCCGCACAAACCTTGCTGCAACAATTCGACGACTATCAGCCCAAAAATTACGACCGCTGGGCGAAATAATCCGGCTTGCCAGCGGCGGCCATTGCCGCTGGCCCGCGTTACATTTCCGGCCAAACTCTGCTACTATCTCAACACATTTTTCTCGCATAAACGGCACCGCTCATGAAGTTTGTCTCTTTTAATATCAATGGACTGCGCGCGCGTCCGCACCAACTGGCCGCAATTATCGAGCAGCACCAACCCGACGTGATCGGTCTGCAAGAAACCAAAGTTCACGATGATATGTTTCCATTGGAAGACGTCAGCCAGTACGGCTATCACGTGTTCTATCACGGACAAAAAGGCCATTACGGCGTAGCACTGCTAACCAAAGAAAAGCCGCTGGCCGTGCGTCGCGGTTTCCCTACCGATGAGGAAGACGCACAACGTCGCATCATCATGGCCGACCTGGCTACGCCGCAGGGCACTTTGACGGTGATCAACGGCTACTTCCCACAGGGTGAAAGCCGTGACCACCCGATCAAATTTCCTGCCAAAACGCGCTTCTATCAGGATCTGCAAAACTACCTTGAGCAGCAGATGTCGGTAGACTCACCGGTACTGGTGATGGGCGACGTCAATATCAGCCCAAGCGATTATGATATCGGTATCGGTGAAGAGAACCGCAAGCGCTGGTTGCGCACCGGTAAATGCTCTTTCCTGCCGGAAGAACGTGAATGGATGGATCGCCTGCTGAACTGGGGCCTGGTGGATACCTATCGCCACGCCAACCCAGAACGCAACGATCAGTTCTCTTGGTTCGACTACCGTTCGCGCGGCTTTGATGAAAACCGCGGCCTGCGCATTGATCTGCTGTTAGCCAGCACGCCACTGGCCGCGCGTTGTATCGCCACCGGCATCGATTATGATATCCGCGGGATGGAAAAACCTTCGGATCACGCGCCGGTTTGGGCGGAGTTCTCGCTGTAATTAACCCAACCCCGGCCCCGGCCGGGGTTTCTCTCTGTGGTAAAGATGAAAATTATCGATGTCGTCGCCGCCATTATCGAAAAGAATGGCAAAATTTTACTGGCGCAACGCGATGCCGACAGCGATCAAGCCGGCCTGTGGGAGTTCCCCGGCGGAAAAGTTGAAGTGGGCGAAAGTCAGCCTCAAGCCCTGGCGCGTGAACTGGACGAAGAGTTGGGGATTGTGGCCAGCGTCGGCAATTACGTCGCCAGTAATACGTGGCAGCAAACTGAGCGGGTGATTAGGTTACATGCGTGGCGTGTCGAGGCATTCAGTGGCGAATTACAGAACCGCTGCCATGCCGACTTTGTTTGGATCACGCCGGAGCAGGCGTTTGACTATCCGCTGGCTCCGGCCGACGTACCGCTGCTGACGGCGTATATTGCCAGTTTAACCTCAAAAGCCTGAGCCGTTGACGTTACCGCGTCACTTCTTCAGACGGATCCAGATCAGCGGATTGGTTCCCACCACGTTGGGATCGCGCACGCACTGCAGCACTTCCCCTTCCACCTTCAGTACCGCCCCTTCAGAATAGTTTTGGTCCTGATAAATACAGCAGCGGCTGCAAGGTTGCACGACAGGTTGAGCCACCGCGCTTTTCGCCGCACCCCAAATTTCCGGTGACACCGGCACCACCACGTCCACATCGCCACGGTTGGCCATGACTGCCGACGAAAATAGCAGTGCGCCAGTGGTCAGCATCAGTAAGGCGTAATTCATTCGCTCTTCTCCCGCGCCTTGCCGGCGCTTTTCTTGCGTTTTTTTGCCCCGGAGGAAGGTGGCGGCGGCAACCCGCGAAACGCCATACTCGCCCGGCTCTGCTTGGCCTGATAAATCAGCTCCTGCAAAGTCCCCACCAGAGGTTGCATAAAGTCCTGATAGCGACAGGATTTCTCACTGATTTGCGTCAGCGTAGCCTCCCAGTTCGCCGTCATATCCGGACGGGCTGCAATATCCGGCAGCGAATGGATCAACGCCCGACCGGTTTCGCTGGAATGAATATAACGCCCTTTCTTATACAAAAACGCCCGCTTGAACAGCAACTCAATAATGCCTGCGCGCGTGGCCTCGGTCCCTAAACCATCGGTCGCTCGCAGGATTTTCTTTAGCGCTTTATCCTGAACAAAACGTGCAATACCGGTCATGGCGGAAAGCAGACTGGCATCGGTGAACGGACGCGGCGGCTGCGTCTGACGCTCAACCACTTCACCGCGTTCGCACAGCAGTTCGTCATCCTTCGCCACAACCGGTAATGGTGCGCCTTCGTTTTCTTCATCGCGCTCTTTGCTGCCCAATAGCGTGCGCCACCCTGCTTCAGCCAGAAAGCGTGCCTTGGCGATAAACTTGCCTCCGGCGATATCCAGCTCAATGACGCATTTGCGGAACATCGCATCCGGGCAAAACTGCATCAGGTACTGTCGGGCAACCAGCCCATAAACGTTCAGTTCGTCCTGACTCAGGCTGACTTTGCTGGCACGGGCTGTCGGAATAATAGCGTGGTGGGCATCCACCTTCTTGTCATCCCAGCAACGGTTACGACGATCGCTGTCGATCACCGGCTGCGGATAAAGATCCGGTTGATGAACACTGATGGCGTTCAACACCGAATGACGCCCGGCGAAATGCTCTTCCGGAAGGTAGCGGCAATCAGAACGCGGGTAAGTGATTAACTTATGGGTTTCGTACAGGCGCTGACAGACATCCAGCACCTGCTGGGCACTCAAGTTAAAACGTTTGGAAGCTTCGATTTGCAAGGTCGACAATGAAAACGGCAGCGGAGCGGTATCTGATTCCCGTTTATCATTATAGGAGGTGACTAGCGCCGGTTGGCCCTCGATGCGCTTAAGCACGTGCTCCGCCAAAGGTCGATGCAGCAGACGCCCTTCCTCATCCTGATAGGGTTCGCAGGAGTCGCTGGGTTGCCACAGGGCGACGAATCGCTCCTCTTTCGGCGTCACGATGTGCGCTTTTACTTCGAAAAAGTCTTTCGACACGAAGTTTTCGATATCTTCGTCCCGCCGTACCACCAGCCCCAATACTGGCGTTTGCACCCGCCCAACGGACAACACGCCGTCATAACCGGCATTGCGCCCCAAAATGGTGTAGGCACGGGTCATGTTGATGCCATACAACCAATCAGCGCGGGAACGCGCCAGGGCAGATACACACAAAGGGATAAAATCGCGGTTATCACGCAGCCGCTCTATGGCACGTTCCACCGCCTGCGGGTTGAGATCGTTGATCAGGCAACGGCGTACGCTGTGCCGTTTTTCCGGCGTCAGCGCCAGATAGTCGAGCACTTCGTCCACCAGCAGTTGGCCTTCGCGATCCGGGTCACCTGCGTGCACCACCTCATCGGCTTCATGCAACAGTTTTTTGATCGCATTAAGCTGCTTGCTCACCGACGGGCGCGGCTGCAACTGCCACTTCTCTGGGATGATTGGCAAGTCCGCCAGCGACCAGCGCGCATAGCGGCTGTCGTAAGCATCAGGCTGCGCCTGCTCTAATAAGTGGCCCACACACCAGGTCACCACATCATTGTTACCGCAGGCGATAAATCCGTCGCCGCGGCGATGCGGTTTGGGAAGTACGTCGGCAATGGCGCGCGCCAAACTCGGTTTCTCGGCAATAAACAGTCGCATTATTCACCGTTATTCTGGCTATACGTCATCAGGAATTCTCTTACTTCAGCATAATTCCCGCGGAATACGATCCGCTGGGATTTCTTTTCCAATTGATAGTGATACATCGGATCATAGTAGTGCTGCAACAACGGCACCAGCCACTCCTGATGCGCGTCACTATTACCGCTGACATAGTGGCGCTGTAACGCCGATTCCAGGCTCTTCGTCAGCTGCTGAAAACGCTCCAGACCCAAACGACGGCGAATGGCGAACAGCCCATGGTGCAGATACTCATCGTATTTTTGCCAACCCGGCTCCGCCCCCAGAGCCTGTTCAAACTCCAGGCGCATGCGATCGATATATTCATGCTGCAGCCGTGCCAGACGCACCTCGAACGGATCGTCGATAACGGCCACCGGCGCTTGCTGCATGCGGTTGAAGATGGGTAACGGCAGATTGTTGCTGCCGATAATGCGCCCTTCATCCTCCAACACCCAGCGGCGGCAGCCACCATGCTGTTTTTTCAGCAATAACACAGCCAGACGATTCTCAAAATCAATCTGGCCGCTTTGTGCCACCAGCGTTCGGCCAAAAGCTGAACCGCGATGCCGGGCCGCGCCCTCCAGATCGATACCTTCGGCCAGCTCATTGACCAACACCGTTTTGCCGCTGCCGGTATTGCCGCCGATCAGCACCATCGGCAGTTCGGCACTTTGTTCCAACGTGGTCAGCAAGAACTGACGCAGCGCCTTGTAGCCGCCAATAATGCGCGGATAGGTCACTCCAGCCTCACGTAGCCATTGCTGTACCAGTTGCGAACGCAAACCGCCGCGAAAACAGTAGAGGTAACCTTCTGGCCATTGCGCGCATTGCGCCAGCCACGCCGCCGTGCGCTGCTCGCGCAATCGGCCGTTAACCAGGCTGTGGCCCAGGGCAATCGCCGCCTGCTGACCCTGCTGTTTGTAACAGGTGCCAACAGCCTGCCGTTCATCGTCGTTCATCAACGGCAGGTTTACCGCATTGGCAAAAGCGCCCTGCTGAAACTCAACCGGCGCGCGCACGTCAATCAGCGGGATGTCCTGCAAAAAAATACGTCGATAATCCTGGGTATCTACCCGCTCCAGCGTAGTAGACACTACACAACCTCGATCAGCGGCTTGCCCGCAACGGCCGTATGCAGTTCACCGATGGCCTGTAGCTGAATGCCGTGACGTTCGGCAATCGCCTGAACCTGCTGTTCCGCTTCCGGCAACACAGCCAGCAGCAAGCCACCGGAGGTTTGCGGATCGCATAACAATTGCCGCTGCAGGCTGGTCATTTCACCCACCAGATGGCCGTAACTTTCAAAGTTGCGCCCGGTGCCGCCCGGCACGCAGCCTTCGTCAATATAGCGCTCGATGTCCGGCAGTTTTGGCACTTGCTCAAACCAGACCGTCGCCTGCAATCCTGACCCCTGGCAAACCTCACTCAGGTGGCCCAGCAGACCGAAACCGGTCACGTCGGTCATCGCCGTTACGCCTTCGACATCGGCAAAATCCGCGCCCGGTTTGTTCAGTTGGCACATGACCTCGGTCGCCAGACCTTCATGTTCAGGCCGCAGCTTACTTTTCTTCTCGGCGGTGGTCAGCACGCCAATGCCCAGAGGTTTGGTCAGGAATAACCGCGCTCCGGCCCGGGCCGCGCTGTTTTTCTTCACCCGCTCGGTGCTGACGATGCCGGTAACCGCCAGGCCAAAAATAGGCTCAGGCGCATCGATAGAATGGCCGCCTGCCAACGCGATCCCCGCCTGTTGGCAGGCATAGCGCCCACCGTCGATCACCTGTTGCGCGACTTCCGGCGGCAGCTTGGCTATCGGCCAACCCAGAATGGCAATCGCCATGATCGGTTTACCGCCCATGGCATAAACGTCGCTGATGGCATTGGTTGCCGCGATGCGGCCGAAGTCGAACGGGTTATCAACGATAGGCATAAAGAAATCGGTAGTGCTGATAATGCCAACGCCGTTGCCGATGTCATACACCGCAGCATCGTCACGGGTTTCATTGCCCACCAGCAAACGCGGATCGACAAACTTCTCCCGCTCGCTGTGCAGAATAGTTTCGAGAACTTTCGGTGAGATTTTACAACCGCAGCCTGCGCCATGGCTGTACTGGGTTAAACGGATCGCTGGCGATGTCATATACCACTCCCTTCGGTTAACGGCATTCAAGATATCATAGGGTAGCGCTTGCCGAGGGGAATGGTAAGAGCGGGCTGTCGATAACCGAACAGCCTGCTCAGAAACAACACAGAATGGCGGGATTTAACGCATTTTTGCGGCAACCCTGCGCCGGAGTTTATTAGAAGTAGCTGACGAACGGCGTGCTGTCCGGTGCGACAACTTTGGTTGCGGCTTTCAACTGAGGAGTCCCCAAATACAGGAAGCCAACAATTTCGTCCTGCTCACGGCAGCCAAAGGCTTCGCGAACCAGAGGATGTTCGGTCCAGGCCCCGGTACGCCAGATGCCGTTGAAACCTTGCGCCAGCGCGGCCATCTGCATCGCCTGTACCGCACAACCGGCAGAAACTACCTGCTCCCAGCGCGGCACCTTGGTTTCTTCGGTGCAATGCGCCACTACGGTGATGATCAGCGGTGCACGGAACGGCGCTTTTGTCGCCTTCTCAATAGCCGCTTCGTCCATTTCGTCCTGCTTTGCAGCAGCTTGTAACAATTGGCTGAAGCGCTCCAGGCCCTGGTTTTCAATCATCACGAAACGCCATGGCTGCAATGCGCCGTGGTCAGGTGCCCGCAGGCCCGCGTTGATGATATTTTGACGAGCCTCATTGGTGGGCGCAGGCTCGGCGAGGCGTGAGGCCGAACGGCGGTTCAGTAAAAGATCCAGTGCATCCATCGTAAACTCCTGATAACAATTTTCATTACGATCACGTTAACATAGCTAAACGGCGAGTGACAGCGTCGGTAATACCCTCTGTGACACACGATTTAAAGCTGACATTTCCTCGGCCGCTCATTAGGATAGCGGAACATTCTCGACTCTTGCTGGAGAGCACATGCGCACATTGTGGCAAATCATTGCCGGCGTTTTCAGGTGGACATGGCGTCTGCTGAACTTTATCAGGGAACTGATCCTTAATCTGTTCCTGGTGTTGCTGATCCTGGTTGGGGTTGGCATCTATCTTTCATTCCAGAGCGCAACCACCCCTGCCGTGCCTACTCGCGGTGCGTTACTGGTGGACTTGAGCGGCGTGGTCGTTGACCAACCTTCGATGAACAACAAAGTGCGCCAATGGGGCCGTGAACTGCTGGGTGCGTCCAGTAACCGTCTGCAGGAAAACTCCCTGTTTGACGTGGTTGACAGCATCCGCAAAGCCAAGGACGACAAAAACATTACCGGCATGGTATTGCAGTTAAATGATTTTGCCGGCGCCGATCAGCCTTCGCTGCAATATATGGGCAAGGCGCTGCGGGAATTCCGCGACAGCGGGAAACCGATTTTCGCCATTGGCGACAGCTATAACCAGACGCAATACTATCTGGCCAGCTACGCCAACAAGGTTTATCTGTCGCCACAGGGCGCCGTCGATCTGCACGGTTTCGCCACCAACAATCTTTACTACAAATCCCTGTTGGAGAAACTCAAGGTCACCACCAATATCTTCCGCGTGGGTACCTATAAATCTGCGGTAGAACCGCTGATCCGTGACGATATGTCACCGGCCGCCCGTGAGGCCGACAGCCGCTGGATTGGCGGGCTGTGGCAGAACTACCTGGATACGGTAGCCGCCAACCGTCAGATCACCGCGCAGCAACTGTTCCCCGGTGCGGCGGGCGTGTTGACCGGCTTACAGGCCGCCGGTGGCGATACCGCCAAGTACGCGCTGGACAATAAACTGGTTGACGAGCTGGCTTCCCGCACCGTCATTGAGAACCAACTGATCAAGACTTTCGGTTGGGACAAGCAGGCGAACGATTTCAACGCCACCAGCATCTATGACTATCAGCCAAAAGCGGCGCCAGATCAGGGAGGCAAAATTGCCGTGATCTTCGCCAACGGCGCGATCATGGACGGCCCGCAGACGCCAGGCACCGTTGGGGGTGACACCACCGCCGCGGAACTGCGTCAGGCACGACTGGATCCGGCGATCAAAGCGGTTATCTTCCGGGTTAACAGCCCAGGGGGCAGCGTCAGCGCTTCTGAAGTGATCCGCTCCGAACTGGCCGCAGTACGCACCGCCGGAAAACCAGTGGTGGTTTCCATGGGCGGTATGGCGGCATCGGGCGGTTATTGGGTCTCTACCCCGGCGGACTACATCATCGCCAGCCCGAGCACCCTCACCGGCTCTATCGGCATCTTCGGGGTGATCAACACCTATGAGCAGACGCTGGACAGCATTGGCGTGCATACCGACGGTGTGGCCACCTCGCCGCTGGCGGATCTGGCGGTGACCAAGGCGCTGCCACCAGAGTTCTCGCAGATGATGCAGTTGAACATCGAGAAAGGTTATCAAAACTTTATCGATCTGGTCGCCAAGGCCCGCAAAATGACGCCCCAGCAGGTTGACCAAATTGCTCAGGGGCACGTGTGGTTGGGCAGCGATGCCAAAACCAACGGTCTGGTCGATCAGTTGGGCGATTTTGACGACGCGGTGAAAAAAGCGGCCGAACTGGCGCAGTTGAAACAATGGCAGCTTAACTGGTTTGTCGATACGCCAAGCCTGACCGATATGGTACTCAGCCAGTTTGGCGTGTCTATTCACGCCATGCTGCCGGCAGCCATTCAGTCAATGCTGCCTGCGCCGCTGGCGTCGGTAGCCATGGCGGTGAAAGAACAGCCGGGTTTGTTCAACAACCTGAACGATCCGCAAAACCGCTATGCCATCTGTTTGACCTGCGGAGAAGTCCGCTAACAAATTAATCCTCAGCCCGGCACCCGCCGGGCTTTTTTTCTGCGCTTATCCCCCTATAATTCAGCCCATCATATTTCTGTTAAAACAATGACCATGCAAAAGAAATCGATTTACGTCGCTTATACCGGCGGTACCATCGGCATGCAACGCTCCGATCACGGCTACATCCCGGTGTCCGGTCACCTGCAGCGCCAACTGGCCTTGATGCCTGAGTTTCACCGGCCGGAGATGCCGGACTTCACCATTCATGAATATGCGCCGCTGATCGATTCCTCCGATATGACGCCGGAAGACTGGCAGCATATCGCCGACGACATCAAAAAGAATTACCACCTCTATGATGGCTTCGTGATCCTGCACGGTACCGACACCATGGCCTTCACCGCTTCGGCGCTGTCGTTCATGCTGGAAAACCTGGCCAAGCCGGTGATCGTCACCGGTTCGCAAATCCCTCTGGCTGAACTGCGTTCCGACGGTCAAACCAACCTGCTGAACGCGCTGTACCTGGCCGCCAACCATCCGGTGAATGAAGTCAGTCTGTTCTTCAACAACAAACTGTTCCGCGGCAACCGTACCACCAAGGCGCACGCTGACGGTTTCGACGCCTTTGCCTCGCCTAACCTGCCGCCACTGCTGGAAGCAGGGATCCATATCCGTCGCCAGAACGGTATCGACAGCCCGGTCTGCAACGGTGAGCTGAAAGTGCATGACATTACCCCGCAGCCGATCGGTGTGGTGACGATTTACCCAGGGATCTCCGGCGCGGTAGTCCGCAACTTTTTGCTGCAACCGGTGAAAGCCTTGATCCTGCGCTCTTACGGCGTGGGCAACGCACCGCAAAAAGCGGAGCTGGTTGATGAATTGCGCGACGCTTCCGAACGCGGCATTGTGGTCGTGAACCTGACCCAGTGCATCTCCGGTCGGGTGAATATGGAAGGCTACGCCACCGGTAACGCGCTGGCCCATGCGGGGGTCATCAGCGGTTTCGACATGACGGTGGAAGCCGCCTTGACCAAGCTGCATTATTTGCTGAGCCAACCGCTGACGCCGGAGCAAATCCGCAGCCAGATGCAGCAAGACTTGCGCGGTGAACTAAGCATCAGTGGTTAACCCTAACCCCAAGACGGAGTCGCGATGAAAACAGCCCTGCTGCTAATCGATTTGCAAAACGATTTTTGCCCCGGCGGCGCACTGGCGGTGACAGACGGCGATGCCGTGATCGCCGTAGCCAATCGGGCAATAGAGGCCTGCAACGCGCGGGGCGAACCTGTGGTCGCCAGCCAGGACTGGCATCCTGCCAATCACCGTAGCTTTGCGGTAAACGCCAACGCACAGGTGGGTACGCTGGGTGAACTGGAGGGGTTGCCGCAGGTGTGGTGGCCGGTGCACTGCGTACAGGAAAGCCCAGGTGCCGAGCTTCATCCGCAATTAAACCAACGGGATATCGTCGCCGTATTCCGTAAAGGTCAAAATACGGATATCGACAGCTACAGCGCCTTCTTCGACAACGGGCATCGCTCACGCACCGAGTTGGACCGCTGGTTGAAAGCTCATGACGTGAGTCATTTGGCCGTGATGGGGCTGGCAACCGACTACTGCGTCAAATTCAGCGTCCTGGATGCTCTCGCGCTGGGGTACCAGACCTCGGTAATTACCGACGGCTGTCGCGGCGTTAATTTGCAACCTGGTGACAGTCAGGAAGCCCTTCAGGCCATGCAGCAGGCTGGTGCAAAACTCGTTACCCTGTCACAATTCATCGAACGATAATGCGTCGGGTGCTGATGGCACCCGCCCATTCCCCCACCGACAAATCTCGACATCGCTCACATTCCGACCATTCTCCTGTGATGACATCTTGTTCGCGTGCAGCACATTTGCTGTTATGACCGCTGATGCCTTGGCATCAATCAGTTATACGCATCCGGGGCCCATTGAGCCCGGCTTTATGTTACCGCCTGAGGCGGTTTCGGGTCGGCCTTGCCGACCAAAGGAGATAACATGGTTTTCATCCGTAAACTGCTGCCTTTGCTGGTGGCGGTGCAGTTTGGTATGGCTGGTGCCGGCATGGCGCATGCCGCCTCTTACCTTTCCGTCGGTTATTTCAACGGCGGGGGTGACGTTACCGCCGGTCCAGGCGGTGACATCAACAAGCTGGACGTCACGCAAATTACCCACCTCAATTACTCCTTCGGCCTGATCTACAACGATGAGAAAGACGAATCCAATCCGGCGCTAAAAGACCCGGCTCGCCTGCACCAGATTTATCTGTCACCTAAAGTGATGGCCGATCTGAAGCTGCTGCCGGTATTGCGTAAACAGAATCCGGAGTTGAAAGTGCTGCTGTCCGTCGGCGGTTGGGGTGCTCGCGGTTTTTCTGGTGCGGCGGCAACGCCAGAGAGCCGGACCGTATTTATCCGTTCGGTGCTGGACGTCATCAAGCAGTACCAACTGGACGGCATCGATCTCGACTGGGAGTACCCGGTTAACGGCGCCTGGGGGCTGGTCGAAAGCCAACCGGCGGACCGGGCCAACTTCACAGTGCTGCTGAAAGAACTGCATAGCGCCCTGAATAAAAATAAATTGCTGACCATCGCCGTGGGTGCCAACGTCAAAAGTCCGCAGGAATGGGTGGACGTCAAAGGTATTGCGCCCTACCTCGATTACATCAACCTGATGACCTACGACATGGCGTACGGCACTCAGTATTTCAACTCCAATCTGTATGATTCCAAACAGTGGCCGACCGTCGCGGCGGCCGATCGCTACAGCGCCAATTTTGTCGTGGATAACTATTTGGCCGCTGGACTTAAACCGACGCAGTTAAATCTGGGCATCGGTTTTTATGGTCGGGTACCCAAACGCGCCACTGAGCCCGGCATCGACTGGGACAAAGCCGACGCAGAGAAAAACCCTGTCACCCAACCCTATTTCACCGCGCGTGAAACCGCCGTCTTCAAATCACTGGGGTTGGACCTGACCAAAGACAGCTACTTCAAATATAACGATATCGTCAGCAAGCTGTTAAACGATCCACAGCGGCGCTTCAGCGCCCATTGGGACAGCGATGCCCAGGTACCCTATCTGACGATGAAATCCGCCGAGGGCAAACCTTTATTCGCCATTTCGTACGAGAACCCGCGCTCGGTTGAGCTGAAGGCTGACTACATCAAAAGTAAGGGATTGGGGGGCGCGATGTTCTGGGAATATGGCGCAGACGACAATAACCGGCTCGCGCATCAACTGGCGGAATCGCTGGGGATCAACGGCGGGAAAGGCTAAACCCACGGGGCGATGTCACTATCGCCCCGTTATTCGATTTACTGCGGTTTCAGCTTAGCCAAGGGTTCAGCGATAAACTGCTGTTTCAGCTCTTGCTTGCTCTTCATCACAATCTGGCCGTCGGTGCCGATACTCATGTGTTGCGGATCGGCATTGTGCAACGACTGCCACAGCATGACCGCCTGCAGGCTGTTTTCTTTCTGTTCCGGAGTCAGGGCTACGCCATCCGGCCACTTGCCCAGCTCAACGGCCAATACCAGCCGTTGATAGATTTCCGGCGTCATGGCGGCAATCAGGTCTTTCACATCCATCAGGGCCTTTCCTTACTCATGCAAGAATAATTAGCTGAATCGATTTTTCTAACAGCGTACTAGCTCTAGCCAGCCGTTTTCTCACCGTTCTCACCGTCGGTAAAACTGAGCGACGCCGAGTTAACGCAAAAACGCTCGCCGGTCGGCTGCGGGCCGTCGGGGAATACGTGGCCCAAATGCGCGTCACAGTGACCACAGCGGATCTCAACGCGATGCATATTATGTGAATTATCATCAAGATAACGAATCGCATCGTCAGATACCGGCTGATAGAAGCTCGGCCAACCGCAGCCGGAGTCGTACTTGCTGTCTGAGTAGAACAGCGGGTGGTTGCAGCACAGGCAATGGTACACGCCCTCGCGTTTGTTGTGCAGCAATTTGCCGGAATACGGCGCCTCGGTACCACGTTCCTGAGTCACATAACGTTGGATTTCATTCAGTTCCGTGGCCGGATGGTCAGGGGTTGTCTCTTTAGCCATTTGTGCGTTTCTCTGAATGTGGATAATGTCAACGAAAACAATGAGTAATAATAACAAAAAATTAACAACACTGCAGCGCTTTTTGGCCTAAACTGTAGCCCATAAAGGTCACGTCGCGGCAATATGTGATACCGATCACATATCTTATATGGACTGACTTTATACTTGGCGGTTTGACCCCATATTACGGATGAGGCCGAACGCAAACGGAACGTGCAATAAGCGCTCAAACCAGGCTGCGAGGTTTGATTTACAGCAAGTATTGACACGATTCCGCTTGACGCTTGGTAAGGTTTTTGTAATTTTACAGGCAACCTTTTATTCACTAACAAATAGCTGGTGGAATATATGACTATCAAAGTAGGTATCAACGGTTTTGGCCGTATCGGTCGCATTGTTTTTCGTGCTGCTCAAGAACGTTCTGACATCGAAATCGTTGCAATCAACGACCTGTTAGACGCAGAGTACATGGCTTACATGCTGAAATATGACTCTACTCACGGCCGCTTCAACGGCACTGTAGAAGTTAAAGACGGCCACCTGGTTGTTAACGGCAAAACCATCCGTTGTACCTCAGAAAGAGATCCGGCTAACCTGAAGTGGAACGAAGTCAATGTTGACGTCGTTGCAGAAGCAACTGGCCTGTTCCTGACTGACGAAACTGCACGTAAACACATCGCTGCAGGCGCTAAGAAAGTTGTTCTGACTGGCCCATCCAAAGACGACACCCCAATGTTCGTTATGGGTGTGAACCACAAATCTTACGCTGGTCAGGAAATCGTTTCTAACGCTTCTTGTACCACCAACTGCCTGGCACCACTGGCTAAAGTTATCAACGACAAGTTCGGCATCGTTGAAGCGCTGATGACCACCGTGCATGCAACTACCGCAACTCAGAAAACCGTTGATGGCCCGTCTCACAAAGACTGGCGCGGCGGCCGCGGCGCATCTCAGAACATCATCCCTTCTTCTACCGGTGCTGCTAAAGCAGTAGGTAAAGTTATCCCAGAACTGAACGGCAAACTGACCGGTATGGCGTTCCGCGTTCCTACCCCGAACGTTTCTGTGGTTGACCTGACTGCTCGTCTGGCAAAACCAGCTTCTTACAAAGAAATCTGTGCTGCTATCAAAGCTGCATCTGAAGGCGAGCTGAAAGGCGTGCTGGGCTACACCGAAGACGAAGTGGTTTCTACCGATTTCAACGGCGAAACTCTGACTTCCGTATTCGATGCCAAAGCCGGTATCGCTCTGAGCGACACCTTCGTGAAACTGGTTTCTTGGTACGATAACGAAACTGGTTACTCCAACAAGGTTCTGGATCTGATCGCTCACATCTCCAAATAATGGATTGATGCCAAGCTGATGATGAGGGCGACATTTTTGTCGCCCTTTTTTTGTTTCTACGGCGAACAAAAGGCCAACCGATGAACGAAAAAATTTTCACCCTACCCGTTACTCAGCAAATTTCTCCTTATATCAGCCAACGGCAACTCGACGAACTGCCCGTGGTGGTGGTTTCCCACCCGAAAGTGCGTGCGGCTATCACGCTGCAAGGCGCGCATCTATTGGCCTGGCAACCCAGCGGTGAAAAGCCGGTCATTTGGCTGAGCAACAACACGCCATTTAAAAAAGGCAATGCTATCCGCGGCGGCGTCCCCATTTGCTGGCCCTGGTTTGGTCCGGTGGCAAAACCTTCACACGGTTTCGCCCGCAATCAGCCCTGGAGTCTGACGGCGCATGATGAAGATGACAACGGCGTCATTCTGACCTTCACGCTGAAAGATAATGAGCAAACCCGTAGCCTGTGGCCACACGCCTTTACGCTGATTGCCCGCTTCAAGCTAGGCGAAGAGTGTGAGATAGAGCTGGAGTCTCACGGTGATTATCAGGCCACTGCGGCGCTGCATAGCTACTTCCAGATCGGGGACATTGAACAGGTTAAGGTAGCCGGGCTCGGCGTGCCTTATATCGATAAAGTCGCTGGGGGCGCAGAGGCCAAACAGACCGGTGACGTGACCTTCGTCGGCCAGACCGATCGGGTTTATACCCAGCCGGAGGCCTTTAGCCTGATCAAAGATGCGGCGCTCCAACGCACCATTGAGGTTCATCACCATCACATGAGCGATGTGATTGCCTGGAACCCTGGCGTAGAGCTTTCTTGCAGCATGGCGGACATGCCTAACGACGGGTATAAAACCATGGTTTGCGTGGAAACCGGCCGCGTCAGCAAACCGCTGATCGCCGCAGGGGAACAACCGGCACGGCTGGCAGTGACCTTCCGCACCCGCAAGAACGCGTGATCGCAGCGGGGCGGTGAAAACGCCTGCCCTGCATCATTGCACTACAGATGTGCAAAAGGGGCGCCAGCGCCCCTTTATGATGCCTGCATTGCACTTTTTTTTGTGCATTCGCTTTTTAGAAGCTGTAGCTCACACCCGTCATTAACACCCCGGTGTAAGATTTATCCACCATCGGGCTGTCTTTCACTTCATCAGACAGTTTGATGTAACGCCCCATAAAGAAGGCATTCCAGTCTTTGTTGATCTTGTAGTTGGCGCTCAGCTCAACGTAAGGTGCCCAGCTGTCGCTTGGCGTGTAGCTGTCCAGACCGCTGCGGCGAGATTCGTTATCGCTAACGCCGTAGTAGTATTTGTTCTGGTTTTTGCTGCTCCACGTCACACCCACACCCGGCACCAAGGTGAAGGCGTCCAGCTCAAACTTGTACAGATAGGCGAAGTCACCAATCATGCCGTTGCTGTAATCCAGGGTATCACCGGTAAAGGTGGTACGCAGGATGCCCCAATCAGCATTATGCGTATAAGCCAGACCGGCCATCAACGTGCCGCGACGCTTGTCCAACTTCTTCATGCGATCGTCGTCACTGTCACCCGGACGGTAGCCCAACGGTGAGTAGTAACCCATCAGACTCAGTTGGTTTTCCTGATCTTTCCACAGGTAATAACCGGCGGTCAGGGTACGGAAGTAGAAGTCATCCCCTTCATAGTTGATGACGGGTACCGGATACACGCGGTCCTGATAGCCACGATACGGATCCGGGCTAACCAGCGCGGAAGCACCGAGTGACCAGGTCCCAGCCTGAGCACTTTGCGCACAAACCATTGCGGAAGCGATAATTGCTAGCGTTTTGAGTTGAAAAATCTTCACTGGTTCTTTTTCCATAAATAACAGAGTTAATAGCTGGCTTAGTTTATGTGAAATTGTCGTTACGCGCCTAATCTTTACAATAGAAAACAACCAAGATCGAATAACTTAGAATAGAAATATGAATTAATCATGGCGGAACAGTGACGTTTTTTGCCGCAGGCCGCGCCAGACAAGGCATTTGGCTATCCCTGTCATAACTGAGTCATTGATATGACTTAAAAAAAGCTTTTTACCACGCAGGAAATTTTCTGGTATGCAAACTAAGCTTAAATCAGAAGGTGAATGAATCCTGAGCCCAGTGGCAATACAGCGCAACTCGCGATAATAAGCGCACCAAGTTGGCATACGGGTTGCTGTACTCAAGGATAACTTCTTCTTTCGGGGGCCAAAACACAATCATCAGCTCCCTTTAACCTGTGCTAATAACGAAAGGACGGGCATCGCCATGAACATATTTGACCACTATCGCCAGCGCTACGAAGCTGCCAAGGACGAAGAGTTCACACTGCAGGAATTTCTTACCATCTGCCGGCAAGATCGCAGTGCATATGCCAATGCGGCAGAACGTCTACTCATGGCTATCGGTGAACCAGTTATGGTGGATACCGCGCTTGAGTCGCGTATGTCTCGCCTGTTCTCCAACCGCGTGATCGCACGCTATCCGGCATTCGAAGAGTTCTACGGTATGGAAGAAGCTATCGAACAGATAGTCTCTTACCTGAAACATGCCGCCCAGGGCCTCGAAGAGAAGAAACAAATTCTTTATCTGTTGGGCCCCGTCGGCGGCGGTAAATCATCGCTGGCAGAACGCCTGAAAGCGCTGATGCAACGCGTGCCCATTTATACCCTGAGCGCCAACGGCGAACGCAGCCCGGTAAACGACCACCCGCTGTGCCTGTTCAATCCGCAGGAAGATGCCACTATTCTGGAAAAAGAATATAACATCCCAAATCGTTACCTCGGCACCATCATGTCCCCTTGGGCGGCAAAACGCCTGCATGAATTTGGCGGCGACATCACCAAATTCAAAGTGGTCAAGGTGCGTCCTTCCATCCTGGAACAGATCGCCATCGCCAAAACGGAACCGGGTGACGAGAACAACCAGGATATCTCCGCGCTGGTCGGCAAGGTCGATATTCGCAAGCTGGAAAACCACGCGCAAAACGATCCGGATGCCTATGGTTATTCCGGGGCCCTGTGCCGTGCCAACCAGGGGATTATGGAGTTCGTGGAGATGTTCAAAGCGCCGATCAAGGTGCTGCATCCTCTGCTGACCGCCACCCAGGAAGGTAACTACAACGGTACCGAAGGGATCTCTGCCCTGCCGTTCAGCGGCATTATTCTGGCGCACTCCAACGAATCCGAATGGGTGACCTTCCGTAACAACAAAAACAACGAGGCCTTCCTCGACCGCGTTTACATCGTCAAGGTGCCTTATTGCCTGCGAGTCTCGGAAGAGATCAAAATCTACGACAAACTGCTGGATCACAGCGAACTGACCCATGCGCCGTGCGCCCCTGGCACGCTGGAAACCTTGGCGCGCTTTACCGTGCTCTCACGCATGAAAGAGCCGGAAAACTCCAGCATCTACTCGAAGATGCGCGTCTATGACGGCGAAAGCCTGAAGGATACCGATCCGAAAGCCAAGTCGTACCAGGAATACCGCGACTACGCCGGGGTCGATGAAGGCATGAACGGCCTGTCCACCCGCTTCGCATTTAAAATTCTGTCGCGGGTGTTCAACTTTGATCACGCAGAGGTCGCCGCTAACCCGGTTCACCTGTTCTATGTGTTGGAACAGCAGATCGAACGTGAGCAATTCCCGCAAGATCTGGCAGAGAAATACCTGGAGCACCTGAAAGGCTATCTGATCCCGAAATACGCCGAATTTATCGGCAAAGAGATCCAGACGGCTTATCTGGAATCTTACTCGGAATACGGTCAGAACATTTTTGACCGCTACGTGACCTATGCAGACTTCTGGATCCAGGATCAAGA
Organism: Serratia sp. BIGb0234; assembly: GCF_024809915.1. Lineage (NCBI taxonomy): Bacteria > Pseudomonadati > Pseudomonadota > Gammaproteobacteria > Enterobacterales > Yersiniaceae > Serratia > Serratia sp. BIGb0234. The sequence goes on from NZ_JANUEI010000002.1 coordinate 141,458, forward strand.
GTACCGTGATCCGGACACCGGCCAGCTGTTCGATCGCGAGTCCCTGAACGCTGAACTGGAGAAAATCGAGAAACCGGCCGGCATCAGCAACCCGAAAGATTTCCGCAACGAAATAGTCAACTTCGTGCTGCGCGCCCGTGCTAACAATAGTGGCCGTAACCCTAACTGGACCAGCTATGAGAAGCTGCGTACCGTGATCGAGAAGAAAATGTTCTCGAACACCGAAGAGTTACTGCCGGTGATTTCCTTTAACGCAAAAACCTCAACGGATGAGCAGAAAAAACACGACGACTTCGTCGACCGTATGATGGAGAAAGGCTACACCCGCAAACAGGTTCGTCTGCTGTGTGAATGGTATCTGCGGGTCAGAAAGTCTTCGTAACGTCTAATGAGAATTAGCGTCATGGAGATGGCGTATACCCAAAATAATTGGCGTTGCATCAAGGCGGTAAGAGCGCTTATCCCGATGAGCTTACTCTGGTAAGTGATTCGGGTAAGTGACCGCAACCAACACAGAGGCAACGGCAAGTATAACGAGTATAGAAAGTTGGCAACGTCGTTTGGGGGAAGTATGGCCTATTTCATTGACCGACGGCTTAACGGCAAAAACAAGAGCATGGTTAACCGCCAACGCTTCTTGCGCCGCTACAAGTCGCAAATCAAACAGTCGATTGCCGAAGCCATCAACAAGCGTTCGGTCACCGACGTAGACAGTGGGGAGTCCGTCTCGATCCCCGCTGGCGACATCAACGAACCTATGTTTCATCAGGGTCGCGGTGGCACACGCCACCGCGTTCATCCGGGCAATGACCACTTTGTGCAGAATGACCGCGTCGAACGCCCTCAGGGTGGCGGCGGTGGCGGCGGCGGTCAGGGCAATGCCAGCCAGGATGGTGAAGGCGAAGACGAGTTTGTTTTCCAGATATCCAAGGACGAGTATCTCGACCTGCTGTTTGAAGATCTGGCGCTGCCGAACCTGAAAAAGAATCAGTATAAGCAGCTCACCGAGTACAAAACCCATCGGGCCGGTTACACCGCCAACGGCGTGCCGGCCAATATCAGCGTGGTGCGTTCGTTGCAAAACTCGCTGGCGCGCCGCACTGCCATGACCGCAGGAAAACGTCGCGCTTTGCATGAGTTGGAAGACGAACTCACCCAGATGGAAAACACCGAGCCGGTGCAACTGCTGGAAGAGGAACGACTGCGCAAGGAAATTGCCGAACTGAGAAAGAAAATCGAAAGCGTGCCATTTATCGACACCTTTGATTTACGCTATAAGAACTATGAGCGCCGACCGGAGCCTTCCAGCCAGGCGGTGATGTTCTGCCTGATGGACGTGTCCGGCTCCATGGATCAGGCCACCAAGGACATGGCCAAGCGTTTCTATATTCTGCTCTATCTGTTCCTGAGCCGAACCTATAAAAACGTCGAGGTGGTGTATATACGCCACCATACCCAAGCGAAGGAAGTGGATGAGCAGGAGTTCTTCTACTCGCAGGAGACTGGCGGCACCATTGTATCTAGCGCGCTGAAACTGATGAATGAAGTGGTTGAGGAACGTTACGATCCGGCGCAATGGAACATCTACGCCGCGCAGGCGTCGGATGGCGACAACTGGGCCGATGACTCGCCGCTGTGCCACGAACTGCTGGCGAAAAAGCTGCTGCCGATGGTTCGCTACTACAGCTACATTGAAATCACCCGCCGCGCCCACCAGACGCTGTGGCGCGAATACGAGGACCTGCAGGCAAAATTCGAAAACTTTGCCATGCAGCATATCCGCGAACCGGACGATATTTACCCGGTATTCCGCGAACTTTTCCACAAACAGACCGTATAATTACACATAAATTCATTTTAAATCAGCCGGTTAACTCTGTTTTCCGGCTGTTTTTTTAACCGGTAAAAAGAAAACCACTTCAGGATCCTGCTCATCAAGATTATCAATACGGCCACTCTCAATAAATCCGGCCTTCGACAGTAGCTTTATCATCGGTAAATTCGAGCTATTGGTTGAGGTAAAAAGTTTTGGACGCGCACAGATCGATTTAAAATATTCGATAAATTTTAACCCCACCTTTTTACGCCTCATCAGGTTACCAACCATAAGAATTTCTATAAATCCACTGTCGTAAAAGTGATAGTGCAATACGCCGTAAGCCACGACCATGCCCTCCATTTCGGCTACGTGACAGACACCAGCCTCGCACCACTCGCCGATCTGAGCATAGCGACGTGGGTCCTGTGATGCCAAGGTATCAATGTCAATCAATAGGTTAGCATCCGTTACTGTTGCCAGGCGAAAAATCAATTTCGGCTCCCCGTTATTTTTGTGGTTAGTGAGCATCATCCGCTGAGGTAATTCCTAATTACGTTTTTACCCATTGCGCTAATTAGGAATATTCCTATTTAATGAATGGCCAAATTGCCATCTCAGGTGAATGCTATGGAATTACTTCCCTTCGCAATCATCGTCGTTTTGATCGCAGTTGTCGTATTTTCCTTTGTCATGTATTTGCGACAAAGACGAATAAGTACTTTCAACGCCAAGCGGAAACGACGTTAGGACGCCCTCACACAAGGAAGTGGTTCAACAATCCCCTATTAGCCACAGCCTCACCCTATCCCCTCCGGCTGGCTTTATCATCGAACCGATACCCAGCGTTTTTTCTGAGGATATTCTGATACCTGCATCATTACAGATTTTCTGCTTGTCGCTGAAATTCAGGTGCGCTACTGTCGCCATCTGGAGACACACACCATCACATAACCAGAACAACATCCAGTTTGTCGCTATCATCCCTTGATCCCGCCGCTGCGCGGGATTTTTTTATGCGTCCGAAAAGCCAAAAGTATCAAGCCCTGCGTCCTGCTGCCAGAAACTGACAGTGGCTGCCATTACACTTTGCCTTCCTGCAGGAGACACCTCTTGCCCTTGTTCAACACAGAGGGAAATCGCCGCCAATGACGCGCATTGTGACCATTCTTACCGATAATTTCTCTGATTGGGAAACTGCCCTGATCAACTCTACTTGCCGCGGCTATTACGGTTTCGATACTCGTTTTGCCTCCCCCAATGGTGCCCCTGTCATTTCCTCCGGTGGCATGCACGTGACCCCCAATATGGCGCTCGAGGCTATCCAACTGAGCGAGACAGATCTGTTGATCCTATGCGGAGGCACGGTATGGCGAACCGATCAGGCCCCAGATATCGCTGGGATGGTAGCGGAGGCCCACAGCAAAAACATCGTCGTCGCCGCCATTTGCGATGGAACCCGCGTTTTGGCACAGGCGGGCATACTTGATCATCTTCGCCACACCTCCAATTCCGCTGAGAATTTATCGCAGCTTAACTACGGCGGAGCTGAATATTATCAGGATGTGCCCTATGCCGTAGCCGACCAGCGCGTGGTAACCGCCCCCGGTAGCGCACCGGTCAGTTTTATGGCGGAGATCCTGGATATGTTAGGGGTTAGCGATAACAACCTTAAAACCTACCTGGCCATGCACGCCGCTGAACACAGCAAACCAATTTAGTCCCGTTGGTTTCAGCCGAGTCAAACACGGCCCCCGCCCCCACTTTTCAGCATAAAAAAGCCCCGCAAGTTGGACGGGGCTCCATCTAATAGAAATGCCTTATAAGCCGTTGGCAGCTTCATCTATCAAAGCGGCGATTTCTTTCGGATGCGAAGCAAGAGAAGCGTGGCTGGCGTCCAGCGTAATCACCTTTTTGGCCTGCAAACGCGCAGACATTCGCTGCTGGTTTTCGGGGGCTATCATCCGGTCATTGCTGGAGATTTGGTACCAGGAAGGTTTGTGTTTCCACGCCGGCTCAGCGATCGTATTGCCGAAGGTGCTGGCCAACGGCGCCTTTTGCGTTACCGCCATCACCAATGCCTCATCAGCAGGCAGATCCTGACAGAAGCTTTCGTGGAACTTGTCTGTCTTAATCCATAAATAGCCGTCGCTGTCCGGCGCCAGGTTCGGCGCCGCAATTGGCGGATGTTGCTGGGTAATGCCTCCGGGGCTTTCGCCGGCGTCCGGTGCGAAGGCGGCGATATACACCAATCCCACCACGTTGGGTTGATTACCCATTTCACTGAGCACCGCGCCACCATAAGAATGGCCGACCAACAGCACCGGCCCCTGCTGCTGCGCCACCATCTTGCGCGTACGTTCAGCATCGTCTGCCAGCGATGTCAGCGGCATTTCAACCGCGTGAATCGAGTGATATCCCTTGTGCGATAATTCGGTAATGACTTTGCTCCAGTGCGCTGCACCGCCCCAAAATCCATGGACCAGGACTACGGTAGGTTTTGCCTTCATTACAAGATTCCTTCTTTCGCGTGGAGACGCTACACCAAACTTGAGCGTCCGCACTGTTCACTTCCAGCACCCTCTGGCTCAAGCCCAAACGTCTTTATATGCCCCCTTGTATATAGTTCACATCAAGAGTTTCCAGCAATAGCTACGAATAGTTAATCTGTTGCAACATCCTTCCTGGCGAACCATTCTGCCCGGGTTATCTCCCAAATTTCCGTAGTTATGCGGCCTGCTACATAAGCGCTTTCTTGGGTCGCAACCACTCGCATGCCGTTATGCTCGGAAATACGTCGAGACGCCAGGTTATCTTTTGCCTTGGAAACCCGTAGCACCGGCTGCCCCAGTTGATTGAACCAGTAATCAGTCACTGTTTCGCTGGCTTCACTCATCAATCCCTGACGTTGCCATTCCAGTGATAGCCAAAATCCACGATTACTGTTGCCAATCAAATTCAGGTTAATTACACCAATCAAATGCTGCTCATCCTCTCGTCGCCGGATAGACCAAAACCAACCTGTGCCTGCCTCCATCGCGGGTAGCGCGATATTATTGATAAACTCCAACGCAGCGCCTTCAGGGTATGGCCAAGGAATTTGATCTGTCATATGACGCACAATTTCCCACTGTGGAAACAACAGCTGAATATCTTCGGCATCGCCAGGCGTCAGTGGGCGCAATACTAGCCTCCGACTGACTAAAACAGGAATTTCCAAGGAATAAACCTCCTATGCACGCCCAAAGCCTTGATGGCTTACACGCCTCTGACAAGATTAAAACTAGGATTTATACCTATAACGATCTAAAATCCCATGAAAAAACAAAGAGAAGTATTTTCAACAATATCAATAGGGAATTTTTACGTGAAGGAAATGATCTCCATTCTTTTTATCGTAAGCCTGCTGGCGACGCTTTTTTCGTGGTTATTCGTTTATAGCCTCAATATTCATTAACGCCGTGCGAGAATAAAAAAACCCCGGCATGCGCTGATGCCAGGGTTATCAAAGCCACACTATAGCCGTCCAGGTTTTGCAACCACGGTGACTACTGTTTCGTCTGGATCCAGAATGCGTGGATCAGCCCCGGGAAGTAGCCAAACAAGGTGAGGATAATATTGAGGATAAACGCGCCGCCTATACCTTTATCCAGCAGTACGCCCAGCGGTGGCAGGATGATGGTAAATACGATTCTCCAAAAACTCATAATAGCGCCTCATTTTGTTCCATAAGACACCAACATATTATATCTGCTTAACATTTTCAAATCTCACCCAGCAAATCGGTCTTCAACGTGGCATGAAAAATGCGTATAGCCACAGCAATTGTGTTGATACCTGCCTAAATTGAAGAAACAATTAATAAGCATTGATTATGTGGGGTTAAGCCCTTAAAATTTGTAACTTAACAATACAACTGGGTAAGGTTTCATGTCGTCGCTGTGGGTTGCAACACAATACTTTTATTTGATTGGCTTGGTAGTTTCTATGATTTTCACCTACCTGGTCAGCCGGGATACCATAAAAATTCGTTTTCTCAGTGCCTTAACGATTGGTTTAACCTGGCCCCTGAGCCTACCGGTAGTGTTGATGTTCTCCTTGTTCTGACGCTGCAGAAACCACCCCGTCAAACGCTGACGGGGCGATAGCACCGCCTACTACATCAAAAATCGTACCCAACCGTCGCCACCACGGAGCGTTCTGCGCCCCAGTAGCAATAGCCGGTCCCATAGCAGGCCGCGACATATTTCCGGTCGGTCAGGTTATTCACATTCAGTTGCACATAGGCACCTTTCAACGACGGATTCACCCTGTCCAAATTCATCCGCACCGAGGCATCCAACAGCGTAACGGAAGGGATCCTCAACGTATTTTCGTTATCGGCCCACTGCTTGCCGATGTAACGCGCCCCAGCACCAAGATCCACACCGTATGAGGTGGCATATTTGCCCCACAGTGAAGCCATTTGGTTCGGTGCGAGATACGGTGTGTTGCCGTCGTTGCCATCAATGGCATCTTTGAATTTCACTTTATTGTAGGTATAGCCTGCGATCAGATCGAAGCGTTCGGTGATCTTGCTGCGGGCCTCCAGCTCAAGCCCCTGAGAATGCACCTTGCCGGCCGGCAGGTAATAGCTTTGCTGCACCACGCGGTTAGCCACGTCTTTCTGCGTCAGGTCATACAGCGCCACGCTGTATATCGAGGAACTGCCTGGTGGCTGGTACTTCAGGCCCACCTCATACTGCTCGCTGGTGCTGGGTTTCAGCATATGGCCGTTTTGATCGGGCAATGCCTCCGGGGTAACTGCGGTGCTGTAACTGACGTAAGGCGAGAAACCGTTATCGAAGCGGTACAACAGTGAGCCACGGCCGCTGAAATTGTCGTCGGTGCGGGCATCGCTGGTGCCGGTGTTGAGCACCGTATTTTTAGATTCGATACGGTCGAAGCGCCCTGACAGATTCAGATACCAATTCTGTAAGCTGATTTCATCCTGCAGATAAACGCCGGTCTGCTCATAACGACGTCGGGAATCGGTATGTGTCAGGTTGGTTAATGCGTCACCGCCGGACACGCCGGTGTAAGGATTAAGCTGCGAAGCTCCCGCAGACTCATCCCACAGATTATTACGCAGGCGCTGGTAATCCAAACCCAGCATCACCTTATGATCCAGCAGCCCGGTCGCAAAATCGGCTTCCAACTGGTTATCAACGGCGAAGGCATCCAGCGAAGTGGCTGAACCGCTGTAATAGCGATTCAATAGGCTGTGATCGTCATTCCAACCAATCTGGTACACCTGCTGTAATTCAACATTGGAGTGGGTGTAACTGGCATTCTGGCGGAATGACCAAACGTCGTTAAAGCTGTGCGAGAAAGCGTAGCTGTAAATCTGTTCCCAACGTTTGAACACATTGCGGCTGCTCTCGCCATCAAAGAAGCCACGCCCCAGCTTGTCACCGGAACTGGAATAGAGGCTGCCATCTGCCGGTACCGCACTGTGATAACCGCCTGAGGGATCTTTTTGCAGGTAAGCTTTCAGCAGCAGCGAGGTATTTTCATCCGGCTGCCACAGTAATGACGGTGAAATGGCATAGCGTTCCTCACGTTGATGGTCATACATGGTTTCGCTACTGCGCGTCATCCCGGTCAACCGATAAGCCCACTGTTCCGACAGCGCGCCGGTCACATCGAAAGCGCCACCCTGGGTGTTGTTATTGCCTGCCATCAGGTTAACGTGCCCTTCCGTGGCAAACTGGGGTCGCTTGGAGGTCAAAGCGACCAATCCGCCCGGAATGCTTTGCCCGTACATGACCGATGAAGGCCCTTTGATAACGTCGATGCGTTCCAGGAACCAGGGGTCAACCTGCAAGGCATTATAGGTGCCGCCGTCACTCAATAACCGCAGACCATCAAGGAAGGTGTTATTAACGTCGCCACCGTGAAAACCACGTAACGCAATGGTGTCATAGCGCGTTGCACCACCGGCGAAGTTAGTGAAAACACCAGGTGTATATTTCAGGGCATCGTTAACCGTTTGAGTATTCTGGTCGGTCATTTGTTGGCGCGTCACCACCGAAACGGACTGTGCAGTCAGGATCAAGGGTTTATCGGTTTTGGTCGCCCCCAGGCTGGTCGTAGCTTGATAGCCGTGCGTCGCTGCTTCCGCCGTATCCGCGGGTTTAGCAGTGACAACCAGAGTATCCTCAGCGAAAGACACCAGCGGCAGGAACATCGCAAACGCACACAAAACCCGTGACCGTTTGACAGGAAAAATCATCGGCATACCTGTAATCCCCAGTAAAAAACATTAAATGACACCCAAAAGCCCCCCTGTCAGCAGCGCTGGCTGACAACTTGCTCAGATGTTCAATCGGTGTGGTGAATGTAAACAAAGTGAAATATTAATGATAATTATTATCTTTATCGATAGTAAATTTCAAGCATCAGGCAACTTTTAATAAGCAAACAAAGCGTTCTGTTCAGCCCGCAAGCACATAAACCAGAAAGCGTTTATGCATATGAAAAAAAGACAAAAAAAAAGCCAGCTCCAGGCTGGCAAGAAAACGGGATGTCATATGAACCCTGTCAGGCCAGACGAGCGGAGCGCATAAGGAGACAACCCTTCACCTCTCACCTGGCAATCAATAATGATAACGACTATCATTATCCTTTACGAACGAATTTCTATCTACAACTTTCTGCCGTTACGTCTCGATTGGCGTTCAACGAGAACGTTTAATGAACCAGGCATGCAAACGGCCAGCCACCAGCAAAATACCACCAAGCAGAACATTCGCCATTACCCACAGCGTTAATATGTATATAAAAGTCTGGTAGAGAGGAATTCCCCGTGCGGCGGAAAAGGGATTAATGTGCCAAATCCGAATAATAAAGAAGGGATTTAGGTTAAACCATTGGCAAAATATAGCGACCAACAGCGGCGGCAGAAAAAAATAAAATCCCAGCGTAGCTATCAGCAAGCACAGAGCGAAGCGCTCGTTTTTATACTCTTTCATATCAATGAATTACCATTATAATTCGGCTACAGCAAGCTTGAGCATGACGTTTTGAACAGACCCGATAGACCCCGAATAGTTCCCACTTCAAGGTAAAATAAAGCCTGTCTGGCGTTTAAATTTCATTTAGTTTTTTGGTGTTATAACGCTAGTCAGCTCAGGAGGCTCCAATGATACCGGACGATCGCCCTATCCCGCCAAACCGCAAAAAACTTAAAATCATCTTTGGCTGGTATATATATACCGTTTATGCGTTGCTGATCTTTAATATTTATCTGGCAGTATATAACGGCTGTGTCAGGCACCCGATTGAAGCGCCACTGATCTCAGCGTGCCACAGCTTGTTCATCGCGTTTATGCTTTACCACGTGTTGAAAAAACGCACCTATTTCGCTTGGGTCATGCTGGCTTACTATATCCTGATGCGCTTGTATTACGCCAACCTGCTGCACATCGAGTTTACTCTCTGGAGCCGTGGGCTGGTGTTCATTCTGCTGACGCTGCTGCTGGCGGGCACAGTCTCTGTCGGCCAGCTCGCGACACCGCCGCTGCGCCAAGATTGGCTGGCTAACCTGGGGTGGAGACAATGGGCTACGTTAGCCGTTCTGTCGGGGGTGCTGACGCCGTTAATTACCACCGATTATTTAGGCTGACGGCCAGCATCTAACGGGGGATATGGGGTTCCGAGATATCAACCAGACGGCAGACCTTGGTGTAGTTATTGGATTTTTCACATATTTTATCAGTGACAAATACGCCAAGGTAGCTCAGCACCAGCAAATAACCGGCCATGCATAAAATGAAAATAAGCGTTCTCACCGATAGGACCAACCTGACAACAAAACCCTGACTATCATACCTTGCTTATCCCTGTTTAGACTATTTCAAAGTATTTCATTAATCCGCTGGTCATTTCAGAGGTCGAAATGTTATGTTATTACATACCACAATAAGCCAACACAGATGCATTAATGGAAAGCCAAACCCCGCCGTTACTTACCGTAGAACACCTGACGCTCTCACTGAACGCGGAGGTCAAGGTCCACGATCTGAGCTTCACTTTGCATGCAGGTGAACGTTTATGCCTGCTGGGCGCATCGGGTTCCGGCAAATCACTGACCGCCGCCGCCATTCTGGGCACGCTGCCGGTCGGAGCAACGGTTAGCGGTTCGATTCGACTGCAAGGGCGAGAAGTTAATGGTCTGCGTTTGCAACGGCGCAAAAACACTGAATTGGCAGCCATTTTTCAGGATCCTTTTACCAGCCTCAATCCCCTGACCACCGTGGGCCAGCAATTGACCCTGGCGCTACGCAGCCAAAATCCCCTGACGAAATGCCAGGCCCAGCACTGCGCCGCGGAATTACTGACAGCGTTGGGAATGTCGCCGGACAACGTTATGACGCGTTACCCCAATCAACTGTCCGGGGGCCAATGTCAGCGAATATGTGCAGCACTGGCCTTACTCGGTGAGAAAAGCCTGTTGATCGCAGATGAACCTACCACCGCTCTGGACATGGTCAGCCAGCATCAGCTGATTGATATCCTGAAAAGCTACACCGAACGCCCCAGCGCGCCGGCGTTACTGTTTATTACTCACGATCTGGCCGTTGCCGCCGGTCTGTGTCAACGTGCCATCGTGCTGGTGAACGGGGAAATAGCCGAACAGGGCTCCTTCGGCCGATTGTTACAGCACCCCCAGCATCCATACACCCAACAGCTGGTCGCCAGTGCTCAACGCCCGGCATTTAACCGGCCCCCATCACTGAGCCTGGCAGGGTAACGGCATGAACAATCTGCCCATGAGCGGGGAAATGCCCTTTATCAGCCTGCAGCAGGTCTGCCGACAATTTTCATCGGGAGCCGGTGGGCTACAACCTACCGATCTGAACCTGTACTCTGCACAACGCGTTGGATTAGTGGGCTGCTCCGGGGCCGGGAAATCAACGCTGCTTAAGCTGTTGCTGGCGCTCGAAACGGCGGACGCCGGTCATATCATGTGTCAGGGCGAGGAAATTCGCCCCGCCCCGGTTCATAGATTGCGCTGGTACCGACGGTTAGTGCAGTACGTACCTCAGGACGCCCATGCTTCGCTGAACCCTCGCCACAGGGTAGCGGAACTAATTACCGCTCCCTTGCGCCAACTTGGTCCACGTCAGGATTGGGGTATCGCGGCCGAACGGGCTTTGCGACAGGTCGAATTGGATGAAAGCCTGCTGTATGTGCGAGCCGGGCAACTTTCCGGCGGGCAGGCGCAACGGGTAGCCCTGGCGCGTGCTATTGCGCTGAAACCCCGTTTTTTACTGGCCGATGAACCGGTCAGCGGCCTGGATTTGCCGCTGCGTCAGCAGATCATCGCCCTGCTCGACCAGATTGCCCGTCAGCAAAATATGGGCATGTTGCTTGTTTCCCACGATATTTCACTGGTTGCCGCCTTATGTCAGCGCACGCTGGTGATGGCGTCGGGCGTCATTGTGGAAGACCGCCCCACCCATGAACTGCTTCACGCCCCGAGGCATTCCGCTACCCGCCGTTTGATCGACGCCATTCCGCTGTTGCCGTCCTTTTTCCAGCACTAAAATTTTGAGGAGTTTGCATGTTCAACCCGCGCTTTATTGGCCCAACCGGCTGCCTGCTCGCCGGCAGTTTGCTGCTCGTCGGCTGCTTTGACCCTGTTGACCCCAAAGAAAACACCGGCGACGAACGGCGCATCCGACTGGCGATGCTTCAGCCCCCACGCTCCGGGCTCACCCCGTTGAGCGATGACGCGTTTAAACTTTCGCGCTGGAGCACCGCCGAAACGCTGGTGGTGCTGAACGCCGACGGCGAGGCTGAACCGGCGCTGGCAACCGAATGGCAACAGCTGGATCAACACCGCTGGCGCTTCGTACTACGATCGGGGGTCAATTTCCATGATGGTAGCGCGATGACCCCGGACAGCGTGGTGCGTTCGCTTTCAGCGGCGATGAACGCCGCCCCCAAACCGCGCATTCTTGACGGCGTCGAATTGGCTATCGTCCCAGAAGGTGATAATGCTGTCGTGATCACAACCGCCGTGCCCGATCCGCTCCTCCCGCAGCGGTTGTCCAGCCCACAATTGGCGATCCTCGCCGAACGGGCCTATGGCGCCAACGGGGTGGTTAATCCCTTGCAGGCCGGAACCGGCGCCTTTGTGCTAACAGAGATCAACGGCACCAGTAGCGCTCGTCTAAACCGCTTCGACGGCTATTGGGGCGAGAAAGCGGCCGCCCCAGGAATCGACGTCAACTTTGTCCCGGATAGCGCCGCCCGCGCTGCCGCCCTGCGCACCGGCAGCGCCGATTTGGTAGAGGCGCTGCCAGTCTCGCAGTTACCGTTAATTGCGGCAGAATTGATCCACGAAGTACCCATGCCGCGCACCAATACGCTGTATCTGAACACCCGGGTCGGTGCTTTCCGCGATCCGGCCATGCGCGCCGCCGCCGCCGCGGCGATCCAGCGTCGCCCGTTGGTGGACAACGTTTACGAAGGCCGCGCCGATATTGCCTCCGGGCTGCTGGGGCCAGCGCTGCGTTGGGCCGCGCCGTTGCGCCAGCCGCAACCGACTCTGCCGCCAACCACGGTTGAAGGCAAAACCATCACTCTGGCCACTTTCAGCGATCGCGCCGAGCTACCCGAAGTGGCGGTATATCTGGCGCAGCAACTCAGCGCCGCCGGTTTTGTGGTAAAGCAGGAAGTGCGGGAATATGCGCACATTGAAGCCGATGCGCTGGCGGGTAAATTTGATGCTTTTATCTTGTCGCGAGCCACGGTGCTGGACTCTGGCGATCCACTGGCCTACATGTACAGTGACTTCGCCTGCCGGGGTTCCTTCAATATTGCTCAACTGTGCGATCCGCAGGTGGACGAAGCATTGACTCAGGCCGCAGCCATTCCTGCCGGGCCACAACGACGTCAGGCCATCATCGCGGCAGAAAGCCGCATTCTGGCAACCCATGCGGCGATACCCTTGCTGCATGAACGCGTGATCCAGGGGGAGGCTGCCGTAATGAGGAGCGTAGAACGTGATCCGCGTGAACGCCTGCTGGTGACGCCTCGCAGCTTCATCGCCCCAGAGCAACCTTGATGGAAAAAGCACTACGGCTATTGCCACTCGCCTCACGCCTGTTCTCGCTGCTGGGGATGATCGTATTGATTGGCCTGATGCCTTGGCTGTCCGGGCGCGATCCTGCGCTCAGCTTGCTGCGTGCGCGTTCGGGTGAACAAGAGGCTACCCCGGAAGCCCTGAATGCCATTCGTCAGCAATATGGCCTGGACGACGGGCCCTTGCGGCTGCTTGGCCGCTGGTTTCACGGCGTGCTGCAGGGTGATGCCGGCAACTCGTGGATTTCCAGTCGCCCGGTGCTGGAAGGCATGTTGCAGGCCACAGGGGTTTCTCTGACGCTGATGGGCTACGCGCTGGCAGTCGCAGTAGTGGTGGCGATACTGCTGGCGTTGCCAACCCTGTGGCGCGGCCTGCATGGCGAGAACTACCGTCCCGCAGGCGTGTTGGCGGTATCCCTGACCGCACTGCCCGAATTTTTGCTGGCGGCGCTGCTGTTGATCGTTGGCGCCGTCTGGCTGCAGTGGTTTCCTCCCTACGGCTGGCAAAGCCTGCAACATGCCATTCTGCCAGCACTGGCCCTGGGCTTACCGGCCGGCGGCCTGCTGGCGCTGTTGCTCAATGACGGCCTGGCCGCAACCTTCTCCGAACGCTGGTTGCTGACCTGGAGCCTTGCCGGTATCGCCCGGCGGCATTGCCTGTTGGCCGTTCTGCGCCGCACGCTGCCTGCACTGCTGCCGCAGGTCGGTTTAGTGCTGATTGGACTGACCGGCGGCGCGATCGCCGTCGAGAAAGTGTTCGCCATACCGGGACTGGGCCGGGCAACATTGGGGGCCGCCATCGCTCAGGATCTGCCCGCCTTGCAATGCGGGATCCTGATCCTGTTGCTGCTGGCCTTCGGCACCGGTTTCCTGATGCAGGGAGCCCATTACCTGTTGCTGGGCCGAATAGCCGCCGCATTACCCAATTCAACGCCGCCACAGCACAGCAGCCGGGCGAGTTATATTTTTGCCGCCGTCGCGGCGCTGTTGCTGTGTCTGTTAGTGCTGAGCGGGATCATCCGCGATCCCTTTTCGTCACTGCATATCCGTCTGCAGCCACCCAGCCTGGATCTGCCCTTTGGCGCAGACGCCACCGGCCGGGACATTCTGGCACGTGTCGCCTACGGTGCACTGAATACCAGCCTGTTGGCGCTGGCAGTCAGCTTCGCCTCGCTGTTCCTGGGGATAGTGTTCGGGTTGATGCCTCGCCTGATGTGCGGGATTATTGAGTTGGCAAACGCTACGCCGCCGATAGTCGCAGGGCTGTTGGTCACCGCTGTCACCGGGCCTTCCCCCTTCGGTGCTGCCTGCGCGGTAATGCTGGTCAGTTGGGCGCCGCTGTCCGCTCACTGCGCCTCACTGTTGGCTGAGGCCCGCACTCAGCCCTATATCCGCATGTTGCCAGTGTTGGGGATCGGCCGCTGTCGTACTCTGACGCACTACCTCTTGCCGGCGCTGTGGGTTCCCCTGCTGCGCCACGCCATGCTGCGCCTGCCGGGTATTGCGCTGGCGCTGGCGGCGCTGGGTTTTCTTGGCCTGGGGCCACAGCCCCCGAGTGCGGAATGGGGGCTGGTACTGGCCGAGGGCATGCCCTATATCGAACGGGCGCCGTGGGGCGTTTTGGCGCCAGCGGTAGCGCTGGTGCTGTTGGCCGTGCTGGCTGTCACGCTGGCAAATACCGCCGGCAATCGCCGACGCTGACGGCGCATCCTGATCCGGTTTGTAGTAACATTATTTTTATCTCTACCAGCCGGGAGTCCCCCATGCACCATCTGATGTTAGACATAGAAACACTGGACATAAAACCGAGCGCGGTGATCCTGGTGGTGGCCGCCGTGTTTTTCGATCCCCAAACCGGCCAACTCGGTGCCGAATTTGAAAATGCCGTCAGCAGCCAAAAAGATCAGCCAGGCAGAACCATCAACCTGGATACCGTCGCCTGGTGGGCCAAGCAGTCGGATGAAGCACGCAAGCTGGCGTTTGGCGGCACTGAGAGCCTCAAGCGCACGTTGACCAATTTGAGTCGCTTTATCCATATGAACAGCACTGACCAGGTTAAAGTCTGGGGCAATGGCAAGGAGTTCGACTGCACTATCCTCGAGCATGCCTTTCAGCAACTGGACATGCCCTGCCCGTGGAAGTTTTGGGACACACAGGACGTGCGTACGGTGATCACTCTGGCCGAATTGCTGGGCTTTAATCCGAAAAAAGAACGGGCATTCGAAGGCACACCTCATCGTGCGCTGGACGACGCCAAACATCAGGCCCGCTACGTGGCGGATACCATCTCCGCACTTTACTATCGCAAAGCCGCGTCGCTTTGATTCCAGTAAGTTAGGCATGCCGAAGGTCGGCCGATGTTTTGCCCCTTTCCATTTATCGCCAGAGTCTCTACTCTAGCCCTCTTTGTCACTCGGATGTGCTGTTTTTGTTATGCAAAAATTTCTGTTTCTGCTCCTTAGCCTGGTGCTGCTCGGCCCGCTGGGTATCGATCTTTATCTGCCAACTATCCCGGCCATCGCTCTTGGCCTTAACAGCAGTGAAGCGCTGATCCAGTCCACCATTTCACTGTTCATTTTGGTGCTGGGTCTTGGGCAGATTATTGCCGGGCCACTGGTGGACAACTACGGCCGCAAACCCGTGGCGCTGGCCGGTATCGTCATCTACATGATTGGTGCCGCCATGGCCGCGCTGGCCACCACCCCGACGGTGTTCGTCGCTTCACGTTTGCTGCAGGGCGTAGCGGTCTGCTGCACCGCCGTTGTGGCATTTAGCGGCGTGCGCGATCGGATGAACGGCGACGACGCGGCTCGCGCCTTCGGCTTCCTCAACGGCACGCTTAACATTATTCCCGCACTGGCCCCGCTGCTGGGTGGGTTACTGGCGGAAGCCTTAGGCTGGCGCGCGCCTTTCTGGTTCCTGGTATGTTATGCCCTGGCCGTGCTGGTGTTGATCGCTCTGCGCCTGCCGGAAACCCGCCCGGCAGATACGGTGCGTGTTAAAGGTTTACCGGTACGCCAATATGCTCGCATCCTCAAAGATCGCCGTTTTCTGTCCTTCGCCGTGGTCAACTCCGGCGCGATGGGTATGGCATTGACCTACGTCTCGCTGGCACCCAACGTGCTGATGGGCACCGCCGACCTGACGCCATTGCAATTCTCTCTGGTGTTTGGTGCCAACGGTTTTTGGATCATGCTGGTGAGTTTCTTTGCCAACCGCATCATTCACAAGGTGGGACGCCCGGTGTGTCTGGCAACCGGGGGAATTCTGATGGGTATCGGATGCGTAGGCCTGCTGCTCGGGGTTACCTGGCTTTCCGGCTCGGCGCAAACTCACTGGCTGGCCTATATGCTGCCCGTCGCCAGCGCCTGCGCGGGCTTAGCTTTCGTGATGGGCCCGGCGACCAGTTATGCGCTTGAGCCCTACTCCAACGAGGCCGGTGTCGCTTCTGCGCTGGTAGGTTTTGTGCAGATGGCCGGCGGCGCAGGCCTGGGTCTGTTGGCGATGGCGCTGCCGTTGCAGCCCAAGCTGTCGCTGGCGCTGGTGATGCTGGTAGGTTGCCTGCTGGCGCTGCACGCACGGCAGCGCAGCAAGCAAATCAAGGGGCAACTGAAGAAAATTGCCTGAGGCTCAGGCCTCGGTAACGATAGGCACTCTGGCGGCCAACGCCGTCAGCAATTCATAGCCCAGCGTGCCTGCCGCGGCAGCGACATCGTCAACCGGCAGGCGCCGCCCCCACAACTCCACTTCAGCACCAATATCGGCATGCGGGCAAGGCGTCAGATCGACCGCCAGCATGTCCATCGACACCGTACCCAGCGTTCGCGTCAGCACGCCATCCACCCAGACCGGCGTGCCCGTTTGCGCATGGCGCGGGTAGCCGTCTGCATAGCCGCAGGCTACCACCCCGATGCGTTGTGCACCTTCGGCGCGATAACGCCAGCCATAGCCAACCTGATCGTTCTGTTTTAGCGTTTGAACACCAATAATTTCGCTGCTCAAGGTCATCGTAGGCTGCAGCCCGCTGTCGGCAATATCCTGCGATTGGCCGCTCGGCGAAGCGCCATAGAGAACTATGCCCGGCCGCACCCAACTGCAATGGGTTTCCGGATGCCACAAGGTGGCGGCAGAGTTGGCCAGACAGCGCGGCGCAGTAATGCCCGCCGCCGCTGTCTTAATGGTCGCCATCTGCGCTTCGACGCCCTGTGGACCGTCGGCGGTGGCGAAATGGCTCATTAGCGTCAGGCTGGCAATATTGCTTATCTGCTGAGCTTTCAGCCAAACGGCGTGCAACCGCTCAGGGGCAAACCCCAGACGGTTCATGCCGCTGTTCACTTTCAGGTAAACATCCAGCGGTGCCGATAGTTTGGCTTCGGCTATCGCCGCCAGTTGCCAATCGCTGTGCACCGACGTCGTTAAACGGTAGCGATCCAGCAGGGCTAAATCCTGCGCTTTGAAAAAACCTTCCAACAGCAAGATCGGTCCTTGCCAACCTGACTCGCGCAGCATAATCGCTTCGGCGAGATCCAACAGGGCAAAACCATCCGTTTGCGCCATGCTACGCCAAACATGTTTAATGCCATGACCATAAGCATTGGCCTTGACCACTGACCAGACTTTGGCACTTGGAGCACAACGACGGACCACTTGCAGGTTATTTTCAAAGGCGCCAAGGTGCAGCGTGGCGGTAATCGGGCGAGGCATGGGAACTCCTACGGGCCTGCGAATGCGGTCACGAACCTACGTCCGCGACCGCAACATTGTCTAATTAAGGTTTTTAACGCGCGTGATGCACATCATTCAAGGGCGCAGTGTAAGCGCTGCGAAATCCGGCGCTGTAGCGCGCTACCGCCAGGTCATCTGACGGAATAGCCGGCGTGATGCCGGAAATCAGATCGGAAAGCAGCTGGCCAGAACCACAGGCCATTGTCCACCCCAGCGTGCCATGCCCGGTATTCAGGAACAGGTTTTTCAGCGAAGTCTTACCGACAATCGGCGTACCGTCCGGCGTCATCGGACGCAAACCGGTCCAGAAAGTAGCTTCCTCCACCCGCCCACCGTTAGGGTAAAGATCGCGTACCACCATCTCTAGCGTCTCGCGGCGTTTTTGTTCGAGCTGGGTATTAAAACCGACAATTTCCGCCATGCCACCGACGCGAATACGCTGGTCGAAACGGGTGATGGCGATTTTGTAAGTTTCATCCAAAACGGTCGAGAATGGTGCCGCGGCCTCATCCGTAATGGGAATGGTCAGTGAGTAGCCTTTCAACGGATACACAGGGATCGAGACCAGATCGCGCAGCAGCGCGGTGGAATACGAACCAAAGGCCACCACGTAGCTGTCGGCCTTGAAGATCTCCCCGCCACATTGCACGCCGCTGATTTTATCCCCTTCCACCAGCAGGCGATCGACGCTGCGGTTATACAGGAAAGTAACGCCCGCTTGCTGGGCCAGCTTGGCCAACTGCTGGGTGAAGAGTTGGCAATCGCCGGTTTCATCGTTTGGCAGTTGCAGACCGCCGGTCAGCTTATGCGCCACCTGAGCCAGCGCAGGTTCGACGGTGGACAGTTGACTGGCTTCCAACAGTTTGTAAGGCACGCCGGCGTCTTCCAGCACCGCGATGTCCTTGGAGGCGCTTTCAAACTGTTGCTGGGTGCGAAACAGCTGCAGCGTACCGCCCTGACGGCCTTCGTACTGAATGCCGGTTTCCTGGCGCAACGCTTTGATGCAATCGCGGCTGTATTCCGCCAACCGCACCATGCGACCTTTGTTGGTCATGTAGTGTTCGGTGTTGCAGTTTTTCAGCATCTGCCACATCCAGCTCAGCTGGAAACGGCTGCCGTCCAAACGAACCGCCAGCGGCGCATGGCGCTGGAACATCCATTTGATTGCCTTCAACGGTACGCCAGGCGCAGCCCACGGCGCCGCATAGCCCGGCGAGATTTGCCCGGCGTTTGCCGCGCTGGTTTCCATGGCCGGACCAGGCTGACGATCGATTACCGTCACCTCATGCCCCGCCTTCGCCAAATACCAGGCACTGGCAACGCCCACCACCCCACTACCTAAAATTACCACTCGCATCGCTGACTCCAGCTCAAGGCTTCACAAAGCATAATCTTCTGCTCACAGGAAATTAACTCAGTGGAAAAATCCGTCCAACATCTTCATCATCAAACGTGACAACATTCACAATTAATTTATCGTTCATGGCCGGTTCTTTTGCAATAGCTACCTATAAATAGCGATAAGATGTTGTCAAAGGCAGATTAATGAGCGAAACGGCCCCTATTATGCTGTCATTGACAGCATTGAGAGCACCAAGAAAAGCTACAACGCGCAACAAGGTTTTAACAGAACATAAAAATGAAACAGGCCCACAGAAACAGAATAAAAAACCACTTAAAAGCCATTTCATCGAGATAACATTTCATACATATCCGCAGTCGCTTCAGCAGAAAAAACTCGCCCTAAAATGCCCCTGTCGCTTCCTGAGGCGGGAAGGCGACGTCAGATCGTTGAATTTTTAAGCTTTATATCATTATTACCTCTGCCCAGATTGAGCTACGATTGATCTAGGGTCTGCCGTTCGAGCAAGGTCCGTAATAACGAGGGTGCGCTGATGACTACTTCAACACATGAAAAGGTCAAGGAAGATAAACGTCTGAGCGATGGACCGGACTGGACGTTCGAGCTGCTGCAGGTGTATCTGGAGCACATCGATCGCGTAGCCAAACATTACAAGCTCGATACCTACCCGCATCAGATCGAGGTGATTACCTCAGAACAGATGATGGACGCCTATTCGAGCGTCGGCATGCCGATTAACTATACCCATTGGTCATTCGGTAAAAAATTCATTGAGACCGAGCAGCGCTACAAACATGGGCAGCAGGGGCTGGCCTATGAAATCGTCATCAACTCCAACCCTTGCATCGCCTACCTGATGGAAGAAAATACCATCACCATGCAAGCGCTGGTCATGGCGCACGCCTGCTACGGCCACAACTCGTTTTTCAAAAATAATTACCTGTTCCGCAGTTGGACCGACGCCAGTTCGATCGTCGATTATCTGCTGTTCGCCCGCCACTACATCAGTCAGTGCGAAGAACGCTACGGCGTTGAAGAAGTGGAGAAGCTGCTCGATTCCTGCCACGCGCTGATGAACTACGGCGTGGACCGCTATAAACGCCCGCAGAAGATTTCCCTGGTCGAAGAAAAAGCCCGCCAGAAGAGCCGCGAGGAGTATCTGCAAAGTCAGGTCAATACGCTGTGGAAGACCCTGCCGCGGGTAGAACGCGAAGAGGCGCCTGAACAAGCGCGTCGCTATCCAAGCGAGCCGCAGGAGAACATCCTCTACTTTATGGAGAAAAATGCGCCGCTGCTGGAACCCTGGCAGCGTGAGGTGCTGCGCATCGTGCGCAAAGTGAGCCAGTATTTTTATCCGCAAAAACAAACGCAGGTGATGAACGAAGGCTGGGCGACATTCTGGCACTACACCATCCTCAACCATCTTTACGATGAAGGCCGGGTGACCGAACGCTTTATGCTGGAGTTTTTGCACAGCCACACCAACGTGGTGTACCAGCCGCCTTACAATAGTCCTTATTACAACGGGATTAACCCTTACGCGTTGGGCTTTGCCATGTTCCAGGACATCAAGCGCATCTGTCAGTCGCCGACCGAAGAAGATCGCTACTGGTTCCCGGACATTGCCGGTAAAGACTGGCTGGAAACGCTGCACTTCGCCATGCGTGATTTTAAGGACGAAAGTTTTATCAGCCAGTTCCTGTCCCCGAAAATCATGCGTGACTTCCGGCTGTTCACCGTGCTCGATGACGACCGCAATAACTACCTGGAGATTGCGGCGATCCATAATGAGGCGGGCTATCGGGCGATCCGTCAGGAGCTGTCGGCGCAATATAACCTGAGCGACCACGAGCCGAACATTCAGATCTGGAATGTGGATTTGCGCGGCGATCGCTCATTGACGTTGCGTTATATTCCACAAGACCGGGCGCCGCTGGACAAAAGCCGGCGTGAGGTGATGAAACACCTGCATCGCCTGTGGGGCTTCGACATTATTCTGGAACAGCTCAACGAGGATGGCAGCGTCGAGCTGCTGGAACGTTGTCCGCCGCGGCCGACTCCGCTGTAGGATTTAGTGACCATGACAAAGGGGCGCCACTGGCGCCCCTTTTGCGTAATGCGAGAGGTGAAACTAACGGCGGGCTTCAGTCAGATCGCTCGGCATGGTGCCTTGCATGCTCTGCCAGATGGCCCCGCTGTCTTTACCGTAGTTACGCACGCAATCCATCACCTGATCGTACGACTTTTCATGGCACAGCGTCGACAGCTTGCTGTAGAAAGTCAGCGCCAGCTTGCGGGACTCCGGATTTGAGAAGTAGTAACGACCGACACGGGTGTACAGGCCTTTGAGGCCGTTGAAGATCAGACCGTAAATCGGGTTGCCGGAAGCGAATGCGAGACCGCGGAAAATTTCGTAGTCCAACAGGTTGAAAGCGTCCGCCTGATCTTCCACTTGAGTCGCTTTCGCCAAGACTTCCTGAGCAGCCTCAGGATGATTACGCACCGCTGCGCGAATAAAGATTGCGGCAATATTGGTACGAACCGACAGCAAGTTGTCGATCAACTGTGGAACACTTTTGTGATCGAGGCGTGCCACCGTCTCAAGAATATTGAGGCCGGATGTTTCCCAGAAATTATTTACTTTGGTCGGTTTGCCATGCTGAATGGTCAGCCAGCCATCACGGGCCAGGCGTTGTAAAACTTCGCGTAACGTGGTGCGCGTAACACCAATCAATTCTGAAAGCTCACGCTCCGCGGGCAAAATAGAGCCAGGAGGGAAGCGATTATTCCAGATACTCTCGATAATGTATTCTTCCGCGAAACCGGCAGGACTCTGCGCCTTTATGACCATGTGTTTGACGTTCCGTAGCAACGATAATCAGTAATAGTAGTCGGCTGATCATACCAGATCGCCTTGGCATGACATAGCGTGAGCGAAAAACATTAAACGAAAGTGTGCATAAAGTGGCAAAAAACGTGCAAAAACACCGCGTCAGAGAAATTTCACGTCGTAAAGCAAGCCCGTATTGCTTCTGCCCCTGCGGCATTGTTAGGGTAATATGTGACAACTTATTTTCAGGACGTGTAACGCATAATGGAAACGACTTTACGCAGTGCCCTGGTGAAAAACTTCCTCGGGCAATCACCTGACTGGTACAAACTGGCCATCCTCATCTTCTTGTTGGTCAATCCGCTGGTTTTCTTCCTGGTCGATCCCTTCATCGCGGGTTGGCTACTGGTCATCGAATTTATCTTCACGCTGGCGATGGCGCTGAAGTGCTATCCCCTGCTGCCGGGCGGCCTGCTGGCCATTGAAGCGGTGTTGATCGGCATGACCAGCCCCGATCGGGTGGGCGAAGAGATTGCCCATAATCTGGAAGTCCTGCTGTTGCTGATCTTTATGGTGGCCGGCATCTACTTTATGAAGCAGCTACTGCTGTTCGTCTTCACCAAGCTGCTGCTCAATATTCGCTCTAAAATACTGCTGTCTTTAGCCTTCTGTTTTGCGGCGGCATTTTTGTCCGCCTTCCTCGATGCGCTGACGGTTGTTGCGGTAGTCATCAGCGTCGCAACCGGGTTTTATTCGATTTACCACAACGTGGTGTCGAACCCTTCCGGCGGCGCTGCCGACGTCAACGACGACAGCAACCTGGTAAGCGACGATAACAAACAGACGCTGGAGCAGTTCCGCGCCTTTTTGCGCAGTCTGCTGATGCATGCTGGTGTCGGTACAGCCTTGGGCGGTGTGATGACCATGGTGGGCGAACCGCAGAACCTGATTATCGCCAAAAGCGCCGACTGGGGCTTTGTCGACTTCTTCCTGCGCATGGCGCCCGTCACTTTACCGGTATTGATCTGTGGTCTGCTGGTCTGCCTGCTGCTTGAGCGCTTTGGCGTCTTCGGCTACGGAGCAAAACTCCCGGAGCGCGTGCGCGAAGTGCTGACAGAGTTTGACCGCCAGGCGACTGCCGGGCGCAGTAAACAAGAGCAGGTCAAATTAGTGGTTCAGGCACTTATCGGCGTTTGGCTGATTGTCGCCCTGGCCTTCCATCTGGCGGAGGTTGGCCTGATTGGCCTGTCGGTGATTATCCTCGCCACTTCCCTGTGTGGCGTAACCGATGAGCACGCCATCGGCAAAGCCTTCCAGGAGGCCTTGCCCTTCACCGCCCTGCTGACGGTATTTTTCACCGTGGTGGCGGTGATCATTGAGCAACACCTGTTTACCCCGGTAATTCAATTCGTTTTGCAGGCGGAACCCTCTTCCCAACTTTCGCTGTTTTATCTGTTCAATGGCTTGCTGTCTTCAGTATCCGACAATGTGTTCGTCGGTACGGTTTACATTAATGAAGCGCGCGCCGCATTTGAAAATGGTGCCATTTCCCTGAAGCAGTTTGAAATGTTAGCGGTCGCCATTAATACCGGGACCAATTTGCCGTCGGTCGCCACGCCGAATGGCCAGGCCGCCTTCCTGTTCTTGCTGACCTCCGCACTGGCCCCCCTGGTACGTTTATCCTATGGGCGAATGGTATGGATGGCATTGCCTTATACAGTGGTATTAACCCTGGTTGGTCTGTTGTGCGTACAATTTACCCTGGCGCCCATGACCGACCTGCTGACCCAGTGGCATTGGCTGACGCTGCCGTCGCTCGAAGCCGCTGCACACTAACCCTGTAAACCCACTCCGCTGTCAGCGACTATTTTTGTGCTGAATCCGGCTCAGGTGGCTGGCAGCGGGGTTGAATTGGTTTACACTGCCAGTTCAATTGCTTACTGCATGGAAGAATAAATATATGTTGCAATTCTTTAACCGCTGCTCACAGGGGCGCGGTGCTTGGCTGTTGATGGCCCTGACTGCGCTGGCGCTGGAATTAGTCGCACTCTACTTTCAGCATGTAATGCTGCTGCAACCCTGTGTCATGTGCATTTACGAACGTTGCGCGCTGTTTGGTATTCTCGGCGCCTCGCTGCTGGGTGCCATCGCGCCGAAAACGCCGCTGCGTTATGCCGCTATTCTGCTGTGGATTTACAGTGCCTGGGAAGGCCTGCAGCTGGCATGGAAACACACCATGATCCAACTACACCCTTCGCCGTTTAATACCTGCGATTTCTTCGTCAGCTTCCCGTCCTGGCTGCCGCTGGACAAATGGCTGCCTGCGGTGTTCCACGCATCAGGCGACTGTTCGGTACGCCAATGGGAATTTTTGACGCTGGAAATGCCGCAGTGGCTGGTTGGCATCTTTGCAGCTTATTTGTTGATTGCTATCGTTGTGCTGCTGGCACAATTTGTCCGCCCACGCCGCCGCGATCTGTTTGGCCGCTGAGCATGACAGCATGAAAAACGGCGCCTCAGGGCGCCGTTTTTCATCGAGTGACTGATGATCTTCAGAGGTAATGCGAGATTAGGTATGTGTAAGGTAATAAACGAGCACTATTAGTGCTCCAGCTATGGCAAACAGGCGTATCATTTTCATTATTTTACTCTCGAAACTTAGCGTGAGAGCGCTCAAACTACCTAACATCAGGTTTAAAAAGAAGCATCTGGGCAGGATTTGACGCGTAATTTACATAACATTAAGTTAGAAGAGTAAAATGTCTTATCTACGAAAGCCTCGCTTCACTTTTTCGGTCTTACCTCACAAAAATACTGGCGCAACGATTTTCCTCGCCACTCACTTCATACAAAAAAATTCATCATAGCGATGCATTATTGCATCGATATTTTGATGAAGTTTTATCAGAGAATCCCTATAATATCCGCAAGTTAATATTTAACGATTTCCCTGGTGTTGTTGTGTGTCTTGCCCCTCATCTTTGCAGGGGCTTTTTTCCTTATCTCGCCCAGCTCGGTTTGTTCAAGATGTGATCCTGCCAGTCCACCACTTCACTTTCCCGCACCGCAATATGTCGTACCGTAATACGCTCCCCGTGCATCGCAGCTTTAGAACCGCTGACCAGCGGGTGCCACGCAAACAGCGGCTTGCCTTCACCAATCAAACGGTATGCGCAGGTCGGTGGCAGCCAATCGAAGGTAGTGAGGTTTTCACGCGTCAGTTTGATGCAGTCCTCTTCCAGCTCAAAGCGGCGCTCATAGTTGCGGCACTGGCACGACTTAATATTCAGCTGGTTACAGGCTACGTTGGTGAAATAAATCTCGTCGGTATCTTCGTCGATCAGCTTATTCAGACAGCATTGCCCACAACCGTCGCACAGCGATTCCCACTCTTGTTCTGACATTTCCGCCAGCGTTTTTTGTTGCCAAAAAGGGGTTTGTGACATGTTCGCGTCCGGTATAGGTAAATGAATAGATAACCTGCAAGCAGGTTTTGAGGGTGCACTATATAGATATCCCAGCCAAATGGAAAGGCTGAAAACACAATATAATCATAGCGATAACAATATGTTCGCTTAAAAAAAACGCTATTTAAAACAACGGTATTCAACATTTTCGGCCAGTATTATCAGGCCGTTACCCTTGATACTTAAAGGGATAAAACACACCAAGCATATCGTCTAATTATACGTACAAAACTCAGGTCTATCATCCTTTCGTTTCCCCCTCATCCATATCCCTGTTCATCATTATTCACGGGTAAGATTCATCTCATAAAGCACATTTTGCCGCCAAGAAGCGCATATCCCTGCTATGTTTAATGTTCGCCTTTTGAATGAAGATAAGGAACCAAGTATGTTTGGGAAAGCAGAAGACAAAGTAAATGAAGCTGCCGGCGCCGTTGAAGAAGCTTTTGGTAAAGCAACGGACTCACCGGATCATCAAGTCAAAGGCGCAGCCCGCAAATATGCCTCTCAGGCCAGTTACGCGGCTCGAGATGCTGCCGATACGGTGCGGACTCAGGTTGAATCTAACCCACTGGCCGGCGTAGCTATCGCCGCCGCCGTCGGGATTGTTTTCGGTTTCTTGCTGGGCCGTAAATAAGCGTTTTGACCTATCGTCACCGAAAAAAAAGGCCCTGCGGGGCCTTTTTTATTGCGTTTTACCCAGGTTTCAAATCACGCGTGTGGTCAGTGATTTACCGTTGAGGGTGACTTTCAGCATGTCGCCAGAGCTCATCGGGCCGACGCCCTGCGGCGTGCCGGTAAGGATAATGTCGCCTGCGCGCAACGTGAAAAAGCGGCTCATATAGCTGATCAGCGGCAGGATCGGCGTGATC
Source organism: Serratia sp. BIGb0234 (assembly GCF_024809915.1). Lineage (NCBI taxonomy): Bacteria > Pseudomonadati > Pseudomonadota > Gammaproteobacteria > Enterobacterales > Yersiniaceae > Serratia > Serratia sp. BIGb0234. The sequence goes on from NZ_JANUEI010000002.1 coordinate 167,664, forward strand.
ATGTCGCGAGTATTGCCTTGTTGTCGCACCTGGTCATTGACCGTCAGGGACAGCTCCGCATTTTGCGGATCGCCAAACTCCGCTACCGGTATAAACCCGGATATCGGGCAAGAACCGTCGAAACCCTTGGCTTTTTCCCAAGGCTGTCCCGCCTTCTTGAAGCCCGCCTGCAGTTCCCGCAGCGTCAGATCAAGCGCAACACCGTATCCGGCGATGGCACGCGCCACGCGATCTTCATTAGCCTGCTTTAGCGGCGTACCGATCAGCACAGCCAGCTCCACTTCATGATGTACCGAACCAAACTCTTTGGGGATCGCCACCGGCTGGCGAATATCGCACAGCGCCGTTTCAGGCTTGATAAACACTACCGGCTCTGCCGAGGTTGCACTGCCCATTTCCTTGATGTGATCGGCGTAATTACTGCCGACGCAAACCACTTTATTTACCGGAAAATCAAGTAATGAACCCTGCCAGTCTCTATGTTGATACATACCGCCTCTCCCTACAATCATGTAGGGGCTTAGCATGCTAAGCCCGTTATTCCACGCGCTGGTGGAGGCACCGCAGCCTTTTTCTATTGCCCGATACCGTCAGCCATCATACCCACACCGATCGCAAAATAGTAAGAGCGATTCCAGTGCATAATCGTGCGGAAATTATCATAAACCAGGAATGCCCGGCCCTGCATGTCATCCGGTGTGATCAGCCAACTGCGCAGGCTGGAATGCGGCAGCGCTGAACCATCCGGACGCCGCACCCCGCGTTTTTGCCATTCATTGACGCTGCGCGCCTGGCTATCCTTTAGCCCCACAGCCTCGGTGCTGAATCCGGCAGGCAACCTGACCTCTCTGCCCCAACCCACACCACGCTGCCAGCCTTCGCTCGACAGATAGCTGGCCGTAGAGGCAAAGACATCGTCAACGTTGTTCCAGATATCAATGCGGCCATCACCGTCGCCGTCCGCAGCATAGTTAAGGAACGACGTCGGCATAAATTGGCATTGCCCCATGGCACCGGCCCAGGAGCCTTTCAACTGCTCGCGGCTGACATGACCCTGCTCGAGGATTTGCAGCGCCGCCATCAGCTGTTGACTGAAGAACGCCTCGCGTCGCCCTTCAAAAGCCAAGGTGGCGAGCGCAGATATCACATCTTCACGCCCCTGGATTTTGCCGAAGGCGCTTTCCATGCCCCACAGTGCCACGACATAACGTCCCGGCACGCCGTAGTGCGCGGTGAGCCGCGAAAGCTTAGGATGATACTGCTGATATAGCGCACGGCCTTGTGCGATCTTGGCGGGTGGCAATACGCGCTTGAGGTAGTCGTCCAGCGTGATTTTCTTTTCCGGCTGATTACGGTCAGCCTTGATCACCCGATCGACAAAATGCACGTCGGTGAAAGCACTGTCGACAATCGCCGGGCTGATGCCCTGCGCCAGCGCCTGGCGCTTTAACTGTTCAACATAGGCCGGGAACTGCGCAGGATCGCGACCCGTTTCAGAGAGTCGGCTCTGAGCCGCAGGAGTAGCTGTGCCCGACGAAGCTTCCGACGCCGATGTGGCCCCTTGCGCCATCGCCTGCTGACTGACTGTGCATCCTAACGTCAACAGAGTCGATAGCAGGGTTATTGCCGACAATCTCATCACGCGGCTCCTTTATCAGTTTTGAGCGCTTCCAGCCTCTCCTACATCTTCGCAGGTTATTTTTTGTCGCCAGACAAATGCTGGTTTAATAAATTTTCCAACGGCGGGGGGACCTGAAGATAAAACCCTTCTTCTTTCAGGGCTTCTTTCACTTTCTCAATATCCGCCGAGGCTAACTTTTCCCGCCCTTCAAGGGAAAGCACCATTGCCAATTGCGGCGTACCGAAACTTTTCATCAGATCTTCCGGCACACGGGAGAAATCGTCTTTTTTTTCGACATAAAGATAAGTTTGATCGCGTTTAGAACTTCTATAGATCACACAAAGCATGTTTTTAACTCTATTTAATTGGGGCAGCGTCTTGCCTGGATATAACTCTGACTATAACATGCTTATAGTACTTCGGAATATCGCACCCCGATTGGTATTCCGGGGATTTAAAGTTGCTGAGACTGAGTCAGGATAGATGTCACAATCGCCAATTGAGCTAAAAGGCAGCAGTTTTACCCTATCGGTTGTTCATTTGCATAATTCGGAACCCGAGGTAATACGTCAGGCGTTACTGGAAAAAGTAGAGCAAGCGCCCGCTTTTTTGAAAAACGCCCCTGTTGTTATCAACGTTGCAACGCTGAACGGCGACGCAAACTGGAAAGAACTTCAACAGGCTGTCACGGCAGCAGGTCTGCGCGTTGTGGGTATCAGCGGTTGCAGAGATGAGCGGCAGAAACGCGCAATAACCCGTGCCGGGCTGCCGTTGCTGAACGAAGGCAAAGGCCAAAAGATGGCCACACCGGAACCGGCGCCTGCGCCAGCCCCGGTGGTGGATCCCAACGCCCCCGCCAAGACGCGCATCATCAGTACCCCTGTCCGTTCCGGCCAACAAATTTATGCCCGCAACAGCGATCTGATAGTGACCAGCAGCGTTAGCGCCGGCGCTGAATTAATTGCCGATGGCAACATTCACGTCTACGGCATGATGCGCGGTCGTGCGCTGGCCGGTGCATCAGGTGATACACAGTGCCAGATTTTTTGCACGCACCTGGGTGCTGAGCTAGTCTCTATCGCAGGGCAGTACTGGTTGAGCGACCAAATCCCGTCCGACTATGTCGGGCAGGCAGTACGACTCAGCCTGTTGGATAACGCTTTAACCATACAACCTTTAAATTAAGCCCTTTTGACAAGGAATCCATTTCATGGCACGCATTATTGTTGTTACATCGGGTAAAGGGGGCGTTGGCAAGACCACTTCAAGCGCGGCCATCGCTACCGGTTTAGCCCAAAAAGGAAAGAAAACCGTAGTGATCGATTTCGATATCGGCCTGCGTAATCTTGACCTGATCATGGGCTGCGAACGCCGGGTTGTTTACGATTTCGTTAACGTGATTCAGGGTGATGCCACACTGAATCAGGCGTTGATCAAAGACAAGCGCACCGAAAATCTGTTTATCCTGCCAGCTTCGCAAACGCGTGACAAAGACGCGTTAACCCGCGAAGGCGTTGAGAAGATCCTCAACGACCTGGGCGAAATGGATTTTGATTTTGTGGTTTGTGACTCTCCGGCGGGCATCGAAACCGGCGCACTGATGGCGCTGTATTTTGCTGATGAAGCTATCATCACCACCAACCCGGAAGTCTCCTCGGTACGTGACTCTGACCGTATTCTGGGCATTTTGTCTTCCAAATCTCGCCGTGCCGAGAGAGGCGAATCGCCAATCAAGGAACACCTGCTGCTGACCCGCTACAACCCAGGTCGCGTCAGCCGTGGCGACATGCTGAGCATGGAAGACGTGCTGGAAATTCTGCGCATTCCATTGGTCGGCGTTATCCCGGAAGACCAATCCGTACTGCGTGCATCCAACCAGGGTGAACCGGTGATCCTCGACGCCGAGTCGGATGCCGGCAAAGCCTATGACGATACCGTTAGCCGCCTGTTAGGGGAAGAACGCCCCTTCCGCTTCATTGAAGAAGAGAAGAAGGGTTTCCTGAAACGCCTTTTTGGGGGATAAACCATGGCATTACTAGACTTCTTTCTGTCCCGCAAAAAGCAGACAGCCAATATAGCCAAGGAACGGCTGCAGATTATCGTCGCAGAGCGTCGTCGCGGGGACAGTGAGCCCCCGTATCTGCCTGATTTGAAACGCGATATTCTGGCGGTAATTTGCAAATATATTCAAATCGACCCTGAAATGCTGCACGTGCAGTTTGAGCAGAAAGGGGATGATATTTCGGTACTCGAACTCAACGTGACATTACCGGAATCGGAAGAAGTAACTAAATGAGTGTGACGCACTAATTACCCCCTGTATATTTTCTTGCAGGGGGTAACTGTATGCATAACCAGTTATTGAGATAAAAAACGCCTAATAATCGTTTTTAGCCTTTGGGATTAATCTCAATTAATCTTGCGTCAGTGTTGTTTAAAGTAAATGCTGTCGGTAAGTGTTGTTATGGTTATTTCTAATAAATAATCGGAGCAGCGTTTCCTTACCCTGCCCCAAGTTTTACCACTCGATTAATAATCCTTCAAAATAGCCTGCAGTGGCGCCGCCAATAAATCACCGCGCCAACCGCTCATTAATTCTGGCAGGCTGTCAGCACCCTTCAATTTCCAATGCCAATTCAGCAGTTGGTTAATCTGTCGGCGCGATGCCAGTAATTCACTGCTCAACCCGCTTTGCTCACTGACAATGACGATCGCCGCCTTGATATCCTTGAACACTTTCTTGTAGCCCGGCTGATCGATCAGGTTAGACAGCGCTGCTGGCAGTGCAGCCTCATCCAGCTCATTAGCCTCTGCCACCAGCGCCAACAGCGTTTTACCGTGATAACGAATTTCCGGACCGCTCAGGCCCAGAGAGTCCAATTCCCCCAGCGATGTCGGCATATGTCGCGCCACCTGCCAAAGGTTTTCCTCACGTACCACGAAGTTTACCGCCAGATCGCGCTCACGCGCCTGACGCAGGCGCCATTCAGCCAGCTTCTGCAAGCAGCCCAACTGACGCGGACGCAGTTGCCAGGCATTGGTGATTTCACGGTAGGCCAATTCTGGCGCCAGCGTCTCGCTACGGCGTTGGCATAGCAACAGGCATTCATTATTAGCGGCAGCCGTCCAACCGGCCTCTTCAGTTTCCTGAACCAGGCGTTTGGCCATCGGCAGCAGATAGAACACGTCAGCCGCCGCATAGACGCACTGTTTTTCCGTCAGCGGACGCGCCAGCCAGTCGGTGCGGGCTTCGCTTTTATCCAACTCCACCTGCATATACTCCGCCACCAGGGTCGCAAAACCGCAAGACAGCGGTCGACCGGTGAAGGCCGCCAGAATTTGGGTGTCCACCATCGGAGTCGGCAGCGTTTTGAACGCGTTGAGGAACACTTCCAGATCCTCACTGCCGGCGTGCAGGAACTTCACAATCTGAGTATTACTCAGCAGCTCGATAAACGGCTGCCATTGCTTGATTGGCAGGGGGTCAATCAGGGAGAGTTGTTCACCGTCGTATAACTGAATCAGGCCTAACTGCGGATAATAGGTGCGCGTTCTGACAAATTCGGTGTCCAGCGCTATCTGGGCATGCTTTTTCGCCTGCTCGCAGACCTGCTGCAATCCGGCATCGGTAGTGATCAACTGATAGTTCAAAACGTCATTCTCTTGGTCGCTTTCATGATTCAAACACAACAACGCCGGCATTCACCGGCGTTGTTGATCTGTAAGGCGTGGATGATAACCTAGGCGGCATCGGCCGCTGCAGGTTTTTTCTGCTCATCACGCAGTTCTCGCCGCAAAATTTTACCGACGTTAGACTTCGGCAACTCGTCACGGAACTCAACAATTTTAGGCACTTTATACCCGGTAAGCTGCCGACGACAATGGGTCAACAGCTCTTCTTTGGTCAGCGAAGCGTCTTTCTTCACCACGCAAATTTTAACCGTCTCACCGGTTACCTCATTCGGCACGCCAATCGCCGCGCATTCCAATACTTTCGGATGCTGACTGACCACGTCTTCAATCTCGTTCGGGTATACGTTAAACCCGGAAACCAGGATCATGTCCTTCTTCCGGTCGACGACGCGGACAAAGCCCATATCGTCCACTGTAACGATATCGCCGGTCGCGAGCCAGCCATCTTTCAATACTTCATCGGTGGCATCCGGCCGCTGCCAGTAGCCTAACATAACTTGCGGTCCTTTGACCCACAGTTCACCCGGCTCACCAACCGGCACGTCCTGACCGTTATCGTCCACCAGCCGAATATCCGTCGAGGGTACAGGCAAACCGATACTGCCGCTGTAGTGTTTCAGATCGTAAGGGTTACCGGAGACCAGCGGCGCACATTCCGTCAGGCCGTATCCTTCCAGCAAGTGCTTACCGGTGGTTTTCTCCCACTTGTCCGCCACCGATTTCTGTACTGACATGCCGCCGCCGACGGAAAAACGCAGCGTGGAGAAATCCAGCTTGTGGAAGTCCTCGTTGTTCAATAGTGCATTGAACAGGGTGTTCACCCCACTCATGGCGGTGAACGGATATTTGCCCAGCTCTTTCACCAGCCCTGGAATGTCGCGTGGGTTGGTGATCAGCAAATTGCGCCCACCCAAATCGATAAACAGCAGGCAGTTCACCGTCAGCGCAAAAATGTGATACAGCGGCAGCGCCGTTACCACCAACTCCTGCCCTTCACGAAACAGCGGCAAATAGGCAGCTTTAGCCTGCTCCAGGTTGGCCTGCATATTACGGTGCGTCAGCATAGCGCCTTTGGCCACGCCGGTAGTCCCACCGGTATACTGCAGGAACGCCAGATCGGTGTTGATAATATCGGGTTTAACATACTGTTGGCGACGCCCGCGCTGGAGCGCACTGCGAAAAGAAACGGCAGCCGGTAGATGATATTTCGGCACCAGCCGCTTGATGTATTTGACGACGAAGTTAACCAGCGTGCCTTTGGCGGCGGAGAGCTGATCGCCCATACGCGTCAGGATCACATGCTTGACCTGGGTGTTGAACACCACTTTTTCCAGCGTGTGAGCAAAGTTGGAGACGATCACGATAGCACTTGCGCCACTGTCGTTCAGTTGATGTTCCAATTCACGTGGCGTATACAGCGGGTTAACGTTCACCACCACCATACCCGCACGTAAGATACCAAACAGCGCGATGGGATACTGCAACAGGTTCGGCATCATCAGAGCAACGCGGTCGCCTTTCTGCAGCCCCAGCTCATTTTGCAGGTAAGCCGCGAAAGCCCGACTACGTTCTTCCAGCTTGCGGTAGGTCATCACCTCACCCATGTTAATGAAAGCCGGTTGATCTGCGTAGCGCTGAACCGCATTTTCAAACATTTCGACCAAAGATGAATAACGATCGGCGTCGATCTCTGCCGGAACATCCGCCGGGTAACGTTTTAACCAGACCTTATCCAAGGTATTACTCCTGAAATTATTATTCATTATCATCATCGCAGCCCCCAAATATGCAGCCAAACCATAACAATATTTTAACTCAGCAGACCAGTTTGAGTTTTAAACAATATTCAGGTTGCGATGTACGTCACTAATTGGCGGTCATTCCCTACGCCAAAAGAATAAGGCGGCCGGAGCCGCCCTATTAAAATTTAACAACAAGCAAGCATTACTCGGTAACGATGGTTTGCACCTGCACTGGGCCAGGGTTGTACCAGCCATACCCCACGCCCCAACCGGGGCCCCAGGTACCGCTACGCCAGCCCCAGGGGCCCATCGGCGCCGGTGGCATCATCACCTGCTGAGACAGATGCCAGCGTTTGTAGCCAGTGGCATTCATGGTAACAAACTTGTACGGTGTCATGCCGATCTTGCCGTCTTTCACGCCGGTGATTGGCCCAACTACCGTCACTAACTGGCCCTTAAAATCAACCGGTTCCAGGAAGCCATTAACCGAGGCTATCAGACGACCCCGTGACGGCTCACCCAATATCGGCCGGGCGCCGGAATCGAGCGGCACGGCCGCAATTTCCAGTAGCGTGCGCCCCTGCTCATTGGCAACGTTCACAACGGTACCGCCAAAGCGAGCCTCAGCCCCGACAAACAGGTTCGGCGCATTCTGTACCGAAGGCAGCTGCTGCACCGGCGTTGCCGTGCTGCCTTTAATCGCATCAGGCACGGTTACGCAACCTGACAGCGCCAGCACGCTGCCGGCAATAGCCAGCAGCGACATTTTTTTACAAACAGTGCGGGTTAACATCGTCGCAATCTCCTGAAATGGCTGTAACTTTGACATCAATTCACGGAGCAAGTTGCAGATCATTCCTATCCCTATTGCCGCCAAAGCACAATAGGTTGCGGCTATTCGCGCCCCGGCAATTTTTTCCAGGTGACTTCATTACGCAAATAGGTCGGCTCGGCATTTTCTACCACCACCGCCAAACCCTGTTGCCAGGCATGCAGCGCCAACGGCAGCATATCTTCCGCCTGCGGTAACAACATTTGCCCATCGCTCAGGGTTAACGTGGAACCGGCAACCAAATCCGGATAGGTTTGCCAGCCGGTGCCGACATGCGCCCAGTGGCCTTGCAGACCTTGCGCACGCACCAGCGCCTGCGCCGGGGTAAGTACCGCTTCACCTTCACTTTCAAGCCAGTTACCGTCCTGCTGGCGTTCAAACTGACCCCAGTAGACTTCGCCCATACGCGCATCTATCGCCGACAGCACACGGTCAGCCCCGGTGAGTCGCCAGGCGCCCTGCGCCATGGTTTGCAGCGTGGAAACGCCCAGCAAGGGCAAGTCGGCGCCCAGCGCCAAGCCCTGAGCAATGCCAATGCCGATACGCACGCCGGTAAAGCTGCCCGGCCCGCGGCCAAAAGCCAGCGCATCGAGCTGGCCAAGGGTGACCCCGGATTCCGCCAGCACCTGCTGCACCATAGGTAAAATACGTTGCGTATGCTCACGTGGGCACAGCTCAAACAGGGCGTGGATTTCGCCTTGATTCCAGATAGCAACGGAACAGGCTTCCGTCGCTGTATCGATCGCTAAAATTCGCGTGGACATGCCAACCTCAGGCGGGAAAAAAACAGGGTTTTTCATACAGGGCGCGCATTGTAGCACAGCCCTGGGGTCACGCCTATCCGCTAGCGATCTGCCTGCAGGAAGGCAATCGCCTGGGCGATATCGCGGGTACGCGGCGTCGGCGGCAGGCTATTGAGGAAAACTTCACCATAGGGGCGCATCACCAACCGATTGTCGCAAATCACCAGCACGCCGCGATCGTCGGTATCGCGGATCAGGCGTCCAACCCCCTGTTTCAGGGTAATGACCGCGTCCGGAAGTTGCACATCGTTGAATGGGTCGCCGCCACGTAATCGGCAGTCTTCAATCCGGGCTTTCAACAACGGATCATCGGGTGAGGTAAACGGCAGTTTGTCGATAATCACGCACGACAATGCATCGCCGCGTACATCTACCCCCTCCCAGAAGCTGCTGGTCGCCACCAACAGGGCATTGCCGGCCTCGACAAACTGAGCCAGCAACTGGCCCTTGCTGGTTTCCCCCTGCAACAGCACCGGCAAGGTCATGGTGGCACGGAACTCTTCCGCCAATTCCCGCATCATCTGGTGCGAAGTACAAAGGAAGAAGCAGCGGCCGTTATTGGCTTCAATCAGCGGCCGTAGCATGCGTGCCAATTGCCGCGCGCCGCCAGGCTGGTTTGGTGAGGGTAAAAAGCGCGGTACGCACAGCAAGGCCTGTTTGGCGTAATCGAATGGGCTGGCCAGCAGCAGCGTTTTGGCCTTATTCAACCCCAGACGCTCGGTAAAGTGGCCCATCTGCTCGTTAACCGACAGCGTTGCCGAGGTGAAAATCCAGCTGCCCGGTTTTTCATCCAGCAACTCACGGAAACGATCGGCCACCGTCAGCGGCGTCAACGCCAGTACAAAGTGACGCGAGTTGCACTCATACCAATAGCTGAACCCCGGTTCATTGACCTCTTTCAAACGTTTGAGACGGGCACGATATAACGTAGCGCGTTCAAAAGCCGCGTCCAACAAGGCCGAACGGCCAAGGGAAAGTTTGACCACGTCATAACACAGCTCCAGCGCATCATCGAGCAGCAGCAAGGCGCGTTGTACATTGGGCTGGCTCAGCACCTCGCGCAGGTTGCCGCGAAACCCTGGTTCTCCCAGCATCAAACGAAAATCCTGCGTGCTTTGGCTGAGGCGGTCGGCGCTTTTTTGCAGTTGTGCGGCATCGCGCACTTCGGTGCGATAGGCAATGGAAATGTCTTTGGCCAGGTCCAGCAGTTGACGGCTGGTCAGTTGCTTACCAAAATATTGGCTGGCGATATCGGGGATCTGATGCGCTTCATCGAAGATCATCACATCGGCCTCAGGGATCAGTTCGGCAAAGCCGCCCTCCTTCACCACCATATCGGCCAGGAACAGATGGTGGTTCACCACCACCACATCGGCATCCATGGCGCGACGACGCGCTTTGACCACAAAGCAATCTTTATACAAAGGACAATCGCTGCCCAGGCAGTTGTCGTTAGTGCTGGTCACCAGCGGCCAAACGAAGCTGTCTTCCGCCACGTCGCTGCAACTGCTGATGTCGCCCTCTTTGGTCATGGACGACCATTTGCGCAGATGGACCAGATCGATCAGCGTTTGCCCGGCCAACTCGCCGCCCGCCATCGACTGTTGCTCCAGACGTTCCAGACACAGGTAATTGGAGCGCCCTTTCAGCAGCGCCATCTTGCCTTTGTACTTCAGTGCCTTGGCCACGGTGGGCAAATCGCGTGCATAAAGCTGATCCTGCAACGCTTTTGACCCGGTGGAAATAATCACTTTGCGATCGGCCCGCAGTGCCGGCACCAGATAGGCGTAGGTTTTGCCGGTACCGGTGCCCGCTTCGACCACCAGTTCCTGCTTGAAATTAATGGCTTCGGTGACCGCTTCCGCCATCTGCCGCTGTGCTTCACGCGGTTTGAAACCCTTGATTGCCTGCGCCAGGGCGCCGTCTGTTGCGAAATCGTCTGCCACGCTATCTCTCTGCCGATGTAATTCAGCGCTAATTATGCCTATCCTGCCGCGTGGCTACCACCGACTTTATCGTCACACATTTCTGCCGATGGCTGTGTTACCCTTAACGCGATGATGATATGGAGATAATTGAATGAATATCGAACGAATTGATCCAGACAAACGTTGGTCCGAAGCCGTCGTTCACAACGACACCGTCTATTACACCAGCGTGCCGGAAAACCTGGATGATGACGCTACCGCCCAAACCGCGAACGCCCTGGCAGCAATTGACGTGATCCTGGCGCGCGTTGGGTCAGATAAAAGCCGGGTGCTGGACGCCACCATTTTTCTGGCCGACGATGCCGATTTTGCTGCCATGAACGCCGCCTGGGATGCCTGGGTAGTTGCGGGTAGCGCGCCGGTACGCTGCACCGTGCAAGCCAAATTGATGAATCCGAAGTACAAGGTTGAAATCAAAATTATTGCTGCGGTATAAACGAAAAAACCGCAGACGATAACGCCTGCGGTTTTATTTTCATCTGCTGCTTAAGCCAGCTTGATGATCACCATACCTGCCAGCAACAACACCAAACCAATCCAGCCTTTGGCATTCAGGCGCTGACCGAACAGGATCCAGCCGGCGGCGATTGTCGCGGCAATACCGAAACCACCCCACAATGCATAAGCCACCGACAGGTCTATCCCCTTCACCGCCTGTGCCAGAGCACTGAACGCCCCCAGCACCGACAGCAATGAAAGCAGGCCTAACCAGATTTTACGGAAACCGTCTGACATCTTCAGGAAGATGTTGGCGACAATTTCCAACACAATCGCCAGTCCCAAGAACCCAATGTGGTACAACTCAAGCTGTTGCATGGTTGTCACCTCGCGGGCTGGCCTGTTTTCGTGGTTTGCGGGTACCGGACTTCACCAACAAGATCCCGGCGATCAACGTCACCAGACCCAGCACCTTCAAGGCCGAGATAGGCTCATCAAACCACAATACGCTGAACAAGGTAATAAACAGGATACCGATCCCTTCCCACAGCGCGTAAGCAACGCCAAGGGCAACGCGTTTAATCGCCAATGACAGCATGACGTATGATGCAGTGATCATCACATACATCACAATGTGACCGGTCATGCCGCCGCTAACGCTGGCGTATTTCATCGACAGGGTACCGATAATTTCGGCCACGATGGCCAAGCCTAAAAAGATCCAATAAATCATAATTTCTCTCCCAAACGGCGAATAACGCACGCTAAGGCATATTTATCCCGATTTATCTCGTCAGACAGGCGCAACGAGGCGCTGAAGACGCAGAGATCCCTGGGGATAAACTGACCCAAGCGTAATAAAGAAGTTTGCCCGGCTACGCGGAATGACGGAGGACTGAGCCTGTCACCAGCACCGGTTAAGGGAGAAAGACGCTATAGCTCGCTGCACCAGTGATGCTCACTAGCAAGGATGGCAGACAGGAAAAGCTGGCAAGTAGAGGTTCTGAGGGTAATTCCATTAGTTGTCATCATAATTATTCTCTATTCTCAGCCGCACATTATCTTGTTACACGGAGTGCGATTTGCCCAATATCCTCATCAAGTAAAATTTTCAACTGCGATAGTTGTACCATAGCCAAAAAAAGAAAGCAAACCGCCGTTTTCACAAAAACCATTAAAAAAAAGTTTAAAAATAAGAAAGTTAAGTAATTTAAAAATAAAAAAAGGCTCAACACGTCGTTGAGCCTTCGTTTAGCGTGGTGCGGGCAAATAATCGTCAAACCCAGACGCGGCGCGGGTTAGGCCGCAGCGCCACTGACCGCGGTACGTGCCAGTTCGGTGATGCGAGCGTAGTCGCCCTTTTCCAACGCATCGGCCGGAACCAACCAGGAACCGCCGATACACAACACGCTTTTCAGCGCCAGGTAATCACGGTAGTTGTTTGGCGTGATGCCCCCGGTCGGGCAGAAACGCACCTGCGGGAATGGACCGCCGATCGCCTGCAACGCCTTCACGCCACCGTTGGCTTCCGCCGGGAAGAATTTGAACTCACGCAGCCCGTGATCCATACCCAGCATCAGCTCTGAAACAGTGCTAATACCCGGGATCAATGGAATCGTGCCTGCGGTTGCGGCCTTCAGCAGCGCGTCCGTCAGGCCGGGGCTGATAGCGAATTGCGCGCCGGCCTCGGTCACTGCCTGCAACTGCTGCGGGTTAATCACCGTACCGGCACCGATAATTGCCTCCGGCACCTCTGCCGCGATAGCGCGGATTGCCTCCATGGCGCAGTCGGTGCGCAATGTGACTTCCAGCACGCGCACACCACCGGCTACCAGCGCCCTGGCCAGCGGCACCGCATGTTCCAGCTTGTTAATCACTATCACCGGAACCACCGGGCCTGCGGTCAGGATCTGTTCTGCGCTGGTTTTCCAGTTTTTCATCGTTACTTCTCCATTACTTACGGGTTATCAATGGCACGCCCCTGCCACAGGGCCCCACGCATTAAAGCGCAGGCGTCCGGCCGTACCCCAAGTGATGTTGCGCCCCGGTACTGCGGGCAAAAAAATGCCGGCAGATAAGCTGCCGGCAGGGTGATTACTCGAACTCGTTCCAGGAACGGCCGTCACGGGTGATCATCGCCACTGAAGCGACCGGGCCCCAGGTGCCGGATTGGTACGGCTTAGGTGCCTCGTTATCCGCTTTCCACGCGTCCATAATGGAGTCAACCCACTTCCAGGCTTCTTCCACTTCGTCGCGGCGCACGAACAGCGCCTGGATGCCACGCATGGTTTCCAGTAACAGACGCTCATAGGCGTCAGCCACATGCTCCTGGTTGAAGGTTTCGGAGAAACTCAGATCCAGCTTGGTGGTTTGCAGACGGTGCTTGTGATCCAGACCCGGCACCTTGTTCAACACCTGAATTTCGATGCCTTCATCCGGCTGCAGACGAATGGTCAATTTGTTCTGCGGCAACTGCTGGTAAGAATCGCTGAACAGGTTCAATGGCGGGTTCTTGAAGTAGACCACCACTTCAGAACATTTGGTCGGCAGACGCTTACCGGTACGCAGGTAGAATGGCACGCCGGCCCACTGCCAGTTGTCGATATCAACGCGGATTGAGACGAAGGTTTCAGTATTGCTGCTTTTATTCGCCCCTTCCTCTTCCAGATAACCCGGCACCTTTTTGCCCTGCACGAAGCCAGCAGTGTACTGACCACGCACCGTGGTTTCACGTACATTGGTCTGATCGATGCGGCGCAGTGAACGCAGTACCTTCACTTTCTCGTCGCGAATACGGTCAGTCGTCAGATCCGCCGGTGGCGACATGGCAATCATGGTCAGGATTTGCAACAGGTGGTTCTGGATCATGTCGCGCATCTGACCGGCCTGGTCAAAGTAGCCCCAGCGCCCTTCAATACCCACCTCTTCCGCTACGGTGATCTGTACGGAGTCGATGGTGCGGTTATCCCAGTTGGAGGCGAACAACGAGTTGGCGAAGCGCAGCGCCAGCAGGTTCAGTACCGTCTCTTTACCGAGATAATGGTCGATACGATAAACCTGGCTCTCGTTGAAATATTCCGCGACCTGATCGTTGATCACGCGTGAAGAAGCCAGATCGGTGCCCAGCGGTTTTTCCATTACCACGCGCGCCGGCTCGTGGTTCAACTTGGCTTCGCCCAACCCTTTGCAAATCGCGCCAAAGGTGCTTGGCGGCATGGCAAAGTAGTTAATGGTGGTGCGATGTTTCTGGTCCAGCATTTTACCCAATTTGGTAAAGTTCTTGCTGTCGTTCACATCCAGGTTGCAGAAATCCAGGCGCGCGCTCAGCGTCGCCCAGAGCTCGTCATCCAGTTTTTCTTTCATAAAGGTGCCAAGCGCTTCCTTGACCACCTTGATATAGGCTTCTTTATCCCACTCGGCACGGCCGACGCCGATGATGCGGGTATCCGGATGGATATGACCGGCTTTCTCTAACTGGTACAGGGAAGGCAACAGCTTACGACGCGCCAAATCGCCTTTCGCGCCGAAAATAACCAGGTCACACGCCTGGGCTGTAGAGGTTACCGCCATGTTCATCTCCTCGTTGCAGGATATTTGTAATTTTCTTACATTACTAATGTACTCTCTTTGACTACGGCCAGTAAACCCGGATCAAAAGTAGAAAAAAAGCCCCAGAAAATGCAGTGTTAAGCGCTACCGGCTCTAAACGTAGGTGCCCGAGCCAAAAACTGTAATTTTCTGTCTTTTTTGATGCTCTTTTACCATTATGAAAGTTAGACACAGGTCATGTTCTGATGAAAAAAGCCTGCATACCCTCTGTCGACACTGCCAACGGTTACCAGCACGTAGTATATTTCCATTAAACCGGCATTGATTTCTCCTTTGATTGAAATCGACATACCCTATGGATTTCAAGTTATAGCAACTGCCATCACCCCGCTGTAGCTTGAAATGCGACGGGTATAAACCATGAGTGACCCTCGTTATATGAATACGCTGGAAAAAATCCAGAGTCATCTGGAGCTGCTGAGCAAATCTGAACGGAAAGTCGCTGAGGTGATCCTGGCCTCCCCGCAGACCGCCATCCACTCCAGTATCGCGACGCTGGCCAGAATGGCAGACGTCAGCGAACCCACCGTCAACCGTTTTTGTCGCCGCCTCGATACCAAAGGCTTCCCCGATTTCAAACTGCATCTCGCCCAAAGCCTGGCCAATGGCACTCCGTACGTAAACCGTAACGTGGAGGAAGATGACAGCGTCGA
This sequence comes from Serratia sp. BIGb0234, assembly GCF_024809915.1. NCBI lineage: Bacteria > Pseudomonadati > Pseudomonadota > Gammaproteobacteria > Enterobacterales > Yersiniaceae > Serratia > Serratia sp. BIGb0234. The sequence goes on from NZ_JANUEI010000002.1 coordinate 183,043, forward strand.
TGCCTATACCGGTAAAATATTCGAATCGGTGATGGCCAGTCTGGATACAGTAAAGGCAAATTTGGATATTGCCGCAATCAATCGTGCGGTTGATCTACTTACCCAGGCAAAAAAAATCTCTTTCTTCGGTTTGGGGGCCTCTGCGGCGGTCGCTCACGACGCGATGAACAAATTTTTTCGCTTTAATATCCCGGTGGTCTACTTCGACGATATCGTCATGCAACGTATGGGCTGCATGAATTCCAGCGAAGGGGACGTAGTGGTGTTAATCTCCCACACCGGTCGTACCAAAAACCTGGTGGAAATGGCGCAGCTGGCGCGTGAAAACGACGCCACGGTTATCGCCATCACCTCACGCGATACCCCTCTGGCGCACGAGGCAACCCTGGCGTTGTTGCTTGATGTTCCCGAAGATACCGACGTTTATATGCCGATGGTGTCACGAATTGCGCAATTAACGCTCATAGACGTGCTCGCCACCGGATTTACCTTGCGCAGAGGGGCCAAATTCAGAGATAACTTGAAGCGGGTCAAGGAAGCGTTGAAAGAATCGCGCTTTGATAAGGGTGTCGTTATCCCCAACAATTTCGACTCGTAACCGATGTGAAAAAACCTGTCGTTCAAGATCATCTGGACGGCGGCATTAGAGGCAGTACCCTGTTAAAACGCTCATGCGGGTAACCCAGGTGAAACATCAGTGTAGTAAAATTACATTTCACTCCAGGTTTCGTTATCCGACGTTATCGCAACACCAATAATTTGCTTCACCAGTCAACGGAGTAATACATGTCCAGACGGCTCAGAAGAACCAAAATTGTTACCACCCTGGGTCCGGCTACTGACCGCGACAATAATCTGGAAAAGATCATTGCCGCAGGCGCAAACGTAGTTCGGCTAAACTTTTCCCACGGCACGGCAGAAGATCATCAGGCTCGCGCCGACAAAGTGCGCGAAATCGCTGCCAAGTTGGGACGTCACGTCGCTATTCTGGGTGACCTGCAAGGGCCGAAAATTCGTGTTTCCACCTTTAAGGAAGGCAAAATCTTCCTTAACATCGGTGATAAATTCCTGCTCGATGCCAACATGGCCAAGGGCGAAGGCGATAAAGAAAAGGTCGGTATCGACTATAAAGGCCTGCCTGCCGACGTGGTGCCGGGCGACGTACTGCTGCTGGACGACGGCCGCGTACAGTTGAAAGTGCTCGAAGTTCAGGGCATGAAAGTCTTTACCGAAGTGACCGTTGGCGGCCCGCTGTCCAACAATAAAGGCATTAACAAACTGGGTGGCGGCCTGTCCGCAGAAGCCCTTACCGAGAAAGACAAGGCCGATATCGTCACCGCAGCAAAAATCGGCGTCGATTATCTGGCGGTTTCCTTCCCGCGCACCGGCGAAGATCTGAACTATGCCCGCCGTCTGGCGCGCGATGCTGGCTGTCACGCCAAGATCGTTTCCAAGGTTGAGCGTGCCGAAGCCGTCTGCAGCGACGAAGCCATGGATGACATCATTCTGGCCTCCGATGTAGTGATGGTTGCCCGTGGCGATCTGGGCGTCGAAATCGGCGACCCTGAGCTGGTCGGCATCCAGAAAAAGCTGATCCGCCGTGCTCGCACCCTGAACCGTGCCGTGATCACCGCGACCCAGATGATGGAGTCGATGATCACCAACCCGATGCCGACCCGCGCCGAAGTAATGGACGTGGCGAACGCCGTGCTGGACGGCACCGACGCCGTGATGCTGTCTGCCGAAACTGCCGCGGGTCAATACCCGGCCGAAACCGTAGCCGCAATGGCGCGCGTTTGCCTGGGCGCGGAGAAGATCCCAAGCATCAATGTCTCCAAGCACCGCCTGGACGTACAGTTCGACAACATTGAAGAGGCTATCGCCATGTCTTCAATGTACGCAGCCAACCACCTGAAAGGTGTTACCGCGCTGATTGCCATGACCGAATCCGGCCGTACCGCACTGATGATGTCACGCATCAGCTCCGGCCTGCCTATCTTCGCCATGTCGCGCCATGAACACACGCTGAACCTGACCGCACTCTATCGCGGCGTGACCCCGGTGTACTTCGACAGCCATAACGACGGTGTTATCGCCGCCAATGACGCGGTTAACCGCCTGCGTGATAAAGGCTTCCTGGTCTCGGGTGACCTGGTGATCGTCACCCAGGGTGACGTGATGGAAACCGTTGGCACCACCAACACCAGCCGTATTCTGCGCGTCGAGTAATCTGTCCTGCCGCCGGCCGTTAACGCGGCCGGCATTTTTTCCCGCACCGCCCTTTCCCCCTGTTAAACTCGTCTCCTGTCGCCACCATGGCAAACGGAGAGGCTTCGATGCTTCATCAACACCCACAGCAAAACCGCACGGCACAATGTCTGGATCTGGACGGTCAAGGGCTGGAAAATCTGGACGATACCTGTCTACAAGGCAACTCACTGCTAAAAATCAGTCTGTATAACAATCGGCTTCGGCAATTCCCACGGCAGATTTTGCAGCATGCCGATCTGCAGGTGTTGAACATCTCTTGCAACCAACTCAGCGAACTGCCAACTGAAATAGGCCTGTTGAAACAGCTGGCCATGCTCGATTGCGGCCATAACCAGGCCAACCAGATACCGGCTGGGATCGGTGAGCTGCGTGAACTGACTTATTTATACCTCAGCGATAACGCCTTTCGCGATCTGCCCCTCGAACTGGGGCGGTTACATAAACTGCGGTATTTGAATGCGACAGATAACCAACTGAGCGAATTACCTACGGCAATCGTGCAACTCGGCGCGCTGCAGGAACTGCGGCTTTACAATAACCAGATTGCCTCGTTGCCTGAGACGTTCGGCCAGTTGACCGACCTGCGGGAACTGCACCTGATGAATAATCGTCTGGTTGCACTACCAGAGCAAATAGCCCAGCTCTCTGCGCTGAGGGTGCTGGATGTGGAAAATAACGCTATCAGCCAGCTGCCAACCACTTTGGGTCGGCTGGCCAACCTGACTCACCTCAACCTCAGAACCAACCGCCTGCAACAGCTACCGACGTCTTTTGGTCAGCTTAAGGCACTGACCACGTTGGATCTGCGCGCTAACCGCCTAAGCGTCCTGCCTGACAGCCTGGCCGAGTTAACCCAGTTACAGCGGTTGGATCTACGCTGGAACAACTTTGCCGAAATGCCTGCCGTGCTGGAGCCGCTGATTGCCCAAGGTTGCCTGGTGCATATTTGAACCGTCAGAAACAGCAAGGGCCAGTCACCCGCAGATGACTGACCCTTGCCTGACGCCAAAACTGAGCTTAGCGGTATAAATCGTCGCGTGAATAGGGTTCGATTTCCCCTTCTTTACGCGTTTTCAGCAGCTTGAGGATCCAGGTGTACTGTTCCGGGTTGGGACCTACCAGATTCTCCACTTCTTCATTCATCCGGCGGGCAATGGTGCGATCGTCGGCCGTCGCCAGGTCGTCCATCGGCGGTCGTATATGGATATCCAGCATGCTGGTTTTACCGTCATACACCGGGAACAGCGGCACAATGGCCGCACGACAGACCTTCATCAGACGCCCGACCGCAGGCAGCGTAGCTTTATAGGTCGCAAAAAAATCCACGAATTCGCTGTGTTCTGCTCCGTGATCCTGGTCCGGCAGATAATAGCCCCAATACCCCTGACGCACAGAACTGATAAACGGCTTGATACCGTCATTGCGCGCGTGCATGCGACCGCCGAACTTGCGACGTACGGTGTTCCACAGATAATCGACCAGCGGGTTGCTTTGGTTATGGAACATCGCCGCCATCGGCTGACCACGAGCTGCCATCAGCATCGCCGGAACATCCACCGCCCACCCGTGTGGTACCAGGAAAATCACGTTACGCCCTTCTTCACGGATTTTATCCAGCACTTCTTCACCGTGCCAGCGAACGCGCTTCAACACTTTCTCAGGTTGGGTACAGGCCAGCTCCGCCATCAAGATCATCGATTGCGGTGCGGTGGCGAACATCTCGTCGATGATATGTTCACGCTCATTTTCGGGCAGCTCAGGCAGGCAGTACAACAGATTAATGCGCGCACGGCGTCGAGCGCCTTTTGCCACCTTGCCGGCCAGTTTACCCACTGCGCCGAGCACCGGATCGCGCAGACGTGCAGGCACCAGTGAAATACCGGCCATTAACCCGGTTCCCAGCCAAACGCCCCAGTAGCGCGGATGGTAAAAGGCTTTCTGAAATTGCGGAATGAACTCTAGGTTCGATTTTTTCTCGTTTTGCATGCACAAGCTCTTAACATAGCGGTTCGGCTAATCATAATTGCAAAGGGTGATTTTGCAATTCACAACGGCGAAGCACCAATATAAAACAACATCGGCCCGTAATCAGGCCGATGGAATCACTGGCGCGGTAACGCGCCGGGGCAAAGGGATCAATCCAGCTGCAGCTGAGGCACCACTTCTTTCACCTGCGCCAGATAATCGCTGCGATCTTTACCGCTTAGCCCTTCTGAACGCGGCAGTTTCGCCGTCAGCGGGTTGACCGCCTGCTGGTTGGTCCACATTTCGAAGTGCAGATGCGGGCCGGTTGAGCGCCCGGTGTTGCCGGATAGCGCGATGCGATCACCCCGTTTCACCTTCTGGCCTGGCTTAACCAACAGCTTTTTCAGGTGCATATAACGCGTGGTGTACTGGCGACCATGGCGGATGGCCACGTAGTTGCCCGCGGCGCCGCTGCGTTTGGCGATCAACACTTCGCCGTCGCCCACCGCCAGCACCGGAGTACCGACCGGCATCGCGAAGTCGACGCCTTTGTGCGGCGCAATGCGCCCGGTGACCGGATTCACCCGGCGTGGGTTGAAGTTTGAAGAGATGCGGAACTGCTTCATGGTTGGGAAACGCATGAAGCCGCGCGCCAGGCCCGAGCCCTGACGATCGTAGAATTTACCGTCTTCGGCACGGATGGCGTAATAGTCTTTGCCGCCGGTGCGCATACGCACGCCCAACAGCTGACTTTGTGCGCTCTTGCCGTCAAAGTGTTCGCGGGACATCAGTACCGAGAACTGATCCCCTTTGCGCAGTTTGCGGAAATCCAACTGCCACTGCAGCGCTTTGATCACCGCATTGATTTCAGTACGGCTCAGACCGGCATCGCCGGCGCTGCTGACGAAACTGCCGTTCAGACGGCCGCTGATCACATTGTTGCGCCATTCGCCCTGCTGCGACTCCTGGGTTTCTTTGAAGTTGTTACCTACGCGGTCATAGGTGCGGGTTTCACGCCGGGAAACTTCCCAGGTCAAACGCTGCAGATCGCCGGCATCGTTCACCGTCCATGACAGCTGCTGGCCAATTTTCAGATTACGCAGATCGCGGTTTTGCGATGCCAACAGCGTGACATCCGACATATCTATGCCGTATTGGGTCAGAATGCTGCCCAGCGTATCACCGGTAGAAACAACATATTCATGCACGCCATCCTCGCCGGCGACCTTCTGGTCCAGCTCATCCTGTGGGATGTCATCATCGGGGGTGGCTTGGTCGAGATCGATCGGTTCGCTGGCTTCTGGCAGCAAGGATCGTAACTGGCTGGATTCTAACTCAATGCTTTTAACGATGGGGTTATGTTCTGGGTGATAAACAAAAGGCCGCCAGACGGCAACGGCCAATGTAACCACTGTCAGCGACCCCAGCATGACGCGGTGGGGCCGTGGCAGATTGTTATACGCCAGAGCGATAGTTCGGACTATCTGCTGCACTCGATTTTATCCTCATAATCTTTACTTCAGGCAGCTCACGTACTGGTTTGACAGCTGAGTCAGGAAGTTCCCGTAGCTGTCTTTCCCCAGTGCGATGCCGGTGCCCAGCGGGTCCAGCGTTCCAGAACGCACTTTGGTCCCTTTGGCAACGGCATTGATTACGGCCGGCCTGAATTGTGGCTCAGCAAAAACGCAGACTGCTTTCTGCTCAACCAACTGTGTTCGAATTTGGTGTAAGCGCTGTGCTCCAGGTTGGATTTCGGGATTCACGGTGAAATGGCCCAGCGGGCTCAAACCGAAATGTTTCTCAAAATAGCCGTAAGCATCATGAAAAACAAAATATCCTTTGCCTTGCACAGGCTTGAGCATGTTACCAACATTTTTGTCAGTTTGCGTCAGTAGATTCTCGAACTGGCGCAGGTTTGCGTCTAATTTGTCCTTATTCTGTGGCATAAGTTCCAATAACCTGTCGTGAATCGCGATCGCGGTCACTTTTGCCACTTCCGGAGACAGCCAAACGTGCATGTTATATTCGCCATGATGGTGCCCATCGCCCTCATCGTGATCGGCATGATTATGCGCATCCGTTGCATGATCATGGTCGTGTTCATGCTCATGATCGTCGTCTTCGCCCTTCATCAACAGCGGTTTTACTCCGCTCAGTTCGCTGATGGCCAATTGACGATTAGCCGACACCGGTGTTAGGGATTTGGTCAGAAAAGCTTCCATATCCGGGCCTACCCACACCACCAGATCGGCGGCACGCAGGCGTTGGATATCGGAAGGTCGCAAGGCGAAATCGTGCGGCGAGGCGCCATCCGGCAGCAGCACCTCGGTCGGCGTTACGCCATCGGCGATGGCGGAGGCGATAAAGCCCAGTGGGCGAATGGATGTCACTACCGCCGCAGAGGCGCTGCTCAGCGGTCCGGCCATCATCAGTGCGCTAGCCAGCAACGTGCGCTGCAGCCATTTATTTTTATGTGCCATTATCAGTAATCCCGTCGTTTTCATCAGCGAGGCGTGATATTATAACATTCGGTTAGTTCTGCAAAATGTAATCATGAGATGTCCACACTGACAACGCTAAAAAATATCTCCGTCTCCTTTGGTAACCGTAAGGTGCTGTCGAATATTTCGCTCAGCCTTCAACCGGGCCGTATTCTGACGCTGCTCGGCCCAAACGGCGCGGGCAAATCCACGCTGGTGCGCGTGGTACTCGGGCTGGTTGCGCCAACGGAAGGTACGCTGGAACGCGAACCGGGTCTGCGTATCGGTTACGTGCCGCAAAAACTGCACCTCGACGCCACCCTGCCACTCACCGTAAGCCGCTTTATGCGCCTGAAACCCGGCGTAAAGAAAGCCGATATTCTGCCCGCGCTGAAACGCGTGCACGCAGCGCACTTGCTCGATCAGCCGATGCAAAAACTCTCAGGCGGCGAGAATCAGCGCGTACTGCTCGCGCGGGCGCTGCTGAACAAACCGCAACTGCTGGTGCTGGATGAGCCAACGCAAGGGGTTGACGTCAACGGCCAACTGGCGCTGTACGATCTTATCGACCAACTGCGCAAAGAACTGGGTTGCGCGGTTCTGATGGTGTCCCATGACCTGCATCTGGTGATGGCGAAAACCGATGAAGTGCTGTGCCTCAACCAACACATCTGCTGTTCCGGCGCACCGGAAGTGGTCTCGATGCATCCTGAATTCATCGCCATGTTCGGCAACCGCGGTGCGGAGCAATTGGCGGTCTATCGTCACCACCATAATCACCGTCACGACCTGCAAGGACGAATTGTGTTGAAGAAAACCGGGGGCCGTGAGGCATGATCGAACTGTTATTACCCGGCTGGCTGGCCGGGGTGTTGTTGGCCGCCGCCGCCGGTCCATTAGGCTCCTTTGTGGTCTGGCGCCGGATGTCCTATTTTGGCGATACCCTGGCACACGCCTCTTTGCTGGGTGTGGCCTTCGGGCTGCTGCTGGACGTAAATCCTTTCTATGCGGTGATTGCCGTGACGCTGGTGCTGGCGCTGGTGCTGGTGTGGCTGGAGCGTCGTCCGCAACTTTCCGTTGACACCCTGCTCGGTATTATGGCGCACAGTGCGCTGTCGTTGGGGTTGGTGGTGGTGGCGCTGATGTCCAACGTGCGGGTCGACCTGATGGCCTATCTGTTTGGCGACCTGCTGTCGGTCACCTTCACCGATATCTGGATGATTGCCATTGGGGTCAGTGTCGTACTGTTGATCCTGTGGTGGCAGTGGCGCAACCTGCTGTCGATGACCGTCAGCCCAGAGCTGGCACATGTTGACGGGGTCAATCTGGTCCGTGCTCGTACCGTACTGATGCTGGTTACCGCCCTGACCATTGGTCTGGCGATGAAATTCGTCGGCGCGCTGATCATCACCTCACTGCTGATCATTCCGGCCGCTACCGCACGGCGCTTCGCCCGAACCCCTGAGCAAATGGCCGCCTACGCGGTGCTGGTGGGTGTGCTGGCAGTGACCGGTGGATTGGCCTTCTCGGCATTTTACGATACCCCGGCCGGCCCATCGGTGGTACTGAGTGCGGCGGTGCTGTTCGTCCTGAGCTTGTCCAGGAAGCAGCAAGCCTGACCTCCCTCTCGCAGATAGCAAAAGGGCCGCAATTAGCGGCCCTTTTTAATGCGGATTACGGCGTAATATTTACTCTTCGCGCACCATGCCAAAGTGCTTATAGGCATGATTGGTGGCCATGCGCCCGCGCGGCGTGCGTTGGATGAAACCTTGCTGGATCAGAAACGGCTCGATCACGTCCTCGATAGTTTCCCTTTCCTCGCCGATCGCTGCCGCCAGGTTATCCAGGCCCACAGGGCCGCCGGTGAACTTGTCGATTATCGCCAGCAACAGTTTGCGGTCCATGTAATCGAAGCCTTCGGCGTCAACGTTCAACATATCCAGCGCCTGCATCGCCACCTCGCCATTGATCACGCCATTGGCGCGGACTTCGGCAAAATCGCGTACCCGACGCAGCAAACGGTTGGCGATACGCGGTGTACCGCGCGCACGGCGAGCCACTTCATGTGCGCCCTCGTCCGACAGATCCAGCCCCAGACAGTTAGCGCTGCGTGAAACGATGTGCTGCAGATCGGCAACCTGATAAAACTCCAGACGCTGCACAATGCCGAAGCGATCGCGCAGTGGCGAAGTCAGGGAACCGGCGCGGGTGGTTGCCCCCACCAGCGTGAACGGCGGCAAATCGAGTTTGATCGAGCGTGCTGCTGGGCCTTCACCGATCATGATATCCAGTTGGTAATCTTCCATCGCCGGATACAGCACTTCTTCCACTACCGGAGACAGACGGTGGATTTCATCGATAAAAAGGACGTCGTGCGGTTCCAGGTTGGTCAGCATCGCCGCCAGATCGCCCGCCTTTTCCAGTACCGGCCCGGAGGTGGTGCGCAGGTTAACGCCCATTTCATTGGCAACGATGTTGGCCAGCGTGGTTTTCCCCAACCCGGGCGGGCCGAAGATCAGCAAATGGTCCAGAGCGTCGCCACGCTGCTTGGCAGCCTGAATAAAGATTTCCATCTGCTCGCGGACATGCGGCTGACCGACATACTCCGTCAGCAGCTTCGGCCGGATGGCGCGATCAAGAATTTCTTCTTCATTGATCGGCTCGGCAGAAATCAGGCGATCGGCTTCAATCATTCTCTACCCCTTATCGGCGCTTACAGCGCGGCACGCAGCGCGTCGCGGATCAGGGTTTCGCAATCTGCACCCGGCTTGGCGATTTTACTGACCATGCGACTGGCCTCCTGCGGTTTGTAGCCCAGCGCCACCAGCGCAGAGGCCGCTTCGGCTTCCGCATCCAGTTCGGCCGCTTTCGCCGCTGTGGCAGGAAGCGTGATTTCGCTGCTGCTGTTAAACAGATCGCCATTAAGCCCTTTGAAGCGGTCTTTCATTTCGACCACCAGGCGCTCTGCGGTTTTCTTGCCTACGCCCGGCAATTTTATCAGCGACGTGATCTCTTCACGCTCAACCGCGCTGACAAACTGCTGCGCTGACATGCCGGACAGAATGGCCAGCGCCAGCTTAGGGCCAACGCCGTTCACTTTAATCAGTTCGCGAAACAGCGCGCGCTCTTGTTTATCGTTGAAGCCATACAGCAGTTGGGCATCTTCGCGCACCACAAATTGGGTAAACACGATAGCCTCTTGCCCCAGCTCAGGCAGTTCATAAAAGCAGGTCATCGGCATATGCACTTCATAGCCCACGCCGTTTGCCTCCAGTAATACCAGTGGCGGTTGCTTTTCCAGAATATAACCTCTGAGACGACCTATCATTTACCCTCCTGCTGAATTCCTGAGCATGACCTTCTGCCATGCCGTGCTGCTAAAGCTTATAACATAAAAAAGGCTGGATGAATATCCAGCCTCATACTGCTGACAAAGTCCTCTATATTTAACATCAGCGATCTGAGTGCTAATAAAAACAAAGGATGATGTCTACAGGTTTACCCCAAACATCCGAAAACCACGCTTTTCGGGTGTTTGTTATCAAACTAAGGCTGGATGGATATCCAGCCTCGGAACTGATTAAGCGTTACTTTAAACGTCCACGCGCCAGGTTCAATCGCCCTTCGCTCATCCGCAGCACGTTTTGGCTGAGGTGACAGTGGGTAATGGCGATCGCCAGCGCATCGGCGGCATCGGCCTGAGGATTGGCCGACAGCTTAAGCAGCGAGCGCACCATATGCTGCACCTGTGCTTTTTCGGCCGCGCCGGTACCGACCACCGTTTGTTTAACCTGACGTGCCGCATACTCAAACACTTCCAAATTCTGGTTCACGGCAGCAACAATAGCCACGCCGCGCGCCTGCCCAAGCTTGAGCGCCGAATCCGGGTTCTTCGCCATAAACACCTGTTCAATAGCGAAAAAGTCTGGTTTAAACTGGGTAATGATTTCACTGACGCCCGCATAAATCAGCTTTAAGCGCGTCGGCATGTCATCCACTACGGTACGAATACAACCGCTGGCAATATAGCTCAACTGGCGGCCCTGCTGACGAATCAGGCCGTAACCGGTGACGCGCGATCCGGGATCGATACCGAGTATGATCGTCATCCCTACACCCACCTTGCGTTAAGCATTAACTTCGCCAGGCGCTGCCACAAGACAGCGCCGTACTTCAACCCCATTACAGCGTCGCAGCAACCTCGTCGGAGATCTCACCGTTGTGGTAAACCTCCTGCACGTCGTCGCAGTCTTCCAGCATGTCGATCAGGCGCAGCAGCTTAGGCGCGGTTTCTTCATCCATATCGGCTTTGGTCGATGGGATCATGGAAACTTCTGCCGATTCGGCGGTGAAACCGGCAGCGGTCAGCGCGTCTTTCACTTCACCCAGGTTTTCCCAGGCGGTGAAGACGTCGATAACGCCATCGTCGTAGCTGACGATATCTTCAGCACCGGCTTCCAGCGCAGCTTCCATCACCACGTCTTCATCCAGGCCCGCTGCGTAAGTGATCACGCCCTTCTTGGTGAACAGGTAAGCCACGGAGCCGTCGGTGCCGAGGTTACCGCCACACTTGGTGAAGGCATGACGCACTTCCGCCACGGTACGGTTGCGGTTGTCACTCAGGCACTCGATCATGACGGCAGTGCCGCCCGGGCCGTAGCCTTCATAAATGATGGTTTCCATATTGGTATCATCATCACCGCCTACCCCACGCGCGATGGCACGGTTCAGGGTGTCGCGCGTCATGTTGTTGGACAGCGCCTTGTCGATCGCCGCACGCAGACGCGGGTTAGCCCCCGGATCGCCACCGCCCAGTTTCGCGGCGGTCACCAGCTCGCGAATAATTTTGGTGAAAATTTTACCGCGCTTGGAATCCTGCGCTGCTTTACGGTGCTTTGTGTTGGCCCACTTACTATGACCTGCCATAAAAAATCTCCGAAAAAAATTACTGGACTGAATTAATCACAAACTCTTCAATCGCCTGCTGATTGCTCCAGGACTTGGTCAACTTCACGGCTTCCGCCGCCTCAAGCCACTGGTAGGCGTGATGCTCGGTAATCACCGGATCGCGCTCTTCAGGCAAAGCCAGACAGAACCAGTGCTCTTTATTGCGCGTGGTTCCCGGGGCATAGCGATGTCGCAAATGGACAAAGAGTTCAAACTCCACACAGCGCTGGCAATCGAACAACGGCAGTTTCTCTGCTTCGATATCGATGCCGACTTCTTCCATGACCTCACGCCGTGCGGCATGCGGCGGCGACTCATCTTCCTCCAGGCTGCCGGTCACCGACTGCCAGAATTCGGTATCATCGCGCCGCTGTAACATCAGCACCCGACCACTGGATTTGGCATAAATCACTACCAGAATAGACTCGGGACGCTTGTAGTTCATTACTGGTTCTCTACATTTGAATCGTCAGTCGCTTTCTTTACCACGCTGATTGCCAGCTCCTGCAACGACGCCGGGTTCGCGAAGCTTGGTGCTTCGGTCATCAAGCAGGCCGCAGCGGTGGTTTTCGGGAAGGCGATCACGTCACGAATGTTGTCGGTGCCGGTCAGCAGCATCACCAGACGGTCCAGACCGAAGGCCAAACCGGCGTGCGGCGGCGTACCGTACTTCAACGCGTCCAACAGGAAACCGAATTTTTCACGTTGCTCGTGTTCGTTAATACCCAGAATGCTGAATACCGTCTGCTGCATTTCGCTACGGTGAATACGCACGGAACCGCCACCCACTTCGTAGCCGTTAATCACCATGTCGTAGGCGTTGGCGATGGCATTGATTGGCGTGTTGGCCAGCTCTTCCGGGCTCATGTCGCGCGGTGCGGTGAACGGGTGGTGCATCGCTGCCAGACCACCTTCGCCGTCTTCTTCGAACATCGGGAAGTCCACGACCCACAGCGGTGCCCAGCTGTCCAGCTTGGTCAGTTCCAAATCACGGCCCAGCTTCAGACGCAGCGCGCCCATCGCATCGGTGACAATCTTGAAGCTGTCGGCGCCGAAGAACAGAATGTCGCCGCTCTGCGCGTTGGTACGCGCCAGAATTGCTTCCAGTACTTCTGCACTGAGGAATTTAGCAATCGGGCTTTGTACGCCTTCCATGCCGGCGGCACGGTCATTGACCTTCAGCCAGGCCAGGCCTTTGGCACCATAGATGTTAACGAAAGTGCCGTACTCATCGATCAGCTTACGGGTCAGCTGCGCACCACCAGGTACACAGATCGCGGCAACGCGGCCTTTGGCATCGTTAGCCGGGCCGGAGAACACCTTGAATTCCACGTCCTTCACCAGATCGGCAACGTCCACCAGCTCCAGTGGGTTACGCAGGTCCGGCTTGTCCGAGCCATAGCGACGCATGGCTTCTTCGAAGGTCATGACCGGGAAATCACCCAGATCTACGCCCTTCACGTCCAGCCACAGTTCACGCGCCAGTTTCTCCATCACTTCACGCACCTGATCGGCGGTCATGAAAGAGGTTTCCACGTCGATCTGGGTAAATTCAGGCTGACGGTCGGCACGCAGGTCTTCGTCGCGGAAGCATTTGACGATTTGGTAGTAGCGGTCGAAACCGGACATCATCAACAGCTGTTTAAACAGCTGCGGCGACTGTGGCAACGCATAAAACTTGCCTTTATGTACGCGGCTCGGGACCAGATAGTCACGGGCGCCTTCCGGCGTGGCCTTGGTCAGCATCGGGGTTTCGATATCGAGGAAACCGTGGCTGTCCATAAAGCGGCGCACAAAGCTGGTGATTTTGGCACGGGTTTTCAGGCGATCGGCCATTTCCGGGCGACGCAGATCCAGGTAGCGGTATTTCAGGCGCGCTTCTTCGGTGTTGACCTGGTTGGAATCCAGCGGCAGTGGCTCGGAGCGGTTGATGATCTCCAGTGCATGGGCGAACACTTCTACTTCACCGGTAGCCATATCTTTATTGATCTGGCTGTCCGGACGGGCACGCACGGTGCCGACGATCTGGATGCAGAATTCATTGCGCAGGTCGTACGCCTTGTCGAACGCGGCCTTCTGGTCCGGATCGAAGAACACCTGCACGATGCCTTCGCGGTCGCGCATATCAATAAAGATCAGGCCGCCCAGATCGCGACGACGGTTGACCCAACCACATAAAGTGACTTCCTGGCCCACGTGAGACAGATTCAACTGCCCGCAATATTCAGTACGCATACGCTATCCTTTTGGCTTAAGCCGATGCCGCGCGGGCTTTTGGCGCCTGCCACGCGGCTGTTTTCTGATGAACTCAATACCCGTCATCTTTCAAGTTGCAGCGTTGTAATCTGCACTCTCTCACCCCAGTGACTTACTCAAGTAGGCGCCAGGGGTGAGATAGCTGGCTGGCTGGCTGCTACTCGAAAGCTATAGGGTATATTTACTTGCCCGGTTTGAAGTCGGTTGCATACCAACCGGTACCCTTTAACTGGAAACCGGTGGAAGAAATCAGCTTGGTTAACGCGGGCTGCCTACACGCCGGACAATCCGTCAGCGGCGCATCGGAAAATTTTTGCAACTTCTCTAACCGGTGGCTGCAAGCACCACATGCATATTCATAAATCGGCATAGGTCGTTGGAGTAAAGTGAGCTGAAAAAAGGCGATCATTATAAAGGAAATTCATGCGCCAGATAAGTGCGAACACAGCTTTGTTGCAACACTAAATGGTGTGTTTTTGCCCGAAGTAACACATTGATTAACAAATTTCTCATTAACCGGTGATGCTTTTTTCACGTAGCCTGAATCGATGCTTGTTTAGCGCGCTATCTAAGCTGCGCGTATTTCATCCACCTTGTCACGAGATATTTCCATGTTGAAACTTGATGCTCACACCACCGCACTGGTGTTAATTGATTTGCAAAACGGCATCCTGCCCTTCGCCGGTGGCCCACACAGCGCCGAAAGCGTGGTGGCCAATGGCGCGCAGTTGGCGGCACATTTCCGTTCGCTGGGGGCACCGGTGATCCTGGTACGCGTCGGCTGGTCCGACTCTTTCGCCGAAGCGCTGAAACAGCCGGTGGACAAACCGTCTCCCGCCCCTGCCGGCGGATTGCCTGCCAACTGGTGGGAATTCCCGGCATCCCTGGCGGTGAGCGACCGCGACATTCTGGTGACTAAGCGCCAATGGGGTGCGTTTTACGGCACCGATCTTGACTTGCAACTGCGTCGCCGTGGCATTAAATCGGTGGTGCTGGGCGGTATCTCCACCAATATTGGCGTGGAATCTACGGCTCGCGCGGCCTGGGAACACGGCTACGAGTTAGTGATAGCCGAAGATCTCTGCAGTGCGCAAAATGCTGAAATGCACCAGTTTGCTTTCGATAATATCTTCCCGCGGTTGGCGCGTGTTCGCAGCACCCGCGAAATTGTTGCCGCACTCGACCAGTAACGCTAACTTGTAGGGGCGCCGCCTGCTGCCCCCACCTTTGACTGGCAGGGAAAATTAAGGAAGATGCTAGCTTGATGTATATCGGACTCCCACAGTGGCAACACCCGGCCTGGAATCGTATCGGGCTGCGCGATCTGGCGGATTACAGCCGCTATTTTAACTGCGTGGAAGGCAATACCACCTTCTACGCGTTACCCAAACTGGAAATAGTCCAGCGTTGGCGCGATATGACCACCGATGATTTTCGCTTCTGTTTCAAGTTCCCCGCCACCGTCAGCCATCAGGCTGCACTGCGTAACTGCGCCGCCGAACTGCAGGCATTTTACCACTGCCTGGGTCCGGTGCATCAGCGCATAGGCCAGCTGTGGCTGCAATTGCCGGCGGCGTTCGGCCCGGCGGAATTACCGGCGATGTGGCAGTTCTTCGACGCTTTGCCGAAAGAGTTTACCTATGGCGTGGAAGTGCGGCATCCGGCGTTTTTCGACAAAGGCGAGGAAGAGCGGCTGCTGAATCAGGGGTTACACCAGCGGGGTATCAACCGGGTGATCCTCGACAGCCGGCCGGTGCATCACGCCCTGCCCAACAGCGCCGCCGTGCGCGATGCCCAGCAGAAAAAGCCCAAGCTGCCGGTGCATGCTCTGGTCACCGCCAACAATCCGCTGGTACGTTTCATCGGCGGCGATGTGCTGCAAGATAACCTGCGCTGGTTCGACGCCTGGCAGCAGAAATTGCCCGTTTGGCAGCAACAGCACCAACCTTTTTTGTTTATACATACGCCGGATAATGGTGATTCCCCCCAGCAGGCACAGAAAATCTGGCAGCAGCTGTATCAGGCTATTCCGAATTTACCCCCTCCACCGGACTGGCCGGAGCAGGATGCGCTGTTTTGACCGATTAATCTGACCAATTACATCAGATTTTTCCTCGCGACAGTGATTGCAATGGCGGCTATGATGCTGGCTGCCAGTTTTGGTTAGGGAATGGAGTTAAAAATGGTAAGCGCGCTTTATGTAGTGCTCGGCGCATTGTTGTTGATCAAACTCTCTTATGACGTGGTTAGGTTAAGGATGCAATACCGTGTCGCCTACGGGGACGGCGGTTTTTATGAGCTGCAAACTGCAATCCGCGTTCACGGCAATGCCGTAGAATACATTCCTATCGCCGCAGTGCTGTTGGTGATCATGGAGATGAACGGCGCTGAAATATGGATGATCCATATTTGCGGTCTGATGCTGATGGCCGGCCGTTTGGTGCATTACTACGGTCTGCGTAACCGCGAGGTGCGCTGGCGTCGATCGGGCATGGCGGCCACCTACATTTCGCTGGTGTTAATGGTACTGGCCAATATTTTCTATCTGCCATGGGATCTTATTTTTAGCCTGCATTAATCCCCTGTTCGTCCTCAGGCGGCTACGCCGCCTGCTTCCGCTGCGCTTTTTGTCATTATCTGTTAGAATACGCCCCTTCGAATTCTGAACCGATTTTCCGCTATGCCAAACCGCGATACTCTTTTTTCTGCCCCGATCGCCAAATTGGGCGACTGGACCTTCGACGAACGCGTCGCTGAAGTGTTCCCCGACATGATCCAGCGTTCCGTTCCAGGCTATTCCAATATCATTTCCATGATTGGCATGCTGGCCGAGCGTTTCGTGCAGCCCGACAGTCGGGTTTACGACCTGGGATGTTCGCTGGGTGCAGCCACGCTGTCGATGCGGCGGAATATCAAGGTGGCGGGTTGTAACATCATCGCCGTCGACAACTCTCCGGCCATGGTCGAGCGCTGCCGCCGTCATATTGATGCCTTCCGCGCCGACACCCCGGTAGACGTTATCGAAGCCGATATCCTTGATATCAACATCGAAAACGCCTCGATGGTAGTCCTGAACTTTACCCTGCAATTCCTCGAACCCGCCGACCGCCTGCGCCTGCTGGAACAGGTTTACCGCGGTCTGCGCCCAGGCGGCGCACTGGTGCTGTCGGAGAAGTTCAGCTTTGAAGATGCCGATGTCGGCGAATTGCTGTTCAACATGCATCACGATTTCAAACGTGCCAACGGTTACAGCGAGCTGGAAATCAGCCAGAAGCGCAGCATGCTGGAAAACGTCATGCTGACTGACTCCGTGGACGCCCACAAAGCCCGTCTGAAACAGGCCGGTTTTGAGCATGCGGAAGTCTGGTTCCAGTGCTTTAACTTCGGTTCACTGATCGCGTTGAAAGCGGGAGCCGCAGCATGATTGAGTTTGGCGATTTTTATCAACGCATCGCGAAAAGCAACCTCAGCCACTGGCTGGATACCCTGCCGGCACAGCTCAGCGCCTGGCAGCGCGAGTCGCTACACGGTAAATTCAAGCAGTGGTTTAATTCGGTTGAACATTTACCGGCACTGACGCCGACCCAGCTTGATTTGTTGCACGGCGTCCGTGCCGAGATGGAACCCCCTTTGTCGCCGGGCCAGTTGGAAGGCATTGAAAAGATGCTGCGCACCATGATGCCGTGGCGCAAAGGCCCGTTCTCATTGTATGGCATCGATATCGACACCGAATGGCATTCCGACTGGAAGTGGGATCGCGTATTACCGCACATTTCACCGCTGGCTGGACGCACCATTCTCGACGTCGGCTGCGGCAGCGGTTATCACCTGTGGCGCATGGTTGGCGCGGGTGCGCATCTGGCGGTGGGCATAGATCCGATGCAGCTGTTTCTGTGCCAATTCGAAGCGGTGCGCAAGCTGTTGGGCGGCGATCAACGCGCCCACCTGTTGCCGCTCGGTATTGAGCAGTTGCCCGAGCTGGCGGCGTTCGACACGGTGTTTTCGATGGGCGTGCTGTACCATCGCCGCTCGCCGCTGGACCATTTGTATCAGTTGAAAAACCAACTGGTTTCCGAAGGTGAGCTGGTATTGGAAACGCTGGTGGTGGAAGGCGATCGCCATCAGGTTCTGGTACCCGGTGACCGCTACGCGCAAATGCGTAACGTCTACTTTATTCCGTCAGCCGAAGCATTGAAATGCTGGCTGGAGAAGTGCGGTTTCGTCGACGTTAAAATCGCCGACATGTGCGTCACCAGCACCGAAGAGCAACGCCGCACCGATTGGATGACCAGTGAGTCACTGGCCGAATTCCTTGATCCACAAGACCCGAGCAAAACCGTCGAAGGCTACCCCGCGCCCTTGCGTGCCGTACTGGTAGCCAAGAAGCCCTAAAGTGAAAAACGTCATCACCTCGTCCCTATCGGGGTGATGACGTTACGCCCGTTATTTTCGCCAGGCCTCCAGCAAGTCCTTTTCCAGCACGCCGCTGGATTTGCATTCAAAGGGTTTCACTTTGTCATTGCCATCCGCAGCCGTCAGCCCGGCAACCCCGCTAACTTGCACCATGACATGACTTCCCTCCCCGGCGCTATAAATCTGCACCAGTATTCGATATTCCTCCGTCAGATTTGACGGGGTCGCCTGGTCGGTGCAATCCAGATAAAGTCCCGCCAGTTCGGCCTCGCTCCCGGCAGCCCCGAGAACGCCAAGGCGACTGTCGGTCAACGTTGGGGTTATCCCTTTCGCGCTTAAAATGGCCAGGGTGCGCGTGAACAGCTCATCCGGTTTTCGGTTACCGATCAGGCTGCCGTCATCGGCTGCCGAAGGAACGGATGCATCACCTGTCGTGCCCTCGGCAGGTTGATTACCGGCTTTTGTCGGCCCATACACCGACACGCAACCTGTCAGCATCAGCAATGCGATAGCGGTTAGTCGTCTCATCGCCATTCACCTGTAATACAAAGAGGCACAGGCGCTTAAACAACAAATCAGCGATACAATCATCAGATAACGCATGCCACTCTCCTTAGCGGTAATAAGCTGCAACGCAGCCGGACAATGCAAGACAGGCCATCAACAACAAAATCAAATAACACTTCATGACTCCTCCATAACCGTACAAATCCCTGTGTTTTATGCAGCCATGCGAGCTGGCTGACGACAGAGGTTATTGCACTTGTTATGGCGCCGTCATTGGACGCCATCAGTGCCAGCGCTGACAGGACAAGGTCGTCGGGGATCATGGAAATGAAATGTGGCATTGAAGATGCTCAATCTATGACTGACGGCTGGCACTTGCGTAGCGAGATCAACCTGTTTCATGACGACGCAACCTGCTCTTCGGTAAATCGCATCATCCTCATCGATCCTTCCGCTAAATGGTACGAAGATCATGCCTAAATGACGTCTCTGAATTGAGCTGGATTTCAGTCAGGATCACACGCCTAACAGTTTAATAATCAATCAAAACGTAAATATAGTCGTCAAACCAAAGGCTAACTAATGAAACTGGGGTTTACGCGCTGAAGCTGTAAAGTAGAGCGCAGTCTATAAAAACAAGCTCAACTACAGAATCCACTTCAATAATTTAATAATAAATCAATACATTAAAATCAATCCAACTCTGCATTCCTGAGATGCCCATCATTACCCGCAGTTTTTCAATGGATACCATACTGGCTAAAGTCTGATTTTTATAATTACCAGTCTTTCCCATTGACGAGGACAAAAAAACAAGAATCAAAATAATCCTAAGAATTTTCCTATATATCAATCACTAAAAATTTTCAAAAATACCATTGTAATTAACAATTTTCCTACTAAGATTTAACTTTGAATTTAAAAAATGAATCAGGAACAATGATATGTAATTAGTTCACAACCTATAGAGAGCAAAAATTTATGTTTGAATTTCTATTTTTAATAATTTATTCAAATGAATTAGAAACATAGTGCACGAGGACTTATAAGATGAAAAGGCTCGAACTTTTGGATTACGGACGTTTATTCGCTGCATTAATGGTTGTTCTTTATCATTATACATTCAATGGCATAAGCAATGGAAAAGTTTACTCCATTGACTTAATAACCAGCATATCAAACATTACAAAATATGGATATCTAGGTGTTGAGCTATTTTTTATGATCAGCGGATATGTAATATTTTATTCAGCTAAAAATAGAAGTGCAGCTAAATTCGCGACTTCTCGTGTCATACGACTTTACCCGGCCTATTGGTTTGCAATTCTCTTCACATCGTTGTTTGCGTTTTTCCTCGGCGGAAACTCAATGTCCGTAAATATTAAGGAAATCCTTATCAACCTCACCATGCTACAATCATTAATCGGTGTTGATAATGTTGACGGAGTTTACTGGACTCTAATATTTGAATTGAAATTTTATCTTTTTATATTTGCCATACTACTATTTGGGCTTAATAAGCATTTGGAAAAAATCATTGTCGCCTGGGGTGTGGTAATAATAATATCTTATTTTTTCGGCATGGAGAATCGTGTTTATCTTGGCGGATTTTATGGTTACTTTGTTTCCGGCGCCTTATTTGCAATGTTAAGAGAGCGTTTTACCCTACCAAGATTTTTAGTAATCACCTTCCTATATGTAATCAGTACTCTTTACATTACAAATCGCGTTGAGAGCACAGGAAACATCGTTTCCCCTGGTCATTCTCCTTATATCATCACAGCGGTAATAACATTGTTCTATCTATTTTTCTTCTTTCAGAACACTACAGCATCTGAAAAACTTAAATTAAAAGGTTCAAAATTAGCCGGGGCATTAACATATCCAGTATACTTAATTCATGCCCACTTTGGATATATGATGCTAAATAAATTCGCAACAAATGAAAATAAAATATTCGTCTACATAGCAATTATAACAACCGTTTTCATTATTGCCAGCCTGATGCATTTTATCATCGAAAAAAGACTGTCATTCGTTTGGAAGGCTTTATTTTCCACAGTTATAGAAAAACCCGTAACTCAAGCTCAAATTTATATCGACGCCGTTATTGCATCGCTAAGCAAAAAAAGGAAAATAGCTTAATCAACATTAAGCATAAAACTCCCAGTGACTTACTCTCGTGCATATAGTAAGCGTTAACCTCCATAAGCTCACCGGGCTTATAATATACTCCCACATTTCGCGCAAAGTGCTTGTCAGGCACTTTGCGCGAAAGGATCTACCAGAGCCAGCGAGTTTTTCATCGCTTCTACCATCTCGCCATCCACGCAATAGTGGCTGAACTCGTCAAACTCGCTGTCGGAACACATGGTGACACCCGCTTTACGATAGCGCATGGTCGAAGGCACCGCATGGCCGGAGGAGCTGTGCAGCTCCTGAATACCAATATCGACAAACTTGTGCAGGTTGCTGAGCCGCACGCCGGCACCGGCCATAATCACCGGTCCCTGGCTGGCCTGCACCAGATCGCGCAGTAAGGGCAATCCCAATTCCGCATTTTGCTGCTGGCCTGAGGTGAGTATCCGCGCCACGCCCAACTGCGTCAGTTGATCGAGCGCCACCAGCGGATTTTGGCACATGTCGAAAGCGCGGTGGAACGTCACCGCCATATTACCGCTCAAACGCATCACTTCTTGCATGCGCGGCAGATCGATATGCCCTTCTTCATCCAGCATGCCCACCACCACACCGGCAAAGCCCATATCGCGGATCTGGGCAATATCATGCTTGATAACGTCAAAATCCACCGCACCGTAGCAAAAATCCCCACCGCGTGGACGAACAATAGGGTGCACCGGCACACCGATCCTGTCGCGTGCCAGACGTAAAGAGCCATAGCTTGGCGTCAAGCCGCCCTCACTTTGGCTGGCACATAACTCTATACGATCGGCACCTGCCCGCTCGGCCGTCAGCGCGCAATCGACGCTATAGCAGCAAACTTCCAGTTTAATCATTGTCACCCCCAGATGACGGCTAACTTGCGACGGCCATTGTTAATTTTTCAATTTCTCATTTAGGCTCATAGTAAGCATAAGCCAGCTCAGGGTAGTAACTATGGCATTCAATTTTGATCTATGGGTAGACCGCAGTCACAGTGACAGCGTTAAGTGGGATAAATATCGCGACCGCGACGTTATTCCGCTCTGGGTTGCCGATACCGACTTCCCGTCACCGCCGGCAATTATTGATGCCTTGCAGCAGCGCGTCGCTCATGCCGTATTCGGCTACGGTCATCCCTCCCCTGAGCTGATTGAGGTTTTTACCCGCCGTATGCTAGAGCGCTACGGCTGGCATATCAATCCTGAATGGCTGGTTTTCCTGCCTGGCCTGGTTTGCGGCCTGAATTTATGCGTGCGGGCTTTTACCACCGAGGGAGAAGGCACTCTGGCCCCCTCGCTAATCTACCCGCCGTTTCGTAAAGCAGCGAAATTTGCCGGCCGCACACAGCTAGCGGTACCGTTGACGCTGCAGGACCGGCGCTGGCTATTGGATTTCAGCGCTGTCGAAGCACAGCTCAGCGGTGCAGAGAAATTATTGATGCTGTGCAACCCGCAAAATCCCGGCGGCACCGTCTACCGCAGGCAGGAGCTGTTGCAACAGCATGAGTTTGCCAAAAAACATAATCTGGTTGTTTGTTCAGATGAAATTCATTGCGATCTGTTGCTTGAACCGGGTTGTGAACACATCCCCTTCGCCACGTTGAATGATGATGCCGCCCAGCGCAGCGTCACGCTGATGTCGCCGTCAAAAACCTTCAATATCGCCGGTCTTGGTGCCTCAATGGCAATTATTCCCAACCCGGAGCTGCGCAAGAAGCTGGTCCGTGCGCGCAGCGGTATTGTGCCGGAGGTGGATGTGCTCGCATTGGTTGCTGCGCAGGCCGCTTACCAACATGGGCAAGAGTGGCTGGACGAACTGTTGGTTTATCTACGCGCAAACCGTGATTGGGTGATCGAGCGTATTAATGCCATGCCAGGGCTGGCACTGCAGCCCATCGAAGCCACCTATCTGGCCTGGATAGACTGCAGCCAGCTGCCGGTCGATAACCCGCACGCCTTCTTTGAACAGGCCGGCGTAGGATTAAGCCCGGGTCTGGATTTTGGCAACCGGCATTTTGTTCGTTTGAACTTTGGCTGCCGGCGCGAACTGCTCAGCCAGGCGCTAGACCGCATGCTGCTGGCCACCCGCTCGCTGCAGCCCAATTAACCCTGTTCGCTGGCGACAATGTCCCGGATGGAATAAGGATGGAATTTGATCGTCACGGTGCCGTCGGTGATCGCCAGCGTTGGATTCGGTAAACGTTCGCCTTCTCCCTTTGGTGAGCTTTGTTTCAGTTTGATGCCCGGAGCCAGCAGCGCTTCATCCGGCAGGTGGGCCAACGCACGCGCATAAAGCGTGGCCGGTTCGCCGCTAAGCACCAGCTCTACGTGTTCCCAACCTTCGTGCGGATAGCGCTTGTCTCCGGGATAAGGCAGCTCCACGCAGTCGATCTGCCAAGGCCCCACCTTAAGTGGCTGCTGAAGATCAAACAGGCAAATCGGACGGCCATTGATCATCGCCTCTGACAGCAGTGAACCACACTGCTCTAACCCCAGTCGCCAGCGTTCAGCGGTAGTGTTTTGATGGCAGCGCAGCGAAACGTGGTCTGCAGTGAACTGGGACAGATCCAGCTGCAGTTTTTCAGCAAACTGGCTCAGCGCCTGCTCAAAACGCGGCAGATCCAGCGCTAAATCGTGAAGTTCGGCAATGGCCGGAAAGCTAGTCATAGGGTCCTCGAAACAACAAAAGCGGTTTTCAGGGGGGTAATTTACACGCCTGAGACGTTGCTATCCACCTGACCGGTCCGGGAAACTGAAATTTTTAACCTCAAAATGCGCAGGGTAAAATGCCCTCCCGTGAAGTCCGGCCAAAGTACAAAAGGAGTATTAACGCAGAAGCTATTATCTGCTTCATTTGACATCAGCCAAGATCCAATTTCAGATGAAAGTTAACGCATAAGTTTATAGCTTTTTCTTATGATTGACGGATTGAGAATATTACTAACTTATTAAGCCTGATAATTCACCTGTTCTGGTATTCATATATGCTTAAAAAATAGTTAACGCTAGCGTAGTAAAAAGGCCATAAAAAATACGTGAAAATAAAAAAATCAATAAATACAATTCTTTATATAAATTTATTTTATTTGCAATCTGAGAATCTTCCTAAACATCCCGTGGGTAATTGCGTGAAAATATCAATTAGGCTACTTTAGTGAAAATTGAGCCGGAGACGATCCTTTATGTTCCTTTTAATAATATCCCTGTTATTAGTGATTATTGCCGCCTATGCGATATACCGTCACTTCAAATCACGTCGCAATAATACGCTGGACGCTGGGCGCAGAAACAAAAAACACTAAGTTTGCTATTTGATTTTTCCATGAGCTTATTCTTTTTGTCCGTCTGAATTATCCGCTCCGTGACCCATTCTCCTCGCCCCTTCGTGGGCCAGCCACGATGCAATGCCTTATCACGCCGTCTTTCGCCTTCCCCCGCGCCAACTGCTGACGTCACTCATCAGATCGGTTACAATTGCAGGCTGTTTTGTGGTGGGTCGGCGTGTTGACGCGTGGCCAGTAAAACCACCTTTGAATCCCACAGGGGCATGGCATACGGCCCCTCGTTCGTCATTAAGGTAACCCGGTGAATATTCAGGTTCTTCTTTCAGATAAAGTCAGCCAGGCGCTGATTGCCGCAGGCGCGCCAGCCGATTGCGAAGCGCAGGTCCGTCAGTCCGCAAAAGCGCAGTTTGGCGACTATCAGGCCAATGGCGTGATGTCCGTTGCCAAGAAACTCGGCATGCCGCCACGCCAGTTGGCGGAAAAAGTGGTGCAACTGCTTGATCTCGGCGACGTCGCCAGCAAAGTGGAAATTGCCGGTCCAGGTTTTATCAATATCTTCCTGAACAGCGACTGGGTCGCGCAGCAAACTGATTTGGTGCTTGGCGCGCCAAAACTGGGCATTGCTCCCGTCAAACCGCAGACCATCGTGATTGACTACTCTGCGCCCAACGTGGCGAAAGAAATGCACGTCGGCCACCTGCGCTCCACCATTATCGGTGACGCTGCGGCACGCACTCAGGAATTCCTGGGGCATAAAGTGATCCGCGCCAACCACGTGGGTGACTGGGGTACCCAGTTCGGCATGCTGATTGCCTATCTGGAAAAAATGCAGAACGAAAACGCCAGCGATATGGGCCTGTCCGATCTGGAGCAGTTCTATCGTGAAGCAAAGAAACACTATGATGAAGACGCCGAGTTCGCCGAACGCGCCCGTGCCTACGTGGTAAAACTGCAAGGCGGCGATCAATACTGCCTGAAGATGTGGCGTAAGCTGGTCGACATCACCATGGCGCAGAATCAGCTGACCTATAACCGCCTGAACGTCACCCTGACCGAAGACGATGTAATGGGTGAAAGCCTGTACAACGCGATGCTGCCGGGCATCGTGGCCGATCTCAAGGCCAAGGGGCTGGCGGTAGAAAGCGAAGGCGCCACCGTGGTGTTCCTCGACGAATACAAGAATAAAGACGGCGAGCCTATGGGTGTCATTATCCAGAAGAAAGATGGCGGCTACCTGTACACCACCACCGACATCGCCTGTGCGAAATACCGTTATGAAACGCTGGGCGCCGACCGCGTGCTCTACTACATCGACTCACGCCAGCATCAACATTTGATGCAGGCCTGGACCATCGTGCGTAAAGCCGGCTATATTCCGGACAGCCTCTCGCTGGAGCACCACATGTTCGGCATGATGCTGGGTAAAGACGGCAAGCCGTTCAAAACCCGTTCAGGCGGCACGGTGAAACTGTCCGAT
Source organism: Serratia sp. BIGb0234 (assembly GCF_024809915.1). NCBI lineage: Bacteria > Pseudomonadati > Pseudomonadota > Gammaproteobacteria > Enterobacterales > Yersiniaceae > Serratia > Serratia sp. BIGb0234. The sequence goes on from NZ_JANUEI010000002.1 coordinate 208,805, forward strand.
CTGCTGGATGAAGCGGTCGATCGTGCAGGCAAGCTGATCGCCGAGAAAAACCCGGACATGCCAGCGGAAGAGATGCAAAGCCTGGCCAATGCCGTAGGCATTGGTGCGGTTAAATACGCCGACCTGTCGAAAAGCCGCACCACCGACTATATCTTCGACTGGGACAACATGCTGGCGTTTGAAGGCAATACCGCGCCTTACATGCAATATGCTTATACCCGTGTGGCTTCCGTATTCAAACGTGCCGGTGTCGACGAAAGTAATCTGACCCTGCCGCTGGTGATGACCGAAGAGCGCGAAATTGCGCTGGCGACCCGCCTGCTACAGTTTGAAGAAGTGATCACCACCGTGGCGCGCGAAGGTACCCCGCACGTGATGTGTAGCTACCTGTACGATCTTGCGGGCCTGTTCTCCGGCTTCTACGAGCACTGCCAGATCCTGAATGCAGACAGCGAAGAAGCGCGCCAGAGCCGCCTGAAGCTGGCACTGTTAACCGCCAAAACGCTGAAAATCGGTCTGGATACGCTGGGTATCGAAACCGTCGAACGTATGTAAGTCATCACGCTTAATACGAGAAAGGGTCGCCGAGGCGACCCTTTTTATATTCTGAAAGTGGGAAAGCCCAGTTACGCCACTCGCCGAGCAAAATCGCGCGGACGGAAACCCAAGCCGGCCAGTACGCCGAAGTAAGCCACAATACCTGCTACCACTACCACTGCCAGACGCAGCAGGCGTGCCAGCATATTGCCCTGATCCCAGGCAGGCATCAGCCACATCACCCCGACCAATACTACCGACATCACGATCACCGCAATCACCAGTTTAGTCAGGAACAGAGCCCAACCCGGTTGCGGGTGGAAAATCTTCTGCTTGCGCAACTGCCAATACAGCAGCGAAGCGTTAATACAGGCTCCCAGACCAATCGACAGCGAAAGCCCCGCATGCTTTAACGGACCGATAAACATCAGGTTCATCATCTGGGTTAAGATCAACGTGATAATGGCAATCTTAACCGGCGTTTTAATGTCCTGACGCGAATAGAACCCTGGCGCCAACACCTTCACGACGATCAATCCCATCAGTCCCACCGAATAGGCCACCAGCGCACGCTGGGTCATGGCGGCATCGAAGGCGTTGAACTTGCCGTACTGGAACAAAGAGACGGTCAGCGGCTTGGCCAGAATGCCCAAAGCTATGGCGCTCGGCAGCGCCAGCAGGAAGCACAGGCGCAGCCCCCAATCCATCAAACGCGAATATTCATCGTGGTTGCCGCTGGAAAAACTTTTCGCCAGCGACGGCAGCAGGATGGTTCCCAGCGCCACGCCCAGCACGCCGGAGGGGAATTCCATCAGACGGTCGGCATAGTACATCCAGGACACCGAACCGGAGACCAGGAAGGAGGCGAAAATGGTATTGATGATCAGTGAGATCTGGCTGACCGAGACGCCGAAAATGGCTGGCCCCATCTGACGCATCACTCGCCATACGCCCGCGTCGCCAAGCTTGAGGCGCGGCAGCACCAGCATGCCGATCTTCTTCAGATGGGGGAGCTGGTAGCCCAATTGCAGCACGCCGCCCACGACGACCGCCCAGGCCAGCGCCATCACCGGTGGATTGAAGTAAGGTGCGGCAAACAGCGCGAACCCAATCATGCTGACGTTAAGCAACGTCGGCGCAAACGCCGGGATCGAAAAACGGTTCCAGGTATTAAGGATTGACCCCACCAATGACGCCAGCGAGATCAGCAGAATATAAGGAAAGGTCACCCGCAGCAGCGACGAGGTCAACGCGAATTTGTCCGGTGAATCGACAAAGCCCGGCGCGGTAATGTAAATCACCCATGGGGCGGCCAGCATCCCCAACACCGTCACCACGGCCAACACCAGCGTCAGCAGTCCGGAAACGTAAGCGATAAAGGTACGCGTTGCTTCTTCTCCCTGCTGGCTTTTGTATTCGGCCAGGATCGGGACAAAGGCTTGCGAAAAGGCCCCCTCGGCGAAGATGCGCCGCAGCAGGTTAGGCAGTTTGAACGCCACGAAGAAGGCGTCCGTTGCCATACCGGCACCAAATACCCGCGCCACGATGGCGTCACGGGCAAAGCCCAGCACCCGTGAAAACATCGTCATAGAGCTGACGGCTGCCAGTGATTTTAGTAGGTTCATGTGGTTTTTTGATGTGCCCTGTAAATGTCGACGCCTGCATCAGCAGGCGTCAGTAAAACTATCGGCTAAGTTTACCCGTACGTCGCAGAATAGCTACTCTCATATGTTACATGGAGTTATGTTACAAATTGGCGTCTCGCAACAGGCGTTCAATCACCCGCTGGGCAGCGATCGCCTGCTCTCCGGCAGTTTCCGGCAGCGTTTGGTTACTGACAGAGGCAAGGAAATGACGGATCGCGCCGTCAAAACCGCGCTGCGCCAGCGTGGTTTGCCAGCCGGGTGCCGGCTGTTCCAGCACGCCTTGTGAATCTTCCCGCAGCCACTGACGCATATCGTTTACTTGATAGATTGCGCCATCCGTTACCGCCTGTACGCTTTCGCGCTGGCTGCCGGCCCGACGATGCATACTGGTGGTCACCAGCGTTTCTCCGCATTCAAAATGGTGTTCGGCATAAACCAACTCACCGACATCGTTAATGCGCAGACTACCGCTAAGCCGTTGCCCAGCGTCGCCGCCCAACCACAGTGCGGTGTCCACCACGTGCAGGTAATCGTCCAGCAGGGTAAAGCGCGCATCGTTGGGTCCGACGCTGTCGGCACGATGTTTATCCATACGAATCGACGCCGGTTGGTTCATATCCTGCTTCAACTGACGGTACAGCGGTGCAAAGCGACGGTTAAAGCCAACCATCAGCGCCTTGCCCTGTTTTTCAGCCAGGGCCAGTAGCTGTTCGCCCTGTTCCACGGTCTCCGCCAGCGGCTTGTCGACATAAACGTGAACGCCATATCGCAGCAGCTCGCCAATCACCTGAAAATGGCTGGCGGTGCTGCTGTGAACGAACACCGCATCACACTGCTGCGCCAGGCTGTCGAGCCCCGAAAAACAGGCCATGCGATAGCTGTCACAAATGGGCTGTGCCTTTTGCTGATTCGGGGAGAAACCGCCGACTAACGTCCAGTCTGCCGCCTGGCTGAGGATCGGCAGATAAGCCTTTTGAGCAATACCGCCCAACCCCACCACGCCAACGCGTAATTTACTCATGCGATCCCCGCTCCAATAACGCCTGCACTTGCTGTTTAAGCTGCGCCACTTCGTTTTCCAGCGTACTCACTCGCTCGTGTAAATCGCTGTCATTGGCCGTTGATGCTTCCGCAGGTGCCTCGTCAATCTGGCCGCTGAACAAATGCATAAACCGGCTTTCACGTTTGCCCGGCTCCCGCGCCAGCCGCACCACGAAGGGGCCATCCTCACGCGCACTCAGTTGCGCCAGCACCTGCTCCACTTCGGTAACATCATTAAATTCATGCATGCGGTTGGTTCGGGTACGCAATTCCCCAGGGGTTTGCGCGCCACGCAGCAGTAAAGTGGCGATCACCGCCAATTCAGCGGCGCTCAGCTTGAGCTGACCAAACTCTGAATTGCAAAAACGCTGTTCATATTTGACCACCCGATTGCCGAAACCGCTCAGGGTGCGCAAAAAGTGTTTCTTTAACAGCAGATCGAGAACCTGCTGAACTTCGTTTTCAGCAAGATCCATCACCGGTTCGCGGTTGGTTTTCTGATTGCAGGCCAGGGTGATGGCATTGAGTGAAAGGGGATACTGGTCAGGGGTGGTTACCTGCTTTTCCAGCATGCAGCCAATTACCCTGGCTTCTTTAGCGCTTAATTCATATTTCATTATTTTGCCTCAGCGTGGCGGTAGCCATTCTTTATTGGTTAAAGCTGTCAGTACGTGATCCTGCCACTGCCCGTCGATCAGCAGATAATCCTTGGCATAACCCTCACGTTCGAATCCCAGTCGGGTCAGCAGTGCGCCACTGCGCTGATTGTGCGGCATATAGTTGGCCATGATGCGGTGCATACGCTGCTGGCGCAGCATATAGCGAATGGAGGACTGCAACGCTTCAAACATCAGCCCCTGGCCCTGCCATTTCTCGGCCAGCGAATACCCGAGGAAACAGGCATGGAATGAGCCGCGCAGCACGTTGCTGAAGTTGGCCACGCCGCGCACTTCATTTTCTTCCGGATCGAGCAGGATAAAATAGTAGGCGCTGCCCTGCTTTTGCATTTCAGTGATCATCCCCAGCCGCGCTTGCCAGCCGGAAGGATAACAGTGGCTTTCATCCCGAACCGGTTCCCAGGGTTTAAGGAAGCTTCGGTTTTCGGCATAGTATTCCGCCAGCCGGTAGGCATCGCGTTCATGCACTAAACGGACAACCAGTCGGTCGGTGGTGAGGCGTACTTTTGGTGATGCAGAGCGGTAGCCAAACATCATTTCCCCCGCGGTCAGAACGGTTCGATAAGAAGTATTTATTGGGCGCACGTTTGGACAATAATCCGGCGACGAACCTATTCTGAGCCATTATTTCTCAACCATCGGCGCAGAACCGCACTTACCCTCATTTAATATAACCGCAGCCTGCCCCAGAGGTAAAATCCCGGCAGCTCAGTAAATAAGCGATTAGTCATTTTACGACTATTTTCGTGCCGTTTTGCCGCGCAGGTAACGTATTGACGATAAAAAAATATTATCTATCCCGCCCCTATCGGCAATACGGGATTGGGTACACACTAGAGCGGTTGCACTCCTCTCCCTCTTAATTGCTCGTGGTGAAGCATGTCTCTGGTATCGCAAGCGCGGAGCTTGGGTAAATATTTTCTATTACTCGATAATCTGTTGGTGGTTTTAGGCTTTTTTGTGGTCTTCCCGCTTATTTCGATTCGCTTTGTCGATCAGCTTGGCTGGGCGGCGGTGGTGGTCGGCGCAGCGCTGGGATTACGCCAGTTGATCCAGCAAGGCCTTGGGATCTTCGGGGGCGCGATAGCCGACCGATTCGGCGCCAAACCGATGATTGTCACCGGCATGCTGATGCGCGCGGCAGGCTTCGCCACCATGGCGATGGCCGACCAACCCTGGATACTGTGGTTCTCCTGTGCCCTGTCCGCCCTCGGCGGTACGCTGTTTGATCCGCCGCGTACCGCATTGGTGATTAAGCTTACCCGCCCGCATGAACGCGGCCGTTTTTACTCGCTGCTGATGATGCAAGACAGCGCCGGTGCGGTCATCGGCGCCCTGATCGGCAGTTGGTTGCTGCAGTATGATTTTCACTTTGTCTGCTGGGTCGGTGCGGGCATTTTTGTGCTAGCGGCGGGTTGGAATGCCTGGTTGCTGCCGGCATACCGAATATCCACCGTTCGCGCCCCCATGAAGGAAGGCATGATGCGTGTCCTGCGCGATCGCCGCTTCCTGACCTATGTACTGACCCTGACCGGTTACTACATGCTGTCGGTACAGGTGATGTTGATGCTGCCGATCGTCGTCAATGAAATCGCTGGTTCACCGACGGCGGTGAAATGGATGTATGCCATTGAGGCCGCACTGTCGCTGTCACTGCTCTACCCGATCGCGCGCTGGAGCGAAAAACGTTTCCGTCTGGAGCAGCGGCTGATGGCCGGGCTGTTGCTGATGACCCTCAGCCTGATCCCGGTCGGGCTGGCTTCCAGTCTTCAGGGCGTATTTACCCTGATTTGCTGTTTCTATCTCGGCTCCATCATCGCCGAACCAGCGCGTGAAACCCTCAGTGCTTCGCTAGCGGATCCGCGCGCACGCGGCAGTTATATGGGATTCAGCCGGCTTGGTCTGGCGCTGGGCGGCGCTGTAGGTTATACCGGCGGCGGCTGGATGTACGACACCGGCCATGCGGTTGGCATGCCGGAACTGCCCTGGATACTGCTTGGCATCGTGGGACTGATAACCCTATTCGCCCTTTATTGGCAGTTCAATCCACGCAGCATCGCATCGGAAGCGCTGCCCGGCGGCTGAGATTTTTCTCTAAGTTGCCAGAAAATCAGCCGAATTATCCACAGCTGCTATCCTGATAGTAAAAACATAAACGGGAGAAGTTGGCGATGAGTGAAGAAGACAAATTACCGCAGCTGTTGGAACACATGGTACTGAACCTGCGCATGATCTACGCGCGGTCAACATTGGTAGAAAAAGCGCTGGCCCACGTCATCGCTGACAATGCCACTTTAAAGAGCGACATCATCAAACAGCTGCAGATTGTCAACGCCAGCAACGAGCGTGATAAAATCGATTTGGAAGAAGCACGCATGCATTTGATAGAAGTGATTAATTCCGTTCCGACAAAAAAATAATCTCTGCCTTGGCCCGCGCAGTCTGTACGGGCCAAACAACAATTACGCACCTTCCAGCAAGAACTTTTCGCGACAGCCTCAGTATGCTGTGATAACTATTGCTGTTAAAACCTGACAACCGGAGCAAGCATGAAACTGTTTATCTACGATCATTGCCCATTCTGCGTTAAAGCCCGCATGATTTTCGGCCTGAAAAACCTGCCCGTCCGCCTGGTCACCCTGCTCAACGATGATGAAGCGACGCCTGTCGGCATGATTGGCAAAAAAATGGCGCCGATTTTACAAAAGGATGACGGCAGCTATCTTCCTGAAAGCATGGATATCGTGCATTACGTTGATAACCTCGACGGCAAGCCGCTGCTGACCGGTAAAACCAACCCGGCGATCGCCGACTGGCTGCAACGGGTCGGTGGTTATAGCATCAATCTACTGCTGCCGCGCTTTGCCAATGCCGACTTCGAAGAGTTCGCCACTGACAGTGCACGCCAGTACTTTAGCGACAAAAAGCAGGCCTCGATCGGGGATTTTTCCGAGCACCTTGCTGACAGTGCCGATCTGATTGCCCAACTGGAGGACGACTTGCAAACACTTTCCGGCCTGGTGGTCTCCGCAGACGCGGTGAATGGCACGCTGTCGGAAGATGATATCCACCTGTTCCCCCTGCTGCGTTCGCTGTCGATCGTCGCCGGGCTTACGCTGCCGGAAAACGTAGAAGCTTATCGCAACCGTATGGCGCAACGCAGTGACGTCCCACTGCTGTTCGATATGGAACAGTAACCCCCGCGATAAGGATATAGCGCGCAAATGTTGAAAATGGTGCTGGTCACTGCCCGCGATCGGGCACGGCTGAAAGAAATCTCCACCGTGCTGATCCGTTATGGATTGCAGGATGTGATTCGTCTGCTGGGTCTGAGCAATCTGTTAAGCGGTGCTGAAGGCAGCAGTGAAAGGCAAGACGGTCAAACATTGCCGCAGCGCCTGCGTGCGGCGCTGGAAGCCTTGGGGCCGACCTTTGTTAAGTTCGGCCAGATCCTGGCTACCCGTTCAGATCTGTTGGACGCAAGCTGGACCGACGAACTTGACCGTCTGCACAGTCAGGCAAGCACCCTTTCGTGGGAACAACTGGCACCACAGATCCGGGCAGACTTGAAGGGTGACCCGCACAGCCTGTTCGCCGAATTTGACGAAACCCCGCTGGCCGCCGCCTCGATGGCGCAAATTTACCGCGCCCGCCTGCACAGCGGCGAAGCGGTGGTGATTAAGGTGTTACGTCCCGGTCTGGCAAAAACCATTCAAGCCGACTTGCGCCTGCTGACCTATCTGGCGGAAACCGTGGAGCAACAGAGCCCGGCGCTGGCCCGTTATCGTCCGCGGCAGATGGTCAGAGCCCTGGCAACCGCGCTGACGCATGAACTGGACCTGACTCACGAGGGTAACAACTGCGAACGGGTCGCCCAACAGTTTGCCCAGCAGCCCAACGTGGTGATTCCGAAGATTTACTGGCAATGGTCGTCTCAGCGCCTGCTGGTGCAGGAATTTCTACCGGGTATCGCGCCGGAAAATCCGCAGCAACTGGCGGCGGCAGGATTAGATGGCCCATTACTCGCTCAGCGCGGCGCACAGGCCTTTATGAAAATGGTGCTGGAGCACCGTCTTTATCATGCCGATCCGCATCCGGGTAACGTAATGGCGTTAGCGGATAATCGTGTCGGCTTTATCGATTTCGGTATGGTCGGCCAGCTTTCCGAACGGCGACGTAATCAATTGCTGCTGTTGCTGCAGGCCATCGCCGAACGAGAATCCGCCGGCATCGTCAACACTTTGATCGCCTGGTCGGACAGCGATCCTTTGGATCTGCTGGATCTGGAGTTGGCGGCGCAAAACTTTCTCGATAAACAGGCCTCTGCCACTCTCACACTGGGCAAGGCGCTGACCGATTTGTTGGTGATGGTGCGTGAGCATCAGTTGGCACTGCCGCCAGACCTGGTGTTGCTGTTCAAGGCGTTAATCACAGCCGACGGCGTGCTGCATCGGCTGGATCCCCATTTCGATATCATCGCCACCCTGAAACCTATGCTGCAACAGGTAATGCTGCAGCGTTATACCCCGGAGGCGGTGCGTCGGCGTATGCTGGCATTGGGCGGCGAGGCATTGGACGCCAGTGAAGAGTTGCCGCAAACCTTGCGGCTGCTGATGCGCCGTCTTAAAGGCGGGAAAATCAGCGCCGATATCAACGTCAAAAACATCGATCAGTTGAGCAAGGCTTTGGAGCGAGCCGCCATCACGCTGGCCATTGCTATTGTCACCGCCGCCTTCGCGTTGGGCCTGGCGCCCTATCTGATGCACTCTTCCCTGCGGTTGTGGGGTATTCCACTGTTTCCGGCGCTGGGCGCGCTTGCCTGCCTGGGTGGTGTCTTGCTGCTGGTACTGCGTCTGCGGCGCTGAACAGTTTCAGCGTTATCCGATAGGTAGCCAGGTATTTCACGCGCACTATCACCCTGCTCGCTGACATCAACGGTTTCCTTCGCAGACAGCGAGCGTTTATAATGATAAATCAATAATCTGCAGCATTTTCGTTGGCAGTAGCTATGAGGCACACATGAAAAAGATCCTGATGGGCGCAGCCGCCCTGCTGTTCGCCGGCGCATTGGTCGGCTGCAATCAGCTGACCCAGTACACGCTCAGCGAGCAGGAAGTGAATGATTACCTGCAAAAGCACAACGATTACCAGAAGCAGATCGGCGTGCCAGGGCTGTTGGACGCCAATATCGTGCTGACTCAGCTAAAGAGCCAAATTGGGCGTAGCGAACCGGGCAAGGTTACCCTTTCCGGCGATGCGAAAGTGAATATCACTTCCATTCTGGGCCCGCAGACCGCGGACCTGAAGCTGACGCTGAAGGCACAGCCGGTGTATGACCGCGAGCAAGGCGCGGTGTTCCTCAAAGACATGGAGTTAACCGACTACAGCGTGCAGCCGGAGAAAATGCAGACGGTGATGAAGGCCCTGACCCCTTATCTGAATCAATCGCTGAAATCCTATTTCGATCAAAAGCCGGCCTATGTGCTGAACCCGGATAACAGTAAAACAGAAGCCATGGCCAAGAAACTGGCTAAAGGGTTGGAAGTGAAGCCAGGTGAACTGGTTATTCCATTTACCGACTGACGCTGACACTAAAAAAACAAAAAGCCCGCTGTTAACGCGGGCTTGATATTTTTCAGACGTTAATGCGCCGGAAAACGGTGAGATTATTGCGGTTCGCTGTAGGTGATTTTACCGGCGTTGCAGTCGAGGGTGACATTGTAGGTTTTATCCAGCTTGGTGCCCCGTACCGTTAACGGCACCTGCCATACCGCGTCCTTGCCGGTAATCGCCTCCGGACTGATCCAGGCTATCGGGGTAGCGGTACCCAGCAGCTTTTTATCCGACTCCCAGCGCGTAATGCGGTTCTGCAGGTAATCGCGTTTCACCTGAGCGGCGACGTCTGCCGGTTGCAGACCCGCGCATTGTGCCACCTTCGCGCTGCGTTGTTCCTGCGCCTGCACCGTGGTGGTAAAACCTACCGTGGCCAACAGTGCTACGGCCAAACTCAGTCCCGTTGCTTTCATATTCCCTCCAGTTGTGATTTACGCTACCCGCGGGCGCCAGCCCTTGGCTCACAACTGGTCTGGCAAAAGATCAGCGTTTGGCGAAGGTGATGACGAACAGCTCATCGAGCCCCGGATAGATTTCCTTGATCACCTGCTTCAGTTCGCTGAGCGACATGTTTTCTTGCTGAGCGTGCTGCTCGGTTAACGCATCCAAACGCACCGGCGTAACCGACAGCACTTCAATCATGCAGAAGAAAACACCGTCTTCATTGCGGCTAACGCGTAAAACCTCACCGGGTTGAAAGTGAGACTCACTGGCGTCCCGAATGGTAATGGTCTTGCGCCCGGCCAAAATGTCTTGCTCAAAACGAGTGAAGAAAGTTATTTCACGGCTCATTCTAGATCCTTTTTCATCACATTACCGCAACATAAGTCATTATGCTGCCTGCTTTTCTGACGCAGATCCCTCTTTTGGGGTAGCAGCAGGTTTTTCCGTTTTCACTTTGGCAGCTTTCTTCGGTGTTTCAGTCGGCGTCGCGCCGCGCAAAATCTGCCCCAGCGCATCTTTGTTTTCCGCCAGGAAGAAGCTCAGGCCTTCTCGCTGTTCGTCATCCAGCTCAAGCGGAGCCTGCTGCAGCCACTCACCCAGGCTGTCGGCCAGATCCAGCATTTTGTCGTAAGCGTCGGCTTCTTTCTTGGTCGCGAAAGTCATCTTTTCCTCACCGTTTCTCACCACCACATATTTAACTTCAACCGCCATGTGTGCATTCCTCAAAGGTTAGAATACTGTATTTATAACCAGTATAAGGTGATTATACGCAGGGATGCAAGCGCACCCCTGACGCGACTTATTTCAACAACCGCACCTTGCAGTTCTTACCCTTGATTTTGCCTTGCTGCAGCTGCTGCAGCGCCTTACGCGCGCTGGCCTTGCGGATCGCCACGTAGGCATGCACCGGGAACATGTCGATTTTACCCACTTCCGCCGCCGTCAACCCGGCCTCGCCGGTCAGTGCGCCGAGAATATCGCCAGGACGGATCTTGGCTTTACGCCCGCCGTCGATGCACAGGGTGACCATTTCGGCTTCCAGCGTGGTGTTTCCCGCACCGCTTAACTCGGACACCGGGGCCCAGTTAACTCTGATCTGCAGATACTCTTCAATCGCATGCGCACGCGTCATTTCCTGTGGCGTACACAGGCTGATCGCCAGGCCGCTCAAACCGGCACGACCGGTACGGCCGATGCGGTGCACGTGCACTTCCGGATCGAACGCCAGCTCGTAGTTGACCACCAACTCCAGCTCTTTAATATCCAGACCGCGCGCAGCAACGTCAGTTGCTACCAGCACCCGGCAGCTGCGGTTGGCAAAACGCACCAGCACCTGATCGCGATCGCGCTGTTCCAGATCGCCATGCAGCGCCAGGACATTAATGCCTCGCGCTTCCAGCGCTTCGTACACGCTCTGACAATCGCGTTTGGTGTTACAGAACACCACGCAAGAAGAAGGTTGGTAATGACGAATCGCCGACACCAATACCGCCGGGCGTTGATCGCGGGTCGTTTCGTAGAAACGTTGTTCGATGGTGGTTTGCTCTTCACCGTCGTCCACTTCCACATTCAGCGGCTCGCGCTGCACGCGAGCGCTGATGCGTTCGATCCCGCTCGGATAGGTTGCAGAGAACAGCAGCGTCTGACGTTGCGGCGGCGTGTAGCTGATCACATCGTCGATATCGTCGGCAAAGCCCATGTCCAGCATGCGGTCGGCTTCGTCCAGCACCAGCACCTTCAGTTCATCCAGCACCAGCGTTTTCTTGCGCAGGTGTTCCTGAATACGCCCCGGCGTGCCCACCACGATATGCGGCGCGTGCACCAGCGAATCGAGCTGCGGCCCCATCGGTTGGCCCCCGCACAGGGTCAGAATTTTGATGTTCTGAGTGAAGCGCGCCAGACGACGCAATTCTTTGCTCACCTGGTCCGCCAGCTCACGCGTCGGGCACAGGATCAGTGCCTGAGCGGCCACTTGGGAAACGTTGATTTTGTCCAGCAGGCCAATGCCGAACGCCGCCGTTTTACCGCTGCCGGTTTTTGCTTTGGCACGTACGTCCTGCCCTTTCAGGATGGCGGGCAATGCGGCAGCCTGCACCGGCGTCATTTCGGCATACCCCAGTTCGTTGAGGTTGGCCAACTGTTCGGCTGGCAGCGGCAGGGAAGAAAAAGAAACTGTGCTCACGGCGATAACTCTTATATGGCAAATGGAATGGCGGCGCGCCCACGGCAGCACCGAATCAACCGCAGATGATAACAGAGATAGTCAGGATTACGGATTTCACGCATAAAAAAAGCCGCCAGCCGGGGTTTTACCCCAGAAACCGATAACGCGTTTGCCACCGGCTGCACACGCAAACGTTTTCGTATATACTGCTCGCCCATAATCAGACCGCATTACTCTCCACAGATCCAGGTACGAGACTATGTTAACTATTGGAACCGCCCTGCGCCCCTCCGCCACCCGCGTTATGCTGCTCGGCTCCGGGGAGCTGGGAAAAGAAGTTGCCATCGAATGCCAGCGTTTGGGGCTGGAAGTGATTGCCGTAGATCGTTACGCCAATGCCCCGGCCATGCACGTGGCCCATCGCAGCCACGTTATTAACATGCTGGACGGCAACGCGCTGAAAGCCGTGATTGAACAGGAACGTCCTGATTACATCGTGCCGGAGATTGAAGCTATCGCCACCGGCATGCTGGTTGAACTGGAGCAGCAAGGGCACCGTGTGGTGCCGTGCGCAGAAGCGACGCGCCTGACCATGAACCGCGAAGGCATCCGTCGCCTGGCGGCAGAAACGCTCGGCCTGCCGACCTCCAGCTACCGTTTTGCCGACGGTGAAGAAGCCTTCCGTCAGGCCGTCGACGAAATCGGCTACCCATGCATCATCAAACCTGTCATGAGCTCTTCCGGTAAGGGCCAAAGCCTGATCCGCAGCCCGGAGCAGCTGAAAACCGCCTGGGATTACGCCCAACAGGGTGGCCGTGCCGGCGGGGGACGGGTGATTGTCGAAGGCCTGGTGAAGTTCGATTTTGAAATCACTCTGCTGACCATCAGCGCCGTCGATGGCGTACATTTCTGCGCACCGATCGGACACCGTCAGGAAGACGGGGATTACCGTGAGTCCTGGCAGCCGCAGCAGATGAGCGAACTGGCGCTCAGCCGCGCGCAGGCCATTGCGGAAAACGTGGTGAAGGCACTGGGTGGATTTGGCCTGTTCGGCGTCGAGCTGTTTGTCTGTGGCGACGAAGTGATTTTCAGCGAGGTTTCACCGCGCCCACACGATACCGGCATGGTGACCCTGATTTCACAAGACCTGTCTGAATTTGCACTGCACGTGCGTGCTTTCCTCGGTCTGCCGATTGGCGCAATCCGTCAGTTCGGCCCTTCTGCCTCGGCGGTGATCCTGCCACAGCTTACCAGTAGCGACCTGCGTTTCAGCGGGCTGGATCGTGCACTGACCGGCCACAATCAGCTGCGTTTGTTCGGCAAGCCGGAAATTGAAGGTCAACGTCGGATGGGCGTCGCGTTGGCGACAGCTGAAAATATCGAGTTGGCGGTAGAGTCGGCCAAGCAGGCTGCTGCTGCGGTGGTCATTGAAGGTTAAGGCTTTGGGGCCGGCTTGCCGGCCCCTGCAACATCAATAGTTTTCGTCTTCTTCCGAGTCATCATCACCCTGATCGTCCGGGCGTTCCTGATACTCTTCATCGTCATCTTCGTCATCGAACATAACGCTAACCTGGTCACCCTGATGTTTTTCACGGATTTCCTGCGCAACCCGTGCGATGGCTTCACCACTGCTCATGCCTTGTTCCATCAGCTGATGGATACGATCCGCAGCTTCCTGCTGCTCTAGATGGCTTAACGACGGCATACCTGCAAGCATGTGTTTCTCTCCGGTAAAATGGAGGGCGAGTATACCCCTTAAACCGGCGGATCCCAACGCCTGTTATTCAGCGGCCGGTTGTGAGCAATGATCGCCGTGTCGCCACTGTTTCAGGCGATGCAACCAGAGCATGACGTGCCAGCCCTGCTTAAGGCCGCGCGCGTTGGTGGACATTGCGCGATCGATACCGCGCTGGTAGAACTCATCGGTGATCCGGCACTGAGCCGCCAGTTCGGGCTCACGGCGAATGCTGTGACAAATTCCCAGGGCTTCACGGGTGATCTGCCAGTGAAAAGCAGGACGGATACTGATTTTCCGTGCATAGCGCTGGTTCAACGCCACCAGCATCTCCACTATTTTCATATAATGGCGTTGATATTCAACGTTGGCCTGGCCTGTCCGGCGACGGTTGCTGATCGATTTATCGTGCACTCGCTGGCGATACAACGTTTTACTGAGATATTTCACCCGCTGCGCATTAAACATCACCTCGGTGGTCCAGGGAATATCCTGGTGGTGCAAACCCGGTTCAAAATACAACCGATGCTGTTTAATAAAATCAAGGCGATATACCGCCAGCCAGACCACATGAATAAATTTTCTCGATTTGAGCGCGCGTTCCAACCATTTCACTCCGCTAATAACGCCGGTGTCGCCCAAGCGGTTTTGCGGAATAATCGGTTGCAGTTCATCTTGGTCGGTGAAATAACGTTCACCGTTGCACTGCATGACATCCAATTGATTTTCTTCAGCCATTTCAATCAGGGTTGCATACATTTCCGGCGCCAGTAAATCATCCGCGTCGGGAAATGCCACATATTTTCCGCGTGCTACAGCCAACCCGGCATTGCGCGCACAGGATACGCCCGCATTGAGCTGGTCAATCACGGTAATATGAGGATGCCGTTGGGCATAGCGGTGGGCGATATCACCAGAGCCGTCGGTGGATCCGTCGTTGACGATGATCACCTCCAGGCGCCGCTCCTGTTGGGCTAACAGCGAGGCCAAAAACGGCTCAAACAGTTCACCCACGTTATGTAACGGGACGATGACACTCAGCATTAGGGGCATAGGCAGCTCTTCGCAAAAAGTAACGAATGAATATCTCTATTTTTTAAAAATATCAGGGTGCAATTAAATTAGAACGCAGTGCCCGGCGATAAAACGGGTATAAATGCGTCTTGTTACTGTTTATAGTTTTATACGAAACGTGCTCTTTTTGGGTATTTATCGTCCGGGAACCGGTATTATCAGGCAATGTCATAAGTTCGCCTGATATTTTTGTGATCTCAATCAAAAGTAATAACGCAATAAAACTAATTACTAGGATTTAATTTATAAAACCCGATTCCAATGGATAAGATATATCCGAGTCATTAATTGATAACGCAGTTTTTAACATATTGGATTATAGTTGAAGTCGCAAAAAATGCTTCATTTGCAAATTTGTTGATTCATTGTTTATGTGAAGTGTGCTTTGCCCACACATGCCAGGACATGCGCCTATCGGCTGAATATGGCAGAATAGCCATCATAAACAGCCGCCCCGTCAGTCAGGTTTATTGAGGCCCATGAGCGCAACCGCACCCAATCTAAAATCTTTGCCCTACACCCCCACCACCCTGCTGGAGCTGTTTGCTCCTCTTGCTCAACACCCCTGGGCCATGTTGCTGCATTCCGGCTTTGCCGAACATTCGCATAACCGTTTCGATATTTTGGTCGCGGCCCCCAAGGTCACTCTGACTACCCGAGGGCAAATCACAGAGCTCTGTCACGGCTCGGAGGTACGGCAATCGAAGGAAGATCCCTTCCAGTTACTGCAACAGCAGTTGGAACAACAAAACCAACATCCGGCAGCAAATACCGACTTGCCATTCCAGGGCGGCGCTCTGGGGCTATTCGGTTACGATCTGGGCCGCAGAGTGGAAAAACTGCCGCAAATGGCACAGGCGGATATCACCTTGCCGGACATGGCGGTTGGCATTTACGACTGGGCGCTGATTGCCGATCACCATAAGAAGACGCTAACGCTGCTCAGCTATGGCGATACTGAACAACGCTGGCAGTGGTTATGCAGCCAGCAATCTGAACCTCAGCAAGACTTCACCTTGACCAGCCGCTGGCAAGCCAACATGACACGGCAGCAATATGGTGAAAAATTCCAACGTATCCAGCAGTATTTGCGCAGCGGCGATTGCTATCAAATCAATCTGACTCAACGCTTTTCCGCAGATTATCAGGGCGATGAATGGCAAGCCTTTCAGCAACTGAGCGCCAGCAATCGAGCCCCCTTCTCTGCCTTTTTACGTCTGCCGGACAACGCCGTACTGAGCGTTTCGCCCGAGCGTTTTTTGTGGCTGGAGAACCAGCAGATCCAAACCCGCCCTATCAAGGGCACGCTGCCGCGGCTGGCCGATGCCGAGCAAGATGCGCAGCAGGCGCAACGGTTGGCGAATTCCGCCAAAGATCGCGCGGAAAACCTGATGATTGTCGATCTGCTGCGCAACGATATCGGCCGCGTCGCCGAACCGGGCAGCGTCAAAGTTCCCGAACTGTTCGTGGTGGAGCCTTTCCCGGCGGTACATCATCTGGTCAGCACCATCACCGCCCTCCTGCCCGAACGCACACCAGCAACTGAGCTGTTGCGCGCCTGCTTCCCGGGCGGATCTATTACCGGTGCGCCCAAGGTACGGGCGATGGAAATTATCGAAGAGCTGGAGCCACAGCGGCGTAACGCCTACTGCGGCAGTATCGGCTATATCAGCGCCTGTGGCACCATGGACACCAACATCACCATCCGCACTTTGTTCACCGAAAGTGGCCGCATTTACTGTTCGGCCGGTGGCGGCATCGTAGCCGACAGCCAGGAACAGGCGGAATATCAGGAAACTTTCGATAAAGTCGGCCGCATCCTACCGCAACTGGGGGAGTTTATCGCTTCGTGAGCCAACCGACTTATCCGACTTCGCTGGCGGCGTTTATCAGCCGCTTCCAGCTGCAATTGCCGCAGGCGTCACAGATTTCGCATAACGTTCGCCCTGCGGCGGTGCTGATACCCATTATCTGCCGGCCCGAGCCCACGCTGCTGCTCACCCGCCGTGCCGACTCACTACGAAAACATCCGGGCCAGGTGGCATTTCCCGGCGGTAAAACCGATGCCGAAGACGGCTCAGCGATTATTACCGCCCTGCGTGAAGCCCAGGAGGAAGTGGCAATCCCGCCCCAGGCGGTGACTATCCTTGGCCAACTGGCCCCGCTCGACAGCAGCACCGGTTTCCAGGTCACTCCGGTTGTCGGCCTGATCTCACCCGACGTGCAATTTAGCGCCAATGAAGATGAAGTGGCCGACGTTTTCGAAATGCCTTTGCACGAAGCGCTGACCCTCTCACGCTATTACCCGCTGGATATTCAGCGCGCCGGTCATTCGCACCGTATTTATCTCTCCTGGTATCAGAGTCAATTTGTCTGGGGATTGACCGCGGCAATCATTCGCCGCCTGGCGCAACAGGTCAGCATTTAGCCCCAATTCCGTGACGCCGATCACAAGCCAAACGGTTACCTGCACCAGCGGCACGGGTAAAGCGATCGGCATCACTTCATTTGTTTGCTTTTTCAACTACCGTTCTGGCTATCAGAGTTTTAAAAAAACTGTAAACCCTCTCTTCAACCTTACGAAATACCTGTAAAATACCGCCGTCCGGAATAAACCACTATTTCAGCAGGGTTTAAGCCGGCCGCGTTCAGCAGTGGAAGCTGGCGCGATTGCCATTAACCGAGTTTAGGTGGCGGCTGTTCTTCGACTGGCCGAGCGCCTGCGGCAATCATAAACAGGACTGACACCAAGGATTATTTTATTTCATGCGAAAAAGGCAACCGAACCCGTACGGCCCTTTTACAATATCGCTGTTCCCTGCACGGTTTTTAACCGATGCAGCCATAACAATATGCCTCTAAGGAGTTTTAGCGTGATTAGCGTTTTCGACATGTTTAAGATCGGCATCGGCCCGTCCAGCTCTCATACGGTTGGACCGATGAAAGCCGGCAAACAGTTTGTCGACGATCTGGTAAATAAAGGCCTGATGCCTTCTATCACGCGTGTTGCCGTAGACGTTTACGGCTCACTCTCATTGACCGGTAAAGGTCACCATACCGATATCGCTATCATCCTCGGCCTGGCAGGCAACATGCCGGATACCGTTGATATCGATAGCATCCCGGGTTTTATTCGCGATGTAGAACAACGTCAAAGACTGATGCTGGCCAGCGGCCTGCATGAGGTAGATTTCCCGCGTGACGGCGGCATGGTGTTCCGCAGCGATAACCTGCCGCTGCATGAGAACGGCATGCAAATCCACGCCTTCGCCGGGGATAAACAAGTTTACAGCAAGACTTACTATTCTATCGGCGGTGGTTTTATCGTCGATGAAGAGAATTTCGGCAAAACCGATGCGCATGAATTGAGCGTTCCTTACCCGTTCAATTTTGCGCGTGAAATGCTGGAGCATTGTCGTGAAACCGGGCTGTCGCTGTCCGGCATGGTGATGCAGAACGAACTGGCGCTGCACAGCAAGCAGGAGATCGAAACCTACTTCGGCAATATCTGGCAGACCATGCGCGCCTGTATCGACCGTGGCCTGAACACCGAAGGCGTGCTGCCTGGTCCGCTGCGCGTACCGCGTCGTGCTTCCGCATTACGTCGCCTGCTGGTTTCTTCCGACAAATTGTCCAGCGATCCGATGAACGTCATTGACTGGGTCAATATGTTCGCGCTGGCGGTCAACGAAGAGAACGCCGCCGGTGGCCGCGTGGTCACCGCTCCAACCAACGGCGCCTGCGGCATCGTACCGGCCGTGCTGGCTTACTATGACCACTTTATCGAATCCGTCAGCCCGGATATTTACATCCGTTACTTTATGGCGGCGGGCGCAGTCGGTGCTCTGTACAAAATGAACGCGTCTATCTCTGGCGCTGAAGTGGGCTGCCAGGGCGAAGTAGGCGTGGCCTGTTCCATGGCAGCGGCCGGTTTGGCCGAACTGCTGGGCGGCAGCCCGGAACAGGTTTGCATCGCGGCGGAAATCGGCATGGAGCACAACCTGGGGTTGACCTGTGACCCGGTTGCCGGTCAGGTTCAGGTGCCTTGCATCGAGCGTAATGCCATTGCTTCGGTGAAAGCGATCAACTCGGCGCGCATGGCGCTGCGCCGTACCAGTGAGCCTCGCGTGTCACTGGATAAGGTGATCGAGACCATGTATGAAACCGGTAAAGACATGAACGCTAAATACCGCGAAACCTCGCGTGGCGGTCTGGCAATAAAAGTGCAGTGCGATTAACCCCAAACCCCGCCTTTATGGCGGGGTTTTTCTTTCCAGAATTTGTTGATAATCAAATCGCTAACGCCAATTAAGTGACAATGTCACAGTAAAATATGTCGGCAACGTCACATCGATCCTGCGGTTAACCCACAATTTCCCCCTCTGTTTCGCCAAATTTAAATAATTTACTGGGTTACCATCACTCTTGTATAACGACAGGCTAGAATTAGCCGAGTATCATTTTGGACTGTTTGGCCTGACGGTGATTCTGGGCTGGCTTACCGAACAAGGATTTAGCGATGTTGATGACCCAACTTACCGTGACCAAATACCGCTATTACCGTTGGCTGCTAGCCGGGGCGGTCGGGTTGGCTATTCTACTGTTGTCGCTTTACACCCGCTACTATCAGGAAATCGGCACCATCGAACACAATCGACAGGTGCTTGCCAATCGCACCGTCGCCAAGATCAACAACCTGTTGTCACCGGCTGAATTACAGGCCAAACGCTCCATGCCCCTGCTGACCTCCACTTGTGAAACCGTCATGCCAACGCTGCGCTTTCGCGCCGCGCAAAACCAGGCGCTTCGGGCAGTGCTGCTGGTCAAGGATGGTGTTATTTATTGTTCCAGCCTGTTTGGTTCCCGCAAGTATGTTTTCAGCGCTATTTTGCCCGCAATAGCAAACGATGGCGCGAAGCTGGCGCTGCGCCCTTCGCTGTCGGTCGCCAAAGGCGTCCCCACCCTGATCATGTGGACGCCAGAGGCGGATAATGATCGCCGTAACGGCGTCTTGCACGTCTTCAATATTGAACTGCTGGCAAACTTTCTGCTCGAGCCTCAGGAACCCTATGCACAGCGGGTGGTGCTGAACGTCGGAGATTACAGTTTGGAATACGGTCGCCGCGAGATCCTGCGCAGCGATAGCCTGATAACCGATTTGCGCTATACCGCGAAATCTACGCAATACCCGTTCTCTGTCTCGCTGTTCGGTCCTCAGGCCGGCATGCTGGCGCTGGCGGCACTGCCGCGCCATGTTCCGCTGTCGTTACTAATCAGCCTGCTGGCGGCCTACGTGGTGTACCTGCTCACCGCGAATCGCATGAGCCTTTCGTACCATATAGGACATGCCATTTCTCATCGCGAATTCCGCGTTTACTGTCAGCCGATCATCAACGCTGAAACCGGTCGCTGCGTTGGGGTTGAAACCCTGCTGCGCTGGAAAAACAAACGCCAGGGCTGGATCTCCCCCGACGTGTTCATCCCGTTGGCGGAACAGCATGGGTTAATCATTCCCCTGACCCGCTACCTGATAAGCACCGTAGTGGAAAATCTGCAGTTATTCCCGCCGCGTCCGTCGTTTTATATCAGCATCAACGTCGCCGCGGAGCATTTCAACGCGGTGACTATCATCGATGACATTCGCCGTCTGTGGCTGCCTGCCGAACCGATGCCGTCGCTGATGCTGGAGCTGACCGAACGCACCGCGCTGTCAGAAATTCAGTATGAGCAAATCAAAACGCTGAAGGAGATGGGCATTATGCTGGCGATCGATGACTTTGGCACCGGGCACAGCTCGCTCAGCTACCTGAAAAAACTCAGCCCGGACGTGTTGAAGATCGATCGCGGTTTTACCGCCGCCATCGGTACCGATGCCATTAACGCCACAGTCACCGATACCATTATTACGTTGGCACAGCGTCTGAAATTAAAACTGGTGGCTGAAGGGGTAGAAACCGCCGAACAGGTTGAATATTTGCGTTCGCACGACGTGAATGCCCTGCAAGGCTTCTATTTTGCCAAGCCAATGCCAATCCATGTTTTCCCGCTGTGGCTACAGCAGTACGAATCGCGGTTACGGACGGGGAATCAGCGGGAAGAGCAAAAGGCAGGGCTGGAAAAAAAGCCGGAGGCATGATGCCTCCGGCTTCTGTTACTGATGTTCCTCGTCGTGAGGCTCCACTTTGGTGATGCGCACCAGCTCAATGCGGTACTCTGACACCTCAATGACTTCGAAGCGCAGCCGGTTAAGCTCCACCACGTCCCCCACCACCGGCATTTGGCCGTAATGGGCCAGCAGGAACCCAGCCAAGGTGGCGTAATCTGCCGTCGGGCTGACCAGATCTTCGCAGTTTAGCGCCTGCTCCAGCGAGTGCATATCGGCACCGCCTTTTACCAGCCAGCTGTCGGCTTCCACCACGATATCCGGCGTCTCATCCTCATCGGGGAACTCACCGGCAATGGCTTCCAGCACGTCCAAAGGCGTCACCAGCCCCTGCACGACGCCGAACTCATTGGTGACCACCACCAGTCGCCCCTTGGCGCGACGCAGCACTGCCAACAGATTAATCACGTCCATGGTTTCCGGCACCACGATCGGCGGTGTGCGCGCGGCAAACTCGGCGATGTCTTCGCCCCGTTCTACCGCCACCAGCAGATCCTTGGCACGCACCACGCCGATAATTTCATCCAACGAGTCACGACAAACCGGGAACAGGCTGTGTGGAGTATCCAACAGCTGTTCGCGCACCTCTTCACGGGAACGATCGCAATCCACCCATGAAATTTCGGTACGCGGCGTCATCACGCTACGCAGTGAACGCGAGGCCAGCGTCAACACGCCGCTGATCATATAGCGCTCTTCTTCCGCGAAGGTTTCATTCACCGGCAACGGTGCCGCTTCATCCGTCTGCTGCGCACGCTGTTGCCCCATCAGACGCATAATCGCCTCGGCGGTGCGTTCACGCATCGGGCGATGGGCCTGGTGCTTGATAAAGTTACGGCGCGCGATTTGGTTAAACAGCTCAATCAGGATCGAGAAGCCAATCGCAGCGTACAGATAGCCTTTCGGAATATGCATGCCAAAGCCTTCGGCGATCAGGCTCAAGCCGATCATCAACAGGAAGCTCAGACACAGCACCACGATAGTCGGGTGCGCATTCACGAAGTTAGTCAGCGGTTTGGAGGCCACCAACATCACCACCATAGCGATAACCACGGCGGTCATCATCACCGGCAGGTCGTTCACCATCCCCACGGCGGTAATCACCGCGTCGAGCGAGAACACTGCGTCAAGGATCACAATTTGCACCACCACCGCCCAGAACTTGGCGTAACCGCGGTTGGCACCATCCTGATGCGTCTGCCCTTCCAGCCGTTCGTGCAATTCCATGGTGGCCTTGAACAACAGGAAAACACCACCGAACAGCAGGATCAGATCGCGGCCGGAGAAGCTGAAGTCCGCGACGCTAAACAGCGGCGTGGTCAGCGTAACCATCCAGGAAATCACCGACAACAGGCCCAGACGCATAAACAGCGCCAGCGACAATCCGAGGATACGCGCTTTATCACGCTGCTTCGGCGGCAGCTTATCGGCCAAAATGGCGATAAACACCAGGTTGTCGATACCCAGTACAATTTCCAACACGACAAGTGTCAGTAACCCAGCCCAAATTGAGGGGTCCATTAAAAATTCCATATCAGACTCCGAAAAAAAGACAGGATTGCCGAGCGGTGCTCAGGCGTGAGAATGCCGACGCAGGATTAGCGCTGACAACAACAGCAAGATAACGGGATTGTAGTACCGGGGAATGGCCGAGCGGCCGTGTGATGTTTGCAACGCCAGCAGGTGGCGGGTGGAACCTTGAAAAACAGTAACTTCGGTGACAGTCCATAGGGTGGGCTGAGGCCCTTCACTCCTAAATATGAAAGAGGAAATACTCTAGCAGGAAATTTTTAGCCGGCAAAGAAGCTTTTTTACCTTCTGCATTCTCTTGTAACAGCTCTGTTGTTTAATTCCTCAAACGCTGCGTTAGGACTTATCCGAGCGCTCAATAACAGAGCAACGTCACAAAATTTATTTTTTCACTCACTAAAATAAATGGCGCTAACGTGGAACAACGCGCACAGGCATTTGAAACTGCGCGAGAAATGTTAAGAGCGGGTTTCCAGATTTCTACCATAATGTATCTGAACCGCGGAAGTGACTGCCAGGAAGCAAATGAACTAAAGACCGACACAATCCGTGCACGAAGTTCAATGAGGAGGTAGCGAGTGGCAATAGCTATTATCATCGGCACACACGGGACCGCAGCGGAACAATTGCTGAAAACGACGGAGATGCTATTGGGCGAACAGGACAACGTCGCTTTTATAGATTTCGTCCCCGGAGAAAATGCCGAAACGTTAATCGAGAAATACAACGGGAAAATCAGCGGACTCGACACCAGCGGTGGCGTCCTGTTCCTGGTGGATACCTGGGGCGGCAGCCCGTTCAATGCGGCCAGCCGCATCGCCGTCGATAAAGAAAATTATGAGGTCGTCACCGGGGTTAACATTCCCATGCTGGTGGAAACCTTCATGGCACGAGACGACAACCCCAGCTTCGACGAATTGGTCGCCCTGGCGTTGGAAACCGGCCGTGAGGGCGTGAAAGCGCTGAAAAAACCGGCAGAAGAGAGTGTTAAGCCCGCGGCACCGCAGAGTTCTCCCGCCGCCAAACCCGCTGCCCCACAAGCGCCGCTGGGGCCCAATGACCATATGAAAATCGGCCTGGCCCGTATCGATGACCGCCTGATCCACGGCCAGGTAGCGACCCGCTGGACCAAGGAAACCGACGTCAGCCGCATTATCGTGGTCAGCGACGAAGTTGCCGCCGACCACGTCCGCAAAACCTTGCTGACCCAGGTTGCCCCGCCGGGCGTCACCGCACACGTGGTTGACGTAGCGAAAGCCATTCGCGTGTGGAACAACCCGAAATACGCTGGCGATCGCGTCATGTTGCTGTTTACCAATCCGACCGACGTCTGGCGCCTGGTGGAAGCCGGTGTGGATATCAAGTCGGTGAATATCGGTGGCATGGCGTTCCGCCAGGGCAAAACGCAGGTGAACAATGCCGTGTCGGTTGACGAAAAAGATATCGAAGCGTTTAAGAAATTAAACGAGCGCGGTATTGAATTGGAAGTGCGTAAAGTCTCGTCCGACAGCCGGTTAAAAATGATGGACCTGATTAACAAACTCAATTAATGGCGACAGCCAGTAATTATTTTACTCAGAGATCTTTGGTCATAGGAGAAGTGCAATGGAGATTACCACTCTTCAGATTGTACTGATATTTATCGTTGCCTGTATCGCCGGGATGGGTTCCGTTCTTGACGAGTTTCAATTTCACCGTCCGCTGGTCGCCTGTACCCTGATCGGTTTTATCCTCGGTGATATGAAAACCGGTATCATCATCGGCGGTACGCTGGAGATGATCGCCCTGGGCTGGATGAACATCGGTGCGGCGGTTGCGCCAGATGCGGCATTGGCGTCCATCATTTCCACCATTTTGGTTATTGCCGGCGGACAAAGCGTCGGTGCCGGTATCGCCCTGGCCATCCCGCTGGCGGCAGCCGGACAAGTTCTGACCATCATCGTGCGTACCCTGACCGTCGCCTTCCAGCACGCAGCGGACAGCGCGGCAGAACGCGGCAGTTTACGCGCCATCACCTGGTTGCATATTTCCGCCCTGCTGTTGCAGGCGATGCGTATCGCTATCCCAGCGGTTATCGTCGCTATCTCGGTCGGCACCTCTGGCGTTCACGCGCTGCTTAACTCGATCCCGGAAGTCGTCACCAGCGGCCTGAACATCGCCGGCGGAATGATCGTGGTGGTCGGTTACGCCATGGTGATCAACATGATGCGTGCCGGTTATCTGATGCCATTCTTCTACCTCGGCTTCGTTACCGCCGCCTTCACCAACTTTAACCTGGTCGCGCTCGGCGTTATCGGCGTGGTGATGGCCGTGCTGTATATCCAGCTCAGCCCGAAATACAACAAGTCACAAGTTGTGCAAGCCGGCCCGGCTAACGCCAACGACCTCGATAACGAACTGGACTAGGAATAGGTGAGAGAAATGGTTGATACAACAGCTCAAAAGAAACTCACGCCAGCCGATATTCGCGGTGTGTTTATGCGTTCGAACCTGTTCCAGGGTTCATGGAACTTCGAACGTATGCAGGCGCTGGGTTTTTGCTTCTCCATGGTGCCGGTGATCCGTCGCCTGTACCCGGAAAATAACGACGATCGCAAACAAGCGATTAAACGCCATCTGGAGTTCTTCAACACCCACCCTTACGTGGCGGCGCCGGTGCTTGGCGTGACCATGGCAATGGAAGAGCAACGCGCTAACGGCGCGCCGATCGACGATGCGGCAATCAACGGCATCAAGGTCGGCTTGATGGGGCCTCTGGCCGGCGTAGGCGACCCGATTTTCTGGGGGACCGTTCGTCCGGTATTCGCCGCGCTTGGTGCCGGTATCGCCATGAGCGGCAGCCTGCTGGGTCCGATTTTATTCTTCGTCCTGTTCAACCTGGTGCGCCTGTTGACCCGCTATTACGGCGTGGCCTACGGCTATCGCAAAGGGGTGGATATCGTTAACGACATGGGCGGCGGCTTCCTGCAAAAACTGACGGAAGGAGCGTCGATTCTCGGCCTGTTTGTCATGGGGGCATTGGTTAACAAGTGGACGCACGTGAATATCCCGCTGGTGGTGTCTAAAATCACCGACCAGACCGGGCATACCACGGTGACCACGGTGCAGACTATCCTCGACCAGTTGATGCCGGGCCTGGTGCCGTTACTACTGACCTTTGGCTGTATGTGGCTGCTGCGCAGGAAAGTGAATGCGCTGTGGATTATCATCGGCTTCTTCGCCATCGGTATCTTTGGTTACTGGGTTGGCCTGCTGGGCCTGTAAGACGATTATCAGCCGGGGGGAAACCCCCGGTTTTTTTATTTGTGGAGTTGAAAGATGTCGCTGACCGATGGCGTATTACTGATTTTCACCGCGCTGATGCTGGTGTATGCGATTTACGACGAATTCGGGATGAACCTGCTGAAGGGCAAAACGCTGCTCAAGGTACAGCTAAAACGACGTAACCGGATTGATTGTCTGATCTTTGTCGGTCTGATTGCCATTCTGATTTATCGTAATGTCACGACACAGGGTGCTGCATTAACCACCTATCTGCTTATTTCTTTAGCACTGATCGCCGTCTACATATCCTATATTCGCTGGCCCAAGATGTTGTTTAAAGCGCAGGGTTTCTTTTATGCCAATGCGTTTATCGAATATAACCGCATTAAGGCCATGAATTTATCCGAGGATGGCATTCTGGTCATCGATCTGGAGCGGCGCAGACTGCTGATCCAGGTCACGCAATTAGACGATCTGGAAAAAATATATCACTTTTTTGTTGAAAATCAGTGATTAAAAATAACCTCAACAGAACCTCTGTTCTCGCCATGCGCTGAATGTGGATAATTAATCGCCAGCGCATAAGGCTACCTGATTATTATTTATGCAACATTATTGCACTCGCCTACATTATATTCCGTCTTGCATATTTTATTAATGAAAATAATTATCAATTCCAAATAAATATCCATGGGGAATAAGGGTTGTTGCCAACGGAAATAATATGGTATGGTTGCGCCGTCATTGGGGAGTAGCCGGTTTCTGGACAATTAAACGCCAGAAACGCCCGTATCAACATACTCGTTTTAATCATTAAAACGTGGTGCGGGCAGCCAGGTAAGGTTGGCGAGACCATAGACACGTAACTCCGTCGTATGGTTGGGGGTGGGTTACGTGTATATGGAGCCGCCCGGCCGAGGCTATTTTACATGAACTTGTCAGCTACTCTCATTCTCGCTTTTGGCATGTCTATGGATGCGTTTGCCGCATCGATCGGCAAAGGTGCCAGCCTGCATCAGCCCCGTTTTCGTGAAGCGCTACGCACCGGACTCATCTTCGGCGTGGTTGAAGCCATTACGCCGATTATCGGTTGGGGCATCGGCCTGTTCGCCAGTCAATACATCATGGAGTGGGATCACTGGGTCGCCTTCTCGCTGCTGTTTATTCTCGGTATGCGCATGATTGTCGAAGGCGTCAGAAACCGCCCTGAAGAAGAAGAGAAAGTGAAGCGTCACGGATTCTGGCTGCTGGTGGCCACGGCTATCGCCACCAGTCTGGATGCTATGGCTATCGGCGTTGGCCTGGCCTTCCTACAGGTGAACATTGTGCACACCGCCATGGCGATCGGCATGGCCACCATGATTATGGCGACGCTGGGCATGATGATTGGCCGCTTTATTGGGCCATTACTCGGTAAACGTGCCGAGATCCTTGGCGGCGTGGTGCTGATCGCCATCGGCGTCAATATTCTGCTGGAGCATTTGGGCTACCTCGCCTGAACCGACAGCACCCAAAGAAAAACCTGCCAACGGCAGGTTTTTTGTTTCTGCCCACCTTAGTTGGTCAGGTCATCGCTGGCCCGCACACTGTCGGGCGGCATTAAGCATGCCGGCGGCGATAGAGCGCAATAACGAAATCTGTTTCGCAGAGGAAGGTCTCACTGGCACTCAGGCGCTGCTGGACCTCCGGAGAGGCCCGCCAGGCAAAAGGCGTCATCTGCAGCAGATTGGCCGCCTGCTCGCCCGGCAGCGTCATCGGGTAGGCCAGCGATTCGACCCGCTCACAGTCAAAGCCTGCGAACTGCTCATTCTGTTCAGCATGCAGTTGCACCTGCTGATAAACCTGCTCTTTTAACTGATACAGATGGCGTGGACCAGGCGATACAGTCACCACGACGCCACCGGGTTTCACCACCCGGGCCAGTTCTTCCGCCTTGCAGGGCGCATAAATACGCAGAATGGCGTCTAAAGATGCATCGGCGAACGGCAGACGATGGCTCGACGCTACGCAGAATGACACCGCAGGATAACGCTTGGCCGCATAGCGGATCGCCACCTTGGCGACATCCAGCCCATACAGGGTCATATTGCGTTGTTGCGTCAATCGGGCAGCCACTTCCGCCGTGTAGTACCCCTCGCCGCAGCCGATATCCAGCAGCGCCTGTGCGTCGGGTGCCAGCGCCTCATCCAACAGCTCGGCTACCCGCTGCTGCAAAGGCCGATAAAAACCGCCATCCAGGAACGCGCGCCGCGCCTGCATCATTTCCGTACTGTCGCCGGGTTGCTTCGAACGCTTGTGCTGTACCGGCAGCAGGTTGACGTAGCCCTCTTTGGCGCAGTCAAACTGATGGTTAGCGTCGCAACGCCATTGCGGTGAGGAAAAATGAAGCGGCTGATGGCACAGAGGGCACTGATAAGACATGGCTTGGGTTCCAGAGAGATACGGCGCGGCTAGTCTAAAGAAGGCTTCTGTGTGATGCAAGGCGCATCCCATGGGGGCTAGCCAAGCAGGAAAAAAACTGACTACACTGACGCTAAGTTTTCTGACGCAGGTAAAGACGTTTATGACCGACTATTCCCCGCTTCTCAACCGCGTTCCCGCTATTCGACACGGTTTCGGCAACAAGAGCGCGTTGCTGCCTGGGCATCTGCAGCCCTACCGCGCCACCTTGCCGGAAAAAAAACAGGTACACGGCACGCGCATTGTCGACGTAACGCAGGCAGCACAGGCGTGCGGTGAGGCCGATGGGTTCTATACCAGCCAACCGGGCATTCTGCTCAGCGTGTTAACGGCAGACTGCCTGCCGGTGATTTTCAGCCGCCATGACGGCTCGGCCATTGCAGCCGTGCATGCCGGCTGGCGTGGGCTGCTGGATGGCGTTCTGGAGCAGCTGGCGGCGCGTATCGCACAAGATGACTCAACCACCAACTGGGTTGCGTCCATCGGCCCTGCGGCCGGCCCATGCTGTTATGAGGTGAACGAAGAGCTGGTCGAACGGTTCAAACAGCAGTTGCCGCTGCCCGCCAGCTTAATCAGCCCCCACTATCGTCACCTGGATCTGGCCGCAATCGCCGAATCCAAACTTCGCGAGCTGGGGTTCGCCGCCGTGGACCGTGCCGGCAGTTGCACTATCTGCACGCCAAATACCGACCCGCTCCAGCCACAGCGCTTTAAATACACCAGCTATCGGCGCAACAGTCACCGTCGCGAACAGGATCCCACCCACCCTGGCATCACCGGACGCAACCAGTACGCGGCCATTATTATCACCGGCGAATAACAGAAACGAAAAAACCCGCACCAAGGCGGGTTTTTTGTACAGCTGACGCTGATTAGATTGCAGTAACGTTTACTGCAGATGGGCCTTTCTGGCCATCTTGGATTTCGAACTCAACGTTCTGGCCTTCAGCCAGGGTTTTGAAGCCGTTACCCTGGATTGCAGAGAAGTGTACGAACACGTCTTTGCTGCCGTCAGCTGGAGTGATGAAACCGAAACCTTTAGATTCGTTGAACCACTTAACTTGACCTTTGATCTTTGCCATCTTGAGTATTTCCTTTGGATTGTTTAAACCGCCCGTAGGCGTTACATAGACAAACTAGAGTCGTTACTGCTTGAGGCACTAAGATAAGGATCGGCAGAGAAGCGGTATTCAACGCTAACGTTTTTACTCAGAACTTCTTTACTGAAAATGCCACACATATACAGAACTGTACCTCGTTTTACCCAGATGCGTTATCACATACTCTGTATTCGATGGCAAGCCATTTTTAATCACTGATGGAGCTGTCGCACATATTTGAAACGGTCGAGAGCAATATAAGCTTAAATAGGCTAAAAGATGTTGAAGCCTTAGCTATTTTCTGCTTAACACTTACACTGCGCTACACTCCGCATCCTGACTGAATTTTAACAATTCTTTCATCCGATTGACTCATGAATGTTGCAACATATAACCCCAGCCAGACGCTTAGAACGTTAAAAAATTTGAATCTTTATGGAATTTCTTATACGACATTTGAATATCGATGAACGGGCGTATTGGAGACCGGCTGATCCGACCATTGGGTTGCCATCCGGACGGCTCAACGCTGGCATAGCCCACTCTTCGGCAATCCCTCCGCCTGCAACAGTACAATAATACCAGGGTAAATTATTGCCACGCTCGCCAACTGACCATAATTTATGCAACCCAAGCCCTACCATGAAAATCAAATAGCGTGCCACTTTTGGGTGCATAAGCATGCAAAATCAGAATTTACGCACCGTGGTCGTGCATCCACAGAGAAATACATCCTCCGTTACGCCGTTAAATAACGCCAATAACCTTGAGGTCAGTGCGAACCTATAGCGAAATTAAATCTTAAAAACCGAGCGGGTATTTATGCGATCAAGAGCAATTGCGAGTTGACGTATTTATTTTATCTTTTGTCGCGCCGCTACCCTATTCAAGTCAACCGGTTAGGCCAGGTTGTGGATATTGCCGTCCGGCAAGCTGCCCACATCGCTACAACCTGCGGTGGGACTGGCTTGCGGACGGCTACGGGGGCGACGCCAGCCCCGCTTGCCACGAATTAACGCTTAAGAGTTAGGTTCAAGCAGAATGCGCTCACCAATTTTAATTGGCCGGAACCGGTGTTGCTCTATCCCGGCCGAACTCAACGCCAGTTTTAATTGCTGCGGCGGCTCATCCAATGACTCATCGGCTAATTCAAAAACACCCCAATGGATTGGAATGACCTGCGGCGCATTTAATTGCTGATACAGCGTCACCGACTGTTGCGGATCCATATGTTGTTCCTGCATGAACCAACGTGGTGCATAAGCGCCTATCGGCAACGCCGCCACGTCGAAAGGCCCTAAACGCGCGCCAATGTCCGCCAGCCGCTCCGAATAGCCGCTGTCGCCCGAAAAATAGAATCGAAGTGCCGGATGATGAATTACCCAACCGCACCATAAAGAGCGATTGCGGTCCCACAGGGTGCGCATACTCCAGTGGCGCGCCGGCGTACTGTGAAACGTCAGGTCACCCAACTGCAGGCTATCCCACCAGTCCAGCTCCTCGACCCGTTGCAGGCGATAGCGACGGAACCAACTTTTCAGCCCCAACGGGACGATAAAGGTCGCGTGCGGAAAACGACGCGCCAACTGCCTGATGGTGCGCCGATCGAGATGGTCATAATGGTTATGCGAGATCAATACCACGTCCACCGTCGGTAACTGCTGCACCGTCAGCGGCGTTGGGGTCTTGCGCTTTGGGCCATAAAAACTCAACGGCGATGCGCGCTGCGACAACACCGGGTCAATCAGAATGTAACGCCCTTCAAGACGCAGCAGCATTGAGGCATGCCCCAACCACCAGATACCGTTGTCACTGCCGCTGAGGTCGGCCTGCTGCCACCAGCGTTGGGTAAACTGTTGGTATCCCATTTGCGGCGGCTTGGGCAGGCCCTGCTGCTTGCGCTCATCCTGCCAGCGCTTCAAATCCCCTTCCCGGCGCAGAGTAGGCTCCGGGTTACGAAACCCTTGCGGCGTATGGTGCGCTTTGCCGGCATCATAGTAACGATTGGTTATCTTCAAGTTGCTCTCCCGACCACTGCGGACACCCTGCACGGGCAGTTTCGATAACATAACAAAATAGACGATTGGTGCGCTTTGTGAACTGTGCTCACCTCAGGGGGGACCTTTTTGCCTAATGTGGTGTCACAATCCCTGTGAGAATGCCAGGGCCGCCTAGAGCCTGTTAAGCATCTCTTAAGATCCTTGTGTTTTACTTATAGGACATTCAGAAAAGGAGAAGTTATGAGCCGTTCTACATCACGCAAATCACGTGTTCGCATGGGCCGTATCCGTAGCGCGATGCTGGCACAGATGCAGTATTGGAAAATGTATGTCGCGATGAAACTGCGCCGCGTACGCGTGCCGGCACCCCTGGTGCTGTTGTTTGGCGCGATGGTGAGTTTTTTCATGCTGGCCGTATTGATGCTTAGCGTGGTCGCTATCGATGTCATCACCACGGTATTCCTGCTGTGCAGGAAGCTGTTGGGGTTGGGCCGCTCCGCACCGGGCAATGCCTTTATGCCACGCGGCTAAATGAAAATGGGAGGCGCAAAACGCGCCTCCGTTAAACCTTAACGCCGAACGTTAGCGCCCTTGCGGCGCGTCAGCTTGAACCCTACCCACAACAGCAAGATCCACACCGGCATCAGCAACACCGAGATACGGATCCCCTCGCTGAAATACATGATGACCAGGATTAGACTGAGGAACACCAGGCACAAATAGTTGCCGAACGGGTACCACAACGCCTTGAAGCTCGGGATCACGCCCTGACGGTTTTTCGCCGCGCGGAAGCGTAAATGCGCCAGGCAAATCATCACCCAGTTGATCACCAGCGTGGACACCACCAGCGCCATCAGCAATTCAAACGCCTTGCCGGGCATCACATAGTTGATCAGTACACCGACAGAGGTCACCAGCGCCGACAGCGCAATCGACAGCACCGGCACGCCGCGCTTGTTCACCCGCGTCAACGCCTTGGGCGCATTGCCCTGCGTAGCCAGGCCGAACAGCATGCGGCTGTTGGCATAGACGCCGCTGTTGTACACCGACAGCGCTGCCGTCAGGACCACCACGTTAAGCAGGGTCGCCACCAGGCTGCTGTCCAACGCATGGAAAATCATCACGAACGGGCTACCGCCTTCCACCACTTTGTCCCACGGATAAAGCGACAGCAGGACCGTTAGCGAACCGATATAAAAAATCAGGATGCGGTACACCACCTGATTGGTGGCCTTGGGGATGCTGCGGCGCGGATCGGCGGCTTCGGCCGCAGTGATGCCGACCATCTCCAGGCCGCCGAACGAGAACATGATCACCGCCATCGCCATCACCAGCCCGCTGATGCCGTGCGGCATAAAGCCCCCCTGCTCCCACAGGTTGTTGAGGCTGGCTTGCGGACCGCCGTTGCCGCTGGCCAGCAGCCAGGCACCAAACAGGATCATACCGACGATCGCCACCACCTTGATGATGGCAAACCAAAACTCGGTCTCGCCATACAGTCGGACATTGACCAGGTTGATCAAATTGATCAGGACAAAAAATACCGCGGCGGAAACCCAGGTTGGGATGTCCGGCCACCAGTACTGAATATAAATACCGACGGCGGTCAGTTCGGCCATACCGACCAAAATGAACATCGCCCAGTAGTTCCAGCCGGAAAGAAAACCGGCGAAATCGCCCCAATATTTATAAGCGAAGTGGCTGAACGACCCGGCAACCGGCTCCTCGACCACCATTTCCCCCAGTTGGCGCATGATCAGGAAGGCAATGAATCCGCCGATGGCATAGCCCAGCAATACCGATGGGCCGGCCATTTTAATGGTCTGCGCAATGCCGAGAAACAGGCCGGTGCCAATAGCGCCGCCCAGGGCGATAAGTTGTATGTGTCTGTTTTTTAAACCGCGTTTTAGCGGGGTATCCTGCTGCTGACCGCCCATCTTATCCTCATATGGCGTGGGAACCTGGCGCTGTTGCACAAGATTTCGCCATTCAATAAATGTATCTGCGGGCGGCTTTTTAACACTTAACCCCGTGAGCATCAAGGAGTAGCACCCCGGCGACGTCGGCCAAGGCGCTATTTTATGCTGGGATTAACGGCAGTAAGGGCAGGTTTTTAGCTGGACAGACCGCAAAGTTTGGTCAGGTTGCGGGCACCAATCATCAGCGTGGCGACGTAGGACTGGCGGCGTGTTACCACCTCTACCGCCACGCGATCGTTTTGATATTTTATCAGGTAGGTTGACGGCCAGCCCTGTCGGCGCTGACCAAAGCTTTCGGCATGACGATCGATTGCCGCATGGGCAATCACCAGATGAGACAAGTTTTTATCACCTTTAATAATGCGCTTCATAAACAGGCTCCGCCAGAGACAGTTCTGTTGTCATAAAAAGGGAAAAATCATCAGTAATTCTGGTGTTTCAACGGACCATTTCGTTGGTTTGCTGGCTCAGCAGGAAGCAGATCATTGCCGCACGCAGCGGGCTGCTGCTGTCCGCCTGCCATTCGCCGCGTTGGGTGATCATACGCGCCTGCCACTGCGGGTTGTCGCCCTGGCTGTCGGCATTCAGGCTGATTTTATTGGCGCAGATAATCGGCCAGGCATCGGAGGGATTCTTGCAATAGTCTTTACCTTTCACACCGCCGTAGGGATACCATTTGTCCGGATTTTCTCCGGTGATCAGCGCAATGCTGCGGTTCACCTCGGCGTCGCTTTCTTCATACCATTTAATCATCGGCTTTATCCATCTTTCGTAGAGTTGGCGCTACATTACGATGCCAATACGACAGATTTATGACAACGCGAGGGCTTTCCACATTATCTCCACTAATGTTTTTTCGGCTTTATCTTTTCCTGGGCGCTGATTACACTTTTTCCCTGTTTTGTTGCGCAGGAATACCGGCATGTTAACTGGCCTCAACCATCTGACGCTTGCAGTCAGCGACGTCAACCGCAGCTTCAATTTTTATAGCAACCTGTTGGGTTTTGTCCCACATGCTCGCTGGCAAACTGGCGCCTACCTGTCTCTGGGGGAGCTGTGGCTGTGTTTGTCATGGGACGACGCACGAGCCGTAAATTCAGCGAAGGATTACACCCATTACGCGTTCAGCGTGGCGCCGGCAGATTTCGCCAAGGTTGCTTCGCGGCTGCGCCAGGCAGGGGTTGATGAGTGGAAAACTAACCGTAGCGAGGGGGCGTCGCTGTACTTTCTTGATCCGGACGGACACCAATTGGAAATTCACGGCGGCGACCTGGCCAGTCGGTTGGCGGCGTGCCGCGCAGCGCCCTATCAGGGAATGGAGTTTTTCTAAGCGATGCGGGTGGCGTAAACTTGGGCATGCCACCCGGCAGAAAGTTTGATTAACGCTCGGGGATAAAACCTTTGAAATCCAGCGCCGGGCTGAGATCGTCATCGTCGATTACGCTATCGCCACGCGCGCTTTGCGCCAGGCTTTTCAATAATGCAGTCTGCTGACGCTGCTGCTCGGCAATTTCCTGCAGCAGACGGACCTGTTCATTGGCACGCACACTGGCACGATTCACCAGGAACCAGACCCATAATCCCACCAACAGCGCCAGCGCCGCGAGGGCCAGCGAAAGCAGGCTATTCGAACCAAAACCTAAATCGTACATGGACAACCCTACCTACTGCTAAAAACAGGCGCACATCTTAACACTCCGGGTGCGGGCACGAACATCTTGATAGTAAATTGTTATGCACCGCTGCGCATCTCACCAGGGAATGAAACGAGTAACGGAACACACCCCCAACGCAAAGGAGCCTCCCTCATCGCAGTAGCTATCCAGCGCCAGCAGGTAAAAAAACAGACAGGCCGCAAGGAACGCCACTATCACGAGGACTTTTTTTCGCAACAAATTTAGCAGCCTCATTGTTATCTTGATAATCTGTTCGTGATGCTACCACAGCTAACTTAAACGAAGTTTAACCTGTCGTTTAGAAACCGTTTTGACGATGACTTTTCAGATTGTTACCGTTGCAGCCTGCGTCGGCGCGTGGCTATATCGCAACGACGATAAATAAACGGGAGTTATAATGAGTAAGCTGATTAAGGGGTTACTGCTACTGGCAGTGGTGTATGGCGTATTTTTGTTTTCGGGATACGGCGTATTAGTCGGCAGCAACAAGAACGTGGCTGGCCTGGGGTTGCAGTGTAAATATATGACCGCACGCAATGTGGTGATTGCTCAGTATCTGCACGGGGACAACGGCGTCATTGGCGTGGCCGACTGTCCGCTGTTCAAAAAAGTCGAAACGGTGGTGGATTGATCACCACCGCCCGAAACCGTCGCCTGGCGACGGTTTCCCCCATCAGTTGCGGGTAAACTTCATCTCAATCAGCGCAATCGCTTTTTCGATCGCCCTGCGGGTCACGGGATCGGCACCGGCAGGATGAGTGGAGAAATCGATGCTTTTCAGCTGGCTTGCCATCTTGTCACGCACCTCGGTCGGCGCGATAACGTCGATAACATCCAGAATCTGTTTGATTACCAGTTGGCAGGCAACCAGGTCGGAGGCCAATTCCTGATCGTTGCTCAGCATGTCTGACATAATTACTTTCCTTCTTGATTCAGTCGCCGCACAGAATAACATGTCACCTGGTGCTTTGCCGCCCCCAGGTTGTTTGCCGCTGAATTTCAACGTTATTGCGCATCGGGTGCCAAAATGCCCGGCCGTATTGGCCTATACTTAAGGTTTAAGCGACGCGCTTACCGGCGCATCCTTCAGCCACACCCCAACAGGAGAAAGTTATGGCAAATCACAATGTGAAATCCTGGGCAACCGTACGTGAAACCTCGGTTGAAATCGCGGAGGCAATTTTTGAGCTGGCAAAAAACGATGAGGTTCTGGCACAAAAAATCTGGGAGGAAGGCAGTGACGAAGCGTTGCAAATAGCTTTCGCCAAAACCAGTGCCGACCAGCTGTACTGGGGCGAAGAAACCGTGGAGCGAAAAAACGTCTAATCCACGCAACTCAGCAATAAAAAGCCCGGGTCACTGCTGCGCCCAGGCTTTTTCGGTTTTCGGTCAACCCCGACTTGGGGTCGTGTTGTTCCCTGAAATCACGGCTCTTCACCTCCCACACCTTCCGCATTATTCATTCTCATCACCGGCGTCACCATAAAAGCGGCAACGCCCACAATCACAACCAGAGTAATAATCACTGTCATTAACATGCGATCACCCCTTCAACGCTGAATTGTCACGGCTGACTCTGCTTTGGCGGTTATTCTTTGCGACCAGAACCACTGCGATATCAGCGGTAGCGGGCAACCTCAGATTAGCCGTTTTTCCTTCCGCCTGACAAGCTGCTTGACGATGGTTTTTCCGAATAATTTCGCCTGGGTGACGGCGGTCTTTTTGTCCATGGCGGCAAGTTGTGTATACTTCAGCGCTATGTAGATCTCACACAGACGCACTGATGATACAAGAACACCACCTCTCATTAGTCTGCGCCCTCAGTAAATGGGTCGAAACTCACCTTGGAAGAGTGATCCATCTTGAAGAGCTGGCCGAGTATTCCGGCTACTCCCTGTGGCACATGCAGAAGCTGTTCAAAGAAGCGACCGGGATTTCGCTCGGTAAGTATATTCGCGAACGCAGATTGGCCGGGGCGGTTTACCAGTTGCGCACCAGTGACGCCTCCATCTTCGACATCGCTCTGGATTTCGGTTTTGGCTCGCAATCGCATTTCACTTATATGTTCAGAAAGCGCTTCAACATCACGCCTTATGATTTCCGTCAGGATTTAAGCGTCGACCTGCATATCGCCCCGCCGCTGCACGTCATTCATCAAAAAACCGCCTGACTCTCTTTCCCGCCGCCGCTAACGGCGGGCTAATGTGCCCACAGCACCACTAAAATAGCGACCAGAGCGGGCAGCGCCTGTACACGGAGAATCTTGCGGCTCGCGGTCAGCCCACCAAACACGCCCGCCACCAGCACACACCCAAGAAAGAACAGTTGCACCGCCGGCTCCTCACGCCAGACGCCCCAGGCTAATCCCGCCGCCAGAAAACCGTTGTATAACCCTTGATTGGCCGCCAGCACCCGCGTGGCGGCAGCAAACTCCGCGGTGGTGGCGAACACTCGCCTGCCGGTAGGCTTCTGCCATAGGAACATTTCCAGGATCAGGATATACAAATGGATCGCTGCAATAAGCAACACCACTATATTAGAAAGAATTATCATTGTTATTAGCAGGGTTAATCAGATATTGGGTTTTATAAGTATAACCTCACTGAGAATATTGCGAATATATCGACATAAAAAAACCCGCCGTAGCGGGTTTATTGCATAATCATTCAGAGTTAGCTCAGAACAACAACCAGCATGGCTGCGATAGAGATCCAGAACGCCGCCGTTGCAATAACAACATGGGATAATCTTGCACGATAGAGTACTTGGCTCATATTAACCTCACAGGCTTCTGACTAGCGGTAGATAACATCACTTCTTGAAAGTTATCTTAATCCACTGCTCCGACCATTTATTTGCGCAAGATCACTATTTACCAGATAAACTATATCGATGCGAAAACATGGAATTCCGATCACATTAATTTAACGTTAATAGAGCGAAATGAATAAAAATATCCCGTTGTTATAGCACGAAGGTATCAATCATCGCTCCAGGGCAGGCGTGGCGCGGTCATGCGGGGACCGCAATAGCCGACGACATCGGGAAAACGTGAATTCCCCTGCTCCCAATCACGTTGCGCACGGCTAATCTCTTGTTTGCTGTGGCCGACAAAATTCCACCAAATGAGAATCTCTTCGGTTAATGGCAAGCCACCGATTAATAATGCACGACTTCCTTTCTTGGCACGTAACTCGATACGGTTAAGATTTATACCTAAATAGGCGAATTCATCAGGTGAAAATTTTTCATCATTAACCTCAAATGCACCAATAAGGGGCAATAAACCTATTTCAAAATCTTTTCGCAGAGGTAATTGCAAATAACCATCAGCCTGCCATTCCAAATCCATGGCGATTAACGGTGAAAAAGTCGACACCGGAGAGCGATATTGTTCGAACTCCCCCACCAGTAAAGTGTGTTTGACCTCATCGTGCAGCCAGCACGGCAAGTCGGGATAATGATCGAAGCGCGGCGCAGTATCGGCATGTTCTGCAGGCAAGGCAATCCACAATTGTGCAGCATGCAAACGCCGTTGCTCACCGGTGGACTGTTCGGTATGCGCTATACCGCGTCCTGCGGTCATCAGATTGACCTGTCCGGGCCGTATCACCTGTTCGCTGCCCAGGCTATCCCGGTGCAGAACTTCCCCTTCAATCATCCAGGTAAAGGTTTGCAGACCGATATGCGGATGTGGACCAACGTCCATCCCCTGGGAGGAACCGCTGAATACCGACGGGCCTGCATGGTCGAGAAAGCACCATGCGCCTAGCGTACGCCGTTCACGGGTGGGCAAGGCACGGCTTATCGGGATACCACCAACTTCGGCGTTACGTACGGCAATACGTTGGATCTGACGGATGCCGTCAACCACAGGACAATCACGGGAAGAGGATGAATAGGTTGGGCGGGAATTGCTCATGATTAACGCCTCCAGAACGACACACGGGTTGAGCGAGTAGCTGGACGCCAGCTTATCATGAGCAAGCGACCAGAACGCAACCCGGGAGGCAGAAGGCTACGACGCCTTTATATAGCAGCCTTTGATGTCGACCTCATCGCGTGCATGCTTGAGATCGGAAAAGTAAGTCACACCAAAAAGAATCGATACCACTAACAACACGGAAACCAGTAAACCGATAACGGCCAACAGCTTGGTTTCATCGTGGAGATTGTGCTCCATTTTATCTCCTGTATTGAACGACATCACGTCAGCCATAGCGTGACTGAAAGCGTAAAAATGATCAGGGAACAGGACGCTATCGCCAGCACAATGACAGCGAATTGCGCGTCTCCCAAAGTTTCACGGTAGTTTTTATCTTGTGAGGTATTACGTTGTTGTTTCACAGAATCTATCTTAACTCATCACGCGTTAACGTTTTTGTGAAGGGTGATTGATAAAAGCCCGCCATTGCGGGTTTGTCAGATTCCGCGCCCAATGCCACTCAGACCTCAAGAGTGGCAAGACGCTATCAACTTTCCTCACCAGGGTCAACACTCCCCCAGAACTGAGATGACCAAGATTACGATGCATTCAAAAGTCTTATTAAGACAATAAAATAATTAGGCTAACTTATGCAAGTAAACATAAAAAAAGCCCGATAACAGATCGGGCCAGGCAGTGTCGTGCTGCTGTGGGTATTACTGCGGAATACGCAGCACCTGCCCCGGATAAATTTTGTCCGGGCTGGACAGCATTGGCTTGTTCGCTTCGAAAATCTTGTTATACAGATTTGCGTTGCCATACACTTCTTTCGAGACCGCACTCAGGGTGTCGCCCTTCTTCACGGTATAGAAACGGCTTTCCGCGGCGGCTTGTTCAACCGCTACTTTGTCTTCCACGCCGCTGATACCTGCCACGTTACCGATGGCCACCAGGATCTTCTCTTTCAACTCCTGACTGACCGCATCCCCGGTTACTACGGCTTTACCGTCAACCACCTGCACATCAACCTTATCGATACCCGGCAAGCCGGTTTTATTGAGATGGTCCTTCAGTTTTGCGCTTTGATCTTCGGCTGTCGCATTGCCGGTCACTGTGTCCCACAGTTTCTCGCCCGCTTCTTTGACGAAGTTAAACAAACCCATATTCACTCCTTTCGATGGTTAGCATGTTGCATTGACTTAAGACTTATTAAGCTTAGCACCGCAAGAGGGATATTCAATTGGTCCAACAGTATTAAGCGGTTAGAGTAATCCGAAAGTGCCAACTTTCATTGCCAATCTGTCCTTTTATGCAGCACCTGACATGAAACAATCGCTGAAGTTACCTACAATAAGAGCATGGAAGGATTAGGAGGAAGGATATAAGAAGCGATGTACGCCTTGGTGATGTTTGTCTGTTATCTGGACGGCGGCTGCGCCGATATCGTGGTTGACGTGCTGCGTGACGAACGCCAGTGCCTGATCAGTATGAAAGAACAAAACCTGCGCCACGCCGGCTGCTTCCCATTTGAAGATTTTATCGATGGCTTTTGGCTACCCGCCAACGAATATGCGCCGATGTAAATCGCCAAAAGACTTTTATACTACTTTCCTCTGAGGAATTTCTGAATTCACCGGAAAGCCGGCATGCCGACGATGCTTTATGCCACTATTTTGCTAAATTGCCTCACCCGAACGATATGGAGATGGCGCGATGCCCGTTTCTACCTTCTCAAACGAACACTACGAAGCCCTGTTACGCGACGTCAGCCTGGTGGTCGGCGGCGCGGTCATTCAACTGATCAATCTCAACAAAAAAGTTTCCGGCAATAATATTCTGGCCCATTTGGTTAACGAGATTGAACATGAAACCAATCAGCAACGCTTTGCTACATTGCGTTCCGCCATCGAAGTGATGGGGCAAGCCCCCAAAGGTTAACAACCCAATAAAAAAGGCAGAGCTTTCGCTCTGCCTGATTACCGTTTTATCCCGACACAGGAAGAAGGTAATGGTGTTGAAACTTAGAAACGATAGGTCAGGTTCACTGCCACGACGTCGTCAGTGCTCAGCTTCAGTTTGTTATCGTCGTTCAACTGGTTGATTTTGTAGTCAACGTAGGTGTACATGTTTTTGTTGAAGTAGTAAGTCGCACCCACTTCCACGTATTTCACCAGATCAACATCGCCAATCCCTTCGATATCCTTGCCTTTAGACTGCACGTAGGCCAGAGAAGGACGCAGACCGTTTTCGAACTGGTACTGGGCCACAACTTCGAAGTTCTGCGTTTTGTTGGCGAAGCCAGATACGCCGTTGCCGCTGATTGGCGTCATGTTGCGCGTATCGGCGTACATGGCAGCCAGGTAAACCTGGTTGGCGTCGTATTTAATCGCTGTGGTCCAGGCCGTTGCGCTGTCGCCTTTACCGTAAACAGATTTTTTCTGATCGCTGGTGCGGTTGGAATCCGAGAATGCCGCCGCTACGCCGATACCGGAGCCGCCGATGTCCTGGTAATCCAGGGACATGCCGTAGCCGTCGCCGTTTTGTTTGGTCACACCGCGGCTGTCGCTGTCGTTTTTGCCCTGGTACTGCAACGCCAGGTTCAGGCCTTCCACCAAGCCGAAGAAGTCGCGGTTACGGTAGGTAGCCAGGCCATTGGAGCGCGCGGTCATAAAGTTGTCGGTGTAGCTGTAGGAGTCGCCGCCGTATTCCGGCAGCATGTCGGTATAGGCTTCTGCGTCGTACACCACGCCGTAGTTACGGCCGTAGTCGAATGAACCGTAGTTGGCGAACTTCAGGCCAGCAAAGCCCAGACGGGTTTTGGTGCCGGCAGTGCCCTGCGCTTCATCGTGGTTGGCCTGGACGTTGTATTCCCACTGGCCGTAACCGGTCAGTTGGTCATTGATTTGCGTTTCGCCTTTAAAACCGAAGCGGACATAAGTCTTGTCGCCATCTTCGGATTTGTCATCGCTGAAAACATGTTTGGCTGCTACGCGACCGTACAGGTCGAGTTTATTGCCATCTTTATTATAAATTTCTGCCGCGTTGGCAAAGGAGGTCATTGCCCCTAAGGCAATAGCTAAGGCTAATACACTGCGTTTCATCATTTATTTTCCTAGATATTATAATTTTAATTTCTGCCCATCACGCCCAATTTATGGTTTGGGCTGTGATCTTTATCATTTAGTGTTTTATGAGCGCCTCTAATTAAGAAGCCATGTGACATTAGCATCATGAATCCAAACTTAAAATAAAAAAGTTCATAAAACACCGTGGATAAAGCATGTTTATGTGTAACAAAATATTACAACAAAGAAGTCAATCAACTCATTGATTCATATTGATATTTATTACATATCTTATAACCAATTTGGTGCAACGCACCATAAAGGTGCAATTTGATTTCCTTTTGTATGCTTTCCATTCGATTCATAAATACCATGAATCTTAGCATGGTTACTAATAACGTTACTTATTTCACATTTTTATCTGAGTAAAGTCATTGCGGTGATTTAGTGTGTTTCGCCACGTTTTAAGCAAGTCTTTTACCGCTTCGAATAATTAAATCGATTCAAACCATCAAAAAATGAAGGCAAAAATAAATTCAACATAAAATATAAGTTTCGATAGAGAGACTATAAAGAAGGGGAAGTAACAGGAATTAGCAGCAGGATATACCACCGTTATTTAAGGTTGCAGCCGACATCGCTACAACCTTAAATACTGTAAGTATAAAACCGTATTCGAAACTGACAGGTTAATACAGCGTGCTGCGCGGCGCTTCAATCAGCACCATACCGGCGCGCAATCCAAGTGCGACCTGGGGATTAGGGAACAAAATCCATTCTCTGGCATGCTGAACCCGGTACTCCTCCCCCGGTTGTTCACACAGTAACGTCCCCTGCTCCAGCTCGGTAAAATTGGCGGTATCATCACTGAGATGCAGTTTGAACGCTTCGCTACGTTTGATCAGCGATCGCTCAACGCGGAACACCCGCAGAGCCTCTCCCATTCGCTGCGGCAAGGCTTCGCCACTGACTGCCGCCTGCAGTGCACGGTTAATGGCCGCAAATTGCTGTAAATCATTGCTACCAAACGGCCGCGCCTTGCCCAGTTCCAGCGTACAGCTGGCGGCGCCGGCATGCTCACTGGTGAAATTACTGAAGGTGCCGCCCGGCGCACTGTGGATCACCAACGCATCCAAATCGGCCGCGTCCAGCAATGCCAGCATCTCGGCACTGTAAGGCCGGGTCTGGAAAGGAAGAATCCCGAAGCGCGGCAGGCGCGAGTCTCGGATAGCCGTATGCAGATCATAATGGAAACGTGTCGCTTGCTCACCGTCGAAAAACGCGGCGACGGCCTGCTCCAGTTGCTGCGCCCGCACGGTTTCGTCGCTGTGGCTGAAATCGCGATAGCGGCCGCCAAACATCCGGTTCATGTCGCTGTGCAGGTACCGTTTATTGGCGCGCATTGACGGTGGATTGCCCAATATCACCAGCAGCCGAACCACCAAAGTTCGCTCGCCGCCAAGCAGATCCTTGACCAGTTGATTGAGCAGCTCAATCGGCGCCGTTTCATTGCCGTGGATCCCCGCCGACA
Source organism: Serratia sp. BIGb0234 (assembly GCF_024809915.1). NCBI lineage: Bacteria > Pseudomonadati > Pseudomonadota > Gammaproteobacteria > Enterobacterales > Yersiniaceae > Serratia > Serratia sp. BIGb0234. Next base: position 252,429 of record NZ_JANUEI010000002.1, read on the forward strand.
GCACCACCGCCTGCCGGTATCCCCGGCGCGGTGTGATTTCCAGCAGGCCTTCCCCCAGCCAACGCCAGTGTAAATCCGCATTTTCGCCCCGTTGCTCTTCGGGCGTTTGCCCTTCCAGCGTCAGAGCCAACAAATCAAACATGATGACATCGCCTATTGTTGGAAAGGATAAACCGATCCCAGCCCGAGGATGGTCGTCAGGGTATCCAGCGCATCGCGCCCTTCACGCAGCAATTGCGGGTCAGCCAAATCGTTCTGCGTCAGACGATCTCGGTAATAGCGGTCAACCCAGTCATTGAGCGTAACGAACAGCGTATCGTTCATCATCACGCGCGGATTGACTGCCCGCAATTCCTGCTCGTTCAGCGCCACACGTAATCGCAGGCAGGCAGGCCCACCGCCATTGCGCATACTTTCACGCAGATCGAACACCTTGATTTCATCAATTGGTCCGCCACTGGCCACCATCTCGCTCAGATAGCCCCACACGCCGCGATGCTGACGCGACTCTTCCGGCACCACAATCATCATCTTGCCGTTAGGCTTGGTCAGAATTTGGCTGTTGAACAGATATGTCGCGACCGCATCCGCCACGGAAACCCGCTCCGTCGGCACCTCAATCGCCACCAGTTCGCTGTCCAGCGACGCCATTTTGCGACGCACTTCATCCAGCGCCTGCTGCTGCTGATAAAACGCCTGCTGATGGTGGAACAATACATTCTGGTTACTGACGGCGATAACGTCGTTGTGGAATACGCCCTGATCGATCACCGCCGGATTCTGTTGCACAAACACCGTATGTTGCTCATCCAACTGGTGCAGACGGGCAATCGCCTCCCCGGCCTCGCGCGTCTGGCGTGCCGGATAGCGAGTTGGGGCGATTTCTCCGCCAAACTCCTGTCGGCCGTAGACGAACATCTGCACGCTACGCTTGCCATAATCGCCGCCCAGTCGGTTGTGGTTGGCCGCGCCTTCGTCACCAAACAGCGCCACCTGCGGCAAAGCCTCATGGTGGGCGAAATGGCGTGGATCGTTGAAAATCGCCCGCAGCACGCCGGTGGTGGTCTCGGCCTCAATCGCGCGATGGAATTTGTTGTTCAGATTGGCCGCGGTGAAATGCACTTTGCCATCCGCGCTGTCCGCCGAAGGTGAAATCGTGGCCGCATTGGCGGTCCACATGCAAGAAGCCGAGCTGAGCGCAGACAGCAGGCGCGGAGACTGCTTCATCGCCTGCGCCAAGACCGTTTCGTCGCTGCCGCTGAAACCCAACTTACGCAGCATCGGCAGGTGCGGCCGTTCCTGCGGCGGCAATACCCCCTGCTGAAAGCCGAGATCCGCCAGCGCCTTCATCTTCAGCAGCCCCTGTTTGGCCGCCAGTTTCGGATTCGACACGCTGTTTTGATGCTGGGTCGAGGCCTCATTGCCAAATGACAACCCGGCATAGTGATGCGTCAGGCCCACCAGACCATCGAAATTGACTTCATATCCTGACATGCTTTTCTCCTGGGCCCAGCAAGCTCGGCCCTACTCAAAACATACCCTATGAATTTCAAGTTGCAGCCAGGCGAGCAGTTTGCTCATCCCCAGTTATTGTAGGGGCGCTACATGCTGTGCCCGCGTTAAACGGGGCGAACTTATTCGCCCCGCTGCGGCTTGAAAGGCGACGGGTAAAATTTAATTAAACGACAGCCCCGGCGACAAACTGGCCGGCAGCGTCAGGCTTTCGCTTTCCAATGACGCCATTGGCCAGGCGCAATAATCTGCCGCGTAATAGGCGCTCGGACGGTGGTTGCCGGACGCCCCGACACCGCCGAAAGGTGCCGCACTGGAAGCCCCGGTTAAAGGTTTGTTCCAGTTGACGATACCGGCACGCGCTTCCAGCAGCAGATGATCAAACTGCTCACGCAGCGGCGAGACCAGCCCAACCGACAGGCCATAACGCGTTTGGTTGGCGATACGCAGCGCCTCATCAAAGTCGTTATAGCGAATGATGGTGGTCAGCGGGCCGAAGTACTCTTCGTCCGGTACGTCACGCACCCCGGTCACGTCAATAATGCCTGGGCTGAGCAGCGCGCTGCCGCTTTCCAGACGCTGCATGGTCAGCAGAGCGTTGCCGCCCAGTGCCAACAGGTGATGTTGCGCCGCCAGCATTTTTTCCGCCGCCGCCGAAGAGATCACGCCGCCCATGAACGGCTGCGGTTCAGCGTCCCAACGCCCGACACGCAGCGCACTCGCCACCTGCACCAAACGCTCGATAAAAGCGTCGCCCTCACTGCCGCGTTTCACCAGAATGCGGCGCGAGCAGGTGCAGCGCTGGCCGGCGGAAATAAACGCCGACTGAATCGCCAGGTTAACCGTCGCATCGCGATCCTCGATCTGATCGATAATCAGCGCGTTGTTGCCGCCCATTTCCAGCGCCAGGATCTTTTCTGGCTGCCCGGCCAACTGGCGATGCAGATGGTAACCGGTACCCGCGCTGCCAGTGAACAGCAGGCCGTCGATATCCGCGCTGGCGGCCAGCGCCTCACCGGTTTCACGCCCGCCCTGCACCAGATTGAGAACCCCATCGGGCAGCCCGGCCTGTTGCCACAGCTTCAGGGTTTCCTCGGCAGTTTGCGGCGTCAGTTCACTCGGCTTGAACACCACGGTGTTGCCCGCCAGCAGCGCCGGCACGATGTGGCCATTCGGCAAATGTCCGGGGAAGTTATAAGGGCCGAACACCGCCAGTACTCCATGCGGGCGGTGGCGCAGCACCGAAGCGCCGTCCGCCATCGCAGTCTGGCTTACGCCGGTACGCGCCTGATAGGCCTGCAATGAAATCGCCACTTTGCCGATCATCGCCTGCACTTCGGTCAGGGTTTCCCAACGCGGTTTACTGGTTTCACGGCTGATCACCGCCGCCAAAGAAGACTTGTGCTCTTCCAACAAAGCGGCAAAACGCTTCACCAACTGTTCGCGTTGTTCGAATGGGGTACGAGCCCAGGCCGGAAAAGCGGCGCGGGCAGCTTCACAGGCGGCAGCAACATCGCTGCCGTCGGCGGCGTTAGCCTGCCACAGCGGTTGGTTATCAACCGGATCGGTTTTGCTGAACGCAGCGCCATGGCCTTGCTGCCAGGCGCCATTAATAAAGAGTGCAGGATGTGACATTACGCTTTCTCCTGTGCAATAAGGGGGATGACCCGCACCGGGCTGCCTTGTTCAACGCCCAGCGCCTCGGCGGTAGCGGCATTGAGATGCAGACGGTCGTCATACAGATCGGCATTGACCAGCAGTGCGCGGTAATTCTCATAATGATCGTTGGCCACCAAAAGAGCCGGCGCATCGGCGCGCATCGGGGTCTCATCCAGTACCACTTTCACCAGACGGCTTTGTTTGACCGCGCGGATCTGATCGATTTCCGCTTCCAGCGTTGGGCCACCGTCAAAAATATCGACGTAACCCTGATAACGCAGCCCTTCGGACTCCAGTACCCGACGTGCAGGCACGGTCTGCGGGTGCACTTCGCCTATTACTTTTTGCGCGTCTTCGGCCAGGAAATCGACATATAGCGGGTGTTTCGGCATCAGTTCGGCGATAAACGCTTTCTGGCCGGTGCCGCTCAGGTAGTCCGCCTTGGCGAACTCGATGGAAAAGAAATGGTTCCCGACGCTCTCCCAGAACGGCGAACGGCCCTCTTCATCAGAGAAACCGCGCATTTCGGCAATCAGCCGGGCGGAGAAACGCTCACGGAAAGCGGCGATAAACAGGAAACGCACCTTCGACAACAGCTTGCCGTTTTCACCGTGACGATAGTCCGGATCGAGGAACAGCGTACACAGTTCGGAATGGCCGGTGTGATCGTTACTGAGGAACAGCGTCGGCACCGATTTATACACGTTCAACTGTTTGGATGCATGCACCTGCGTGCCGACGCGGAAGCTGTACCAGGGTTCAGTCAGCCCGACGGCCACTTCAATCGCGCAAACCCCTACCGCCTGCTGGCGCTCGCTGTCTTCCAGCACAAACAGATAACACTGGTCACCACGCGGAAGTTCGCCTTGCCAGGTTTTTAACGCCCGCTCAATGCGTGCCGACAAGGTATCTTCATCTTGTGGCAGGGAAGTGAGACCGATGCCGGACTTACCGGCTAGCGTCAGTAAGTCAGCCAAATCGCGACGCTCTATAGGGCGAATAATCATCATAATGCGAACCTCGTCTGAATCAGGCTGCGCCGGTAAGGGCGCAGCCTGTGTGTTAGCTGCAAATCCGCGCCACGGCTCGCGCGAATCGCGCCAGCCCCTCTTTCACATCCTGCTCAGGAATAACCAGTGAAGGGGTGAAACGCACCACGTCCGGACCGGCGATCAGGGCAATCACGCCCTCTTCGTTGGCCAACTGCGTGATCTGCTTCGCCTTGCCGGCGTAGTCCTTGGTCAACTGGCAGCCAATCAACAGGCCGCCGCCGCGGATTTCAGAGAAAATCGGATACTGCTGGTTAATCTTGTTCAGGCCGTCAAGGAACCACTGGTGGCGTTGCTTAACCCCTTCCAGCACTTCCGGCGTGTTGATGACGGAGAACACCGCGCCCGCCACCGCCGTCGCCAGCGGGTTACCGCCGTAGGTGGTGCCGTGGGTGCCGACGCTCAGGGTTTTGGCCAGTTCGTCAGTGGTCAGCATGGCGCCGATCGGGAAGCCGCAGCCCAGCGCTTTCGCGGTGGTCAGCACGTCAGGAACCACGCCGTACTGCATGTAGGCGTACAGGTCGCCGGTACGGCCCATGCCGGTTTGCACTTCGTCGAAAATCAGCAGCGCATCGTGGCGATCGCACAGCTCACGCAGGCCTTGCAGGAAAGCAGCATCGGCCGGCAACACGCCGCCTTCGCCCTGAATAGGCTCGACGATCACCGCGCAGGTGTTGTCGTTAATCACCTCGGCAGCGGCCGCCAGATCGTTAAATGGCGTGTGGGTGATGCCGCCCGGCAATGGCGCGAAGTCCTTGGAATACTTAGGCTGGCCACCGGCAGACACGGTAAACAGCGTGCGGCCGTGGAAGGCGTTGTTGAATGCCACAATCTGGTTCTTGCTGTGGTTGCCGTTATCCAGTGCGCGTTTACGCGCCAGTTTCAGCGCCGCTTCGTTGGCTTCTGCCCCGGAGTTACAGAAAAACACCTTCTCGGCAAAGGTGGCGTCAATCAGCAGTTTGGCCAACCGCAGCACCGGCTCGTTGGTATAGCCGTTGCCCAGGTGCCAAAGTTTGCCCGCCTGCTCCACCAGCGCTGCGGTCACGACCGGGTGCGCATGGCCCAGCGCGTTAACCGCAATGCCGCCAGCAAAATCGATGTAAGACTTACCCTGCTGATCCCATACCTGCGAGCCTTCTCCCCGTACCAGAATAAAATCAGCGGGGGCATAAACCGGGACCATCCAGTCGTCGAAAGACTGGCGGGTAACTGCGATTGGCTGTTCCATAATGACCTCATAACTTCAGCAAAGACTGAATTTTGACTGTAAAGGCCGCTCCAGCCTGGATGGTCCACAACAAAACATAAAAAACCGCGCCGTTCGATCCGTTTTTTAGCCGGTGATAACTCTGCCTTTCACCGCCTATGCAGAAACAAATCTGTTACATCATTCGCGTTTTTCGCTATTTATGCCGGGTATCAGGTCCTGTAACGGGGAATAAATGTTAACGAGCAGTTAAAATACATGCCGTTTGATAAAGAGTGTAGAGCAGCTATCGTGCCAAAACGGGATTTTTGGCGAAAAACGCGGTTTTTTTCGGTAAAACAACGGCTTATAATGCATACTTATTCAATAAATATGCATTGCTAATGAATAATTGGAAAAATAAGGCGAAAAATCATCATTGGCTGCGAAATCCTATTCAATGACAAAAAACTTCGATATTTCTGATCGCGCTCGCAAAAATAATTTGGCCTGATTTGCTCCCCATCACACTTTTGCCCCATTCAGGTGCAGAAAATGCACCGGATGCGGGCAAACCCGCGTCATTACAGGCTCTGCGTGCCACTGTGTGGGCCAAAATCGGGCGTGAAGCTGGGCAACTGCCGCGTCAGATCTCATATTTGTTAACTTGCCGAACAAAATGTTGACAGTCTGCTGACGCGATAATAGGTTAATTTCAATGGAACACGTGTTCCATGATGAAAAAACACACACCACATCGACTGCACAGGATCGGGGTTATCATGGCTCAAGTCTGCTTGCGTAATAATAAAAGAATCACCGGGGTCGCACTGGCCGTGCTGCTGGGCCTGCCCCTTTCCGCCAGTGCCAACACCAGCATTACCTTCGCCAACTATTTGCCCAATGATTACATCAACAAAGTGATTAAAGACTTTGAGGCGGCGCATCCGGACATTCAGGTGCAGTCGATCAAATGCGGCTTCGCCGACTGTCATCAAAAGCTGACCACCGCGTTGGCCGTTGGCCAGGGCGCCGCCGATATCTTCAGCGTCAGCACCATCAAACTCGGCAGCTTCGCCAACTCCGGCGGCCTGAATAACCTGAGCGCCCCGCCGTTCAGCATTGATAGCCAGGGCTGGCAGTTCGATCCTTCGATGATCAGCCTGGCGAAGGGTAATGACGGCAATATCTATGGCGTGCCTTACGACACCGGGCCGGTGATCATGATCTACCGTAACGACATGGTTCAGAAGGCCGGCGTCAAAATAGAAGACATAACCCAAAGCTGGGACAGCTTTATCGCCTTCGGTGAGAAGCTGAAAAAAGAGCAAGGCGCCTATCTGCTGCCGGCAGCCACCAGCCTGATCAATCCGCTGGTGGTAGGCATGAACAGTGAGCCGGGTAAGCCGGTATACACCAAAGACGGCAAGCCCAACCTGGATTCACCGCAAATCAAACAGCTGATGACAGTAATCAAAACGCTGTATGACAAAGGGCTGGCAGCCTCCCTGGACGGCTCCACCAACTCGCAGGAATACATCAAACTGTACCGGCAGGGGAAACTGTTCGCCGATATCGATGGCCCGTGGGACGAAGGCCGCATCGAGCAGGAACTGGATCCGGACGGTGCGAAAGCCGGTCTGTGGCGGGTGACGGGCGTGCCGGGCAATATCAAGGTCAACGCAGGCGGCACCACGCTGGTGATCCCCAAGCAAAGCAAGAATGCCCAGGCGGCCTGGCAGTTCATTCAATACTTTATGCAGCGTGACGTGGTGATCGACGCCGCGAAAACCGCCGGCACCTTGCCTGCACGCCTCGACGTGTATAACGCGCCTTACTTCGATACGCCCAGCAGCATTCTCGGCGGCCAACACTCGATGCGCTATTACGCCAGCCTGGTGCCGGACCTGAAGCCCGTAGCTTCCTCACCGGAAGACAATATCGCCAACGAAATTCTCAACGAAGCGGCGAAGAAGATCCTGGTGCAGCATCAGGACATCGACAGCACTCTGCGCGATGCCAATAAGCTGCTGGAGCGGCGGATGCGCGCCCTGTAATCATCAGACTGCGGCGGCTTACCGGCCGCCTTTTTTCGTTTTCCGACGGTTCGGGGAGTCTATGCGTAAGCGATTTTTCAAAGGGCTGCTGCACGATCACCGCACCGCCTACCTGCTGCTGCTGCCTTTCATGCTGCTGTTTGCGGTGTTCAACGCCTTCCCGATCTTCTTCTCGGCGTTTCTCTCATTCCAATCCTGGAACCCGGTAAAAGGCCTGAGTTCGATGAAGTTTGTCGGGCTGGATAACTTTTACTATGCCTTCACCGATGACGCCTTCTGGGTGTCGCTGGTCAACACCATTAAAATCACGTTGGTGTCCGGCCTGTGCCAACATCTGTTCGCCATCACCCTGGCTTATTCGCTGCTGCACATCATCGTGCGCGGCAGGCGTTTTTTGAAGGCGGCGATCTTCCTGCCCTACATCACCTCTTCCGTCGCCGTCAGCCTGATCGTGTTCAACCTGTTCTCGCCGGTCGGCATGGTCAACGAGCTGTTAAGCGGATTGGCCGCCAAGCTGCACCTGAGCGCGCTGGCCGCCGCGTTGCCGATCAACTTCTTTGACAGCGACTGGATCCGCTTCACCATCGCCAATCAGGTGACCTGGAAATTCACCGGTATCAATACGGTGATTTACATGACCGGTCTGGCCTCTATTTCGCCGGACCTGTACGAAGCGATCGAGCTGGACGGTGCTGGCCGCTGGCAAAAATTCCGCTATATCGCACTGCCGCTGCTGGCGCCCTTTATCTTCTTCGCCACGCTGATGACGCTGATCGGCAACATGCAGCTGTTCAATGAACCCATGATCCTGACGCAGGGCACCGGCGGCGTCGACAACAGCGGCCTGACGGTATCGATGTACGTCTACAAGACCGGCTGGTCCTATCTGGATATGGGCACCGCGTCGGCCATCTCCTGGATCCTGTTCCTGCTGATTGCGCTGGTGAGCGCGCTGGTGTTTTGGGGTTTCGGCAACCGTGGAGGACTCAAAAATGATCGCTGAGGGCCGCCGTTTCGACACCGGCAAGCTGGTGATTTACCTGTTGGTATCGCTGTTCGCCTCGCTGTCGCTGTTCCCGTTCTATTGGTCGGCGTTGCTGGCGACGCAGGACACCCGCAGCATCATGGGCATGTCGCTGCGCTTCGGCAGCCACCTGCTGGAAAACTACCGGGGGCTGGAGCAACAGGTGCCTTTCACCCGCTCGCTGCTCAACACCCTGTATGTCACCGCCATGGCCACCCTGACCAGCGTGCTGGTTTCCGCGGCGGCGGGCTACGCCTTCAGCGTCTATCAGTTCAAGGGCAAAAAGGTGTTATTCACCACCCTCATGTTGACCATGATGGTGCCCAGCGTGGTCAATCTGGTGCCCTACTTCTTCGTGATTAAAAGCGTTGGCTTGCTCGATCAGTTTGCCGCCGTCTGGCTGCCCGCCGGGGTGAATATCTTCGGGATTTTCCTGGTACGGCAATACGTCAGTTCCTCACTGCCCAGCGAAATACTCGACAGTGCACGCATGGACGGTCTGAATGAACTGCAGATATTTTTGCGTATCGGCCTGCCGCTGATGCGCCCGGCGCTGCTGACGGTAGCGATCGTGGTGGTGGTCGATACCTGGAACAACTTTATGTTGCCACTGGTGGCATTGCAGTCGCCGGACAAGCAAATTCTCCAACTGGTGCTGCGCAGCCTGAGCGGCGCTACCGCCACGCCGTGGAACCTGGTGATGACCGGCAGTTTCCTGGCGATCGTCCCACTGCTGATCGCCTTTATCTTCTCGTCCAAACAAATGATGGAAAGCCTCACCCGTGGGGCGGTCAAAGGGTAACCTTATGCAATTCATTGATATTTACATTGAAAACGACACTGCGGCGCGCCAGCAAATCACCCTGTTTACCGCTGCGGAAGGTTCGCTGCCGGTAACGCTGCAAAATGCCGGCCTGCAACAGGCCGCCGTCGGCGTGCTTTATCCGCTGGGTGACGGCCGTTTTGCGCTCAATATCGGCCCTTCCCTGACTCCCGCGGCCCTACAGGATGCCGGTGCCGGTATCGCCGCCGGGCAAAAACACTTCGGGCTGCAGCACCTGCGTCTGACACTGGATGAAGGCTCATCGGCCAGTACAGAAACCTGGCGCTGGCTGCTGTTCGGCCTGCGTCTGGGCGCTTATCGCTATCAACATCATGCCAGCGCTACGCTGACCGACCCGACCCAGCCGTTAGCCAGCCATGATGCGACAACGCAGGCGCTGTGCGACTGGGCCAATCTGCATGCCGAGGGCGTGATCATCGGACGTGAGCTGATGAATAAGCCGGCCAATATTCTCTATCCGCAAAGCTTCGTGGCGGCCGTCGCGCAATTGGCCTTTACTCATGTGCGCCAGGAGGTGCTGGATGAAGAGCAGATGGCACAGCTTGGCTTCGGTGGCCTGCTGGGCGTTGGTCAAGGCAGCGCCCGCGCATCGCAATTACTGATCCTCGATCACCATCCCGCCAACGCACGCCATACTCTGGCGCTGGTGGGTAAAGGTGTCACCTTCGACAGCGGTGGCATCAGCATCAAAGGTGCGGCACGCATGAGCACCATGAAGTTCGACATGGGCGGTGCGGCTGCGGTGGTGGGCGCCATGCGTATCATCGACGCGCTGCAACTGCCGATCCGCGTGATTGGCCTGTGCGGCCTGGTAGAAAACATGCCCTCCTCCCGCGCACAGCGCCCCGGCGACGTGGTAACCATGCACAACGGCAAGTCGGTGGAAATCATTTCAACCGACGCCGAAGGCCGCATGGTGCTGGCGGACGTCATCAGCTATGCCCAGCAGCGCTTCCAGCCCGACTTTTTACTCGATATCGCCACCCTGACCGGCGGCGCAGGCGTGGCGCTGGGCAAGGAGTATGCGGCCATGATGGGTAACGACGACGACTTTCTGGCACAGGTCACCCAGGCGGGCAAGGCCAGCGCCGAGCCGGTGTGGCCAATGCCGCACGGCGGCTGGTATCGCGGGGTATTGAAGTCTGAATTTGCCGATTATCGTCACGGCGGTGAAGATCCGCACGGCAGCCCGTGCGTGGCGGCGACCTTTATTGGCGAGTTCGTGCAGCCGGGCCAGCGCTGGGCGCACCTGGATATTGCCGCCATGTCTACCGATATGCCGCACCGCAAGCTGTACGCCAACGGCGCGTCCTCATTCGGCGTGCTGCTGCTGGCGCGATTGAGTGCCGTGCTTGCCCAGACGGAGTGCGAATGATGGCTTACGTAGAACTGGTTGATATCAACAAACGCTATGACAACGGTTACCAGGCCGCCAGCGACGTGAATCTGCAGGTGGAGAAAGGTGAGTTTGTGGTGCTGCTCGGCCCGTCCGGCTGCGGCAAGTCCACCACGCTGCGGATGATAGCCGGGCTGGAAACCCTCTCCTCCGGCGAACTGTTGATCGACGGCGAACGCATGAACGAGGTGCTGCCCAAATACCGTGATATCGCCATGGTTTTCCAGAGCTATGCGCTGTACCCGCATATGACCGTCTATGAAAACATGGCGCTGTCTTTGAAAATCAAAGGAATGGCCAAAGCGGAGATTGCCACGCAGATTGCCGCCGTGGCCGAAATGCTGCACCTGACGGAATTCCTGAAGGTCAAACCCGGCCAGCTTTCCGGTGGTCAGCGTCAGCGCGTGGCGTTGGGCCGGGCGATTGTTCGGCGGCCCAAGGTGTTTCTGTTTGACGAACCGCTCTCCAACCTCGACGCCAAACTGCGCAACCGCATGCGTCAGGAGTTGTCTGCACTGCATAAGGCGATCGGCGCGACCATCATTTACGTCACCCACGATCAGGTGGAAGCCATGACCATGGCGGACAAAGTGGTCATCATGAATCAGGGGAAAGTGCAGCAGATCGGTACGCCGCTGGATCTTTATCATCGCCCGGTTAATCGCTTTGTCGCCGAGTTTATCGGTTCGCCGCAGATGAATCTGTTTGACGTGCAGGTTCTGGTGCAGGGCGAGCAGATCGTATTGCAGGGCGACTCTGGTTTGCTGCTGCCCTTGAGCGCCGCCGAATTCCCGGCGCTGGCAGCAAGAGGAGGCGACTGGCTGACGCTGGGCTGTCGTCCGGAAGCGTGCAGCATCAGCGCGCCACGGGCAGAACCCCACTTGAGTGGAACACTGGTGTACAGTGAAAACCTGGGCGCTGAGAGCAACCTGTTCGTACAGGGTGACAACGGTGCGCAGTACATCGTCAAACAGCACGCCCAACTGCAGTATGCCCAGGGCCAGCCGCTGGCCATTACGCTGGATATCACCGCCCTGCACTTTTTTGATCCGCATAGCGGTCAACGGGTAGCTCAAAGCGGGGAAACAGTGTTGCCGGCTGGCATTCTGTGAGACCATATCGCCGCTGCGTGCCTCTGCCGCAGCGCCCCGTTTTCCGTTGAGTAGCTGCCGTATGCCGATGAAAAAAGTCACCTCTCACGATGTCGCCCGCGTGGCCGGCGTTTCACGCACCGTGGTGTCACGCGCCTTTTCCAATCAGGGCCGGGTCTCGCAAAAGAACCGCGATCTGGTGATGCGCGTCGCCAGTCAGTTAGGCTATGCGCCAGACGCCATCGCCCAGAGCCTGCACAGCGGCAAAACCGGCTTTGTCGCGGTGGTAGTGAACCACTTTCACGATTTGTCTGACCTGGAGTTTTTCGATCGTCTGGTTGAACAACTGCAGAAGAGCAACCGGCAGGCGGTGATGATCCGCCTGGAAGGCATTGACGATCCGGCCAACTACCTGAAGCAAACCATCTCTTACCATGTCGATTCTGCCGTGGTGTTCGCCGACAACATCAGCGCGCGTGCAGCAAAAGATCTGTTTCGCATCGCTACGCCCATTATGCTCAACGGTTTGGCGGGCGACGCCCTGTGCGACGCTCTCAACGCCGATGAGTCACCCAGCCTGCAACAGCTGGCGGCACTGATGGCGCAAAAGGGTCAACGCCGCGTGGCGCTGCTCGGTGGCCGCAGCAGCGCCCACGGTGAACAGCTGCGTCAACAAACCTTTCTGGCTCATGCCGCACAGCAGCAGTTAGAGATTGTCGCGCAGCTGAGCGGCGACTACAGCTACCTGAGCGGCTTTAACCTCGCGCCGCAGCTGCTCGACGCGCTTCCGGCTCCGCAGGCCATTTTCTGCACCGCAGACTCCATGGCGATGGGGGTGATGGACTATATTCGTTTGCACACTTCGCTGCAGATCCCTCAGGACGTCGCGGTTTACGGCTTCGACGATATCCCGATGGCAGCCTGGCCGAGTTACCAACTCACGTCGGTACGCCGAGATATGGACGCAATGATCGCCGCCATCGTTCGGCTGGTCGAACTGCGCAGCGGCAGCCCCCAGGCTGCGCCGCAGCAGGTAACCATTCCCACCGAGTTGGTGGTTCGCGCGTCCTGCTAAACCGGTAGGGGTGAGCCTGTTCGGCCCAATTTAACGCATTGATGATGCTATTGGGCGCAGCATGCCGCGCCCCTTCCATAAACCACAGAGCAGCGGGTCAACGGGTGGTTATAATCTCCGCATCGCGCAATTCCGGCGCTGCCATACCGCTCTGCCACAGCCAATACTGAATTGGGCCCGGGCAGTTAAGGCTGACGACCTTATGCTTTCCGTCCTTATCGATGGCGTGAATAGTCACCCCTTCGGTGTAGCCATCTTTCAGGTAATTCAGATCCTCGATGGCCTCGTACACCGCCTGTTCCAGCGTCATGCCCATCTTCATATACAGCACCACTGCGCGGCTGGTACCGCAGCGAATGGTCATTTCCCCGGTGTGGGTACAGGCACAGGCGCCATAGCGGCTGTCGGCATAGGAGCCGCTGCCGATGATCGGGCTGTCCCCCAGTCGCCCCGGATATTTCCACGCCCAGCCTGACGTTGACGTCGCCGCGCTGAGCGTGCGCCCACCATCCATGGCTAAAAATACCGTGGTGTCGCGCACCCGTTCTGGATCGGTGGCATTATTCGACAACCCTGCCAGTGGGATATTCGGCCAGTTGCGAAGCTGTTCGGCGTCCATCGCCTGCTCCAGTTTTTCCCACCAGACACGCTTGGAGTCGGCAATCAGGTTGTCACCCGCCAACGCGCCGATCTCAGCGGCGAAACGTGCCGCTCCGGCGCCCACCAGGATTTCATGGTTAAGATCTTCCATTACCCGATAAGCGACTTCCACCGGATGCAGATAGCCTTGCAACGCTCCCACCGCACCGGTGCGCAAGCTGTCGCCGTCCATCACCGAAGCATCCAGCTCCATCTCACCCAGCACGTTGGGCCAGCCGCCGAAACCCACCGTACGTACGCTCGGATCCAGCTCCACCAGCTTGATACCCTCAACGATGGCACGCAGGCCATTCTGCCCCTGTCGTAACCGTTCGGCAGACAGACCGATACCCGGATGTCCTTCAGAGTTTGCAATCACAATCATAGGGTTATGTTTCCCGCACGGCGTTCAGCGCTAAAAGAAAGGCACCGGTAATGACCGGTCATTCGCCCCCATGGAACACGTGTTCCATGGTGATTAAAAAATATCGCTGCCCACCTGAAAAGTCAAACCGAAGCGGTGAAAAGCGTGGCGTGACGCGCCTTTTCCAACAGGGCACACACCACTAAGCCCACAGGCACATTGTTCTACTACACTGTGATCTCACCAGAAGATTTCATCCCCCTGTGCCAGAGGAATCAAGATGTCCAAGAAAACTGTTGATCTCACCCAGCCTGCAGCACAGCACGATATCCGTACCTTTCTTGATGCGCTGAACTCCAGTGACGCCAAACCCCTGGAGCAGTTGAAGCCGAAAGAAGCGCGTAAGGTGATGGAGGGCCTGCAAAGCGGTACCGAAGTCCCTCTGCGTGAAGTCGAAATCAGCGAAAAAACCATTCACGTCGATGGCCAGGATATCCTGTTGCACATCGTGCGGCCGGCCAAAGCAAAGGAGAAGCTGCCGGTATTCATGTTCTTCCACGGCGGCGGCTGGGTGTTGGGGGACTTCCCGACCCACGAACGGCTGGTGCGCGATCTGGTCCACAGCTCCGGCGCGGCGGCGGTGTTCGTTAACTACACCCGATCGCCGGAAGCGCCTTACCCTGTCGCCATCAATCAGGCCTACGCGGCGACCGAATGGGTGGCCGAGTACGGCGAGAAAATCAACGTTGACGGTTCACGTCTGGCGGTCGTCGGCAACAGCGCCGGCGGCAATATTGCGGCGGTGGTCAGCCTGATGGCGAAAGATAAAGGCACGCCTGCCCTGCGCAGCCAGATCCTGCTATGGCCAGTGACCCACGCCAATTTCGATACCGAGTCTTACCACCAGTTCGGCGAAGGTTATTTCCTCACCCGCAATATGATGAAATGGTTCTGGGACCACTACACCACCGATAAAGCCCAGCGCAAAGAGATCTACGCCTCGCCGCTTAACGCCACGCTGGAACAGTTGAAAGGCCTGCCACCGGCGCTGGTGCAAACCGCCGAGCTGGACGTGCTGCGCGACGAAGGCGAAGCCTACGCCCGCCTGCTCAATGCCGCCGGAGTCGAAGTCACCTCCACCCGTTATAACGGGCTGATCCACGACTATGGCTTGCTCAACGCGATCGCAGAAGTCCCGGCGG
Source organism: Serratia sp. BIGb0234 (assembly GCF_024809915.1). Taxonomy (NCBI): domain Bacteria; kingdom Pseudomonadati; phylum Pseudomonadota; class Gammaproteobacteria; order Enterobacterales; family Yersiniaceae; genus Serratia; species Serratia sp. BIGb0234. The sequence goes on from NZ_JANUEI010000002.1 coordinate 267,527, forward strand.
TGCACTCGGCCATCCATCAGGCCGGGCGTGCGCTAAAACATTATCTGGCCTAAGCTCAGCCGACATAATGGCAGGCCACCCGATGTCCTGCCGCTACCTGCCGCAATGCCGGGGCCTGTTCCCGGCATTGCGCAGTGGCCTGCGGACAGCGAGTATGAAAGCGACAGCCCTGCGGCGGTTGGGCAGGGTCAGGTAATTCTCCCCGGGCCATCGCCTGCGGCTGACGGTGCGGATCCAAACTGGGTACCGCGGCCAACAGTGCCTGAGTGTAAGGGTGCAGCGGCCGACGAAACAGCGCATCGCGATCGGCGCTTTCGACAATCTGCCCGAGGTACATTACCGCTACGTCCTGACACAGATGCTCCACCACCCCAAGATCGTGCGAAATAAACAGGAAAGTCACCCCCTGCTGTTCCTGAAGATCGGAAAACAGGTTGATGATCTGCGCCTGAATAGAGACGTCCAGCGCCGAAATCGGTTCGTCGGCGACGATAAACTCCGGCTGCAGGATCAGCGCACGGGCTACGCCGATGCGCTGGCGCTGGCCGCCGGAAAACTCGTGCGGGAAGCGCCCGTAATGCTGTGCCGACAACCCGCAGATTTCCAGGGTGTCTATCACCCGGTCTCGCAGCTCGCTCTTTTGCGCCAAACCGTGCTGCAGCAGCGCTTCGCCAATCGCATCGCCTACCCGCATTCTCGGATTCAGAGAGCTATACGGGTCTTGAAACACCAGTTGCATCTTCGGGCGCATCGCGCGCCGCTCGCGGGCGCTGAGCGCATCTAACGCCTGTCCTTTGAACAGTACCTCACCGGCGGTCTTTTCATGCAGCCCCAGCAGGGTTCGGCCTACGGTGGTTTTACCGCTGCCGGACTCCCCCACCAGGCCAAAAATCGTTCCCCGGCGAATGCTGAAGCTGACATCATCCACCGCCCGCAGTTGCCCGGTAGTCTGACCGAATAGCCCTTCACGCAGCGGGAAATATTTCTTCAGCCCTTTTACCTCCACCAAGGGTTCAGCCAACATGAATACGCCCCCCGGCATTCAGGAAACAGGCGGATTGCCGCCGCCGATCGCCATACAATGGCGGAATACCGTCACGGCAGCGGGCGCTCGCTTTGTCACAGCGTTCGGCAAAGGCGCAGTAGTCCGGCAAACTGGCCAGATCGGGCACCTGACCGGGGATCGAATACAACCGCCGCCGTCGCTGCCCCGCCACCGGCCGCGAGGCCATCAATCCCTGAGTGTAAGGGTGCTGCGGGTTGGCCAGCACTTCATGCGTGGCCCCCTGCTCGACAATACGCCCGGCGTACATCACCACCAGCCGATCCGCCATCTGGGCAATCACCCCGAGATCGTGAGTAATCAGCATCATCGCCATATTGTGCTTACGCGCCTGCTCGCGCAGCAGCGCCAGAACTTGCGCCTGCACGGTGACATCCAATGCGGTAGTGGGTTCGTCGGCAATCAGCAACGCCGGCCGGCAACTGATGGCCATGGCGATCATGATGCGCTGCAGCATGCCACCGGAAAGCTGGTGCGGATAGCTGGTCATCAGCTGTTCGGCGCGTGCCAGTCCGACCTCGGTAATCAGCGCCGTGGCCTCCCGCCAGGCCGCTTTTGGCGCAGTCCCCCGATGGCGGATTAACGGCTCAACCAACTGCTCACCGATGGTCAGCACCGGGTTCAGCGCGCTCATCGGCTCCTGAAAGATCATCGCCAAACGGTTACCGCGTAAATCGGCCATCTGTTGCGGGCGTAGTTTCAGCAAGTCCTGGCCGTCGAAATGGATTTCACCACCGTCGATTTGCGCCAGCGGTTGCGGCAGCAGCCCCATCAGCGCCATCGCGGTCACGCTTTTACCGCAGCCGGACTCACCAACGACCCCCAGCGTTTGTCCGGCATAAAGGTCAAAACTCACCTGTTGCACCGCCCGCACCCGCCCTTGTTCGCCCTGGAAGGCTACCGACAGTTGATTAAAGGCCACCAGCGGTTGGCTCATCGTCTTACCCCGTTCATTTTTGGATCAAGCGCGTCTCGCAGGCCGTCGCCGAGAATATTAATCGCCACCACGGTGATGAAAATCGCCAACCCCGGCGGCATCCACAGCCAGGGGCGACGTTGAAAATCGATCAGGCTGTTGGCGGCGTCCATCATGTTGCCCCACGACGGCATTGGCGGCACCACGCCCAACCCCAGATAGCTCAGGGCCGATTCACTGAGAATGGCATTAGCGACGCCCATGGTGGCCACCACCACCAGGATCGGAATGGTATTGGGCAGCAGGTGGCCGAAGATACGCCGCCGGGTGGATAACCCCAGCACCTCAGTGGCCAGCATGAAGTCACGCTCGCGCAACGACAAAATTTGCCCGCGCACCAGCCGCGCCAGCGACGGCCAACCCAGCAGGCTGAGCATGATCATCACCATGTAAATACGGTAGTCCGGCGAAACGTCCAGCTCCGACAGCATCGCTCCCATGATGATCAGCAGCGGCAGGCTGGGAATGGTCATCAACAGATCGGCAAAGCGCATAATCAGCTTATCCACCACGCCGCCAAGATAGCCGGACAGCGCCCCCAGCAGGTAGCCGAGCGTGACCGACAACAGCATCGACACCAGGCCAATGGTCAGCGAAATACGCCCCGCCAGCAGCAGGCGGGTATAAATATCGCGACCGAGAAAATCGGTGCCCAGCCAGTGTTGTGCGCCGGGTGCCTGATTGATATTCAACGCATCGCCGGCATCGTCCTGCCAGGGCGACAGCATCGGGCCGAACAGGCACAGCACCGCCATCAACACCAACAGCAGCAGTGAAATCATCGCCAGGCGGTGACGCCGCAGCCGCTGCCAGGCCTGGGCGGTCGGCGGTGGTGATAGCTGCGCCAGCGCCGGGAGTTGCGCTTGCCGCCAACGGCGACGACGCCCGAAAAACAAGGATGCCAACATAGTTACCTCAAACGAATGCGCGGGTCGGCATAGGCGTACAAAATGTCCGCCAGCAGATTGCCTAAAATGGTCAATACCGCCAGAAACAGCGTAAAGCCCATCAAGACCGGGTAGTCGCGCGCCGCCAGCGAATCGAGATGGATGTGCCCGGCGCCCGGCCAGTTGAAGATTTTTTCGGTGATCAGCGCACCGGAAAACAGCGCGGGTAGCTCAAAACCCAACAAGGTGATGATCGGCAACAGCGCATTCCGCAGCGCATGCCGCAGGATCACCGTCTTTTCCTTCAGCCCCTTGGCGCGTGCGGTACGGATATAATCCATGCGGATCACGTCCAGCATGCTGGCGCGGAAATAGCGCGTCAGGGTGCCGGCCTGCAGCATCACCAACGCCAGCACCGGCAGCAACAGGTGCGCCGCCACGTCCAGTGCCCACGCCAATCCGCTGGCTTCGCTACCGGTGCGCAGCATGCCACCCGCAGGCAGCCAGTGCAGATCGACGGCGAACCATTTGATCAGCAACAGACACAGGAAAAAGGTGGGAAACGACATGGCACCGAACACCGCCACGGTCACCAGATGATCGAACAGCGAATAGGGTTTCATCGCCGAGGCGACACCTACCGCCAGCGCAATGCCCCAGTACAGCACCAGCGCCACCGACGCCAGCAGGAAGGAGTTCCAGATGTACTGATTCAACAAGGTACTGACCGGGATCTGGTATTGCAGCGAGAAACCGAGATCGCCCTGCAGCAGTTGACCGAGCCAGTGCAGATAACGGCTGAACAACGGCTGATCCAGCCCGTAAAGCGCCCGCAGCTCAGCCGCGCGCTGCGGCGTCAGGTTGATGTTGCCGTCGATAAAGTCACCGGGGGTCAGCGCGAAAATAAAGAAAATCAGCAGCGATGCCAGCAGCATCATCGGAAGGGTTTGCAGCAAGCGGCGCAGGATAAAATTTCTCATGGTGTTTTCCGTCACCGCTGCCCAAACCGGCGCAGCGGTGCCTTACCGTTACTGAGCGATCTTGACGTCCGGCAGGCTGCCGGTCAGGCCGTTGTATACGTCCGGTTTAAAGCCGGTGACGCGTGCGCTGCTGGCGCTGAGCACTTTACGGTTCCCCAACAGGATCACCGGCGGATCTTCAGCCAGCACCTGATACAGATGGTGATACAGCGGCTTACGCTGCTCGATGTCCAGCGTGGCGTTAGCCTCGCCAATCAGCTTGTCCACCTGCGGATTGCTATAGCCGGTTTCACTGACCTGACTGATGAAATCGCGTACCCCGTCGTGCGGATCATTCAGCCCGCTGGTACTGAGCGACGCCAGATCGTAATTACCGGCCTTGCGTTGCGCCAGCAGCGCATTGAAATCCAGCACCTGCGGCTTCAACAGCACGCCAATCTGCCGATAGTTATCTTTGGCAATCGGCACCAGCGCGTCGTTAATCAGCTTTTTGGTCACCAACAGCGTCAGCTCCAGCTTTTTACCGTCCTTCTGGCGAATGCCGTCCGCTCCCGGTTTCCAACCGGCCTGATCCAGCAGTTGCTTGGCTTTGTTGACATCGTAAGCATAGGGGTTGATCCCCTTGGGATCATAAGCCCAGGAAACGGGTGAGATCGGCTGATTGGCGACCGAACCGTAACCCTGGTAGACCACGGTGATCAGCTTTTGCCGATCCAGCCCGTAAATCAGCGCCTGACGCACACGCGCATCCTGCAGTGCCGGGCGTTTAAAGTTGAAATCCACCCGGCTGTAGTCGCTCGAGCTGTACAAATTGATATTGGCGAAGCCGAGCAGCTTCAGCTGTTCAATATCATCCGGTTTGGAAGTAAAGGCGTCGTAGTCGGTTTCACCGGTCTGGAACAGCTGGAAGTTGGTAGAAGGGTTGGTCACGCGGTAAATAAAACGCGCCACCGCTGGCTTACCGAGATAGAAGTTCGGGTTGGCGTGAAAACGGATCTCCTGACCCGGCACGTATTTGTCGTAAATATAAGGGCCATTGCCTAACGGCTTGCCGTTCAGCGCACGCACGCTGTCCAGCTTACCGCGCTGATACTCCTTGCCGTAATAGGCTTTCGACAGCACCGGCCCGCCGATCAACTGCAGCGTAGTCGCCCCCGGCTGGGTGGTGGTGATTTGAAGCGTACGATCGTCGATCACCTTTAGCCCGCTGATGCTGGGGGCAGTTCCGTTCTTGTACTCCGCCCCGCCCTGAATGTGCGCCGGAGTAATGTCGGTCTCTCCGTCATAGGCCGGGTCATGCAGCAGCGTCAGGGTAAAGGCAATATCTTCGGCCTTGATTGGCGAGCCGTCGCTGTTGACCAGATTAGGCCGCAGTTTAATGGTGTAGACCCGGTTGTCCGGGCTGACCTGCCAGGACTCTGCCAGCCGCGCCACAGGCTTGCCCTGGCTGTCCAGACCAATCAGCCGGGTAAAGATCACGTCGGTGACGTTCTCATCCCAGCCATTGCTGAACAGATAGGGATTGAAGTTACCCTGAGGTTCAAGAATACCGGCCACCACGGTGTCTTTACGCAACTTGGCCGCCGCCGGCACCAGGCTGGCATCGCTGGCCGGGGTAATACCTTCCGCCAAGGTTTCCGCCTGCACGCTAAATGCCAGCCCCACGGCACAGGCGATCGCCAGCGTAACCAGCCGCTTTTGTAAAGGTTTGATTGCCTTGTTTTTTATTTTTCTCACCCACTGCCCCTCGTTTACCCGTTGATAAATGTGACAAAATTTATCGCAGAGTAATCGGCGGCCGGGAGGCTGTCTAACAACGAAACCGGCATTCTATTGCCGGAAATCGCAATATGAATTTTTCTATTGCGATAGCCGGCCGTTGGGTGGAGTTTAGCCTGCCGGCTCGAGCTGCCGGATAAGTTTGGCTAAGGTCTGGATAGCCGCTTCATGCTTGTCGCTCCAGTCGAAAGAGGCGTTCAGTCGGAAGCAGTGGTTGAAATGGTTGCCGGTGGTGAACATCCTGCCCGGCGCGATACTCACCCCCAGCGCCAGCGCGCGCTGATACAGCTCCATCGACGACAACGCCGGATCCAGCTCTACCCACAAAAAGTAACCGCCATCTGGCTGGCTGACCTTCACGGTCGGAGGGAAGTGGTGAGCAATCGCCTGACGCATCATGCTCTGACGCTGAGCCAGCAGCCGACGCAAGCGCCGCAGATGGGTATCGTAGCCACCATGCAACAGATAATCAGCGATCGCCAGCTGGGTGGGCACGCTGGTGGATACCGTGCTCATCAGTTGCAAACGCTGGATCTGCTGTGCGTAGCGCCCGGCAGCCACCCAGCCCACGCGAAAGCCCGGCGCCAGACATTTGGAAAACGACGAACAGTGCAAAATCTGTCCGCCCTGGTCTAATGCCTTGGCCGGCTGAGGGCGCTCAGCGCTGAAGTACAGTTCACCGTAAACATCGTCCTCAATCAGCGATATCTGCCGCTCGCGCAGCATGCCCACCAGCCGCTGTTTATTCTCTGCCGGCATCGAGGCGCCCAATGGATTCTGGAAGTAGGTCATCAGCCAGCAGGCCTTGATCGGGTACTGTTCCAAGGCATGTTCCAACGCATCCAGATCGATGCCGTCCTGCGGATGGGTCGCGATCGCCACCGCCTTTAACCGCAGCCGCTCCAGTGCCTGCAACGCCCCGTAAAAGGCCGGGGACTCGATCGCCACGTAATCCCCCGGCTGCGTCACCGCCTGCAGGCTAAGGCTCAGCGACTCCATGGCTCCGGCGGTAATCACGATTTCATCCGGGGCCACCTGCATGCCGCTTAAAGCATAACGCTGGGCAATATTGCGGCGCAGCGCGTCGTTGCCGGGCGGCAGGTTAGCCAGTGAACTGTGCGGGGTAAATTTGCGCGCTACGCTGCTCAGCGCCCGCGCCAGCTTCGGCTGAGCAAACAGCGTGGCATCGGGAAAGGCCGAACCGAACGGGACAATGCCTGGGTCTTTGCACGCCTGCAGCACGTCGAAAACAAAGGTGTTGATGTCTACCTGCTCGCTCAGCAGCAGTTTCTCCCCGCGCGCCGGCTGCGGCAGCGGCTGCGGACGCGCCGCCACGTAATAACCGGACTGCGGGCGCGCAACGATCCATCCCTGGCTCTCCAGCAGTTGATACGACTGCACCACCGTCATCAGACTCAGGCCTGCGCGTTTACCGCTTTCCCGCAGCGAAGGCAGCTTGTCCCCCGCCCGCCATACCCGGTTCTGGATCTGTTCACGAATTTGTTGTGCAAGCTGCTCGTATCTGGTCATAGGCCTTAACTGTTATATGAAAAAGTGAAATAACTGTCACTATTATAGTCACTGTACTCCGTGCTTAACTTGACGCCAAGCTTTCCACAAAAAAATTACAGCTATACTGAAGAGGTTATTTTATGTCCAACCCAAGGAGGCGCCATGCTGGGTCTTGATGCACTGGAACTTGCCAGAATACAGTTCGCCTTCACCGTTTCTTTCCATATTATTTTTCCCGCAATCACCATAGGTTTGGCCAGTTATCTGGCGGTGCTGGAAGGGTTATGGCTGAAAACGCGCAATGAAGCCTATCGCGATTTGTACCATTTCTGGTCAAAAATTTTCGCCGTCAACTTCGGCATGGGCGTGGTTTCCGGGCTGGTAATGGCCTATCAGTTCGGTACCAACTGGAGCTTCTTCTCTGAGTTTGCCGGCAGTATTACCGGCCCGTTGCTGACCTATGAAGTGCTGACCGCCTTCTTCCTCGAAGCCGGTTTCCTTGGGGTGATGCTGTTCGGTTGGAACCGCGTCGGGCCAGGGTTGCACTTCTTCGCGACCTGCATGGTGGCGCTGGGCACCCTGATTTCCACCTTCTGGATCCTGGCTTCCAACAGCTGGATGCAAACGCCGCAGGGCCACGAAATCATCAACGGCCAGGTGGTACCGGTCGACTGGCTGAAAGTGATATTCAACCCGTCATTCCCCTACCGTCTGTTGCACATGTCGACCGCCGCCTTCCTGTCTTCGGCCTTCTTCGTGGGCGCTTCCGCCGCCTGGCACCTGCTGCGCGGGCGTGATACGCCGGCAATGCGCAAAATGCTGTCGATGGCGATGTGGATGGCGCTGATCGTCGCGCCGGTACAAGCCCTGATTGGTGATGCGCACGGCCTGAATACGCTGAAGTACCAACCGGCGAAGATTGCCGCCATTGAAGGCCACTGGGAAAACCCGCCGGGAGAGGCCACGCCGCTGATCCTGTTCGGTTGGCCGGACATGGAGCGTGAAGAGACTCGCTTCAAGCTGGAAGTGCCCTATCTTGGCAGCCTGATCCTGACTCACAGCCTGACCGAACAGGTCCCGGCGCTGAAATCCTTCCCGCCGGAAGATCGCCCCAACTCCACCGTGGTGTTCTGGTCGTTCCGCATCATGGTGGCGCTCGGCATGCTGATGATCCTCGCGGGGGTGTGGAGCCTGTGGCTGCGCTGGCGCGGCGGGCTGTACCAGTCGCGTCCCTTCCTGTACTTCATCCTGTGGATGGGGCCATCGGGGCTGCTGGCGCTGCTGGCGGGTTGGTTCACCACCGAAATCGGCCGACAGCCGTGGGTGGTCTATGGCCTGCTGCGTACCAAAGATGCGGTCTCTGCGCACGGTGATTTGCACATGAGCATCAGCCTGCTGGCGTTTATCATCGTTTACTGTTCGGTGTTCGGCGTGGGCTACTCCTACATGATGCGCCTGATCCGTAAGGGACCGCAGCAGCATGAAAGCCATGAAGACGACACGGACGGCAGACCGGCTCGCCCGCTGTCTGCGGTAAAAGAAACTCTGGATGACAGGAGCTGAGCATGGGCATTGATCTTCCGTTGATTTGGTTTGTGATCATCGTGTTCAGCACCATGATGTACGTGGTAATGGACGGCTTTGATTTGGGTATCGGTATCCTGTTCCCCTGGGTCAAGGACAGCGGTGACCGCGATGTGATGATGAACACCGTCGCACCGGTGTGGGACGGTAACGAAACCTGGCTGGTGCTGGGCGGTGCGGCGCTGTTTGGCGCCTTCCCGTTGGCCTACGCGGTGATCCTCGATGCGCTGGCCATCCCGCTCACCCTGATGCTGTTCGGGTTGATCTTCCGCGGCGTGGCCTTTGAATTCCGCTTCAAGGCCAAGGAAGAAAAGCGGCATATCTGGGATAAGGCGTTTATCTGGGGCTCTCTCTTCGCCACCTTCAGTCAGGGGGTGGTGGTGGGCGCCATCATCAACGGCTTCCCGGTCAACGGCCGCAGCTATGCCGGTGGTGCTTTAGACTGGCTGACGCCGTTCGCGCTGTTTTGCGGGTTGGGGCTGGTGGTGACCTATGCACTGCTGGGCTGTACCTGGCTGGTGATGAAGACCGCCGGGGATCTGCAGGCACGCATGTATCGGTTGGCGACGCCGCTGCTGATCACTTTGCTGCTGGTGTTGGCGGTGGTCAGTATCTGGACGCCGATTGCCCATCCCGAGATCGCCAGCCGCTGGTTTACGCTGCCAAACCTGTTCTGGCTGCTGCCGGTACCGGTATTGGTGTTGCTCAGCGCCTGGGGCATCCAGCGCGGCGTGAAAAACGCGGCGCACTATTCGCCGTTCTTGCTGACCCTGCTGCTGGTGTTCCTCGGCCTGAGCGGCTTGGGCATCAGCATCTGGCCGCTGTTGATCCCACCGTCCATCACCCTGTGGGACGCCGCAGCCCCACCGCAAAGCCTGGGCTTTATGCTGGTCGGCGCGCTGTTTATCATCCCGATTATCTTGGTCTACACCTTCTGGAGCTACTACGTGTTCCGCGGCAAGGTCAGCCATGAACAGGGTTACCACTGATGAGGGAAGACATTATGCAAAATAAAACCGCATCCGCTCCGGCCCCCTGGTGGAAGCGCGTTGGCTGGCTGGTGATTATCTGGAGCGCCAGCGTACTGGGGCTGTTCCTGGTCGCCTCGATGTTCCGCCTGCTGATGACCGCCGCGGGCATGAAATCGGAATAAGTTGAGCGCTATCTGGCCGAAGTATTGGGGAAGTAGAAGGAAATAACCAGCGTTACCAAGGGTAGCGCACCAATTTTCAACAGCTCGAACACTTGCCTGATAGGCTCGCTTTGATCCCAATAAGCTTGGGCGGTAAAACGCCCACGCTTATCACGAAGATCCCGCACAGCACCTGACGCGCCAAGCGCAAACGTTCCATTTCATCGAAGACCAATATCTCCTTCAGGTACCCCCTGGCGGCCTCATCGTGCAGGTTTGCGTTTTCGGTGCTCATGGGAAGATCCCCACGACTCGCCCCACGGCCTCCAGCTCTTTGCCATTCTCCCGCACGATGCCAAGGGACGTTCCGTTCTGTTTCATCCAGTGCTTATCGGCTATGGCTATCAACGCAAAGGCCATCTTGATCACCTCGGTTTTCTCCATCCCATGGCGCCGGGCTATATCATTCAGATCGTCATCAATCTTATTGGATAAACGGATCGGCAAACTGCGCATACTCCACCTCCTGTGGCTTACTGTCAGTGAGATAGAGTTTACGTGAGCCGCACGGCCTGTTCAATTAGTGAACTGCGTAACGTCTCGCAAATTCAATATGTTGCAAGACTTGCGTTTAGCCACGATCAGCTGGGCTTACGCCCCATAGCGCTGAGAAAACGTTGCTGTAACCGCAGCAGCTCCCTCAGTTCAAGAACCCGATAATCAATGCCAAAACGCGGGGCAACCTCTTCAATGATGCGACTCAATGCCGGGTAGTGCCGGTGATTCCAATGGGGAAACAGGTGGTGCGTCAGGTGCAGGTTAGCCCCGCCAAGCCAATACCCCAGCCACGCCGGTGAAGCTTGCCAGTCAAAGGTGGTGGCAAAAACGTGCTGATACCAACCGTGCGCCAACCTTCCCTGTTCTGGGGCCTGATAAAAGTTGGCTTTGGCCCAGTGGGTGCCGACAATCAGCATCACAAACACCAGCGACGACAGCATCTGGCTGAGCAGATAGGTCAGTAACACCGTGCCGACACCGATCGTCGGCGGCGTGAGCCACAGCGGAATGGCCAGCGCCAGGGTAAAATGCGCCAGCTTGCCCAACAGGAAAATCCCCCACCCCTTCCGGCCCTGGAACATCATCTTTGGCGTCATGCGGGTTTTACCGGCACGATCCAACCAGTCGAACAACCAGATGTAATAAGGGAAAGTCAGCGCCGCGACGATCGGCCAATAGTAAGGCTGAAGGCGCATAAACGCCTTGCGGCGCTGGAACGGCGTTTGGCGCAACACCCCGTTGGGTTCAATGTCCGGATCGTAACCTTCGATGTTGTTATAGGCGTGGTGGAAAATGACATGCCGCACTCGCCAGCAGTCGGCATCCAGCCCCAGGGGCATACTGACAAAGAAGTTAAGCCAGTGATTTAACCGTGCGCGTTTGAAAACGGCATTATGCGAGGCGTCGTGTACTACATTCACCGTTAGCATCATGGCGGAAAAAATAAAGCCGACGTAACAGCCGAAATAGGCCCAGAAATGTTGCTGCTGCAGGCTCAGCGCGTAAAAACCGGCGCACAGCAGTATTAGCGCCAACAGCTTGGCGAACATTCTGCCGTCGGCAAAACGGTGATCGCCGCGCGTCGCCAGGTAGGCCTGGCTGGCCCGCATCAGCTCCTGATGGATCTCACTCGCCTCTCGCTGGAACGCCAAAGGCGGCAGCGGTGTGGTATCCGGCATTTTCATTGTGGTGGCTGCCCCATAGCACGTAAAAAACGTTGCTGCTGTCGCAACAATTCACGATAACCGATACAGCGATAATCCATGCCGTGTCGCGCCGCCGTCTCAGCCAATATGGCAGCCAGCGCCGGATAATGGCGATGATTCCAGCCGGGGAACAGATGGTGAGTAAGATGATAATTCAGCCCGCCGGTCAGATGGTGCAAGCTCTTCGGCGAAGTTTCCCAGTCGCAGGCGGTGGCGAAGTTATGCCGATACCAGCCCTGCGGCATCTGGCTGCCTGCCGGCACCGCATAAAATTCGGCTTGCGCCCAGTGCGTGCCCAACAGCAAAAAAACCACCAGTAACGAGGCCAGCATTTGGCTAATCAAATAGGCAATCAGTACCGTTTGCCAGCCGATGCCATTTTGTTGTGCCACCACCAACGGGATCACCAGCACCAGCAACAGGTGACACAATTTCCCGGCAATGAACATCGCCCAGCCCTTGCGCCCCGGCAATACGCCCTTGGTCGCCAACGCTGTTTTGCCCAAACGATCCGACCAATCGAACACCAGCGCAATGTACGGCAACGACAGCGCGGCAATCAGCGGCCAGTAAAGATGTTGATAGCGCATATAAGCCCGCCAACGTTGGAACGGGGTTTGGCGGAAAAAGCCGTTCTCTTCCGTATCCAGATCGTAATGTTCGACGTTGGCATACACATGGTGATAGCTGACGTGCCGGGTTCGCCAGTAATCCGGATCGACGCCCAGCGGCAAAGTCACCAGCCGCCCGGCCAGACGATTGACCCACGGCGTGCGGGCGAAAGCGTTGTGTGAAGCATCGTGATTGACGTTGACGTTGAGCAACATGCCCATCATGACAAAAGCGAAGTAACTCAGCATAAAGGCCAGAGCCTGGTGCTGCATCAAACTGAGCAGGTAGGAGCCAACGCAAAGCAGCAACAAAATCGTGGCCTTGGCCCAACGGGCCGCATCGGCAAACCGGTGATCGTCGCGAGCGCTTAGATAAGCATGCGCCCGTCGTTTCAATTCCCGATGAAACGCCTGTTCCCCCGCAACGGGGAAACTCAGCGGCGGCAAATCAGCCATATGCGGCCTCCTTTTGGCGTCCCCAACCGACCGCGACAGCGCAACCGTGCAACACCATGGCACCGGCTACGCCCCACCAGAGAGCAGACTGCCCATCGGGCACGCTCAATAACCACAGGGGGAATGCCAACGTCACCAACAGCCAAACGCCTACGCCCCAGCGGCGACCTTCAGCCATCCCACCCAAGGCTATCACCCCGGCCGCCAACAACACAAACAACGCCGCCTGCTCGCCGGTCACCCCGCCATACCCGTAACCAAAACGATAAACATAACCCAACACCAGAGCGAACAGTAGCATCGCCCCGCTTACCAGGCAGCCGGCGGAACAGCGGAAATGCCCGCCCTTGCTCGAAGGCTGGAAAGGCAGCTTGAAGTAGCGCATAAACGGCAGGTTACTGGCCCAAAACGGGTTGGCGGAAGATTTGTCGCCACGCACGCCATAGGTAAAGGGCTCCGTCGGCAGCGCCGGGCAAAAGGTGCCAAACAGCTTGTCCCAGAAGATAAAGCTGCCGCCAAAATTCCGGTTGGAATAGGCAAAATCTTTAACGTGGTGCACCCGATGATGCGCCGGTGTCACCAGGATGTGCTCCAGAAAACCGAGTTTTGGGGTCACCGAATTATGGTTAAACAGCTGAATGCTGTAATGCAGGATAGAAACGGTGATGAACACCGACAGCGGGACGCCCGCCAATGCCAACAGCATAAAGAACGGGATCGAAGTCAGTGACGAATACCACGAGTTGCGCACGCCCAGCGACAGATTGAAATGCTCGCCCTGGTGATGCACCACATGCACCGCCCACAGCAGGCGGAAACGGTGGTGTAACCGGTGCAGCCAGTAAAAGCCGAAATCCCACGCCAGTATCGCAAACAGCCACATCAGCACCGGCGGCCAACCGTCCAGCCAGCCTTGATTAAAATGCGTGGCCACGTAGCCGTAGCAGGCTATTTCCAAGCCGCGAAACAGCCACAGCATGATATGCCCGGAGTTGAGGTTGAAAATCACGTCATGCCAATCCACGCTGCCCTTGCGCCGCCACTGTAGCCACAGGGCTTCCCCCAGCACCACCAACAGCATAAACACGATAGGTATCACCAGATCGATCATGACTCTTCCCCCTGCCGTACGCCCCAGCCAATCCCTTGAACTCGCTGGCAGACGTAGCCCACGCCCCATGCCAACGCCGCCCCACTGAGCAAATCCACAAACAGGTGTCGACGCAGTTGCAAGATAGAAAAGGCAATCGCCAGCCCCCAGACGATCAGCAACGCGCTGCGCAGTTTTTTGCGGCTTTCCGCCGCCGCCCACACCGCCAATACCGTCAGGGCGATATGCAGTGAAGGCAGGCAGTTTTGCGACGAATCGACGCTGATCAACCTCGCCAGTAAATCGCCGCTCACCGAATCGGAAGGAACGATCGGGTAGTTCATCGTCGTCGGCCACAGCAGATAAATGGCTCCCGCCAGCAAGGCGCTAAGCTGCATGGTACTTCTGAGCCATTTTAGCCGGTTTAACGGGCAAAGCAGATAGCACAGCGGGATAATCAGGAAAAACGACAGATACAGCCAGATGGCGTGCGGGCTGAACGGAATCGCCCGGTCGACCCAACCTGGCGTCAGCAGGTGGCCGGCACCTTGCCAGCGATCGCTACCGTGGTAGATGACCCCGACAAATCCCCACCCCAGCAGCATCTGCCATAGGCGATAAACAACGAGTTTCATCCGGCCTCCGGCATGCGAACAATGCGGCGGCGCTTGGCATCGAACTGCGGCATGATCGCCTGCGTTTGCAGGCGCCACGCCAGTTGCTCCGTGGCAATACCTTGCTGTTCGAACAGCGCGATCAATTGCCGTTGGCAATTCGCCAACGCCTCCGGGCTGCAATCGGCCCTCAGATGCAGCTCGCTGTCGCCCCGTTGCGTCAGCCGATAATCCGCCACCGCCGGCAACGCATTGGCTATCACGCGGCGACACAGGTCGGCGAAGACCGGCTGCATGGCGCCCTGCCTGGCCGGTAACAGCAGTTGGTCATCGCAGCGTCCTTCGATACGATCCAATGCCATGGTCGCCAGCCCGCAGGGACAGGGCTGTTCGCTCATCAGCAGAATATCGTCCAGCCGATAACGCACTATCGGTTGGGTACGGCGGGTAAAATCGGTAATCAACGGGGTAAAACGCCGCTCGTCGATCCACTGCGGTTCGACATGAATAAACTCTTCATTCAGATGCAAAGTGCCGTGGCTGCAGGTCGCGGCCAAAAAACCTTCGGTGGCTTGATACACTTCTCCCACCTGCGCAAACACCCGCTGCAGGCGCTGGCGATCCTGCGGTTCCAGCACTTCGGCCACTGAAATCACTTTTTTGACGCTGAGCTTGAGTTCACCGCGTTCAACGGCATCAGCCAGGGCGCACAATACCTGGGCCGGGGCCACGATAATCGTCGGCTGTTCACGTTCAATCTGCGGCAAATGTTCTGCAAAGGGAGCGAACAGATCGTAAAACGACAGGCTCAGCCAACGGTTATTGACGCTGTGGTACAGGTTGTTGTCGGCCCGCAGGAACAGCGCGACCTTCTCCCCGGCAAACACCCCCTGCGGCAACATTTTTGCCAGCATGCCCCCGGCCCAAATCTGCTGCTCCTGCGGGCTGACGACGAACACGCCGCGCCGCCCAGAGGTACCGGTAGATAAACCGACGCTGTAGTTGCCCACTTTAGGGCTGAAATCGCGATCGCTTTCGCTGCGTCGGGCACAGGCCAAAAGCGCCTCCAATCGCAGACCGGCGGTGTTCATCCGATCGAAATTGGCCATCATCACCGCCTTGTCCATCGTTGGCCACGCGGTCAGAGGCAATGAACTATAGGGCTGAAAATAGGGACTGTTCGCCAATACGCGCTGGGCAAACCGCTTCAGTTGGCGCGCCTGATAGGCCTCCAGCACCGCCCGTTGGGTAAAGCGCAGTCGCCGTGCGCGCAGATAGTGCCATAGCGTCATCAGCGGGATCATAAATCCCCCTCATGACACAGGCGGATCTCCGCAGCGCCGCCAAGATAGAGCTGGTTGAGCGCGCCCAGGGTGTCGTAATAGCTGCGCGGATTGTCCATGATCAGGTTAGCCAACCGCGAAGGGCCACGCAGTTGCTGATAGTTCAGCGGCGACCAGGCGGCATCGCTGGCCAGCAGCGTCCAACCTGCATCGGTCAGGACAAAGGCCCCAAGGTGCCCGGCGGCGTGCCCCGGCAGCGGCACGATAACAATTTCTCCGCCGCTGCCCGGCAGCACATAGCCCTGTTGGAAGGGGGCCAATGCGGCAGGCAGGCTTTGCTGCGGAAATGCCTCGACGAACTGCAGCGCAGATTCAAAACCTTCCGGGATCAATCCTGGCACAAACGCCCTTTTCAACGCGGCAAAACCGCGCAGCTCTCGGGTTTGCTGCCACCCTTCGCCGGAGCAAATCATCTTCAGGCTGCTGAAGTCTCGCAGACCGGCAATGTGGTCCGCATGAAAGTGCGAAATGATCACCGCCTCGATATCACCTGGGTTCAGCCCCAGACTGCGCAACTGTTCCAACAGTGCCTGCTGCGGACTGAAATAAACCGGCGTCACCTGGCGATAAAGCCGAAAAATGCCGCTGGCGGTGTAATGCTCAAAATGGCTGGCATAACCGGTATCCCACAGCCAGCGGCGCTCGCCGACTTCCAGCAGATAGGCCCGTGAAGGAAATTTACAGGTGCGCATCGCCGAACCGCGCAGTGCCATGCAGCCCAGATGAGTGCAATAACCGATTTCAAAGGTCGTGATATTAGCCATCTGCGCTCATCCCCTGCTGCTTTAACCATTGCGCCGTCAGTTCGATCCCCTGCTCCAGGTTGTAGCGCGGCCGGTAACCCAGCACCTCTATCGCCTGGGTGTTATCCAGCGTCATGTCGAAATAAGCTGCCGCAACGCTATAGCGGGTCAGCATCGGTTCTTTACGGGTGACGTGCGCCAACAGCTCCATCCCCGCCGCAACGCCCGACAATAAGGGATAAGGCACCGCTTTGACGGCGTATTGCCAGCCGAGCTGCCGGTTGAGCAACTGGTGCAACATATCGGCCAGCCGCTGCGGCTGTTGGTTGGTGATATTGAAAATGCTGCCGGACGACAAACCCGGTTGACGGCTGGCGAGATCCATCGCATGCACCACGTTGAGCACAAAGGTAAGGTCCAGATAAGCCGAACCGCCGCCCGGCAAACGCAGCAGGCCTTTATCGCCCTGCAGCTGCGCCAGTATCCTGGGCACAATCACCCGGTCATGAGGGCCGAACAGGCCGCGAGGGCGCAAGATCAGGTAAGTGGTTTGCGGATAATCAGGCAGCAGCGCCGCAATACGTTGCTCGGCAGCAAACTTGCTGGCGGCATAGTGATTGGCAAAGCGTGGGGAAACATCCGCTTCGGTCACGTTGTGACGATGACTGAAATCGAAATAAACCGCCGGCGTCGAAATATGAATGAACCGCTGCACTGCGCAACGTCCGGCGGCATGGGCCAGTTTTTCCGTCACGCAGGTATTGGCTTGATAAAATGCCTGGCGACTCCCCCAGGGAGAAGATTTTGCGGCGCAGTGCCAGACAATATCGTAGCCCGCCATTAACTGCTCACACTGCCCGTCGTCGGCGAGGGTCAGATCCAGCGCGGTAAACTTGGCGCCCCGTGCCGCCAACTGCCGCCCCACGGCGATATCACGCCCGGTGGCATGCACCTGATGCCCGGCGGCCAACAGCCACTCGGCGGCGTTGCGCCCCAGCCCGCTGGTCGCTCCGGTGATCAACACTCTCATGGCAGCAGTACCATGCCGCCCAGCGTTAAACCGGCGGCGGTGCCGATCAGCATCACCGGACGTCCGGCATGCAGCCTGCCGGTGATCGCCGCTTGGTGCAGGGTCGAAGGGATCGAAGCCGCCACCTGATTGCCCCGGTACCGATAGATATCCACCAGGGCCTGCGGGGAAACGTGCAGCCGCTTGCGCATATGTTCCAAAGAGAGATGGCTGGCCTGATGCGGTACCACGGTGGCGATTTGCGCCAGGTTTAGCCCCGCAGCCGACAACAAGCGGCCAAGGAAACTTTCGATCAGCGCCGACGCCTGGCGGAACAGCTGCTTGCCCTTCATATGGAACAGAAAGTCACTGTCGTTCATGCCGGCGCGCGGATTACAGCGCGTCCCCCCGGCCCTGATTTCACACAGATCGCTGCCTTCCGGGTGGGTTTCCATCAGGTAGGACAAAATACCGCTACGCCCGTCACCGCGTTCGACAATGGCACAGGCCGCGCCATCACCGAAGATCAATGAAGACTCTTCGTCTTCCCAGTCGATACCGCGCGAAGCAATATCGGCAGAGACAATGGCAATACGCCGATAAACGCCCGTATTGAGTAACCCCGCCGCCACCTGCAATGCGGAAATAAAGCTCACGCAGCTGGTGTTGATATCAAAACCTGCAATACCCGGCCGCAGTCGTGCCAGTTTAAGAATATGGGCGGCGCTGAAAGGCAATGCCTGCACCGCGATGGCCGAGGCAGAGATCAGCAGATCGATGGAATCTCGCGGGATCGCATGGCGGGCAAGAGCATCATCCAGCGCGGCAACGGCCAGTTCGGCCTGGCTGGCATCATTGTCGGCATGGAAACGATGAATAATGCCCGAACGTTTTTCTACGTAACCGGCCGACTTGTTCAAGCGACGATCCAGCGCCGAGGATTCGACGCACTTCGGCGGCAACGCCACGCCAGTCGCAATAATTTTAAGAGGCAATAAGCTTTGGGAAAGGCTATTTAGGGTCATTATCGTTGTTCAGCCTGTGGTCCATTATTCCGTTGGCCGACTCTCAAGCGCGGTTAATGATTCAAACCCCGCTATCCTCAGCCACACCCTTGTTTGACATCAGTATAAAGAAAAACCTAAGTGGCATTCTTACTGATTGATTCCGTTCATTTAACTGAGCCGATAAATCACGTCTGTTTATCCGGCCACAGCCTAGAGCAAGGTCGAACGGAGATCTACAGGAACTCACTCAGGGGGCGATGAATTAAGAATAGGTGGAAAACAACCGGGGAGCCCAAAAGCGGATAAGACATCGTAAAAATCGTTAAAAACAGGGGGTTTCAGCGCATCCCCGATAGCCTCCGTTGACTCAACTTGCACTATACTCCCTGCGCATCATCTGTTATTAACTGGCCTCGCCAGGGGCCGGCCTCTTGCTCGTCCCTGTCTTTTGGAGAACACACCGTGCAAAAAAACCACGCTCACCGTAAACACCTGACCCGCACCGAGGTCGACCGCCTGTTGCAACAGGCCGCCCTTGGCCGCGCGCCCGAACGTGACAGCTGCCTGATTTGGATGGGTTTCATCCACGGCTGCCGCGTCAGCGAACTTAATAGCCTGCGCATCAACGACCTGGACATGGACAGCGGCAGCCTCTACATGAACCGCCTTAAAAACGGCCTTTCCACCATCCACCCGCTGGAAGCCACCGAGAAAACCCTGCTGGTCCGCTGGCTGGAAAAACGTCAGTCGTACCGCAACCTGGAGGACCAGGAGTGGCTGTTCCTGTCGCAAAAGGGCTACCGCCTGTCACGCCAGCGCATTTACCGCATGCTGCAGGCCTA
This sequence comes from Serratia sp. BIGb0234, assembly GCF_024809915.1. NCBI lineage: Bacteria > Pseudomonadati > Pseudomonadota > Gammaproteobacteria > Enterobacterales > Yersiniaceae > Serratia > Serratia sp. BIGb0234. The sequence continues at coordinate 286,918 of NZ_JANUEI010000002.1, forward strand.
CGGCAAGCAGGCCGGGCTGAGCGTCGCCGCCCATCCCCATATGCTGCGCCATGCCTGTGGCTATGCCCTGGCCGATAACGGCGCCGACACGCGGGTGATTCAAGACTATCTGGGCCACCGCAATATTCAGCATACGGTGCTGTATACCGCCGCCAATGCCGGACGATTTAAACATTTGTGGCCGGAGGAAAAACCAGAGGAAAAACCGGGGAAAAACGAGGAAAAAATGTAACTTTTTGAACCAAACTGACACATAAGCTATTCATCCCCTGAAAAAAAGTCAATATCTGTTTTCCCTTCCTGTGAGTCATACCCTCAAATTACCCAGTATCAATCAGTTACCATGATATTTACCACTCATTCAATTCCCCTAATGAATATTTAAGCACCAGCCCCTGCTGCCTCTTATGTCGACACCACCCCGCCCCCATAGTCAAGACCCGGCCATCTATGCCAAATATTCGACGTTAGTGGTGTTTCATGCTGTCCGTTGAGTGTAATGACGCCACTTACCACATGAAACACTTAATGCAACACTTTGGTTCAAAATGTCTCCTTTTTATCAGGGAAAAACAGGTCGGCCAAACGACAAAAAAGGGAACCCGGTCAATGGGTTAATGGAAACGCTGTGCTGAGTCACAGGCATTAAGGAATTATGCTCATGAAAAAAACATTGTTGGTCACCACCCTGGCTGCTACCACCTTCCTGTCCGCCTCTGCGGCCTTCGCCGCCGACGGCGTCATCAACTTCACCGGCTCCATCACCGCTACCGCCTGCGTGGTCGACATGGGCGGTGCCGCCCTGACGGTGCCGCTGGGTAAAATCAGCGCCACATCCTTCAGCGCCGCCGGCACCACCGCCCCGGCCACCAAATTCACCCTGAAGGTCAAATCCTGCCCGTCAGCCCTGAGCGCCAGCGTCAACTTCGACGGTATCCCCAGCAGCGGCGATGACAAGGTGCTGGCCCTGACCGCCGGCGCCACGGCCACCGGGGTCGGGATCCAAATCTCTGACAAGGACGGCAAAGCGGTGCCTATTCGCGGCCTGTCCGGCAGCTATGCCCTGGCCAAGGGCGACTCAGCGGATGTCACTAAAGACATCACCAACAATCTGGACTTCACCGCCCGCTATATCTCCACCGCCGCCACCGTCGGTCCGGGTACGGCCGACGCCACCACCAACTTCACCATCGTTTACAACTGATTGTTCTGCCAGGGCGGCCCCGGCCGTCCTGGCTTGACCTTCCCCCTTCTGGAGACTCCAGCATGAAATACCGGTTTGCCGCGCTGTGCAGCGGCGTGATGATGGTCAGCAGCCTGGCGCAGGCCGGCGTGGTGGTCGGTGCCACCCGGCTGGTGTACGAGGGGGACAAGAAAGAGTCCTCCCTCAGCGTCAATAACCCGGATGCGATGCCGTACCTCATCCAGTCCTGGGTCGAGCCGCCGGCGGGCCGCACGGAAAAGGCCCCCTTTATCCTCACCCCGCCGCTGTTCCGCCTGGATGCGGGCCGCCAGAACGTGCTGCGCGTGGTGCGCGTCGGCGGGGCCCTGCCCGAGGACCGCGAAAGCCTGTACTGGCTGAATGTCAAAACCATCCCCTCCACCGAGCGGCGCGACAATACCCTGCAAATTGCCGTCAAGACCCGCATCAAGCTGATTTACCGCCCGGCCGGCCTGAAGGGCGTGCCGGAAAGCCAGGCCGACCAGCTGACCTGGCGTCGCCAGGGCACCGGGCTGGCGGTCAACAACCCCACGCCGTTTTACATGAACTTCCAGAGCCTCAAGGTCAACGGCCAGGAGGTGAAGGACGCCACCTATGTCGCGCCGTACAGCACCGCCACCTTCACCCTGCCGGCGGCGGCGGGCAGCGCCGTGAGCTGGCGGGTCATCAATGACTTTGGCGGCCCCGGCACGCTGAAACAGGGCCGGCTGCAAGGGTAAGCGACCGGGAGACCTCACCCACGGGGCGCAGCAGGGCCCAATTAACAAGGAAGTGACGTGAGCAGACAACATCAACGGAATAAACGGAAGGCGGCTGTCCCCCGCCGGCTGGCGCTGCTGATAGCGCTGGCGCTGGCCGGGGTGCTGCCGGCACAGGCCCGGGACTACTTCAACCCGGCGCTGCTGGAGCTGGACGGCCCGCAGCGGGACGTCAGCAGCCTGGCGGCCTTCGAAGAGCACGGCAAACAGCTGCCGGGCGACTATCAGGTCGATATCCTGGTGAACGACCGGCAGGTCGACAGCCGGATGCTGACCTTTACCGCCGGGGCCGACGGCCAGGGGCTGCAACCCTGCCTGAGCCTGGCCGACCTGGCCCACTACGGCGTGCGGGTGGCCCAGTTTCCGGCCCTCGGAGCCCCCGGGGCGGCCTGCACCAACCTGGCGGCCATCCCCCAAGCCGGGGCCCAACTGCGGTTCGACAGCCAGCAGCTGATGCTGAGCATTCCCCAGGCGGCCCTGGCCCAGCCGCCGCGCGGCTACGTGCCACCGTCACAGTGGGACGAGGGCATTCCCGCGCTGATACTCAACTACAGCCTCAGCGGTGACAACAACAATACCCACCACGGCAGCCGTAACAGCCAATACGCCAACCTGCGCCCCGGCCTGAATGCCGGCCCCTGGCGGCTGCGCAACTACACCACCTGGCGCCGCAGCAGCGACGGCCAGGACCGCTGGGATACGGTATACACCTATGCCCAGCGCAACCTGATTGGCCTGCGCAGCCAGCTGACCCTGGGGGACAGCACCGCCCCGGCCGAGGTGTTTGACGGGGTGCCATTTCGCGGCGTGCAGCTGGCCTCCGATGACGAGATGCTGCCCGACAGCCTGCGCGGCTACGCGCCGGTGGTGCGCGGTATCGCCCGCACCAACGCCCAGGTGGTGGTGCGCCAGAACGGCTATGAAATCTACCGCACCTTTGTCGCCCCCGGGGCCTTTGTCATCAACGACATGTACCCCACCGGCGGCAGCGGTGACCTGCAGGTGACCATCAAAGAGGCCGACGGCAGCGAACAGCACCTGGTGGTGCCCTTCGCCTCCCTGCCGGTACTCCAGCGTGAAGGCCGGCTGAAATACAGCCTGACCGGCGGGCAATACCGCAGCTATGACCGCAGCGTGGCGAAAAGCGCCCTGGTGCAGGGCACCGCCATCTACGGCCTGCCGTGGAACACCACCCTGTATGGCGGGGTGCAGGCGGCACAACATTATCAGTCGGCGGCGCTGGGGGTGGGCAACAACCTCGGCGACTGGGGCGCGCTCTCGCTGGATATCACCCAGTCACGCGGCCAGCCCAAGGGCAAGGCCAGTGCCAGCGGCCAGTCCTGGCGGGTGCGCTACAGCAAGAACCTGGTGCAGACCGGCACCAACTTTGCCATCGCCGGGTACCGCTACTCCACCGCCGGGTTTTATTCCCTGAGCGAAGTCCTGGACGGCTGGCGCAGCGGGGCCGCGCCGCTGTGGATGAACGAACGGCGGCGCAACCGGGCCGAGCTGAGCATGAACCAGCAGCTGGGGCAAAACGGCGGCACCCTGTCGTTCAGCGCGGTGCGCGAAGACTACTGGAACAGCGAACGCAGCCTGGCGTCGCTGGGGTTGGGGTACAGCAACGGCTGGCGCGGCATCAGCTACGGCATCAACTGGAGCTATAACCGCAATACCCAGGGGACGACCCGCAGCAACGACCAGCAAATCAGCCTAAACCTCAACGTGCCGCTCAGCCTGTTTGACAACAACAGCGCCTGGGTCAACTACAGCCTGAACAACACCCGGGGCGGGGCCAGCAGCCACAACCTGGGGGTCAGCGGCATGGCGCTGGCGGACAACAACCTGAGCTGGGGCCTGCAGCAAACCTATGGCACGCGCGAGCAGGGTTATGGCGGCAACGCCACTGTCAATTATCGCGGCACCTACGGTGAAATGACCAGCGGTTACGGCTATGACAAAAACACTCGCCGGCTGAATTACGGCCTGAGCGGCAGCCTCGTGGCACACGCCAACGGCATCACGCTGGGCCAACCGCTGGGGGAAACCGCCGTCCTGGTGGCGGCACCGGGGGCGGCGGGGGCGAGAGTCACCAACCAAACCGGGGTGCGCACCGACTGGCGCGGCTATGCGCTGGTGCCGTACCTGTCCGCCTACCGGCGCAGCGAAGTGGCACTCAGCCCGGAGACGCTGCCGGACGAGGTGGACCTGCCGCAGAGCAGCCAGCGGGTGACGCCAACGCGCGGTGCGCTGGTGCGGGCGGACTTCCGGCCACGGGTCGGCGCGCGGGCGTTGATAACCCTGCTGCGGACCAACGGGCAGCCGGTGCCGTTCGGTGCCACGGTGAGCGATGCCGAACCCAACGCAACGCAGGGCAGCATCGTCGGCGACGGCGGCCAGGTGTACCTGAGCGGCCTGAGTCCGCAGGGCCGCCTGCAGGTGAAATGGGGCAATGGCAGTGCTGAACAGTGCCGGGTGGATTACCGGTTGCCCAGCGCACCGCAACCGGGCGGGGTAGTGCAAACCAATGGAGTATGCCAATGAGAGGAAAAATGAAAACGTTACCTGGGAAAAACGGGGCAAAACAAAAAAGGGGGCCAGTCCCGTCCTTGTTAATTCTCTGCATACTGGGGTTAGGGGGAATGAGCAGTACCCGAGTGACAGCCTGCAGCCCGGTTAATGGCTGGAAAGACAAGCAGCAAACCGTCAGTTTTGGCGATGTCATCATCCAACGAGACACGCCTTTAGGCACTGTGCTCGCCAGTAAAATGGTGGCTATCAATACTTCAAGGGAAAATGTAACGGATGGCTATTGTCAGGGGTCAATATTCTCAGTCAATTATACCAATGGCTGGATCCCGCTCAACGGCATTGCCGCCACCAATGTTGCGGGCATCGGAGTCCGGCTCAGTTTTCGGCAAACTCCGCCCCTCACTGACTTGGTGTACATAGCCAACCAAACAGCAGGTCCTAATACTGGCAATGTTTGGTACGTAACGCAGGTTATCTGGCTGATTGAGTTAATTAAAACTGGGCCAACATCATCCGGTCATTTGACAACAGGCACCTGGGCTAAGGTCAGCGTTACCCCCGCCGCCGAGGCCCCCTGGACGGCTACTAGCCTGACAGCAACGGGGGTCAATAACATCACCTCCGTCGCCTGCTCCCTCAACAGCACCAGCATCAATGTTCCGCTGGGCGACGTTCTTGACATCAAATTCACCGCTATCGGCACCACCGTCGGCGACAAAAGCTTCGATGTCGGCCTGACCTGCGATAAAGACGCCAGAATCAACGTTGCCCTGGCCGGCACCCAGAACAGCGACACCACCGACACCAGCGTGCTGGCCCTGACCAACACCGGGCAAGCCGGCACCGCAGGCGGCATGGGCGTACAGCTGCTGTACGGCGGCACCCCGCTGAAAATCAACAACAATATTGTGCTGAAAACCACCCCTGGCGGCCAGGAAACCCTGCAGTTCACCGCGCGCTATTACCAGACCAATAAAGTGGTGACGCCCGGCAAAGCCAACAGCAGCGCCACCCTGAATATCACCTATCAATAATGGTGCGTCTAGCGTATGGAACCCAAGGAAATGGATATGCCTAACATGATGAGTAACACCCTGCTCTGGCTGGGGCTGACCGGCCTGCTGATATCCCCGCTGACGCAGGCCGATTCCGTGGCGGTCAATATCAGCGGCAACGTCGTTGCCAGCTCCTGTACCGTGAAAAGCGGCAGCTCATTCAGCGTGCTGTTACCGGATATTGATGTGCTTAAATTAGCAAAAAATGGCGACACCAGCCCGTTTGTGGATTTTGACCTGGAACTGGAAGGTTGCTCGGCGGGTGTCACCAAAGTCACCGCCACCTATGGCGGCGAGGTTTCGCCCTTGTCAGCAAACAGTTTCAAAAATACCGGCAGCGCGACCCAGGTGGTTCTCTACCTGCTAGATAGCGCCGGTGTCGAGATTAGGCCTAACGCCACCCGGCAAGTAGCCGTCGATAGCGTGGCGCGCACCGCAAAATTTTCCCAGAAGGTTCAGATTTACGCTATAGGCGCGTCGACGCCCGGCACCGTCAGCGGCAATATCATCGTGTCCTTCACCTACCAATAATTCAGTTGCAAGGAGCTATCCGATGAAAACCCGCATTATTACGCTGGCGTTGCTCAGCGCTGTCTGGGGGCCATCGTTGCCGGCCGCAGAAGTCACCATCAGCGGCAGAATCACGGCCATGCCGTGCACGGTGGATGCCAGCGTCAACCAGACGCTGGATTTGGGTAAGGTTCAACGGCGAGATCTGCAGCAGGCCGGCACCGGTAGCCCCTGGAAGCCCTTCAGCCTGACGCTGAGCAGTTGCCCCCCCAGCACCAGCACGGCCACCGTGACTTTCACCGGCACGCCAGACAGCGCTGACAGTAACGCCTTTATCAGCAGCGGAACCGCAACCGGCGTGGCCTTGCAGCTCAGTAAGGCCGACGGCAGCCTGATACTGGCCAATAACGCCAGCCTGTCCATGACTATCGACAGCGCCCGCAAAGCGGCGTTTCCACTGGCCGCGCGGATCTACAGCCCCAAGGGCCTGAGCGGCAGCGGCACATTCAGCAGCGTTGTGCAGGTCAACCTGAGCTATCAATAATCCCATCAGCCATAAAAAAGCCCATCGGTGAAGTTCATTTCGCCAGATGGGCTTTTTTTCAGGGCCAATTGCCTTTAGCGGCGGTTACGCACCAATTGGTAGCGACGGGTCAGGTATTCCACCGGCACGCTCCAGATATGCACCAGGCGGCAGAACGGGAACAGCACGAACAGCGTCATGCCCAGCACCATATGCAATTTGAAAATCAACGCAACGCCGGTCAAATGCTGTGACGCCCCGGCGTGGAAGGTCACCACCGCCTGCGCCCAGGCCACCAGCTTCATCATCTCGCTGCCGTCCATATGCTGGGCGGAGAACGGAATGGTCAGCAGCCCCAGACACACCTGCACCACCAACAGCGTCAGGATCATGATGTCGGCAAAGCTGCTGGTGGCCCGCACTCGTGGGTTGGTCAGGCGGCGTTTCAGCAACAGCGCCCCGCCCACCAGCGTCATCACGCCGCAGGCACCGCCGGCGATCATCGCCAGTTTCTGTTTCACGTCGATCGGCAGGAAGGCTTCATACATCCAGTGCGGCGTCAGCATGCCGAGGAAGTGCCCGGCGAAAATACCCAAAATACCGATATGGAACAGGTTGGAAGCCAACCGCATGCCCCTTTTATCCAGCATTTGGCTGGAGCCGGCACGCCAGCTGTACTGCCCGTAATCGTAACGCAACCAGCTGCCTATCAGGAAAATCGCTCCCGCCAGATAGGGGTAAATATCGAAGAAGAATTGATTTAAAAATTGCATGATTAGCGTCCTTTGGTTCCGGTTAGCGCATCCGTCAGGTCCAGGTACTGTGGCGCCACCGCGCCGGCAAAACGCCGCTGATGCGCCGTTTGCTGTGCCGAAGCGCAGCCTTGCTCACCGGGACCGCCCTGGGAAGTGAATCGTATCTGCTCCTCTTCCCAGACCGCGTCCAGCGCCTGCGGCGTGTCGTCCCTGGCTTCTCCCGCCACCTGGCTTTCCAGGCTGGCGCTTTTCACCTCGGTACCGGACAGCGTCAGCAACAGGTCAAACAAAACCGCATACGGGCTTTCTCTCTGCTGCAACCGGGCTCCCAACAGCGCCAGGATCGGCGCGATGTCCTGCAAGCCACCGCGCGCCTCCGCCGGGCTGCGGCTGGCCAGGTATTCCAGATACAGCGGCAGGAAATCCGGCAGTTCACGGCTGTCGATCTCCAGCCCCGCTTCACGGTATTGCGCCATCAAATCGACCATCGCCTGGCCGCGATCGCGTGATTCGCCATGCACGTGCTCAAACAGCAGCAGCGAGGTGGCGCGACCACGGTCAAACAGTTCGCAGTATTCGGCCTGCACGTCCAGCAACGGGCGAGCGCAAAATCGACGAATAAACAAGATCAACTGCGCGCTGTGGTGCAAATCCAGTTCGCTGGCCGGCTCCAGTGCCTCTACCAGCGCCTGCTGATGGTCAAATAACGCCTGCTCAGGATAATCCAGCAGGCGGGCAATCACTTTCAGGCTGATCATGAGGCATCCTCCTGACGGGCGGTTTTTTGCGTCACATCGATGGCGTCAATACGGCGGCTGTTGAATAGATTGAATTTACCGTCGCTGCCGTGGCAGCCGTCACCAAAGCTGAAGCCGCAGCCTTTGCTTTCCGGGAAAGCCTCACGCGCCAGTTCGCGGTGGCTGGACGGGATCACAAAGCGATCTTCATAGTTGGCGATCGCCAGATAACGGTACATCTCCTGCGCCTGCGCTTCGCTCAACCCCACCTGCTCCAGGGCACTGGTGTCCAGCACACCGTCAACGGTTTCCGCCCGTTTGTAGTGGCGCATCGCCAGCATGCGTTTAAGCGCCAACAGCACCGGCGCGGTATCCCCGGCGGTCAGCAAGTTGGCCAGATATTGCACCGGAATACGCAGGCTCTCCACGTCCGGCAATACGCCGTTGTGTGCCAGCTCACCGGCATCGGCGGCGGATTGGATCGGTGACAGTGGTGGCACGTACCACACCATCGGCAGCGTGCGGTATTCCGGGTGCAGCGGCAGTGCCAACTTCCAGTCCATCGCCATTTTATACACCGGTGACTGCTGTGCGGCCTCGATAACCCCTTGTGGAATGCCATCCTGCAACGCCTGGGCAATCACCGCCGGGTCGTGCGGATCCAGGAAGATATCCAACTGGCGCTGATAGAGGTCTTGTTCGTTTTCGGCGGCGGCGGCCTGCTCAATGCGGTCGGCGTCATACAGCAACACGCCAAGATAGCGAATACGGCCAACGCAGGTTTCCGAACACACCGTCGGCTGGCCGGATTCGATACGCGGGTAGCAGAAGATACACTTCTCGGACTTGCCGCTCTTCCAGTTGAAATAGATTTTCTTGTACGGACAGCCGGTCAGGCACATGCGCCAGCCGCGGCATTTATCCTGATCGATCAGCACAATGCCGTCTTCGCCACGCTTGTAGATGGCACCGCTTGGGCAAGTGGCGACACAGGCCGGGTTAAGGCAGTGTTCGCACAGGCGCGGCAAATACATCATGAAGGTGTTTTCGAACTGGCCGTACATCGCCTTCTGCATGTTGTCGAAGTTTTTGTCCTGCGAGCGTTTTTCGAATTCACCGCCGAGGATCTCTTCCCAGTTCGGGCCGCTTTCTATCTTCTTCATGCGCTGGCCGGTGATCAGCGAGCGCGGACGAGCGATCGGCTGATGTTTCCCCTGCGGCGCGGTATGCAGGTTCTGATAGTCGTAGTCGAAAGGCTCGTAATAGTCGTCCAGCGCCGGTACGTCCGGGTTGGCGAAAATCTTCGACAACAGGCCGACGCGGCTGCCCATGCGCGGTTCCAGCTTGCCGTTGATTTTACGGATCCAACCGCCCTGCCATTTTTCCTGATCTTCCCAGGCGTGCGGGTAACCGACGCCGGGTTTGCTTTCAACGTTGTTGAACCAGGCGTACTCCATACCCTCGCGGCTGGTCCAGACGTTCTTGCAGGTCACCGAACAGGTATGGCAACCGATGCATTTGTCCAGGTTCAGCACCATGCCGACTTGTGAACGAATTTTCATTTTGCTTTCTCCTGCTGGCTGCCCTGCGAGTCGTCGTTGCCTTCACCGTCTAACCAATCGATGCGGTTCATTTTGCGTACCACCACAAACTCGTCGCGGTTGGAGCCGACGGTGCCGTAATAGTTGAAACCGTAGGCCAGCTGCGCGTAGCCGCCGATCATATGGGTCGGTTTCGGGCAGACGCGGGTCACCGAGTTGTGAATACCACCGCGCTGGCTGGTGATTTCCGAACCGGGGATATTCACGATACGTTCCTGCGCGTGGTACATCATGGTCATGCCTGCCGGAATACGCTGGCTGACCACCGCCCGTGCGGTCAGTGCGCCGTTGGCGTTAAAGGCCTCGATCCAGTCGTTGTCCTCAATGCCCAGCTCTTTGGCATCGTCTTCACTCATCCAGACAATCGGCCCGCCGCGCGACAGGGTCAGCATCAACAGGTTGTCGCTGTAGGTGGAGTGGATACCCCACTTTTGGTGCGGCGTCAGGAAGTTCAACGCCTTCTCCCTGTTGCCGTTCGGCTTCTGGTTCAGCAACGGCTGCGCGGCGCGAGTATCGATCGGCGGACGGTACACCAACAAACTCTCGCCAAAGGCGCGCATCCACTCGTGGTCCTGATACAGCTGCTGGCGGCCGCTGATGGTGCGCCATGGGATCAGCTCATGCACGTTGGTATAACAGGCGTTATACGACACATGTTCGTCTTCCAACCCTGACCAGGTAGGGCTGGAAATGATTTTGCGCGGCTGGGCCTGAATATCACGGAAGCGAATTTTTTCGTCTTCCTTGTTCAGCGCCAGGTGGCGGTGATCGCGACCGGTCATTTTACCCAGCGCGTCCCACGCCTTGACCGCCACCTGCCCGTTGGTTTCCGGCGCTAACGCCAGGATCACTTCGGCCGCATCGATAGCGCTTTCAATCTTCGGCCTGCCCACTGCCGGGCCGGCGGTTTTCACGTAGTTGAGTTTTTTCAGGAAGTCGACTTCGTCCTGGGTGTTCCAGCCGATGCCTTTACCGCCGTTGCCCAGCTTATCCAGCAGCGGCCCCAGCGAAGTGAAACGCTCATAGGTGGCCGGATAATCGCGTTCTACCGCCATAATATGCGGCGCGGTTTTGCCCGGGATCAGGTCACATTCGCCTTTTTTCCAGTCTTTGACGCCGTAAGGCTGCGCCAGCTCTGCGACAGAGTCATGCTGGATCGGCAGCGTCACCACGTCGGTTTCCTGCCCCAAATGCCCGATGCAGACTTCGGAGAAGGCTTTGGCAATGCCCTTGTAGATTTCCCAGTCGCTCTTCGAGTCCCAGGCCGGATCGACTGCCGCCGACAGCGGGTGAATAAACGGATGCATATCCGAAGTATTCATGTCGTCTTTTTCGTACCAGGTGGCGGTCGGCAGCACGATGTCGGAGTACAGGCAGGTGCTGGACATACGGAAATCGAGGGTCACCACCAGATCCAGCTTGCCTTCACCGCCGTTTTCCAGCCATTCCACTTCCTGCGGTTTGGCACCGCCCTGTTGGCCCAGATCCTTGCCCTGAATGCCGTTTTCGGTGCCCAACAGGTATTTGAGCATGTACTCATGGCCCTTGCCGGAGGAACCCAGCAGGTTGGAGCGCCAAACGAACAGGTTACGCGGGAAGTTCTGCGGGTTGTCCGGCTGCTCGGCGGCAAAGCCCAACGTCCCTTTTTTCAAGGCATCGACGGTGTAATCCACCGGCGATTGTCCTGCGGCTTGTGCCTGCGCCGCAATATGCAGCGGGTTAGTGCCCAGCTGTGGTGCGGACGGCAACCAGCCCATGCGCTCGGCACGCACGTTGAGATCGATCAGGCTACCGCCAAAGCGTGATTTGTCCGCCATCGGCGACAACAGCTCTTCGGTGCCTACGGTTTCGTAGCGCCACTGGCTGGAATGGTTGTAGAAGAACGAGGTGCTGTTCATATGACGCGGCGGACGTTGCCAGTCGAGGCCAAACGCCAGCGGCAGCCAGCCGGTCTGCGGCCGCAGCTTTTCCTGGCCGACGTAGTGCGCCCAGCCGCCACCGCTCTGGCCGACGCAGCCGCAGAAGATCAACATGTTGATCAGCCCACGGTAGGTCATGTCCATGTGGTACCAGTGGTTGACACCGGCACCGACGATAATCATCGAACGACCATGGGTTTTTTCGGCATTGTCGGCAAATTCGCGCGCAATGCGGATGATGTTGTGGCGGGAAACGCCGGTGATTTGCTCGGCCCAGGCCGGGGTATAGGCTTTGATATCGTCGTAGCCGGTGGCACAGTTGGCGTCGTTCAGGCCGCGCTCGAGGCCGTAGTTGGCCAGGGTCAAATCATACACGCTGGTCACCAGCGCTTCGCTGCCGTCCGCCAGACGCAGGCGTTTGACCGGCAGTTTGTGCAGCAGGATCTCGTCCAGCGCCACGCTGTTGAAGTTCCCGCCCTCGGCAGCGCCGCTTTTGATGCCGCCAAAGTAAGGGAAACCCACCTCGGCCACGTCGTCATGTGCGCCCAGCAGGCTGAGTTGCAACTCTACTTCCTGCGCGTCTTGGCCGGCGCGTTGTTCCAGGTTCCATTTGCCCTGTTCGCCCCAGCGGAAACCGATCGACCCCTGCGGAGCAACCAGCTCGCCGCTGCGTTGATCAATGGCAACGGTTTTCCATTCAGGGTTATTTTCTTCCCCCAGGCCGTCAACCAAATCGGCGGCGCGCAGCAGACGACCGGCGGCGTAATGCCCTTCTTCGCGCGGCTCCAATATGACCAGCATCGGCATGTCGGTATAACGACGCACGTAATCGCGGAAATAACCCACCTCACGATCCAGGTGGAACTCTTTCAGCATTACGTGGCCCATCGCCAGCGCCATCGCGCTGTCGGTGCCCTGCTTCGGATTCAGCCACTGGTCGCACAGCTTGGCGACTTCGGCGTAGTCCGGCGTGACCGCCACGGTCTTGGTGCCTTTGTAACGGACTTCAGTGAAGAAGTGCGCGTCCGGGGTGCGCGTCTGAGGCACGTTGGAACCCCAGGCGATGATGTAGGAAGAGTTATACCAGTCGGCGGATTCCGGCACGTCGGTCTGTTCGCCCCAGGTCATTGGCGAGGCCGGCGGCAAGTCACAATACCAGTCGTAGAAGCTCAGGCAGGTGCCGCCAATCAGCGACAGATAACGGGCGCCGGCGGCGTAAGACACCATCGACATTGCCGGGATTGGCGAGAAGCCGATGATGCGATCCGGACCGAAGGTTTTGGCGGTGTAGACGTTGGAAGCGGCGATCAGCTCGTTAACCTCCTGCCAGCTGGAACGCACAAAACCGCCGCGCCCACGCGCCACTTTGTAGCTTTTGGCTTTTTCAGGATCGCTGACGATCGAACCCCAGGCATCGACGGGATCGCTGTGCAACGCCTTGGCTTCGCGCCACAGTTTGATCAGGCGTTTGCGCATCAACGGGTATTTCAGGCGGTTGGCGCTGTACAGATACCAGGAATAGCTGGCGCCACGTGGGCAACCGCGCGGTTCATGGTTTGGCAGATCGGGACGGGTACGTGGGTAATCGGTCTGCTGGGTTTCCCAGGTGACCAGGCCGTTTTTCACATAAATTTTCCAGCTGCAGGAGCCGGTGCAGTTGACCCCATGGGTGGAGCGCACAATCTTGTCATGCTGCCAACGGCTACGGTAGCCGTCTTCCCAGTCGCGGTTGGTGTTCAACGTCTGGCCATGATCGCCAGAAAAGGGTTCCGCCAACTGCTTAAAATAGCGGAATCGGTCTAGAAACTTGCTCATCCGGAATTCTCCTGAGGGCTTTTTAATATTTTTTACCCTATGGATTTCAAGTCGCAGCCAGGTGGCCAGTTCGCTCATCTCCAGGCGCTTACTCAAGTAAGTAACTGGAGTGAGCTAACGCAGGTAACAACGCTGCGGCTTGAAATACGGCGGGTAATGACGTTGCTCAATCTGCCGCCAGCCTACTGAGGCCAGAAGTTGGGCAAATTGATTGCGATCAAGAGAACGGGGGGAGAATAACGGCGGCAACGGCAAGCCTACCCCTAAAGTATCAGTGCGTGAAATTGATTTAATTAATTGAAAATAAGATAGAAATTATGAGATGGAACTTCTATGACGGGATGTGCTGAGCGGGGCGAGGTATTTGGGGGTAGAAACGGGCTGATGCCCGCTTCAGACTGCTGACAAACCAGCGAAAGGGCTAAACCGGTAGGGGCCGAACATGTTCGACCCGATTTAACCCATTGATGATGCTATTGGGCGCAGCATGCAGCGCCCCTACCATTAAACTTTGTCAACGGTCTCAAACGGGCTGATTCCCGCTTCCGATTCGGTGAAGTGATTAAAAAAGCGCATTAGCCTAAATCCATCTCATGCCCTATCCACTCGCCGCTGTCGCGGTTGATAAATTGCAGATACTGCTCATATTCCTGTTCGCCATAGAACAGGTTCAGCAGCGGCGTTTTATAGAACGACTGCCACATCTGCCCCAGCATGATCGGGCGACGCGGAACGTAAATGTTCTCTATCAGGTTATAACCGGTGGCCATCAGCATAAAGCACAGGAAGAAGTAGTTGAATCTGCCGCGGATGAACGATCCCCGATGAGCCACGTAATAAAACAGCAAGAACACCGAGGCCACGCTGGCATAGCGGCTGGCCGCCTGCAGCGAGCTGGAACACAGGAACACAAACACCACCAGCCATGCCGCGTAGTTTTTGATGTCCCCCGCCTGATTGCGCATCGGGTGAGCGAGCATAAACACGCCGAGAAACAGCGCCGGGAATAACACAATCAGGAAGTTAATCATGCCGTTGGCGTTGCCGGATGTCAGGTAGTCGCTGGCGTACATGCCGGAGGTATAGACGTCGGAGTAACTGTTGATGCCGGAGATCGTAATATGGGAAACGATAAACGGCAGCGCAAACTTGGCGGTCAGAAAGGCGATGGCGCTGAACACCACCGTCAGCAGGCGGTTCAGGCGCATCACCCGGCTGCACAGAAACACCCCCACCAGCAGCATGCTGGAAAAATGGGTCAACATGGCGAACAGCATCAGGCCCGCGGCAAGCGGACGGTTAAGCTTATGGCAAAACAGCACCATCGCCAGGGTCATCACCGCCATCGAGAAGCCAAAGCGCAGCCCCATGGCAATGATAAACGGGTTAATCAAAAACAGCACCGCCAGATGCAGCAGCACAAACTGCCGCGCCGTGAACGCCTTGCCGGAATGCAGCATGACGATATTCAGCGCGCTGAGATAGCAGTAAACCGACAGCGCGACGTACAGCCCCGGAATAATGAAAAAGGGGATCCCCAGCGTTTTGAAAATATAGAAATTGGCGTACAGCACCACGTCCACCTTGCCCTGAATGACATCACTCAGGCGGGTCGCCGAATTGATGGCATCGTAGTTGGCAAAGTGGCGGTAAAGGTCTGCCAGCGGCGGAATTTTGATGAAGAAAAAGAAAAAACACAGCGCAATCAGCACATAAGCCGCCGAGTTTTTCTTTCCTGCCCTCAGCGTACCTATGCTGTGCAACAAGGCGAAAAGCGGTACCGTCAGCAACAGTACGCTGCCGATCAGCGTCGAACGTTCAAAGCGCATAATCATCCTCTGAAAGGGGGAATCTCTTAAGGGTAACGGAGTACGCGAAACGCATCTCAGAACGGCACGCCTCGGAAAAACACATTGCGGATGATATTTTTCATATACACCCCCGCCATCAAGCCGCTATTAACGTAAACAATGCCCTTCAACCCATAGAAAACGCCTGCCAGGCGACTCTTGCCGTCGGTAATGATGCGCGAAGTAATGCAGGTATGGCGCAGACGCATGATCTTGCGTGCCCGGGGTGATACCTGCGGCATCAGCCGCTGCTCAAACTGCATTTTGTTGCGGTAGCCAATAATGCCCTTCGGACTGGAGGTGATGCGTTCGCCGTCATGGTCGTTGTGCACCGCCAGTCGTTCATGCAGCGTACCGATCTTCGCTCCGGCCGCCAGCAGCCGGTAGAGGAAGATATGATCCTGGTAGCGAGGAGTGTTGAAAAAACCCCGTACCGCAATCGCCGTGCTACGGCGCATCATGATCATCGGCGTGTAGGCTACGCCGGCCAGCATAAAGTCCTCCAGCCCTTCGCAACGCGCGCGGTAGTAATGCTCGGCGCTGATCTGCCCGTTTTTCAGAATATCCATATCGCACAGGCTGACGTCGTAATCGCCCTGCTGCATAAACGCCAGTTGACGGGCGATTTTCTGTGAGTGGTAGTAATCGTCATCATCCAGAAAGCTGATGTACTGACCGCTCGAACGCAGGATCCCGCTGTTACGTGCCAGCGCGCCGCCGCCATTGCGCCTGCGCGGGTAATAGATAATCTCACCCCGCTCAATGTAGTCGGCCAGGCGCTCGCGGGTCGCCAGGCGATGGGCGTCGCCCTGCGGGTTGTCATCCACCACGATGATTTCCAACGGGCGATGGGTTTGTGCCAATACGCTATCGATGGCGCGTGCCAGCAGTTCGCTGCGGCCATAGGTGGGTATGATGACGCTGACGGTGATACTCATAGTTTTATTCTGCCTGTTGGGGGCGAGAGGGCTCGCCCCAATTGACATGGGTGCAGCATGCTGCTGCTTTGACGAAAACGGGAAAGAGGCGAATGCTGTGCCGCTAGCCGCGCAGGTTGTACAGCCGGGCCATCAGGTAGTAGGCCAGCGGGCTACGGTAAAACAGCCGGTTTTTACGGCTCAGCATTTTACGCTCCTCGCCGCGCAGGCCGGAATAACGGCGCTTCAGCTCGCGGGTTTCGCGCAACGCATCACGCGGCCCGAAAAAGTCCACCCCCACCAGCAAGCGCGCTTTCAGGGTGGTGACGTAGAGAATCGAGTAAAGTCCATGCCCCAGTCCCTGCCGTCGCCCGCTGTCAGCGCCGTCGAGTGCGTAATCCAGATCGTCCAGATCGCGTCGCTTGGGCGCGCGCGTAATGCCATTCGGGTTGGCGCGGTATCCCACCAACGGCGTATCGCAGACCACGATGCGTTCGGCCTTCAGGTAAAGCTGCGGGATCAGCTGAATATCTTCAAAATTGCGCCCCGCCGGGAAGCGAGCCTCATCGAACAGCGTTTTGCGATAAATCCTCGCCCAGGCGTACCACATGCTGCGGTTAAAGCTGTCTGCCAGCAGCGCCATATGCTCATCACGCTGCTGCGGAGCCGCATTACCGGGCACGATAGCCATGGTTCCGTCCGGTTGGATCTTGCCGTTATTGAAGGTCGAAAAGCGCTGGGCGTTGAAGGCCACAATGTCGGCCAACGGATTATCCGCCAACAAACGCCCCAAAATGCTGAAGTAGCCCTCCAGCAGTACATCGTCGGAGTCCAGGAAGCCAATGTAGTTCCCCTCGGCATGGTCAATGCCGTTGTTGCGCGCCTGGCTTAACCCCTGATTTTCCTGGCGCAAAATGCTGACCCGCCGTTTGTGCTGCGGGTAGCGACACAGCATCTCTTCGGCAATGCCGATGGCACCGTCCGGGCTGCCGTCATCCACGATGATCACTTCCGCCCAGTCAGGCAGCTGTTGCAGCACCGAATCAAGGCACGCCTCGATATAAGCCTCAACCTTGTACACAGGAATAATCAGGCTCAGGGTAATATTCATGACCGGTTATCCTTTATCTTCTGTTTGACGTTGCACCCATACCGCACGGCTGCCCATCGAAGGCAATTCCGCCTCAATCTGCCGTTGCCCCTGAGCCTGCCAACCGGCAGGCAGATCAAAACGTGCCGACATTTGACGGTAATAAGGGTTGGCTATCAGTACCAGGCCGCGATCGCCGCGGATAAACAGCCGGGCCGGGATGGCGGTATTGTTGCCTTGCAACAACCGGCTTTCACCGGAAAGCAGGTAAGGCTCAAAGCTGACAATCTGCTGTGCTACGCCGGCGACGCCGCGCCAGATAGCGTCAAACTCCTGCTGGCTGAAGCCGCCACGCTGGCGCTTGTAGAACAAGTCGGTATAGGAATAAAACAGGATGCCTCTGGCCCCGCCGATCAGCCCTAACCAGGCCTGATTGCGGATCTCCGCCTCGGTAGGCTGACGCGGCTTACGGCCGGGGGCGTAAGCGGCATGATCCATAATTTGCATCACCAACCAGGCTCCTTTTGCCTGGCGCGCCACCTGGCTGGTAATACGGCTGTACTCCAGCGTTCGCGTCAGATCGGCGTCTCTGCCGACCGGATAAGGGTCGCTGGCCAACACGTCCGAACTGTTGAAATAGGCATTGAGCGTCCCGGTCTTGTCCAACACCTGGAACGTCAGGTGATCCGGATCCAACTGCTTGACCTGCAGGTGCTTTTGCTCAATCTGCGGCACATATTCCGGGCCCAGTTCGTCGTTGATGTACCAGGCGAGCAGGTTTGGTTGATGCTTGAACTTCTCCACATAGCTGGCCGTCAGCTGCGGATAGCTCATTTTGGTTTCCGGCGCAAAGCGGGTGCCGGCGTACATATCCTTGAGCGAAAAAATCACCTGCAAACCATACTGCTGGGTTTTGCGGAAATAGTTATAGGGGTCGCGGCCGGTGCCGTAGTTGTAATTGAGCAAGGTATTGAAACCGGCATCGCGGATGCGCGCCAGATGCTCGTCCGTCGCCATCTCGCCGTACATGTAGATGCCGAGCGGGAAGAAGCGCTTGCCTTGCTTCAACACGTAACCCTGAGCATCCAGCGCTACCTTGGGCTGAGGGCGACCGACGCTGATCGGCATTTCGCTGCGCTGACTGCGTTGCGTGGCCACGTCCGTCACCTGCTGCTGCAAACGATACTCGCCGGCAGCCAAATCGGCCGGCAGCGGAAATTCCACCTTTTGCTGCCCGCTGATGGCATAACGGCGGCTGTCACGTTTCACCGCGGTGTTTTTGTCATCGACCAGGGTACTGTCCACCTGCACCTGCTGCGGATCCACCACTTCAATCAGGCTGGAGGCCGCGCCGTTACCGCTGCGCATCTGGTACAGCTCCGGCGCAACGGGTTGCAGGCAGGCGTAAACATCGTCAAACCAGGCATTGCCGGTGGTGCCCTGACGCAGATAAACGCCCAGCACCACTTTCACCGCCCGTGGTGGCACCCGAAAATCGCCGGTCACCGGCTGCCAGCCGCTGGTGCCCAGCAGCCCCTGCGGATAGCTGCCCGCCAAAAAACGTCCCTGGTCGTCATAGCTTTCGACAAACACGCCGGCACCCTGATTTTCGCCCTTGCCCCTGAGGTTTTCACCGCGTACCCAGGCACCAAAAGCCAACTGTTGACCCGGTTTGACCGACAGGGTTTGCAGCATGTTGTGGTAGTTGGCCGGGTTGTGATTTTGATAAAACAGGCTGCTCTGACCGCCGTGGCCACCCGCGACCACCTGCGCCGAGGCCAGCGACCACCCGGCACCACCCTGCTCGAAGCCGGGATCCTTGAGCAGGTTGCTGTCGCAGCCGGCCGCATTGGCCAGCCCCGCCCAGCCGGCGCTCGCCAGCAGGCAGGCCGAGGTTAGTTTGCTGAAATTCATTGTCTTTTCATCACCGCGCTGTACAGATAGGAGAAGAACAGATAACAGGACTTCTGATAGGAAAGCCCCAGATGGCGGCGATATATCTGCCACTGCCAGTCGGCCGCGCGGAATTTATTGCCGGACAGCGACTGCGCCGACAGGCGATAAAAGGCCAGGGGTTCGGGGATGCAGTAAGCCATGTGGTTACGCGCCTTCTCCAGTACCGACAGCCACATCACGTAGTCCTCATGGCCCACTTTGCTCTGGTACACCTTGCCGACCTGTCGCTGGTTGTACATGCCGGTCAGATTGCCGATCCAGTTGCTTTTCAACATGTCTTTATAGGCGATGATTTCGCCGGCGCCGCGGTAGTTTTTCACCCGCGTCGGGTCATCTTCGAAGGTGTAATAATGGGAGCACACCACGTCGTAGCGGTTGGTCTTGAGAATACCGACCTGACGCGCCAGCTTGTTCGGGTGCCAGACGTCATCGCTGTCGCAAAACGCAATATAATCGCCGCGCGCGGCTTCAATCGCGATGTTGCGGGTCTCGGCCACGCCCTGATTGGTGTCGTTGCGGATGTAAGTCAGACGATCGTGGATGAACGGTTTTACCACCTCGGCGGTATGATCCGTGGAAGCATCGTCGATCACATACAGGTGATAATCCTGGTAAGTCTGGTTCAGCACCCCGAGGATCGACTCTTTGATAAAGCCCGCTGCGTTGTAAGCCGGCATGATAACTGAAACTTTTTCCATCTTAACCTCCAGCGATAAGCTGTTGCCATTGGGGATAAATACGCTCGGGAATGTACTGCTGCGCCCGCGCCAACGAGTGCAGAGAGAAGCGCTGACGCAACTCGCCGTCGCCTATCAGCGCCAGCGTTCGTTGGCTGAAGGCCTCGATATCGTCCTCCGCCACCAGATAACCGTTCTCACCGTCATCAATCAGCTCAGCCGGTCCGGTCAGACAGTCATACGCCACCAGGGGCAGACCAAAACTCATCGCTTCAATCAGCACCATCGGCAAACCTTCGTAACGCGAGGTCATCAATAGCATCGCGGCCTGACGGTAGTGACTGGCGATATCCGCCGTCGCCGGCAACAGCTTCACCTGACCACCCAGACCGGCGGCGTCAATCTGCTGTTGCAGTGCCCCCCGGTCCGGGCCGTCGCCGACGATATGCAGTTGCCAACCCAGCGCTTGCGGCGCTATCTGCTGCCAGGCGGCGATCAGGCGGTCAAACCCTTTCTGTCGGCATAACCGCCCCACCGCCAGCGCCACCGGCTGTTGCTGAGCCGGTTGCGGCGGTTGCACCGGGAAGGGTGAAACGTTCTCAATCACCCGACATTTGCGGCCGGGCACCCAACGGCTGATGGTGGCCAAATCTTTCTTCGTCAGCAGTACCGTGCGGTCACCGAGTCGGTAGACCAGCACCTTTAGCCACTTCATCGGCCAGGCATACTGG
Organism: Serratia sp. BIGb0234; assembly: GCF_024809915.1. NCBI lineage: Bacteria > Pseudomonadati > Pseudomonadota > Gammaproteobacteria > Enterobacterales > Yersiniaceae > Serratia > Serratia sp. BIGb0234. The sequence goes on from NZ_JANUEI010000002.1 coordinate 307,566, forward strand.
TGAAAACTGACGTGCTCACTCAGCAACAGCCGGCTGTGCGGACACAGCAACCGCAGGTACGGCACCATGATCGACGACAGTTTGCCCATCGAAACGGTGATAATTACGTCATAGCGGCCGCGCCGTAAAAACCATGCCAATCGCCAGGGCCACAACAGCGTTCTGCCAGGCATAAAGCGTAAACTCACTGACTCCTCCAGCGGGTAAAATGCCCGGTCGCCGCTGATCGACACCAGATCCACCTGATGCCCCAAACGCGTCGTCAGCGCATTGGCCAGGCTGCTGGCCACCCGCTCGGTACCGCCTTTTTCGGCGATGTTCTCAATCACAATCGCTACTTTTCGTTGCTGCATGTCATCTCCGAAATCCCTCGCGGGCGGTACGCAACAGTCGCCCGCCCAGTGGAAACAGCCCCAGTCTGGCCAGACAGTCGCCGTACAGTTTGATCGCCCTGAATTTGCTGCTCAGGGCATCGCGCTCGGTGCGCGCTGAGTAATAGGTGAAGGCCTGCAGGTTTTCGCTGTACAGCGAGGCCAGCAGGTGTTTGCAGGCAAAACCGCTGATATAGCGGCCGCTGGCATGAAGGTAAGCATCGATAAACTGCTCGCTGGCATCGATATTCATCCGGCAACGATCGGTATCGGCATCGCCGCAGCGGATAAACACGCCGCGCCCCTCGTCGAAGGCCACCCTGGCCCCCAGATTGGTGGCGTTGACCAAAAATCCCCAGTCTTGATACTTGTAGAGAAACTCCGGAAATAAAAAACGCCGGTCTTCCTTTTTGCGCAGGCTGATGGTTGAGGTGCGAATATCACCCATATCAAGAAATAAAAAATCCGCTCCCGCCACACCCTCTTTATAATCGAAACGATAACTGCGAATATTCTTATCACTAACCGTGACGTAGTTGCCGAAGATAATGTCTATTCGGGGGTCCTGATGACGTTTCAGGCGGCGGATAATATAGTTGGTATTAAACGAATCCTCCGGCTCCAGAAAAAAAACCACGTCCGAGCGCGCTAAACGAAACCCGGTATTGCACGAGGCCGCCGTATTACGCCGCACTTTACTTTCGTGCAGCCGCGCCCGACGATTGGCGACCAACAGGCTGCGCATATTATCCAACTCTTGTTTGTTCGACGCATTATCAACCACGATAATTTCGTAGTCGAAACCGGAGCAGGCATTAGTCATCCTGACTAATGTGGTGGCCAAACTGGCTGAGTTATTAAAAACGGGAATGACAATCGATAAGTCCATTTATTACCTCAACAATATATTATCATTTGGCAAAACAATGCTAATGCCAACGGAATAGCTTGTTATCCCAGAATATCCTTGTCCGGTTACTTCCCCCCGTCCTGACGCGGTAAATACGCGCAGCCTACCGGTTACTCAACTACTCCTGGAAATAACCTCCCCACTCTTGTTCAATAATTTCCGGTGTGAATCGTTGCAGGCCGGCTCCGGGAGTAAATGTTAACTCGCCAAAATAGATCCGTTCCTGCACCTGATAAAAATCCACCCTTACGTAAGAGAACTGTTCTGCCACCTGGCGTGCCAGCTGCAGCATCTGATCCAGGCGACAGGGTTTCTCCATCGGCACTTCGCTGTTGGGCACCCCCATGCGGATTTCGGTGCGATTCCATTGGGCATCGAAAAAATCACGGCGGTGGTCGATAAAGCGCTGGTAATCAATCTGGATGAAAAAACGCACTTCCCCGTTGCGATTAAAACAGTGGATCTTGATGTCATTCGGGGTTTTGCCGTCTTCCAGCAACATTTTTTCCACCATGATGCACGGCGAAATATCCTTATAATGACGCTCGCGATAGACCTGATAAAAATTCTGTCGCAGCCAGCTGTTGGTCAGCACCCTCAATTCATTAAAGCTGGTCTGGCTTTTATCAAACACCAGCTTGTTATAACCGCTGCCGTGATTCGCCTTAATCACAAAGGCGTCAGGCAATGACTGGTACATTTCCTCAGTTAATTTCTCACCCTGAGCATAAAGTTCAATCAGGTATTCTTTCCCCCACAGCTTTTCAATATATTCCCTGACCAGATACTTATCGGACAGCTGAGTATACATCGCCAGAGGATAGACTTTCCTGCGCATCAGTTTCTCGCTATACCCCATCGGTTTAGCCAGATGCGGTAGCTTGCGAAAAAACAAAGCGTATTTTAGCTGATGATATAATGCGTCGGGTATATTACGGTAAAAACCCTTCACCAGATTATTTAGCATAAAGTTCTCGCACCTTCCCTATTAGTTGCGGCAAACAGCGGTAGCAGGTGACCTGCAGCCGGGTAATTTGTCCTTTTCTAAAAAAGCCATTAAGTACAAAAAATGAAATAAATTCGGTAATCAACGTTGATATCGCCGCGCCCAAAATGCCATAACGCGGGATCAATACCAGATTCATCAGCACGTTGACCAAAGCGGCCAAAGGCATTTTTATCGCGATAAACCGATAACCGCCAAACAACACGATCGCCCGGTAAGAAACAGTGCCCATCACTGAGAACAGTGAAGTCACCGAGCACAGCGCCAGAATGGTGGCGGTTTCACGGTAACTGTCGCCAAACATCAGCTTCACTATCGGGCCAGGGAACAGCGACAGCAGTAATATCACCGGCATAGAAAGCAGCAGAACCACCAGATACAGCAGTCGGATCCGCCCTTCCTGCTCGCTTACGGAACCGGCGTTGGCCACCCCCGGCATCATCGAGGTAATCAGCGCAATGGGCACAAAGACCCACCCCTGGCTCAGGGTGATGGCGGCGCTGTACAGCCCAACGCTGTGTTCCCCGAGGTAGTTACCGATCATGATCTGATCGATACGCGTATAGATGACAATCGATAGTCCGGACACGGCCAGCGGCAGCCCCACCTTCAGCAGATAGCGGCCATAGCGCCGTTGATGACGCAGGCTGATGGGCCGCATGCCCCCTTGCTCGCGGCGAAACAGCAGCCAACGTACCCCGTAGGGGATCAGGCTGCTCAGCACATAGGGCACCGCAAACCATTCCAGCGGCAGCTTGGCATGCACCAGCGCCAGCCGCACAACAATCGACAACAGCAGCGCCACATTGTTGATCAGCGTGTTCAGCTTCGATTTCAACAGGGCGTCGTAATAGATTTTATAAACGTCCTGCACCGAGAAATACGCGCTGACCAGCATCAGTGCCATCATGATCTGGCTGGTGCGATCCTGCGTTAACATTGCCCAGGCCATCAGCGGCACCGCGATCAGCGCAAAGAGTTGCCGCCGCAGACGCATCGAGGCCAGCATCAACCGAATGCCACTTTGCCGCTGGCGGGCGACGCGGTTGAACAACACCGCGTCGGCCCCCAATTGCACCAGCGGAACCGCGATGGCAATCACCGACAGCAAATAGTTAATCAGCCCGTACTGCGCCGGCCCCAGATAGCGCGCGACGTAAACCGAAACGAAAATCCCCGACAGGCTCAGCGATACTCGCTCCAACATTAACCACAGGGAGTTCATCAGCATCGCTTTCATAGGGTTACTGGACCTTTTCCTGATGGCTCGGGTAAGCAAAGGCATAGTAACCGGCGTCGGTAGCGGTTTTCTTCACCATGCCGTTGAGGATCACCCCTTTAATAGCGACGCCATTTTGTTCGAACCGGCGGATGCTGGTCTCAATCTGCCTGACGGTGTTGACCTCGAAACGCACCACCATCAGTGCCGTACCGGCGTGATGCCCAACAATCGCCGCGTCGGTCACCGCCAACACCGGTGGCGTATCGATCAGCACCAGATCGTAATTCTGGCCCGCCCAGCGCAAGAAATCGGCAAAGCGCTGGTGCATCAGCAGTTCGGACGGATTGGGCGGTACCTGGCCACGCGGCACGAAATCCAGGTTGGCAATGTCGGTCTTCTTCACCGCCATCTCTGGCGCAATCAGCCCGGACAGCATATCTGACAAACCAGCCTTGGCGCTGTTGTTCAACCAACGGTGCAAAAAGCCTTTGCGCATGTCGGCGTCGATCAGCAATACCCGCTGCCCTGCCTGAGCGATCACCACTGCCAGGTTGGTGCTGGTAAAACTCTTCCCGCTGGCCGGGCTGGCGCCGGATACCATCAGAATATTGTTCTTGGCCTCCATCATGGCGAAATGCAGGCTGGTGCGCAGGCTGCGGATAGCCTCAACGGACAGATCTTCCGGTTCTTCCTGCGCCAGGATCGGCAGTTTGCCGCTGCTGTGTTTGGTCAACAGCTGCTGCTGAACTCGATTGCGCTTTTGCTGCCAGGGCGACAACGGCACCGTGGCATACACGCTGATCCCACGTTTTTCCAGCGTATCGGTATCGCTGATGCCACGATGAAGCGCGGCACGCAACACCACCACCGACGCCGACAGCACACCGCCCATCAGCAGAGCGAAGAACACGATCATCGCTTTTTGTGGCTGTACCGGCCGCAGACCGGTTTCGGCCTCATCGATGATGCGGATGTTGCCCACGGTACCGGCCTTGCTGATGCTCAGCTCCTGCTGCTTGTTCATCAACTGCATGTAGACCTGCTGATCCACCTGCACGTCGCGGGTGAGGCGCAAAATTTCCTGCTGGGTTTTCGGCAAGGTTTGCACCTGTTTGCCAAGCCGCGCCTTTTCAGCCTCCAGCGTGGCGCGCTTTTCCAACAGAGCACGGTAGGCCGGGTGTACCCGGGTATAGAGCTTGGAAATTTCCGCCTCTTTGAAGGTCAACTCATTGAGCTGCCCTTCAAGTTGCACCTGGGTGTCCAGCACCGACTTGGCCTCCAGCGACAGGTCTACCGAGTCGTTCTGCTGGCGGAATTGATTAAGCTGATTCTCGGCGTTATTGAGCGAAGTCTGGGTCCGTGGCAACTGCTCATGCAGGAAGGCCAGCATGCGCTGAGCTTCTTCCGTTTTGCGATCCACATTCTGCTGCAGGTAGTTATCGGTGATGCTCTTGAGCACCGCTTCCGCACGCTGCGGATCCTCCCCCGCCAGGCTGAAGGTCATGATGCCACTTTCCTTGCCGCCAGGCGCGACATCGAGAATATTGCGCAGATCGTCCACCGCTTTTTGGCGCGGTACGTTAACCACGGTGAAGGTGGTGCCCGGCTGCGCTTCAAGCTCGCTCACGTTGACCGACCAACCGCCCTGCTGCAGCGTTTGCCCCACAACGCCGCTGAACAAGGTTTTGCCGTCATGACCCAGGCTGTAATGCTGCGGATCATCGACGGTAAGGGTCAGTTCCTGGCCCTGCATCACCGCCGGCACCTTCATGGAAGAAATACGCAGTACCGGCGTCACTTCGCCACTCAGGCGAGCGATGCCCTTGCCGAACAGCGGGAAATAGTCCGGGCTGATGCGCACCGTCAGGCCGAGGTCGTCGACGGTTTTGCCAATTACGTAACGTGATTTCGCCAGCGAGACCTCGTCCTGGGTCGCCGAGTTCTGACCGACTCCGCCGATCGAACTGTCCAGCGTTTCGCGCAGCAGCGAGTCGCCCGAAAGTTGTTTTTCCACCTGCACCAAAGCCGTGGCCTGATAGATTGGCGTTGCCATCAGGGCATAGGCACAGCCCAGGATCCCGGCTACGCCGGTCACCAGCAGAATGCGCCAGCGGTTGTCCCACAGCGGGCCAATCAGGCGCTCCCACTCCAATTTGTCGTCCTGCTCGGCCATCACAATCGGCAATGCATTGTTCTTCATCATCGGTCTTCCTTTAGTCACCGTTACGGGGTTACCAGTTACGTACCCGCAACGTGGCCTCACTGAGGTCGTTGAAGCTGGAAATGGTCGGTACCAGCTGGCTAATCAAGCGGTTCCAGCGTGCGACCGGTGCCGCGGTGACGTACACCACGTCATAAGGCTCCAACTGGAATTCGGTGCCCATCGCCAGTGCGGCGGCATCAGACAGGTCGAACTGGTACAGCGACGCCAGCCGTTTTGGCTGCTTGCCGCCGTTTGGACGGATCACGAACACCCCGGTGGCATCGGCCACCGTCTGGCTGATCCCTTCGGAACTGCCCAGGGCCTCGGTCAGGGTCATGCCGCTGCGGTCCATTTTCAGCGTCGACTGCTTGCCAACCTCGCCCATCACAAACACTTTCAGTTCATCGTTACGCGGCACATAGAGGATGTCGCCGGGCGTCAACAAATGGTTCTGGCTGATGTCACCGCGCTGCATCAATGCCTGCAGCGAAATCGGCTGTTCTTTGCCCTGGTGCGTCAGCACCACGTTGCGCCAGTCGGCGTTATCGGTCAGCCCGCCGGCGGCGTTGATGGCATCCAGAATGGTCAGCGGCACGTTGGTCACGGCCTGCTGCCCAGAAGTTTTCACCTCACCGGTGACATACACCTTTTGCGAGCGGAAGGCGGCGATGCTGACGTCCACCTGCGGGCTTTCCACATAGGTCGCCAGGCGGCTGGCAATCTGGTTGCGCACTTCGGTAACGGTTTTGCCCACCACCTGCACCTTACCAATGTACGGATAGAAGATGGCGCCATCGGCATGCACCCAGTTACCGGTGTCGCTGGCGCTGCGGTATTGCCCTGCCGGGGTGGTCAGCTCCGGGTGATCCCAGACGGTAACGTTGAGCACGTCGCCAACGCCGATGCGGTACTGATAGCTTTGCAACCGCTGATCCAACGCCAGGTTGGGTCGCGCTACCGGTTCTATGCGACGCATTTTTTCCAGCAGCATCGGCGTGACGCGATACACCTGAACCTGTTTGTTGAGGTCGAAATCTTCGTCCTGCTGAGTCACTTTTTCTTTGCCCTGGGTCGGCAGGTGTGAACCCGGAAAGGCGGTGCAACCACTGAGCAGCACGCTGGACAGCACCAGTGGCATCAAATGAGGCAAATGAAGGTTCATAACGGTACCGTGAAAAACGGGCCGCCGTTGCGGCCCGTGGGAGGATTAACGATCGGCGGTAGGGTTATCGGTAAAAACTCTGCCCTGACGAGGTTCGTGCAGCAGGGCAAAATAACCGAAGAAGCAAAATACAAAGGCCAGCAGCATCAGGTGATCGGGCAGTTGCAGCACCTCGCTGCAGATGCCGACGCAGGCCAGCGTCACCGCCAGCATGCAGCTCATACTCAGCGCCTGACGCGCATTGAGGCCACGACGCATCAGAATATGATGCAAATGATCGCGCCCAGCCTTGAAAGGACTCTGTCGACGCAGCAAACGACGCGTCATCACCGTTACCATGTCCATCAGCGGAATGGCAATCAGCCACAGTGCGGTCACCGGTCGCATCACGGCGTCTTCGCCCTGGGTGGCGGCTATCAGCAGCCACAGCACGCTAAACCCAATGACCATGCTGCCGGCATCCCCCATGAAAATCTTGTTGCGCGCACCGAACAGACTGAGGTTGAACAACAGGTAGGCCGCCAGGGCCGCAATCAGGCTCAGACACCACAACGCCTGCTCTTCATGCCCGGCCAGGCCGAACAGGATGGCCAGCGCCATAAACGTGACGCAGGACAGCGCGCCCAGTTGGCCGTCGATGCCGTCAACCATGTTGTAGGCGTTGATCGCCCCCCACACCGCCAGCGGCGTGATCAACAAGGCCGCGTAGCCCAGCTGCAGTTCTTGATGACCCCACAGGTAACCAAAGGAGGTGAGTTGCATCCCTGCCGCCAGCATCATCGCCAGCGCAATCCCTCCCTGCACGATGACGCGTGGCGTCACCGGCAGATCAAAGCGGTCATCCAGAACGCCCAGCAATACCAGCGCCGTAATGCTCAGCAAGAAGGTGGTACTGTGCGGCAACCATTCGGGCTGCCAAAAGGTCACCAGCGTCATAATGAGGTAAATGACGATCCCGCCGACCAGCGGAACATGCCCCTGATGACGCTTGCGCGCATTGGGTTTATCCACTAACCCCACCGCCAACGCAGCGCGGCGGGCAATAACCACCAGCACCAGCGCCAAAATAAATATCACGCTCAGTTGATATAACATTGTTCCTCCAGCGAATAAGCACGCTACCGCCCTTGAGTTACAGCTCCCAATGCGCTATTAACAAAAATAAAATTGACAGTCCCAGGATATAAGTCAGCATGAGCCAATCCCGTTTAATACAGATTTATCTGCTTGTCAGAGATGAAAAATAAATAACCCTAACCCGTAATAAAGTTATCTCTATGAAAACTCATGCTTAATTGTTTTTTCGATTGCCGAATCAAGTTCGACTGGCGCCACGAAATCACATTGAACATTGCTTTTAAATTGTGTTCTGGCACAGAATTTCTGCACCCGCACGCGGCTAATAGGAAATTTTCGGTGACTTATTTTACTCACCACATCTAATGCCGTTGCCCCGCAGATCCCAAATAGATAAGGAATGCGAATAGTCTTATTATTTCTGCCTAATGAAGAAGAAATAACGTCTACCAGCTGATTCATGGTGAAGTCGGGTTTATCAACATAATTGCTGACCTGATAAGTGGCCTGTTGATCCAGTGCATACTCAAGTCTGGCGGCAATATTCTCAACGTAGGCCATGGACTTCATATTATTGCCGCTGCCGATCATCACAAAGCGACCGCTGGCAATTTGGCGGAACAGGTTATAAACGTTGCCGCGATTGTTTTCACCAAACACTACCGTCGGGCGAATGATGGTTAATTTGTTACTGCCATCGGCTTTACGCCAGGCTTCGTAGACATACTCCGCTTCCAATTTGGATTTGCCGTAATGGTTAAAGGGCTCGAAAACCCCTTCTTCGCCGGTTTCCCGTGTCACGAAGCCATAGACCGCCACGGAGGAGGTAAAGATAATCTGTTGGATATTCAGCGCCGATGCCGTCATGCAGACATTGCGCGCCCCATCAACGTTAACCTGGTAATACAGTGAGATAGGATCGACATTATCCTGATGCTCAGCGGCAAGGTTGATCACGGCGTCACACCCGGCCAACGGCTCCTGCAATGTCTGGGGCTGGGTTACATCGCCAAACTGATAAAGTTCGGGAAAATGCTCACTCCGCTTTTTATCCACGATGGTCAACACCAGGTCGTCACGCGCACTCAGACGCTTAACCAAACGCGTTCCGATAAAGCCGGAACCCCCGATGATCGCTACTTTACGCTTATCCATAATTTGTCACTCAGCCCGGTTTATCCATTATTCCCCACCACACCATTGAGGCAGGACGCTAATTCGCGTTAGAACATGGAAACCAGACTGGACAAAACGGACCCGGCTTTCAAATAACAAATAATGAAATAAAAATATGTGCCAAATGTAAAATTATCGACAAAGGTGAAATATCATCGCGTGCTAATTTTTAACATCATAAGCGACCTGATATTCCATGGTTTTATTCGGCAGTATGAGATTAATCTTACCCGTCCCTTGCGCATCTGAAGTTTCGTATTTCACCGGCTGTTTCAACCTTCCTTGCTTAGGGTCGACGCACTCGATGGTTGCCTGCTCCAGACTTTCGCCCTGATACAGACAAAGCAGGGTTTGCGGGCTGTTGGTACGGGAGTTATTCAGCGTCAACGTCAGCACTACGCGGGTATTGTTTTGAATATCATTGATAATCGGCGGGCGAGTTTGATTCCCCAGCACGTAGGAGAAATGTGAAATAATGAGCAACGACACGAATACTGACAGGTATTTCACAACTCTGACGGCAGGCACAGAGAAAAAACCCGCCGAAGCCGGTATCTTTTTTCTGATTGACGTATTTTTAAGCGTTACTGGTACGACAGGAGGATCAACGGGAGCCATGTTTTCATCATTAAGCTCTATTTCTTCAGCAAGAGTTTCATCCGGCTTATCGTTACTTTCAGAAAGTTCCGCTTGAATATCTTTATTATCGTCAGTGTCGCCACCCCATATTTCATCGTCGGCATATTCTTCCTCTTCAGAAATAAAGTGAAAAACGGCCTTGTTTTCCACCTTATAACCTAAGCGAGGAATGGTTCTGATAAGCGTATGCTCGGCATCACCGATCTTTTGACGAATTGATTTAATTGTTTGATTTATCGTTGAATCCGAACAATAAGTTCCTTTCCAAATGTTTTCTATAATTTCCGTACGGCTAACCAGTTCTGGGGATCTGGCGACAAGAAGTGAAAGTATCTGATACTCCTTCCAACGTAGGCGGAATTTTTCCCTGGACGGTGTCAGAACATCTAGATTCCTAATCTTTATTCTTTTATCAAGATTCACTTTTAATTTCCTTAGCGTGCCTGTCCTGCACACTTTGTATAGAAATATGAAAAAATGTTCAAGAAATTAAATGTAAACTCAACAGGTTGCATTCATGGGATATTTATTTTTATAAAAAATTACTGATTTCATTTTTTACAACACCGCTCAAAAGGAGGCTATGTTTCTTTGAATGACTTTATTTCCCTGTTGGAAACATGGTTTCTCATCATGATTTCCGGCAATAAAACTCAACCATCTTATTGTTTTAAAACAAAAAATATAAAAATGTTAAACAAATGTTAGTTAAATGAAATTATGAAATTTCATCCTGTCATCAAACAATATCATCTGTTTTTCCACCTAATCTGATTGTCAGATAGCCTACAAAAAGCCTGCTAAAACAGAATGAGAGTTATCTGATTTAGCCTCTCTCCGAATGCTTGGTTAAAATATATCATCAAATACAAAGGCGTATTGTTAACTTGATGAAATGAATCTCTGCCAGCCTGAAGAAACAGAATTTCATTGCCGTACAAGGCAGCATTCACGGTGCGTTATTTTCGTAAGGAATTCGACGTAAAAATGAAAAAATAATGTCGGAATAACATTTTTCGCAAAGACAGAAAAAAAATCAAAGTGGGAGAGATACATCTATAAACAAAGGAAAAAGCAGTGCGTGATAATAAGAATATTACCTAAAACTACGAGGATTTCACTGGGGAAGTAAAAAGCTTCACTTAAAGCGAGGGATAAAAAGCGCCTCCCCTGACGAGCAGGCGCAGAAGTTGTCAGTAGCTGGCTATCTTTTACGGCCATAAACGAACCAGGTCACCAACACGCACACCACATAAAACACCAGGAAGATTTTCATCGCGCCCGCCGGCGAACCGGTCAGCGCCAATGAGGTACCGAAGGCCTGTGGAATAAAGAAGCCACCGGCGGCGCCAATCGCTGAGATGAAGCCCAATGCCGCGGCAGAATCAGTGACGGCCTCGCGCTGAGCACTTTCGTCACTGCCCCCGGCCGCCTTAACCCGATCGACGGTGATTTTGCGAAAGATAACCGCAATCATCTGGAAGGTAGAACCGCTGCCCAACCCGGCGGTGAGGAACAACAGCATAAAGACGCTGTAAAACGCGATAAACGATCCTGCGTGCCCTGCCCCCGGCAAAGTGAGGAACAACATGGCGGCGAACACCGCCATCAGCACAAAGTTAATCAGCGTGACGCGGATACCGCCAAAGCGGTCAGATAACGCGCCGCCTACCGGCCGGGCCAGCGCCCCCAGGAATGGCCCAAAGAAGGCATAGTGCAGAATGACCACGTCCGGGAACTGGGTTTTAGACAGCATGGCGAAACCGGCGGAAAAGCCGATGAAGGAACCAAAGGTGGCGAGGTACAGCAGGCTCAGTACCCACAGGTGACCCCGTTTGAGTACCGGCAGTTGCTGACGCAACGACGCTTTAGAGGCCGCCAGGTCGTTCATGCCGAACCAGGCTGCCAGCGTGCCGACCAACAAGAACGGTACCCAGATCCAGGCCGCATTCTCCAACCACAGTGAACTGCCGTCCGGCTGCTGCTGTGCCGTCCCGCCAAACGCGCCAAAGACAGCGACGGATATGACCAGTGGGGCCACCAACTGCATCACACTCACGCCCAGGTTGCCTAACCCTCCGTTTAGGCCTAAAGCACCGCCTTGTTTAGCCTTGGGAAAGAAGAAACTGATATTGGCCATGCTGGAAGCAAAGTTGGCACCGGCAAAACCACACAGCAATGAGATAATGACAAACACGCCATATGGGGTAGTGGCATCCTGTACCGCGAAGCCCAGCCACAGGCAGGGTACCAGCAGGAAGCAGGTACTGATGGCCGTCCAGCGACGCCCGCCGAACATCGGGATCACAAATGAATAAGGCACTCGCAGGATGGCACCCGAAACGGAAGGTAACGCGGTAAGCAGGAACAGCTGATCGGTAGTGAAATTGAAACCTACCTTGTTCAAATTGACCGCCACCGCGCTAAACAGCATCCAGACGCAGAAGGCCAATAGCAGGCAAGGAATGGAAATCCACAGGTTGCGGTTAGCGATACGTTGGCCACGTTGCTGCCAAAATGCGGCATCCTCAGGCTGCCAGTCCTGAATAACCGCGCCTGTTTTTTTTGATTTTGATAATGACGTTGCTGATTGCGACATAAAAAACCTCAGACACAGGGTGATAACTTCGCTCACCCTAGGCGGCGCTCCCTACGGCAAAGTTGATGTAAATCAACCCGGATGCAGGTAGCCAGTTGCCGGAAAATGCTCGCCATCCCTTTATGAGTAAGCCGCTAACGCCGCTAAAAGCAAAACAAATCAAGCGATTGAAAATCACCCCATACCGCTGCCACGATGCCATATTGCCGAGCGGAAACTAATGGGTACTTCGTTAGAGGTATGGGGTTATGCCTGGGTATGATGAAAAATAACGCGGAATCGTTACCACCTTCGCTGGCACCACCCGCTTTCGCCCTCTGGTTTCCAGCCGTTGTTTTGCTATGCGCCGGGGATCCAAAGCCTATGAAACGCCTGTTAGCTCCGCTTTCCATCGTTAACCAGGTGGCCATTTTGATGTTGCTGCTCGGCATACTGGGCGTGGCTGGCATGAGCATTTCCGCCTGGATGTCACAAAGCATTCAGGGCAACGCCCACGCCATCAACAAAGCCGGTTCACTGCGGATGCAGAGCTATCGCCTGCTGGCACAGGTGCCGCTGGATGCGCGCAGCGAAATCCTGATACGCGAACTGGATCAGGATGCCAACAGCCCCGACCTGCAACGCCCGCTGGAACAAGAAGGCTTAACCGAACAGTTTCAGGCGCTGCACGACTACTGGCGACTGACGCTGCTGCCGCAATTGCACCAGGCCCGCCAACCCGCCGACGCTGCGCCGCAGGTAGCACATTTCGTCACCCTGCTGGACGCGCTGGTCTCGGACATCGACCGTCATACCGAACGTCGGTTGTTGACGGTGACGCTGGTGCAGGCGGTGTTTATTGCCCTGACGCTGCTGCTGTTGGTAGGTACCATTTGTTACCTGCGCCGGCGCCTGCTGCATCCCTGGCGGCAATTGGTGGCGATGGCGCTGTCGGTGGGCCGCGGCGATTTCAGCCGCCGCTTCACCCAACGTGGCCACCAGGATGAAATGGCCTCACTGGGTGGCGCGTTAAACACCATGTCCGACGAACTGGCCACCATGTACAGCGGGCTGGAGCAACGGGTGGCGGAGAAAACTGCCGATCTGCAGCAAAAAAATCAGGTATTGAGCTTTTTGTACCGCGCCAGCCGGCAACTGCACGCCAATGAACCGCTGTGCAGCCGCCTGACGCCAATACTCAATCAATTGCAAACCCTGACGCCATTGCGCGCCATTCAGGTGCGGCTGTATGAAAACAACAGCCAGGAGCAGTTTGTGCAGTTGAGCGGCAACCAGCCTCTGCGACCGGAGTACTGCAATAATCCGGTGTGCAGCGCCTGCCTGAACGACGACGAGCAACAGCATGCCAGCCACCCATCGCTGAGCTGGAGCCTGAGCGACAAGCTGGGAGATTATGGGGTGATTGTCGCGCAACATCCGCCACAGCGCCCGCTGAATGACGACCATAAACAGTTGATGAACACCCTGGTGGAGCAGTTGACCAGCGTGCTGGCGATTGAACGCCAGGTTGATCACCAGCAGCAACTGATGCTGATGGAAGAGCGTGCGGCGATAGCGCGTGAACTGCATGACTCTATCGCCCAGTCGCTGTCGTGCCTGAAGATGCAACTCAGTTGCCTGCAAATGCAGGGCGCGGAACTTTCCCCCGCCAACCTGGGGCTGGTGCAACAGATGCGAGAGGAACTTAACATTGCCTATCGCCAACTGCGCGAGCTGCTGACCACCTTCCGCCTGAGGTTGACAGAACCGGGGCTGCTGGCGGCGCTGCAATCAACGGTGCAGGAGTTCAGCCAACGGCTGGGCATTCCCATCAGCCTCGACTATCAGTTGACGCCGCGCACCGTGCCCACTTATCAGGCTATCCACCTGCTACAGATTGCCCGTGAAGCGCTCAGCAATATCCATAAACACGCCCAGGCCAGCCAGGTGAGCATTCAGGTGATCAATCAACGGGGCGAAGTCACCCTGAGCGTCTGCGATAACGGCTGCGGCCTGCCTCAAGATACTCTTCGCCCCGATCACTATGGCCTGATCATCATGCGCGATCGCGCCAAAAGCCTGCACGGCCGCTGCGAAATTTTGCCCCGCAACGGCGGCGGCACCGAAGTCCGGGTGGTATTCAAGCCGGACAACCACGCCATCGACTAATGGGAGAAACCATGACGACCGAAACTGCCGCCACCATTTTATTGATTGACGATCACCCGATGCTGCGCAACGGCGTAAAACAGCTTATCGGCATGGACCCGCGCCTGCAGGTGATTGCCGAAGCCGGCAACGGTGAACAAGGTGTTTCGCTGGCCGAGGAGCACGATCCTGACCTGATCCTGCTCGATCTGAATATGCCTGGCATCAACGGGCTGGAAACGTTGGATCGCCTGCGCATGACCGCGCTTTCTGGCCGCATTGTGGTGTTTAGCGTGTCGAATCACGAAGATGACGTGGTCAGCGCGCTAAAACGCGGCGCAGACGGCTACCTGCTAAAAGACATGGAGCCAGAGGAACTTTTGAAGGCGCTGCACCAGGCTGCAGCAGGCCAGATGGTATTGAGCGAGGCGTTAACCCCCATTCTGGCCGCCAGCCTGCGTGAAAACCGCCCGAGCGCCGAACGGGATATTCAGCAACTGACACCGCGCGAGCGCGATATTCTCAAACTGATTGCCCAGGGTCTGCCGAACAAGATGATCGCACGCAGGCTGACCATCACCGAAAGTACTGTCAAGGTGCACGTCAAACACCTGTTGAAAAAAATGAAGCTGAAATCGCGCGTTGAGGCCGCCGTGTGGGTACTGCAGGGCAAAAACGGCTAGTCAGCGCCGTTCAACGGCCCGGTCTCTGCCGGAATGGTGGGCGTTTGCAGCGTTTTTGGCGGCGGCAAACCCTCGCCCTCCCCGGAAGAGGCGGTCAGCGGCGGCGTCACCTGCAGTTGGATCCAGTTGGACGTCACCAATTGCTGCTTGTCATCTTCCAACGTGACCGATAAACGGTAGCGGTTTTCCGCCCCCGGCGTGTCATCCCACTGCGGCACAATCAGGCTCCAGCCGTGTGGATCGTTGCTGTTTTGCGACGACGTCAGGCTCAGTGCCTGGGTATCCCCCTGCCAACTGACGCGGGTGATTTTATTGGTGGTTTTAATCTCCAGCTTCAACGGCAGCGTTTCCCCCGGTTGCAGGCTCCAGGGCGGCGTGGCCAGGAAGACCTGCAGCGTTTTACGCTGGCGGAATTCCATTACCGGGACATTTTTCCGTTCGATATTGTCATAGCGGCTGCCGCGCAGCGATTTGGCCTGGGCCACATACTCCGGGGATATCTGCTTTACCAGCGGTACACCAAGGCGATAGCTCAGCGCCAGTTCGACCTGATCCTGGCTCACCCCGCCTTCCCCCATCTTGTGCAGTGCTTTCACCGTCACCAGCGGCACCGGCGTGTAATTCACCCCCAGTTGCATGGCGCGCGGGTCGTTTTGTTTTTTACCACTGCCAAACAGGTTGACGTTCTCCCCCCAGTACTGCTCGTAGCTGAGAGAGCCGCCGATCTGGCGGTAAAACGGCAGGTAGCCCTGGGTGGTGATGTCGTAACCGCTTGCCGGACGACTGAGAAATTCGGCGTTATCCTTCTGTTGCGCCAGTGCCGATAACGGATAGTAATAATTGGCGGAAAAACGCAGGAAGTCACCCCAGGCTTCGGCCCCCAGGCTGGCGCGGTTTTGATTGCGCTTGAAATCGCTGTCGAGCACCGTGTTATACCCCAGCAGCCAATCACCGGCGACCCAACGCTGCCCAAGGCCAAAGTTACCCAATGAACCTTGGCTTTGCTGCAGCAGACCGAGCTGGCTGTAGGTCAGCAAGCCATTAACGTCATACAGAGGGCTGAACAGCTGGCCGCTGCTGCCGGAAAAATCCCCCTGGTCGGACATCACCAGCGACAGTTTGGCGGTGCCTAGCGGTGACAGCAGCTCTTGTGCCTGTTGTTGCAGCACCTCACCGGCTTGCCCTACCGCGTAACTCTCGGCGCGGGTTCGCACCTGCTGGCCGGAGACATTATTCAGGTTACGCTCACCCAGCTGTTTGGCCATGGTGGCCCACTCTTTCTCTCGCTCTGCGTCATTCGAGGCGTTGCCCCCCAGCTCGGGCAAGTTGTCGTTTGCGTTCGCTTGATGGCTAACCGAGGGCGGCGCAGGGGGAGATTCGGCACCGGCGGGCAAGCTGCCCAACAGCCACGCCAAACCCACCGCCGGTAAACGGGCAGGGAGTGAGAGGAAATCAACGGCTTTTTTCAATCTGTTACGCGCTTTAAGAATAACGTCAGTCATTACACCACCGCCGTTCCCTCATCCCGAGAGTGGGCGGAAAAACCTTTTTTGCTGCGGCCACTCCAGGCAGCAGAACAACGACCTTTGCACAGCGAACAACCGGGGTATTGCCCCTGTCGGGTACCGGGGCGCCAAAGTGCATCATGAACCCCAAATTCTAATCGGTTTCTGATGATAAACCATCAGATAAACCTCAGTTTATTATGTGACAACGTCACAATTGCGGTTGATATTGCCTTGCAAAGCGTGGTCATTCCCGAACGCGCCGAACACTCGCCGTCGGTCAGGATAAATTCACTAAATTTCATCGCAGATTTTGCCTGATTAATCGGCATTCATCTTTTCATAAAACGCAGTAATGCGTTGATTATGCGCGGAAACCCTCATTTTCAACGTATTTTACCTGGCTATAAACAATGCTTTGCGATCGCCTGCGCAAAGCGCGTCATTACCTGGCACCTGCTCTGCTGTAAAACCCATTTTGCCGCTATTTTGAACGTTAATTTCAGTTCAGCAAGGATGCTTATGTTTAACGAACCGCAGGGGGACCTCTGGTTTCGCGGCCTGTTTATTATGGCCATGTTACTGTCGGCGGTCCTCGCCAGATGGCTTATGCATTCCGTGCCTCAGGACGTGGGGCAACGCCTGCCGCCGCTAAAAACCCGCACTCTGATGTTGATAGCCGCCTGCGCCGGACTGGCGGCATTGCCTTTTAGCCTATCGCCGCTACAGCGAATCAGCTTGCTGCCGGTGGCGACCCTGCTGCTCGCGCTGGCGCTTATCGACTGGCGGCACAGGCTGTTACCGGATCGCCTGACGCAACCGCTGTTATGGGCCGGACTGCTGGCCAATCAGCAAGGCTGCTTTACCTCGCTCGACGAAGCAGTGATCGGGGCCGTCGCCGGCTATCTGTCGCTATGGTGGCTTAACGCCCTTTATCGCCTTCGGCGGAAAACGGAGGGTATCGGCCAGGGCGACTTTAAATTGCTGGCGGCCCTGGGGGCCTGGAGTGGCTGGTCTGCCCTGCCCATGTTGGTGACCGGCGCAGCCACGGCAGGCTTATGCGTTGCGATTGTGGCCCAGTTACGCCGCAGCACCGGCAGAGATGCCCCGCTGCCGTTCGGCCTTTATCTGGCGCTTTCCGGCTGGTTTACCCTGCTTACGATGGCCGACATGGATATCACGCCCTTCATCAAGGGAAATTCTCTCATTTCAGCTTATTTCACCCCCATGGCGGATTAATGCCGTGGTTGGCGCTGTTATAGCCGACTGTTGGCCAGGCTGTTATAGCGAGCCTGTCTCTGCACCACTATGCTTTATTTAACCAAACACAGGAGGCTGTATGATCGGTCGTGGTTTATCTGCTCTCGCGCTCAGCGCGGCATTACTTTCCGGTTCGCTGTCGTTCGCGGCGCAGGCTGCCGGTACCTTTACCCTCAGCTCATCGGCGTTTCAGGATGGCGGCATGCTGGCCCAGAAATATGCCGGGGCCACCCCGGGCAACGCCAGTTGCACCGGCGACAATGTTTCACCTGCGCTGAACTGGGCCAACCCGCCGGCGGGCACTACCAGCTTCGCCTTGCTGGTGTCCGATCCCGAGGGCCGTGCCGGATTGGGCGCCAGCCACTTGGTGGCCTACGGTATTCCAGCCACGGCTCAGGGTTTCGCTGAAGGCGATCTTACCCAGGGCAAAGGCTTTGTCGGCGGCAAGAACTCACCGGGTACCGCGGTGTATCACGGCCCATGCCCACCGGCAGGCTCTGGGTTGCACCACTATACCTTCGTGCTGATCGCCACCGATCTCCCGCCCCATGCGCTGGGGCCAGGGTTAACCCGCGAACAGCTGTTGGAAAAATTGCAGGGCCACGCCAAGGGCGGTGCGGGTATTATCGGTCGTTTCGGTCAATAACCGGTGCCGGGGTGGCCTACTTACTCACGCGATCCAGATACAGCATGCTGTTGGCGATATCCACATGCGCATCTTTAACATTATCGCGCAGCGCCACCAGGGTTTGCCCCTGTAAGGCCACAACGTAAGGGGAACTGGTCTGCAGTTCGCGCTGCAACGTGACGTAACGCGCGGCGCGGCTTGCAGCATCCCCCTCTGCCGCGGCTGCACGGGTTTCCGCACTCAATGTCGGGATGTTCCATTGCGTACGCCAGGCCAGGGTTTTCGGCCCATTCGGCACGTTGTAAGCGAAGGCGCTGGCGTTGGTGTTAGGATCCAGATAGTCGGCCCCCCAGTAGGTGAAGATGGCCTGGAAATCACGGCCGCGCATTTTGCCCCACAGATCGCTCTCCACTACCGGATGAATGTCCAACTGCAAACCGGCCTTGGCAAAGCTGGCCTGCAGCGCCTGGGCGATATCGGTATACGGCGGCTGATTGATGACGATCAGATCAATACGCGTTCCTTCGGCGATACCCGCGTCATGCAGAATCTGTTTGGCTTTGGCCACGTCGAGCTTAAAAGGTTGATTATCCAAGGCGCCATCCAACCCCTGCGGCAGGAATGCCTGGTGTACGCGATACTGCCCCTTCAACAGGTTGTCGGCAATCGTCTGGTAATCCACCAGCCAGCGTGCCGCCTGCCACAAGGCCGGATTACTCAAAGCCGGTACCTGCTTGCTGCCGGTATTGAACCCCAGGTAATAGACTTTGGCCGAATCGCGCTGCTCAATCCTGATGCCCTTTTCATTACGCAGCGAGTTGAATTGATCGGCCCCCAGATCGTAGGCCACGTCAGCATCCCCTTTCAGCAGCAATAAACGGCGGGTGCCGGCATCGCTGACGTTTTTCAGCAGCACCGTTTTCAGCTTGGCCTGCGGTTGAGCGTAATCATTGCGGCTGAACAACAGCGCCTCGTGCGGTACATAGTTGCTGACGCGATAAGGGCCGGCACCGGCTGAGTTCGAACGCAGCCAGGCATTGCCGAAGTCCCCCTGCAGACCGTGCTGGCTGAGCAGCTTTTCATCGACTATCGACGCCACCGGCGCGGTTAACAGCCGCAGTGCCAGCCCACTGCCGATATTGGCCGACCAGCTTAGCTGCACCTGGTTATCGCCCAGTTTCTTCAACTGACTCTCGACGTTTTCCGGCGTCCAGCCGAATTCACCAAGGATAAACGACGGTGCCTTGTTCAGTTTCACCGCCCGCACCAGTGAGAAGATCACATCCTCCGGGCGTACCGGGTTGCCGGAGGCAAACCGTTGGTTGGCGTTCAGGGTAAATATCAAACTGTGGCCGTCTGCCCCCGTTTGCCAGCTGCTGGCCAGCTCCGGCGCCAGCTTTTCCGGCGTGGTCCGATCCGGTGTCAGCAGGCGCTGATACAGATTGACCAGGTTGGCCGAACTGACGGTTTCAAAGCTTTCGGCAGGATCAAGACTGATGATGCCTTCCAGCGAACTGACCACCACCAGCGTGTCTTTCGGGGTGGCGGCCTGTGCGCCGAAGCTCGCCGCCAGGGCACTGAACAATAACGTTGGGATTAGCCGTTTCATTGATGCACTCTCCAGAGTCACGCGGATGCGTTATTTGGCGAGTGTAGGGGCAGCGGCTTAGCAGAAGAACGACTATAAATTGCTTTATTTATTACGCAGATGAATAAGCCCGCCGAGTGAACGGCAGGCTGATTTCAGTTCACCAACCGGCCATGCGCCATCGCCACCGAACGATCGCACATGTGGTCAATCACGTCGGCATCATGGCTGACCAGGATCATTGTCAGATCGCCCGCCTGCTTCAGCTCGTTCAGCAGGTTGAGGATTTCCGCCTGCACCGACATGTCCAGTGCCGAAGTCGGCTCATCCAGCAACAACAGCTTTGGTTTCAGCAACAGCGCGCGCACGATCGCCACCCGCTGACGTTGCCCACCGGAAAGCTGGTGCGGATAACGGTCCAACAGCCTGGGATCCAGCCCCACCTGGCGAAAACCGGCGCTGATTTTCTGCTCGATATTGCGCTCTTTCAGCAACTTTAGGGGTTCCGCCAGCGTGCGCAGCAATCGGTGCTTGGGATGTAACGAGGCATAGGGGTCCTGGAATACCATCTGGACCTCACGCCGCAGATCACCGGTAAAAGGACGGCCCGGTTGCAAATCACGGCCGAGCAGTTGAAAACCGCCGCTCCAGTTTTCATTCAGCCCGGCCAACACCCACAGCAGCGATGACTTGCCGCAGCCGGACGGGCCAACCAGGCCGAAGCACTCGCCCGGTTCGATGTGCAGATTGACATCATGCACCACGGTGCGTATCTCATAGCCCTGGCGGTGGCTGACGCTGAGGTTTTCCAGGGTAATCAGGCTCATTTCAGTGACTCCAGCAGTGCGCGATCCAGGACCGGCAGCGTTTTGCCGTGAGTCTCGCGGCTTGGCCGACATGACCACAGCGTGCGCGTGTAAGGATGGGTGGCGGAGGCCAAACGATCGGCAGGCAGTTGATCCAACAGTTCGCCCTTGTACATCACCAGCACCCGTTCGCAGTAGTGCGCCACCTGCTGTAAATCGTGACTGATCAAAATCAGGCCCATATTACGTTGCTCCACCAGATTTTCGATCAGTTGCAACACCTGATCGCGCATCTGGTGATCCAGTGCCGAAGTCGGTTCGTCGGCAATCAACAGCTGCGGATCGTTGATTAATGCGATGGCCAACATTACTCGCTGCCCCATGCCGCCGGACAGCTGATGCGGATAGCGCTGGCTCAGCGCCTGCGGATCGGGCAAGCCAACCGCCGCCAGCATGTCCAGCACCTTCTCCCGCCGCTCGGCGCGGCCCAGGCGGGTATGCAACAGCAGCGGCTCCTCCACCTGACGCCCAATCGGCTGGGTTGGATTCAGCGCGTGCTTGGGATCCTGCATAACCATGGCCACCTTGTTCCCGCGCAGCCGGTTCCACTGGCGCTCGTTCAAGCGCGTCAGATCGTCGTCGCCCAGCGTCAGACGCTGCGCCTGCAGCTGTAACGGCGGTGGCAACAGCCCCATCAGGGCGCGGGCGGTCAGGGATTTGCCGGAACCGGACTCCCCCACCAGCGCCAGCCGCTCCTGCCCCATGCTGAAAGAGATGCCTTTCACCAACGGTGGCGAGGCCGGTAACAGCACCGACAGGCGTTCGACGGTCAATAATGGGTTATCAATGTCCATGACGAGGATCCATTTTATCGCGCAGGCCATCGCCCAGCAGGTTAAAGGCCAGGCTGGCGAACAGAATAGCCCCGCCCGGTGCAGCGGCGACCCACCACTGATCAAAAATCACTTTGCTGCCCTCAGCCACCATCGAGCCCCACTCGGCGGTCGGCGGGGCCACGCCCATGCCGAGAAAACCCAATCCCGCGGCGGAAAGAATTATCCCGCCCAAACTCAGCGCCGCACGCACCACTGCGCTTGGCAGGCACAGGGGTAAAATATGCCCCGCCATCAGCCGCAGCCCACCGATGCCCTGCATACGCGCCGCCGCCAGATAGTCACTGCGACGCAGCGCCAGCGTTTCCGCCCGGGCTTGTCGGGCAAAAGCCGGCCAACTGGTCAAGGCCAGCGCCAGTGCGCCGTTCATCAGCCCCGGCCCCAATACCGCGACAAAGGCCAGCGCAATCACCAGGCTGGGCAATGACAGAAAAATATCGGTGACGCGCATCAGAATACGCTCAACCCAGCCGCCGAGATAACCGGCGCTGATGCCCACCAACAGCCCAATCGGGATGGTCAGCAGCAGGATTAACGACACCAGGATCAACGTTGGCCGTGCACCATAAATCACGCGCGATAACAGGTCGCGACCAAAGCCGTCGGTCCCCAGCCAATGCCCGGAGGACGGCGGCAACAGGCGCAGTTCGATGTGTTGCAAGTTAGGGTCGAAAGGCGCCAGCCAGGGAGCCAGCAGCGCGGTCAGGATCAGCACAGCCACCAGCGTCGCCCCGAGCGTCAGCGTGGTGAGTTTGCCGCGCTGGCGGTAGCCGACCGCAGGCTCGCTCTGGGGTTCATGTTCAGAAAGATATTGGCTCATCGGGTTCGCGGGTCCACTAAATAGGTCAGCGCATCGGCCAGCGCGTTCAACACCACAAAGCAGGTGCCAATCAGCAAGGTAGCGCCAAGAATGGCCGGGGTATCGGCGGCAAACAGCGCGGTGGTCAGGTAACGCCCCACGCCCGGCCAGGCAAACACCGTTTCGGTCAGCACCGCCCCTTCCAGCAGGCTGGCATAGGACAGGGAGAGAACGGTGATCAGCGTGCCGAGCACGTTGGGAAATACGTGTCGCACCAAAATACGCGTACGGCTGGCCCCCTTGGATCGTGCCAGGGTGACGTACTCTTTATTGCACTCTTCCAGCATCGCCGCCCGCAGCAAGCGGGTGATACCCGCCATCGACAACAGCGCCAACGCCACCACCGGTAACCACAGGTGACTGATGGCGTTGTAGAACATGTCGCGATCGCCGGACAGCCAGGTGTCGATCAGCACAAATCCACTGCGCGGTTCCATGCTGTAAAGGTAGATATCGTCCAGCCGCCCCGGCCCCGCCGACCAGTGCAGCGTGGCGTAAAACAGCAGCAGCCCCAGCAGACTGAGCCAGAAAATCGGCACCGAATAGCCGATCAGCGACAGCAGGCGCGCGGCGTTATCCAGCCAACTGCCCGGTTTTATCACCGCCAAAAACGCCAGCGTAATGCCGCCGAACGCACCGAGGATAATGGCGCAGGTCGCCAGTTCCACCGTGGCCGGGAAGGTACGTAACAGATCGCTCAGCACCGGCTGGGCGGTAATGCGCGATATCCCCATATCCCCGTGCGCCAGGTGCACCAGATAGCGCCAGAACTGCACCGGCAACGGCTGATCCAGCCCCAGGTCGTGACGGACCTGTGCGTAGGTGGCCTCGCTGGCATGATCGCCGGCGATCTGCAACGTAGGATCGATCGGCGCCAGATGCGAGAGCATAAAGGTGAACAGCAGTAGCCCAAGCAGCGTCAGCGCCAATGACAGCAAGCCGGTAAGCAGCCGGCGTCCCCAACGCCAACTGCGCCGGGCGAACCCGGCGGAAGCGGTACGGCTTATCATTACTTGCTGACCTTGCTGTAGAACACCATGTCAGGGTTGATGCCCTGCTCGTAGCCTTTCAGGTTGTCACGTACCGCAATCAGGCTGCGAGCCTGCAGGCCGATGACAAACGGCGAACTCTGCTGCACGGCCTGCTGTAGCTGTTGATAATCCGCAACCCGTTTGGCGGTGTCGTTTTCCGCCGTGGCTGCCAGCGTCAGCTTGCTTAGCGCAGGGATCTGCCAGTTGGCGCGCCAGGCCAGCGTTTTGCTGCCGTCTTCCGGGTTATAGGCAAAGGCGGCGGCGTTGGTGTTCGGGTCAAAATAATCTGGCCCCCAGGAGGTCAGGGTCGCGTCATAGTTCAGGGATTTCACCTTGGTGGAAACCTGCGCGCTGAGGCCCGGCACCAGTTCCACCTTCACCCCACCCTGGGCAAAGCTGGCTTGCAAGGCCTGCGCGATATCCAGGTACGGCGGCTGATTGTTGACGTCCAGCTTGAAGCTGACGTTGGTCAGGCCGGCCTTCGCCAGGATCTCTTTGGCCTTTTGCGGGTTAAAACTGTATGGGCGATCTTTCAGTGCGCCCAGATAACCTTCCGGCAGAAACGCCTGATGGGTCTGGAACTGGCCCTTCAGCAGATCGTCAGCAATGCCTTTATAGTCGAACAACCAACGCGCGGCTTCCCAGAACGCCGGATTGCCCAGCGCCGGTGACGCCTTGGCGTTGAACTGCAGGAAATAAAGTGAGGCGTAAGGGATGGCCAACGGCTTGACGCCCGGCTTGCCTTTCAGCGCCGCCATCTGATCTGCACCCAGATTACGCGCGATATCGGCGTCGCCCTGTTCGATCAGCAACCGACGCGCGGCCGGATCCGGCACGTTCTTGATCAGGATAGTCTTCAGCGTCGGGGCGCCTTCCGGTGAACTTGGGTTGGCGTCGAGCACTACAACTTCGTGCGGTACGTAGGTGCGAATTTTATACGGGCCGCTACCTGCGGAATGGCTGTTCAGCCATTGGTGACCCAGGTCATCCCCCTGCTGATGCGACAAGGCTTCTTTGGCATCGACAATAGAAGACACCGGCGCCGAAAGCAGGCTAAGCACAAAGGCTGGGCTGACGTTTTCGCTCCAGCTTATTTTGACCCGCCTGTCATCCACCTTGGTCAGGTGCTGGTCGACGTTCTTGGCGTCCCAGCCCAACTGGGTGAGGATAAACGAGGGTTCCAGATTCAGTTTCACTACCCGCGACAGTGAGAAAATCACGTCTTCCGGGCGCAGCGGATTGCCGCTGGAAAATTTGGCATCCGGCCGCAGAGTGAAGGTCAGGCTGCGGTTATCGCTGCCCGCCTGCCATTCGCTGGCCAGCGTCGGTTTGAGTTCGATAGGATTTTTGGGATCGGACTGGATCAGCCGCTGGTAGAGGCTGTTGAACGACTGCACCGTGGTTAACTCAAAACCCTGGGCCGGATCAAAACTGACCACGTCATCGATGGACTGGGCAATCACCAACGTGTTTGCCGGGGTTGCTGCCTGTGCGTTGAAACTGGCCGCCACGGCCAAAAACACCAAAGAGGGAACGAACGCTTTCATCAAAACTCTCCAAGCGGATGGAATTTATAGTAATTTCGCGAGTGTATGTGAGAGCTCTCGGCAGGCGAAGGTACTTAAATAACTATAGATATTCTTTTTCTGTCTATAGCTGAGATTTTGATTATTAAGCAGGCGGGAGGATACCGTCAGTTGTGCAAGGACTATGGCAAAATATATCTTTTCGATGCAGGCGGTAACCACTCCTCATAAAGCGCCATCACGTTTGGCAGGCTTACTATTCTACTGACAACGTCAATCTGAGGTTGTAACAGACGACGAACCAAGAGCCTTACAGGTGTTGGCGAGCGGACATGCCCCGACAATCAGGTTGAATGAAATCACCGTCGCCACAGTATCAGTGGAGTAGATAATTATTACATTTCAATACATTAAATACCTGATAAGCAAAATGCCTCAATCAATTTTTCAGCTTCCCACTCCTTAATATCTGATACCTGCCCGTCTCCAATCTCTACCAGGCGCAATTCTCCCTGGGTATTTTCTACAATATCTATTGAATAAAACGGAGTCTCCACGCAGCGTGCAATCTCATAAACAAATTCAGGTATTTGATCGTCGGATGAAAACACTCTCCCGTTAAGCGAAAAATAGCGACGCTCAGTGTTATTAACAAATTCCTCAACGCGCCTCAGGCTAACCCCTCCTTCTACACTCCCTCGAAAATGCGCAATAAGGCTGAGAATTTCTGCGACTTCCTGAGCATCCTTAGCCACAGAGCCCCGGGACGTCGTCAAGGATTTCACGTAGTCCTTAACAAAATAAGCGGGCCATTGAAGCTGGCTGACGAGACGCCCAAAATCAGCATCAGCTGTGGTTATAATAGTTTCCGGTGTATAGGCCTTACAGCGGTCATACCAACCCGTTATATAGTGATTACTGATATATTCTTCAGGGGACTCGAGCATCTTCCCTCCCCGTGCAGCCACAGCACCGTACAATTGACGATATTCATCGGCGTTCAGCATCCATCCTCGCCAGACCACGGGACTACCGGACTCAAAGGGAGCCGAAAACTGATATTTACCCATCGCTGCCGCTTCTGAGGCAAGTAACAGGCAATGTATCCCACGTTGCCGGGCACAAAGATACTCCAGTTCAAAAGTTTCATCCGGTTTGCACAAATTCGAATAATCATCAGGATAGATAATTTGCATGTATGGCCCCATAGGAATAATAAATCCAGTCAGTCTGAATCACGCTGATTTTATGGAATAAAATGGTGGTGACGCCAATGAGTAGAACATAAATTTTTCGACGAAGGCACCAGCAAATTTTCATACGGTGACATCAAGCGTGAAAGTCCGAGTGTTTTACGATCCAGACACCTGGTTTGGGGTCAGAGCCTCACCTTGCAAGGCTCAAAATGCAGAGTAGGTACTTTCCCGGTAACAAAATAATCTTTCAGCGCCCAGAAAGGGCCAAAGGACAAGCCATCCCTGGCGTTGATATCAATGAAAAGACGAAAGTAGCGATTGGCAGTGTCAGTAAAGGGTTCGAAAATAAAGGCCTGTACAACAGCAGAACCTCCATCAGCGATTGACTTCTGCACGCCAGACTCCTGCCCCTGTAGAACAGGTCAGCGCAAATACGTAACGTGTATCCCGCCTGCTATCTGCGCTGCTGTTTCCGTCGCCGCAATGCTCAAATCTGATAATCGATCACCGTTTCCAGCTGTGAAGAGAACACCTTGTCTTTGATTTCCGTCAGTGACAGCGTCGGGTTGCACAGCTGGATAAACTGCCAGGCATAGTTACGTTGTAACTGACTGCGTTTCAAACCTAACCACACGGTATTGGGCTCGAACAGGTGCTCGGCGTTAAGGCTGACCAGCCCATGATCGCGCTCTTTCTCATATGACATGTCCGCCAGTACGCCGACCCCCAACCCCAGCTCGACATAGGTTTTTATTACGTCGGAATCCTGAGCGCTTAAGGCAATGTCCGGCGTCAGCCCGGCGGCTTTGAAGGCGCTATCCAGCCGTGAGCGACCGGTAATGCCCTGGCGATAGGTTATCAACGGTAAGGTACTGAGCATTTCCAGCGTCACCTGCGGTTGCCGGGTCAGTTCGTGCCCTTCCGGTACCAGGATGGTGTGATGCCAGCGGTAGTAAGGGAACGCCGCAAGAGATTCATCGCTCATCAGCCGTTCACTGGCAATACCGATATCGGCTTCGCCCGAGGCCAACATCGCGACGATTTCTTCCGGACTGCCCTGATTCAGCACCACCCTTACCCGCGGGTACAGCGCACGAAACTCCTTAATCACTCCCGGCAGGCTGTAACGCGCCTGCGTATGGGTGGTCGCAATATGCAGCTGGCCGGTGTCGTTGCTGCTGAACACATCCGCCAGTCGGCGGATATTATTGGCATCGTTCAGGATGCGTTCCGCCACCACCAACAGCTCTTTACCCGGTTCGGTCATGCCCAATAAACGCTTGCCGCGGCGGATAAATATCTCAATGCCCAGTTCTTCTTCCAGTTCCCGAATATGACGACTGACCCCAGACTGCGAGGTAAATAAAGTATTGGCCACCTCGGTCAGGTTGTAGTTGCAACGCGCCGATTCCCGAATAATTTTTAATTGTTGAAAGTTCATCCACTCCCCCTGACGAGCAATATTGTTAACACCAGTGATACGGAGTCTGGCGGGAGGGGACAAATAAGAAATAACCTTTAGTTATGCATTTTCATGCTAAGTGAATTTTTCACCATTGCAAATTAGCTGTTTTTTAATCTTAAATTATCGAATAGCTTTAAAATTAACAACATATATATCCACTTTAAAAATGTGGATTAAATGCTTATGCAAAATAAAGTTATTAAATATAGGCATTAGATATATAAACCAAAAAAGGCTCAGCAAGCTGAGCCTATCGAAAGCGTCATATGAGCGGGATCAGGCAGTTGCCTCTCCGCCGATAGGGCCGGAGGTATTTTGCTGCAGCCATTGCTGCACGTAGCTGACCAAATCGCCAATGCAGTCGTCCTGCATACCGTGGTTTTTCAGCTCGTTATCCAGCGAGAACAGGTACTGGGCGTTAGTTCCCAGCGGCCCGCTGGCGCTGGCGATCAGGGGGGCTATCACCTGATGGCTGGTATCTTCTTCAAACAGCGGGTGCTGCGGGTTCATGACAAACACCAGCGCGGTCACCACTTCGCCGTCTGCCAAGGTGAGATCGCACCAGGTCGGCAAATAACAGCCGGTGACCATTTCGCGTTTCCACAGCAGTTCCAGCTCTTCGCGCAGCTTGGCTTCCGGCAGGCGAAACGCCAAACCGGTGGTATGGCCGCCTTCTTTTAACGCCAGCATCCGCCCCGGCTGGTGCAAGGTGCCGCGCCCGGCGGTAAGCCGCAAACAGAAGGCGCGGTGCCAGCCTTGCAGCGTGGCCGGCCGCACCTCTTCGGATTCAAACACCGGATTCCACATCAGTGAACCGTAGCCGAAGACCCACACCGGGCTGTTATCCGGCCGACGGGATAAAGTACAATCCAACGAGGCCGCCCGCTGCTCTGATGTCAGTAACAGCGACTCCTCAATGGTGCCGAATGCAGTTTTGCAATCCGCATTTTGCAGAAAATCTCGCGTTAACACCTTAACAACCTCCCGGGAATAGGATTGCCCATACTCCCTCGCCACTGTTCAATCTTATTTATTAAGTGCGGAATTATATTAATACAATAATCTTCCCGCGATAATAATGACCTTATTCTTTTCTCAGTGAGCAATCAAGTTTCAAAAGAGCTTTAAAGTGAAAAAGTATTTGTACTCAGCAGCAATAATATTAATTGCCCGCGTAATAGGTTCGGATTTCATGATTTACCGACGCACAAAGGCGCCGGGGAGCGCCTTACTTTTTGTGCCAGCGGTCGTCATCACCTTTGCGGTAGCTTTGCTTCACCGCCGCCCAAGCTACCTTGTGGGCGGTTTCCTCTCGGCTATCGTCGCCGCGCCGGTCATCCGGATCGCTATATTGATCCCAGGCGCTGTTAAAAGCTTCCTTATAGATCTCTTGCGCATGGGCCGGCAACACGTGTTTGACGTTGTCCGGCAAGGCATTTGTGCTGTTGTAGGGCATCATTTCCTCCCGCAGATATTCAGTGAACCTTAAGCTTAGATGACACCTCCGCCCGCCTCAATTAGCAAACAATTCTCATTATCACATGGCATGTTATACTCCTCGCCAAACGAACATAAGGAGAACCCCGTGACTACCGAAGCCCCACGCTCACGCGCACCCTACCTGATTGCTGTCAGCGCGATTCGCGATGTTACCCCGCACCTGCGCCGCATCACTTTCACCGCCCCGGACCTGCGTTATTACCCGGCAAACGCCGCCGCCGCGCACATCAAGGTTTTCCTGCCGCTCGAAGGTCAGACGCAGCCGGATCTGCCGACGCTGACCGAAAACGGCCCTCGCTGGGCGGCCGATGCGGTTCGTCCGATTGTCCGCACCTATTCGATTCGCGCAGTACGTCCGGAGCTGGCGGAAGTCGACATTGAATTCGCCATTCACGATCACAGCGGCCCGGCGGTTAACTTTGCGCGATCGGCCAAAGCAGGCGATAAAATCGGCATCAGTAACCCGGGCGGTCCTAAACCTATGCTGCCAGAGGCCGATTTCTACTGTCTGGCCGGCGATCCTTCCTCCTTGCCCGCGCTGGCGGCCTTGCTGGAAGGGTTACCGGCACGTAGCGAAGGCCACGCCTTTATCCGCGTCGACACTGCGGCTGACGTTATCGATCTGAAAAAACCGGCAGGCTTCGAACTGAGCTGGATTATCGGCGGCACCGAAAAAACCGCCGAGTTGCTGACGCAATTTTGCTCATTGCCGCTACCTGAGACAAAAATCCAGTATTGGCTGGCCGGGGAAGATCGTTTGGTGGTAGACCTGCGCCGTTACCTGCGCCGCGAGCGCCAATGTGACCGTAATCAGCTTTATGCCGTACCTTACTGGCGTGAGGGGTTAAACGAAGAGGGTTATCATAATAAACGGCATGAAATCATGGACAATATTGACGATTGACTGTGATTTTCCCCTTTATTAATCAAGCAGCGCAGCTACAAACTGCAATTTATGTGCCGTTAATGAAGAAAACTCATCTCACTACGTAAAAGTAAGTAAATAAAACCGCATCCAATGCGGTTTTTTTGTTAACCTAGTCACAGAAAGCAAGCTTTTGCTTTTACAAGTAAAACAACATCACATCATTCCCCGGCACAAGCCTGCGGGTGTATCCTATTATTATTAAATATAAATACATTCTGGATGCGCATAATTGCCCTTAACGGCAGTCAGCGATGACGGGACCACGCTGTTTGAGAAGGAGTACCATCGAAATGAAGTCGCAAAACGATCCTGGCCGATCCAAATCCCGCCACACTGAGTACTCGCTGCTTTTCCCCATCGCCGCCTTGGTGGTGTTGAACCTGTGGGGCAGTACCAGCAATTTCCCGCTGATCGTCGGCATTAACATCATTGCCCTGGTCGGTATTCTCAGCAGCGCGTTCAGCGTTGTGCGCCACGCCGACGTGCTGGCTCACCGTCTGGGTGAACCCTATGGCTCGCTGATCCTCAGCCTGTCGGTGGTTATTCTGGAAGTGAGCCTGATTTCTGCGCTGATGGCCACCGGCGACGCCGCACCGGCACTGATGCGCGACACGCTTTACTCCATCATTATGATTGTCAGCGCCGGTCTGGTGGGCTTCGCTTTATTGCTGGGCGGTCGCAAATTCGCCACCCAATACGTCAATCTGGGCGGTATCAAACAGTATCTGATGGCGATTTTCCCGCTGGCGGTGATCGTACTGGTGTTCCCCAGTGCGCTGCCGGGCGGCAACTTCAGCACTGGGCAGGCGCTGCTGGTCGCGGTGATTTCCGCCGCCATGTACGGCGTGTTCCTGGTGATCCAGACCAAAACCCACCAGAGCCTGTTTGTCTACGAGCACGAAGATGACGACGGTGACCCGCACCACGGCAAACCTTCTTCGCACAGCAGTGCCTGGCATGCCGGCTGGCTGGTGGTGCATTTGATTGCGGTGATCGCCGTGACCAAGTTCAACGCCAACCCGTTGGAAGGTTTGCTGACCAAGGTGAATGCTCCTGCGCAGTTTACCGGCTTCCTGGTCGCGCTGTTGATCCTGTCGCCAGAAGGCCTGGGGGCACTGCGCGCGGTGTTGAACAATCAGGTTCAACGTGCGATGAACCTGTTCTTCGGCTCGGTACTGGCGACCATCTCCCTGACGGTACCGGCGGTAACCATCATCGCCACCCTGACCGGGCAAACGCTGATCTTCGGCCTGCAGACGCCGCATATCGTCGTGATGCTGACCGTGTTGCTGCTGTGCCAGCTGTCATTCTCGACCGGCAGAACCAACGTGCTGAACGGCACCGCGCACCTGGCGCTGTTTGCCGCCTATATGATGACCATTTTTGCCTGATTGCCGGAGGGCGCTTTCGTAGCGCCCTCCCTTTTTAAATCGCGAAAAAAATACCCGCCGCGATACCGCCAAACAAAATCCATTTAATGATGTAGTACCCGGTTCGGTTCCACGCCTTCAGCCGTTTCCCCACCTTGCGTACCGCATAGATATACTTGAACAACTTGTTGACGCCACCGGTACGATCGCCCTCTTCATTGGGTGCGGTAGCCGCGCTCATCAGGTTGCGCCCCAGCCAGTGGTTAATGCCCTGTGCCCAGCGGAAACGCATTGGTCGCTCTATATCGCAAAACAGAATCAACCGGTTCTGCCCACTCTGGTTTTCGGCGTAATGCAGGTAGGTTTCGTCGAACATCACCGCCTCCCCGTCGCGCCAGCTGTAGCGTTCGCCATCCACTTCGATGAAGCAACGGTCGTCATTCGGTGTGATCAGCCCCAGATGGTAACGCAGTGAACCGGCGTAGGGATCGCGGTGGCGTGGCAGGCGGCTGCCATCCGGCAGTTCGGCAAACATCGCCGCCTTGACCGAAGGCAGGCTGCGCAACAGTGCGGTAGTCTGCGGGCACAGGCTCATCGCCGACGGGTGGTTGTCTTCATA
This sequence comes from Serratia sp. BIGb0234, assembly GCF_024809915.1. NCBI lineage: Bacteria > Pseudomonadati > Pseudomonadota > Gammaproteobacteria > Enterobacterales > Yersiniaceae > Serratia > Serratia sp. BIGb0234. The sequence goes on from NZ_JANUEI010000002.1 coordinate 339,915, forward strand.
CCACTTCAAATAGAAGCGCTTCCAGCCGGTTTTGAAGAATGAATTGAAACCGGCATCATTATATTGGTCCGAAGCTTTAATCTGCTGGATAGCCATCAGTTGCCGACCTTCATCGCGGATGCTTTGCCAGTTATCCCGCAGCGCCTGCAATTCCGGGAATTGCTCCGGCTGCAGATAGGGCGTGGTCGGTACGCGTGAAAACAGGTACATGAAAACGTTCAGCGGAGCAGTAAATGTGGAATGATCGGAGAGCTGCCGCCAGAAGGTGTAACGCACCCGCCCACGGTAATGGACATACACAACGCATAAAATAAATAGAAGTAAAATAATATATTTCATGATTGAACCGCATTGAAGATCCCAATACCTTGCACGCCCATCCGGCGTGCACCCCAGATATTTCCTTTAGGCCAATAAGTTGTTGCGCCCGTCTGGAACACCCCTAAGCATTAACGCTAAACCAACAAAAATCTATACAAAAAACCACAATAGTTTACACAAAGGCTAAACGAGCCGGCGTTATGGGCGGGAACCGCTTGCCCTCTGTCGATTTGCTGGTTGGCGCCCAAACCGATGACTGCCCGCCCTCCGGGTTAGATAAAATAGCCTTTGATATAAAAATAAGCAGGTATTTCAGGCTTGGGTTATTAACGATATCCGTTATTCACTCCAGAATAATAAATGACTAATTTGATTTTGATCAGTGTGCAGCAATTCAACCATGATTAACTCAGGGAGCCTGATTAATCCCAAGGCAAGCCATTAAACAATAATAAAAACAAATAATACGTACGGAATACATCATGAAAAATATATCTGACATCAGAATGAATCGCCGAACCTTGTTAAAAGGGCTTGGCGTGATTGGGCTGGCCAGCATATCGCCCTGCGTATTTTCCATGGCAATGGACAAGGGCAAACCCCTGCCCCGGGTGCGTCTCAAACTCAGTGACTACCAGACGTTTCGTTCAACCTGCGCGATGGAGTGTTTACATTGTAATTTAACGGCTTATGTCTATCAGGGGGAGCTCAAAAAAATAGAGGCCAGCAAAGATTTTAACGTCAAATGCTGCCTGCGCGGCATCAGCCGGACCAAATGGGTCTATCACCAACAGCGGGTTAAAACGCCTTTGCTTCGGGTGGGGGAAAAAGGTGAAGGGAAATTCAAACCCATATCCTGGGATGAGGCGCTCGATCTGGTTGAACTTAATATTCGTAATACTCTTGCCAGTCACGGTAATAAAGGCCTGTTAATTTCAAGCCATGCCGGGAATATGGATTCCATTAAAAACGACATGGGGAAAGCCTTCTTTGATTACCTCGGCGGGGCGACAAAACGCTCCGGTTCCTTATGCTGTTCTGCGGTGACCGCCGCCATGATCCCGATGCTTGGCCTGCGCTACGCGGATATGCGCGACACCATTGCCGACAGCCGCTACATTCTGTGCTGGGGCAATAATCCGGCCGTGACCATGCAGGCCTATTTCAAAGAATATATTAAGGCGCAGGAAAGAGGCGCGCGGCTGGTGGTGATCGATCCCCGCTTTAACGAAACCGCCGCCAAAGCCGATGAGTGGATCCCTATCGTTCCCGGCACCGACACCGCGTTGGCACTGGGGATGATCAAAATCATCATCGAAGAACAGCGCTACGACGCTGACTTCCTGCGGCGACACACCGGGGCCGTTTATCTGGTGAACCCCCAGCAAAAACAGCTCAGAGAAGATCCGCAGGACAAAGAAAGCTATCTGGTGTACGACACCCTAAGCCGCCGTCTGGTACGCCATGACACACCCACCATCGTCCCGGCGCTCACCCAGGCCGAATTGCCTGCCGATGCGGCTTATACCACGGTATTTGAACTGATCCGTCAGGAGTCGGCTCCCTGGACCGTCGAGAAAGTGGCGGCGGAAAGCGACATCCCGGCGGCCACCCTGCTCCGTTTGGCGCGTGAATATGCCAGCAATACACCTTCGATGATCGTACAGAACATGTCCGGCGCTCAGCGCACCGAATTCGGCACCTACGTGGCGGCCAGCCAGTTTTATCTGGCGCTGCTGACCGGCAATATGGGCAAAGCCGGTGGCGGAGTCTGCGACGCGGGCGGCGCCAAACAAATGATGAAGTTCAGTCCGCCGCTGCCTCCGGCACCCAACGTACAAAAAATTCCGCCGATACCGGTCGCCAAAACCGGCGAGTGGATTGTCAACGGTCGCCCTCACCCGATTAACTTTTGGTGGATCATGACCATGGGCGCGCTGACCCAGTTGCCCAACACCAATATGGTGAAGAAAGCCCTGAAGAAGGTGCCGTTTGTCGTCGTGGCCGATAACCTGATGAGTTCCACCACGCTGTATGCCGATCTGGTGTTGCCGGTCACCACCATCTTTGAAGATCTCAGCCTGATGGCCGGCGTTCGCAGCCACTATGTCCAACTGATGGAAAAGGCGGTAGAACCGGTGGCGGAGGCCAAACCGGATTACTGGATTTTTGCCCGGTTGGCGGAACGCTTCGGCTTCGGCGAGGTGTTTAACCAGCCGATCGAACACTATATAGAAAACTGTTTGGCCGGAACCGGCCTCACTATCGAACAGCTACGTAAAGGACCGATTAAACCCGCCCCCACGCCGTGGATCCCGTTCAAAGACGGTATTTTTCGCACTCCGACCAAAAAGGCCCACTTCTTTATCGAAGAGTGGCAGAAGAAGGATTTCCCGCCGATTGTGACCTATATGCAGGTGAAAGAGTCGCCGAAAGGCTCGCCGGAGTTGGCGAAAACATATCCATTAATGGCCGTTCAGCGCAAGCTGGCGCGCAGCATCCACTCCAGCCACGGCATGAATGAATGGATCCTCGAGGTGCAGCGCAATCAGCCCAATATCATGATCCATCCGGATGATGCCGCCAGCCGCCATATCAGGAACGGTGAATGGGCGATTGCTTTTAATCACCGTGGAGAACACCGGGCATTGGCGGTGGTAACGCGTCAAATCAAACGCGGCGTGGTATGCCTGGATAACGGCTGGTGGGAACAGCAAGGCGGCAGCAGCAGCCACGTCACCAACGACCATGCGGAAGTGCTGGGCAACGGTCATTGCTGTAACAGCACCCTGGTCGACGTCCGGGCGGAGGCATAATCATGGTCAGACAATATGGATTTTTAGTCGATATGCGCGGCTGTTATGGCTGCAAAACCTGCTCGATGGCCTGCAAATCTGAAAATGCCACCCCGGCTGGCGTGCTGTGGCGGCGGGTCAGAGAATTTCACTTTGACGACCCGAACGCGATGGCGTTTATCTCGATGTCATGCAACCACTGCGACGATCCGCAGTGCATGAGAGTCTGCCCGGCGGATACCTACAGCAAGCGACCTGACGGCATTGTCGTGCAGGATCATGACAAATGTATTGGTTGCCGGATGTGCATTATGGCTTGCCCTTATAATGCGCCGGTATTTGATCCCGTCGAAGGAAAAACCAGTAAGTGCAATCTGTGCGCTGAACGCCTGGATGAAGGGCTGCCGCCCCGCTGCGTCGCGTCCTGCCCGGCCGGTGTGCTGCAGTTTGGCGATATTGACGAGCTGCGCACTCGCCATTCCGCTGATTTGGCGCGTATCGAGACCCGCTACTCACTGCCGGATCATCGAATCAGTCAGCCCAATATCGTCATTATTCCCGCCGGTGATAAGGAATAGCCCATGTCTGAATATGAACTTCCCTTGGTCTTTTTTACCGTGTTTTGTCAGTGGGCGGTCGGCACTATCGTAGCCATCACGGTATTGATTCTGGCGCAGCCGAGCTGGCTAAGCGACGAAAAGCGCTTTAATGTCCTGCGACAGCTGGCGTTAGGGATTGTGGCGATCAATATCCTCGGCTCCGTGCTGTCGCTGTTGCATCTGGGTTCACCCACCGGCGCCTATCGAGCGATTCTGGGGATCGGCCATTCCTGGCTCAGCCGGGAAGTCATCGCTTTCGCCTTGCTGAACGCGGTGGTCGTCATCTGGGCCGCCATGATGTTTCGCTTTAACTCAAACCCCAGGCTGATTCGCCAGGTTAGCCTGCTGGCATCGGGCGCGGGTGTGGCTGCAATCCTGGTTTCCGCACAGGTTTATTACCAGATGGCGAGTCACCCTCTTTGGCATTCGCCGCTCACCCACCTCGGTTTTATCGCCACGGCCCTGTTGCTGGGGTTTACCACCCTTGGGCTGCGGCTCAGCGTGTTCAATGCGGCTCAAAATGATCGCGAAAGGTGGCTCCCCGTCACGTTGCCGACAGGCATTTTATGCGGCGTGGTATTGCTGTTAGTCGTGATCCTGGGCTACAGCGCCGGGTTCAACCAGCAAGGGAAAATGCTCGCCAGCGCCGTCACCGTTTTTGGCTCGGGTCTGATGGGGTGGCTTATTTTTGGCGCGCTGATTACCGGCAGCGGATTGGCGGCCTATCTGTACCAACGGCCGGTTCTGAACGTTGGCGTGGCGGGCGCACTGATGCTGACGCTGCTCTCAGCCTGTATTGGTGGCCGAATGCTGTTTTACGCCGGCGTCATGAGCCAATACCCTTGGTTTTAATGTTGCGGCTGCGCTGATATTCAAGGCAAGAAAAAGGCCGCCGAGGCGGCCTTTTGTGAACGGGCAGGTGTTAACTGTAGGCGTTGAGCGTACGCTGGCACAAGGCGGAGCGGACGCAGTCTTGTTTATCAAAGCGGATGATGCCGATCATTTCATCCTCTTCGAAGCGCTCCATCGCATCGCTGAGGCCGGACTTCACGCCGCGCGGCAAGTCGCACTGGGTGATGTCACCATTGACGATAACCGTGACGTTCTCACCCAGACGGGTCAGGAACATCTTCATTTGGCTGGCGGTAACGTTCTGGGCTTCATCCAGAATAACCACCGCATTTTCGAAAGTACGCCCGCGCATATAAGCGAAAGGCGCGATCTCCACCTTGCCGATTTCCGGACGCAGGCAGTATTGCATAAAGGACGATCCTAAACGGCGCACCAGAATGTCATACACCGGACGGAAATAAGGGGCGAATTTCTCAGAGATATCCCCCGGCAAGAAACCGAGGTCTTCATCCGCCTGCAGAACCGGACGAGTAACGATAATCCGATCCACTTCTTTATGTATAAGGGCTTCTGCCGCTTTCGCAGCGCTGATAAATGTTTTGCCGCAGCCGGCTTCACCGGTGGCAAATATCAACTGCTTCTTGTCTATGGCTATTAAGTAATGACCCTGAGCTTCGGTTCGAGCCAGAATGGGGGAGCTATCGCGCTTGTCACGTGCCATGCCGATAGACTCAACACCACCCATTTGTACCAGCGAGGTTACGGATTCTTCTTCCAGCTGGCGATGACTACGAGCGTCACGGCGAATAACGCGTTTCGCTTCACGACGTGCTTTGATCACTGCTTTTTGTCTCATAGTGGCACCTTACAGTTTGTTTCACCTACCGCAACGGCCTGGCCGTGCGATTATGTTTCACATACAGATGCGGGTTTGGCTCCCTTTTGAGCCGACGATAGCCAATAGAAAAAGTGAATATCCGACGGGCATTTCGGCACGCCGATTTTTCACGGGACAACGCGATTGCATAATTAAAACGAGAGAGAAAAGTGACAGGAATTTGTGATAACGGGAGTGCGGTCTGGTCAGAAAAAGAGAGTCGGAGAGAGAGCCCTCGTTACAACGAGTCATCAGGGAAGAACTGTTATTTTTTCTTTCTAGCCCAACCAAGGACTTTACCATTAGCGATCCCCGCAGTGTTATTTACAGCTTCGAGCTGTGCACCTTGTGAAAACTACCGCCAGATGATTACAGTATAATGACATTCAAACCGCGCACGTTGCTAAAATGTAAAAAAATTTAATCTTTTTTGTTTTTAGGCGCCGCAAGAACACTATATCACGCCGATTACGTCATTCAATAAAATTTTTATCACGTTAGATATCATGCTGTTATGATTAAAATACGCGGATGACATTTCGGTTTCCTGATTAAATTTTGCACAAACAAAAACCTGCACATCGCCCCAAATTTATAAATAAAAAAGGCGGGAAAGCTCCCGCCCTGCCGTTCTTTGATTGCGTCGGTAACGCTGTTTAGCGTTATTCGAAGGTATAAGAAACGCTTACCCCGCCGCCCCAGTTTCTTCCCGGAGCCGGTTCGTAGTAACGACCATTGCCTTCATTGACGATCACCGACCCCACGTATTGGCGGTCAAACAGGTTATCCACCCGACCGAAAACATTCAGCATCCAGTTCCCCATTGGATAACGATAGCCTGTATTTAAACCCACGGTGGTATAGGCCGGAGCCTGTTCAGTGTTGGCATCATTAACTTCGATATCGCTCATGTAACGTACCTCCGCACCGGCATACCACCCTTCAGGTGGGGACCAGGCCAATGAGGCATAGCCCATATTGCGCGCAATACCCGGCATACGGTTGCCGCTTGGCACCTTATTGGCTTCTGAACACTGGCTGTCGCCGCACACATCATCGCGGTAACGCGCGTCTAACAGTGTCCAGGCCAACTGCACTCGCCAATCGTAGGCGAATTGCTGATCCAGCGCCAATTCCAGCCCGCGTCGGCGGGTCTGCCCGGCGTTTTTGTAGCTGGTGCGGCCGTTGCTGCTTTCATCCACCACAATTTCGTTACGCGTGTCGGTCTGGAATACTGCGGCGGTCAGCAGGCCGTTGCCAATGCGGGTTTTACTGCCCAACTCAACAGTGTCACTGGTCGAAGGCTGTAAACCGAAGTTAAGCCCAGCCTGATCGCCGGAACGGTACGACAGTTCGTTAATGGTCGGGGTTTCAAACCCGCGACCGGCGGACAGATACAGGTTCCAGCCGCTCATCACCGCATAGTTCAGCGAGCCTGCCGGCAACCATTTATGGTAGCTGGCGTTACCGCTGTCATCACCGTTGCTGCTGGTCACGTAGTGGTCGTTGGAGTCGAAATTGACCGTGCTGTAACGCATGCCGGCATCCAGCGTCAGTTTTTGCGTCAACTGCCACGAACTTTGCAGATAGGGATCCAGGTTCCACATCAGGTTGCGCTCATTGCGGCGCAGCGCCCCCTGGGTGCCCAACTCGGTTACGCCGTTAACCTGGGTAAAGTTTTCATAGCCTTTACGCTGCTCGGTCATGGTTTCATAGTCCAACCCGCCGGTCAGGGTATAGGGTACGCCCAGCTCACCGCGGTGCGTCCAGCGGGTATCAATCCCCTGATAATGGCGCGTCAGGTCAATCACCCCGCCAGGATGCTGGGCGCTACGCTGCTGCACCGCAACCGGGATCGACTGGTACTGGGTGGTTTCGCGCTCACCGGCGTACATCATGATGCTCAGGTCGTCATCGGCCCCCATCTGGCGCTCATAGTGCAACCCGGCCTGGGTCTGCGAAGTGCTTTTACGGGTGTTGTACTGGTCGGCACGCGGCGCCTGGCGCGGATTATCGTGCCATTCCGCGTTCGTCAGGCCACCCGGGTCATTGGCGTGAATATCGACGCTGTTGAACAACAGCGTCAGGGTGCTGACATCGTCGATGCGTACGCCCAGCTTGGCATTGCCGAGGTTTTTCTGCGCGCCGCTGTGATCGCGAAAGCCCTGTGTCGTGAACCGGGTACCGGAAATAGTGTAGTTAACGTCACCGGCGTGGGTGCCGTCGCCGGTTGCCCCGGTCGCCTTGACGCCATAACGCCAGGTGCCGTAACTGCCAAAGTACGAACTGGCTTCAAGGCGCGCAGGTTGCTGGCCGGTTTCGGTTTCCACATTCACCATGCCGCCGGAGGCATTGCCGTAGAGGGCGGAAAACGGCCCGCGCAGCACCTCCACCTTTTCAACCGAGTTAAGGTCAATGTTCGACGTCTGGCCCTGACCATCCGGCATGGTGGCAGGAATACCATCGACATAAATACGTACGCCGCGCACGCCATACATTGAACGTGCACCAAAGCCCCGCACCGAAAGCTGCAGATCCTGCGCGTAGTTCTGGCGGTTCTGAATTTGCAGGCCGGGCACGCTGCCCAGACTTTCCGACAGGTTGATCTGCGGCCTGGCCTCACGGATTTGATCGCCATTCACCACGCTGACGGCAGCCGGGGTGGACAGTTCGGATAGGCCGCTGCGTTTGGCCGTGACCACCATGGTCTGTTCGCTATCCTTGTCCTGCGCCAGGGCGCAGACAGGCAGTAAGGCAGGGATAACCAGAGCTGAAACCGCCAACCGGTTTTTATGAGTGCTTTTCATCAGGAGAATGCCGTTAAAGGGATCGGAAAATATGAACCATTTGGAACGTTATGGCCGATATGTTAATGCTTTTAACAAAAAATGAAAATAGTTAGCCTAATTAAAGACGGAGCTCTCGATTTCGCAAGCCCAGGGTTGATTTTAATTAACGGCTGTTGATTAAAAAATAAGGCGGGGAAGCCCCGCCTGGTGAAGTGAGGCTCAGGCTTTCAGCAAGCCGCTGCCCAGATAGTCGTTGCTGTCTTTGACCCCTGGCAGCGCAAAGAAATAACCGCCGCCGATAGGTTTGACGTACTCTTCCAGCGCCTCGCCGTTCAGACGTTTTTGCACCGTCAGGAAACCTTTCTCCAAATCGGCCTGGTAGCAGACGAACAGCAGCCCCATTTCCAACTGGCCGGAGTTGGACACGCCGATCGAATAGCTATAACCCCGGCGCAGCAGCAAATTACTCTGAGTTTGCGGGGTGCGCGGGTTTGCCAGGCGGATATGCGCATCCATCGGGATCATCTTCCCTTCGGGATCCTTCTCATAGTCCGGCTCGTCGTGTTCATGCTTCATGCCCAGCGGCGCACCGCTGTGCTTTTCGCGGCCGAAGATGGTTTGCTGCTCCTGCAACGGAGTGCGGTCCCAGAACTCCACGTGGAAGCGGATAATACGCGCGGCCTGATAGCTGCCGCCCACCGCCCATGCCGGTTCCCCGACGTTATCAGCCACCCACACCACCTGATCCATCAGCGGTTTATCGTCGGTTTTCGGGTTGGCGGTGCCGTCTTTAAAGCCCAGCAGGTTGATTGGCGTTTCTTTGCCCTTGCTACGTGCGGCGTGGGCGGAAATAAACCCTTCTCGCTTCCAGCGCACGCTGAGCAGATCCGGCGAATGCTTGATGATGTCACGCAGCGCGTGGATCACGGTTTCATTGGTATTGGCGCAAATCTGCAACACCAAATCACCGTGGCACAGGCTGGCGTCCAGCGAGTCGTTTGGAAAACGCGTCATTTTTTGCAGCCGCAGCGGCTTGTGGGCCTGCAGACCGAAACGCTCGTCAAACAGCGAGGTTCCAACCGACACGGTGATGGTCAGGTTATCCGGGTAGATCTCCGGCCCCATGATGCCCGAATCAAGCGGTGGCAGCTTGGGATCCACTTCCGGCGCTTTGCCGCCGGTGGTCAAAAACGCAATGCGGTTGGTCAACAGCCGAAACAGCCGCTCCAGATCCTGTTTGTTGCTGGCCAGCACGTCAAAGGCCACCAGCATCATCGCCGCTTGCTGCGGCGTGAGGATCCCGGCCTGGTGCGCGCCGTAGAACGGTTGCTTCTGCCAGCGTTCATCCTTGGCGACCGCCAGCGGTTCCGCCGTTTTATCTGCCGCCTGGGTCAGACGACTGCCGCCCAGCGCCAGTACGCCCAGCCCCAATCCCTGCAATAAACGACGGCGCGACGGTGACGCCGCGCCCTGCGTTTGTGGATGCGGCCCGTTTTCCGGGCCGATCTTGTTACTCATGATGCTTTGCCTCAGTCCAGACCCAGAACGCCACGCAGCTGTGACAAATCTTCCGCCAGAGTGGTGATTGGCCCTTTCATGGCGTTGCGATCGGCATCGGTCAGCTTCTCGTAAGACTCATAGCCATCTTTGGTTTTGTATTTCGCCAGAATGGTATCGACGGTTTTAAAGTTGGCGTCGATCTTGTCCAGCAACGGCTTGTTGGCCTTGACCAACAGCGGGCGCAGCAGGTTAACGATTTTTTGCGCGCCGTCTACGTTGGCCTGGAAGTCCCACAGGTCGGTGCGGCTGTAACGGTCTTCTTCACCGCTAATTTTGCTCGCCGCCACTTCTTCGATCAGGCCCGCAGCGCCGCCCACCACCTTGCTTGGCGGGAAGGTCAGGTCGGTCACGCGTTTTTGCAGCTCAAGGGTGTCCTTGTACAGCCGATCGGCGTATTGGTTCATATCTTTGGTGGTGTTGTCGGCAAACAGCGCTTTCTCCAGCCGGTGGAAACCGGTGAACTTCGGATCTTCCGCTTTTTTCTCGTAGTCATCTTCGCGGGCGTCGATACTGCCGTCCAAATCGGAGAACAGCTCGGCGATCGGCTCAATTCGCTCGTAATGCTGACGGGTCGGCGCATAGAGTTTACGCGCTTCTGCCACGTTGCCGGCCTTCACGGCATCGGTGAACAGCTTGGTCTGTTTGACCAGCCCTTCCACTTCTTTGGTGACGTAGACTTTGTATTCAGCAATCGGCCCAACCAAATCCATGGCGTTCGGTTTACCGTCGGTGGCAGCACCGGCCGCCGCGGTCACGGTCAGCTTGCCTTTCGGATTGCTGAGCAGCCCACAGGTCATGTCGTATTCGCCCGCTTCCAGATTGGCGGTCATCTTCTGGGTGAAGCCCGGTGCGATGTTTTCACGCTCTTCCACCACCATCACCCCTTTCAGAATTTCCCACTCCACGTTTTTCTGGCTGGTGTTGTGCACCACAAACTGGGTTTTACCGGCCGGCACCGTCAGTTGCATCGGCTCACACTGTTTGTCGTTAACGGTAATCTTTACCTGCGGCACGTCCGCCGCCAGGGCATCAATGCTCAGCGCGAACGCCGGGAGAGCCAGTAATGCTGCGTGCAAAGCCTTGCGGCGGAATAACGGAGTAGACATACAAGATTCCCTATTAAATTAATGATTGATTTTACGTTGCGTCGAAACCGCGACCGGTTCCACACGCTGCGGCAGGAAAAAGAAAATCAGTGCTGGGATCAAATACAAGAAGTAGACCGCCACTTCGCTTACCGTTGGCGTTTCCTGGTAGCCGAAGATGCCTTCGAGCAGGGTACCAAACAGGGAGTGGGTCGACAGATGGTTACTCAGATCAAACGCGATGTCCTGGAAGTGGTTCCACAACCCGGCTTCGTGGAAGGCGCGGATCGCCCCGGCGGCCAGGCCGGCGGCAACGAACAGGATAAACAGGCTGGTCCATTTGAAGAATTTGGCCAGGTGCAGCTTCACGCCGCCCCAGTAAATCATCATGCCCAGGACAATGGCGGCCACCAGACCAAGCACCGCACCTATCGGGGCTTCAATCCCCACGTCTTGCTGGAAAGCCGCCAGCAGGAAGAACACCGACTCCAGCCCTTCGCGCGCCACGGCAAAAAACACCATCGCTACCAGCGCCCAGCCCTGACCTTTGCCGGAGTTGAGCGCATTGTCGATGGCGCCTTCCAGATGCACCTTGACCGATTTGGAGACCTTACGCATCCAGAACACCATATAGGTCAGGATCAATACCGCTACCACCGCGACAATGCCCTCGAACAGTTCTTGCTGCTTTTGCGGGAATTCGCCGGTGGTTTCATTGATGAAGATGCCGAGCGCCAGGCACAGAGCGGCGGCAACAATCACCCCTATCCATACCACGCCTAACCATTGACCCCGCTGCGTGCGTTTCAGGTAGCTGGCAATCAGGCTGACGATCAACGCCGCCTCCAGCCCCTCACGGAACATGATAAGGAAGGGAACAAACATAAGTAATAACCCCTAAAAAGGCATCTGCTGCGAAGCGCCCGCACGTCAGAAATGACGGCAGCGCCAATGTAAAGAAAAGTAAAACACAACGATAGTGATTATCATTCTGGCTGAAAGAAATACAAGAGCGCCAAGGGTGATTTTTTCTAATCAAATGTCGCCAGTTGTTTCCGCAAGATGACGAAAAACCTGGGAGGATGAAATAAAAAAGGCGCCTTAAGCGCCTTTTTGACTCGCGATGCGAGAGATTAAACGGTTTTGAATTCGGCTTCCGCCTGATCGAAACGCTCGGTAATGGTGGCGGAAGGAGAACGCCCCATCAGACTCACCACCACGATGGCGATACAGCCGAACAGGAAGCCCGGGATGATTTCATACAGATCCAGCCAGGCGAAGTGTTTCCAGACGATCACCGTTACTGCGCCAACCAGCATGCCGGCCAGGGCGCCGTTACGCGTCATGCGTGACCACATGACCGAGATCAGCACCACCGGACCGAAGGCAGCGCCGAAGCCGGCCCAGGCGTAGCTCACCAGACCCAGCACGCGGTTTTCCGGGTTTGCCGCCAGCGCGATAGCCACTAACGCCACCACCAGCACCATGATGCGCCCTACCCATACCAGCTCACGCTGGCTGGCGCCCTTACGCAGGAAGGCTTTGTACAGATCTTCGGTAATCGCACTTGAACACACCAACAGCTGGCAGCTCAGGGTACTCATTACCGCCGCCAAAATTGCCGACAGCAAAATGCCGGCGATCCACGGGTTGAACAGAATCATCGCCAGCTCGATAAACACGCGCTCGCCGTTTTGCGACACGTTGCCCGCCTGGTCCGGGTTATTGGCGAAGTAAGCAATACCGAAGAAGCCGACGGCAATGGTGCCCGCCAGACACAGGATCATCCAGGTCATGCTGATGCGACGTGCGCTGCGGATAGTGCGGTGAGAGTCGGCCGCCATAAAGCGCGCCAGAATGTGCGGCTGACCGAAGTAACCCAGCCCCCAGCCCAGCAGCGAGAGAATAGCCACAAAGTTCAGGCCTTTCAGCATGTCGATATTGGCCGGGTTTTTCGCTTCGATAACCAGCATCGAAGTATCGATGCCGCCAACGGCAAAGATAACAATCACCGGCGTCAGGATCAGCGCGAAAATCATCAGGCTGGCCTGGACGGTGTCGGTCCAGCTCACCGCCAGGAATCCGCCGATAAAGGTATAAAGGATAGTGGCCGCAGCGCCGGCCCACAGCGCCGTTTCGTAGCTCATGCCAAAGGTGCTTTCGAACAGACGCGCACCGGCGACGATGCCGGAAGCACAATAGATAGTGAAGAACACCAGAATGACAATGGCGGAGATCACCCGCAGCAGCTTGCTGTTGTCTTCAAAACGGCTGGTGAAATAATCCGGTAACGTCAGGGCGTTATTGTTGGCTTCGGTATGAACACGCAGCCGCCCTGCCACCAGCTTCCAGTTAAGGTAAGCGCCGATGGTCAGGCCTATCGCAATCCAGCTTTCGGAAATGCCGGACAGAAAGATGGCGCCCGGCAGGCCCATCAGCAACCAGCCGCTCATATCCGATGCGCCGGCAGAGAGCGCGGTCACCACGCTGCCCAGGCTACGACCGCCCAGAATGTAGTCGTCAAAGTTATTGGTTGCCCGGTAGGCAAGTAGGCCGATTAACACCATCCCGAAGATATACACCAGGAAGGTGACCAGCATTGGTGTGCTCATTGTCATGAAATTCTCCACTCTCATTATTATTTCGCGCTGTATTGCGATAGTTACTGCTTGCCAATCCGCCGGAACGTGGCGAAAAGCGGACACTCCCGCGAGTGAAAATAGTTTCCCCCCGCAATTGTCTGACCGTCGGCTATCCTAGTTGACCTGTTGATTATCCAACAAGACATTTAACAACAAAGTTACACAAAGTTTACCCTGCGTCACATTTAACCACCTGCAAGGTTACACCCCGCATTCAAAAACAGAGTTGCACCTCATACTAATTCAACGTTACCCCTGATATTGCTAGGGTTAACGCGTATAGACGACCGCCCCTCGACATACCACCCCACTGGCAGAGCAAGAACCATGCCGATTATTGATGTTAAAAAATCGATGGAACTCACACTTCGTTCATCCACCTGATTTAACACGGTTGCACAAAGTTGCAACATGCAGGATATTGTCTGCATTCATCACAGCACACAACGCACGAACCTATCCCAGCAGCCTATCTGGCCCGCAGTTTGTATAGCCTGATGGGATAGGTTCTTAACACAGGAGTTGGATTGGCATGGGCACTACCACAATGGGCGTGAAACTCGACGAGGCCACTCGCGAGCGAATCAAAAGCGCCGCACAGCGTATCGATCGCACGCCGCACTGGCTGATCAAGCAGGCCATTTTTAATTATCTCGAACGTCTCGAGAACGGTTCCGATATCCCTGAAATTCCAGCACTTGCCGCTGCCGGCCAGGCCGAAGCGGACGACATTATGCCGCAAGTGCAGGAAGAGTCCCACCAGCCATTCCTTGAATTTGCAGAACAAATTCTGCCGCAGTCGGTTAATCGCGCAGCCATCACCGCGGCCTATCGCCGCCCTGAGACTGAAGCGGTGCCGATGTTGCTCGAACAGGCGCGATTACCTGCCGATCTTGCCAAAGCCACCCACAAGATGGCTTACGACATCGCCGAGAAGTTGCGTAACCAAAAGAGTGCAAATGGCCGCGCCGGTATGGTGCAAGGGCTGCTGCAAGAGTTCTCCTTGTCTTCACAGGAAGGCGTGGCGCTGATGTGCCTGGCCGAAGCCCTGCTGCGTATTCCTGACAAGCCAACCCGCGATGCGCTGATCCGCGATAAAATCAGCAACGGCAACTGGCATTCTCACCTCGGCCGTAGCCCATCGCTGTTTGTTAACGCCGCCACCTGGGGCCTGTTGTTCACCGGCAAACTGGTGTCGACCCATAATGAAGCCAACCTGTCACGCTCGCTGAACCGCATTATCGGCAAAAGCGGCGAACCGCTGATCCGTAAAGGCGTGGATATGGCGATGCGCCTGATGGGCGAACAGTTCGTGACCGGCGAAACCATCGCCGAAGCGCTGGCCAACGCCCGCAAGCTGGAAGACAAAGGGTTCCGTTATTCCTACGACATGCTGGGTGAAGCCGCCCTGACCGAAGCCGACGCGCAGGCCTATCTGGTGTCTTACCAGCAGGCAATCCATGCGATCGGCAAAGCGTCGAACGGCCGCGGCATCTATGAAGGCCCGGGCATTTCGATCAAGCTGTCCGCTTTGCACCCGCGTTATAGCCGCGCGCAGTACGAACGCGTAATGGAAGAGCTTTACCCTCGCCTGCTGTCATTGACCCTGCAGGCGCGCCAATACGACATCGGCATCAATATCGATGCTGAAGAAGCCGATCGCCTGGAAATCTCGCTCGACCTGCTGGAAAAGCTGTGCTTCGAACCTCAGCTGGCCGGTTGGAACGGTATCGGCTTTGTGATCCAGGCCTATCAGAAACGCTGCCCGTTCGCCATCGATGCAGTCATCGACATGGCACAACGCAGCCGCCGTCGCCTGATGATCCGTCTGGTGAAAGGCGCCTACTGGGACAGCGAAATCAAACGCGCCCAAATGGACGGGCTGGAAGGCTATCCGGTTTACACCCGCAAGGTCTACACCGACGTTTCCTACCTGGCCTGCGCCCGCAAACTGCTGGCGGTGCCGAACCTGATTTATCCGCAGTTCGCGACCCATAACGCCCATACCCTGAGCGCGATTTATCATCTGGCGGGCAACAACTACTACCCTGGCCAGTATGAGTTCCAGTGCCTGCACGGCATGGGTGAACCGCTGTACGAACAAGTGGTGGGTAAAGTGGCCGACGGTAAGCTGAACCGTCCATGTCGCATCTATGCACCGGTCGGCACCCATGAAACGCTGTTGGCGTATCTGGTACGTCGCCTGCTGGAAAACGGCGCTAACACCTCGTTCGTTAACCGTATCGCCGATGCCACCCTGCCGCTCGACGAACTGGTTGCCGATCCGGTCACCGCGGTCGAAGCCCTGGCCACCAGCGAAGGTCAACTTGGACTGCCGCACCCACGCATTCCGTTGCCGCGTGAACTCTATGGCACCAAGCGCATCAACTCCAGCGGCCTGGACCTGTCGAACGAACAGCGTCTGGCGTCTCTGTCCAGCGCACTGCTGACCAGCGCTACTCAACCCTGGCGCGCAGAGCCGATTATTGACGCCGATCTGGATCAGGGCGTGGAGCAACCGGTCATTAACCCTGCCGAGCCGGGCGACGTGGTCGGTTATGTGCGTGAAGCCACTGAAGGTGAAGTCAGCCGGGCGCTCGACGCCGCCGCTGCCGCCGGTCCAATCTGGTTTGCCACCCCGCCGTCCGAGCGCGCCGCCATTCTTGAGCGCGCCGCCGAACTGATGGAAGGCCAACTGCAAAGCCTGTTGGGCATTCTGGTGCGCGAAGCGGGCAAAACCTTTAACAACGCCATCGCCGAAGTGCGCGAAGCGGTCGACTTCCTGCATTACTACGCCGGTCAGGTGCGCGATGATTTCGCCAATGACAGCCACCGTCCGCTGGGCCCAGTGGTGTGTATCAGCCCGTGGAACTTCCCGCTGGCCATCTTCACCGGTCAGATTGCCGCTGCGCTGGCGGCAGGCAACAGCGTTCTGGCCAAACCGGCAGAGCAAACACCGCTGATCGCCGCACAGGCGGTGCGCATTCTGTTGGAAGCCGGCATTCCGCAAGGCGTGCTGCAACTGCTGCCGGGTCAGGGTGAAAGCGTCGGCTCGGTTCTGGTTAATGACGCTCGGGTTCGCGGCGTGATGTTTACCGGCTCGACCGACGTTGCCGGTATCCTGCAACGCAGCATCGCAGGCCGTCTGGATCCGCAAGGTCGTCCAACGCCGCTGATTGCCGAAACCGGTGGTCTGAACGCCATGATCGTCGACTCTTCCGCTCTGACCGAACAGGTAGTGACTGACGTGGTCGCCTCCGCATTCGACAGCGCAGGCCAACGCTGCTCCGCCCTGCGTATCCTGTGCATTCAGGAAGACGTGGCGGAACACACGCTGCAAATGCTGCGCGGCGCGATGGCCGAATGCCGCATGGGCAACCCGGAACGCCTGTCGACCGATATCGGGCCGGTGATCGACGCCGAGGCCAAAACCGGCATCGAACGTCATATTCAGGCGATGCGCGCCAAGGGCCGTAAGGTCTATCAGGCCGCGAAAGGCAACGTACAGGATGAGAAAGAGTGGTCCCGTGGCACCTTTATCAAGCCAACCCTGATCGAACTGGACAGCTTCGACGAGCTGCAAAAAGAGATCTTCGGCCCGGTGCTGCACGTGGTCCGCTTCCAACGCACCAATCTGGAGTCGCTGGTCGATCAGATCAACGCCGCCGGTTATGGTCTGACGCTGGGCGTTCATACCCGTATTGATGAAACCATCGCCCGCGTGACCGAACGCGCCAAGGTGGGCAACCTGTACGTTAACCGCAACATGGTCGGCGCCGTGGTCGGCGTGCAGCCATTTGGTGGCGAAGGCCTGTCCGGCACCGGTCCTAAAGCCGGTGGTCCGCTGTACCTGTATCGCCTGCTGGCCAACCGCCCTGATGATGCGGTGCAACGCACCCTGCACCGCCAGGACGAAGAACGCCCGCTGGAAGCCACCGCGCGGCCACAGTTGCTCAAAGCCCATCAGGCACTGGAGCAATGGGCGATTGCCGAAAACCAGCGCGATCTGGTGACGTTGGCGCAACGCTACGCCGAACTGGGCCAGGGCGGTACCCTACGTCCACTGCCTGGCCCTACCGGCGAGCGCAATACCTATGCCCTGTTGCCGCGTGAGCGCGTACTCTGCCTGGCCGATAACGAGGCCGATGCCTTGACGCAGTTGGCTGCAGTACTGGCCGTCGGCAGCAGCGTGCTGTGGCCGGAAGCCGAGCTGCAACGCACCCTGTATCGCCGCCTGCCGGCGGCGGTTCAGGCCAGCATCAGCTTCAGCAAAGACTGGCAGCAGGACAAGGTGGAGTTCGATGCCGCCATTTACCATGGCGACGCCGATCAGCTGCGCACCCTGTGCGAGCAAATCGCCCAGCGCAGCGGCGCGATCGTTTCAGTGCAGGGCTTTGCCCACGGCGAAACCAACATTCTGTTGGAACGCCTGCTGATCGAGCGCTCGCTGAGCGTCAATACCGCAGCCGCCGGCGGTAATGCCAGCCTGATGACCATAGGCTAATCCGTCTGACTGGATGACCGCCGCAGGTCACTTAATCTGCGAACCCTCCGGCAAACCCTGCATTCGTGCAGGGTTTTTTATTGTCTGCGCCCTTTCTACACGCTAGCGTATCGCCCTGATTGTCAAAAAGTATGTATGGTGTGTATCATAAAGGGACGGTAATCGCGTGAAAAGTTCAGAACTGATCGGGCTATTAGAACAGGAAGGTTGGGTTTTAACGCGGATCAAGGGAAGCCACCATCAGTTTAAGCACCCGAACTCCCGTCTGGTGATCACCGTTCCACATCCGCGAAAGGATCTGAAAGCGGGGACGTTGCGCCAAATCATGAAAGATGCCGGATTGTGCTAACCCGACGCCATGAGTTAACAGGAGAAATTATGTTCTACCCTGCTTATGTACATTCAGAACCGAACGGCAGCGCCAGCGGCTTCTTTCCCGATGTGCCAGGCTGCTATTTTGCCGGAGATACCCTGGACAGAGCCTTTGAAGACGCCAGAAGTGCGCTGGATGCCCATTTCGAATTCTTGAGCGAAGACAATCAGCCCATTCCCGGCCCACAGGCCGTGACCTTTCATCTGGCACAGAATAACGACAGTCTGAATGGCGGGCAGTGGTTGTTGGTCAATATTAATATGGATAAGTTTGATGGTCGGGCGGAGCGTATCAATATTACCTTGCCGCACCGGCTGCTGAACCGCATAGATTCTCTGGTGCAGCAGCATCCCGGTTACGGTAGCCGCAGCGCCTTTTTGGCCGCCGCCGCCCGCAATGAATTATTGAAAGCCGGGTAGTCAATAGCCAGGGGGCTGAACGCCCCCCTGCTTACTGATTCAAAAACTTGTCGAGGAATTGTTGGGTACGCTGGTGCTGCGGATTAGCGAACAGCTCTTTTGCCGGCCCTTGCTCCACGATACGACCGTGGTCCATAAAAATGGCGCGGTCGGCCACGTCGCGGGCAAAGCTCATCTCGTGCGTGACGATCACCATGGTGCGCTTTTCTTCCGCCAGCGAACGTATGGTGTTGAGCACCTCGCCCACCAGCTCCGGGTCGAGCGCCGAGGTCGGTTCGTCAAACAGGATCACTTCCGGTTGCATCGCCAGCGCCCTGGCAATCGCCACCCGCTGCTGCTGGCCGCCGGAAAGACGGCGCGGATAGGCCGACTCTTTGCCGTTCAGCCCCACTTTGGTCAACAAGGCCCGTGCGCGTTGTTCCGCGCTGGCCTTGGGCTCGCCTTTTACGATGACCGGACCTTCAATAATATTTTCCAACACCGAACGGTGCGGGAACAGATTGAAGTTCTGAAACACGAACCCCACCTGCTGGCGTAAGGCACGAACCTGTTTTTTCTGTTTGCTCAGTGGCTTGGAACCGTCGATCAGTATATCGCCGACGCGAATGGTACCGGAATCCGGCACTTCCAGCAGGTTGATGCTGCGCAATAAGGTGGTTTTCCCCGAGCCGCTTGGCCCGATAATCGCCACTACCTCACCGGCACCGACTTCCAGATCAATCCCATGCAGCACCGTTTGACCGTTGAACTGCTTGGTCAGTTTTTTCACTTCAATGGCACTCATGCGTTACTCCTGATCCTGGCGGTTTACGTGGGCTTCCAGACGATTTTGCAGCGCAGAAAGCAGGGTCGCCATCACCCAGTAAATCAGCGAGGCCGCCAGATACATGGTGAACACTTCCAGGGTACGCGAGGTAATCAGCTGCGCCTGACGGAACAGTTCCGGCACCTGAATGGTCGCCGCCAGCGAGGTGTCCTTCACCAGGCCGATAAAGCTGTTGCCCAACGGCGGCAATGCGGTACGCGCCGCCTGCGGCAGGATCACCCGACGCAGCGTCTGCCAGCGGGTCATGCCGATGCTGGCTGCCGCTTCCCACTGCCCTTTTTCGATCGACGAAATCGCGGCACGCAGGGTTTCCGAAGTATAGGCGGCAGTATTGAGCGACAGGCCAATCAGCGCCGCCGGGAAGGGATCAAACTCGATGCCGAACTGCGGCAGGCCGTAGTAAATCATGAACAGCTGGGCAATCAACGGCGTGCCGCGAAACAGCGACACATAGATGCGCGACAGCCATGACAGCGGCCATAACGGCGAAAGGCGCATCAGCGCCAGCAGAAAACCGAGCAGTAAACCGAGCGCCATGCCCCCCAGACTGAGCTGGAGAGTGAGGATCGCGCCCCGCAATAAAAATGGCGCTGAATCCAGCGCCAGTTGGATACTTTCGTGCATTATTTAGTTACGTCCGCGCCAAACCATTTCTCGGAGATCTTCGCCAGCGTGCCGTCTTTTTGCATTTCGGCAATCGCCTGGTTAATCGCAGCCAGCAGTTCCGGGTTGTTTTTACGCACCGCCACGCCGGATTCCTGACGAGAGAACGCCGGGCCCGCTACCGCCAGCGTGTCGCCGGTTTTCTTCACCAGATCCAACGCCGCCAGACGGTCAACCAGAATAGCGTTGATACGGCCTACGCGCAGATCCTGGTATTTGGTCGGGTCATCATCATAGGTACGCACGTCCACGCCCTGCACATTGTCACGCAACCATTGCTCGTAGTTGGTGCCCAGGCCCACGCCGACCTTTTTACCCTTCAGATCTTCCGGCTTGGTGATGGTGCCTTCGTTGCCTTTCTTCACCAAGGCCTGAATACCGGAGACGGTATAAGGCGTCGAGAAATCGTATTTCTTTTTGCGCTCGTCGGAAATGGTCACCTGATTGATCACCACGTCGATGCGTTTTGAGTCCAGCGAAGCCAGCATGCCGTCCCACTTGGTAGGGTTCAGCTTGGCTTTAACGCCAAGATGCTCCGCCAGGGCGTTGGCGAAATCCACCTCGAAGCCGGTCAATTTTCCGTCTTCCCCCTGGAAGCTGAACGGCGGATAAGTGCCTTCCAACCCGACAACCAGGGTCCCGTGATGCTTCACCTGCTCCAGCAGGTTATCGGCGGCATAGGTCTGCGTGCTCAAACCGGCGGTCAGTGCAACGCTCATCACGCCCAGCAGCAATTGACGACGAACTTTGGAAAAGATCATAAACACCCCATCTGTTGTTTATCTTTTTTGATATCAGCACTTTAACAGTGTGACCGCCTGCTTGAAGGAATATAACCTTATAAATATAGTTCAAAATGGAATAACAAAGCGCGCTTACACCTGTGGATGATAGGCGAACAACGCCGGCGCACCGCCGGTATGGATAAACAGGATCGGGCCCTCGTCACGGAAGCGCTGCTGGGCTACGCCGTCGATCAGACCGGCCATCGCCTTGCCGCTGTAAACCGGATCCAACAACACCCCTTCCTGCTGCGCCAAAAGCTGTATCGCCGCCGTGCCTTCTTCGTTTGGCATACCGTACTGCGGGGCAAAATAGTCGTCCCACAGCGTAATCGGTGCCAGTTGGTCAATATTCAATGAACAGGCCAGCGCTTTTTGGATCAGCTCCACCTTGGGCAACTGGTCGATCACCTTGCGTGAAACAGTTACACCAATCAGTTGCGTTTCCGGCAGCAACTGCTGCAGGCCAACGGCCAGCCCGGCATGGGTCCCTGCGCTGCCGGAGGCCACTACCACCGAGCTGAATGCGACGTTGCTGCGCTGGCTCTGCTCGGCAATTTCCAACGCACACTGCACGTAACCCAGCGCCCCCAGCGCATTGGAGCCTCCTACCGGCACCACATAAGGCCGGAAGCCTTGCCCTTCAAGACGGGTCGCCAGATCGGCCAACTGCTGTTGCGGGTCATGCAGCGCGTCACACATCACCACTTCCGCGTTAAACAACCCGAGCAGCAAGCGGTTACCGTTGGTCAGGTAGTTTTCTGCCTGAGTGTCGATTGGGTTTTCCAGCAGCGCTACGCAGTGCAGACCCAGCTTGGCCGCCACTGCAGCCGTTTGGCGCACATGGTTAGATTGGATGGCGCCGGCGGTGACCAGCGTGTCCGCGCCTTGACGCAGCGCTTCTGCGGCAAGAAATTCCAGTTTTCTCAATTTGTTACCGCCCATCGCCATCGGCGTGACGTCGTCACGTTTGATGTAAATTTCGCGGCCAAGGTAGTCTGAAAGGCGAGACAGTTTTTCGAGCGGAGTGGCAGAGCCCACTAAATCGAGGCGCGGGAATTGCGCCAGTTTGTGTTGCAGATTCACAACTTCCCCCAGGGAATCAGGTATCAACATCTAAACGATAGATTTAGCAGATGTGAACCTAATAATCACTCTTTATTCGTGACGGGGAAAGGGTAAGATCCCCGGCTGGCGTGCCGGGGAAGCCAGATCAGTAGCTTTTTTGCCAGGCAAGGTACTGGTCATATTTGCGCAGCGCAATGCGGTAATTGTTGTGCGCCGCAGAAGGCAAGTCTTCGATAATACGCTGATGGCTGGCGTTACTGGCGAATTTATCCGCCGGATAGTTGCGTTCCACCAGCATTTCATCCAGCCGACGCAGGCGCACCACGTATTCACGGATGGTGCTGTGGCTCATTTCGGTTTGCTCAAACAGATATTGCTTGAACGACATAATATCGAAATAGCTCGGATGGCTATTGCAGGAGATCTCACTGCAAAAGCGGCACAGCGCCGTCAGCTCATTTTGCACATTCAGCCAAACGTGATCGTCAATCGGCTGATCCATGCGCGCAATGGCATCTTTGTTGATGATCTTGCCACGAAACACCAACGCCATGCGATCCAATAGCTTGCCGCACTGAGAGCAATGGGTCTGGCTGTGTTTGTAATCTTTCAAATAACGACTCAGCGGCCGTTTTTTCAATAATATTCCTGGCATAGAAGCAGTCCGATTATCGCAATGGTGATCAGGTTGAAGGGGCAGAGTTGAGTGCATGTCAGTTCTCGTTCGCCAGGCGGGAGCGCAGGCGTTTTATTGCCTGGCTATGCAATTGGCTGACACGTGATTCCCCTACGTCCAGCACGGCGCCGATCTCTTTCAGGTTCAACTCTTCCTGGTAATACAGCGTCAGCACCATTTTTTCGCGTTCCGGCAACGCCTCAATGGCGTCAATCACCCGTTGGCGTAAATTGCCCTCCAGCAGATGATGTAACGGATTGGCCTCTTCGTGCCCTTCCAGCAGCGGTTCCGCGCTTTCGCCATGCTCTTCCCGCCATTCGTCGTAGGAAAAAAGCTGACTGTTATTGGTGTCCAACAGAATTTGACGGTACTCATCCAGTGGCAGGTTCAGCGTCTGCGCCACTTCCACTTCGCTGGCCGGCCTGCCGAGCCGCTGTTCCAACTGCCGCATCACCTGCGCCACTTCACGGGCATGGCGACGCACGCTGCGCGGTACCCAGTCACGGCTGCGCAACTCATCGAGCATGGCGCCGCGAATGCGTTGCACCGCATAGGTGGTAAAGGCGGTTCCCTGCAGGGCGTCATAACGCTCAACGGCGTTTAACAACCCAATTCCCCCGGCCTGCAGCAGATCGTCGAGCTCCACGCTGGCGGGCAGCCTGACCTGCAGGCGCAACGCCTCGTGGCGCACTAACGGAACGTAGCGTAGCCAGAGAGAATTTTTGTCCATCACGCCTTCGGCGGTATACAGATCGCTCACTATGTCTAAAACCTGCGGATAAGAGAGTCAGCGCTATTATCCGTAGGGGGCAAAATGCCAATCGGCTGAACAGTCGTACAAAACAGGCCTTATTTGCGCCATGCATTAGCTGAGCGGAGCGCGACCATAAAAAAACCCCGCCGAAGCGGGGTTCTTTTGCGACAGGTTAATCGGGGAGAGTCGATTAACGCAGCAGGGACAACACGTTCTGAGTAGACTGGTTAGCCTGTGCCAGAACAGAGGTGCCAGCCTGTTGCAGGATGTTGGCACGGCTCATGTTAGACACTTCGGTCGCGTAGTCAGCATCTTGAATACGAGACTGAGAAGCAGACAGGTTGTTCACGGTGCTGTTCAGGTTGTTGATAACAGAATCGAAACGGTTCTGTACCGCACCCAGGGAAGAACGCAGACCGTCAACCTGAGACAGTGCTTTGTCCAGGGTTGCCAGTGGGTCGGCAGTTTTAGGGTCGGTAGATTGCTGAACGCCTTTGGTCACTTTACCAGCGGAGTCAACAGTGGCTTTGAAGAAAGCGTCGTTGCCATCAGCATCTTTGCCTTTAACTACGTAACCTGCTTTACCCGCTGCATCGGTGTAAGTGCGCAGTTCATCGCCAGTCGCCAGACCGCTAACCGTGTTGGTGCCAACTTTAACCTGAGCAGCTTCTTTCATGCCTGCAGTAGGCTTAGTTGCTGCAGCACTTGAATCCCAGCTCGCTTTACCGGTCGCATCTACGGTCGCGTCATAAATGCCGCCGTCGGTAGATTTAACGAAGTAGTTAACAGTACCAGTACCGTCGTCAGCAGAGTACAGTTTACCGTCGCTGGTTTTAGGCGTTGCAGCCTTGCTGTCCGCAGCAATGGTCGGTGCACCCATTTTATCGGTCGCAGTCACCGCGGTGGTGCCCACTTTAGAGGCATCCAGTGGATCTGCTACGCTGAATTTGTCCAGGCCCAGAGTTTTGGCGTTGATGTTCTTCAGATCGATCTGGATAGTTTCGTTGTCGTTGGCACCCACCTGGATGGTCAGCTTTTGATCGCCGCTCAGCACTTTCACGCCGTTGAAGTCTGTTTGTTCAGAGATACGGTTGATCTCAGCCAGACGTTCGCCGATTTCGTCCTGGATGGACTGCAGGTCGCTGGAAGAGTTAGAACCGTTCTGAGACTGTACGGTCAGACGACGGATGTTTTGCAGGTTGTCGTTAACTTCGTTCAGTGCGCCTTCAGTGGTCTGCGCCAGAGAGATACCGTCGTTGGCGTTACGGGAAGCCTGAGTCAGGCCTTTGATGTTAGCGGTGAAACGGTTAGAGATCGCCTGACCCGCGGCATCATCCTTGGCGCTGTTGATACGCAGACCGGAAGACAGACGCTCGATCGCAGTACCCAAAGAAGACTGAGATTTGTTCAGGTTGTTCTGCGCCATCAGCGACAGGCTGTTGGTATTAATTACTTGTGCCATTGTATGCTTTCCTTACGTGTCAGTTGCGATCTTCGCAACGTAGTTAAAAGGTTCGGGCTGCTTTGCCCACGGCGTCAACCACCGTCCCATCAGGTATCGGCCCTCCCCCTGCAACCTTTAGAAATTTTTTGTTTTTTTTTCGCTTCGCCGCAATGGCAGAAATAACGCGGTTTTTCCTTCCTCTATTGCGCCATCGGTTTTTAAACTTTTCGGTAAACTTTTTCTCCGCTGGGCCGATAAACGCGTAAAGCGAATAAAGTCATTATTAAGGAGAATTACGAATGGCATCGATCAGTTCATTAGGCATCGGCTCAGGACTCGACCTCAACGGCTTGCTGGACAAGCTGACCAAAGCGGAACAGCAGCGTCTGACCCCGTACACCACCCAGCAGACCAGCTACAACGCCCAGTTGACCGCCTACGGCACCCTGAAAGGCTCGCTGGAAAAGTTCGATAACCTCAGTAAAGAGCTGGCGAAACCGACGTTTTTCAATAACACCACCGCCAGCAAACACGATCAGTTTGCCATCACCACCACCGACAAGGCCGTGGCGGGGAACTACATTGTCGAAGTTCAAAAACTGGCACAGCCGCAAACGCTGACCACACAGGCGTCGATTACCAATCAGACGGAAAAACTCGGCACGCCCGGCAGCATTGACCGCTCAATCACCATCACCGCAGGGGACCCGCAGAAAGAAGTGAAGATCCCACTGAGCGATGATCAAACCTCGCTGGTGGAAATGCGCGATGCGATTAACAATGCCAAAGCCGGCGTCAACGCCAGCATCATGCGGGTGGGTGACAACGACTATCAATTGGCGATCAGCTCCACGGCCACCGGCGAGAAAAACACCGTTTCGGTCCAGGTCAACAATGACGATAAGTTGGGCGCCATCCTCAACTACGACTCCGCTGCCAAAAGCAACGCAATGAAGCAAACCGTGGCCGGTCAGGATGCTGAAGTCTTGGTTAACGGCACGAAAATCAAACGCAGCACCAACTCAATTGCCGATGCCCTGCAGGGCGTGACCATCGATCTGAAAACCGTCACCAAGAAAGATGAGCCGCAGAACCTGGTGATCAGCACCGATAAAACCGGCACCGCCGACAAAATCAAAGACTGGGTCGACAACTATAACTCACTGCTGGATACCTTTAACTCGCTGACCAAATATACCCCGGTCAAAACCGGCGAGGCGCAGAATGCCAAAAACGGCGCGCTGCTGGGGGATAACACCCTGCGCGGTGTTCAGTCTTCGATTAAAAGTGCGCTCAGCGGCGCGCAGGACAACCCGGAGCTGAAGGGGCTGGGTAACCTGGGGATCACCACCAACACCAAAACCGGCAAGCTGGAGATCGACAGCACCAAGCTCAACAAAGCCATCGATGAAAAACCGGAGCAGGTTGCCAACTTCTTCGCCGGCAACGGCAAAGATACCGGCATGGCCACCGAGATCCACAATGAGATCCAAAGCTACATCAAGGCCGGCGGCATCATTGAGAACTCGACCAAAAGCATCAATACCAGCCTTGACCGCCTGAACAGCAAGATCACCACCGTCACGGCCAGCATTCAAAGCACTATCGATCGCTATAAACAACAATTCGTCCAACTGGATACCATGATGTCCAAGCTGAGTGGCACCGGTGATTATTTAAAACAACAGTTCAAGTAAGAACTTTTTAACCAGGTAAAAAATCACATGTATAACCGTAGCGGAACTCAGGCCTACGCCCAGGTCAGTCTGGAAAGTGGCGTAATGAGCGCCAGCCCGCACCAGTTAATCGTGATGTTGTTCGACGGGGCGCTTAGCGCCCTGTTACGCGCACGGATACTGATGAATCAGGGTGATATCGCCGGCAAAGGACTGGCTCTGTCAAAGGCCATCAATATTATCGATAACGGCCTGAAAAGCGGTCTCGACCACCAGCAGGGCGGTGAAATGGCCGATAATCTGGCGGCGCTGTATGACTATATGAAGCGACGCCTGATGCAAGCCAACCTGCACAATGACGAAGCGGCGATTACCGAAGTGGTGAAGCTGCTGGAAAATATTGCTGACGCCTGGCGCCAGATTGGCCCCAACTACCACCCCACTCAGGACGCCGTGTAATGGAACGTCAACAACAGCTGTTAGCCGCCTATCAGCAGGTGTATAGCCTGAGTAGCCAGATGATCGTTCTGGCACAAACGGAAAGATGGGAAGACCTGGTCGAGCTGGAACTGTCCTACGTGACGGCGGTGGAAAGAACCGCCGCCTTTACCGGGCAGGCCGGTCCCTCAATGGCGTTACAGGAATTGCTGCGCCATAAGCTGCAGCAAATCCTCGACAACGAGACCGAACTAAAACGTCTGCTGCAGCAACGCATGGATCAATTGAAAGAATTAATCGGCCAGTCGACGCGCCAAAACGTGGTGAACAGCACTTACGGCCAGTTTCACGATCGCGCCTTGTTGCTGGGAGATCCACAAATCAGATGAGTTCGCAGCAATAACGGCGACAACGGAATAGATAGCAGCATGCACTATTATTCCCCGGTTAAGTCAGAATATTAATCCATGCCATTTGAATTATTCAGATATTGGGTAATTAGAAAAAATGTGCAATTCGAGCCTTGCTCTCACTTTAACGGATAAATACCACTCCGACACGGACGTTTTCTGTTCAGCAGGAAATTGATTTTTGATAGATAAAACACGCTGTTGTGTTTCACAACCTATGGAAAGATGTTGCTCCAACGCCAATCAAAGCGTAAAGATATTCATAGATAATGGCTGCGAAATGAATATCGATGGAACGTACAATTAATCTTTGTCCAGGAATTGGTGCATCGGCACACATCATTCAGCATACTGAATTATTATTTCCTTCAGTCTATTTTGAACAGCCGCATCTCTACCTGGTGCAGCAAGGTCACAAACGCGTGCGTTGGCAACAGCGTGAAGTGGTGGCGCATGCGGGCGAGCTGTTGATTATCGACGGGGGGCAAACCGTGGATATTATCAACGAACTCTCTGAGGACGGGGTATTCAGCTGTCAGCTATTGACCTGCGATCCGCAGTTGCTCACCTTATCGCCGCCCCAGGTTGAAAGCACATCACCGACTCCCTTCGACGCGGTGATGACATTATGCAATCTGCCCTGCGCGCTGATGCACAGTTTTGAGACCACCAGCCTGGCACTGGCGCTTAAGCAGCGTTTCCCCACGGTCATCATTCGCCATAAAATGCTGGAAATTCTACTGTGGTTAAAACAATTCAATATCAGCTTCATCCATAACGAAGCCAGGAATTTAACCCAACGCGTACGCCGCTGTCTGGCCACCGATCCGCACAACATCTGGACCGCGGCCGAAGTCGCCGAAACCTTGTCAATGAGCGAGGTGGTGCTGCGACGCAAGCTGTCGGCGGAGAATACCGCGCTGCGTAATCTGATGATAGACGTGCGCATGAGCAGCGCCTTGACCCTGCTGCAATCTACCGATTGGCCAATATCGGCGATCGCCCAGCACGTGGGGTATGAAAGCGCTTCGCGGTTTGCCGAGCGCTTTCGCAAACGTTTCGGCTTTGCGCCCACCGCCATTCGCGGACATCAGCGGGCCATGGAACCCATGGCCATTCGTCCCGATCATTTCAGCATGATGCAAGCCCCGGAGTGATGGCCGCCGGCGTAAATTAAATCATTGAACAATGAAACTGTGGTTTATAGCGGCAATATTGGCGCAAAACAGGCGAGTGGGATAGCATCGGCGAGCATTCAGGTCATCAGAGGTGAATAAATCATGCTCAACGAAAAACTGCTATTTTCCCTCGCGGTGTTGCTACTCGGCCTATGGTTGCTGGGCCTGACCTACGAAGAAGACGCCATGCGGCTGCTGGCGGGAAAATAAAGCGGCAGGGCCACACAACGTGGCCCGGGTTATTTTAGCTTTCTTTAATTAAAACGCTTATTAATACAACCAAAACGATCAGAATTAAAATACTGAACAACCGCCATCTGCGTTCACTTTTGCTACACATTATCTTATCCGGTAATTGAAACGGCCTTAACCCGGAAATTATAGCCCCGTGAATACCGTGGCAATGTGAGTTTAACCGTAGTTTCTACCCTCTTCCTCCGGTGATTGACGTTTCCGGGATCCGTTTGGGAAACGGAAATTATTGTACGTGAAAGCTATTTGTTGACCCTTACGACAATTTGCTCGAGGCTCTGACCACCAGTTCCGGCATCTGCCCGCGACTGCCGATCACGTTATGTCCGGCCAGCACTTCAAACAATAGCGTGACGGCCTGACGGGCAACCTCATCGAGGTGCATGTTCACCGCCGTTAGCGGCGGCAAAGATTCCCGGGCGCGAATACCGTCATAACGGGTGGCTAAGCGAATCCGCTGCGGTATGGCGATCGCCGCATCGTGAAAAGCGCGCACGGCGCCACAAGCAAAAGTATCAACCAGCACCAGGACGCCATTGACTTCGGGATGTTCCTGCAACATCTGACACGCAGCCTGATAGCCAGCCGCTTCCCCTTCCTGCTCATCAAGATAATAGATCACCGGCGCCTGCCTTCCTTTACACCAGCGGTGATAGGCTGCCTCAGTTTCCAGCGAGGAAGTCCGCGGCGTATGCCCGACAAAGAGCGCGCAACAGTCGGCGCCTTCAGTCTGCAGGTGGGTCAGCAACATTTTCGCCGTCGCTTCCGAATGCAAATCCACCCACGGTAGCGGCGTCGGTGTTCCCGGCGTGCGGCCAATAGTGATGCATGGGATCCCCGCCTGTTGCAAAGCCTGCAGCAGTGGATCGTTTTCGGCGGGTTCCAGCAGAATGGCGGCATCAAAGGTCACCATGTCCAGCGGGTTCTTCCCGGGCGGGACCAGGATCAGCGCATGCTGCTTTTCCAGCGCCATAATCGCCGTCGTAAGCGCGACCTCCATCATAAAACCCAGCTTCGATGCTCCGGAAGCAATGGTCAGCGGCAAGGAAGAAAGCAGTGCAATAGTGTTGGTTTTGCCGGTACGCAACTGACGGGCGCGGATATTCGGCGTGTAGTTCAGTGTCTGAATCGCCTCCTCAATACGTTGCCGGGTCTCAGGTTCGACAAAACGGGGGTGATGTAACGCATTAGATACGGTGCCAGGCGATACGCCAGCAAGACTTGCAACATCAATGAGTCTGGCGCGTTTTTTATCTTGAGCAGTCATCTGGCTGGCGTTCCCTCCCGAGAGTTTATGCTCAGATTAGCACATTTCCAGTGTATGAATTTCCGCGCTATTACATAACAAAATCATATGAAGAAAGTGGCCATTTACCGTAGCTCACTGGCAAGCATTCCTGTCTAATGGCGTTTAATTAAAACGTTTTAATGGCGTATTTTGCAAGAAACCAATCACTTCAGGAGGCTACGTGACACAACTATCTCAGGATGCAGCATTCACCCTCGGGCGTCGTCCGAGCGGGCTGATCTTCTCCGATTTGGAGAAAAGCTTCGGCGGCTATACGCTCTTCGCCCCACAAACTACCGAAGGCCGGGTATATCTGGTTGATGAGCTTGGAAAAGTGGCGCACCAGTGGCAACTCCCGGTTCGTGCCGGACGCGATGCGGTGCTGCTGCCTAACGGTAACCTCGGCTATAACGGTAGTCACGGCACGTCAGCCAATCTCTATCCGGCCTGGGATCTCTGGCACGGCGGGGATTTTTATGAGGTCACTCCGGATAACGAAGTGGTCTGGCATTATGAGGATATATTCCATCACCACGACGCGCAGTGGCTGGCGAACGGTAACCTGCTGTATACCGCGGCGGTGCCACTGCCGGCGGAAATTGCCGCTCGCGTTACCGGCGGCGATCCGCGCCGCGATGCGCCGGACGGCGTCATACAGAGCGATGTCGTCAAAGAGGTCAATCGCGACGGTGAAGTGGTATGGGAATGGCGCGTCTGGGAGCATCTGGCCCCGGAAGATTTCCCGATTCATGAGATCTTCGACCGCCGCCACTGGCCGATGATAAACGGTCTGTCGGTCACCCGCGAGGGCCTGGTGTTGATGAGCCTGCGCACCACCTCCGGGGTGATTGCCGTCAATAAAGAGAGCGGCAGCGTGGTATGGCACGTGGGGCCGGATGTCGTCGCCCAACAGCACACACCGATTGAGATGGAAAATGGTTCTATTCTGGTGTTCGATAACGGCAACCTGCGCCCCGGCGTGACCTCGCCACACTCCACGGTGCTGGAGTTCGACCCGCACACCCAGGCTATTCGCTGGCAATATCGCGATATTTTCCCGCCGGCCTTTTTCTCACCCTATATGGGAAGCGCTCAGCGCCTGGCCAACGGCAATACCTTTATCTGCGAATCCGCCTTCGGTCGACTGTTTGAAGTGACTCCGCAGGGAGAAACGGTATGGGAATACATTATTCCTTACTTCAATGAATATCCGGACCATCTTAGCAAGGGGATCATCCCCGGTAAGCAGAACAGCAGCTTCCGCGCGCACCGCTATGCGGCCGATGCGCTGCCGTGGCTGAAATAATCGCTCTTCGCCGGCGCGGGTCGGCGGGGAGGTTCTCACGTCTTTGGGAGGAATTTATGCCGTATTCTGACTCCGCCGTACCGGAAAACGAAGCCTTGCCTTGGCAAACTAAACTGCTGCTGGCCCTTCAACACGTGTTGGTCGTGGCCGCTACGCCGATCACCGCCGTTTTTCTTATTGCTCAGGCGCTTCACTTCAGCTCTGGCGTCACCACATCGCTGCTAAGCGCCACCTTTCTAATGTGCGGGCTGGGGGCCATCCTGCAAAGCCTCGGTATCGGCAGCTTCGGCGCGCGCCTGCCGTTTATTATGGTGCCGGGCGGCGCGCCTATCGCGATCTTCATCGCTATCGCTTTACAGACCAATATCCAGACGGCAATTGGCGCGGTGATCTTAACATCGCTGTTTTATTTTATTGCCCTGCCCGTTTTTCGCCGTTTTCTGCACCATTTCCCGCCGTTTATTATCGGGATTATGCTGCTGCTGGTCTCCATCAACCTGATTCGTCTGTATGGCGGACTCATTATCGGTCAGCCGAGCAGTAGCCACTTTGCGCAGCCCACCAACATTATTCTGGCGCTGGTCACCATCCTGATTACGCTGATCTTCGCCCTGGCGTTCAGCGGCATCCTACGTCAGCTGTCGGTCATGTTCGGCCTGCTTGCGGGCACGCTGCTGGCAATGCTGCTGGGCATCGCCGATTTTAGCGACGTCAGCCACGGGCCGCTGTTCAGCCTGCCGCAGCTGTTTCCGTTCGGCTGGCCAATATTCAATCTGTCAGCGTCACTGCCGCTGCTGATTTATGCGGTGATTTCCATGGCTGAAGCGACTGGGCAAACGATTGCTACCGCAGAGATCGTCAAATCGACACAAAACGTCCATCAGGCCATTCCCCGAACCATCCGCGGCGACGCCGTTATTTCGCTGCTGGGCGGCGTTTTCGGTACCTCATTGATCATCACCTCCGGCGAAAATATCGGCGTGGTTCGGACCACTAACGTCAAATCACGCTACGTCACGGCGATTGCCGGATTGCTGTTAATCCTGATTGCGCTATTCTCGCCGCTGGTGCGCCTTGCCGCCTGTCTACCCGGTCCGGTAGTCTGCGGGACGGCGGTGATTGTCTTCAGTATCATCGGGGTCATCGGTATCGATATGATTGCCCGCGAGCCGCTGCACAAGCCGGGAAAAACCTATGCCTTAGCCACTGGTCTGGCTATGGGGATGCTGCCGATCCTTGTGCCTGGCCTGTACCAGAATTTCCCCGTCGGCGTGCAGATGATATTGGGCAACGGTATGGCAGCGGGTACACTCACCGCGATCGTCGTCAACTCGTTATTTCTGGTGAGCGAAAGGCGGGCCGCCATGCGACTAAAAGGCTGAACCGATACACCGAATTGACCCGTTAGCCGTAGTGTTGTTTGGTTTCCGTGAGGCAGAATAACGGGCTTGCCAAGGCACTGAGCGAAATTGACCGCATCGAGCGAACCCTGTTTATACTCGCAAGTTTCAGTGATCCAGCACTGCGTTGGCGGGTTCAGACGGGGCTGAATAAAGGAGAATTCTGTTACGCGCTGAAACGTGCTGTATTCATGCATCGACTGGGTGAAATCAGGGACCGAAAATCAGAGCTATCGGGCCAGTGGGCTGACTCTGCTGACGGCGGAAATCTCGCGGCGGAATACCGTGTATCTGGAAATGGCGGTCGATGCCGTGAAGCGTAATGGGATGGAAATCAACGAGAAACCACTCTCGTATTTGTCCCCGTTAGGCTAATCTGACAGGTGATTATATTTGGAAAAGCAACCGGATACCTGCTTCCGGTAAGTTTCGGCGTCTGAGACCAGTTAAAGTCGGAAAGTCAGAAAATAGCCTTAACGTACAATAATTTTCGATATCCACACCGACTCCCTTCCCGGCCAGACACTTGTCTCGTCTTTAGAGAAGTTCTGCATCCAGAATCCGAAGCCCATATTTGCCTTGCGCTAAAAAGCAAAAACCCACCGTGGGTGGGTTTAGGCCAGTTCTTAAGCTGACGCTGCCTGTTCAACAGAGAATCCAGGCTTTCAATTCTGGCCGCGGGTACGAGGCCAGTCTCATCACACCGGCATATTCATCACTTCTTGATAAGCCGAAACCAGCTTATTACGCACCTGCACCCCTAACTGCAGCGAGATGGACGATTTTTGCAGATCGACCATCACGTCATTCAGGCTGATGCCCGGCGCACCGACTTCGAAATCCTGTGCCTGCTTGCGCGCAGCCTGCTGGGTATCGCTGATCTTGCCGATCGCCGCCTTCAACTCACTGGCAAAACTGACGCCCTGCGCGGATGCGCCTTGCCCCATCTGCCCTGCCTGAATCGCCGTGGCCTGCAACTGCTGCAAAACCCCTTCAATACCCTGAATTGCCATTATGACCTCAATAAAAACGCTGCTGCCGGACGTTGTTGCATCAGACACTACTTTGATGCTGAACACCCTAACACAGCATTTTCATCCTAAAGCGGTTAATTAACTGCAAAAAACCCGGCTTATCGGGCCATCGAAATGGGCTCTAAGGGCGAATAATAACATGCCCAGAAATGGGAGCGCCGCTATACCCGTCGCTTTTCAAGTTGCAGCGTTGTTGTCTGCCCGCGCTCATCCCAATGACTGTAGGGGGCGAATATAATCGCCCCGATTAACTCAGGCGCAGCATGCCGCGCCCCTACAAGCCCCCGGGATGAGCGAGCGGGTCGCCTGGCAGCAACTTGAAAGGCATAGGGTATATTTATATGTGTATCAGGGAGTCTGTTTTGTCACACAACGCTAACCACACCGTTCATCAGCCTGGCAGGGAGCTACGCCGTGGCCCGCACCGGATCCTGAGCGTCATTGAAGGACTCGGGCTAAAATGAATGCTTCAATCTCCGCTACCGAAAGCCGCGATAATGGCCTGCTGGCCATGTGGAACCGCCTGCGCGCCAACCCCAAAGTCCCGCTGCTGATTGCGGCCTCCGCAGCCATCGCCATCGTGGTCGCGCTGCTGTTATGGGTGAAAAGTCCAGACTACCGGGTGCTGTACAGCAACATTAACGATCGCGACGGCGGCGCCATCGTCACCCAGCTGACGCAGATGAACATCCCCTACCGCTTTGCCGAAAACGGCGCGGCGTTGCTGATCCCAGCCGAAAAAGTCCATGAAACCCGTCTGCGTTTGGCGCAGCTCGGCCTGCCTAAAGGCGGTGCCGTGGGCTTCGAACTGCTGGACCAGGAAAAATTCGGCATCAGCCAGTTCAGTGAGCAAATCAACTATCAGCGCGCGCTGGAAGGTGAATTGTCCCGTACCATCGAATCACTGGGGCCGGTACAAAACGCCCGGGTGCATTTGGCTCTGCCCAAGCCTTCGCTGTTTGTCCGCGAGCAAAAATCCCCTTCCGCTTCCGTGACCCTGACGTTGCAACCGGGTCGGGCCCTGGATGACGGCCAGATCAACGCCATCGTTTATATGGTCTCGAGCAGCGTAGCCGGTCTACCGCCGGGCAACGTGACGGTGGTCGATCAGGCCGGCCGTCTGTTAACGCAGTCCGACGGCACCGGGCGCGATCTGAACGCCGCACAGCTTAAGTACGCCAGCGAAGTGGAAAACCGCTACCAGCGCCGTATCGAAGCGATTTTGGCCCCGATGGTCGGCAGCGCTAACGTGCGTGCTCAGGTCACCGCACAGATCGACTTCTCCACTCGCGAGCAAACTGACGAACAGTACCAACCTAACCAAGAGCCAAATAAGGCCGCCGTACGCTCACAGCAAACGAGTCAAAGCGACCAAATTGGCGGGCCATTGGTCGGCGGCGTGCCGGGCGCATTGTCAAATCAGCCGAGCGCACCGGCTGCTGCCCCGATTGAAACCGCTCAACCGGCCACCGCCGGCAATAATGCCGACGCAGCTAAAACCGATACGGCCACGGCGCGCAGTTCGGCAGCCAAGGGCAGCGGGCCGCAAAACTCCCGCCGCGATGAAACCATCAACTATGAGGTCGATCGCACCATTCGCCATACCCAGCATAAAGCCGGGACGGTACAGCGGCTGTCGGTCGCGGTGGTCATCAACTATCGCGGCACCGATAAGGACGGCAAACCACTGCCGATGAGCAAAGAGCAGTTGGCGCAGATCGAATCGCTGGCGCGTGAGTCCATGGGCTTCTCCAGCGCCCGTGGCGACACCCTCAACGTGGTCAACACGCCGTTTACCGATAACGAAATTACCGGCGGCGAGCTGCCGTTTTGGCAGAGCCAGTCGTTTATCGATCGTCTGATCGATGCCGGTCGCTACCTGCTGATCCTGCTGGTCGCCTGGGTGCTGTGGCGCAAACTGGTACGCCCGCAACTGCAAAACCGTCAGGCGGTACAAAAGGCCGCGCTCGCCGCCGCCGCTACGCCGATGGCCAAGCCGGCTGACAGCAGCAAACCCAGCAATGAGGAGCTGGCGCAGCACAGGAAATCCCAGCAGCGCGTCAGTGCAGAAGTCCAGAGCCAGCGGATCCGCGATTTGGCTGATAAAGACCCACGCGTGGTCGCTCTGGTAATCCGCCAATGGATGAGTAACGAACTATGAGTCTGACCGGAACCGAAAAAAGCGCCATCCTGCTGATGACGCTGGGCGAAGATCGCGCCGCCGAGGTGTTCAAACACCTTTCCTCGCGTGAAGTGCAGCAGCTGAGTGGCACCATGGCCAGCATGAGCCAGGTGTCGCACAAGCAGCTCAATGAAATCCTGCGCGAATTTGAAGACGACGCCGAACAATATGCCGCGCTGAGCGTCAACGCCAGCGACTACCTGCGTTCGGTGCTGGTCAAGGCGCTGGGCGAAGAACGTGCCGCCAGCCTGCTGGAGGATATTCTCGAATCTCGCGAGACCACCACCGGCATGGAAACGCTCAACTTTATGGAACCAATGAGCGCGGCCGATCTGATCCGCGACGAACATCCGCAGATCATCGCCACCATCCTGGTTCACCTCAAGCGTGGCCAGGCAGCGGACATTCTGGCGCTGTTCGACGAACGCCTGCGCAACGACGTGATGCTGCGTATCGCCACCTTCGGCGGCGTGCAGCCGGCGGCGCTGGCGGAACTGACCGAAGTGCTGAACAACCTGCTCGACGGTCAGAACCTCAAGCGCAGCAAAATGGGCGGCGTACGCACCGCAGCCGAGATCATCAACCTGATGAAAACGCAGCAGGAAGAGGCGGTTATCGACGCCATGCGCGAATACGACGGCGAGCTGGCGCAGAAGATCATCGACGAGATGTTCCTGTTCGAGAATCTGGTGGAAGTCGACGATCGCAGCATCCAGCGCCTGTTGCAGGAAGTGGAAGGCGAATCCCTGCTGGTGGCGCTCAAAGGCGCGGAACAACCACTGCGCGAGAAGTTCCTCAAAAACATGTCGCAACGCGCCGCAGATATCCTGCGCGACGATCTGGCCAACCGTGGCCCGGTGCGCATGTCGCAGGTGGAGAACGAGCAGAAGGCTATCCTGCTGGTGGTCCGTCGTTTGGCCGAGAGTGGCGAAATGATTATCGGCGGTGGCGAGGACACCTATGTCTGATCGCATTAATACCCTGCCCTGGCAGCCTTGGTCGCTCAGCGATCTCAACGAGCCCAAACCGGTGCTCGACCCGCTGCCGCTGCCGGTGGAAATCATCGACGGCGCACCGCTGGACGACAGCCTGGTTCGGGAACAACAGCTCACTCAGCTCCGCCTGCAGGCCGAGCAGCAGGGCCAGCAGTTAGGCTATGCGGACGGGCAGCAAAAAGGCTACGACGCCGGCTTCCAGGCCGGCATGGAAGAGGGTCGCCAACAGGGCTTGCTGGAAGCTCAGCAACAGCAACAACCGCTGACCGCGCACTGGCAGCATCTGGTGACGGAATTCCAGCACACGCTGGACGCCCTCGACAGCGTGATTGCCTCGCGCCTGATGCAGTTGGCCCTGACTGCCGCCAAACAGGTGCTGGGCCAACCGCCGGTGTGCGACGGCACTGCCCTGCTGGCGCAGATCCAACAGTTGATTCAGCAAGAGCCGATGTTCAGCGGCAAGCCGCAATTGCGCGTGCACCCGGATGACTATCAGCGAATCGAGCAACAGTTGGGTGCCACGCTCAGCCTGCACGGCTGGCGGTTGCTGGCGGACGGTCAGTTGCATCCTGGTGGCTGCAAGGTCAGCGCCGACGAAGGCGATCTTGACGCCAGCCTGGCAACCCGTTGGCATGAACTCTGCCGTCTGGCCGCTCCGGGAGACGTGTAATGACCCTGCGCCTCGGCCGCTGGCTGACCTCACTGGATGCGCTGGAAAAACGCATCGCACACGCCCCGACGGTACGCCGCTACGGCCGCCTGACCCGCGCCACCGGTTTGGTGCTGGAAGCCACCGGGCTACAGCTGCCGATCGGTGCCACCTGCCTGATCGAGCGTCACGACGCCGGTGAGGTGCAGGAAGTAGAAAGCGAAGTGGTCGGCTTTAACGGCCAGCGGCTGTTTCTGATGCCGCTGGAAGAAGTGGAAGGCATCGTGCCCGGCGCCCGGGTTTACGCCCGCATCTCGCCGGAAGGCCAAAGCGCCAGTAAGCAGCTGCCGCTCGGTCCGGCCCTGCTGGGCCGGGTACTGGACGGCAGCGCCAAGCCGCTCGACGGCCTGCCCGCTCCGGAAACCGGCTACCGTGCGCCGCTGATCACCGCCCCATTCAACCCGCTGCAACGAACGCCGATCGAACAGGTGCTGGACGTCGGCGTGCGCACCATCAACGGCCTGTTGACCGTCGGTCGCGGTCAGCGCATGGGGCTGTTTGCCGGTTCCGGCGTCGGTAAAAGCGTGCTGTTGGGCATGATGGCGCGCTACACCCAGGCCGACGTGATTGTCGTCGGTCTGATCGGCGAACGTGGCCGTGAGGTGAAAGACTTTATCGAAAACATCCTCGGCCCCGAAGGCCGGGCGCGTTCGGTGGTGATTGCCGCACCGGCGGACGTCTCGCCGCTGCTGCGCATGCAGGGTGCGGCCTACGCCACACGCATCGCTGAAGATTTCCGCGATCGCGGCCAGCACGTGCTGTTGATCATGGATTCACTGACGCGCTACGCCATGGCGCAACGTGAGATAGCCCTGGCCATCGGCGAGCCGCCGGCCACCAAAGGCTATCCGCCTTCCGTCTTCGCCAAGCTGCCGGCACTGGTTGAACGCGCGGGCAACGGCATCAGCGGCGGTGGGTCCATTACCGCCTTTTATACCGTACTGACCGAAGGCGATGACCAACAGGATCCGATTGCCGACTCGGCACGCGCCATTCTCGATGGCCATGTGGTGCTGTCGCGACGCCTGGCGGAAGCCGGCCACTATCCGGCCATCGACATTGAAGCCTCCATCAGCCGCGCCATGACCTCGCTGATCGACGAAGAACACTATCGTCGGGTGCGTAACTTCAAACAGATGCTGGCCAGCTACCAACGCAACCGCGATTTGATCAGCGTAGGCGCTTACGTCGCAGGCAGCGACCCGCTGCTGGATAAGGCCATGACGCTGTATCCGCAGATGGAAGCCTATCTGCAGCAAGGCATTTTCGAACGCAGCGGCTATCAGGACGCCTGCCAGCAGCTACAGCAGTTGATCGTTTAACGTCACCAAAGGCGCAAACCCGATGAAACCACAGTCCCCCCTGATTACCCTGCGCGATCTGGCGCAGGATGCAGTAGAACAGGCGACTCGCCAACTGGGCCAGGTGCGCAAAGCTCAGCAAGCCGCTGAACAGCAACTTTCCATGCTGCTCAACTATCAGGATGAGTACCGCCAGAAGCTGAATAATCAACTGAGCGGCGGTATGGAATCGTCCAACTGGCAGAACTACCAGCAGTTTATCGGCACGCTGGAACAGGCGATCGCCCAGCACCGCCAGCAGTTGACGCAGTGGGGAGAGAAAGTGGACCACGCGATGAAACAATGGCAGGACAAACAGCAACGGTTGAACGCTTTCGAAACCCTGCATACCCGAGCCCAGAGCGCGGAGTTGCAGTTGGAGAACAAACGGGATCAAAAACTGATGGATGAGTTCGCTCAACGCAGTGCACAAAGGAATATACATCAATGAACCTGAACGCTTTGCCGGGCCTGTCGCTGCCGGGCGACTCCGGCCTGCTGCCGGACGCGCAGCTCCCGCTGGATGAGTCATCGCTCTCTTCCGCTTTTGCTCAACTGCTTGGCGCCCGCGTGCTGCCGGCCGACAAGTCCGCAGGCAAACTGTCACCGATGGCGTTGAGCGCAGAAGAAGACTCTGCGCCGCTGAGCCGCAACCAACTGACGCAGTTACTGGCCGCATTCGGCGAACGCGATGGGCTGTTAGCGCCTTCGCTGTTAACGCAAGGCCAGCCAGCCGCCATCAGTAACGACGAAGAGCCGACGTTGAAGCAACCGTCGCACGACGCCGCGCTGCGGCCTGCCGGTGAGATCGACGCCGCTACGCTGCGGCCTGCCGGTGAGATCGACGCCGCTACGCTGCAAGCGCTGTTCGCCATGCTGCCAATCGCTATTCCCCCAGCAATGCCTGATGCAGGTACCGGCTCGGCGGAACTGAGCCTTGAAGGCGATCAAGATACCCCTCAGGCTGCAACGATCCAGAGCGCTTCACTGGGACGCCAGGCTGAGGTAACCGGTACGCAAAAGGCACCAACGCCGGTAACTCCAGCTTCGCTCGGCAGTGAAAGCCGTGCCGACATCCCACAGCAAATTGCAGTTGCGCACGAAAAACCGGATGCAGCGGCGTTGAAGCTTGGCGCCGATAGCCAATCGCCAACGCCAAACGTCCCTCTGATGGCCCCACCGGTCTCCAGCCCGACGATCGCGGCAGCGCCAGGCGCTGCGTTGGTCACTGCCCCGCCTACGCCGCAGCTAAACGCCCAGTTGGGCAGCCCGGAGTGGCAGCAGGCGTTGAACCAACAGGTGCTGATGTTCCATCGCAACGGTCAGCAAAGCGCCGAATTGCGTCTGCATCCGCAGGAACTGGGGGCGCTGCAAATCACCCTCAAGCTGGATGACAACCAGGCACAGCTGCACATTGCCTCGGCACACGGACAGGTTCGCGCCGCCGTGGAGGCCGCGATGCCGCAACTGCGTCACGCGCTGGCTGAGAGTGGCATCAATTTGGGACAAAGTAGCGTGGGCGGCGACCAGATGCCGCAGTGGCAACAGGCGCAGCAGCACAATGGTGGGCAGCAGGGCCGCCCGGATTATCGCGAGCGTCAGGGTGACGGCGATTTGTCCGGCGATGCCCACAGCGCACCGCTGGAATTGCAGGCGATGGCCCGCGCCGTCAGCGGCGTTGATATTTTCGCCTGAGTGGCCGCAAACGCCCAAGCTGGCACGCTTTTCCCTGCCTATTCTGGCTATTGCGTGCCGGAATAGGCGCGATAATACCGCTACCCTTCATACTTGAAGCTGCATCATTGTTGGCTGCATTTGCGCGCCCCGGTCACATAGTTATCTATGCTGCTGAGGACTTACAAACTTGCCGTCGCGATGCAACTCCAAATATTTTGGGTAAATAATGTCATGC
The DNA here is from genome assembly GCF_024809915.1 of Serratia sp. BIGb0234. Taxonomy (NCBI): domain Bacteria; kingdom Pseudomonadati; phylum Pseudomonadota; class Gammaproteobacteria; order Enterobacterales; family Yersiniaceae; genus Serratia; species Serratia sp. BIGb0234. The sequence continues at coordinate 381,064 of NZ_JANUEI010000002.1, forward strand.
GTGCGGCTTTTACACGCGCTATATACCCGCGAGATCTTAGGTTGCAGCTTGAAAAATGAAGGGCATATACCCTATGGATTTCAAGTTGCAGCCAGGCGCCCAGCTCACTCATCCCCAGGGGCTTACTCAAGTAAGTGACTGGGGGAGTGAGTGCAGGGAACAACGCTGCAGCTTGAAAGACGACGGGTATAACAACAGGAATTTGATTTAGCTATGTCTCAAAATACCCTACCGGCAGCACCGAAACGCTCCCTTCTGGTCATACTGCTGGTGCTGATAACCCTCGTCGCCTGCGGCGCGGCCGGCTACAGCTGGTGGCAGCTCAAGCAGCACCAGGAGGGCGCGCAGCCCGTAGCCAAAGAACTCCCCCCGGCCGCACCGGTGTTTATGCCGCTGGACACCTTTACCGTCAATCTGCTGACGCCCGATAACAACCCGGATCGGGTGTTGTATATCGGCCTGACGTTACGCTTGCCGGATGAAAGTACCCGCCGCCAACTGAATGATTTCCTGCCGGAGGTGCGCAGCCGTCTGCTGATGCTGCTGTCTCGTCAGGAAGCGGGCCAGTTGAGCAGTGAACAAGGAAAGCAGCAACTGGTGGCGCAGATTAAGGACGTGCTTAGCCCGCCGCTGGTTAAGGGACAACCGAAGCAGGTGGTCAGCGACGTGCTGTTCACTGCCTTCATATTGCGGTAATCACTATGGGCGACAGCATTCTTTCACAGGCAGAGATCGACGCCTTGCTCAACGGCGACAGCGCGGGTGATGAACCCGAAGCGGTTGCCCTCAATGAGAGCGAGGTCAAGCCGTACGATCCGACCACCCAGCGCCGAGTGGTGCGCGAACGGCTGCACGCGCTGGAAATCATCAACGAACGTTTTGCCCGGCAGTTCCGCATGGGGTTATTCAACCTGCTGCGCCGCAGCCCGGACATTACCGTTGGCCCGATCAAGATCCAGCCGTACCACGAATTTGCTCGCAACCTGCCGGTGCCCACCAACCTGAACCTGGTGCACCTGAACCCGCTGCGCGGTACTGCGCTGTTCGTGTTCGCACCGAGCCTGGTGTTTATCGCCGTCGATAACCTGTTCGGGGGCGACGGTCGCTTTCCCACCAAAGTGGAAGGCCGCGAATTTACGCCAACCGAACAGCGGGTGATCAAGCGCATGCTGCGGCTGGCGCTGGACGCCTACGGCGACGCCTGGAGCGCAATTTACAAGATTGACGTGGAATACGTGCGCGCTGAAATGCAGGTGAAGTTCACCAACATCACCACGTCGCCAAACGACATCGTGGTCACCACCCCTTTCCAGGTGGAAATTGGCGCGCTGAGCGGTGAGTTCAACATCTGCATTCCGTTTGCCATGATCGAACCGCTGCGCGAACTGCTGACCAACCCACCGTTGGAGAATTCGCGGCAGGAAGACAGCCACTGGCGTGAAACGCTGGTGAAGCAGGTGCAGCATTCCGAGCTGGAGCTGATTGCCAACTTCGTCGATATCCCGATGCGCCTGTCGAAGATCCTGAAGTTGCAGCCGGGCGATGTATTACCGATTGATAAACCGGATCGCCTCATCGCCCACGTCGACGGCGTGCCGGTTTTGACCAGCCAATACGGCACGTTAAACGGGCAGTACGCCCTGCGTGTTGAACATTTGATTAACCCTATTTTGAATGCTCTGAGTGAGGAACAGCCCAAATGAGTGATCCTAAGCAACCGTCTGGCGAAGGAAAGGAATCCGTGGACGATCTGTGGGCTGATGCGTTTAACGAACAGCAAGCAACCGAAAAGACGTCTGCCAGCGATGCGGTGTTCAAATCGCTGGAGCCGCAGGATACCAGCGGCAGTCTGCAGGATATCGATCTGATCCTCGACATCCCGGTCAAATTGACCGTTGAACTGGGCCGCACCAAGATGACCATCAAGGAACTGCTGCGCCTGTCGCAGGGCTCTGTCGTGGCGTTGGACGGGCTGGCGGGTGAACCGCTGGATATTATGATCAACGGTTATCTGATTGCCCAGGGCGAAGTGGTGGTGGTGGCCGACAAATTCGGCGTGCGCATTACCGATATCATCACCCCTTCCGAGCGCATGCGCCGCCTGAGCCGCTGATGAACCCAAGCGCCGCCACGCCCACCGCGGGCACCTTGCAATCCACCGAGCCGGCACTGCCGGCCGGTTCAGTGCTGACGCAGGTCAGCAGCGCACTTGGCGGCATTTTGCTGCTGATCCTGCTGGCTGGCTGGCTGTTTCGTCGCCTGGGGTTTGCCCCGCAGGCACGCAACAGCAAACTGCTCAATCTGCGCGCCAGCTGTCAGGTTGGACAGCGCGAACGCGTGGTGGTGATCGAAGTGGATAACACCTTGCTGGTGTTGGGCGTCACCGCCCAGCAAATCACCCCGCTGCATAGCCTGCCCGCGCCGGTGCAGGACACCGACGCCGCCGAAGTGACCACGCCGGCGGATTTTCGCCAACTGATGCAAAAAGTTCTCAAACGTCCGGAAAAATCGGCATGAAATCCCTCGTTCAGTGTGTCGCCTTCTGTGGGCGAGGCAAAATACTTCTGCGCGTATTGGCAGCGACTTTACTGTTGCTCAGCCCCACCGCTTTCGCACAACTTCCCGGTCTGATCAGCCAACCATTAGCCAACGGTGGCCAAAGCTGGTCGCTGCCGGTGCAAACCCTGGTGTTGCTGACCTCGCTCAGTTTCTTGCCGGCCATGCTGCTGATGATGACCAGCTTCACGCGCATCATCATCGTACTGGGTCTGCTGCGCAATGCCCTCGGCACCCCCTCTGCCCCACCCAACCAGGTGATGCTGGGTCTGGCGCTGTTCCTGACCTTTTTCATTATGTCGCCGGTGTTCGACAAGGTTTATCAGGACGCTTATCTGCCGTTCAGCCAGGACAAAATCAGCCTGGACATCGCGCTGGATAAAGGTTCACAGCCGCTGCGCGAGTTTATGCTGCGCCAAACGCGTGAAACCGATCTGGCGCTGTATGCCAAGCTCGCCAACCAGCCGCCGCTGGCCGGGCCGGAAGCGGTGCCGATGCGCATCCTGCTGCCGGCCTACGTCACCAGCGAACTGAAAACCGCGTTCCAAATCGGCTTCACGGTGTTTATTCCGTTCCTGATTATCGATCTGGTGGTCGCCAGCGTGTTGATGGCGCTGGGGATGATGATGGTGCCACCGGCAACCATCTCGTTGCCCTTCAAGCTGATGCTGTTTGTTCTGGTGGACGGCTGGCAATTGCTGCTGGGCTCGCTGGCGCAAAGTTTCTATTCGTAATTCGCGGCATACCTGCCGCCACTGAGGGATCCATAATGACACCAGAATCGGTTATGGCGCTGGGCACCGAGGCGATGAAGGTGGCGTTGGCCCTGGCCGCGCCGCTGTTGCTCGCCGCGTTGGTCAGCGGCCTGGTGGTCAGCCTGCTGCAGGCCGCGACCCAGATCAACGAAATGACGCTGTCGTTCATTCCCAAAATCCTGGCGGTGGTCGCGACCATCGTGATTGCCGGACCGTGGATGCTGAACCTGCTGCTGGACTATATGCGCACGCTGTTCACTAACCTGCCCAACCTGATTGGTTAACCATGCTCACATTTGACAGCGCGCAGTTCGGCGTCTGGCTCAGCCAATATTTCTGGCCGCTGCTGCGCATTTTGGCGCTGATCAGCACCGCGCCGGTATTCAGCGAAAAGCAGATCAGCAAGAAGGTGAAAATTGGCCTCGGCGGGCTGATCGTGATACTGATTGCCCCCGGGCTGCCCACCAGCACCGTGCCTATTTTCTCTGCGGCCGGTTTGTGGCTGGCGGCCCAGCAAATCCTGATCGGTGTCGCGCTGGGCCTGACCATGCAGTTCGCCTTCGCGGCGATACGGCTGGCCGGCGAAGTGATCGGCATGCAGATGGGTTTGTCGTTCGCCACCTTCTTCGATCCCAGCGGCGGGCCGAACATGCCAGTGTTGGCACGGCTGCTCAACCTGCTGGCGATGCTGCTGTTTCTCAGCTTCAACGGCCATCTGTGGCTGATTTCTCTGTTGGTGGACAGCTTCCATACCCTGCCGATCCAGGCCGAGCCGCTTAACGGCAATGGCTTTCTCGCCTTGACCCAGGCCGGTTCGCTGATTTTCATCAACGGCATGATGCTGGCACTGCCGCTGATCTGCCTGTTGCTGACGCTGAACATGGCGCTCGGCCTGCTTAACCGCATGACACCGCAGCTGTCGGTGTTCGTCATCGGTTTCCCGGTGACCATGACCATTGGCATTATGACCATCGGCATGATGATGCCGATGCTGGCGCCGTTTTGTGAGCACCTGTTTGGCGAGTTCTTCGATCGCCTGGCCGATGTCGTCGGCAGCATGACCCCCTAGCATTACCCTCACAGTGCGGCTTAACGGCCGCCTGACGCCGGATAAAGTGGCAACAAATTCCCTTTCTCAGTATAAAAAATTGGAAAAAGCAAATTATCACTATTTGCCTTCAATTACTCTTATTGGCTTGAATAATAAAATACCCACCCTAGAATGTCCTTATTAAATAAAAACATCAAAAAAATAAATTCAATAAATAAGGAGTGGGACACACTGTAAAAAACAGAGGCGTGATAATAAAAGCATCCATTTAACGCTCGTTATAATTTAAAAAACATCACCGGCATGCCCGGCGAAGCTGGCACATTTATTTTCTACGGAATTATTACTTACCCTACAAAAGGAATATAAAAATGAAAGCTAAAACCAACCGAAGAGCACGCAGGGCCTTAGGCCTGGCACACTGGGCCACCAACCGTTCTCAGATTGCCTTGTCACCCAATGGTGAAAAATGGCTTGTGGTAAAAAAGAAAAAATAACCACGGGGTTACCCCAAAAAAATATAATTTGCGTTCTTATCTCTGCACTCCCCCTTGAATAGTCTAACGCTTCCCGCCGTTAAATTCAGGCAGATATAAGTGCACATAATTTCGGATAGCCGAAAAAAAGGCACGTCACGCCAAACCTGTGTGGGGGAAGCGTGACGTGCCAAACAAGTGCGCCCGGTTTCAAGAATTCCCTACCGCTGCTACGCAGCAATAACGTCTTCTAAGCACACCCAAAGAGATTGCCCGCCGTGACTGCACGGCAGGCTAAGAGCTATTTATTACCCGGTACTATGGATTTCGAGTTGCAGCCCGGCTCCCGCGCCCCACCCCAGCCTGCGTAGGGCGCTGCATGCTGCGCCCGTAACAACCATACTGGAGTGGATCTATCGGCCCCGCACAGCAAAGGGGATTAGCGATTCAACTGGAACAGCGACATCCCCTGCATATCCCCGAAGGTTTTGTATGACGCCTGCAAGGCCGCCTGCTGCATGAAATAGCTGGAAATCGACTCGGCCAGATCGGCATCAACCAGCGCGCTCATTTGCGTTTTGTTGATCATGTCGCGGTCCTTGCCGATACTGTCCAGCGTATCCATTTCCTGCAGTTGGCTGCCCAGCTCCGCGCGCACGCTAAGCACTCTGTTATAAGAGTTGTCCAGGCCGCGGTTGGCTTTGGCCAGCGCATCGTTCACCTGCTGCTTGGTGGCATCATCCGCATCCTTCTGCGGTGTTTTCAACGCCTTCAGCGCGATATCAATGCTTTCAAACACGTTAGCGACGGAGGCGCTGCCATCCGGTTCCGGCTTCGGGTTGCTGGTCAATGCCATGAAGACCTTATCGCCGGTATGCCCAATGGTCATGGTGCGGTTGGCATCCACTTTCTGCTCGACCGGCGTGTTGCCGCCGACATAGCTGACCGATCCGCCCTTGTCTTCAAAGGGAGGCTTGTCGTTCACAAAACCGCCAAACATATAGCGGCCGTTGCCGTCGGTGCTGTTGGCTTGGTTGAGCAGCTGATCTTTCAGCCCCTGCAGCTGGGTCGCCAGCGAATCGCGGTCGTCGTCGCTTTTGGTGCCGCCGGCGCTGACGATCAGCGCTTTCATATCGGAGATGGTGCTGGTCACCCCGGCCAGCACGGTCTCTTCCATCGACACGCTTTGACGGGCAAAGGTCCGCGCCAAGGCATATTGGGTGTTTTCCGACTGTGATTGAGCCAGCATCACCGCCTGCGAAGCCGCCAGAGGATCGTCGGACGGATTGCTGACTTTTTTGCCGGTGGAAAGCTGCTCGGCGGCTTTCATAAACAGCGACTGATTGCCGGTAATGCCGGACATGTTCTGTTGGTACATCATGCTGGTGGACATGCGCATGGTGCGGGTTCCTCAAAATCAGCGACCGGAACCGCCAGGGCTCCGGTCAAAGTGGAAATCAACGGATATTCAGCAGCGCGTCAAACATTGAGCTGGCGGTTTGAATGACCTGTGCATTGGCCATGTAATATTGCTGAAAACGCAGCAATTCACCGTACTCTTCGTCCAGGTTGACGCCGGAGATCGACTGCTGCTGAATGGTCAGCTGCTTGACGATATTGGCCTGAGAAGTCGCCGAAACCTTGGCCGATGCCGTCTGGTTACCAACGCTGCTCACCATGCTGGCGTATGCGCCGCTGAAGGTGGCTTTACCGTCGACCAATTTTTTGGTCTGCAGATCGAGCAGCTTTTTGGCGTTTTCGTTATCGCCGCGGCCGCTGTCGTCTTTGCCGGCGGCGGCGATATTCGCCGAGTCGGTAATCGCGACTTTCAAGCTGCCCGCCACGTCGCTGACCGGCTTCACGGTAAAGCTGTCGTTCTTTTGTGCCGTGCCGTCGATGTCGACCTTCAGGCCGTCAAAGCTCAGCGTCGGTTTGCCGGTGGTGGCATCGACGCCCGCCGTGGCGTTGACCTTCACGTTGTCCGGCAGACGGCTGACCTGCCAGTTGCTGCCGTCGAACTCCACCCGGTAATCGTTAGCCTTCACCTTGCTGGTATCGGTGTAGGACACCGACAGCGCCGCATCGCCGGCATTGCGGCTGTTATCCACCACGCGCCCACCACCGAAGCTGAAGAAATCGGTGCCTGCGTCGCCGTTGAGATCGAACCCGGCACGGTGCTGCTGGTTAAAGCTGTCCGCCATCGCCAGCGCCAACTGCCCCAACTGGTTGCGTGCGCTATCCAGCGATTCGCTGCGGAACTTCAGTACGCCGCTGACGCTGCCGCTGGTAATTTGCCCTTCCGGCACTTCGCTGACGCCGTTGCCGCGGTTATAGCCGATGGTCAGGCGAGAAGGATCGCCGCTGGAAGGCACTGCCTCCACCTGGTAGGCATTGCTCCCCTGCACCAGCGTCAGGCCGTTGGCGAAAGACACGGTATAAGCGTCGCCGTCTTGCTGCATCACCTGCACGCCCACCACCTGGTTTAACTCAGTCACCAGTTGGTCGCGTTGATCGAGCAAGGCATTCGGCTCACCGCCGCTGCCGCGCAGGCGGGTAATTTCATCGTTCAGTTTGGCGATTTGCTGGCTGTAGCTGTTGATCTGGTTAGCGCTGTCGCTGAGCTGTTGGTTAACGCCGCTGTCCATATCGCGCAGGTATTTGTCGGTGTTATTGAACTGATTGACCAACCCATTGGCCTTCCCCAGCACCGTTTGGCGCGCGGCGTCATCGCCGGCGTTGCTGACCAGGTTCTCCAGGTTGCTGAAGAAATCCTGCATATTGGTCGACAAGGTATTGGTTTTGCTCGCCAGCAGGTTATCGATCTGCGAGATTTTCTCGAAGTAGGCGTTCTGTGCCCCGGCCTGGCTCTGTGCTCCGCGCAACTGATTGGTGATGAACTGGTTGTACTCACGGTTAACGCTGGTCACGGTGACCCCGTTGCCAATGAAGCCACTCATGGTACTCATACCGCCGTTCTGCGCCAGGATCGCAGTCTGTCGGTTATAGCCCGCCACGTTGTAGTTAGAGATGTTGTTACTGACGGTGCTGAGCGCCACCTGAGCCGCATTCAGCCCGCTCATCGCGGTATTGATTAAGCTGTTGGACATAGAAGTTCCTTTTGCTGCGGCGCCGGTGGCCCACAGGAGTCAATTAATCTGCTGAGCCGTTCACTCAGCCTGTCTTGGTTATCGGCAAAAACGGGGGAAACTTGAGGGAAAAATCCGGGTCCAGCATGCTGGCCCCCTACATTTAAATACGGCCTATTGCGTAGGGGCGCTGCATGCTGCGTCCAGTGGCTAAAAAAGATCCTTCAGGTCGTGGGTATACGCCTTCACCACCTGCTCGCCGGCGTTTTTCATCTGCTGTATCACGCTGACCAACTTGCTGGCATATTGCGGATCGGTGGCATAACCGGCCTGTTGCAGCGCCTGCGCCGCCTGCTCCGGGCTGCGGGTGTTGGCCACCCCGGCATAGCGTGGGTTATTGGTCAACAGCTTGACGTAGTCGGCCATCGCCTCGACGTAAGAACCGTAAACCCGGAACTTCGCCTTGATCTTCTTCGCCGCGCCCTGCTCGAACTCGGTGGTGGTGATCTCGGTCACCGGCCCGTCCCAGCTGCCGCCCGCCTTGATGCCAAACAGGTTGTAGCTCGGCGAACCGTCGGCGGCCGGGATCTCACGCTGACCCCAGCCGGACTCCAGCGCGGCCTGTGCCACAATCAGCTGATGCGGAATGCCGCTCTGCTGGCTGACGACGCGCGCAGGAGTAGACAGCCGGGCAACAAAGTTGCCGTTGTTGAGCGGCAGCGGGGCAGCGCTCGGCGCTTTCGGCACCGCGCGGCGGAGAGTCTGCTCCAGCGCCTGATTCGGCAGCGTTCGCAACACCTCATCGTCCAGCGCCATCGGCGACGTGCCCGCCGTTTCGCTCGGCACCGCGTTGGCGTTGCTCATCTGCTTCACCATCATGTCGGCCAGCCCCAGGCCTTTCTGCGACATCTGCTGGGCAATTTGCTGGTCATACATTGAGGTGTAGAGCCGAGACTGATCGCTGCTCAAGATCCCATCCTGCGGCAGCGCGGCACGCATGCTTTTCAGCATCATCTGCACGAACATGCCTTCAACCTGCTGCGCCACCTGTTTCAGGTTGCCCTGCGGATCGCTCGCCGCATCGCGTTTCAGTCCATTAAGCGCCTGCGCGTCATAGGCGGCGCCCGACATTGCCATCAGATCGCCGGCCATCAGATAATTTCCAGCTTGGCGCGCAGACAGCCGGCGCTTTGCATCGCCTGCAGGATAGACATCAGATCGATCGGCGTTGCCCCCAACGCGTTAAGCGCGCGGATCACGTTGTTCAGATTGGCGCTGGCGTTGACCTTCTGCAGCGAGCCGCCCTGCTGTTGCACCGAAATCTGGGTGTTCGGCGTCACCACCGTTTGCCCGCCGCCAAACGGGGTATTTGGCTGGCTGACGGTATTTTGCCGATCGACCACCACCGACAGGTTGCCTTGCGCCACCGCGCAGGAATCCAGAATCACGTCGCGGTTCATTACTACCGAACCGGTGCGTGAGTTGATGATCACCTTGGCGTCGATCGCCCCGACGCTGACATTAATGTTCTGGATCTCCGCCAGGAAGCGCACCTGCGAACTGTTGCCCTGTGGCACCAGCACCTGAATGGTACGGGCGTCCAACGGTGAAGCCGTGCCACCGCCGCGTTGACGGTTGATGGCGTCGCTGATCTGTTGTGCCAGCGTAAAGTCTTCATCGTTGAGCTGCAGGTTAATCACTCCGCCGGCCCCAAAGGTGGTCGGCAGCTCGCGCTCAATGGTGGCGCCGTTGCTGATGCGCCCACCGGCCAGTTGGTTAACCTGTACGCTGCTGCCACCGGCCGAAGCGCCGGCTCCGCCGACCAGCACGTTGCCCTGCGCCAGCGCGTAAACCTGATTATCTACCCCTTTCAGCGGCGTCATCAGCAAAGTGCCGCCACGCAGGCTCTTGGCGTTACCCATGGAGGACACCACCACGTCGATATTCTGCCCGGTGCGCGAAAACGGCGGCAGCTTGGCGGTGACCATGACCGCCGCCACGTTTTTCAACTGCATGTTGGTGCCCGGTGGCACGGTGATACCCAACTGCGACAGCATGTTGCTCAGGCTCTGGGTGGTGAACGGGGTCTGCATGGTCTGGTCACCGGAACCGTCCAGCCCCACCACCAGTCCGTAACCGATCAGCGCGTTATCGCGTACGCCCTGCACCGTGACCAGATCGCGAATGCGCTCCGCCGCGGCCGGCAGGCTCAGCGCACAAATCACCAGCGCCATTAGAAATTTCTTTAACATTGGAACCTCATTCGCCTTACCCACAAGGCGTTATTGTCGCAGGCAGTTTGGGGGCGGGCGGCGCACAGGGAATGGAGCGTACACGCAGTACGTGACTGCCCCGAGCACTGCCCAACCTCAAAATGGCAAGAAAAATAGCCTGTACTCAAAACGGTGAGACATTTAAGAAGAAGCGCTGTAACCACCCCATGGTCTGCGCTTCGTTGATATAGCCGTTACCGACATATTCAATGCGCGCATCCGCCACCTGGGTGGAGGTAACCGAGTTGCTGCCACTGATGGTGCGCGGGTTGACGACCCCGGAGAAACGGATAAATTCGGTGCCCTGATTAATGGCGATCTGTTTTTCCCCCACCACGTGCAGGTTTCCGTTCACCAGCACCTGATTGACCGTCACGGTAATGGTGCCGTTAAAGGTGTTGTTGGCGTTGGCCCCGCCCTTGCCACCGAAGGTGCTGTCACCGGAGATATCCATGTCGGCACGCGCATTGCCTAGCAAGCCATCGAGGTAGCGTGGCGAGGTGGCCACGCCGAACTTGCTGGCCCCGTTGCGGCTGGCGTTGGCAGAGGAGCTTTTGCTGGCGCTGACGTTTTCCTGCAGCACGATCGTCAGGGTATCGCCGACGTTGCGCGGACGACGGTCTTCAAACAGCGGCTGATAACCGTAGTTCATCGGCTGCACCGTCTGGAAAATGGAACCGTTCGGCACGGGCGCGCCCGCCGGCGCCGGCTGTGCCGTGGTAGCCCCGTCAACCAGGGGTTTATGTGGAATGTAAGCGCAGCCGCTCAGCGTCAGCATCACCATTGCCGCCAGCCAGCGTTTTCCTTGCGGCGGGTTTTCCATCAGAGTTGTGGTTACCACGGGTATCGCCTTTGTTTCACAAAATAGGGTTACGGGCGCTGCAGCGCCCGTCAATTACAGTTGCGTCAGCTTTTGCAGCATCTGATCGGACGTCGATACCGCTTTGCTGTTGATTTCGTAAGCACGTTGGGTCTGGATCATGTTGACCAGCTCTTCCGCCACGTTGACGTTGGAGGTTTCCACATAGCCCTGATACAGCAGACCTGCACCGTTTAGCCCAGGCGTGCTCTCGTTCGGCGCGCCGGAACTCTCGGTTTCCTGGTACAGGTTCTCGCCCATGCTTTCCAGGCCGCTGTCATTGATAAAGGTGGTCAGCGTCAGTTGGCCCACCTGCTGGGCGGCGGTCTGCCCCTGCAGGGTGGCGCTGACGATGCCGTCGCGGCCGACGGTGATGCTCAGGGCATTGGCCGGAATGGTGATCGCCGGTTGCACCTGGAAGCCGCTGGCGGTCACCAGTTGGCCGTTCTGATCTCTCTGGAACGAGCCGTCGCGGGTATAGGCCAGGGTGCCGTCCGGCATCATCACCTGGAAAAAGCCCTGCCCCTTGATGGCGATATCCTTGCTGTTGTTGGTCTGCGACAGGTTGCCCTGGCTGTGCAGACGCTCGGTCGCCACCGGCCGCACGCCGGTACCGATCTGCAGCCCGGACGGCAGCGTCGTCTGCTCGGAGGACTGCGCCCCCGGCTGACGCATGGTCTGGTACAGCAGATCTTCGAACACTGCACGCTGGCGTTTAAAACCGTTAGTGCTGACGTTGGCCAGGTTGTTGGCGATCACGTCCATATTGGTCTGCTGCGCATCCAGACCGGTTTTGGCAATCCATAAAGATGGGATCATGGGTTATTTCCTTGCTAATTAACTCATTGATAACAATGAATTGGCGCGCTGTTCATTTTCATCCACGCTGTGGATGACCTTCATTTGCATTTCAAAACGGCGGGCGTTGGCAATCATGTCGACCATGGTTTCCATCGGTTTGACGTTGCTGCCTTCCAGCACGCCCGGCATCACCTGCACCAGCGGATCGTTCGGCAACTGATTGCCGCGCTGCCGTTGGGTTTCCGGCGTCAGGCGGAACAACCCGTCATCGCCACGCATCACTTCGCGCGCGTCGGCCTTCACCAGTTTCAGCCTGCCGATCTGTGCAATGCTGTTCGGCGGATCGCCCGCATTCAGCGCCGAGATGGTCCCGTCGGCGGCAATGGTGATCTCTGCCGACGGGGGTACCTCAATCGGTCCGCCGTCGCCCATCAGCGGCACGCCCTGCACCGTCAACTGCCCGGTGGAGGAGATCTGGATGTTACCGTTACGGGTGTAGGCTTCGCCGCCGTCCGGCAGGCTGACGGCCAGAAAGCCGTCCTGCTGCAGCGCCACGTCCAGCGGGCGCGCGGTATAATTCAGCGCCCCCTGGCTCATGTCCGCGCCCGGCGTTGACGCGGTAACCAGCGTTCGCGTCGGCAAGCTTGGCCCATCCACCGGCACGGCACGCAGCGCCGACAGCTGGGCGCGAAAGCCCGGCGTCGATGCGTTGGCCAGATTATTGGCGGTGACAGACTGCTGCTCCAGCGTCTGTCGCGCTGCGCCCATCGCGGTATAAATCGCGTGATCCATAAATCAGTCCTATTAGCGCAGGCTAACCAGCGTTTGCAGGATCGAGTCCTGCGTTTTGATGGTTTGGGCGTTCGACTGGTAGTTACGTTGTGCGACGATCATGTTCACCAGTTCCTGGCTCAGATCGACGTTGGAGGCTTCCAGCGCGCCGCTGGTCAGTTTGCCCAAACCGCCGTTGCCCGCCAGACCTACGCGTGGCTGGCCGGATGCGCCGGTTTCCTGCCAAACGTTATCGCCCTGAGAAGACAGGCCTTCCGGGTTGGAGAAATTGGCCATGACGATCTGGCCCAGCACCTGAGTCTGCTGGTTGGAGTAGATGCCCATCACCGTGCCGTCGTTGTTGATCTGGAAGTTGGTGTATTCGCCTGCGCCATAGCCATCCTGCGACACTTTGCTGACGGAGTCGGCGCTGACGCTCTGCTGCATGCTCTTGGCGAAGTTCAGGGTGAAGTTCTGTGCCGGCGCGCCATCTTTGGCTTCCATCGGGATCAGCATGCTGAATTCGCCGGCGGAGCCTTGTTTGCTGGTGGTGCTGGCCAGATTGCCGCTGGTGTCGAACGTCATGGTACCGGCATCTACCGGAGCAGCCGTTCCATCCTGGGTATAAACCTGCCACTTGTTCTCGTCGGTTTTTACAAAGTAGGCGTTGATGTTGTGCGCGTTACCTAACGAGTCATAAGTGGTGATGGTGTTGACGTAGTTGTAAGAATCCTTCTTGGCGGGATCGAAGGTGTGGTTATCCGGAACCTTATGCGTGGATTTAAGGTTGGCGACCATGTTGCCGGAGGTTGACGCCTTGGCGTTCATCATGCCTTCCGGAATGCTCAGCGGCACCGGGTTCGCGCCCTGTTGAATGGTCGGCGGCGTACCGGCAGCCGGGTAGCCGGTCAGTTGCAGGCCCTGCATGTTGGTCAGGTTACGGTTTTCATCCAGTTTGAACTGGCCGTTACGGCTGTAGAAAATGCCGCCGTCCTGATCCTGCAGACGGAAGAAACCGTTGCCGGAAATCGCCACGTCCAGCGCACGGCTGGTGCCGGTGGTGGTGCCGCCTTTAAAGTTCTGGGTGATCCCCGCCACCTTAACGCCCAGGCCAACCTGTGAACCGGCGAACATGTCAGCAAAGGAAACGCTGCCTGATTTAAAACCGGAAGTGGCGGAGTTAGCGATGTTGTTACCGATCACGTCCAGATTGGTTGCTGCCGCGTTTAAGCCGCTTACTGCCTGAGAAAAGGCCATGTCATTCTCCGAATAGTGGTCAGGCTATCGTCCGATAACGCCTGATAGTGTTTTGATATACCCAATGGCTTTCATGTTGCAGCCGGGCGGCAAGCGCAGGAGTCCCCAGGAGCTTACTCACGTAAGTGACTGGGGTGAGTGCGCACAGCCAACAACGCTGCAGCCTGAAGGATGAAGGGTATTGGGTTAAAGGATCTGCCGGACATCCTCCAGCGTGGCGCTGCCCGCCAGGCCCAGATCCAGCTTCGCGCCGTTCGCGTCGCGGATGACGCCGTTGACCATGCCAAAATGCAGGTTGCGCGCCACCAGCTGTTCGCCGTTGGCTTTGGCGTTGATCGTAAAGCTGTAGGCACCGTCCGGTGCGGTGGTGCCGTCCGTCATCGATCCGTCCCAACTGAACGAATGCACGCCAGCGGTCAGGCCGCCGAGATCAATGGTGCGTACCGCTTTGCCGGTGGCGTCGGTGATGGTGGCGGTCACCGAGTCAGCCGCACGCTCCAGTTCCAGACCAAACGGCGTAGTGCTGACCTTGCCGTCTTTGCTGCCAGCCAGAATATTGCTGCCCGGGACCATCACGCCGTGGCCGATCAAAGCGGTAGCCTGCAGCGATTGATTGCTGTTGATCTGCCCGGAGATCGACCCCAGCGTGGTGTTGAGTTTCTCGATGCCCTGAACGGTATTGATCTGCGCCAATTGGCTGGTCAGTTCATTGTTCTGCATCGGGTTGGTCGGATCCTGATTCTTCAACTGCGCCACCAGCAGCGTCAGGAAGCTGTTGTTCAGATCCTGGCTGGTGTTCTTTTTTGCGTTGGCACCGATGACGCTGTTATCCAGCGATTCAGTGGTGGTTGCGGCAATCGCCATGGCAAGCTCCGGTTATTGACCCAGCGTCAGGGTTTTCATCATCATCGACTTGGTGGTGTTGAGCACCTCGACGTTGGCCTGATAGCTGCGGGAGGCGGAAATGGTGTTGACCATCTCACCCACCACATCCACGTTAGGCATGCGCACATAGCCCTTGCCGTCCGCCAGCGGGTTACCCGGTTGGTAAACCAGACGCTCCGGCGCCGGGTCGTCAACCACCTGCGCTACGCGTACGCCGCCGGTGGGTTGTCCGGCCGCGGCGGCAACTTCAAACACCACCTGCTTGGCGCGGTAGGGTTGGCCGTCCGGCCCGGTGACGCTGTCGGCATTGGCCATGTTGCTGGCGCTGACGTTCATGCGTTGCGACTGGGCAGACAGCGCCGAGCCGGAGATATCAAAAATATTCAGTAGCGACATGCGCCTTATCCTTGTTGTAACACTGACATCATCCCTTTGATCTGACCGTTGATCAGCGTCAGGTCGGTCTGATACTTCAGGCTGTTATCGGCGAAGTTGGTGCGTTCGCGATCCATGTCAACCGTGTTGCCGTCCATGGAGGGTTGATCCGGCACGCGGAACAGCAAGTCGAGCTGTGGCGGCTGCATGTTCTGCGCCGGAATATGGCGCGATGACGTCATGTTCAGCGCAATGCCGCTGCCGCTGGCGCGCCCTTGTTCCAGCACCTTGTTCAGTTGGCCGGCGAAATCGATATCCCGCGCCTGATAACCCGGGGTGTCTGCGTTGGCGATGTTGGCGGCCAGAATTTCCTGCCGCTGGGCGCGCAGGTTCAGCGCCTCTTGACCAAAGCGCAGAGCAGCGTCCAGTTTGTCGATCATGCTCCCTCCGCGAGGTTAGAATTTGGAGCCGACAGCATAAACGTCCCTTCCGCCAGCCTATCGTGGGAATAAGGGCAAAATGCGTCGCTATTTATCTGCTTAGCCTGCGCGCACTCCGGGTACACTTACGCGCACCCTGAGGCTTTTTGAGGAAGAAGCGGAGATGAAAGCGAAAATGCTGTTGTTGGCAGCCCTGCTGTGCAGCCTGAACGCACGGGCCGAAGATCTGGCGGCGCAGATCGATCGCTTCATCAGCGGCCAGTTCAGCGGCAGTCCGGTGCAGGTTAAAGTGCTGGTGCGCACGCCTGCCACCCAATGGCCACAGTGCGAATTCCCGCAGCTCTCTTTGCCACAGAATTCGCGGCGTTGGGGTAATATCAGCGTTTCGGCACGCTGCGGCCAGGAACGGCGCTTTATCCAGACCCAGGTTCAGGTGATCGGCCAATATCTGGTGTCGGCCCGCGGCATCAGCGCCGGCAGCAAGCTGACAGCGGCGGATATCACCTTTAAAAGTGGCCGGCTCGACACCTTGCCACCGCGCACGCTAAGCGAAACCGGCAAAGCGCTGGGGGCCGTCAGCCTGCGCAATATCAGTCCCGGTCAGCCGCTGACCTTCGCCATGCTGCGTCGCGCCTGGGTGATCAAGGCCGGTCAGGCGGTGCAGGTGACCGCGCAGGGAAGTGGATTTAACATCAGCGGTACGGGCAAAGCCATGAACAATGCCGCCGCCGAAGACAATGTCCGTGTGCGTATGGCTTCCGGACAAATCGTCAGCGGCATAGCCAGTGATGACGGTACGATCCGTATTGGGTTAAATACCCTATAGCTTTCAAGTTGCAGCTAGGCGCCCAGCTCACTCATCCCCAGGCGCTTACTTTAGTAAGTAACTGGGGTGAGCGAGTGCAGGTAACAACGCTGCAGCTTGAAAGATGACGGTTATAAAAAGGTAAAGGTTTATCAAAACTTGCCGATAAGAAAATCATAAGCAGACTTTTATTGGCCGCCAGGGCCACAAAAATATCAGCCATTGCCTTCGCGGCGATGGCATCGATGGAGATTGACCATGAGTATCGATCGCACTCAGCGGCTGCAACCCGTTCCAACGGTGCAACCTCGTGAAACCGCGACTGAAAGCCCACTTCAGCCACGCAAAGCTGCCCAGACGGAAAGCACCGTCAGCGGCACCCAGGTAAAATTGAGCGACGCGCAAGCGCGCCTGATGCAGCCGGGTACGCAAGATATTGATATGAATCGGGTGGACGCCATCAAGCAGGCGATCCGCAACGGCGAACTGAAAATGGATGCCGGGAAAATTGCCGATGCGCTACTGAAAGACGCGCAAAGCGATGCCCTGTGGATGGCTAACGGCCAGCAAACGCCGGAGGCTTAACCCTCGGGTTAAACACCAAGGAATTCTTTGACAGGTGGTTATTCGTAATGGAAAGTCTGGCGCAACTGATTGATAAGCTGTTGGAAACCCTGAATGCGCTGAGTACGGTGCTGACGGAAGAACATCATCTGCTCTGTTCGGGACAATTACCGGGCGTGGCGCTGCAACGCGCTACCGATGCCAAGAGCCAGTTGCTGGCCACGGTAAACTATCTGGAGCAGCAGCGGCTGAACCTGGAGCGCGCACAGGGGCAACAGGCACCCTATTCCGCGCACCCGCGCCTGGCGGACGGCTGGCAACGAGTACAAACGCTCAGCCAGCAGCTGCGGGAAAAAAACCAGCATAACGGCATGCTGCTCAATCAACAGATCGATCACAACGCTCAGGCGTTGGCGATCCTGAGCAAGCAAAACAAATCGCTCTACGGCCCGGATGGCCAGTCGCGCAATGCCAGCCTGCTGGGGCGAAAAATCGGCGTTTAATCAAAGAATGATTGTTGATGCGCCTAAGCGGGCTCAACCGGTGAATGATAAGACCCCAGGGCTATTTGACGAACGGCAGGTCCGAGTATCTTGTGGTATAGCTGGGGGACAGCATTTCGCGTTTCATCGCCCAGCTTTTTTGGATCCCCTGCCCGGCAAACCAGACCGTGCCCCGACCGGACTGATTAAGCCGATCAAGGGTCTGCATTAACTCACTGCTGTTAGGCCTGGGCTGGTGTTCATCAAACAAATTAAGCTGCGCCACCCCCTGGCTAAAGAAATCACTCAGCATCACACCGGCTTTCATATAGCGAAAATCGTCTTTCCAGATACGGTCAAGCGCGCTGACAGCAACGCGAATAATGTCACGCGTATCGTTGGAAGGGATCGCCAGGCGCCCGCTGGCCTGAGGGCCGTAAAATGTTTCATTTTCGGCATGGGGACTGGTCCGCATAAAGACGCTGATCACACAGCAGAACTGCTTCTCTGCCCTGAGCTTTTCGGCTGCGCGTTCCGCATAGGTACAAATGGCCTGGCGCATATCTTGATAAGCCGTGATGCGGTGACCAAATGAGCGGCTACAGATGATCTGCTGTTTGGTGGGCGCAAACTCATCCAAGGCCAAACAGGATTCGCCGCGCAATTCACGAACCGTACGTTCGAGTACCACATTAAAGTGTTTACGGATCACCCAGGTTGAACAGTCAGCAAGCTGTAGCGCCGTTTCGATCCCCATAAAGCTGAGCTTCTTGCCGATGCGGCGGCCCACGCCCCACACCTCGTCCACCGGCACTAACGCCAGCAGTTTTCGCAGACGCTCAGGATCGGACAACTCAACAACGCCCCCCGTTTGACGCCACTTCTTTGCCGCAAAATTGGCGATCTTCGCCAGTGTCTTGGTTTGCGCGATCCCCACGCCAACGGTTAACCCGGTATTCTTTAACACCCGATCGCGCATTTGATGGCCAAAGGTGCTCAGCGGAAGGCTGCTACTCAGGCCAGACACATCGATAAAAGCTTCATCGATGGAGTATATCTCCACGACAGGGGCCATCTCGATTAGCGTCAGCATCACCCGATGGCTGAGATCGGCATAAAGCGTATAATTCGAGCTAAAAACGCTGACCTGCTGGCGCCGTAATTGCTCTTTGATTTTGAAGTAAGGCGCCCCCATTTTGATGCCCAGCGCTTTGGCTTCCGCCGAAAGTGAAATAACGCATCCGTCATTGTTTGAAACGACGACGATCGGTTTGCCCTTAAGATCTGGCCGAAAAACAGTCTCGCAGGACGTGTAGAAGCTGTTGACGTCAACAAGTGCGAACATGTCGGTTTGATTTCAAGGTAAATGTCACAACGCCAAAGATTTCCAGCTCTTCTTCGGCCTGGAAAACGATCGGAGAATAATCCGTATTATGAGGCACCAGCTGAATACGTGGATGGGTTTGCAGCTCCTTCACGGTAAATTCGCCGGCCACTGCCGCTATGACGATGTCGCCATGAACGGCGGTCAAGGAACGATCAACCACCAGTAAGTCACCGTGGCTGATACCTGCGCCGATCATCGAATCACCACTGACCCGGACAAAGTACGTCGCACTGGGGTGTTTCACCACCAGCTTATTCAGGTCGAGACTGTCTTCGACATAGTCCTGAGCCGGACTGGGAAAACCGCAGGGGACTCGCTCCATAAAGAGGGGAAGTAATAAACCGGGAGTGAGCTGACTGGGGTGAATAAACTGCATAATGGCCGATCCGAATAACTGTATTTATATACAGTATCCATGATCGGCCGCAACGATCAAGCGGCGTATAATAAAATTCCTGAAAGCAGTTGAAGCATCAGGCAATTTAAATTGGCCTACCTGCCCCGTGGCTAAACACGCTTTGGGGCAACGGAATAAAACCAGGTCGAAGGCAACGGCCTGAGGAGCCTGGCTTGTGTCGTTTTAGTTTTACTCGTAATTCACAATCACCTGATTGCTGATCACGCGCAGCGGCGGATTCAGGCTGCCGCGCGCCTGCACGTAATAAACAAAACGCAGTTCGGCGTTCGCCGGTTCCCCTTTCAGCCCGGTGCTGCTGCCGCTGCCGCCGCCCAACACAATGCAGCGCGTCAGGGTGCAAAGCTGCGCCTGCATGCCCGCCGGCTCATCGGCCAGCAGCCGGTAACGCCAGCTTACGCTGGTGATGCGGGCATTGGCGTCCGGCAACGCATTGGGGGCGCGTAACCCCTGCGATTCTCCCCGCTCACCACCATATTCCAGCGTGGCGCCGACGCTGTCGGCTACCCAAGAACCGGATGCTGCCTGCACGCTCAACGGCGCTAACAGGTAAATTAACGCCAGACGGTGTTTCATTATGCGGCCCCAATGGTGGAGGTCATGCGGATTTGGCGGTCGTCATTGATCTCCAGATTCGACAACACCACCATCTGCGGCAGGCTGCGACGCAGGAAACGCGCCAGCAAGGCCCGCAGTGCGTGATTCACTAACAGTACCGGCGGCGCGCTGAGCATTTCCTGCCGCTGCAACGCCTGTTTGGCCTGATCCAACAAACGATCCGCCAGGCCCGGTTCCAAACCGCCGCCGCCCTGCAGCGCTTGCAGTAACAGACGCTCGAGCTGGGTATCCAGGCCAATCACCTGAATTTCACCGTTGCCCGGGAACCACTGTTGGGTGATCGCCCTTCCCAGCGCCACGCGCACCACGGTGGTCAGCTCATAAGGGTCGGTTTGTGATGGGGCATGCTCCGCCAGCGTTTCAATAATGGTGCGCATATCGCGGATGGAAACCCGTTCCGCCAGCAGGTTCTGCAACACCTTGTGCAGCGTAGTCAGGCTTACCACGCCCGGCACGAAATCTTCGGTCAGCTTCGGCATGTCCTGTGCGACGCGATCCAGTAATTGCTGCGCTTCCTGTCGGCCAAACAGCTCACTGGCAAACTGGCCAATCAAATGATTAAGGTGCGTCGCGACCACCGTGCTGGCTTCCACTACGGTGAAGCCCTGGATCTGCGCCTGCTCGCGCAGCGCGCTGTCAATCCATACCGCTTCCAGCCCAAACGCCGGATCGGTGGTTTTATCCCCCGCCAACTCGCCCACCGCATTGCCTGGGTTAATTGCCAGCCAGCGGCCCGGTTGCGCTTCGCCACTGCCGATTTCTACGCCCTTCATCAAAATACGGTAGCTGGCCGGCGGCAGTTCCAGGTTGTCGCGGATATGCACCACCGGTGGCAGATAGCCCATCTCCTGCGCGAATTTTTTACGGATGCCGCGGATACGGCCCAGCAATTCACCATTCTGTTGGAAATCCACCATCGGGATCAGCCGGTAACCGACCTCCATCCCCAACGGATCTTCCAGCTGCACGTCAGACCAACTGGCTTCCACCGCCTGCGGATTATCCTGCGTGACCGGCACTTCCTGCACTTTGGGCGCTTGCTGATCGCGCCCGCGCAGCCACCAGGCCAACCCTAACAGAGCGGCGGTAAACAGCAGGAATACCAGGTTCGGCATCCCCGGGACCAGCCCAAGCAGGCCGAGCACCGCGGCGCTGAGCAACATAACCCGCGGGTTGTTGAACAGTTGGCCAACCATCTGCTCGCCAACGTCCTGATCGGTCGCCACGCGAGTCACGATCACGCCGGCGGCGGTCGAAATCACCAACGCCGGGATCTGCGCCACCAGGCCGTCACCGATGGTCAGCAAGGTGTAAGTTTCCGCCGCCGTGCCCAGTTCCATTCCGTGCTGGAGCACGCCGACCAACAGACCACCGACCACGTTTAGCATCATGATCATCAGACCGGCGACCGCATCGCCACGGACAAACTTACTGGCACCGTCCATCGAACCGTAGAAGTCCGCTTCCTGCGTGACCTCAGAGCGACGTTTTTTCGCCTCTTCTTCACCGATCAAACCGGCATTGAGATCGGCATCGATCGCCATCTGCTTGCCCGGCATGCCGTCCAGCACAAAGCGTGCGCCCACTTCGGCAATACGCCCGGCACCCTTGGTGATAACCATAAAGTTGATCAGCACCAAAATGATAAACACCACGATACCGATGGCGAAGTTACCGCCCACCAGGAAGTGACCGAAGGCCTCTACCACGCGGCCTGCGGCGGCAGACCCGGTATGCCCTTCCATCAGGATGATGCGCGTCGAAGCTACGTTGAGCGACAGGCGCAGCAAGGTTGAGAACAGCAAAATGGTGGGGAATGCGGCAAATTCAAGCGTACGCTGGGTAAACATCGCTACCAGCAACACCATGATCGACAAGGCAATATTGAAGGTGAACAGCAGATCGAGGATAAATGCCGGCAACGGCAGCACCATCATCGACAGGATCATCAGGATCAGTATCGGGCCGGCCAGCACCTGCCACTGCGTATCTTTAAAACTGCCCGGCAAACGAAGCAAGGCGGCCAAATTAGCCATTTGTATTACTTTCTCCAGCAAAATCCAGTGCTTCCGGCACCGGTAAACGTTCAGGTTTTTTCGGGATCAGCCCCCCTTCGCGCCGCCAGCGTCGCAGCTGGTAAACCCAGGCCAATACTTCGGCCACGGCGGCATACAGGGTGGCGGGAATGTGTTGTCCAATCTCGCTGTGTCGATATAGAGCACGTGCCAACGGCGGTGCTTCGAGCATGGGAATACGGTGTTCCGCCCCCAGTTCACGAATACGCAGCGCAATTTCACCGGCCCCTTTGGCCAGCACCTTCGGCGCACTCATGTTTTTATCGTTGTACTGCAGCGCGACGGCGTAATGCGTCGGGTTGGTCACAATGACGTCGGCCTTGGGGACGTCGGCCATCATTCGCCGCCGTGCAACGGCACGCTGTTGCTGTCGGATACGCCCTTTAACGTGCGGGTCACCCTCCTGCTCCTTGAACTCGTCGCGGATGTCCTGCTTGGTCATCTTCAGCTTTTTGAAGTGGCTCCACAGTTGGTAAAACACGTCAAACGCCACCATCGGCGTCAGCCCGAGTACCACCAGCAGGCCGCAAAAGATGATCATTCGCAGCGCGTTACCCAGCGCATCGAGCGGCTGTTGCGTCACCAGATGCAGCATCGCCGCCCAGTTGTGCCACAGGTATAAACCGGTGATCCACCCTACCAGCGTCGCCTTCAGGATGCCCTTCAACAGCTCCGCCAGCACCTGGCTGGAAAAGATGCGTTTCAGCCCGGACAGCGGGTTCATGCGCTTGAGATCGAACTTGAGCGATTTACCGCTCAGCAGCAGGCCGCCCAGCAGCATCGGCGCCGTCAGCGCGACCAGCGCCAACCCGGCCATGATCGGCAACAGCGCCCATACCGCCTGGCGTAACAACATCGCCAACTGGCGCAGCATCTGCTTGTCGTTACTGACCATGCCGTGGTCGAAATTCAGACCCTGGGTCAGCATGGCCGCCAACTGTTGCGCCATGTTGCCGCCGGAAACCCAGATGATCGACAAGCCTGCCACCAGCATCAGCACCGACGTCAGCTCGCGGGAACGCGGGATCTGGCCATCTTCACGCGCCTTCTCCACCCTATGGGGCGTGGGGGCCTCGCTCTTTTCCAGATCGCTGTCTTCAGCCACGGGGCGGTTCCTGTGCCGGAGGGAATAAAATTGCGGTCAGCATGCCAAAAAAATGCTGATTTCATTGGTGGAACAACGGGAGAAAAGGACGGTTATTTGCGGGATGGGGAAGATTGGGGATGCAGGAGCAGTGCTGCCTGTCTGGGGCGCAACAAAATGCGCCCCAGGAGCTATCAGAAACCCAGGCTGTCCAGAAGATCGTCCACCTGCGCCTGATTGGCGATAACGCCGGCGCCATTCTGGTCGAGCTGCGGGCCATTGAGCAGGCTGTCGTTCGGTTTTTTCTCTTTCGCCGGTTGCTCAGGAATATTTTCCATCAGCACCATCAGCAGCTGCTTTTCAATCTCCTGCACCACGTCCATCATGCGTTTGATCACCTGACCGGTCAGATCCTGGAAATCCTGCGCCATCATGATTTCCAGCAGTTGGGCATTGGTGAACGCCGTATGTTCCGGCACCTGATCCAGGTACTGACGGGTATCGGTAACCAATTCACGGGCGTCGTCCAACTCTATCGGGTTGGCGAACCACTCGTCCCAACGGCCTTTCAATCCTTTGGCTTCGGACTCCAGCTGTGCCTGGCGCGGTTGCGCCGCTTCCACACAGTTCAACGCCCGTTCCGCCGCCTGCGCCGTCATGGTGACCACGTAATCAAGACGATCGCGTGCATCCGGGATTGCCTCTGCCGCCTGGGCGATCGCCTGATCGAGCCCCAGTTCGCGCATGCTGTCGCGCAGCATCCGCGTCAGTTGGCCAATGCGCGAGATGATCTCCCCCGCGGTTGCCGCATCGCTGGCAGGCATTGGAATGTCTCTCATCGCCCTCTCTCCTTACATGCCCAGTTTTTCAAAAATCTTATTGAGCTTTTCTTCCAGCGTCGCCGCCGTAAAAGGTTTCACCACGTAACCGCTGGCACCGGCCTGCGCCGCCGCGATAATGTTTTCTTTCTTGGCTTCCGCCGTCACCATCAGCACTGGCATCGCCGCCAATGCGCCATCGGCACGAATGGTTTGCAACAGTTCCAGGCCGTCCATGTTCGGCATGTTCCAGTCGGACACCACAAAATCGAAGCCGCCGGCACGCAGTTTGTTCAGCGCATCCGCACCGTCCTCGGCCTCTTCTACGTTGTTGAATCCCAACTCTTTCAGCAAGTTTCTGACGATGCGACGCATAGTGGAAAAGTCATCCACCACCAGAAATCTGAGACTCTTATCTGCCATATATACTCCCAAGGTTTACCTAATCCAAACAACAGCCAGCCTCACGGCAGCTGTTCGCTATAACCCCCTATATACCCTATGAATTTCGAGTTGCAGCCAGGCGACCAGCTCGCTCATCCTCAGGAACTTACTCAAGTAAGTGACTGGGGTGAGCGACAAATCTGTCGGGAACAGATTTGAACGCTGCTTGCAGCGGCCCTGAAAGGGCAAGGACCATGGATGGGCCTTGTAAGCAGGTAACAACGCTGCGGCTCGAAAGGCGACGGGTATAATTAAGGGTAAAAATCAAATACGCAGCGCCTGGCCACCGGCAATTTGCGCCAGCATGCGTTGGCTCATGCGATCCAGTTCGACAACTTCATTCACCCCACCGGTGGCGATCGCCTCACGCGGCATGCCGAACACCACACAGCTGGCCTCGTTTTGCGCCAGGGTATAGGCACCGGCACGATGCATTTCCAACATGCCCGCCGCGCCGTCATTGCCCATGCCGGTCAGGATCACGCCAACCGCATTTCGACCGGCGTACTGCGCAACCGAGCGGAAAAGCACGTCTACCGATGGCCGGTGACGGTTGACCGCCGGGCCGTCATGCAGCTTCACCTGATAGTTGGCACCGCTGCGTGACAGTTCCATATGGCGATCGCCCGGTGCGATGTAGGCATGGCCCGGCAGCACGCGTTCGCCGTCCTCGGCCTCTTTCACCGTAATCTGGCACAGCTTGTTCAGCCGCTCGGCGAACGAGCGCGTAAACCCCGGCGGCATATGCTGGGTGATCAACAACGCCGGGCTGGTGGCCGGCAGCGGTTGCAGCACCTGCCGAATGGCTTCGGTGCCGCCGGTAGAGGCCCCGATGGCAATCAGTTTTTCGCTGCTCAACAGCGGCGTATGGCTGAGGATCGCCGGTGCCGGGCTGCTAGAGCGTTGCGGCAAGCGCGCCTTGGCCGCAGTGCGAATTTTTTCGGCTATCAGCTCGCTGTAGGCCAACATGCCTTCGCGGATACCAAGCTGCGGTTTGGTGACAAAATCCACCGCCCCCAGCTCCAACGCGCGCAGCGTAATTTCCGACCCCTGACCTGTCAGCGACGACACCATCACCACCGGCATCGGCCGCAGACGCATCAGTTTTTCGAGGAAGTCGAGGCCGTCCATGCGCGGCATTTCGACGTCCAGCGTCAGCACCTGCGGGTTAAACTTTTTGATCAGATCGCGCGCGACCAGAGGGTCGGGCGCGCTCGCCACCATCTCCATATCGGGATGGCTGTTGACAATTTCGGTCATCAGCTGCCGCATCAGGGCCGAATCGTCTACGCTCAATACTCTGATTTTATTCATTACCTCTCCTTGGTCAGGCCATACACGGTCTGCCCACGCAAGTAGAAATCCCGGCTGATCTGGCTGAAATTCTCGGAGTGGCCGGCAAACATCAGGCCCCCCGGTTTAAGCAACGGCACGAAGCGGCGCAGAATGCGCTCCTGTGTCGCCTTATCGAAATAGATCATCACGTTGCGGCAGAAAATAGCGTCGAATTGCCCCGGCAACGCCCACTCAGGCGCCAACAGGTTGAGCGCCTGAAAATTCACCCGCCCCGCCAGCTCCGGCCGCACCCGCACCAACCCCTGATGCGGGCCGGTGCCGCGCAGGAAATAACGCTGCATTTGCCCCGGCGTCAGGGTACGCAGATCTTCCTGGCGATAAACGCCCGCTTCCGCTTTCTCCAGCACCTGGGTATCGATATCGCTGGCCCATACCTGGCAGCCGGTGGCGCGCTGCCCGAGCACCTCACTTAAGGTGATGGCAATCGAATAAGGCTCTTCGCCGGTCGAGGCCGCCGTGCTCCACACGCTGTAGCCGTTCGGCCGCTGACGCGCGTGCTCCGCCAGGATCGGGAAGTGATGCGCTTCGCGGAAAAACGCCGTCAGGTTGGTGGTCAGGGCATTGATAAACGCCTGCCATTCGGCGCTGTTAGGATCGCTTTCCAGCAGCGCCAAATAATCGCCAAAGTCGTTCAGGCCCAGCAGCCGCAGGCGTCGCACCAGGCGGTTATAAACCATCTCGCGCTTGTGCTCTGCCAGCACGATGCCGGCACGCTGATAAATCAGTTGGCTGATGCGACGAAAATGCACGTCCAGCAACGGCAGGCGCTGCACCATCTGCGTCAGCAATGTCGCAGGGTCTCTGTTAGGGTTCGACGGCGCCGGCTTCATGCCATATCACTCAAAAAAAACGGGCTGCTTATGCGGTTTGACAATCTGGGGCTTCCTTTACCACGGGTGAAACTGCGTCTTGATGGTTGGCCTGCGCGGTGAAGTTATCGTCCGCCAGGCGGAATACCGACACCGCATCGGCCAGGGTAATCGCCTGATCCTCCAGTGCGGTGGCCGCCGAGGCGGCTTCTTCTACCAGCGCGGCGTTCTGCTGGGTTACCTGATCCATTTGGGTCACGGCCTGCGTGACCTGTTCAATGCCGCGGCTTTGTTCGTCAGACGCCGAGGCGATTTCGCCCATGATGTCGGTAACCCGAGTGACCGAACGGACGATGTCCTGCATGGTGGCACCGGAGTTTTCCACCAGCACCGAACCTTGCT
Source organism: Serratia sp. BIGb0234 (assembly GCF_024809915.1). NCBI lineage: Bacteria > Pseudomonadati > Pseudomonadota > Gammaproteobacteria > Enterobacterales > Yersiniaceae > Serratia > Serratia sp. BIGb0234. The sequence continues at coordinate 407,908 of NZ_JANUEI010000002.1, forward strand.
TGACCCGGCTGACCGATTCGTCGATCAGACCTTTGATTTCTTTTGCCGCCTGGGCGCTGCGCTGTGCCAGATTACGCACTTCGCCCGCCACCACCGCAAAACCGCGCCCCTGCTCACCGGCACGCGCCGCTTCGACCGCCGCGTTCAATGCAAGGATATTGGTCTGAAAGGCAATGCCGTCGATAACGCTGGTAATAGCGCCAATCTTCTGCGAACTATTGGCAATGTCATGCATGGTGGTCACCACGTCGCCCGCCAGTTCGCCGCCCTTGGCTGCGGTGGTAGAGGCGTCACGCGCCAGCTGAGAGGCCTGACGTGCGTTATCGGCGTTCTGTTTCACCGTCGCGGTCAACTGTTCCATGCTGGCGGCCGTTTCTTCCAGCGAGGCGGCCTGCTGCTCGGTGCGGGAAGAGAGATCGTTGTTGCCTTCGGAGATTTCCTGCAGGCCAATCAGGATCGACTCGGCACCGTCACGCACCGCACCAACGGTGCCGATCAGCGACTGCTGCATGCGCTGTAAACTGGCGAACAGCTGGCTGATCTCATTACGGCCATACACCTGAATCGGCGTGGCCAGATCGCCGGCTGCAATGCGGTCAAAATGACTGCGCATAATGTTCAGCGGCTGCACCAGCATATTGCGTAACCACCACATGGCGCTGCCGGTCACCACCAGCAACATCAGTACCGCACCGGCCACCAGCCAACCGGACAGGGTGAAGGATTGCTGATTCGCCGCATTGGCTTCGCTCACGTTGGCGTTTACCAACTGCAGATACTGGACAAAATCCGCTTCAAACAGATCCTGAGTTTTCTGCGTCGGCTGGTCCATAAAGGCCTGCAGCCGATCGTTTTCCAGGAAACCGATCAGCTCACGTAACGCGCTGCGCAACCGGTCGTAACTGGCTTTGGTGGTTTCGGTCAGCTGTTGTTCCTGCTCGCTGTTACGCGGCACGGCCAGGAACTGGTTGAAATAGAGGTCGGCTTTCTGCAGCGAACTGCGCGCGTTGCCCATCAAGGCATTGACCTGATCCTGCGGCAGTTTGAGCGCCGCACGGGTCCCGGCACGGTTCAGCGTATTGCGGGCCTGCAGCAGGGAAACCCAGCTCAGGCTGAGGGCGTCGCGCTGTTGGCTGCCGAGGGTGATCAGGTTCAGATTGTGGTTATCGGAACGGAAAGCGGTGTACGACAAGCCGCTGGTGGCCAACTGCATAACACAAAAAGTCATCAACAACAGAAACAAGCTGGTAGAGACGCGGATTCGGTTAAACACTATGAACCTCCTTGCAGCCGGCCGATGGCCAGCTTACGACGGGGAATCGGCCTCCCCCGGGAATGCAGGGAGGCCCAATGCCGGTTAGAACGTTTCCCAGTTATCCTGCGGATCGCTGGCGTTCATTTTTTTATGATTGAGTACCGGTGTTACTGCCGCCTTGCTGCTGACGGGCATTTTGAACTCTTCCTGACCTGCTGCTTTCAAGCGGAATACCGCCACGGACTGGGTCAGCATGCTGGCCTGTTCTTCCAGCGCCGCTGCCGCAGACGCGGACTCTTCTACCAACGAGGCGTTCTGCTGAGTGACGCGGTCCATTTCCGCCACCGCCTGGCCGACCTGATCGATACCGCGGCTCTGTTCGTCCGAGGCCGAAGCGATTTCACCCATGATGTCGGTAACTCGGGTCACGGCATTGACGATATCGCCCATGGTTTCCCCGGCGCTTTCTACCAGTACCGAGCCCATATCGACGCGATTGACGGAGTCTTCGATCAGGCCTTTGATTTCTTTCGCCGCCTGGGCACTGCGCTGCGCCAGGTTACGCACTTCACCGGCCACCACCGCAAAGCCACGGCCCTGTTCACCGGCACGCGCCGCTTCGACCGCCGCGTTCAGCGCCAGGATATTGGTCTGGAAGGCAATGCCGTCGATCACGCCGGTAATGTCGGCAATTTTCTGCGAACTGCCGGCGATGTCGTGCATGGTCTGCACCACGTTAGCCACCACCTTGCCGCCTTTCTGCGCGGTTTCGGAGGCGCTCAATGCCAGTTGGCTGGCCTGACGGGCATTTTCGGCGTTCTGTTTCACCGTCGCGGTCAGCTGCTCCATGCTGGCGGCGGTTTCTTCCAGCGAGGCAGCCTGTTGTTCGGTACGTGAAGAGAGATCGTTGTTGCCGGCGGCAATTTCGGAAGCGCCGCTGTAGATGGCGTCGGCCCCCTGACGCACGCCGCTGACGGTGTCGATCAATTCGCTCTGCATATGCTTGAGGCTGGCTGCCAGCACGCCCATTTCATTGCGGCTGGTCACGGCGATCGGCTGAGTCAAATCGCCGGCGGCAATCATCTTGATGTGTTCGATCATTCGGTTCAGCGGGCGCACCAGAATGTGGTGAATACCGCTCCACACCAGCACAATCACGGCCAGTACCACCAACAGCACCACCACCAGCGTCCAGATGGCGAAGCTGAATGACTTATTGCTGTCTTCAACCGCGGTCTGGTAAAGCTTGTCGTTTTGCGCCAGATAGATGTTGTAGATGTCTTCGAACGCGTCCTGATAGCTTTGCGTCGGCTGGTCAAAGAATGCGTTGATTTTGCCTTCACCCAGCAGTTGGGTCAGTTCGGTCAGCGCGCCCTGCAAGATGCCGTATTGCTGTTTAAGCTTTTCGGCCGATTGCGCGTCCTGGCGGGCGTCGAGAGGAATTTTGTCATAGGCGGCATAGTGCTGTTCCGCAACCACCAGGTTGCTCTTGGCGCGAGCCAACAGTTCGGTGACGCTGGCGCCGCTGCCGATGTTATTGGCGTCCATCATGTGACGAATACCGGCACGGTTCAGCGTGTTGCGAGCCTGCAGCAGGTTGACCCAGCTTTCGTTCAGCTCGGACTGCTGCTGGCGAATGGTCTGCAAAACGGCGAAGTTTTCTTTGTCATTCTTCAGTGAGGAGAAAAAGAGCCCGCCTGAAACCAGCTGCAAGGCGCCAAATAACACCAGCACCAGTAACAGGCTGGTGACCACCTTCATACGATTAAACATGTTTTCCCTTGTTGAATGCCCGCGCGGACAGGCCCTGATTACGTTGATTGACAGAGTTATCGGCGCGGCAGGGAAGAACTTTATGAGGAGAGGTAACTATTTTGTGCAGAGTTTGGGTTTGTCCGGTTTTCGAATCAGGGCGCGGCATGCCGCGCCCCTACGGGTAGCGGATCAGGCGCTTTTCGCTACGCTGTCGACCAGTGACATCTCTTCGCTGCTCAGCAGCTTTTCGATATCGACCAGGATCAGCATGCGTTCGCCCAACGAGCCCAGCCCGGTGAGGTATTCGGTGGCCAGCGTCACGGCAAACTCCGGCGCCGGGCGGATCTGTTCGGTGGTCAGCGACAGCACGTCAGACACGCCGTCAACCACGATACCCACCACACGCTGACCAAAGTTCAACACGATCACCACGGTGTTTTCATCGTAGGACACGTCCTGCTGGGCGAACTTCACCCGCAAATCGATAATCGGCACAATCACGCCGCGCAGGTTGGTGACGCCCTTGATAAAGGCCGGAGTATTGGCAATGCGCGTAACCTGATCGTAACCGCGGATCTCCTGCACCTTGAGGATATCAATGCCGTATTCCTCGTTACCCAAGGTAAAAATCAGGAACTCCTGCCCTACCGTTTCGCCAGCCAGTTTGCTGACGGTTGCCAGTCCTGCCATGTCATTCACCCTTTAAATCAATAGATTAATTATTATGCAGCCGCGTCCGTCTGACGCTGCTCGCGGTTCAGGGTTTGCAGCGCCGAGACATCGACAATCAGCGCCACGCTGCCGTCACCGAGAATGGTGGCGGCGGAAATGCCCGGCACCTTGCGATAGTTGCTTTCCAGATTCTTCACCACCACCTGATGCTGGCCGATCAGTTGATCCACCAACAGCGCATAGCGGCGGCCGGCGCTTTGCAGGATCACCACAATGCCCTGGGTGGCGTCGGTTTTGGCCCCCGCCACGTCGAACACCCGGAACAGCTCCACCAGCGGCAAATATTCCCCGCGCACCTGCAACACCCGCTCGCCACCGGCCAACGGATGCAGATCTTCAGCCTGCGGCTGCAGCGATTCCATTACCGCGTTGAGCGGCAGGATAAACACTTCATTGTTCACCTTGACCGACATGCCATCGAGGATCGCCAGCGTTAACGGCAGCAAGATCCGGATAGAGGTCCCCTTGCCCGCCTGGGAATGGATTTCGACGTGCCCACCCATTTCCTGAATATTTCGCTTCACCACGTCCATGCCGACGCCACGGCCGGAAACATCGGTCACCTGCTCGGCGGTAGAAAAGCCCGGCGCGAAAATCAGCATGCCGACGTCTTCGTCGCTCATGCTGTCGCTGACCGCCAGCCCTTGTGAAGCCGCTTTGGCGAGAATTTTCTCGCGGTTCAGGCCGGCGCCGTCGTCGGTGACTTCGATACAGATATTGCCGCCCTGATGCTCTGCCGACAGGATCAGGTTCCCCACCTCCGACTTGCCCGCGGCGAGGCGCGTGGCCGGATCTTCAATGCCGTGATCCAGGCTGTTGCGCACCAGGTGCGTCAGAGGATCGATAATGCGTTCAATCAGGCTCTTATCCAGTTCGGTAGAACTGCCCTGCAGCTGCAATTCCACCTGCTTGTTCAGCTTGCCGGCCAGATCGCGCACCAGACGAGGGAAGCGGCTGAATACGTATTCCATCGGCATCATACGGATCGACATCACCGACTCTTGCAGGTCGCGTGCGTTGCGTTCCAACTGGCTCATGCTGTTGAGCAGATCGCCGTGATTCACCGGATCCAGACTGCCGGAGCGCTGCGCCAGCATCGACTGGGTGATCACCAACTCCCCGACCAGGTTGATCAATTGGTCCACTTTTTCTACCGCGACGCGGATGCTGGTGGATTCGCTGGCCTTGGCGCGCGGTTTGGGCGTTTCCGCCACCGTCGGCGCCGGTTTGGCGGCCACGGGCGCAACGGCAACGGGAGCGACCGGCTCGATCGCTACCGGCGGCAGCTCAGCCTGAGGCGGCGTGGTGAAACTGATTTGCTCCGGCTCCAGTACAAAACACAGCACCGCGCTGATGTCATCTTCGCTGGCGGAGGTCAGCAGCGTCACTTCCAGGCTGTTTTCGGTCTGATGCGGGTTTTTCACCTCACCCAGGTTGCCCAACTCTTCCAGCATCAACGGAACTTCGTTCGGCTTCAGACCACACAGACAAACCCGCATGCCGCCTTCGATGGCCGCCGGTGCTGCGACGGCGTGTTGCGCGACGGCAGGTGCTGCGGGGGCATCTTGCTGCTGTGCGTCCAACGCAAGCTGCCGCAACGCCTGACAGATGTATTCAAAGCTGTCGACGTCAGGCTTTTGCGAAGTTTTATAAGCGTCCAGTTGCTCCTGCATAATGTCTTTGGTTTCCAGAAACAGGTTTATAATCTCGGTGCTCAGGCTCATTTCCTGACGCCGCGCACCGTCCAACAGGTTCTCCAGCAGGTGGGTGGTTTCCTGCAGCACCGAAAAGCCAAAGGTCGCCGCACCGCCCTTGATCGAGTGCGCTGCGCGAAAAATGGCGTTCAGCGGCTCAATGTCCGGAGCCAGCGGATCCAGCTCCAGCAGGTGTTGCTCCATGTCGGCCAGCAACTCGTCTGCTTCATCAAAAAAGGTCTGATAAAACGCACTAATATCCATGCTCACGGGGTCACCTCTGCTGTGAGTCGCTGTTAGTCGGTGCAGGGACAGCCGCCGGCTGCTCCGGTACAATGAGGGTGGCCGGAGCCGTCGCCGACGGGGCCAACGGTTTTAAATCGACCGGCTGAGCAATCTCCATCGCGTTGCTTTCGCCATTTTCATGTTCAATGCCCTGCTGGGTTTGTTTGTTGAGCACCAGTACGGTAATGCGACGGTTGATGGCATCGTCGGCGCCGTGTTGTTTCAGGCTCATGGTGGCGGCCATGCCGACCACCCGCAGGACCTTCCCTTCCGACAGCCCGCCGGCAATCAGCTCGCGCCGCGACGCGTTGGCGCGATCGGCCGAAAGCTCCCAGTTGCTGTAACCGCGCTCGCCGGTGGCGTAGGGAATATCGTCGGTGTGGCCGGACAGGCTGATTTTGTTCGGCAGGTCATTGAGGATCGGCGCAATCGCCCGCAGGATGTCGCGCATATAGCTTTCTACCTGCGCGCTGCCGGTTTTGAACATCGGACGGTTTTGACTGTCGATGATCTGAATGCGCAAGCCTTCATCCATCATGTTGATCAACAGATGCGGCCGCAGCGCTTTCAGGCGCGGATCGGACTCAATCAGTTCGTCCAGTTTTTCCCGCAGCTTGTTCAGCCGCAGTTCTTCGTCACGCTTCTCGAGCGTATCAATCTGCTTTTTCACCAACCCGTCTTGCTGGGTAGGATCGTCGCCGCCGCCGGGGATCGGGCTACTTTCAGAGCTGCTCTTGTCGCCGGAAGTCAGCGCCACCTTCAGCGGCGTGCGGAAGTATTCGGCGATTTGCGTCAGTTCCTGCGGGCTGGCAATCGCCAGCAGCCACATCACCAGGAAGAAAGCCATCATTGCCGTCATAAAATCGGCATAGGCAATCTTCCAGGAACCCCCATGATGGCTGGCGTGATGCGACTTGCGTTTTCTGACCAAAACAACCGGGTGATTCTGTTTCATGCCTGTTCTTCTTCCGTCGCCTGCTGTGCCGGCGCCTTCACGCGACGCACATGTTCTTCCAGCTCAACGAAGGAGGGACGTTCGGTGGTATACAGCGTTTTACGGCCGAATTCGACCGCAATCTGCGGCGCGTAGCCATTCAAACTGGACAGCAAAGTGACCTTGATGCACTGCATCATTTTGACGTTTTCGGCACTCTTTTGTCGCAACAGGGTCGCCAGCGGTGAGATAAAGCCGTAAGCCAGCAAAATACCCAGGAAGGTGCCGACCATCGCGTTGGCGATCAACGCCCCCAGCTCGGCTGCCGGGCGGTCGGCCGAGGCCAGCGCATGCACCACCCCCATCACCGCCGCAACAATGCCGAAGGCCGGCAACGAGTCACCGACCATCGCCAGGCTGCCTGCCGGCACCTCGCTTTCCTGTTCAAAGGTTTCGATCTCTTCGTCCATCAAGGCTTCGATCTCAAAGGCATTCATGTTGCCGCTCACCATCAGCCGTAAGTAATCGGTAATAAACTCCACCAGGGTGTTATCGGCAAGAATGCGGGGATAATTAGAGAAAATTTCACTTTCCTGCGGATTATCAATATCGAACTCGAGGGAAAGCATGCCTTGTTGACGGGATTTGGCCAGCAGCCGGAACAGCAGCGCCATCAGATCCATGTAGAGATCTTTGCTGTATTTCGAACGACGCATCAGCTTGGGAATGGCGCGCAGGGTGGATTTTATCGCCTTACCGTTGTTGCCCACGATAAAAGCGCCGATACCCGCGCCGCCGATAATCAGAAATTCTGCCGGCTGATAAAGCGCGCCCAGATGGCCCCCCACAATCAGGTAGCCCCCAAAGACCGCACCCAATACCACGAGATAACCCAAAATAACTAACACACGCATTCCTTAAATTAACAATGTGGATGGAAGGTGGGCTAAGCGCGCATATGAGCCGCACAGGCACAACAGGCTGAGCTGCGCCTTTGGGTTCGGCACGCCGAACCCTGCATTTCACCAATCGGTTTAAATCTGGATAAACCGGCGCTGCCGCCGGCTCAAATTGCGCGTTTAACCTGCTCGTCCAGCAGTTGAGGAATAATATCGGCCAGTTGCGGCGAAAGTTTACGTCTTTTTACTGCGCGGGATGGGGGTTGGCATAAACTGCAAACAAAATTGTTCAACGGTTGGTGCGCGTGGGTGATAAAAGTGCCGCCGCAGCAGTTGCAGGCAGAAAGCTGCAGCATGCCGCTATCGACGAAGCGCACCAGCGTCCAGGCTCGCGTCAGCGCCAGCAACGGCGGCTCACCCGGCTGGTGCGGGCACTGTTCCAGATACAGACGGTAGGCTTTAATCACTGCTTCAACGCCCGTGCAGTGCCCGCTTTTCATCAGGAAACTGTAGGCGTTGTAGAACATCGATGAATGGATGTTCTGTTCCCAGGTCATAAACCAGTCCGTCGAGAACGGCAACATCCCTTTCGGCGGTGGACTGCCGCGTAACTCCTTATAGAGCTTGATCAAACGCCCACGGCTGAGCTGCGTTTCGCTTTCCAACATCTGCAAACGCGCACCCAGTGTAATCAGCTCCATGGCCAGCTGAATATCCTTGGCTTCCTGAACAATACTTTTCTCTGCCATCATCAAGCTCTTTTCTTCGTCGCACTGCCGTCTTTCGCCGACAGTTCTTGCAGTAAATGGCTTGAGAGCAAAATACCGGTATGGATTTGCTGCAGATCGTCCACGCGAGACTCTTTTGTCAGACGCTCGATGGTTTGGTGATCGTTAAAGCGGAAGTGGCAGACCAGCTGGTTGGTTTCAGCCAATTTGACCATTTGCGGTAACGTGAGCTGAGAAAGTGCATCGGCCATGGTTTCGTCGATACCCAAACGGAACATTGCCGAGGCTTTTTCATCATTAATCAGACGCTGTGCTAAAAGTAAATATGACAAATTGATGTCATAAATATGCTTAAGTAATTCAGACGTACCCATATTCCCCATCCCGACAGACTATGTTTAAAAACATACGCTGGGTGATAATTTTTATCGCCCGTGACCTGGGTTTGTTCCCTAAGTTGGCAATGAAGCCCTGAATAACGACCGTTATAAATTTTTCAACATCACTAAATTCGGACCATCATTCAGTATTTGATACGTGCGCAAACCAACGTGTATGGATGTACAGCATTTTGCTCCAGCGGTGTTTAATCACCGTGAAACTATTTTTACAAAATTAATAAGATTATTCCTAATGCAGCGCAACTCTACCCCTGAACCATTAGCACACACAATGTAAGTGAGAGGCAATTTTAAATACAATGTGATCTATATCACAAAAATAAAAAATAATTAAGCCAAATAGCCCGTCACCAGTATGGTTTTTAACCGCATTTTCGCTCACAAAACAGACATAAGTAAAAAAACGTCTTAAAAACAATGTATATAAGCCAAAAAAATATCTTTTTTAGATCAATTCGAACAAAAGCATCACCAAACTAAAATAACAGAACAAAAATCTGCTCGTAGCCGATAAAGACAGTATAAATAACCGTTTAATAAACAATAAACTATCCGCATTGAAATATAACGCATGTAAACTATAAGGTTATTAGGTTTCGGATTTGACTTAAGCTTGCGGGAATCTCCTGTTTTATTTTTCGACGAATGTTCCAATTCGATTAACAACGGCTCGGTTACGTTGTAAACAAGAAAACAGAGGTAACGATTTGTTTCCTGACAAATGGAATGAAAGTCGCAAGCTTCGGGTGGTTTTTTAGGCGGGATAATGGCAAAACGTTTTATCGGCAGTATTAATTAAAACTTTAATAGTTTTTCAGCGCCACGAAAAAAATTAGATCTTGGCTGATGTTTATGCGCCGAGAATAAGTGCTGTTAGTTTCAGTAGCACTAATAAAGTAAAACGCAGTTTCGTTTTATTTTTCTCTGAGGGGCGACTATCTCATGCGGTGTGGAAAATACCGCGTCGCGGGCCGTTCGATTAATCCTGCCGACTCGGACAGGCAACCTGCTGCCGGAGCAGGGGCGCAATCGGGATAAAAAACGTCCAACCTCAGCTATAAACCGCCCTACTGGCCCCTAAAAAAAACCGGAATTCAACGCCAGGCGCATTGGCAAGCGGTTCTGCCCCCCAGCACCTTGCTCCCCAACCTGAGGCTTTCCCTATTTTGTGTACAGATCAGCAAGATGCCATTGCCGACGGCGCATGGGCATATTATTATTCTCAGAGCAGGGAAACTTGCGCGCAGACAATTATTACGTATCGCAATTTATTTATTTGAAATTAATTTTTCAGGTCGCACATCACGCTTTTGCTGCTGTCACGATGACAGAGTGATGTTTTTTCGTTCGGCTACAACTCTTAACAGGCTATATTTTAATCATGACCGATACCCTGGATTACCTGATGACTTTCCGTAAATGCACCAGCTTGGACAGCGTGGAGAAAGTGTACGACAAGCTTAACTACTCCATCGATAATGACATTGAAATCAGCAACATGTATCGCGCCGCCGATCATCGTCGCGCTGAGCTGGTTGCAGGAAAACTCTTCGATTTGGGCAAGGTGCCGAAAACGCTGTGGGCACAGGTGCTATAATTTGCATTCATTGCGCGCGCAGGTAATTTATCTTTTATTGCTAAATAACGGCCATCTGTCGCGGATTTATTGGCGCGCGTGATACAAAACACATTTATTCACTTCACCAGGCTCTACCCTTTGCCCTATCAACAGGAAACAGGAGTGGAAGATGGGATATCAAAACGTTTTGGTTACCGTCGCCGTGGCGGCAGACAGCCACCGCCTGGTTGAAAAAGCCGTCTCCATCGTACGTCCTTATAACGGCAAAATTACCCTGCTAAGCACCATCGCCAATCCGGAAATGTTCAATAACTTTGCGGGCCCCATGCTGGGCGACCTGCGTGCGCTGATGGAAGAAGAAACGCTGCTGTTTCTGGAAGAACTTCGCCTGCAGGCGGATTACCCGATTGCCGACACGCTGATCGTCCACGGCGAACTGGCCGATAGCCTGAACTATGCCAGCCAACGGCAACCTTTTGATCTGGTGGTTTGCGGTAATCACAGCGACGGCATGATGAACAAAATCTCCTGCTCTGCCGCGCGCTTTATCAATACCAGCCGTATCGACGTGCTGATCATCCCACTGTAACGCTGAGCACATTAGGCCATTCGCTCTTTTCGATGATTGACTAGACTTAGACTCTCTGTCCGCATAAGGAATGCCTGATGTCTCAGTCTACACAACAAAACCGCCGTTTTCTGTTGGCTTCTCGCCCGCACGGCGAACCTGTCGCAGACAACTTCCGTCTGGAAACCGTCGCTACGCCGCAGCCCGCCGCCGGCCAGGTGTTATTGCGCACCGTCTACCTGTCGCTCGATCCTTACATGCGAGGCCGCATGAGCGACGCGCCCTCTTATGCCCCGCCAGTGCAAATTGGCGAAACCATGGTGGGCGGCACGGTCTCACGGGTCGTGACATCACAGCACCCCGATTTCAAACCCGGCGACTGGGTATTAGGCTACGACGGCTGGCAGGATTATGCCCTGTCTGACGGAAGCGGCTTACGTAACCTCGGCCCTCATCAGGCGCATCCTTCTCGTCTGCTTGGCGTCCTGGGCATGCCGGGCTTCACCGCTTATATGGGGCTGCTGGAGATCGGCCAGCCGAAACCCGGTGAAACCCTGGTGGTCGCCGCCGCCAGCGGTGCCGTCGGTTCGGTCGTCGGTCAGGTCGCCAAACTGAAAGGCTGTCGGGTAGTCGGCGTGGCTGGCGGTAAAGAGAAATGCCGCTATGTGGTGGAAGAGCTGGGCTTCGATGCCTGTGTCGATCACCGAGCCCCAGACTTCGCTGAGCAACTGGCCGCCGCCTGCCCGCAAGGCATCGATATTTATTATGAAAACGTCGGCGGTGCGGTGTTTGATGCAGTGATCCCGCTGCTGAATACCCAGGCACGTATTCCAGTCTGCGGGATTATCGCCCACTATAATGCCACCGACCTGCCTGCCGGGCCGGACCGCTTGCCGATGCTGCAGGGCTTGATCTTACGCAAGCGCATCCGTATGCAAGGCTTCATCATTTTCGATGACTTCGCGGAAGGCTTTGATAAATTCCTGCAGCAAATGAGCGAATGGGTCGATCAGGGGAAAATCAAATTCCGTGAAGACCTGGTCGACGGACTGGAAAATGCACCGCAGGCATTCATTGGTCTGTTGCAGGGCAAGAACTTCGGCAAATTGGTGATCCGCGTCGCCGACGAGTAATCCCCACTGGGTGCGGTGATGTACTGCCGCGCTCTGCTATGCCCTCAATGCAACGCACCGCCACTGAGTGATAAATCCTCATCGACCGTCAGAGTGGTATGCACAACACTGCGAACGGCCTCAATCATTGCGGCTAACGCCAGGCTGGGTTTTCCCGGATGATTGACCGCCAGCTCATGACTGTAAGGGATGTGGATAAACCCACCTTTGATCGCCAAATTTTGGCTGGCGATATGATGGCTCAGCCCGTAGAAAAGCTGGTTGCAATTATAAGTGCCTGCCGTGTGCGACACCGCCGCCGGAATGCCTGCCTGGTGTAAATGATGCACGATCGCCTTCACCGGCAGCGTGGAAAAATAGCCCACCGGTCCCCCTTCCACCACCGGGATGTCTATCGGTTGTTTTCCGGCGTTATCGGGAATGCGAGCGTCAATCAGATTGATGGCAACCCGTTCAACGGAAATTTCGCCGCGCCCGCCGGCCAGCCCCAGGCAGATCACGGCTTTGGGCCGCAGCTCTTCGATGGCGGCAATCAGCTGCTGGTTGGACAACCCCAGCACGCAGGCCAATTGACGCACCACCACTTCTGCGCCGGCGATCCGCTCTCCCGCCAGCGCCTGCGCTACCTGCCAAGAAGGGTTAACCTTATCCCCGTCAAACGGCTCAATGCCGGTCACCAATACCCTTTCCATCATCACACCTCAGGTTGTTATTGAATCCGCGTGCTCTCAGCCTAAACAACGCGCTATGATTCTGGAAATGGATTATCTGTATATAGAGTATTCATAAAATGAATTTATCCAGCGTCGATCTCAATCTTCTGGTGGTGTTTGAAGCGTTATACCAAACGCGTAACGTCACCGCTGCCGGCGGACGTCTGAACCGTGCCCAACCGTCGGTCAGCAATGCGCTGTCGCGCTTGCGGCTGTTGTTTGACGATCCGCTGTTTACCCGCAGCGGCGGCGGCATGTTGCCAACCGCGCGTGCTCACCAACTGATGCTGCAAATCCACCCGGTACTGGAACAAATCCACCAGACGCTGACGCCGCCGACGCGCTTCGATCCCGCGACGGCCAGCCAGCGCCGCTTCAGGCTAGCCGCCGGCGACTACGCCGATATCACGCTACTGCCTGCCATTATCAGCCGACTGCGGCAGGATGCGCCGGGCATCGATATCCGGGTTTCCCGGCTCGATCGCCGCAATGTGGTGCAACAGCTTGAGAGTGGCGAGATAGATGTGGCGTTGGGCGGGCATATCGAGGCGGTGAAGGGCATGCTGGTGCAGCCGTTGTTTACCGAAAGCTTTACCTGTATCGCCAGCCGGCATCATCCGCGGTTAGCTGCCGAAAGTTGGGGCTTGGCGCAATACGTCGGCCTGCCCCATGCCCTTTACGCCCCCTCGGACGACGGCTCCGCCCGCGGGATTATCGATCGTCGACTGGCGGAACTGGGGCTGGAGCGACGGGTGGCCGCAACATTTTCGCATATCGTGGCGCTGCCTGCGGTAGTCGCCGGCAGCGATCTGATAGCAACCCTGGCACACAGCGTCGCCAGCCAGTTTGCCGATCCGGCGAAGGTGCGCTTTCTGCCGCTACCGGCAGAACTGGCGGTGAGCACGTTTTCTATCGATCTGGTTGCTGGTCGCCAGGCCCGGCGCGATCCGGCGCTGACCTGGCTGTGCGACACCCTTACCCAACTGAACTGGGGGAAGAGTGAATGAGAAGCGCCCTTCCTGCTACGATTAAGGCCCTAAGCTAGGCGCCGATTTCGGTGCGCACATCCAACAGTTCAGGGAAGAAAGTCAGCTCCAGCGCCTTTTTCAGGAAGCTGACGCCGCTCGAACCGCCGGTGCCCGTTTTAAAGCCGATAATCCGCTCTACCGTTTTCATATGCCGGAAACGCCACAGGTGGAAACTTTCCTCTATATCCACCAGCTTTTCGGCCATTTCATAGGCTTCCCAATACTTTTGTGGATGGTCATAGATCTCTTTAAAGGCCGGCAGCAGGTTTGGATTACGTTGGTAAGGTTGCGTCCAGTCACGTTCGATACACTCCTGCGGGATCGGCAGACCGTGGCGGGACAGGTAAAGCAGGTATTCATCGTACAGGCTGGGCGCTTCAAGAATGGCCTTCAGCGCCGCGTGTTTTTCCGCATCGTTGCTGAACACCGCCAGCATGGCCGCATTCTTGTTGCCGAGCAAAAACTCAATCGAGCGATATTGATGGGACTGGAAGCCCGACGAACTGCCCAGCACGTCGCGAAACTCGACGTACTCCGACGGCGTCAGGGTTTCCAGCACCGCCCATTGCTCGAACAGCAGCCGCTGGATCTGTTTGACCCGCGCCAGGATCTTGAAGCAATGACTGAGCTTATCTTGTTGCACCAGCATCCGCGCCGCCTGCAGTTCATGCAGCATCAACTTCATCCACAGCTCCGACGTCTGGTGCTGCACCACAAACAGCATTTCATCATGGTGTTGCGGGTTGGACAGCGGGTGCTGGCAGTCCAGCAGTTGATCCAGGCACAGATAGTCGCCATAGCTCATGCGTTTGGAAAAATCGGTGACAATCGCGCTTTCTAATTCCCGTTTGTTCATCTGTTATCTCCGCTGCGCCCACGACCGGAAGCGGTGTGTAGCGTGCTGCAAACAGAAAACAATAGTTCATATCGCCCCAACCCGAAGGACTATAAACGAGAGTTGCCTCGCAGATTTCAGGGTTGGTCATGTCAGGTTGATTCCCTCCTTATGTCTGCCTGGATTGAAAATCCCCGCAGTGATTATCCGCGGGGATGGGATCCGCGACTCCTGAGCATCAACATTGCTCTGCCGATCCCCGAACCGCTGAAAATCAAGGCTCTCTGTAATCTCGTCGCCGAACCATAAAGGATCGTTCGAAGGTGATCACCGTTTCGCCCGTGGATTTGATACCCCGCGTTTCCACCGTAATGATGCCGTTGTTCGGTTGGGATTTTGACGGCCGTTTAGCCAGGATCTTACTGATGGCGTAAAGCGTATCACCGACAAAAAGCGGCTCTTTCAGGCGCACCGTTTCCCAGCCCAGATTGGCCACCGCCCTGGCAGACAATGCCTGCACGGTCATCCCGCTGACCAACGCCAGCGTGATGCTGCTGTTGACCAAAACGCGGCCATATTCCGCTTGGGCGCCATAGGCCTTGTCGAAATGCAAAGGGTGCTGATTCATCGTCAACAGGGTGAGCCAGGTGTTGTCGGCTTCGGAAAGCGTGCGCCCCGGCCAGTGTTTGATCGTCATGCCGGTTTCGAAGTCTTCATAGTCCCCGCCGTGCTCTTCCTGATACTCATTTTCGCCGACTTTTCTTAACATGGTTTTTTCTCCCTGAATGGGTATAGCGCCACCGCGGCAGCGGTGTCTTCGATGGCCAGCCCCACGCTGCGAAATACCGTGGTCTGCCCCGCCGTTGCAGCGGACTCACCCAACACGAGAGCGCCCAGCTCATTCAGTCCTTCAGGCTGAATGTATCCTTCCGCCATAGCGCTTCGAATCTCCCCCGCATCCTCCCTGGCAGCCGCGCCGGTTTCCACCACGACAAAGGCGGTTTTCAATAACGCGGGGTCGACCTCAATGGCGTCCTCGTGGGTGCCGCCGATAATGTTCAGGTGGGCCCCTGGCGCTACCCAATCGGCATACACCAAAGGTTCACGGGCACGGGTTGAGGTGGTGGTGCAGATAAGATCCGCCCCCTGCACGGCCTCGAATGCGCTACTGCAAACGCTGACCGGCGCGGTGGTCAGCGTACGAGCCCAGTGCGCAAACTCTTGCGTTCTGAGCGCCGAACGGGAAAAAATGCGCACCCTGCGGATCTGCCGCACCGCCAGCATCGCCAGCAGCGTGGCCCGTGCCTGAACCCCTGCCCCGAGGATAGCAAGATCGCCAGCCTGCTCCGGAGCACACAGCTGGGTCGCCAGTCCGGCCACCGCACCGGTTCGCAACGCGGTCAGACTAGCGCCATCGAACAAGGCCAGCATCTGGCCCGTATCGATGTCGGTGAGCAGCACCACCCCATGGATCAATGGCAACCCTCTCTCAGCATTGCCGGGCGTGAGCGTAGTGATTTTAACGCTGGCGACACCGCGTCTGTTCCAGGCCGCCGGGCTGATCAACGTCTCTGAAGGACCATGCTGGAGTAAGGTCCGCGTCGGTGATTGTTCATCACCGCGACGTAAATCCCCGAACGCCTCACTCAGCATCGCCATGACCTGCCGCAGTCGGATCTCTCCGGACATTTCAGCTGCATTGATGATTTGCATCGTCACAGGGCGATCCTCTTCAACTGCGCGGCCACTTCTACGATAAGGTCTTCTTGCCCGGCCACGGCCTGACGTTTTCCCAATTCGAAGAAGACGTCACGCGGATCGACCCCCGCAGAGGCCGAATGGCTTAACACCGGATTTTTAAAGCCGGAAAAAACGCCGGCCAGGCCACTGACAATGCCCACGGAGTCGATCATCGGTGGAGTGACCATCAGTTCTCGGGCGGCGAGCTCGGCGGCGTCGAGAAAATGATAAAGGTCGATGCCGGTGTTGAACCCCAAACGTTCCAGTACCGGTACCAGAACTTCAAGTTGGGTGTTCCCTGCCCCAGCCCCGAATCCGCGGGCACAGCCATCAATCACGCTAGCGCCGGCCTGAGCGGCGGCAACCGAGTTGGCCACCGCCATGCCCAAATTATTGTGGGCGTGGAAAATAAGCGGCACATCCACCTGCCGCCGCATCGCGGTGATGCGTTCGGTCACATCCTGCGGCAACAGGTTGCCGGCAGAATCCATGATGCCGACGGCCTGCGCACCGTACTCCACCAGCAGTTGAGCCTGATCGGCTAACTGTTGGGGAGTGGCCATATGGCTCATCATCAGTACCGCATGCGCTTCTGCCCCGTGATCACGCAGCCATCCCAGATGACGTTCGGCCAGGGTTGCCTCAGTGCAATGGGTACCGATGCGCACCACATCCGCACCGCAGGATAACGCCTTCGACAGATCGACGATGGTTCCCCAACCGGGCAGCATAAACACGCCCATCTTGCTGTTTTGCAAACACTCGCGCACGGTGTTCAGCATGGTTTCATCACTCAACGCCGCGCGCCCGACCTGATACGAGGAGGCGCCAAGCCCGTTGCCATGGCCAACCTCGACAATCGCCACTCCCGTTTTATCTACCGCCGTCGCGTAGTCTCGTAACTGAGCCACCGTGAGCTGATGCTTCACGGCGTGTTGACCATCACGCAGGGTTGAGTCGTTAATCAGAATGGCCATTAGCCCCCTCCGTTTTATTTCGATAGCTCGCATACTGTTCGGCAACCAGGATGGCGGCAGAATTAATCAGATCCAGATTCCCGGCGTATTCAGGCATCACCTTGCTGCTGGCAACCACCTCCAGCGAGATCGAAACGCGTCCTTCGCTGACGTTAAGAGCGGTAAGCGAATAGCCCGCCGAGAATCCCCGCACCGCCTCAACGGCCTCAGCAAGCACCGGAGTGATCTGTTCCTTTGTGACCCCTGGAATACCGGCGAAAATGGTGACCCTGAACATGGCGGGTGGCGCGGCCGGGCTGATGTTGAGGATCGCCTTGGTGTTGGCTACGCCGGTAAAAGCGCTGAGCGCCCGCTGCGTGGTGTCCACATATTCGTCGATGTTGATCCGGGTGGCCCGCCCCAGAATATTGCTGGCGACGGTCGCCACCACCTCGATATCGTTGATGCGAAAATGTCGGCTCAGGGCATGCAAAATGGGTATCGACGCCTGTCCACCGCAGCTGATCAGGCTGACATTGCGCTCGGTCAGCGCATCGGTTCCCGTCACCGTAGG
The DNA here is from genome assembly GCF_024809915.1 of Serratia sp. BIGb0234. Classification (NCBI taxonomy): domain Bacteria; kingdom Pseudomonadati; phylum Pseudomonadota; class Gammaproteobacteria; order Enterobacterales; family Yersiniaceae; genus Serratia; species Serratia sp. BIGb0234. Next base: position 425,717 of record NZ_JANUEI010000002.1, read on the forward strand.
CACGATCATTTTGCCCAGGTGGCTGGGGGTTAAGTCGATCAGTAAGGTGCCCAGCGGGCGCAGCAGCGCCCAATGCCTGACATGCGACATCGCGTTGGTGGCGTCGAAAACCACATCAAAAGGCGTTGGCGACGCCAACACAGCGTCAATGCCACCGGCGCTGGTCGGGCAACCCAAGCGGGCTGCGACCTCAAGACCGGCGGAGTCCTTGTTGCGCCCCGCCAGCAACCCGCAATGCAGCAGCGGGGAACGCTGGATCTTATTGACCAGATCCATGCCGATGGCGCCGGTTCCAATGACAGCGACGGAGAGCGTCATGAGTTACCTCTACTGAAACGAGCGGCCCAGGCCTTGCCTGATTGCAGGGTATTGCGCGCCATGCGGGCAAAAGGCGGCCCCACCATGTGCCCGTCCAACAAGGCAATTCCCCCTTGCGCCGCTTTCACAGCATCGGTAATGCGGCTTGCCGCCAAGAGTGCGCTCTCGCAGGGCCGTAACGTCGAGTTGATCAGTTCGAGCTCGCTGGGATGAACGGTGGCTTTGCCATGGAAGCCCAGATCTTTGACGCACTGAATTTCATTGGCCAACACGTCGGGTTCGGAAAGCCGATAGTTGGCGGTATCGATACAGCCAATACCATGTCTGGCACTCGCCAACACCATCGCCTGACGAGCGGCCAGCATCCCGGACCAGGTGATTGGCACCCCTAAAGTGGCCGCCAAATCTGCAGAGCCGAAAATCAGCCCATCCGCCACCGCCGCGACATTATCCAGATCGGTAATGGCCTCGACGGTCTCTATCGTCAGGTAAATTTCTGGGAACCTTCCGGCTGAGGCGAAGGTTTCACGCAGGAAAACCACCTCAGCAGGGGTTCGAACCATGGACATCACGATAAAACTGGGCGTGGTTTGACCGGAACACAGCATCACCAGATCATGCAAAGCGTCAATCGTGCCCAGCGCGTTGATTCGCACGGCAATATTGGCAGAGGGCGGTGCATTATCGAGAGCCGTACGGCAGATGTTTCTGGCCTCCGCCTTGGCCGGGCCAGGTACGGAGTCCTCCAGATCCATCAAATGTACATCGGCGTCATAAGACAGAGCCTTGACCACACGGTTTAGTGACAAGGCCGGCGTGTACAGAATGCTGCGGGGAACAGCCCGGGCGATATCCGTCATTGCGGCCCCCTGACAGCAGAGATCACCTGGCACAGGCCTCGGATCTGCTCTTGCGTTTGTCCGGCTCGCATCATGACTCGCAGGCCGGCGGTGCCTTTGGCGACGATAGGGAAAAACACCGGCGAGACATAGAAGCCAGCCTCGATCACCTGGCGCCCCGCCTCGATCACCCGGTCATCGCTCATCGGCACCAGGCGGATCGGATAGGTATTGCCGCTTTGCTCCGTCGGGATCAGGGAATCGAACAGCGCGATGTTGTCGTACAGTTTCTTTTGTAACCGGGGCAATTCATCCGTGCGGTGAATTTCCGCCGACGCCAGGCTGGCGCCGATGGCCGCCGTATTCAGGTTTTGCGAGTAGTTGAGCCCGCCGCCAAAGCGTTCGACCAGGCGCAGCATCTGCTGCGAATAACCGTTGAGCAATATCGCCGCCCCGCTGGTGCCGAAAGCTTTGTTGAGCGTGACCACCATAATGGTGTTTTCATCCAACGCCGGACTATGGGAACGAACATAGCCAACACCGCGTTCGCCATAAGCGGAGATCGAATGCGAATCGTCGTAAAACACCATCAGGCCGTATTTGTCCTGCAGTTCAGCCAGGGCTTTGACCGGAGCATAGCCCCCCAGGCTATCGCTGCCGTCGACCACGTAACAGACCCGTTGATATTGCTTGCAGCAGTCTTCAATGAAATTCAAATCATGATAATTGCAGGTGACGACTTCGGTTTCATCGGCACAGGCGGGTTTGGCAGCCGCCAGCGACACGTGGGCGTGCTTATCGAAAATCATCAAAGGCCGCACACCGTTGCCTAAATGGCCCGAAGCGATAAGAGGAAGCAAGCCGCCGCTGACGCTGCTCGCTGACACGCCGCTGAGTACATCAGCCTGGAACAGCTCACCCAGCGACGCTTCCAACTCCTTCATGGCAGGGAGCTGGACCCGGCTGCGGGCAATGCAGTGATCCAACACGCCGTAGCGGCGCACCGCGTCGATAGCACCTTCGACCACCTTGCTGTGGGAGTCCAGGTTCAGGTACGAGCAGCAGCTGAAATTGACAAACTGATGGCCACTTTGGGTAGACAACAGGTCGTTATCGAGCCCGGCAACGATACCCGCAAGGCCGTTTTGCTCTGACATATCCCAGAAAGGATTGCCTATGCCGATGGCCTTATCGTTGTTGCGGAATTTGTTCGTGGGAATGATCTGCTTACGGCTGCTCATCAAGTGCCTTCCTCTTGGTGGGTTCTGGTTGATAGTTGTAGATGCCTTTAAACTTGCGGTAAGCCGCCGTGTAGAGCGCGGAGTAGAAAACATAAGGGCGACGCAGGATTTTCAGATCCCACAGCCAAAAATTAACGTTGATATTCAGGTCGTCTAAAGATTCGGCCTGGTGCCACCACCCCAGCGGCAAATACAGCATTTCACCGGGTTCTAAAATAAAGTCGCGGCGCTGCGGGATTTTTGCCGCCAAGCGGGGAAAACGCTGCGGGTCGATATTGTCAAAATCAAAGGCCTGCGATTTATCGCCGAAACCCTGCAGGATAGATCGCGGATAGTAATCTCTGCGGCCCGGAGGAAAAAGAATGAACCGTTTTCTGCCCTGCAAAGAAATATTAAAGTTTTCCAGCTCATCGAAATGGCTTTGGGTAAATACTCCATGGTAGCTGACCCATAAATTGGCGGCGTTCAACCCACGACGGGAGGCAAGCAGGGAAAAAGCATCAAAGCCAAGGATATTATTGACGTCCTCGGGGCGGTGCATAATATTGGACACCACGCGATACCAGGTATTGTTGTCGCTTTGGTACTCTTTATTTTCCAAAAAACCACGCAGCTGAATTTTCATGGTTTGCCAGCGTTCGGTATTTTCTTTATTACTGGCCTCTCGGAACAAGGTGACATTGTCATCGCCCAAGCGTTGTGAAATCAGGTCACTCGCCCCTATGCTGGTATCAATGGGTAAATCGGTAATAATGACCGGGACGTCGGCTCGGAAAATAGCTTCAACACCAAAGGCGACGAACTCTTTAAAGGTCATGCGCGGAACGGGAACCCCCGTCGTTAACTGTTTCACGATTGCCGTTTTCCTGTTTCGAAAATAATAATGTGAGGCCCCGATATTCTGGGGCGTAGTTTTTATTTATTGCTGAGTAATTTCTGGCTAAACAGGCTGGATAATAAAGCGAGTGTTCCGGCGGCCATGGCTACCCAGGCCACCTGACCCGCTCCGCTTTGATCAGAAAGCTGTCCACCCACCGAGACGCCCAGTGAAAAGCCCAGCCAGCCGGCGCTGGACAACCAGGAGAAGCCTTCGGATAAACACCCTTTCGGCGTCAAGGACTCCAGCAGGTTGCTGCAGGTGATCAATAACGGCGCCACCGACAGCCCGGCGACGAAAGCGGAAATGCCCATGACAACGGGAACGCTGGTGAAAATCAGCGGGAGCGTGCCGGCACACAGGGTGGCGGAGGTGATCAGCAGCAGGCGGGGTTGCGATAAGGTCCAGTTCATAGCGCCGTAGCAGGTGCCGCCCACCAGGCTGCCCGCGGCGCAAATGGATAACAGCACGCCGGCGAGGGTTGGATTGCCTACTTCTTTGGCGTAGGCGATCATCATGACGTCGATTGAGCCAAGAAACAGGCCTACCGCCGCATAGGAGATCATTAACGCCCGTACCCAGACCATGCTGATTGCCCGACGATCGCTTTCTGCGCTCTTGTGCACAATAACCGGCTCAGAACGCCGATGTAACACCAGGGCCAGAGAACCACTGAAGGTGAGCACGGCGCATAACGCCAGCCCCGCTGCGGGGTGCCATGCCGTGGCCAAAACAATGGCGATTAACGGCCCTAATAAGAAAATGATCTCATCAAGCACGGTTTCTAACGCGTACGCGGTTCGTAGCGCTTCATCGGTCACCATGGAGGCCCAGCGAGTACGAATAAATCCATCCACCGGCACCGACGAACAACCGGTAGCAATGGCCGCGGCCATAATTGCCCATAAGTGCATATTCAGCAGCACCAAGCCAATTAACGAAAGGATCGCAATGACGTGGCAGCAGCAGGTAATAATAAGCACCTTTCGCTGACTGAATTTATCGGCAAATCGGCCTAATACCGGGCTGGCTATCGCCTGCGTAATCATTAATGTTCCCGCCACGGTTCCGGCAATCCATAACGAGTCCATAGTGGCGGAAATCAACATTATGCAACTGATGGACCGCATCGCCACCGGGAACCTGACCAGCAGGCCAAACAATGAAAGCGTCGCATGTCCGGGATCAGACAATAATCGGGTATAAGAACCAAAACTGAACTTGGACTCAACGGCCTCTGTTTCCATAAGGTGCTCTCAATAGATATTCGCTAAAAGAACGAATGAATATATCAATCGAATATACCCACTCATTTATTTGATCGGGCATACTCAATGAATAAATAACTTAACTATTTATTTATGCGCAACAATAAAACGAAGATAACGCACTCAGGCATTAATCCCTCCCGAATGGAATTCAGGCCATAGAATATTGTTCGCGTTGAAATCATCTTGGTTAATAATTATTAATTCGCCATCTTAAAAAGTCCCCGAAATTTATCATAAACAATTTTAATGCATGGGCATTAAGAATTAGCAACGCTAATCATTATTTACAAGAGCGTTTTTGCATCACATTGATGCGTTATTGCATTCACATTTAATTACAGCGAGTTAAGTGTTAATTATGGTGAAAATAATAATTTTCAGTCTGCGAATGACGCCCTTTGAACCAAACTCTCAGGGCCCTCTGGCGCTATAGCGGCGCAGAGAACAGAAACTGTGCCGTAATCGTCATTTTTACTCCCTATTGGAGCCAAGTATTCCTGCCGCGCTTTATTTATGATGAAAGTTTGACGCGCGGGGACATTGGCCCTGACATTAACATCACGCGAGGAGAACACATGGCTACAGGCATTGGCGGTAGTACGCCACAACAGGCCCTGGAACAGCTGCAACCGCTCACGGACAACCCGCCTGAAATCGCCGCGGTGGAATACCGGCAACGCATTCAGCACGCGCAGCGCCTGATGCGCGACAACGGCATTGACGCCTGCTACCTCAATGCCGGCAGCAACCTGCTCTATTTTACCGGTACCGCCTGGTCGCCCAGCGAACGTATGGTGGGCGCGGTGATCCCGGCCGAGGGGGAAATCGCCTATATTGCGCCCTGGTTTGAGATCGGCACGTTCAAGGACGCGCAGGTGATTGAGGGGGAGATATTTAGCTGGCATGAGGAAGAAGATCCCTATCGGTTGTTCTTCACCGTACTGGCCGCGCGTGGGCTGACGGGTTCGGGCCGCCAACTCAAAGTGGCCATTTGCGAAACCGCGTCGGTCACGCTGTTCCTCGGCCTGCAACAGCATGCCGGTGAAATAAAGTTGGTCAGCGCCCTGCCGATCACCGGATACTGCCGCAGCCGCAAATCGGCGGCCGAAATTGCGCTGATGCAAACCGCGAATAACATTACCCTGCGGGTCCAACAGGCGGCGGCAAGCATATTGCGCCCAGGGATCACCGCCAGAGAGCTGGTCGAGTTTGTCGATCAGGCCCATCGCAAAATGGGCACCACCGGTTCTTACTTCTGCATTGCACTGTTCGGATCCGATAGCGCGTTTCCTCATGGCGTTAAAGCCCCCAACCCGCTGCAACATAACGATGTCGTGCTGCTGGATACCGGCTGTCGCTACAAGGGCTACCTGTCCGATATCACCCGAACTTATGTCTACGGCGAAGCCAACCCGCGCCAACGCTTTGCCTGGCAGGCTGAACATGATGCGCAGGCTGCGGCATTTGCTGTAATCGCGCCCGGCGTGCCCTGCCATAAAGTGGATGACGCCGCGCGCGAAGCGCTGGCTTCTCATGGTTTTGGGCCGGATTATCAGCTGCCGGGGCTGCCGCACCGTACCGGTCACGGTATCGGGCTGGACATTCATGAAGCGCCGTATCTGATCCGCAAGCAGCAGGAGCCGCTCGACGTGGGCATGTGCGCCAGCATCGAACCCATGCTATGCCTGCCGGGCGAGTTCGGCATTCGCCTTGAGGATCATTTCTACGTCACCAAAGACGGAGCGCGCTGGTTTACCGCGCCGGCGAAATCTATTGATGCCCCCTTTGGTTGAGACTCCTGATCCCCCCTTCGGGCGGCGATGCCGCCCGAATTAAAAGATTAACCCTGCCATAAAAATAGTGGTTATTAATATCGATTTAATTTAGTCACCTTATTTAATTTTTCAGGTTAATATAATCATTAATTTATAACGCCACCGTAACCCAAGAATGAAATAACGGTTGATATGACAAATGAATTGAGTTAATAATTAATCGTTCTTCAAGGAAAGATATAATAAAAAATCATAAATTAAAAGGGAGTGAGTTATGAAAACAATTGATTCTGCGCTATTAGAGACTATCGCCGGCGGTCGCGGCAACAATGGCGGCGACCGTGCGGATAATAGCCGCAGGAATAAAGGGAAAAACAACGGTGGTAAGCAGGGACGTTCTGGCGATTACTATGCTAAAAACACCTCGGAAGACTGCATCAATGGCATGGTGGCCGGCGCGGCCTTAGGGGCATTCGGCGGATTACCCGGGGCGGCGATGGGGTTGGTTGGCGGTGCGGTGACCGGCGGCTGTTTTAAAGATGCCAGCAGGGGCGGCGGTAACGTAGGCATGGGGAAAGGCGGGAATAAATGCGGGTCAAGTGCCGGCGGCAAGTGTTCCTGGTAAGCATTAACCTTAACGAAAATAACAACGGGCTGACCTTTCGCCGTTCTCAGGTGATCACATGAATAATAAAGCGCTAAAAATAATATCAGTTGTCATGGGTATATTTTTATCTTCATCCTTGCTAAGCGGGGCCGGAGTAGGCTTTTCAACATGGTATCCCGCGCCGAGGGGAATTTCCGTCCTGTTAGTATCAATTGGCTGCGGTGTGGCCTTGGTAAGATTTATTTACTTAATAATTAAATTCATTTTCGGCAGACCACTCAGGGGAAGCTGATCTTTCTGTTCTTTACCACAATGTTCTTCTTCATTAATGCGAGGCGGCAGTGATTTCCCTGCCGCCTTATTCCCTACTAGTGTCCTGAATAATCCTCTTCGGCAGTGCCGGTCATGAATGTCTACCGATAAGGCCCTCGTCGGCAGATTAAAATGCGACGGTAACAGTTCCAGCTCACCGCTGTTTTGCGCCACGCGCGCCAAAATGGCAGCCCGATAGATCGTAAACACATGAAACTGACTTTCAGCTTGCTGAAGGAATTGAACGCCTTAACGGCAGAGGGACTTCTGCCTGACGCTTGCCTGGCGTAATCTTACCTGCGCCGATAGCGATTTTTTTATTCGCCATCGCCGTTCTGCGACTCCACACGTCAACTGGGGTTAATCAGTTGGCGTGACCGCTAAAATAGATTAGTTTTAAGCTCTGACTCTCCTCGGCACTGGATGCTATGACTACCCAAAATCAACACCCCCAGGCTGTCTTCAGCCCCGTTACACGCCACGCCATTTTTTTGGTCGCGACTTTATCCGCCAACCCTGCGCAGCTCGCTGCGGTGCGTGGCTGGTGCGCGGATATCAGCGGCGTAATTCGTTCCGTCGGTAAAAGATCTCCAGCGGGCAATCTGTCCTGCGTCTGCGGATTTGGCTCTTCGGCCTGGGATCGGTTGTTCGGCCAGCCCCGCCCGGCGCTGCTTCATCCTTTTCGTGAGATAGGCGCCGGCGACCGCGTTGCCGTTTCGACCCCTGGCGATATCCTGCTGCACATTCGCGCCGACGAGATGGATTTGTGCTTCGAACTCGCCACACAGTTGATGAACAAGCTTGGCGATGCCGTGACGGTAATAGAGGAAGTGCACGGTTTCCGTTATTTCGACCAGCGGGCAATGATTGGCTTTGTCGACGGCACCGAAAACCCCGAGGGACACGAAGCCTTCGACTATACGGTGATTGGCGAGGAAGACGCCGGTTTTTCCGGCGGCAGCTACGTGCTGGTACAAAAATACCTGCACGACATGAAAGGCTGGAACTCACTGAGCGTCGAAACGCAAGAGCGCATTATTGGTCGCCACAAGCAATCCAATATTGAACTGGATGAGGACGTCAAGCCTTCGTCATCCCACAGTTCCCTGACGACGCTGACCGATGAAAACGGCAATGAAGTCAAAATATTGCGTGACAACATGCCGTTTGGCAAACCCGGCATGGGCGAATTCGGCACTTACTTTATCGGCTACGCCCGCTCCCCCCAGCCAATCGAGCAAATGCTGGAGAATATGTTTGTAGGTCGGCCGGCCGGCAACTACGATCGCCTGCTGGATTTCAGCCGCGCGGTCACCGGCAGCCTGTTCTTTACGCCTTCGGCAACCCTGTTGGAAGCCCTGGCTGAGCGTAACGGCCCGCAATAATCGCTAAAAGCAGGGAGACTGATCCCAGCGCGGACTCGGGGTCAGTGCTCCCGACTACAGCAGCAGTGCCAGCTCCATTGCCGTACGCTGCAACTGCGGCAGCACGCGCTCACGCAATTCCGCCGACGAAATTTGCGAGGCATTCACCCCTACGTTCATCGCCGCCACTACGCCGCCCTTGCGTGAATGCATCGGCACTGCGATCGAACGCAAGCCTATTTCTAACTGTTGATCGTTAATCGCATACCCCTGACGACGCACCTTGGCCAGCTGTTCACGCAGTTGCTCAGCGCTGGCCACGGTAAACTCAGTCAGCGGTTCGAAGGTGACCCGCGACAGATAATCGTCCAACTGCGCTTCGTCCAGCGCGCTGAGTAAAACCAATCCCATTGACGTCGCGTAGGCCGGCAAACGGCTGCCCCGTCCCAGATCGATGGTCATGATGCGCTTCACCGAAGCACGGGCGATATACAGAATATTGTCACCGTCCAGGGTCGCTACCGAGCAGGATTCATTCAGCAGTTTACTGAGATAGTCCAGCGAGTTTTGTGCCGCTTTCGCCAATTCGGATGAGGAAAGATAGGCGTGACCGATAGTCAGAACCCGCGGCAACAGCCGGTAATGCCGACCGTCGGGGCAATGGACAAAGCCGAGGGCGCGCAGAGTGTACAGGCAGCGGCGCACCGCCGCACGGGGAATACCGGTAATGTGGCTGATTTCAGAAACCGACATTTGCGAATATTGCGGCTGGAAGGCCTGCAACACCTCTAACCCCCTGGCCAGCGACGCCATAAAATTGGGATCGCCTTTATACTGATCGTTACTTAAATCCCCGATTTCCTGCAGCCGGCGCAGTTCTCCAGCGCCAAATTCCGACTCATCGCCCATCCGGACCTCCGATTCAATAAACTTTGGCATTATAAGCCTGTGGCGCCGCGATGCTGCTTTGTCTGGCATCCAATAGCGATTTAGTTATCTGCGTCACAGAATTGACAGGCAAATCACCATCGCTTCGATAATCGCACAAACAGTTGATATTCGCACTTGTCGCTGCATTTTTCCTCGCTTAAGGTGGATCCAGACCCACCAGCGTCACGCTGAGAGACTCTTAGCGTACTCAGGAGAGCAGATGATCGATAAAAGCGTGGCGTCCGTAGACGCCGCCGTCGCCGATATCCCCGACGGCTCGACCATTATGGTCGGCGGTTTTGGCCCCGCCGGTCAGCCTTATGCGCTACTGGATGCACTGATTCGGCGCTGCCCACGCGAGCTGACGTTGATCAGCAACAACGCCGGCAATGGCGACTTCGGCCTGGCCGCGCTGCTGAAGGCCGGTTGTGTACGCAAGGTCATTTGTTCATTCCCGCGTCAGTCGGACTCCTGGGTATTTGACGACCTGTACCGCCGCGGCGAACTGGAGCTGGAACTGATCCCACAGGGTAATCTGGCGGCCCGCATCCAGGCTGCCGGTTCCGGGCTCGGTGGGTTTTACACACCCACCGGATACGGCACCGAGTTGGCGCAGGGCAAAGAAACCCGCGAGATCGACGGCAGGCACTACGTGTTCGAACTGCCGTTGAGGGCGGACTTCGCCCTGATCAAGGCCGAACAGGCCGATCGCTGGGGCAACCTGCGGTATAACAAAACCGGGCGCAACTTTGGGCCGATCATGGCCATGGCCGCCACCTGCACCATTGCTGAAGTTAATCGCATGGTGCCGCTGGGCGAACTGGATCCTGAAAACATCATTACGCCAGGGATCTTCGTACAGCGCCTGGTGACCACGCCTGACCATCCTGCGCAGCTTTCGGCTTAAGGGCTCTCCATGACCAAACTTACTCATCAACAGTTGGCAGAACGCATTGCGCGCGATATCCCGGAAGGCGCCTACGTCAATCTGGGCATTGGCATTCCCACGCAGATCGCCAACTACCTGCCGGCGGATAAAGAGATTTTTCTGCACAGCGAGAACGGTATTCTCGGCATGGGCCCGGCACCGGCGGCGGGCCAGGAGGATCCCGAACTGATCAATGCCGGCAAGCAGCCGGTCACCCTGCTCAAGGGCGGCTGTTTTTTCCATCACGGCGACTCCTTCGCCATGATGCGAGGTGGCCACCTGGATATCTGCGTGCTCGGTGCCTATCAGGTTTCCGAACGGGGCGATCTGGCTAACTGGAGCACCGGTGCCCCAGGAGCCATTCCGGCGGTAGGCGGCGCGATGGATTTGGCCATTGGCGCCCGCCAGGTGTTTGTGATGACCGAGCACCTGACCAAAAAAGGGGAATGCAAAATTGTCCGCCACTGCACTTATCCATTGACCGGCGTCGGCTGCATCGATCGCATCTACAGCGATCTGGCGGTGATGGACGTGACCCCGCAAGGCCTGGTGGTCCGCGAAATATTCGGCGGTCTGACCCCGGAACAGCTGCAGGAAGTCACCCCGGTCGAATTGACCTTTGCCCTTCAGCACGGAGAACATCCCCATGAATCCAGCCTATCTGTGTGACGCCGTCCGCACGCCTTTTGGCCGATTGAACGGGAGCCTGGCAACCGTTCGCGCCGACGATTTGGCCGCTCTGCCGCTGAAAGCGCTGCAGGTTCGACACCCGCAGCTGGACTGGGCCGCAGTGGATGATGTGCTGCTCGGCTGCGCCAATCAGGCTGGCGAAGACAACCGTAACGTGGCGCGCATGGCGTTACTGCTGGCAGGCCTGCCACTACAAATCCCCGGCTGCACCCTTAATCGCCTGTGTGGCTCCAGCCTGGATGCGGTAGCGATGGCGGCGCGCGCGATAAAAACAGGTGAAAGCGAACTGATGATTGCCGGTGGCGTAGAGAGCATGTCCCGCGCGCCCTTCGTCATGGGCAAGGCGGAAAGTGCTTTCAGCCGGGCGATGAAACTGGAAGACACCACCATGGGCTGGCGGTTTATCAATCCGCAGATGAAAACGCTGTACGGTGTGGATTCGATGCCGCAAACCGCCGAAAACGTCGCCCTGAAGTTCAATATTTCCCGTCAGGATCAGGATGCCTTCGCCCTGCGCAGCCAACTGCGTACCGCCGCCGCTCAGGAACGCGGCTTTTTTGCCGACCAACTGATTGATGTCAGCATCGCACAGAAAAAAGGCGAGCCGCGACTATTCACGCAAGACGAACATCCTCGTGCTACCACGATGGAGGCATTGGCGAAACTGAAACCGGTAGTGGATCCGCAGGGTACCGTCACCGCAGGCAATGCCTCCGGGCTAAACGACGGCGCCTGTGCGCTGCTGCTGGCCGGCGAATCCGGGCTGTCCCGCCACGGCCTGCAGCCCATGGCGCGCATTGTTGCCAGCGCCGTTACCGGTATTGAGCCGTCGATCATGGGCTTTGCCCCGGCGCAGGCGGTTCGCAAGGTGCTGAAAATTGCCGGTTTAAGCCTGGATCAGATGGACGTGATCGAGCTTAATGAGGCCTTTGCGGCGCAGGCGCTGGCAGTGACCCGTGAGCTGGGACTCCCCGACGATGCCGCACAGGTCAACCCTAACGGCGGCGCCATCGCTCTCGGTCACCCGCTGGGCGCCTCCGGTGGCAGGCTGGTGATGAACGCGGCCTGGCAATTGCAGAATACGCGTGGGCGTTATGGCCTATGCACCATGTGTATCGGCGTCGGCCAGGGTATTGCGCTGATTATCGAGCGGGTGTGAAAAGGGGACAAGGATGGATATCGACTATCGTCTTGATGGCCGCGCGGCTGCGCCGCTGTTGGTACTGTCCAACTCACTGGGCACCACCTTCGATCTGTGGCAACCGCAGCTGTTGGCACTGAGCGAACACTTTCGGGTATTGCGTTATAACCAACGCGGACACGGTGCCACGCCGCTGTCTACCCCACGGTTACGGCTTGAGGATCTCGGCCAGGACGTGATCGCCCTGCTCGATTATCTGGACGTAGCCAGCGCCCATTTCTGCGGCATTTCAATGGGCGGCCTGACCGGTCTGTGGCTTAACCGTTACCACCCGCAGCGCATCACGCGGATGGTGGTCGCCAATACCGCCGCACGCATCGGTAATGCCGAAGGCTGGCAACAGCGAGCGCAGCAGGTGCGCAGCCAAGGGTTGTCTTCGATTGCCGCCGCCTCCCCCGCCCGCTGGTTCACCGAAGCCTTTCTGCAAAATCATCCTGAGCAGGTTGCCTCCCTGGTCGCCGCTCTGGCGGCCGGTAACCCCGAGGGATACGCCGCCTGCTGCGATGCCTTGTCAGTGGCGGATTTACGCGCCGACGTGGTTTCCATGAGCCGGCCGATGCGGGTGATCGCCGGAGACGCTGATCCGGTAACCACCGTCGCGGACGCCGAGTTTCTGGTGGCCAACGCCCCGCACGCGGAACTGCAGCGGCTGCCGGCTTCGCATATCTCCAACCTCGCCTGTCCGCAACTGTTCAGCCACAGCGTGATCGAATTCCTGACTGAGGAACGTTCGGCCGGCTAAGTCGGTTATTGGTCGGCTATTCGCCGCCCTTGCGCATCGATCACAGGCTCGCCGTCTTCCTTGGTGAAAGGGCCTTGCTGCGGATCCGGCAGGATATCCAGCACGGCTTCCGACGGTCGACACAGACGGGTGCCCAAGGGTGTCACCACAATAGGTCGATTAATCAATATCGGTTGTTGCAACATAAAGTCGATCAATTGTTCGTCACTCCAGCCTGCATCTGCCAGCCCCAACGATTCATAAGGCTCGACGTTTTTACGCAGTAAGGCTCGCGCAGATATTCCCATATCGGCGATCAGCCTGATCAATTGCTCGCGGTCGGGCGGTGTCTCCAGATACAAAATCACCGTCGGTTCCACACCACTGTTGCGGATCAGTGCCAACGTATTGCGCGATGTGCCGCAAGCCGGGTTGTGGTAAATCTTGATGTTACTCATGGCGTTCTCTCTGAGTTATGGCTAAAGCGACAGGCGCAGGGCCAGGGCGGTCAGCGCAACCAACAGCACCGGCAGGGTCATCACTACCCCGACCCGGAAATAGTATCCCCAGCTTATGACGATGCTTTTCTTCGACAATACGTGCAGCCACAGCAGCGTGGCCAGGCTACCGATCGGCGTAATTTTCGGCCCAAGATCGCTGCCTATGACATTGGCATAAATCATTGCCTGTTTAATTACACCTTCGGCATTGCTGCCGTCAATCGACAAGGCCCCCACCAACACCGTCGGCATGTTGTTCATCACCGAGGACAAAAATGCCGTCAGGAAACCGGTGCCCAGCGTAGCTGCCCAAATTCCGCGTTCGGCCAGAAAATCCAGCACACCGGCCAGGGTATCGGTCAACCCTGCATTACGCAGCCCGTAGACCACCAGATACATCCCGAGAGAGAAGACCACGATCTGCCAGGGGGCGCCCCGCAACACTTTAGCAGTGTCGATGGCCTGCCCCTTTTTCGCCACCAGCAGCAGGATCAACGCCCCAACGGCGGCGACCAGGCTAACCGGCACGCCCAGCGGCTCAAGCCCAAAAAACCCCAGCAGCAGCAGCGCCAATACGCCCCAACCGGCTCTAAACGTCGGCAAATCGCGAATGGCCTCACGCGGTGGCCGCAGCAACCTCAGGTCATAGCTGCGCGGAATGTCCTTGCGAAAGAACAGGTGCAACATCACCAGCGTGGCGACGATGGCGGCAAGGTTCACCGGCACCATCACCGCCGCATACTGCGTGAAACCCAGTTGAAAGAAATCAGCGGAGACGATATTCACCAAATTGGACACCACCAGCGGCAGGCTGGCGGTATCGGCGATAAATCCCGCCGCCATCACGAAGGCCAGCGTTGCCCCTGAACTGAACCCCAACGCCAGCAGCATCGCAATCACTATCGGCGTCAGGATCAGCGCCGCCCCGTCATTGGCAAACAACGCCGCCACCGCGGCGCCCAGTAGCACAATATAGGTGAACAACCAGCGCCCTTTGCCCTTGCCCCAGCGCGCAACATGCAGCGCTGCCCATTCAAAGAAGCCGGACTCGTCCAGCAGCAGGCTGATAATGATCACCGCGATAAAGGTCGCGGTGGCGTTCCAGACGATCTGCCAGACCAGCGGAATATCACCGACCTGTACCACACCGGTCAGCAATGCCAAGAGCGCGCCGAAACAGGCACTCCAGCCTATGCCCAAGCCTTTCGGCTGCCAGATCACCAAAACGATCGTCAGGATAAATATTGCCCCGGCCAACACCATCACAACTCCTTAGTCTCTCACATAATATATATGTTATTTCGAATATGTTTATTTAAATTTTTTAGCGTTACCGGCAGACCGCCCCTAACGCGCGCTGCGCCAGCTCGGTCACCTGCTGTTGCCGGCTAAGATAAGCCTGTTCGATGATTGCCGCCGCCCAGGCCGGCATATGCGGCGACAGGCGGTAGTAAATCCACTTGCCCTCGCGACGATCGATCAGCAGACCACTTTCACGTAACATCGCGAGGTGACGAGAAACTTTGGGTTGCGATTCCTCCAACGCACTGACCAATTCGCACACGCACAGCTCACCCGCCTGGCGCAGCAAAAGCACCAGCGTGAGGCGAGTTTCCTCCGACAGATTTTTAAACAATGCCAGTGGCGTCAGTGATGTCATGGGGATCCTCCTTTTACGATAACCGCCATCATAAGCCGAAGGAGGAAAAACGCCAAGTAACATATATGAATTAGTGAATATTAAGGTTTGTGGAGATTGTGCAGAATGGCTCACTTTCGCGACGGTCCGGTGAAAACGCTCACTCAGCCTGAGTTAAGTTTCAGCTATTGATTCCATACGCCAAAGCGACTGTTCATTATGTGCTCTTTCGTTACAATCTCTAGCGTGAAATCCACCGTTTAGAGGGCTCTTATGTACAACTTCTCACGTTATCAGGCAAAAGAACTGGCGCTGGCTTATATGAGCGGCAAAAAACACGACCTGTCACCGCAAGAATTTCTGCAGCAGCTGAAAAGCAGCGAGAAATCTTTCGACTATCTGTTGAAGCACGGCAACGAACAGCCGCGCGAAGTGCTGGTGAAAAGTTTCTAACACCCCGCACCTTAATCTCCCTTCGCCGGTGGCGTACCTATAGGCACGCGTATTCCCGGTCGAATGGCGACGGGGTGTTATCAGCGATCCGGGGTATCCCAATAAGGCCGCCCTCCTCCGAGCTGAGCCAGTAGAAAATCGACAAAGGCCGATACCTTAGCCGGTAAGTATTTGCGCTGTGGATAGACGGCATAAATGGCATGCTCGGGCAGCCGATAGTCCGGCATCAACTCAAGCAGTCGCCCCTGCGCAATATCGTCTCCAACGATGAAAGTCGGCATCTGACAAATCCCCAAACCGGCGATCAACGCTTCACGCAACGCCTCGCTGTTATTCACCTGGTAATTGCCTCTGGGTTGGAAACGTACAGCTCCCGCAGGCCCGTCGAACTGCCATTCGCTCCCCCCGCGGAAATAGCTGTAAAACAAACAGTTATGCTTCGCTAATTGCTCCATGTCCGTCGGTGTTCCACAGCGCGCCAGATAAGAGGGCGCTGCGCACAAGACGCTGTTGCACGGCGCAATACGCCGGGCTATCAGGCTCGAGTCGGCCAGTCGACCGATGCGGATCGCCAGGTCATAGCCCCCTTCGACCAAATCGACCAGTTGGTCGTCCATCATCATATTGATCTCCACCGCCGGATAAGCCGCCAGGAAACGGGGGATCAACGGGGCAATATGCAAACGACCAAACACCATGGGTACGCTGATCCTCAGGCAGCCCTGCGGCTGTCCCTGCAAACGGGTGACCGCATCCTCTCCCTCTTGCGCTACGGCGCAGGCATTGCGTGCATAGCCAAAATACTGCTCACCGGCCTCGGTCAGGCTCAAACTGCGGGTGGTTCGCTGCAATAATTGCACGCCCAGCGAGCGTTCCAACTGGGTGATGCGTTTGCTTACTGCCGATTTGGTGATGCCCAGTCGCTCGGCGGCGGCAGAAAAGCTTTCACATTCCACCACCGCCACAAATACCGGGATTGCTGCAAAGCGATCGTTCATTATCAGTCAACTTTTTCTCAACAATGAGTTTCCATTTTAGTGGATTAAGCTTTAAACAAAAACAATATAGGCTGCTCTTCAAATTAATTTTGAAGTTGAAACCCTGATGCGTGAACGTTTTTCCGATCCTCTGCTGGCGCTGGGCGCCGGTGCCCTATTAGCCCTGATGATTGCCATCAACAGCCTGCTGGCCAGCTATAACTCCCCCTTGCTGGCCTCGTGGTTGGCTCACGGTATGGGCGCCATCACCGCCTGGTTGCTGCTGCTCCTGCTGAACAGTCGTTCCCCGCGCCGCGCCGCCTCATCGGCCAGGACGCCTCGCTGGGCTTATTTGGGCGGTCTGCCCGGTGCCCTGACGGTGGTGCTGGCCGCCATTACGGTCAACAGCCCGCTGGCGCTTTCCGGCAGCCTGGCGCTGATGCTTACCGGTCAGGTTTTGTTCGGCATGCTCGCCGACAGCTGCGGCTGGTTTGGCTCGCTTAAACGCCGTTTGAGTCTCAACGATATCGTCGCCACGCTGCTGATCCTCTGCGGCTGCGCTCTGCTCATTTTCCTGAGGTAACGCCCATGTTTACCCTGATAGTCCTTGCTCTACTCAACGGCGTCTGTATCGGCCTCAGCCGCGCAATCAACGGTCGTCTGGCGCTGGATCGTGGCGCTTTTCATGCCTCACTTTGCAATCATATCGTCGGTTTTTTTTTCCTCAGCCTGCTGCTGGTGGCAACCGGCAGCATCAACGGCGCGACCTTCGGCCAGGCCCCGTGGGGTGCCTACCTTGGCGGTGTCATCGGGGCGCTGTTTGTCGCGCTGAATAGTTATGTTCTGCCGCGTCTCGGCACCCTGCGCGCCGCACTACTGATTATCAGTGGCCAAATGCTGGCGGGTGTGGTTATCGACCGCCTGCGCGACAGTGGCGATACCATCAGCGCGCAGATCTTGGGCGTGGGGCTGATCCTGCTGGGCGTCTATGTGGCCCGGATGGAGAAATCGCTGCTTATGCTGATGCTTGAGCCTATTCAGCGGCGGCGTTGATTTCGCCTTGAGAGACGAATATTTACCATATTCGTACTCGGATACGAATTATTGACATATTCGCCTTGAGGTGCGAAATTTACTGATAACTCCCGCTTCAGAGTAGAAAAAGAGATGCCAGCACAAGTTAGCGTGATCACCGGCGATCTGGTCAATTCACGGCAATTAGACACCACTCACTACATTACCGGGTTAAATGCCCTGCTGAGTCAATTGCAACGGGCTACGCTTATTGAGCGATTCGAGATTTTCCGTGGCGATGCTTTTCAAGCGGTGGCCGAACCGCAATCCGGTTTGCTGCTGGCGGTGTATATCCGTATTGCGCTTAGAGCGATGGACTCACGCCATTGGGATGCCCGCATCGCCGTTGGCCTCGGCAGCGACCAGGGACAAACCGCCGGTTATGGCAGCGCCTTTGTGAATTCTGGCCAGGCTCTGGACGCTTTGATGAAAAATTGCCGACTGGCTCTGAAAAATGACAATGAGCAGACAAATGCCATTGTCAGCGATCTATTGCCGATGTTAGATCATGTGATTAGTCGCCTTTCACAGACCGAAGCGCAGGTCGTCCAGGCACGTTTCTTCGCCGACACCAGCCAAGAGGTAGCGGAAAAGCTGCAAAAGGCCGCCTCCACCGTTTCTGCAACGCTGAAACGCGCGGCCTACGAGGAAATTATGCGATTTATTCACGCGATTAACAGGATCACCTGAATATGGATTTGAGCTACGCGCCGTTGCTGACCTGGTTGCTGGTGGTTCACCTGCTTGCAGACTTCCCGCTGCAGCCGCGCAGTTGGGTCGAGGATAAGGCTCGTCACCGCGCACGTTCTCGTTTCCTGTTGCTGCATGCCTTACTGCACGGCGTGCTGGCCGCCTGGGTGGTGGCCGGTTTTGCGTTGCTGCATGGCGGACTCTCTTCCGGCCAGGTGCTGACCACCCTGCTGGTGATCGCCATCAGCCACTGGCTGATTGACCTGTTGAAGGTCACGTTATTGACGCGCATCAGTCAAGCGGGCGGTTTTCTGCTCGATCAAGGCCTGCATCTTACGGTGATTGTACTGCTGTGGCTGTCGCTGACGCACAATGCCCATGGCCTGCTTAGCGCGCTGGGAGCGGCCATTGCCGGTTGGCAGGCTGGGCTGATTGTGGTGACGTATTTGGTGATTTACATGCCGATGGGCGTGCTTATCGGCCAGCTTTTGGCTCACTGGGCACCGCAGATGCCTCCTTCAGCCAAAGCCGATAACGACTCGTTATTACGTGCGGGCAAGCAAATTGGCTATCTGGAAAGAACGCTGATCCTGACCTTTGTGCTGATCGGCCAAATCCCGGCGGTCGGTTTTTTGCTGGCGGCCAAGTCAATCTTTCGCTTTGGTGATTTGCGCCAGAGCGATGACAAAATGCGTACCGAGTATGTGCTACTGGGTACGCTGTTTTCCTTTACCCTGACCATCATGCTGGGTCTGCTGGTGAAAAAAATGCTGTAGAGGCGGATAATATTTCGCCCCTACAGCCGGCACTTATTACAACCACTCACCGAAGCGGCGAATATAGAAACGCTTCATCAGCTGCGCCACCACGCAGTAGCTCACCAAGGTACCTGCCAGCCACGGGAAGTATTCCCACGGCAACGGCTGCAACCCAACCAGTGCGCCCAGCGGCGAGAACGGCAGATAGATACCCAGCCCCATCACCAGCGCCGTGGTCAGCAACACCGGCAGCGCGGCGGTGCTCTGAATAAACGGGATCTTCTGGGTGCGCAGCATATGCACCACCAGGGTTTGCGACAGCAAACCTTCAATAAACCAGCCGGACTGGAACAACGCCTGATGCTCTACGCTGTTGGCGGCGAAAACAAACCACATCAGCGCATAGGTAGTGATATCAAAGATGGACGACGTTGGCCCAATCCACAGCATAAAGCGGCCAATGTTTTTCGCATCCCACTTGCGCGGCTTGCGCAGGAACTCTTTGTCCATCTTGTCCCACGGCAGCGACAGCTGAGAGATATCGTACATCAGGTTCTGGATCAGCAGGTGGATCGCCAGCATCGGCAAGAACGGAATAAAGGCGCTGGCCACCAGCACCGAAAACACGTTGCCGAAGTTGGAGCTGGCGGTCATGTTCAGGTACTTGATGATATTGCCGAAAGTCTCCCGTCCCTTGATCACCCCCTCTTCCAGCACCATCAGATTTTTTTCCAGCAAAATGATGTCTGCCGACTCTTTGGCGATGTCCGTACCGGTGTCGACCGAAATGCCCACGTCGGCATCGCGCAGCGCCGGCGCATCGTTAATGCCGTCGCCGAGGAACCCGACGGTATGGCCATTCGCCTGCAGCATTTTCAACACTCGCGACTTCTGCAGCGGCGTCAGTTTGGTGAAGACCGTGCGCTGTTCCACTTCTTGCGCCAGCGTGGCGTCGTCCATCTGTTCAATTTGCGGACCGGAAAGCGGTTCACCCGGCTCCAGGCCAACATCGCGGCAGATTTTGCAGGTGATCACCGGGTTATCACCGGTCAAAACCTTAATCGCTACGCCGTTTTCCTGCAGGGCGGCGATCGCTTCCTGTGCGCTCTCCTTCGGTGGATCGAGGAAGGTCAGAACGCCCTGGATCACCATATCACGTTCATCGATAATACTCAGCGGCAGAGCATTTTTCTGTTCGCCCAGATCTCGCGTTGCCAGTACCAGCACGCGGAATCCCTCTTCGTTATATTGAGCGGCAAGCGCCTGCAACGCCTCACGCCGAGCCTGATCCAGCGGTAAAATCTGCTGCCCGTCGCGCACATGGGTGGCAATTTCGAGCATTTCCTCTACCGCCCCTTTGCAAATCAGGCGTTGTTGACCATTTTCATCCGCCACCACGATCGATAAACGGCGGCGTATAAAATCAAAGGGCAGCTCATCGACCTTGCCGTAGCGGCCCAACGCCTCGATGCCCGGCTTGCCGCGACCAAAACGGATCACCGCCTGGTCCATCAGGTTTTTCATTCCGCTCTGGTGGAAGCTGTTCAACCAGGCCAGGTGCAGCACCTCATTGTCTTTGGTCCCGCTGGCATCCAGATGGTGCTCAAGGATGATGCGATCCTGCGTCAGGGTGCCGGTTTTGTCGGTGCACAACACGTCCATCGCGCCAAAGTTCTGAATGGCGTTCAAACGCTTGACCACCACTTTGCGTCGCGACATGGCGATAGCGCCCTTCGCCAGGTTGGAACTGACGATCATCGGCAGCATTTCTGGCGTCAACCCAACCGCCACCGCCAGAGCAAACAGCGCGGCTTCGCTCCAGTCGCCTTTGGTGAACCCGTTGATCAGCAACACAATGGGCACCATCACCAACATAAAGCGGATTAGCAACCAACTGACGCTGTTAACCCCGCGATCAAACGCGGTTTGCGAACGGGTGCCGACAATCGACTTCGCCAGCGACCCGAAATAGGTGCGTCCGCCGGTTGCCACCACCACCGCCGTGGCGGTACCACTGGCGACGTTAGTGCCCATCAGGCAGATGTTCGACAGCTCCAACAGCGCATGTTCGCTGGAGACTTCGCCCTCACTCGATTTTTGGCTGACGTTGCCCATAACGTCGTATTTCTCAATCGGGATCGCCTCGCCGGTCAGAATGGCCTGGCTGATAAACAGATCGCGCGACGCCAGCAGGCGAACGTCCGCCGGAACCATATCCCCGGCAGAGAGCTGAATAATATCGCCCGGCACCAGTTCGCGGATCGGGACCTCCAGCGTCAGCGGATGTGCGCTGTAGCTGCTGCGGCGCATTACCGTTGCGGTGGTTCGCACCATCGACTTCAGCGTTTCCGCCGCCTTGTTGGTGCGGTATTCCTGCCAGAAGCGCAGTAGCCCGCTGAGTGACACCATCACCAGAATGATGATGACACCGGTGAGATCGGTTTCTTCACCGCGCCGGGCAGGCAGCCAGTAATCGGTAAAGAAACTGATCGCAGCCAGCACCATCAGTACATAGATAAACGGGTTATTAAAGGCGCTGAACAACTGCACCAACGCGTGCGGAGCCTTCTCATGAGCTACCTGATTAATACCAAACTGCGTCAGGCGTTCATCAACATCCTCCTGGGTTAATCCATTACGGTTGCATTTTAAATTTGCCAGCGTCTGGTCAACGCTGTTTTTCGCCTCTTGTGCGATGGCGTATGGCGTCGATTTTTTATCCCGGCGACGTACGGTTTCATTAATATAGGTCATAATGCAATTCTCTTATCTTACTCTGCGCACAGGGATACCCCGCCTGATTAACAGGTGAATAAGCACAGAATGGAATTTATTTAGTTGGCGTGATTAACGCGAATTATTGCCGCGTCGTGCACGCTGAATAATTAATCTTTCGGGGTCACCGTCCATGACGCCTCCTTATCACTGAGTACAGTGAAACATTAATGACTTATTAGACAGGTAATTCAGAAGCGATACGCCAACGTACAGCACTGACGCTTTTTTCCAGACTGACGCGACAGACAATACCCTCAATCTCTTTTTGCACCGAAGGGTTAGCGGTTATTTCCGCGCAAACCTCCAGCTGGCCGGGAATAGCAATATCGGCACTGCGCAATGATTGTAATCTTAATGCCACGCCATTTAGCGCCTGTAATATCAGGGTGCGTACCAGTATTTCATCCTGCTCGCCGCAGGTGACCTGTATGCGGTAGCACACCTCCAGATCGGTCGCCTGTTGTTGCGGCTGCAGATTGATGCGCTGCGCCGCTTCGCGCAGCAGAATATTGGCGCACAGGATCACCAGCGTCGCCAGAACCGCGTTCCAATACTGCCCCAGGCCGCACAGCACGCCTATTGCGGCTGAG
The DNA here is from genome assembly GCF_024809915.1 of Serratia sp. BIGb0234. NCBI lineage: Bacteria > Pseudomonadati > Pseudomonadota > Gammaproteobacteria > Enterobacterales > Yersiniaceae > Serratia > Serratia sp. BIGb0234. The sequence continues at coordinate 448,250 of NZ_JANUEI010000002.1, forward strand.
CACCAGAGCGTGGCCGCCGTATTAAGGCCGCGGATATTCAGGCCTTCACGCATGATCACCCCGGCCCCCAAAAAGCCGATGCCAGAGACAATTTGTGCCGCAACCCGGCCGGCGCTGGAAGGGTCGGTAGACATGGAGCTGAGGATAAATACCGCCGCCCCGGTCGCCACCAGTGCATTGGTACGCAGGCCGGCCATACGCTGGCGCCATTGCCGTTCTGCGCCAATAACGGCGCCCAGGCTCATCGCCAGTAATAAATTTAAAACAAAAGGAGTCATAGCCATGACTTTCCCCTTAAATAACCACAGGAGATAAAATCATGTGCTTTTTAGCACACGCGAAACCGCGCCGATAATAAATCAGCGATTGAGCGTATAAGTGCCAGGAGGGAATAGGCTGTGGCTGCAAATAACCATAATTACGTCCAAATCAATTCACCCGATGCCATATGGCCTCAGGAACAACAGTCAGATTCGGGTTTGCACAGCTCGGAATAACCAGAGAGGGGTGCTGCCCGCCGTTTTCGGCAAGCAACTAATCAGAAGAGGATTGGTCAGCTTGCCTTATTTATATCACTGCAACTAAAACTGTCCAATTGTGTTTCCTCTTTGAAATTTTGGCTGAGTATAGTGACGCAGAGTGACGATGTAAAGGCGAATTTATTAAACGGAAATTAAACTCAATAACCCCAATATTTGATGAGTCACACGATTATAACTTATTGGCATTGGGCAATTGGCTAATTACCGATAAGCTTGAGCTTCAACAGGACAATCATCCTCAAGGACACGCATTCAATGAACCTGCTTCGCCTTTCCATCAGCCTCGCCCTGCTTGCCGGTTTTCCCGCTCAGGCTCTGCTCTTGCAACAGGGCGAAACGCGTTTCGATATCGATCCTGCCACGCTGCAAATCGTCGCGGGAAAAAACCAGGTTAACCAGGCACTGGCTGGGCAAACCGTGGCTGAACTGCAAAGCACATCGACGCAGGCAAGCTGGCAATGGCCCAACAGCGCCATGCAGGTTACCGCCAGATTGGAGGGTGGCGATCTGCGTTTGAGTTTCAGCAGCAAGCGGGCACAAACCCTGAACTGGTTCAGGCTGCCGCCGCAGGCAACGACCCTGCTGCTGCCGATTGGCGAAGGGAGCCGCATCCCGCTGGACAATCCCGTCTGGCGGAATTATCTGGTCAAGGAAATGACGCCGCTGGATACCAACTGGGATCTGAAACTGCCGCTTTGGAGCCAGCAACAGCAAGGCAAGGTCTACAGTTGGTTGCTGCTAACCCCATTCAGCAACCAGGTGACCTTCGCCAGCGCAGGAAAGGGACTCGCCATGCGCAGTAGTCATGAGTTCAACCGCTTTAATCAGCAGCAGGCTTTCGAGGTGCTGCTGCACGTGGGAGACTCGCCGCTGTCCGGCGCGCGCCGTTACCGTGAATACCTGCAACAAAGCGGTCAGTTCAGCAGCCTGCGAGATAAAATCCGCATCGCGCCGGAAGGCGAAAAGCTGATTGGCGCTACGCACATTTATCTGTGGGGCGACAAACTGCTGGCGGCGAACGACGTGAAAGATTGGCCGGGTTTGTTGGCCTGGCTTATCACCCCCAAGGGTGAAGTTCTGTGGCGGAAAATGGATGCCGATAGCCAAAAAACCGTGCGCACGCTGGCGGGAAAAACGCCGCAGGGCTGGCAACAGCAAGCGCTGATTGATGCCCTTAATCAGGCGCTGGTGACACTGACGCCGCTCAAGGCGACGCCGGATGACGCCGACTTCTTATCGGCGCAACGCCAACAGGCCGCGGATATCCGGGCATTGGCGCAACGGCAACTCGGGCCCTATCTGACTGCGCCGGAGAGCTGGGGACAGGGGCTGGCTAGCCCCCTGGTCGAGTCGCTGCAGCAGGCCGACCTGCCTCGGCTGTGGTTGGGTACCGACAACTGGACCGCCGAGTTTCTGCATCCGCATGCGGTAGAAAGCGCCAAAAAAGCGGGATACCTGATCGCCAGCTACGATTCTTACGACACCGCCATTCCACGTGGAGTCAATGACAGCTGGTTAACCGCCCAACTGCCGACGTCCCTGCGAGAACAGTGCGCCATCGTGCGTGCCGACGGCAGTAAGAAACCCGGCTTCGGCAAACAAGGCTACTACCTGAATCCAGGCTGCGTACTGCCTTACTCTCAACAGCGGATGACCGAACTGGTGCGACTGGCCGGGCTGAACAGTCTGTTCCTTGACGTTGACGGCACCGGGATGGTCTCTGACGATTATCAGCCCAACCACCCGACCGGTGCCGAGCAAATGGCGCAGGCTCGCAATGCGCGGCTGGCCTGGTTCAGCAACACCCTTCGCCTGCCGCTCGGCTCCGAAGATGGCAATGCGGTGACCGCACGCCACATCATGTTTGCCCACGGTATGGAAACCTGGGGATTTGGCTGGGGCGATAAGCAGATGAATCACGATAAGTCCTCCCCTTATTACCTGGGTGCCTGGTGGCCCAATGCCCAACCGGCCTTCTTCTTCAGCCCGGCCAAGGTAAAGGAACCCTACCGCACGGTGGAATTCGATCCGCGCTATCGTCTGCCCATGTATCAGGCGGTGTTCCACGACGCGGTGATCAGCAGCCACCACTGGAACTACGACAACCTGAAATTCAGCGATGTCAAAACCACCCGCAGCCTGCTGAGCCAGCTCTACAATACCGCGCCGATGTTCCATCTCAGCCGTGCCACGCTGCAGGCGCGCCTGCCGCAGATCAAACAGGCCGACGCCGCCTTCCGTCCGCTGCATCAGGCCCTTTGGGATAAAGCGCTGATCGATTTCCGCTGGTTGGATAAAGCCGGGTGGGTGCAGCAAACCATCTTCAGCGACGGCACCACGCTGACCGCCAATTTTGGCGAGCAGCCGTTCGACGGCATAGCCGCCCAGAGTCTGCGTGCCAAACTGGCGGACGGTCGCACCCTGAACGTTACGCCATAGCAACACCGGTCGGGGTGAACTACGCTAGGTTCAGTCCCCTGACCGTCACCGCTGGAGTTGATAATGGATAGCCTTACTCAAACGCTGCTCGCAGAGATCGGGCAAAGCTTTGGTCACGACGCCTTTTCGACGGGGTCGGTGACGGTCAGCGGTGAAGGTGTGCTGAGCAGCGCATTCCCAGTCAGCGAATTGGCGACCGCCTGCTGGGCCGCCGCCGGGCTGGCCTGCGCCGGACTGCTGCAACAGAATCGCAGCGCAGCACCGCAGGTGTTTGTCGATCGACGGTTGGCGTCCTTATGGTTCGGCTGGACGCTACGCCCGCTAGGTTGGTCATTGCCTGCGGCCTGGGACGCGTTGGCGGGCGATTATGCCACCAGCGACGGTTGGATCCGCCTGCATACCAATGCACCGCATCACCGTAAAGCCGTAGAGCAAGTGCTCGGTCCGCATCAGGATAAAAATGGGTTGGCGCAAAAGGTGCTGGCATGGAAAAAAAACGAGCTGGAGCAGGCGGTGATAGAGGCCGGTGGCTGCGCGGCGCAAATGCTTTCTGTCGAAGCGTGGCGGCAGCATACCCAGGGTAAAAGCGTTGCCCTGGAACCGCTGATCCATCAGACGCAACTTCAGGAAGCGGCGACGCCAGTCTGGACGCTGCCCAACGCCAGGCCGCTGCACGGCATACGGGTGCTGGATCTGACGCGGATTATCGCCGGCCCGGTAGCCACCCGTTTTCTCGCCGGTTTAGGGGCGGACGTATTGCGTATCGATCCCTACGGCTGGGACGAACCCGCTGTTGAGCATGAGGTGATGCTCGGCAAACGCAGTGCACGATTGAACCTGACCAACGCCCACGATCGCCATACCTTTGAACATCTGCTGAAAAACGCCGATGTTATCGTGCACGGATATCGCGCCGGAGCCTTGGAAAAACTGGGTTATGGCGCGGAACAACGACAGGCTTTATCTCCGGGATTGATCGACGTTTGCCTGAATGCCTATGGCTGGAGCGGCCCGTGGCGCGGGCGGCGCGGTTTCGACAGTCTGGTACAGATGAGTTGTGGTCTGGCAGAGGCGGGCATGAAATGGAAAGACGCCGCGATACCGGTACCCTTGCCGGTTCAGGCGCTGGATCACGCCACCGGTTACCTGATGGCCACGGCGGTGCTGCAGGGCATCCGCCAACGTCTGCAAAATGGCACCGGCTACAGCGCCCGGCTGTCGCTGGCCCGAACGGCAGAGCTGCTGTTGCGTCATCCGTACCCGCCACAACATCCGGGAAAACCACTGGCGCCGCCGGTCGATGCAGATGAAAACCCGGAAACCGAACTGACCTGCTGGGGCCCGGCGCAACGTCTTAACCCCGCGTTATGGCTCAATGGCACCGCGCTACTTTGGGTACTGCCGGCCACCCCGCTCGGCCGCTCGCAACCGGTCTGGCTACGACGCTGAACTCAGGCCAATTGACGCTGCAACCAATGTAACAAGGCTTCAACCGCCGGCGTCAACCCGGAGTTTTGCGGCCAGACCAGATAAAAATCAACCGGTTCAAGTTGCCGAGCCGCAGCCAACGCCACCAGTCGGCCCTCGGTCAGCGCATCGCTCACCAAAAGTCTTTTCACCAGCGCGATACCAAATCCCTGTTCGGCCGCGCGGATCAACAAGCCAGCGTCATTGAACGACGCCAGAGGCCTGCCATACTCCCTCTGCTGATGCACCAAAAACCAACTGCGCCATGGCGTAACATCATGCTCCAGCAGCGGCATGCCTGGCGTACCATCGTCGAAGGCCGCCTGCCATTGGCGCGCCAACGCAGGGGTTGCGACCGGCACCACCTCTCCCCTGGCAATAAGTTGCGCCTGCATATCCGCCCATTGCCCATTGCCAAGACGAATAGCCGCATCAAAACCTTTGCGCGTCAGATCCTGCACCGCCAGCGAGGCATCGATATCCAACGTAATATCGGCGCAGGCCGCGTGAAAAGACGACAACCGCGGCATTAGCCAGTAATGAGCGAAAGAAGGCAAGACGCTGATACGCAGAGCCTGACTTTGCGCAACGCGCCTGACCCGGCCAATCCCCTGTTGCAATGCTTCCAGCGTTGGTTCGGCCACCGCCAACAGCTCGCGCCCGGCAGCGTTCAGACGCAGCCCCCGCCCCTGCCGTTCAAACAACGGACAGCCCATCGCCTGTTCAAGCTGCTGGATCTGCTGACTGACGGCACCGTGGGTAAGGTGCACCTGCTGGGCGGTCGCGCGCAGGTTCTCTAGCCGGGCGGCAATTACAAAGGTCGGCAGAAAGTGTAAAGGAATACGCTCATCGAACATTGGTTAGCCCTGCTATCCAAAAAGGGTATTTTTCATCGATTTTCGCGCCAAAGTAAAGGGTTTAGGGTGTCACTATTCCCCCTTACGTCCGGAGTTATCGATGCACCCACGTTTGCAGCAAGACCTTGACCAGTTTCCACAGATCCTCGATCACACCCGTCAGTTGGCCGAAACGTTTCTGGGCGGCATAAAACAGCGCCCGGTTTGCCCGCCCCTGGATGCACAGCAACTTCAGCCGGGTGATGACCAACTGGCCGAAGGTGGCAAGGGCGCGATCGCGGCACTGGACCACTTCTGGCAGCGTTATGCCGAGGGGATCTCCGCCAGCGCCGGGCCACGTTACTTTGGCTTTGTGACCGGTGGAGCAACCCCGGCGGCACTGGCGGCGGATTGGCTGGTTAGCGCTATCGACCAAAATAGTCAATTGAGCCAGGATACCGTTGCCGCAGCGATTGAATTGGCGACGGTAGACCAGCTAAAAACCTTGCTGGGGCTGCCGGAAACCTTCAATGGCAGTTTTGTCAGCGGGGCGACCATGGCCAACTTTGTCGGTATCGCCATCGGTCGCCAATGGCTCGGCCAGCAACGCGGTATTGACGTCGCCGAACAGGGGGTTGCGGCCCTGGGCCCCGTACAGGTGCTGTCGGCGAATCCGCATGCCAGCAGTGTGAAAGCGCTCAGCATGCTGGGGATCGGTCGTGATGCGCTGAAAATTATCGACTGTCTTCCCGGCTCCGAAGCTATAGATCCGGCGGCGCTGGAACGGCATCTGGCTAGCAGCGTCGGCATACCTACTCTCGTCCTGGCCAGTGCCGGCACGGTGAATACCGTGGCCTTCGACGACCTGCAGCAGTTATTGGCGCTGCGGGAACGTTATCCATTCTGGCTACATGTCGATGCGGCCTTTGGCGGCGTGGCGGCCTGTTCACCGCGCTATGCAGCGCGCCTGGCTGGCTGGCAGCAGGCGGATTCCATCACCGTTGATGCTCACAAGTGGCTAAACGTCCCTTATGACAGCGCCATTCAATTCAGCCGTCATCTGGCCTTGCAGATGCAGGTGTTCCAAAACCATTCGGCCTATCTGGAAGCCCCCACGTTACGGCCGGACAACTATCTGCATCTGACCCCTGAAAACTCGCGGCGCTTCCGGGCACTCCCTTTATGGATGGCGCTGAAAGCCTATGGCCACAGCGGCATGCGGGATATGGTGGAGCGAAATGTCCAATTGGCGCAGCTTTTGGGCACAGAGCTGGCGGCCAGCGAAGGCTTTCATCTGCTGGCGCCGGTCAATTTAAACGTGGTGTGCTTTGCCCTGAAAGACAATAAAGGCGATGCCGTTGCAGCACGCGACCGTTTTATCGCCCGCCTCGATCGGCATGGCATCGTACGCTGTACTCCTACCTACTACCATGGACAACCAGGGATACGCGCTGCCCTGGTCAATTGGATGACGCAGGAAAGCGATATTCATTTAGCCTTGGAATCGATGCGTTATTGTTTGCCAGAACCTTGCTGATAGGGAAAAATCAAGGGTGTTTCCTGCGTGGGTCGCTCTATTATTACGGTCGTCACCATGCGGCCGTAAACCTTTATCAATAATTGATAATTTACAGCCCTGTTGCGAAAGAAAATAGTTCAGTAAAACCAATTAATCACTCACTGACATTTTTCACATTGGTTGAAATAGCACGAATAATCACACCAACCTCTTGTTATATCGTCACTTTTCTTAACAAAAAAACGCGTTAATGTTAACTCTATGTGATTATTGATTATCGCAAGTGATAAAAAATGGAAGAATTATCATTATCAAAAACAAGAGAATAACAGATAACATTATGATAATATTATTAAAAATAAAATCATACAAATCAGAGTGTATTTCTAAAGCTCAATAAATAGGCTAAAAAATGTTAAAAAAACAACACATGAATTTTTTTTAAGAATTTTCCTAGCAATCTAATATTTCGTTTCGTGACATGATGGGTTGAATCAATGACAAAAAGACCAGCAGGCACGCGGTTCAAGCCCAAATTGGCGTTACCTCACAGCAATTCCTGCGCCAGCAGATTATTCTGACTTAAGCTAAACTTATAGATTCACAGTGTTAATTAGTTTAGTAATAAAATATCGTTGAGTACAGCCGTGTTTATTGATAGAACACTGCTTCTACGTGAATTTTTTGTGCTTTTTATTTGCCTTTAAGGCTTCAGGCTTTTTCTTTTTGTTACCGCGGTAAAACGGATTTAAGTGGGGGTGAGATATGCCAACGATCATTATGGATTCATGCAGCTATACCAGATTAGGTTTGACAGACTACCTGACAACACACGGAGTAAAAAAACGCCAGATTAATGCCATCAATGATATCGACGACCTGCATGAAAAATGCAGCAAGTTGAAACCCAGCCTGGTATTTATAAATGAAGACTGCTTTATACACGAAGCTAACGCGACGGAACGTATAAAGGGGGTGATTTCACTGCACCCTGACACCTTATTCTTCATCTTTATGGCCATCACCAACGTACATTTCGACGATTATTTATATGTTCGTAAAAATGTCATCATCTCGTCAAAATCCATCAAACCAGAGACTATGAATCAACTACTTAGTCACTATCTGGAGAAAAAAGCGCCTCGTACCGAGAAAACCTCGTTTGACCAGACTCCGGTTACCCTTAGCCAAACTGAGTCAAACATGTTGCGCATGTGGATGTCAGGCCAGGGCACTATCCAGATCTCCGACCAGATGCAAATTAAGGCCAAAACCGTCTCTTCCCATAAGGGAAATATCAAAAGAAAAATTAAAACGCACAACAAGCAGATTATTTACCATGTTGTTCGTTTAACCGACACCTTAACCAGTGGAATATTCGTCAATAGCCGCTAGGTAAAAGGTTTGTTGCTTACTCTGCAAACGTTGGTTTTAAATGTCTTTCAGCGTGCCCTGCTGGATACCACGCATTTAAATAACCTAAATACCTGTTCGCGACGATACTCTCGGCCGCGACGGGTATTCCCGCATTAAAAGACCGAGTATTCTTCCCCCTCCGGAATAATTCCCTCACGGAAGTTTTGCAGATTAAATTAATGCGCCAGAGAAGTATTGGCTCGGTATCAGACTATGACCTGGTTTCCGTCTGCCTAAGCTCAACAAAGGTCCCATCACGGCTGTCAATCTCGTTGAAGAACCAGACACCGGCAGGATAGTCCGGCAAAGAGACCAGGTACATAATCCCTTCATTAAACTCTTCTACCGCCAGGATCACCCCTTCACGCCGCTGTATGCCATCCGTCTTTACGGTGACCAGATCGTTCACTTTCATGCCGTACCCCATCATTTATCATTGATGTCAGTGTATTACAAAATGCGGTGAGAAAAATACTGCACCGACAGGGAATTCGCCACTCGCCTGTGCGGTTCTCACTAAAGCGTAGCAGTCCACCAGCCCCTCAGCTTTTCACTTTCTTAACGTTTTGTCCGCAGAATCTTAAGCGCACAACGGTTAGTCTGTTTCCTGGTGCTTCCCCCCAGAGAAGTATCAGCAAATGAAGAAGTAACAAGGAACTTTTGCCCGCAGACTTGCGGGCTTTTTTTGCCTGCGCCAAATTGCAGGCACAAAAAAACCCGCCTTGGCGGGTTTTTGTTAATCAGCAGAAGAGCCGATTAGATAGCGGTAACGTTAGCCGCTGACGGACCTTTAGCACCGTTCTCGATAGAGAACTGTACGTTCTGGCCTTCAGCCAGGGTCTTGAAGCCTTGATCCTGGATAGCAGAGAAGTGTACGAACACGTCTTTGCTGCCGTCTGCTGGAGTGATGAAACCAAAACCTTTAGACTCGTTGAACCACTTCACTTGACCTTTGATCATGTTAGACATGTCTAATTCCTTCAATATTAAATGTAAGCCACCATGGGCAAGATATAGCCGGTCATCAGTTACTTATGGAGGCACTAGAAAGGAAATTCGTCAGTGAAGTGCTATCTAGGATAACGCTTTAAATTTGAACTACTTTACTCAAAATGTCGTGCATAAATAGGTCTGTACCACAGGCCGAGAAGCATTAACTCACGATGGGACTTTAATAGCAACTCTTTTTGTTTGCCCCTCTGTGGAAACGGGGCCAAATGCACAGGATTTAACCCATTTCGCTTGTTTTTTGGTCACTTCTGGCTCTGCTTACCCGATAATGGGGGTAATCGGCTGCCGCAATATTTGCAAAATATCGCCTCTGTCTCATGGCCACCTCTTTGACATTGTTCACAATTTCGCCTTTCACGACTGCGCTGCAGTTCTTGCGACATGTAAGCCGTCAGAATCCCGGTCGGCACCGCGATGATTGAATAGCCCACCAGAATCAGGACGGAGGTCAATAATCGGCCCAGCGGAGTATGGGGGACGATATCGCCGTAGCCTACGGTGGTCAGCGTGACGACTGCCCAATAGATAGACGCCGCCAGGCTGGTAAACCCGCCGCTACCGCCCTCTATCGCATACATCAAACCGCCAAACACGCACAACACCACGGCGACAAAGCCAAAAAACATTGCCAGCTTATGGCGCGCCAGCTTGATGCTGCGCCAAATCATGCCCATTTCGCTCATGTAACGCAGCAGTTTCAATACCCGCAATACCCGCAATACCCTCAGGACACGCAGCAGCATCACAAATTCCACCGTCATATGCGGGAACAACCAGATGATGTACAGCGGCAGTACCGTCAACAAATCGACCATGCCGAAAAAGCTCAGGGCATAGTGCTGCTCACGCGGCGTACTCCACAGGCGTAACAGATACTCGAGAGTAAAAATGAAGGTAAATACCACCTCCGCCCAAAAGAACAGATAAATGGCCTGCCGACCGGGCGCGTAAAGGGCACTGCCCCCTGGTTCGAGGAACAACAAAATCACGCTCAGCAACGCGGTAGCGACCCAAAAGGTTTCCATCCTGCGGCCGATGCGCGAATGGTTGTCGAACAGCAGCCGATAGCTGCGCTGGCGTAAACTAAGCGCCGCAGTGTCAGTGGTCATAGTCCAATGTCTTATAACGGGAAGTTGCTCATATACTAGACCTGAACCTGAACGCCGCCAACTCTGGCACCGGCCCCTCAGAGGTCACAAATGATAGTAATTCTCGTCTGACTGTTTTATAGTTGCGCAGCGTAACTATAAAGGGAGATTGACCATGCTTAGAGGGCATACGCTGGCAGCATTTTGCTGCACCACGCTGTTAATATTGAGCGCCCCAGCCCAGGCGCTGGATCTTTCCTACAAGGCACCTGAGCCCAGCATCAAACCCGCGCCCGCGCCCAAAGCCGCGCTCGGCCCCGCGGAAAAAACCGCCAAGGCGCCCGTGGTGTGGTCAGAAACAGAAGAGAAAACCGGTTTTCGGGTCGATCTGGAATGCGATCACCCCGGGTGTAGCCAGAAGCGCACCAAACCGTATTCATCGCTGAACAGCCCGGTGAAAAAAACCGACCGCCGTCGCCAGTCTGATCCCTATTCCACCAATCAGGATCCCGAGTACAGCGTGAACATGGGTTATCAATGGTAACCACGCTTTAAGAGTTATCCCTATATCTGCGCAAACGCGCACTTTATATAATGGCCACCTGTTCACCACTCCTCCTGGTGCTGGACACAACAAGCTGTGTTGCAATTTTTTATGCGCCTCCCTATAGGCGCTTTTTTTATGTCTGAATACCAGTCCGTTCCGCCCTTACAGAATGGTCTCATTGCGGCATAACGTGATAGCTGTCACAAATAGCCGCTCTCAAGCCACGCTTTATCGGAGGTTGGCCAGATGGCGACTGAATATTTATCTTTGCTGGCAGTGTTAGCCGGCATCGCAGGTTTCGCACTGTATAAACACTTTAAATCACAGAAGAAAAGTACTTTGCTGCGTCCGCACGATCGTTGACGCAAAAGTGGCCGGGGTACGGCATCGACGCCGTGCCTCAGGCCACACAACTGCGCTCTGTCATTTTTTTATCACAAAATTGTCACAATATAGCCATATCATGGTCGGCGATTATCCGCACTGGCTCAACACCAAGGATTTCGTTATGACCACCATGATTAAAGCAACAAACCACCAGGAAGCCGAAAAGCTGATCCGCTACGGTACGGCGAAAAAAATCGAACTGGCCTATGACATCGACAGCGATGATTTTTTCCAGCTCGCCAGCCTGTGGTGTGATAGAGGTGCCAAGATTTCCAAAGGTAAAGAACACTTTATCGTCTCGCTAAAAGGTTTTCGCATCCCGCCAAATGATTGATGTTATGCCGCCCTTGCGGCGGCGCCCCCTTCCCCCGAAAAAATCGCCCTGTGAGCTACACTCTCTCCTTAGCATTTCAGTAAGATAAATCATCAATTACTGCAGCTGGTTACCTAGATGGGTCACTGCGCCTGAATGCCAACCGAGGAGAATCGTCATGTCTGCGAACCCGCAACTGCCCAGCACCATGAAAGCCATTGAGATCAGCCAGCCCGGCGAACCGGAAGTTTTGGTTGTCGCACAGCGGCCGCTGCCGTCCCTGCAACAAGGGGAGATCCTGGTGAAGGTCGCCGCCGCCGGGGTTAACCGCCCTGACGTGTTGCAACGCCGCGGCCAATACGCACCGCCTCCCGACGCATCGGATATCCCGGGCCTGGAGATCGCTGGCGTGGTGGTCGCCACCGGCGTTGGTGTGCAAAATTATGCCGTTGGCGATAGCGTCTGCGCCCTGATTGCCGGTGGCGGCTATGCCGAATACTGCAAGGTGCATGAAAGCAATGCGCTGCCGGTCCCCAAAGGATTTAGCCTGGTTGAGGCAGCAGCCATCCCGGAAACCTTCTTTACCGTGTGGGTCAATGTGTTCCAGCGCGGCAACCTGAAAGCTGGCGAAACCGTTTTGATCCACGGCGGCACTTCCGGCATTGGTACCGTCGCCACCCTGCTGGCGAAAGCTTTCTGTGCTCATGTGATTACCACCGTTGGCTCGGAAGAGAAGCGTCAGGCCAGCCTGGCCTTGGGTGCCGATGTGTCGATCAACTATCGCGACGAGGATTTTGTCGAGCAGACCCGGCACGCAACTAACGGCAAGGGGGCAGACGTGATTGTCGATTTGATCGCCGGCGACTACCTGGCGAAAAACTACCAGGCGGCAGCGATGGATGGCCGTATTGTGCAAATTGGCACCCAGAATGGCGTGGTGAAGGAGTTGAACCTGATGCCGCTGCTGCTCAAACGTCTGACCCACACCGGTTCTACGCTGCGTTCGCGAAGCGTTGAAGACAAAGCGGGTATTGCCGCCGATTTGCTGCAAAAGGTTTGGCCATTGCTGGATCGCGGTGCGTTAAAACCGCAAATCTTCAAAACCTACCCGCTGGAACAAGCAGCCGAAGCCCATGCGTTGATGGAGTCGAGCCAGCACATCGGCAAGATCATGCTGACCCTCTAATCTGTGCCCCGCAGCCTAGGCTGCGGGGCCTGTTTCATCTGCCTGGCGTATGCACGTCTTCAGGCGTTGAGTCGGTACTGTCTAACTTTTCCTGCGCCAGCGCTTCATCTTCGCTGTCTTTCTCCAGGCTTTCCTGCTGCGCCCCCTGCTGCGGCGAATACACCAACTCCACCATAATCGGGAAGTGATCTGAACCGACGCTGGTCAACCGACGCAGCGATCCGAGCACGAAATCATCGCTGTGAAACACGTGATCCAATGGCCAACGCAGGAACGGATAACCGGCATGAAAGGTGCTGAACATGCCCCGACCACGGCGCGGATCCAACAAACCGCTGACTTTAAGGAACAACCGGGTGGTGGTCGACCAAGCCACGTCATTCAGATCGCCGGTCACAATCACCGGAAACTCCGATTTGGCCGCACTTTTCCCGACCATCACCAGTTCGGCGTCGCGGTCTTCCGATTCCTCGTTTTCAGTCGGGCTCGGCGGCATCGGGTGAACGCAGTGCAGGCGCACCTGCGGCCCATGCGGCAAATGCACCATCATGTGCATCGACGGGATCTGTTCATCGACCAGATACTGTATCTGCGCATCGCTGAGTTTCAGCCGCGAATAAACGTGCATGCCGTACAGATTATCCAGCGGGCATTTCAACGTGTACGGGTAATCCTGCTCCAGCACCGAGAGCTGCTGTTCCCACCAGCAGTCGGTTTCCACCGCCACCAGCACGTCCGGACGCTCGGTCGCCACCAACGCCAGCAGCTTATCCGCCTGGCGATTGGGTGTTAACACATTGGACACCAGAATGCGGATACGCGGCTTTTTTTGATAGCCGGTAAAGTCCAGCACCTGCGGTTTGCTCAACCGGGTGTAAGGGTAAATCCAGGCCGCCTGGTAAACCACACAGGCCAGGTTCAGCGCCATCATGCCCCACACCCAAGGCGACAGCGGCACAAACAGCAGATTCAGCAACAACACCAGTAGCGAAAGCGCCAGTATCTGCAGGCGGGGAAAATCCCACACCCGAATCCACCAGGCTGCATGCTTTGAAAGCGGCGCAATAGTCACCAGCGCCAGCAAAAGCGTCAGTATGGCGGTAATCCCTGTCACGTTTATTTCCTCATTCTCATCGGCCTGGGCCTGTCGGGGTGACGGCCTCTTGGCTGCCGTATCTGGCGGCAGCCAAAGATTGCCATAAAAAACCTATCCCCCGCCAGCGGGCTTAAGGAATAATCTTGCGACGACGGAATTCGTCAAACAGTGCGAACAGCATCGCTTCGGTGTCGACAAACTGATGAAAGCCAAAGCGGCGCGCCTTGCTGCCGTCGGCAAACATGTCGTAATCCCACGAGAAAACAAAGTCGGCGAAGCGCCAGCTCGCCACAGCGCGATAATCCGCTTCGGCCAGGCCATGCTGCTGCGCCAGCGCCTGCCACAACTCGCTTTTGTCTGCCATCACCGACGTCAGCGGCATAGGCAGCGGCGGCGCCACTTCCAGACCAAAGTAGCCGGCAATTTTCGGCCACATCTCACTCCAGCGAAACAGATCGCTATTGTTGATATTAAACGCCTGATTGGCCGCCGCCGGTTCCGTCGCAGCCCATAGCGTGGCGCGCGCCAGCAGACCCGCATCGGTCATTTCCAGCAGGCTGTGATAGGCCCCCGCTTTGCCGGGGAATCGTAGCGGCAACCCCAGAGACTTGCTGATGGAGGCATAGACCGCGATAGTCAGGGCCAGGTTCATCGGATTGCCGAGCGAGAAGCCCCCCACCACGCTGGGCCGGATCGCGCTCCAGCGCCAATTTTTGCCCTGCTGACGCCGTTCAAGATAGCTCTGCTGCTCAAGATTAAACTCCGGCGGCATGTGCCCGGCATCGCTTTCCCGCGCCGGCGTCTTGAATGGCCCCAGATGCGCGCCGTAAACTTTATAGCCCTGCATCAGGCTGATGTGTTCCAACCCATGCGCTACCGGCTCCAGCGCCTCCACCACATTGGCCAACATCGCCAGATTCGGTGGAACCAGCCCCGCCCAGTCCGGCGCATCCTGATAAGCGGCATAGAAAATATGGCTGACCTCGGTTAGCGGGCGCAAGGCATTGCGCGTCGCCTGAGCATCCAACAGATCGACCGCCACATAGCGCACTTGCGGCCGATTGACGCCCCCGCGTCGTGACAGGCCAACCACCGGCCAACCTTGCCGTTCCAGTTCTTCAATCAGCTTGCCGCCAATCACGCCGTTAGCCCCGACTACCAACGCCAGTTTTTCATTTTGCATAGGTCACCCCGCTCGCTTTTGTTTGAGGCCCTCACTGTGAGTGATTAGCAAAGCTTGCGGTAGAGGCGTAGTGTTACTAACACTTATAAGTAAAATCTATAACTGGAGCGCTGATGGACAAGCTGAACGCCATGAAGACTTTCATGCGGGTCGCGGAACTGGGCAGCCTCTCGGCAGCCGCCCGCGATTTGGGCCTGACGCAGCCGGCGGTCAGCCAGCAGATTACCGGTCTGGAACAACAACTGGGCGTGCAGTTGCTGTTTCGCAGCACCCGCTCCGTCACGCTGACCGACGCTGGCGGCGGCTATTATCGGCAAATCAAACCGATTCTGGCGGCGGTGAGTGAAGCAGAGGAAGCGCTGCACGGCATGCATCTGCGGCTGCAGGGCCCCTTGCGCATCCATGCCCCGACCGGCTTCGGTCAACAGCACCTGACGCCGCTGGCGATAGCTTTTCAGCAACAGCATCCGGAATTGAATATCGAACTGTTGCTCGACGATCGCCGGGCTGACGTGATCGGTGAAGGTATCGACGTGGCAATCCGCTTTGGCGAAATAAATACGCCGGGCACGGTGGCGCGCCGGCTGGGGGAATTACAGCGTATTTTAGTGGCTTCCCCGGCCTATCTGGCAGCCCAGGGCGAGCCGCAAACTCCCGCAGAGCTGGCGAGACATCCACATATCCGCTATAGCGGCTTGAGCGACGGCGATGCGCTGACCTTACTTGGCCCTCAGGGTGCCGAGATAGTGAACCTGCGCCCGGTCTTTCGCGCCAACAATACGTTTTCGCTGCTGGCGGCCATCGAATCAGGATTGGGTATTGGCGGAGCACAGCGCCCGCTGATTGGTCGGCAACTGGCCAACGGCAGCCTGGTACCGGTGTTAACGGCCTGGCATTATCCGCCGATGGCGCTGCATGCGGTTTACCCCGCAGCGCGGTTTATTCCCGGTAAAGTCCGGGCCTGGGTAGATTATTTGCTGGCGGCGTTGGGGAGTATTGAGGGAATTAGGGTGAACAAAGCCCCCGACAAGGTGCCAGGGGCATAAAGATTATTTGAACAGTTTACCGACCATGTCGCCCAGTTCGTTGCTGTTCGACTGCACTTCGCCATTTGGCGAGGCCGCGTCAGCGACCGTTGGCAGGAACTGTGCAATGGTGGCTGAAGCCTGAGCCGGATCGATCCCCAGCTTTTCCGCCAGTTGGTTGATGGCATCGCTGCCAAGCGCTTGCTGCACGTGATCGCCGCTAATCTGCTGGTTTTCACCGTTGCCCAGCCACGAGCCGACCACATCGCCGAATTGACCCTGGCGGAACTTGTCCAGAATCGCCTGCAGGCCACCCTGCTGCTCAACCCATTGCATAATGGCGACGTAATCAATGCCCTTACCGTTGGCACCGCCCAGAATGTTGCCCAATACGCTATCAAACAGACCCATGGTATTCCCCTTCCGATCGTCGGCTCTGCCGCTCGACCGCAGTGATTTAACGAAAAAGGGCCGCCGCAGCGACCCTGTTGATCAGCAACTGATTAATTTCTGATCTTTCTGTAGACAAAAAGCACCACCAGGGCACCGATGACCGCGACAACAAAGCTGCCCAGGTTGAAGCCATCAACACGGCCCATACCGAAGAAGGTACTGATATAGCCGCCGACAACCGCACCGATGATCCCCAGAATAACGGTTACGATAAAGCCGCCGCCGTCTTTGCCCGGCATAATCCATTTAGCCAAGATACCGGCGATTAACCCAAAAATGATCCAGGAAATGATGCCCATTTTTACTCTCCCTATTACTTTTTGCCCAAAGAAACTCTGTTTTCAGGCCCGCGTCGGCGCCTGATCCAACCCTGACGATACTTTCACAACCACAATCCTGTTGCCCTGTGCTGACCGTTAACGGCAGCGCGATGCAGGGTGAATCTTGATAAACACGCATATTCACACTGTTACTATAGACAAATATCAGCAGTTTACCCATTTCCGTGTGTCTGAATTTAGCTGTGCGAAAATCAACCGCATTCATCAAACTGTCATTACTCCGCGCTATAACAACAGGTGAATATTGCTGCAGGGGGACAGACCATGACCAACACACCGTTTCTGCTGATACTGGCTGCAATCTATGCGCTGGCCGCCGCCTGGGACGGTTCTGCCGCCTTGTTGTTCCAGTGATGTTACACGCGCTTTGTCACTTTTCGAGTGGTTTTAAATGTGTCTTGTTTTGTCTGCAAATTTAATCAGTTGAAAACGAATGACAAATAGCGAGCCGTTTGGATAAAAATCCCATTGGCTACCGGGCCTCAATTTTCGCAAAAGGGCTTGATAAGGTGGCTGAACCACTCGGCAAAGGCGGTTAAACGTGCCGAACGTTGGCGGCGGTGAGGATAAAGCAAGGCAATGCCCATTGCCGGTGGCCGGGCCTGCGGCAAAACCTCGCATAAGCTCCCGTCCTCCAGGTAGTGCTGAACATCAAAGCGCGGTATCTGAATCATCCCCAACCCTGCCAGACAGCACCCAATATAATTTTCCGCATTGTTTACCGTGACCCGGCTACGCAAGATTTTTTCCATGTGCTGATCGCCCCGCTGCCAAACCCAGGTATCTGCCCCGGCCAAAGTCGGCTGCGCGTAGCCTACACCCCAATGCCCCGCCAACTGCTCAGGATGCTCCGGCGTGCCATAACGTTGCAAATAGTCCGGGCTGGCGCAGTTGATCATGCTTAATCGCCCCAGCGGCTGGCTGACCAGGCTACTGTCGCTGAGACTGCCGACGCGCACCACGCAGTCGATCCCTTCCTGGATCAAATCGATCGAACGGTCGCTGGCGCTGAGAAACAGTTGAATGTCGGGGTACTGCACAAAAAAGTCCGGCAGCGCAGGCACTATCATTCGCCGGGCTATGCGACTGGGCACATCGACCGTCAAACGACCGTCGATCGGGCCGTTTTGCCGATGAAACAGGCCTTCCAGTGTTTGAACGTCGAACAACAGGCTGCGCGCTTTTTCGAGCAACAGCTCACCGTCGCTGGTCAATTGCACCCGGCGAGTGGTGCGGTGAAACAGGCGGGCACCCATTTCGTGTTCCAGTTGTTGTATCGCCGCCGAAACCGTGGTTTTTGGCATCAACAGGATTTGCGAAGCGCGGATGAAACTGCCCACCTCAGCAACCTGGATAAAAACCCGTAATCTCCCTATTTTATCCACCGGCTGTGCGTCCTGATTAACAGGCTGCGGCCCGGGCCGCAGCAGAATTAAGGTTAACGGGTAGTATAGCCACCGTTGGCGAACAGCGTCTGCCCGGTGATCCACCAGCCGTCAGTGACCAAAAATTTAACGATCGGCGCAATGTCCTCGATATCGGTCAGACCGGTTTTCGAGAACTTGCTCAGCGCGGCGGCACTGCTGTGGTACGCCACCGCCTCCTTGCTTTCCTGGCCATAGAAGAACGGCGTATCCATTGGTCCCGGACCAATGGCGTTCACGCTGATGCCGCGTTCGCCAAACTCCTTGGAAGCCGCGCGGGTAAAGTGCTCCACCGGCGCCTTGCTGCCCGGATAGACCGCATAAAATGGCGTATAGGCCGCCAACAGCGAGCTGACAATGGTCACAATTCGGCCGTTATCGGCCAAATGTTTACCGGCCTGCTGGATAAAGAAAAATGCCGCTTTGGCATTGATGTCGAAACTGCTGTCGTAATCGGCTTCGGTCACTTCGGCAATCGGTTTTTTAATCACCAGACCGGCGGTATTGATGGCAATGTCCACCTTGCCAAACGCCTTGACGGCCTCCTCAAACAGCAGCGCCACGTTAGCCGGCTGGGTGAGATCGCCCTGCACCGCAATCGCCTCGGCACCTGCCGCCTTAACCGCCTGCAACGTTTCCTCCGCGGCAGCACGAGTGGCGTCGCTGTTGTAGTGCACCACCACGGCCGCCGCGCCGTTGGCGGCCAAATCACGCGCCACCAGGCCACCCAGGTTCTTGGCGCCGCCGGCGATCAACACCACTTTTCCATTCAAAGATTGCTTGCTCATTACAGTGACTCCGTTAGTGAAGGTTGCAACGAGTATAGAAACTGTGACCGCTCAGATAATCTGTCCAAATTGGGATGAACCATCCCGCTTTTTCGGTCAATAGCAACGATCAGGCCGTTAATTTCCACAGCGTGATCGCCCGCCGGGCATTCGGCGTAAATCGCACTACACTTGTAAGTTCCCGGCAGCAATAGTCACAACCAGAAACTATTGTTCCTCGCCCGTGGGATGCAAAACGCCTGACGGGCCACAACAGAGGTCAATGTCATGTTGATTCAACCCTATCTTTTTTTTAACGGTAACTGTGAACAGGCGATCAACTTCTACCAGCAGCAGCTGGGCGCCAGAATCGAAATGATTATGCGCTACAAAGATATGCCCGAGGAGGCCAAGCAAGGCGGTCCTCAGGACGTCAATCCAGAGTCCATCATGCATGCCCGTTTACTGATTGGCGAAACGGCGCTGATGGCCTCCGATGGGTGTCCGCAGGACGGCGGCGAAGCTTCGCATAAAGGATTTGCCCTGTCGCTGGATCCGAGCGACGTGGAGCAAGGCCGAGCATTATTCGAGAAGCTGGCGCAGGGCGGCCAGGTCACCATGCCATACCAGGCCACCTTCTGGGCCAAGGGTTTTGGCATGCTGACCGACCAGTTCGGGGTCAATTGGATGATTAACGTTGAATAACCCGTCATCCCGCCAGGGTGTCCGCCACCGACAGCGGATACCCTGGTGCCAAGATCAACGGTAGTGATACCAGTCATAAGCCGCCATCGCGAACAGCACAAACAGCACCGTCAACAGCACCAGTCCCAAACGCCAATAGGGCGATTTACGCTGCCGCCAGGCAAAAATCATCATTAGCGCCAGCACACCCAAGGTCAGCGGGTAATAAACCACCAGCGTCAGCAAAGTAATAATGATGTAGTCAGACATATGCGTGAACCCTGTATTTTCTATGCCGGTTTTGCGGCGAATTGTAACACTCCGCTTGAGTGGCTCATGCATTTTTGATGTTAAGGGAGTAGTGGTCGGCGTGATTAACGAATAAGATGTAAGATTGTTCTTAACACGATTTAAAGACTTTATAACAAGGGTGACATGACACAGCAGCAACCGCAGGATGCCGAACGGCCACGCAACGGTAAAAATTCCCCGTTACTTTTTCAGGCCGGCGTATTTGTCGTCATCGTTGCCGTCACGCTGATTCTGTTTAACGGCTGGCAGATTTGGAATGCGCACCAGCGCGACTTGCAAAGTGCCGAAAATGAATCGGCCAACCTGGCCCGCTCTCTGGCACAGCATGCCGATGACACCTTTATGCAGACCGACACTACGCTGTCCGATCTGACCGAACGCATTCAGACCGACGGCCTGGGCCAACCGCAACAGCTGCGACTACAGAAAGTGATGCAAACGCAGGTTGGCAACCTGCCCCAGTTGCATGGCCTGTTTGTTTACGATGCTCAGGGGAATTGGATCGTCACCTCATCGGGCCGGTTCATACAAAATGCCAACAATGCCGATCGTGAGTATTTCAAATTCCACCTGAGCCACAACAGCAACGCGATATTTATCGGCAAAGTGGTACGCAGCCGCTCTACCGGTGATTTGATCATTCCGGTCTCACGTCGGATCAACAACCCGGACGGCAGCTTTAATGGGGTGGTGCTGGCCACGCTGTATGTCGATTATTTCCGCCAATTTTACGACACCTTCGCACTGAACAGTGACGCCTCGCTCAACCTGCTGTTGGCGGACGGCACCATTCTCTACCGCCGCCCCTACTCCATTGCCGCGATTGGCAAAAATATTTCGGAAGGCGTGTTGTTCCGCGAAATTCTACCCCACTCTGAGTTCGGCAATGCCACCATCACTTCGCGGTACGACAAGGTGGAACGGATCTACGGTTATTCGCGGGTTAATCGCTATCCGCTGGTGATAGCTGCCGGACTGTCGAAGGAAGATGCGCTGTCCGACTGGCGTAATGATACCGGCGTGTTTGCCCTGGGTGGCGCGACGCTGTTAATCATTTTACTGGCGATGGGTCTGGTACTGATGCGCCAGATTAACCACAGCGTACGCACCGAAGCTGAACTGATGCGCACCCGCGATCAGCTCACTACCATCAACCGAACGTTGGAAGAGTTGGCGTTGCTGGACGGGTTAACCGGCCTGGCCAACCGCCGTCAGTTTGATATCGCCATGAAGAACGAACTGATGCGCGCTTCGCGCAATTACCGCAGCGTGGCGTTGCTGATGCTGGATATCGACTGTTTCAAACAATATAACGACATCTACGGTCACGTAGCCGGCGATCAGTGTCTGCAACAGATTGGACAAACGTTGAAAGGGCTGGCGTGCCGCAGCAACGATATTATGGCCCGCTATGGCGGTGAGGAAATGGCCATTATTCTGCCGGATACCGACACTCAGGGCGCACTGATTTTCGCCGAACGGGTGATTGAATCGGTGCGTGAGCTGAAAATACCGCATACGGGCAACCCTCACGGTATTGTCACCATCAGTATTGGCATCTTCGCCAAAGTGCCGCATATGTATAACGACACGCCAATCGGCTTTATTAATCAGGCCGACAGCGCCCTGTATCAAGCCAAAGCCCAGGGGAAAAACCGCATTTATCCCGCCTGACCCATTGGGCCGTCTTCCCCCGGAGGCGGCCCCTGAATTTGTTTTTTTTCGCTCGGAAAATCAAAATCAACCCGCTGATCATAAAACTAAATTTAATTTAAATCGTTAATCTACTTTCGCTGATAAATTAATTAATGCCCATTAAATCTATTTTTATCCATTCGTGCCATTAGCCGCATCGTTTAATATCTGTTTACTTTTGGGCGCATTTTAATAGTGCTAGGATAATTTAATCCAGCCATTAGCATCAACTAGTTCAATTCAACAATAATTCCCGCTGGTTATAAATCCCTTTCAAATAAAAAACAATTAAAGTATCCCCCCATCGCAAGGAGATATTATGCGCGCGGATAATCTTACGCCTGAACAGGTGTTAATAACGTTGCCACAGCAACAGTGGGATAGCGCCCCAGTGCCCTTTTCCCCCTCTGCCGTCGAGGCACTCGAGCAAGGTAAAATCGTGTTTTTGCCTGAACTGGCGTTTCCTATGTTAGCCGGTGAAATGGCGCTGCTGGATCCCGCGTTGGTCGATACAAAACGTAAAAACATCAGCTACTGGCCAGAAACGAGCAAATTATCCGGCGTAGCAATAGCCGCGCAGCAGCCACAGGTCGAGACGTTGCTGTCACGCTATTATCAAACCTGCCTGCAACTGGTTGCCACCCTGCTCCCCCACTACCAACAAGCCCTGCATTCGCCGGTCAACACCCTGCGCCTGCATCCGGTTGCGGCCTGGCGCAAGACCAGCTCATGGCGCAAGGATGATAGCCGGCTGCACGTCGATGCCTTCCCGTCGCGCCCGAACTATGGTGAGCGCATTCTGCGCATCTTCACCAACATCAACCCCAATGGCGAACTTCGCCAATGGCGCATCGGCGAACCCTTTCCTCAACTGGCGCAACGCTTTATGCCGCGCCTGGGCCGCTATTCACCGCTGAACAGCTGGCTGCAGCACAAGGTCGGCATCACCAAACGGCGCCGCAGTCATTACGACCACCTGATGCTGCAACTGCATGATGCCATGAAAGCCGACCAGCACTATCAGCAACAGGGCCCGCAGCTGGCGCTCGACTTGCCGCCGGGCAGCAGTTGGATCTGTTTCTCCGATCAGACGCCACACGCGGCGATGGCGGGTCAGTTTATGCTGGAGCAAACTTTCCTGTTGCCCGTCACCGCAATGAAAAATCCACAGCAATCACCGCTCAAGGTACTGGAAACCCTGCTACACCAGCCCTTGATCTAATCCGGTTCCGCCAGCAGGGTTTCACCCTGCTGCTGTGCCAGTTGATAGTGGGTAACCTCGCTATGGCGACCAATCAGTTCGGCAAGCTGCGGTGAGTGGCTGGTGATCCACAATTGGCTATAACGGCTGGCTTCGGCGATCAGCATGGCCAATGCCGGCAACAGTTGCGGATGCAGACTATTTTCAGGTTCATTGAATGCCATAAATGCCGGCGGCCGCGGGCTGAGCATCGCTACCGCCAAACAGAGGAAACGCAGCGTGCCGTCGGAAAGTTCGGCACTCTCCAAGGGGCGTAAAATGCCGGCACGGTGCATCAATAGCTGGAAGCGTCCCTGAGGGGCCTGAATTTCAAATTCGCTGTCGGGAAACGCCTGCGCCAGAATGTCGCGCAGCAACTCGCCGTTGCCGATCTCGCAGATGGTTTCAAAAGCGGCCGCCAGATTACTGCCGTCATGCGCCAGT
This sequence comes from Serratia sp. BIGb0234, assembly GCF_024809915.1. Taxonomy (NCBI): domain Bacteria; kingdom Pseudomonadati; phylum Pseudomonadota; class Gammaproteobacteria; order Enterobacterales; family Yersiniaceae; genus Serratia; species Serratia sp. BIGb0234. Next base: position 471,665 of record NZ_JANUEI010000002.1, read on the forward strand.
ACCGGCGCGCGAATACCCACCTGTGGCGCTCGCAACGGTGAACCGGGCCACACGGCAAACTCGTGGTAAAAACGCCACTGCCGCAGATTCTCTCGTACCTGGGACACTTCAGGATACAGATGCGGATCGGCAAGCTGACCAAATACCGATTCCTCTGCATGGAGACTGGCAGGATAAGTGGCGCGATCGCCCTGGATATTCGTCAGGAATGCACTCTGGTTGCGCCTTTCGAGTACCCGGGTTGAAGGTCGACGACCGTGGCCCGAGATCCACAGTGACTCCTCTTTGACCAGCGGGTCGAGTTGAAACAGGCTGCCGGTCGGCTCAGGGAAGCCTAGCTGCAGCTGATAGTCGAAATCATCCAGAGTGGCTGACAACAGCATCCGTTTCGGATCGCCCCGGCGATCACCCGGTCGCAATCCGCCGGCCCACATCGCCTTCTGAATGCCCCCCTCTTCAGCCAACGCAGCAGAAAGCCGCCCACAGGCGGCCTCGTGGATCAATCGCACCGCTTTATACAGGTTAGATTTTCCGCAACCGTTCGGGCCGCTGATCACATTCAGACGGCCCAATTGCAGCTGCAAATTACGTATAGAGCGAAAACCGCTCAGTTGGAGTTGTTGGATCATCGTCGCCACAAACTCTGTGTCAGGAGATGGTGCATCTTACCATGGCACCATCTCACCGGCCTTTAGCTTGTCGGACCGAAGTCCCCTTCCTGCCGCGCCACCAACGTCAGGATACTGTACAGCGCCACCGCCTGCTGATGTTGGTTGAGTACCTGAACATCCCATACCACCACGCCGTGTGGACGATCCTCCGCCGTTTTCTGCGGCTTACGGATTTTCTTTTTGCAGGTCAGCCGTACCTGAAGGGTATCGCCAATCTTCACCGGCTCGATAAAGCGCAGGTTTTCCATACCGTAGTTGGCAATCACCGGTCCGACGCCCGGATCAACAAACAGCCCGGCGGCAGCAGAAACCACAAAGTAGCCGTGCGCGACCCGCTCGCCAAACAGCGATTCGGCCGCGCCGATCTTGTCCATATGGGCATAGAAGTGGTCGCCACTCAGGCAGGCAAAATTGACGATATCGGCCTCGGTCACGGTACGCCGCGCCGTCAGCAGGCTTTCGCCAAGGCGCAGTTGCTCGAAATATTTGCGGAACGGATGTACCGGCTCTTCAATCACCGTCGCACCGCGCACCCACTCACGGCCGATTGCCGCCAGCATAGCCGGACTGCCCTGAATGGCCGTGCGTTGCATATAGTGTTTTACCGCGCGTAGCCCACCCAATTCTTCACCGCCACCGGCTCGCCCTGGCCCGCCGTGCACCAGCATCGGCAACGGAGAACCGTGGCCGGTGGACTCCACCGCCGCCTGTTGATCCAGGATCAGCATTCGGCCATGCGCGCAGGCGGTGGCGCGAATAAAGCGCGTCGCCAGCGCCTCATCGGCGGTCACCAGTGAGCCAGCCAGACTTCCCTGGCCCATTAACGCCAGCTCAATCGCCTGTTCGGTATGCTGATAGGGCATCAGCGTCGCTACCGGGCCGAATGCTTCGGTGCCGTGCACCGCCTGATGGCTAAAGGGATCGGCACAGTACAACAGCGTGGCCGGATAAAATGCCCCCTGCTGCACGCCTGCCCCGCTCACCTCCAGGTTATCCGTTCTCGCGCCGCACAACGGTTCGCAACCGTTATGCAGCAGGTAATCCACCTTCTGTTGCACATCGTCGCGCTGTTCGCGGCTGACCAAGGCCCCCATCCGCACCTGTTCCAGTTTAGGATCGCCCACCGTGACGCCACTCAGCCGCTGCAACAGCGCCTGCTGTACCTCTGCCACCCGTTTCGCCGGCACGATAATCCGCCGAATTGCGGTACATTTTTGCCCGGCCTTGGCGGTCATCTCGCGGCACACTTCTTTGATAAACAGCGCAAACTCCGGCATCTGCGGCGTAACGTCCTCGCCCAGCACGCAGCAGTTGAGCGAGTCTGCCTCCATGGTGAAAGCAATCGACTTTTGCAACAGGCGCGGGTGCGCACGCAGCTGCTGACCGGTCTGCGCCGAGCCGGTAAAGGTCACCGCATCCTGATAATCCAGATGTTCAAACATATCGCCGACGCCACCGCATACCAGTTGCAACGCGCCCTCTGGCACCAGACCGCTGTCGATAATCAGTCTGACCATCGCCTGCGTCAGCTGCGCCGTGGCGGTCGCCGGTTTGATGATCGCCGGCATACCGGCCAACCAGGTGGGCGCCAGTTTTTCCAGCATCCCCCAGCAGGGAAAGTTAAAAGCATTAATATGCAACGCCACGCCAGGGCGTGAAGTCAGCACATGTCGGGCGGCAAACTGCGCCTGTTTGGACAGCGGGATCAGTTCGTCTTCCGGCCACAGGGTATCGTCCGGCAGTTCGCGCCCTGCCAGCCCGGCATAGGCAAACAGCGTGGCGATACCGCCTTCGATATCCACCCAGCCGTCACTGCGAGTCGCGCCGGTCTGGTACGAAATCTCATACAGCGTTTCTTTGTTGGCCAGCAGGTGCTTAGCCACCGCTTTCATCATTTGCGCGCGCTGCTGGAAGGTCATCTGTGCCAGCGCCTTGCCGCCCTTGCTGCGCGCATACTCCAGACTGGCGGCCAGCGGTAGCCCGTCGGAACAAACCTGATACAGCGGTTGGCCGGTGACGGCATGGTGGATTTCACGGGCTTTGCCCTGGCCGTACACCCAGGCGCCAGAAAGATAACTGTGTAGCTGCTGCATTTGCTCCTCCGGAATTCATAAATTTACACCACAAGGATTAATTACGTATCACATATTGTCCAGTTTTCACCAGAATGAAATTTAACAAAATAAAAACAACCAGACATTGAAAGCGCTCAGACAGGCGTTTTACCCTCATGAATTAATTTTTAATCTCATTTAAAAACAACATTATAACAACACTCCTTGTGAGCACCCTCGCAAAACCACACAAATGCCGTTTGATCTTTTTGTTATCAGTTTGTAGCCTTATGGTTAGTTAATGTGATTCACATTTTTATATTTAATGTGAAAAATACGAATCACCAAGAGGCACGCATGACAACTGACGCGCAACATCAGCAGCACTTCGACGACAAAATTGCGGCGGATACCTCGATTGAGGCCAAAGACTGGATGCCGGACGCCTACCGCCAAAACCTGATCCGCCAGATTGGCCAGCATGCCCATTCCGAAGTGGTCGGCATGTTACCGGAAGCCAACTGGTTGACGCGCGCCCCTACCCTGCGCCGCAAAGCGGTGTTGTTGGCCAAGGTGCAGGACGAAGCGGGGCACGGCCTGTACCTGTACAGCGCCGCGGAAACCCTGGGCTGCTCTCGTCAGGATATCTACCAGAAGATGCTCGACGGCAAGATGAAATACTCCTCGATCTTCAATTACCCGACGCTCAACTGGGCGGATATCGGGGTGATCGGCTGGTTGGTTGACGGCGCGGCCATCGTTAACCAGGTGGCGCTGTGTCGTGCGTCCTACGGCCCCTATGCGCGAGCAATGGTGAAAATTTGCAAGGAAGAGAGCTTCCACCAGCGCCAGGGTTACGAAGCGGTCATGGCGATGGCAAACGGCAGCGAACAACAGAAAGCCATGCTGCAAGATGCGATTAACCGCTTCTGGTGGCCGGTACTGATGATGTTTGGCCCCAGCGACACCGATTCACCGCACAGCGCGCAGAGCATGGCCTGGAAAATCAAACGCCACAGCAACGATGAGTTACGGCAGAAATTTGTCGACAACACCGTCCCCCAGTTGGAAGCCCTGGGCATGGTCGCACCGGACGCCGACTTGGCCTGGGACGAAGCCACCGGCCACTACCGCTTTGGCGAAATCGACTGGAGTGAACTGCATGAGGTGATCAAGGGGCGCGGCCAATGTAACCACGAACGGCTGCAAGCCAAACGCCGCGCCTGGGAGAACGGTGCCTGGGTACGCGATGGCGCTCTGGCCCACGCGTCAAAAAACACCTCAACTGCCGCATAAGGAACCGATGATGACACATGCCCAATGGCCACTGTATGAAGTGTTTATCCGCAGCAAACAAGGGCTGGCGCACCGTCACGTCGGCAGCCTGCACGCCGCCGACGACCAGATGGCGCTGGAAAACGCCCGCGATGCCTATACCCGCCGCAACGAAGGCTGCTCAATCTGGGTGGTGCAATCCAGCCACCTGATCGCCTCGCAGCCGGAAGATCGCGAAGCCTTTTTCGATCCGTCCGATGACAAGATCTACCGTCATCCGACGTTCTACACCATTCCCGACGGCATCAAGAACATGTAGGGGCGACCATGACCTTCAATAACGATCCACTCGTCACCTATGTCCTGCGTCAGGGCGATACGCCACTGATCCTCGCCCAGCGCTTGTGCGCCTGGTGCGGCCACGCGCCGGAACTGGAGATCGACCTGGCGCTGGCCAATATCGGCCTAGACCTACTCGGCCAGGCACGCAACTTTCTCGGTTATGCCGCCGAACTGGCCGGGCCGCAATTCAGCGAAGACCGACTGGCCTTCGGCCGTGACGAACGTGAGTTCCATAACCTGCTGCTGGCGGAACAACCCAACGGCGGCTTCAACGACACTCTGGTGCGGCAGTTCCTGATGGACGCCTACCACGTGCAGTTGCATCTGGCCTTGAGCCAAAGTCGCGATGCGCAACTCGCCGCCATCGCCGCCAAGTCACTGAAAGAGGCGCATTACCACCTGCGTTTCAGCCGTGGCTGGATGATCCGTCTGGGTGACGGCAGTCCCGTCAGCCACCAAAAAATGCAGCAGTCGCTGGATGGCCTGTGGCGTTTTACCGCCGAGCTGTTCCATGCCGACGAGCTTGAACTTCAGTTGGCAGAACAGGGTATCGCCGCCGATCCGCGCCAGCTTGAGGCTCCGTGGCTGGCGCTGGTTGAAGAAACGCTGCAACAGGCCACCCTGACGCTGCCGGCAGAGCAGGCGTTCCGCCACGGCGGTAAACAGGGTCGGCACAGCGAACATCTCGGTCCGCTGCTGGCCGAGATGCAGTTCCTGCAACGCGCCTATCCCAACGCAAACTGGTAAGGGGCCGCTATGAACATTACCCGGCTGCAGGCCGCGGAAATTCCGCAAATCTGGCACTGCCTGCAACAGATCAGCGATCCGGAACTGCCGGTGCTGTCGATTACCGATCTGGGCATGGTTCGCGACGTTGAAGCCGACGGCGACGGCTGGCGCATTACCTTTACGCCAACCTACTCCGGCTGCCCCGCCACCGAGTTCCTGCTCGAAGCCATCGAGCAGCGGCTGGCCGAGGCCGGCTTTGCCCCGATCAAAGTGGACATTCGCCTCAGCCCGGCGTGGACCACCGACTGGATGAACGCCTCGGCGCGTGAACGGCTGCGTGAATACGGCGTCGCACCGCCACAGGGCCATACCTGCGACAAACCGCAGGCTGCAGGCCCGGTGCCCTGCCCGCGCTGCGGCAGCACCCACAGCGAAAAAATCAGCGAATTCGGCTCCACCGCCTGCAAAGCGCTGTATCGCTGCTGCGATTGCCGCGAACCCTTCGACTATTTCAAATGCATTTAGGAGCGCAGAAAACCATGACGGTCTTCCATCGCCTGAACGTCGCCGCCATCGAGCGCGAAACGCCGGACGCCGTAGCTATCACTCTGCGCGTGCCCGAAGAGCTGAAAAGTCATTACTGCTACACCCCCGGCCAACATCTGACGCTAAAGGCGCAGGTGGACGGCGAAGAGCTGCGCCGCTGCTACTCCATCTGCAGCGCTCCTCAGGATGGGCTGCTGCAGATCGGCGTTAAAGCCATCCATCAGGGCCGCTTTTCCTCGTTCGTTAATCGGCTACTGAAAGTCGGCGACGCGCTGGAGGTGATGGTGCCGCAGGGCCGTTTCGGCTACCAGCCACAGGCGGAAAACAGCGGCAACTATCTGGCGATTGCCGCCGGTTCCGGCATCACGCCGATGCTGTCGATCATCAAAGCCACCCTGCAACTTGAACCAAACAGCAGCTTCACGCTGATTTACGGCAACCGCAGCAGCCGTTCGGTGATGTTCAAGGAGACGCTGTCCGATCTGAAAAACCGCTATCCACAACGTTTTCAGCCGCTGTATCTGTTCAGCCAGGAGAGCCTCGACAGCCCGCTGCTCAGTGGGCGCATCGACCGCGAGCGCCTGTTGGCGATCGGCGGCGCGCTGCTGGATTACCGCGACTATGACCATGCCTTTATCTGCGGCCCGCAAACCATGATGGACGACGCCCAAAGCGTGCTGGAACAGGCTGGCGTAGCCGCCGAGCGTATCCACAGCGAGCGCTTTAACACCAGCGGCGTGATCGCCCGCCCGGTCAACGACACCCCCCGCAACGCCACGCGAGTGGCGATTTTGCTCGACGGCCGCCGGTTGGATATCGAGGTAGGTTCGCAGGACGACAGCATTCTGGACGCGGCGCTGCGTCAGGGTGCCGATCTTCCCTATGCCTGCAAAGGCGGCGTGTGCGCCACCTGCAAGTGCCGGTTAAAGGCCGGTCAGGTGGACATGGCCGTCAACTACAGCCTGGAGCCGGATCAACTCGCGGCAGGCTACGTATTGAGCTGCCAGTCGTGGCCACGCGGTGACGGTGTGGTGCTGGACTTTGACGTATAGGAGCCGCCAATGGAAACCCCTTTGATCCTGCAACATCGCCAGGCGCGCGTGCTGACGCTGGAACTGCACCGTCCACAAGCGCGCAATGCCCTGAACACACCCTGCCTGGAGCAGCTGGTTTATTTACTGGAACAGGCCGATGCCGATACCGCCATTGGCGCAGTAGTGATCACCGGCACAACGCGTTTCTTTGCCGCCGGTGCCGATCTGCACGAACTGCAACGGCAGGACCTGCCCGCTACGCTGACGGATCGCCGCCCGCTGTTGTGGCAACGGCTGGCGCAGTTCAGTAAACCGCTGCTGGCGGCAGTGAACGGCTACGCGCTCGGCGCCGGCTGCGAGCTGGCGCTGGCCTGCGACATTGTCATTTGCGGCGAAAGCGCCCGCTTTGGCCTGCCGGAAATCACCCTCGGCCTGATGCCAGGGGCCGGCGGCACTCAGCGCTTGATTCGCTGCGTCGGCAAGTCCTTCGCCAGTCAGATGGTGCTGAGTGGCGAAGCCATTAACGCCTCGCGCGCATTGCAGTGCGGGTTGGTCAGTGAAGTGTGCGTCGACGCCCTGACGCTGGAACGCGCACAGCAGATCGCCGAACACATCAGCAGGCAGGCACCGCTGGCACTGCGCGCCGCCAAACAGGCGCTGAAACAGGCTGAGGAAACCGGCCTTAGCCAAGGGCTGCTCATCGAACGCCAGCAGTTTGCCACCCTGGCCGCCACCGACGATCGCCGCGAGGGCATCGCCGCCTTCTTCGAAAAACGTACGCCAAACTATCAGGGGCGCTGATTTATGGAAAACGCATTGATTCTCACCCACCTTGAAGCCGGGGTGCTGACGCTGACCCTCAATCGGCCAGACCGGCTCAATAGCTTCAACGACGAGATGCACCGCCAACTGAGCGAAGCCTTGACCCTCGCCGAGCGGGACGAAACCGTACGCTGCCTGCTGATCACCGGTGCGGGACGTGGCTTTTGCGCCGGGCAGGATCTGAACGATCGCAACGTCAGCGTCGAACAGCAGGCGCCGGATCTCGGCCTGTCGGTAGAGCGTTTTTACAATCCGCTGATCCGTCGTCTGACCGCCCTGCCAAAGCCGGTGGTGTGCGCCGTCAACGGTGTCGCTGCAGGGGCCGGCGCAGCGCTGGCGCTGGCCTGCGATATCGTGATCGCCGCCGATAACGCCAATTTTATTCAGTCTTTCTGCCGTCTGGGGCTGGTGCCGGACTCCGGCGGCAGCTGGTTCCTGCCCCGTTTGGCAGGCCACGCCCGCGCCATGGGCATGGCGCTGCTGGGAGATAAAGTCAGCGCACAACAGGCGCTGGCATGGGGCATGATCTGGCAGGTGGTAGCGGCGGACCAACTGGCCGCCACCAGCCAAACGCTGGCACAACACCTGGCCACCCAACCCACTTACGGGCTGGGGCTGATTAAAAAAGCCCTCTACAGCTCGGCGAACAATACCCTCGATCAGCAGCTCGATCTGGAACGCGACCTGCAGCGCCTCGGCGGCCGCAGCGACGACTACCGCGAAGGCGTCAGCGCCTTCTTCGCCAAACGCCCCCCTAATTTCAGCGGGAAATAATCATGAACCTGCCGAACGTCAACGCAAGGGTCGCCGTGATTGGTGCCGGCACCATGGGCATCGGTATCGCCCAGGTGGCGGCCGGGGCCGGGCATCCGGTGTGGCTGTTTGATATCGATGCCGCCGCCGCCCGGCAGGCACTCGATGCGTTAGGCCAACGCCTGCGCCAAAGGGTCGAGTCCGGCAAGGCCGACGCCGATGCCACCGAGGCCCTGCTGGGCCGTATTCAGCCGGTCGAGTCGCTTGACCAGTTGGCCGACAGCGCACTGGTGATAGAAGCAGTGGCGGAAAAACTGGCGATCAAACAGAGCCTGTTTCGTGAGCTGGAAGCGCTGTGTTCCCCCGCCGCACTGTTCGCCAGCAACACTTCATCGCTGTCGATTACTGCCATCGGCGGTGCACTGCACCATCCACAGCGCCTGGCCGGTTTGCACTTCTTCAACCCGGCCCCGGTGATGAAGCTAGTCGAGATCGTCAGCGGGTTGGACACCAGCGCCGAAATCGTTGCCGAACTGCAGGCGCTGACCCGGCAATGGGGCAAACAAAGCGTGCTGTGCCGTTCCACGCCCGGCTTTATCGTTAACCGCGTGGCACGACCTTTTTACGCCGAAACCCTGCGCGCGCTCGAAGAACAAGTTGCCGATGCCGCCACGCTGGATGCGGTAATGCGCGACGCAGGCGGCTTCGCCATGGGGCCACTGCAACTGACCGATATGATTGGTCAGGACATCAATTACGCCGTCACTGAATCAGTGTTTCAGGCCTTCTTCCAGGATCCGCGCTTCACGCCGTCTTTGGTGCAGCAGGAACGGGTGGCCGCCGGGCGTCTGGGCCGCAAAAGCGGATGCGGCTTTTATCGCTATGACAAACAAGCGCCACCTCAAATTGTCGCCGGGTTACCTGCATCCTCAGCTGAATTGCCGCACAGCATTAAGCTGCACGGCGACGCGGCAGGCGTCACTCTGCTGGCCGAGTTACTGGCAGGAAATGCGGAGGCGATCATACAACCCGGCCAGACCAGTGCTTTTGCCCAGATCGATGAAGTTACATTTATGTTAACAAATGGTAAAACAGCCAGCCAGGTCGCCGATGAAACCGGAACCCCCGTGGTGCTGTTTGATCTGTCTGCCCAGTATGCCCAGGCCTCCACCGTCGCCATCAGCTGCGCGGCGCAAAACGATGCCCGACACAACGCCACTGTGGTACGTCTGCTGCAATCCCTTGGCAAGAAAGTGATCCTGTTGCCGGACTACCCGGGCCTGCTGGTGATGCGCACCCTCGCCATGTTGGCGAATGAAGCGCTCGACGTGGTGAAAAAGGGCGTCGCCAGCGCCGCCGATACCGACCACGCCATGCGCTGCGGGGTTAACTACCCGCGCGGCCCGCTGGAATGGGGTGCGTCATTAGGCTGGCGACACATCCTGACCACGCTGGAAAATCTGCAACGCTTCTACGGCGAACCCCGCTATCGCCCGATGCCGTTGCTGCGCCACTACGCATCCCTTTCTTCAGGAGCCCAATGATGAATGCCAATACGCCCCACGCGCTGGCGCAACGCTGCGCCGAACAGATGTTTCAGCAGGACACCTGCGCCCAGGCGATGGGCATGCGGGTGGATGCCGTCGACGCCGGGTTCGCAAAAGTCAGCATGACCGTCGGGCCGCAGATGCTCAACGGCCACCAGACCTGCCACGGCGGGCAACTGTTCAGCCTGGCGGACACCGCTTTCGCCTACGCCTGCAACAGCCAGGGGCTGGCGGCGGTAGCGTCCGGCTGCAGCATAGACTTTATCCGCCCGGCGCTGGCAGGCGATCGCCTGACGGCCAGCGCCGAGATGCGCCATCAGGGCAAAACCACCGGTCTGTATGACGTGGAGATTGTCAATCAACTGGGCAAGACCGTCGCCTGGTTCCGCGGCCGCGCACATCGGCTCGGTCACGCCATTTTAGGGGAGCAAGCATGAACCAGGCTTTTATCTGCGACGGCGTCCGCACGCCGATTGGCCGTTACGGCGGCTCCCTGGCCAACGTCCGCGCCGATGACTTGGCCGCACTGCCGCTGCGTGCCCTGTTGGCCCGCCACTCGCAGGTGGACTGGTCGAGGGTTGACGACGTGATCCTCGGCTGCGCCAATCAGGCCGGGGAAGACAACCGCAATTTGGCCCGTATGGCAGCATTGCTGGCGGGCCTGCCGGTTAACGTTTCCGGTACCACCCTCAACCGCCTGTGCGGCTCGGGATTGGACGCGCTGGCGACGGCGGCCCGCAGCATCAAGGCCGGTGAAGCCGGTTTGGTATTGGCCGGCGGCGCAGAATCGATGACCCGGGCCCCGTTGGTGATGGGTAAGGCCGACAGCGCCTTCAGCCGTCAGACGCAGCTGTATGACACCACGCTCGGCTGGCGGTTTATCAACCCGCTGATGCAGGCGCAATACGGCACCGAATCCATGCCCGAAACCGCCGAAAACGTAGCGGAAAAATTCAACGTCAGCCGCGCCGATCAGGACGCCTTCGCTCTGCGCAGCCAGCAACGGGCCGCGCGAGCGCAAGCGTTGGGGATATTCGCGCAGGAGATCGTGCCGGTCAGCCTCAGCGGCAAAAAAGGCGCGGTCACCCTGTTTGACCAGGACGAACACCCGCGTGCAGATACGCGGCTGGAACAGCTGCAGGCGCTGAAAACCCCGTTCCGCCAACCTGGCACGGTGACCGCCGGTAACGCTTCCGGCCTGAACGACGGCGCAGCGGCGCTGATCGTCGCCTCGGAGGCAATGGCATTGAGTCAGGGGTTAACACCGCGTGCGCGCATCGTCGCGACGGCAACCTGCGGGGTCGAACCCGGTTTAATGGGCATAGGTCCGCTACCAGCCACCCGTAAAGTGCTGGAACTGGCCGGGCTGAGCCTGGCGCAAATGGATGTCATTGAACTGAACGAGGCTTTTGCCGCCCAGGCGCTGGCAGTATTGCGCCAGCTTGGGTTGCCTGACGACGCCCCGCAGGTGAACCCCAACGGCGGCGCGATTGCCCTTGGCCATCCGCTGGGCATGAGCGGCGCGCGTCTGGCGTTAGCTGCCCTGTTCGAACTGGAACGGCGTTCCGGCCGCTACGCGCTTTGCACCATGTGCATCGGCGTCGGCCAGGGCATCGCCATGATTATTGAGCGAGTCTGACCCCCGAGGCTAACTATGACAATGAATCCACAGCCACTCGACGCCATTGAGTTCGCCTCGCGCGATGAGATTGAGGCGCTGCAACTGGAGCGCCTTAAATGGACGCTGCACCACGCCTACAACAATGTGCCGATGTACCGACGCAAGTTCGATCAGGCGGGCGTCCATCCCGGCGATCTCAAACAGCTGAGCGATCTGGCTCGCTTCCCCTATACCACCAAGCAGGATCTGCGCGACAACTACCCGTTCGACACCTTCGCCGTGCCGATGGAACAGGTGGTGCGTATTCATGCCTCGTCAGGGACCACCGGCCGACCGACGGTGGTCGGCTACACCCAGCGGGATATCGATAATTGGGCCGATATCGTCGCGCGCAGCCTGCGTGCCGCCGGCGCTACCGCCAAAGACAAGGTGCACGTGGCATACGGCTATGGCCTGTTCACCGGCGGGCTGGGGGCTCACTACGGCGCGGAGCGACTCGGGGCGACGGTGATCCCGATGTCCGGAGGACAAACCGAAAGGCAGGCGCAGCTGATCCTGGATTTCAAACCCGATGTGATCATGGTGACACCGTCCTACTGCCTGACGCTGATCGACGAGCTGGAACGCAAAATGGGCGGCGACGCCCGTGGCTGCTCGCTGCGCCTCGGCGTCTTTGGTGCCGAACCCTGGACCGAAGCGCTGCGGCATGAAATTGAAAGCCGCATGGGCATCAAGGCGCTGGATATTTACGGCCTGTCCGAAGTGATGGGGCCGGGCGTGGCGATGGAATGCGCCGAAAGCGGCGGCGGCCCGACCATCTGGGAAGACCATTTCCTGCCGGAAATCATCTGTCCGGAAACCGGCGTGACGCTGCAGGACGGCCAACACGGCGAGCTGGTGTTTACCACGCTGACCAAAGAAGCGCTGCCGGTGATTCGCTACCGTACCCGCGACCTCACCCGCCTGCTGCCGGGCGACGCACGCCAGATGCGTCGCATGGGGAAAATTACCGGCCGTTCCGACGACATGCTGATCATCCGCGGCGTCAACGTGTTCCCGTCGCAGGTGGAAGAGCAAATCATGCAGTTCGAACAGCTGTCGCCACACTATCAGCTACAGGTCAGCCGCAGCGGGCACCTGGATACCCTGGCGGTGCGCGTTGAATTGAAGGAAGCGGCGCTCAGCCTCAGCCACCAGCAACGCTGTGAGATTTGCCACCAGTTACGCCACCATATCAAGTCGATTATCGGCGTCAGCACCGATGTCAGCATCGCCAACTGCGGCGATATCCCGCGTTCAGAAGGCAAAGCCCAGCGCGTGGTCGATCTGCGGCCTCGCTGATTGCCCCGGCGTCACGGATGACGCCCGAATGATTTGTGGTAATGTTGTGCTTCACCGTCGGCTAACCCATGGAAAAATATGGAACATAAACTGGATGAGTTTATCCGCCATGCTATAGAGGCTCAGCCGATCAGCGGCACCTCGCTGATTATCTCCCTCTACGGCGATGCGCTGAGCCACCGGGGCGGCGAAGTCTGGCTTGGCAGCCTGAGCGCGCTGCTGGAGGCCCTGGGTTTTGGTGACCGCTTCGTGCGCACCTCGGTATTTCGCCTGCAGAAAGAGGGCTGGCTGGAGGTTGAAAAAATCGGCCGTCGCAGCTTCTATCGGGTGACCGATCAGGGTATGCGTCAGTTCCGCCATGCCGAGTCGAAAATCTATCTCAGCGAACCGCCCGCCTGGGACGGGAAATGGGATTTGCTGTTGCTGGAAAGCGCGGAAAAGGAGGAGCGGGCACGGTTGAAAAAAGAGCTGGGTTGGCTGGGCTTCGGCCAAATAGCCAGCAATCTGATGGCGGCCCCCACCCACGCGCAAACCGACGTCACCGCCCTGCTCGGCGAACTTAACGCCAGCGAACAGGTGATCTACTTCCGCGCCGACTATCCCTATAACCGCTCGGAGAAAACCCTGCAACAGCTGGTGGCCAACTGCTGGGCGCTGGCTGACGTCGCTGCCGATTATCACGAATTTATCGTCTCTTTCCGCCCCCTGATGGCGCTGCTGCGCGAAGCCGATGAAGCGCTGCTGACGCCCCAGCGCTGTTTCCAGATTAAGCTATTATTGATCCACTTCTTCCGGCGCGTGGTGCTCAAAGATCCTCTGCTGCCGGACGCCCTGCTGCCGGCGCAGTGGGAAGGACAGATTGCCCGTAACCTGTGCATCAATATTTATCAGCGGGTAGACCGCGCAGCGACCGAGTATGTCAGCGCCATGGCCGAGACCACTATCGGCGCTCTGCCTGCCCCGGCAGCCTGCTATTATCGGCGCTTCGGCGGCCTGCCGCGCGACCCTACAGTATAAGGAAACTTTGCTATGCCCGTGTATCAGATTGACGGCCTGACGCCAGTGATCGATCCCAGCAGTTACGTACACCCTACCGCCGTACTGATTGGCGATGTGATCGTCGGCAAACGGGTTTATATCGGCCCCAACGCCAGCCTGCGCGGCGACTTTGGCCGGCTGGTGATTAGCGATGGTGCCAATATTCAGGACAACTGCGTGATGCACGGTTTTCCGCAGCAGGACACCGTGGTGGAGCAGGACGGGCACATCGGCCACGGCGCCATCTTGCACGGTTGCCGCATCCGCCGTAACGCCATGGTCGGCATGAACGCGGTGATCATGGACGGTGCAGAGATCGGCGAAAACACCATCGTCGGTGCCATGGCATTCGTCAAGGCCGCCGCAGTGATCGAGGCCAATAAGCTGGTGGTCGGCAGCCCGGCGCGGGTATTGCGTGACCTGACCGAACAGGAGTTGGCGTGGAAAGTCGCCGGTACGCGCGAATACCACGATCTGGTTGAACGCTGTAAATCCTCGCTGCAGGAGGTTGCGCCACTGACCGCCATTGAACCGGGCCGTCAACGCCTGAGCTTTGGCGACCACCTGATCCCGAAAAGCCAGCTTTAATCCTGTCGAAAACCGCTATTCAGACCAAAAGTGGTTTACAGTAAACACCCTGTTAACCCACTTTTATCTGGACCGGAATAGATGCCCAGAACGGCCAAAACGGTTGAAGTCCCCGCTATCGGCGAGCTTGATCGCCATGCGGGGCAGCTTAGCCTGCAACTTGCCCAGGCGCTGCGCGCTGCCATAGGCAAAGGCGAACTTAAACCGGGCGATCTGCTGCCCTCAACCCGCGTACTGGCGGGCGCATTACAGCTTGCCAGAGGAACGGTGCTGGCCGCCTTCGAGCAACTGACGGCGGAAGGATTTCTCGAAGCGCAGCCCGGGTCGGGTACTCGGGTGGCGTTGTCGCTCACCCGCCCGGTCCCCGCGCCGGTCAAATACCCGGACGCCGGCGATATGCCGCTTTCCGATCAGGCGCTGGCCCTGGAGCACTTTGCCGCCCAGTTGCGCCCTCTGCCACCGGTCCCCTTCACCGTCTCGGTACCGATCAACGATACCGCGCCCGACGACGTTTGGCGCAGGCTCGGCAACCGTATCCGCGCCAGAGGCCCCGGCGCCCCCGCCGGTTATGGCGAACCGCAGGGCGCATTGCCGCTGCGTGAGGCGATATGCGAATACGTTCGCAAGTCCCGTTCGGTGCACTGCACGCCGGAACAGGTGATCATCACCTCCGGTACACAGCAGGGGCTCTATCTCGCCACGCAGATTCTGCTGGATGCCGGTGAGACCGCCTGGGTTGAAGATCCCGCTTATCACGGCATTACCGCCATTTTTAACACCATATTCAGAGACCGGGAGATGGCCAGAGTGCCGGTGGACAGCGAAGGCATAGCGGTCGCCGCAGGCAGGAAAATCGCGCCGCAGGCCAGAGCCGCCTTTGTCACTCCCTCGCATCAGTACCCCTTGTGTATGCCCATGAGCATGTCGCGCCGGCTTGAGCTGCTGGCATGGGCCAAAGCGCAGCAGGCCTGGATCGTCGAAGACGATTACGACAGTGAAATGCGTTATTCCGGCCACCCGTTTCCTTCGTTGCAGGGGTTGGATCCGGCCAGGGTTATCTACCTGGGAACCTTCAGCAAGGTGCTGTTCCCTTCGCTGCGTCTGGGCTACGCCATCGTTCCTCAGCCCCTGGTGAATGCCTTCTGCGGTGCGCGAGTGCTGATGGATCGCCACCCCCCCAGTGCCGATCAATACGTTCTGGCCAGTTTTATGGCGCAGGGGCATCTGGATCGCCACATTCGTAAAATGCGCGGCGTGTATGCGGAAAAAAGGCGAGTGCTGACCGACGCCATCAACGCGCAGGTTTCTGCCGAGCTGGCCACTCTGCACCCCAGCGATCAGGGCATGCATATGCTGCTGTGGTTAAAAGCGGATTTGGACGATCGGCAGGTTGTCCGTAAAGCCGCCGAGGCCGGGGTAGCCGTCGGTGCACTTTCGCCGATGTATAGCCCCGGCAGCGGGAAAAACGGATTGATACTCGGGCTGGGAGGCTACACGGAACAGCAGATCCATCAGGCGGCCCAAAAGCTGAACCGGGTGCTGGTGGCCTTGGCTACGGGGTAAGGCAGGCCTTACCCCGTCTTATACTTACCGCGAAAAACGCTTCGCGCCGTATACGCAAACCAATACGCCGACCATTACCGCAATCATTGAAGGTTGAATGCTTTCATGCAGCACCAGCCCGGCCAGCGCCAGACCAAAAAACGGCTGCAGCAATTGCAGCTGTCCCACGGCGGCGATGCCCCCCTGCGCCAAACCGCGATACCAAAAGATAAAGCCAATCCACATGCTGAACAGCGAAATGTAGCCCAGAGAACACCAGGCGCCGACGCTGACCTGTGGCCAGGCTGGCGGGGCCGTCACCACGGCCGCCGCTGCCGTCAACGGCAAAGCCACCACCAGCGCCCAGGAGATCACCTGCCAGCCGCCAAGCTTGCGCGTCAGCACGGCGCCTTCCGCATAGCCCAGGCCACAAAGCAGCACCGCGGCCACCATCAGCAGATCGCCAAGCCAGGAGCCAGTCGCCCCCTGGCTTAACGCAAAAGCGCCAACCAGCAGGCTCCCCAACACCGAAAACAGCCAGAAAGCGGCTTTGGGCCGCTCACCGCCCCGCAGTACACCGAAGCAGGCGGTAGCCAGCGGCAACAGCCCGATATACACCAGCGCATGCGCCGAGGTGGTGTGCTGCAAGGCTAGCGCCGTGAGCAAAGGAAAACCGATCACCACCCCGAGCGCGGTGAGTGCCAACGGCGCCAGGTCGCGGCGCTGCGGCCAACGCTGGCGCATCAGCGTCAATGCACTCAGAGCCAGCAAGGCCGCTAGCACCGCGCGCATCGCGGTGAGAAACATGGGATCAAACTCTTGCACCGCCACGCGAGTGGCAGGCAAAGAACCGCTGAAAATCAACATGCCCAGAAAGCCGTTGATCCATCCCTGCGCCGAATGCCTGGCCACCGGCATACTGTTGCTACAGCCAATAAGGCGCCGTTTTTCTGTCCCACTGCTCATTGCAAACCACTCCATAACCCCAGAAAAGGCTTATTCTCCGGATAAAGTGGTTTATCACCAGAGCCACATATTCACATTTTCAGTGAACCGGTTTACTCCACGCTCGGTGTTTCCATTACCGCGGGTACGGGCTGATGACGGCTGTAGAAGAAGTAGATAGCCACCAACAGCAGGGTAAACGGAATGCCAAACCACAGCGTCATCCTGAAAAATTCGGTGAACGCCGTCGAGATCAGCAACGCGGCCATCAAACCGGCACCGGCCAGCGTGGTGTAAGGAAAGCCCCACATGCGAAATTTAAGGTGGGTTTGCCGGTGCTGACGGCGGAAAAACAGGTGCGTGACAAAAATCATCAGCCAGGTAAAGCAGGCACCGTACACCGAAATAGACATCATGGCGGCAAAGGATTTTTGCGGGTAGACCAGACTCAACACGATCGACACCACGATGCCGATGCAGGACATCGCCAGCGCGCTTACCGGGATGCCGCGTTTACTGACCCGGCCCAGCGCAGCCGGAGCTTGCCCAGCGCGTGACAGCGAGAACATCATGCGGGTGGTGATATACAGTTGACTGTTCATCGCCGACAGCGCGGCCACCAGAACGATAAAGTTGAAGATACCGGCGGCGGCAGGCAGGTGGATGACGTTCATCGCCACCAGGAACGGGCTTTCGCCGGTACCGGACTGCCGCCAGGGAACGATCGCCAGCATCAGCGCAATCGACAGCATGTAGAAAATGAACAGTCGTAAAATGGTGCCCTTGAACGCGGTTTTTACCGCAATTACCGGGTTCTTGGCCTCACCGGCGGCGACGGCGATCATCTCAATGCTCAGGTAGCTGAAAATCGACACGATCACCGCAAACCACATGCCTTTCACGCCAAACGGGAAGAAGCCACCGTTGGCAGTAAAGTTTTGCAGACCAAAGGCCGGGTTGGCAGAAAACATCAGAATACCGATGCCGATGGCGATAAAGGCGGCAATGGCCACCACCTTGATGGTCGACAGCGCATATTCCACCTGACCGAACGATTTAACGCCAATCACGTTAATCAGGATCACCGCCGCAGAGAACAACAGCACCCAGGGCCAAATTGGCGTGGTCGGGAACCAGAACTGCATATACATGCCGATGGCTGTCACCTCGGTCCCCACCGCCAATACCACGCAGGACCAGTAAGAATAACGCACCAGAAAACCAAACAGCGGGCTGATGTAAAATTCGGCATAGTCGCCAAACGAGCCCGGCGTCGGGTGTTCTGAGGTCATTTCCGCCAGGCATCCCATCAGTAATAACGCCACGATGCCGCCGATAAAATAGCTCAGCAATACGCTGGGCCCGGCCATCTGAATGGCATAGGCGCTGCCGAGAAACAGCCCGGTACCGATAGCGCCGCCGATCGCCAGCATCGACATCTGCCCGGCGGTGAGCTGTTTCTGCAACCCGCCTTGCCGCCGGGCGATTTCGTCAAAACCTTTTATCTGTTTCATAGCAGTCTCCTACCTTTTCATGCAGTGCGGGTGACGTCCAGAATGGCGGCAGTAACGTAGTCGACATTGTTTTGGTTCAGGCCCGGCAGGCACATGCGACCAGGCGCCACCAGATAGATGGCGTAATGTTGCCGCAGTCGTTCAAGCTGCTGGGGGTTCAGGCCGGTGTAGCTGAACATCCCTTTTTGGTCACGGATGCGACGGTAGTCCAGTTGCGATCCCCCCTGCTCCAAGCCGGCGGAAAGAATTTGACGCATCTGTTGAATGCGTTGACGCATGCCTGCCAGTTCGCTCTCCCACTGTTGACGCAAATCGGGGTCCGTCAGCAGGTTTTCCACAATCTGGCTGCCATGGGTCGGCGGGCAGGAGTAACTGCGGCGGATCAGCGTTTTTAATGCGCCTTTGACGTTCTCCGCACTCTCTGGGCCGGCGCAACGAACCGAAAGCCCACCCAGCCGTTGACCATAGAGGGCGACATTTTTCGAAAATGAGTTGGCGACCATAAATTCCAGATCCGTTTTCAGCGCCTCACGCAGGGCAAAGCAGTCTTCATCCAGCCCTTCGCCAAACCCTTGGTAGGCGATATCGAACAACGGCAACAGGCGACGGCGCTGCAGTACTTCGAGGGTGGCACGCCACTGTGCCTGGCTGAGATCGGTGCCGGTCGGGTTATGGCAGCAGGGGTGCAGCAGCACCACGCTGCCTTCCGGCAGACTGCCTAACGTATCCAGCATCGCGTCAAAGTGCAGCCCACCGTTGGCCTCATCGAAGTACGGATAGGTGTGCACCGTGAGCCCGGCCCCCTCAAAGATGGCCCAGTGATTGGCCCAAGTGGGATCAGAGACCCAGATGTCACGGCGCGACAGAAAGTGATGAATAAAATCCGCCGCCAGCTTCAGTGCACCGGAGCCGCCGACGGTTTGTACCGTAGCTATCGACGCTGTTGCCGCCTCGCCAAACAACAATGCCTGCACCTGTTGGGCAAACAGCGCTGAACCTTCGATTGGCGGATAGCCGTGCGGGCTGCGCCGCTCAAGCAGGCGCTGCTCCGCCGCCTCTACCGCCTGCATCAGCGGGATCCTGCCCTGCCGATCGTAATAAAGACCAATGCCCAGATTCACTTTCTGGCTATTTCCATCCTGTAAATAAGCTTCCATCAACGACATAATAGGATCGGCCGGCGAACGGCCAATGTGATTAAACATAGCGATTCCTTTATTCATTATTGAATGAATGAGCAGGTGGGAATTAAGTAATAGATAAATCAGACGGTGGCGCTAACGGTTATTTCTATTTTCATGCCGGGCACCACCAGTTTATCGACTATCACCGTTGAACGATTGGGATAAGGGAAGTTAAAGTATTTTTTATAAATTTCATCGAGTAATTTAACGTCATTGACATCGGTCAGATAAATAATGACCTGTAATACCTTATCGCTGTGGCTATTTGCCGCTTTCAGGGTTTGAGCCAAATTATCGAATGTCAGGGCGATCTGCTTTTCCGGCGCGCCGGTTTCAATACTGCCGTCGGCTCTGACCGGGCCATGGGCGGTGAACAACATGCCGCCGCCCTGAGTGGCCCAGGAGAAAGGTTGACCGATTTCCGGCAGGCCGGTGTCAATGATGGTGCGCATGGTTTATTTCCCCGTAGTGGTTAGCAGGTGAGTCAGGGCGCCATCCCAGGCGAACAAGGCATCCAGCACGTTATAATGGTTGGCGCCGGCGACGGCGACCAGGGTGACAGGCTGGCCTTTTTCCTTCAGCGCAGCGTAATAGTGCCTTGACTGACCAATCAATTCCGGCAGCTCATTGGCACCGTAAAACAGCGTCATCGGCTTGATACGCTGCGGAATATGCCGCACCGGACTCAGTTGGGTAATTTGTTGCTTGGTCAACTGCAGTCGTCGGTTAACGTAGGTGTTTAATAGCGGCTCCAGTTCGAAAATGCCGCTGATCGGTAAGGTCGCGTCGACCACCGGGTGATGCTGCCAGACGCTGGCCAGATGCCCGCCGGCAGAGTGGCCGCACAGGTACACTGGCGCCGGCTGACAGACGGAAAGCCGTTGTTGAATGGCGTCCAGCGCCGCACCGGTTTGCCGGCAAATATCGTCAAGCCGGGCCTCGGGCGCCAGCGTATATTCCACCAGCACGACGTCAAAACCTAACGACAACGGCACCTGCGCAATAAAAGCAAAATCATCCTTACGACAAAACTGCCAATAGCCACCATGAATAAATATTAAGGTCCCTTTACCCGGCTTGTCGGAATATAACCAGTCAAAAACTTCTCGCGGTGAATTTCCATAGGCAATATTGCACTCATTGCGAGTTTTTTGATAAACCGCCTGGCTGCGAATTTGAAATGAGTTGAGTATCTCATCTTCATTATCCACCGTGCTACCGTTGTCGTAACTCCCCGCAACAAGTTTCATATATTAAACTTCGTTTATTATTTAAGATATGCGTTAACTATTAGCAGTCGTCAAAATATTGTCAAGAGAGGCGTTACAGCAATGCGCGCCCGGTAATATAAATCTTTTTTCGCGCCAAATAAGTTTAACCAGTGAAACTTATTTGGCGTCAATACCTATTTTTATCGCGCCTGAATTTGCGCTAATTGGCTTAATTCCTGCCAGGCATAATCCCAGAAGGTGCGTACCTTGAGCGGCATGCGCTGCATGTTTTGCGCCACCAACTGCACCGGCATCGGCAAAGGTTCAAACGCCGGTAACAGGCGTACCAACGTCCCCGCGGCCAAATCGTCTGCCACCTGATACGACAATAGCCGGGCGATGCCCTTGCCCGCTCGCACCGCCAGTAACTGCGTTTCGACGTCATTGAGCAACAAGCGTGGCGTTAGCCTCACCCGCTCGCCATTCTCCTGCGGACCAAAGCGCCATTCGCGCAGCGATGCCCGCTGGGTACCCACGATGGTGTCATGCTCCGCCAGTTGCGCCGGCTCCTGCGGTTCGCCGCGCCGCGCCAGATAGTCCGGGCTGGCGACGGTCACCCGGGACACCTGCCCCAACCGGCGCGCCACCCGCGAAGAATCCTGCAAATGACCAATGCGCACCGCAACGTCCAGCCCCTCGTCAATCAAGTCCAGGTTGCGATCGTTGAGGACCATTTCAATCTGCATCTGCGGATACCGGTCAAGAAACGCCATCACCACCGGTGCCACATGCTTACGCCCGAACTGCACCGGCGAGGTAATACGCAATAATCCGGTGAGCTGAGTGTCCGCCGTGTCCAGCACCGCGGCCTGATAGTCAGTAAGCAGCAAGTGCGCACGCTCCGCCAACCGCAACCCTGCCTCTGTCGGCGCTAACCTTCGGGTGGTGCGTTCGACCAATCGGGCACCAAAGCACTGTTCCAGCGAAGCGATAGCCCGGGTGACGGCAGGTGCGGAGCGTCGCAGCTTGCGCCCCGCCGCCGCCAGACTGCCGTGTTGGACTACCGCCACAAAAATAGCCAATTCGTCCAGGCGATCCATAGACTGTTCCAAAAAGTGAAATTATCAATTTCTACATTGCCGGATTCCGCTCGCTGACTGCAAGAGTATGCTGGTAAAAATTCTTCAGGAGTCTGACCATGCACAAGCTCAAACTGTACGGCACCCCGCTTTCCGGCCACGTCCACCGCGTGGCATTACTGCTAAGCATGCTGGAGCTGCCCTACGAATTTATTGAATCCCCGGCCGAGGTTCGCCAAAGCGAAGCGTTTCGCCGCCTTAATCCTCTCGGCCAGATCCCGGTACTGGTGGACGGCGATTTAACGCTGGCCGACAGCAATGCCATTCTGGTTTATCTGGCGAAAAACTACGCGCCGGGCAGCCACTGGCTACCGGAGACGCCACTGGCGGCGGCGCAGGTGCAGGCGTGGTTGTCCAAAGCGGCCGGAGAAGTACGCTACGGTCCGGCGTCCTGCCGCCTGATCGCCCAATTTTCCGCACCGGAGGACGATAGGGTTGCGTTGGCGATTAGCGCACGTTTCTTGCCGCAGATGGAGCAGCATCTGAGCGACCGTGATTACCTGGCGACAGAGCAGCCCACCATCGCCGATCTGGCCTGCTACAGCTATGTGGCGGTGGCACCGGAGGGCGGTATCTCCCTGGCGCCCTATCCGGCCATCCGGCGCTGGGTGGCGCGCATCGCCGCACTGCCCGGTTTCTTTGCGATGCCCGCATTGCCGCACCCTGCGCAAAGGTAAATCCTATGACCCAGCCGATGTTTCACCCTGACGAACTGCGCGCCCAGGCATTGGCCGGTTTTGACCGCGTCGGCGGCAACATTTACACCAGCATGCCCGAGCAGCACCGCGAATTTTTCGCCGCGCTGCCTTACCTGTTCGTCGCCACCCTGGACGAGCAGGGCTGGCCGGTGGCCACGCTGTTCAATGGCCCCCCTGGATTTTTACGCACGCCGGACAGCAACCACCTGCGCATCAGCGCCCCGCGTCGCCAGGACGACCCGGCGCAGGCGGCCTTGCAAACCGGGAGTCTGGTGGGAGCGTTAGGGCTGGACTTCAGCAACCGCCGACGCAACCGAGCCAACGGGCACATTACGCGGACCGATAAAAACCGCCTGGAAATTGCCGTCAGTCAGAGCTTCGGCAATTGTCCGCAGTATATCCAGCAACGCGAGCTGTATCCGGTAGCCACCCATCCCGCGCCGATTGAGCATCTCGCGACGCTGGACGCGGCGGCACAGGCATTGATTCGCCAGGCGGATACCTGCTTCGTCGCCAGCTGCGCCCACAGCTCACTGGAACAAGGTGGCGTGGATATCTCACACCGGGGTGGCAAACCGGGATTTATCCATCTTCAGGATCGCAGCCTGTGGATACCGGATTTTCGCGGCAACCGCTATATGAACACGCTGGGGAACCTGCTGGCGGAACCCAGGGCTGCGCTGCTGTTTATCGATTTTGAGCGCGGTGATGTTCTGCACTTGCAGGGAGAAACGCAGATCCTCTGGCAGGCGCAAATCGGCCAGGGAGTCACGGGGGCGGAACGTTACTGGCGCTTCGATATCCGCAGCGCGTGGCGTTTTTCACAGGCCCTGCCGTGGCGCGGGCGCAATCTGACGTATTCGCCGGCCACGCTGAGCACCGGCGTGTGGTCACAGCCGGCATAAAAAACCCCGCAGAGGCGGGGTTAGCTAAATTTATACGCTGTGTTCCGCCGTCGCGGCGGCCTGATAAAGCTGGCGGAAATAACTCAGGCGTTCAAAGAACAAGCGGCTTTGCGCTTCGGACATATTGCCCGCCACCTTGCCGGCGTCGATCTCACGCCCCTGCCACTCCATCAGCGCAATGCTGGAAGCCAAAAAATCCATGTTGCTGCTGTAGGCCGCAAGGTGCCGACTCACTGAAGTCATCATGCTGCACGCTCCTTTCAGGGTCTTAGGGTCATTTCAAAAAGGGTCATATGCCTGCTGATTTCAGTATCGGCCTGAGCGCGGGCATTTTTTGTACAGAAGGTGCGAATGGCGATAAATTGATCGGTTGCCAAGGATCGGGCAAATGAAGGCGGAAAAATTTGCTAGGGTAAAGGGTAGCCGTTTGGGGTAGGTCAACCCGTGTTGAATTCTGAAAAAGGAAGATAACCGATGAGCACTAACTTCTCCGCCCGCCTGAAAGATCCCACGCTGTTCCGCGAAGCCAACTACATCGATGGACAGTGGTTGGCGGCCAAAGGCGACCAAACTATCAAGATCCACAACCCCGCCACCGGCGAGCTGGTCGGTCAGGTGCCGGCCTTGGGTGCCAAAGAAACCGCGCAGGCGATCGCCGCCGCCAAAAAAGCCCAGCCTGGTTGGCGCGCGCTGACGGCCAAAGAGCGTGCCGGCAAGCTGCGCAAACTGTTCGAACTGATGATGGAAAACCAGGAGGATCTGGCCATTATCATGACCGCCGAGCAAGGCAAGCCGTTGGCAGAAAGCCGGGGCGAAATTGCCTACGCCGCCTCCTTCATCGAGTGGTTCGCCGAAGAAGGCAAGCGGGTTTACGGCGACACCATCCCGCAGAATCTGTCCGGTCGCCGCATTATCGTGCAGAAAGAGCCGATTGGCGTTTTCGCCGCCATTACGCCGTGGAATTTCCCGGCGGCAATGATCACCCGCAAGGCCGGTCCCGGCTGGGCGGCGGGCTGTACCGGGGTGATCCGTCCCGCCAGTCAGACCCCCTTCTCGGCGTTGGCGCTCGCCGTGCTGGCCGAACGTGCAGGTTTACCGGCCGGCGTGTGCAATGTGATCACCGGCCCAAGCCAGGCTATCGGTGGCGAACTGACCGCCAACCCGGACGTACGCAAACTCTCCTTTACCGGCAGCACCGAAGTGGGTGCGCAACTGCTGGCGCAGTGTGCCCCGACCATCAAAAAAACCAGTATGGAACTGGGCGGCAATGCGCCGTTTATCGTGTTTGACGATGCCGATCTGGACGCCGCCGTCGCCGGTGCCGTCGCGTCCAAATATCGCAACGCCGGCCAGACCTGCGTTTGCACCAACCGCTTCCTGGTACAGGACGGTATTTACGACGCCTTTGCCGAAAAGCTGAAGGTGGCAGTGGCCAAGCTGAAAGTCGGTAATGGCATGGATGATGGTGTCACCATCGGCCCGTTGATTAATTCGGCCGCCGTGGAAAAAGTCAGCGAGCATATCGCCGACGCGGTGCAGCACGGCGCCTCAATACTGCTGGGCGGCAAGCCCCATGAGCTGGGCAATAACTTCTTTACGCCGACCATTCTGACCAACGTGCCGCGGCAGGCCAAAATCTTCCATGAAGAGACCTTTGGCCCGGTAGCGCCGCTGATCCGCTTCGACAGCGAAGCCGAAGCCATTGAATTGGCCAACGATACCCCTTTCGGTCTGGCTTCTTATTTCTACAGTCGCGACATTGGCCGGGTAATGCGGGTTGCCGAAGCGCTGGAATACGGCATCGTAGGCATCAATGAAGGGCTGATCTCCACCGAAGTGGCCCCCTTCGGCGGGGTTAAAAACTCCGGACTGGGGCGTGAAGGATCGAAGTACGGTATCGAAGATTATCTCGAGATAAAGTACCTGTGCCTGGGCGGGTTGGGGATCTAACCACCCGCTGCTTTTATGCGGCCCGCTCACGCGGGCCGGTAAAGCCTGATTACCTTTAGCAGCCGCTTAAACGAGGTCAACAATGGAGTTATCCCCTGCCGTTCCCATTCTTCGCATCTTTTCGGTTGAAAAGGCCCGGGAGTTTTATCTGGATTTTCTCGGTTTCACGTTGGATTGGGAGCACCGTTTCAGTGAAGATCTGCCGCTGTACATGCAGATCACGCGTTCCGGTCTGAGATTGCATCTCAGTGAGCACTATGGTGACAGCACGCCGGGTTCCGCAGTGTTTATTCCCACCGAGGATATCGACGCGCTGCACCAGGAGCTATCAGCCAGGCAGTACCGCTATGCCCGGCCAGGCGTTGAAACCCTCGACTGGGGGAAAGAGCTGAACCTCACCGACCCCTTTGGCAACCGGCTGCGTTTTTGCCAGCAAATCGGCGACGCCTGACCCTTTTGGCGGCTAGCCGTTCAGGGCAGGCTTGTGGTACTGCGCGTCGCTGACCTTCTCCATCCAGTCTACCGGGCTGCCGTTTAACGATTCGGCGATGGCGATGTGGGTCATGGCGGTGTCCGGCGTCGCACCGTGCCAGTGTTTGACGTCTTCCGGGATCCACACAATATCGCCCTGGTTCATTTCCTGGATCTCTTCACCCCACAGCTGGATCCAACCGCGCCCCTGAGTCACGATCAGCGTCTGGCCGAGCGGATGGGTGTGCCAGGCGGTACGGGCTCCGGGCTCAAAGGTCACGGTGGCGCCGCCCACGCGGGCCGGTTCGCTACCGGCAAAAGGCGCATCGATGCGAACTTTGCCGGTAAAGTACTCTTCTGGCCCCGGACGAGAAGGTTGGGAACCGCTGCGTTGAATTTTCACTTGTTTCTCCAGTTCGGCAAAGGCTGCCGACGTTAACATTGACAGGATAATTGTAGAGCGTGCGCGCCTTTTCGCCGGTCGGTGACGGCGGTTCAAAAGCTACCGCGGGCAACGGCCGCATCAACGTCCGACGTTTTGTTGCAAATGCGCCGGATAGCGATCGCCCTGAACCTCAATAACCGCGAGTGCCGCTTCAATGCTGCGCAGTTCTTCCGACGACAATGACAGCGACGCGGCCCCGAGGTTTTCCTGCAGGCGATGCTGTTTAGTGGTCCCCGGGATCGGCACAATCCAGGGTTGCTGTGCCAGCAGCCAGGCCAGCGCTATCTGTGCCGGGGTGACCCCTTTTTGCTGAGCTATCTGCCCCAGCACGTCCACCAGCCCCTGGTTGGCTCTGCGCGCCTGCTCGCTGAAACGCGGCACCACATTGCGGAAATCGCTGCTGTCGAAGGTGGTATTTTCGTTGATCGCCCCGGTGAGAAAACCTTTCCCCAACGGGCTGAAAGGAACAAACCCAATGCCTAACTCTTGCAGCGTCGGCAAGATTTCCTGCTCGGGCTCCCGCCACCACAGCGAATATTCACTTTGCAACGCCGTCACCGGCTGCACCGCATGGGCACGGCGCAGCGTCTGTGCCCCCGCCTCGGACAGGCCAAAGTGCTTCACCTTCCCTTCCTGGATCAGCGCCTTCACCGTACCGGCGACGTCTTCAATCGGCACATTGGGATCCACCCGGTGCTGATAAAGCAGATCGATCGTTTCGACGTTAAGACGCTTTAACGACCCTTCCACCGCCTGGCGGATATGTTCCGGCCGGCTGTTGAGCACCTGTTTGCCATCCGGCTGCGGCAGTTCGAAACCAAACTTGGTGGCTATTACCACCCGATCGCGTACCGGCGCCAGCGCCTCGCCCACCAGTGACTCATTGGTGAAGGGGCCATAAACTTCTGCGGTATCGAAAAAGGTCACGCCCTGATCCACAGCGGCTCGGATCAAGCCAATCGCCTGCTGTTTGTCGGTGGCCGGGCCATAGCCAAAGCTAAGCCCCATGCAGCCCAGTCCCAACGCTGATACCTCCAGCCCACTGTTACCCAGCTTACGTTTTTGCATTTTTCCTCCGATGTGTACGAATGGGTCACCGCTTGTGCGGGGCGACCAGGTGCGATCACTGTAAGAGGCAACCGGGCAAATAACTACGCGCTGAATATGCATGAGCTTATGAGCTCAATTCATAAACCCGCAAGGCGCTAAAAAAAAAGCACAAGGTATTCAATAAAAGCAGAATAATTAGAGTAACCTAGCCGCGCTTTGGGCGGCGCCGTCACATCCGTGCAACATCATCGAAACGGCTACGCCTGATTCAGCCCGTTTGGGCTTTATCTCTGACGAGAGCGTTTATTCAACGTCCAAAACTGTCCGCCTTATTTTTGATTGCCGCTGCCTTTTAGCCTTGGCAACAGGGGAATATGCCAGACACCGGGGATGGATTTTTGGGGAGAAACCGCGTGTTTTTTTGGATATGGCTTAATCTCTAAATCGGGGACTTTTCATTTTGGTAAGGATAATACTATGCAAAATAAAGCGTCATCATCGCCGCTCATCATCATCACGGCACTGTTCGCCGCGTTGAGTGGGCTCTATCTGCTGGGAGGCGGCATCTGGCTGGCCAAGCTCGGCGGTTCGCTGTACTACATCATCGCCGGCCTGGTACTGCTAATCACCGCCTGGTTACTGGTCCGCCGTCGTGCAACCGCTCTGTTGCTGTACGCGATCTTTTTACTCGGCACCACAATTTGGGCGCTGTGGGAAGTGGGGCCCGACTTCTGGGCACTGACGCCGCGTCTGGACGTCACCTTCTTCTTCGGCCTGTGGCTGGTACTGCCTTTTATCTATCGCAAGCTGCACGCCAGGGGCAAACTGGCCTACAGCGCGCTGAGCCTGGCGCTGGTCGTCACCGTGGTGGCGCTGGCCTATGCGGTGTTTAATGATCCACAAGAGATCAACGGCACCCTCGAACCTGCGCAGGTAAAAGTCGAACCTCAGGCGTCAGACGCCGACTGGCCGGCCTATGGACGCACCCAGGAAGGCACGCGTTACTCTCCACTGAGCCAAATCAATGATAAGAACGTCGGCAAACTCAAGGAAGCCTGGACTTTCCAGACCGGCGACCTGAAAACCGCCAACGATCCGGGGGAAATCACCAACGAAGTGACCCCGATTAAAATCCGCGACACGCTCTATCTGTGCACCCCGCACCAGAAGCTGTTCGCACTGGATGCCGCCACTGGCAAGCAAAAGTGGCAGTTCGATCCTCAGTTGAAATTTAACCCGACCTTCCAGCACATCACCTGCCGTGGCGTTTCGTATCATGAAACGCCTGCCGCCACAGGTGCAGCCGCAGATGCCTCCCCGGCGCTGTGCGCACGACGCATTATCCTGCCGGTGAATGACGGTCGTTTGTTCGCTCTGGATGCCGATAGCGGCAAGCCTTGCGCCGACTTCGCCAATAACGGCGAGCTCAACCTGCAAAGCAATATGCCGTATGCGACGCCGGGCCATTATGAGCCAACGTCGCCGCCGGTGATCACCGACAAGGTGATTGTGATAGCCGGTGCAGTGACCGACAACTACTCCAACCGCGAGCCTTCGGGCGTGATCCGCGGGTTTGACGTCAACAGCGGCAAGCTGCTGTGGGCCTTCGATCCGGGCGCGAAAGATCCGAACACCATTCCGGCGGACGAGCACCACTTCACCCCGAACTCCCCTAACTCCTGGGCCCCTTCAGCCTACGATGCCAAGCTGGATATCGTTTACCTGCCGATGGGCGTCACCACGCCGGACATCTGGGGTGGCGATCGCACGCCGGAAATGGAGCGTTATGCCAGCGGCCTGCTGGCGCTGAACGCCACCACCGGCAAACTGGTCTGGTTCTATCAGACGGTGCACCATGACCTGTGGGATATGGACGTACCGGCACAGCCGACGCTGGCGGACATTACCGATAAAAACGGTAACAAGGTGCCGGTGATTTATGTGCCGACCAAAACCGGTAACATTTTCGTTCTGAACCGCACCAATGGCGAGTTGGTGGTTCCGGCGCCGGAAAAACCGGTTCCTCAGGGGCCAGCCAAGGGCGACCGTCTGTCACCGACCCAGCCTTTCTCTGAACTGACTTTCCGTCCAGAGAAAAAGCTGACCGGCGCGGACATGTGGGGTGCCACCATTTATGACCAACTGGTTTGCCGGGTGATGTTCCACAGCCTGCGTTACGAAGGCACCTTCACGCCGCCTTCCGAGCAGGGCACGCTGGTGTTCCCGGGTAACCTGGGCATGTTCGAATGGGGTGGTCTGTCTGTAGATACCGACCGTCAGGTGGCTATCGCCAACCCTATCGCCTTGCCGTTTGTTTCCAAACTGATCCCACGCGGTCCGGGCAACCCGATCGAGCCTGACGAAAATGACAAAGGCGGATCCGGCACCGAGTCCGGCGTTCAACCGCAGTATGGCGTGCCGTTCGGCGTAACGCTGAATCCGTTCCTGTCGCCGTTTGGCCTGCCGTGCAAACAGCCGGCCTGGGGCTATATTTCCGCCGTGGACTTGAAAACCAACGACATCGTGTGGAAAAAACGTATCGGTACCGTACGCGACAGTTCTCCGCTGCCGTTACCGTTCAAAATGGGCATGCCGATGTTGGGCGGGCCGGTGTCCACCGCCGG
This sequence comes from Serratia sp. BIGb0234, assembly GCF_024809915.1. Lineage (NCBI taxonomy): Bacteria > Pseudomonadati > Pseudomonadota > Gammaproteobacteria > Enterobacterales > Yersiniaceae > Serratia > Serratia sp. BIGb0234. The sequence goes on from NZ_JANUEI010000002.1 coordinate 501,704, forward strand.
TAACGTCTTCTTCATTGGCGCAACCGCGGACAACTATCTGCGCGCCTTCAGCGTGACCAACGGTGAAAAACTGTGGGAAGCGCGGCTGCCGGCCGGTGGCCAGGCAACGCCAATGACCTATGAGGTCAACGGCAAGCAGTACGTGGTGATTTCCGCCGGCGGTCATGGTTCGTTCGGCACCAAGCTGGGTGACTATATTGTCGCTTACGCCTTGCCAGACGAGAAATAATCGCAGAGGATAGTCTTGTCACAGAGCACGCCGGATGGCGTGCTCTGTCACTTTAAAACCACAGTAAAAGCTTTCCCACCGCCCATCCTCATCCTGCAATAAAATTTCACGCCAACTATTGATAATGATTATCATTCGCAATATTATATCTGCGTTGGCCCCGGCAGTGGCCGACAATCATCTTCATATCGCAAGCAGTAACCGGCGGCCGCCTTCGGGCGGCCCTATTTGGAGGCACATGGTCGAGCACAAACACCGGCAAGAAAGCAGCATCGCCCCCCTGCGGGCACCCCCGGTCTACCTCAGCACGGAGACGCCAGAATGAGCCAACAGCCGTTAACCGCCATGCTGATGTTGATTTACGTGCTGCTGATGGTTCCGGCACTGTTCGCCATCGATAGTCGTCTGAGCGCCACCCGCTGGGGCCACAGTCGCCTGATGCGCAAGACGCTGCAAACCGGGTTTATCATTGTCCTGACGCTGCTGTTTTTTAGCCTTATGACGCTGCTGTATTGAGTTGAGCCGGCACTAATTCGCCGCAACTGGCAGTGTGCCCTCCTGCTTGACTACCGCGACCTTACCGCTAAGGGCAAAGGCTGAAATCAACGTGAACAGCAACGCAATGCAGCCGAGGATCAGGTAAGAGGTTTTGAAACCGTAATTGACGTACATCAGGCCTGCCGCATAGGACATACCGATGGCCGAGAGCTGCTTGAAGAAGCAAAAGCCCCACAGGTATATCGACGCCGAAAGGTTAACGTTAAACTGGGTGGTGATGTATTTGAAAATGCCCACCAACAGGAACGGCACCTCAAACATATGCAGGGTTTTGAGAATAATGACCGCGGTGACCGAATCCGCCTGCGATGAACCAATAATCCGCACCGACATAATCACCCCAGCTATCAACAGCGCGTTCTTGCCGCCAATGCGATTAATGATCAACGGCGCAAAGAACATGATGAAAGCGTTAAGAAACTCGCCCAGCGTCGTTACATAACCAAACGCCTGCGTTCCTGCATGTCGGTCGCTGAAAAACGACGTAAAGAAGTTGGCGAACTGCTGATCAAAGACGTCATACACGCAGGCCACGCCCACGATATACATCACCAGACACCAGAATTTGCGCATTTTCAGCAGGTTCAACGCCGCCTTTAACTTGATGGGTTTGTGGTTTAACGCCAAGCCGTCCGCCACCGCCAGCGTGCTGCTCTGATCGGGTTTAAACAAATACAGCAAACCGGCCAGGATCAGCGCAAAGCTGGAGGCCAACCAAAACGCGAACTGGTTGTTGATGGTAAACATATAGCCGACGATCGAGGCGCATATGGCCCAGCCGATACAGCCGAACAACCGGGCGCGCCCATACTCGAACTGACTGCGTCGGCTCACTTTTTCGATATAAGCTTCAATGGCCGGTGAACCGCCGCTGCACACCAGCCCCAGGTAAACCCCGCACAGCAAGGCCCCCCAAACAAAATGGCTTTGCAGCAGCGGCGAAAACACATAAATAAACAGCGGCGCCAGAAACAGCAGCAGGAAGATGATCATCCACAGCAGATGTTTCTTCAGGCCAAATTTGTCGGTGACGAAACCGAAAATCGGCTGAAACACCAGGGCAAACAGCGCCATGCAGGCAAACACCAACCCGGTTTGCTGCTGGTCAAGCTGGTTGACGTCATGCAGCCAGATAGGAAAGAACGGCAGCACCGCCCCCATGATGAAAAAGTAGAAAAAACAGAAGGCCCCAAAGATCCAAAAATTCTTGTTTCTCAAATAAAACATGGCTCACCACCCTATTTTTGATGGCGCAGGAAGCCCCGCGCCTTGTGCGTTTTGAGGAGGAGATACGGTTAAATTCGACGATCAGTGATAGGCAGGGAGCCAACTGCCGTGAGCCTCAATCAGCTCGTCGCACAGCTTACGTATATCATCAATGGAAAGCTCGGCGGAGGTATGTGGGTCCAACAGCGCCGCATGGTAAATCGCGTCGCGTTTGCCGGTCACCGCCGCTTCAATGGTCAATAGCTGGGTATTGATATTGGTGCGGTTCAGCGCCGCCAGTTGCTCGGGTAAATGGCCAACGTAACAAGGGCTGATCCCCTGCCCATCCACCAGACAAGGCACTTCTACGCAGGCCTCTGCCGGCAAGTTGGTGATGAGACCGGTGTTGAGCACGTTGCCGCCAATCTTGTACGGCCGGTCGGTCTCCATCGCTTCGATAATGTACGAGGCATATTCGTGGGTACGGGAATGCGTCAGGTTAGCGTCGTGGGTCAACGCCAGCTTGCGTTGCTGCCACTGGTCGATTTGCTCGATACAACGGCGCGGATACTCGTCGAGAGGAATATTGAAGCGCTCAATCAGCTCCGGGTAATGACGTTTAATCCAATACGGCATGTATTCGGCATTATGCTCGGAAGATTCAGTGACGTAATAACCAAAGGTTTTCATGATTTCATGGCGTACCATGTCGTCATGCTTGCCCTGCAGCGCGTTGGCGCGACGTTTGATTTCCGGGTACAGATCCTCGCCGTGACGGCGAACGTCCAGCAGCCAGGCCATGTGGTTGATGCCGGCAATGTGAAACTGTACGTCGTCGGTAGGCATATCGACGCTTTTCAGCAAGGTCTCCGCACACACCTGAACGCTGTGACATAACCCCACCGTTTTCACCCCGGTATGGCGCAGCATGGCTCCGGTTAAGGCCGCCATTGGGTTGGTGTAGTTCAGCAACCAGGCATCCGGACAGACCGCCTCAATGTCCCGGGCAAAGTCAAACAGCACCGGAATGGTACGCAGCGCGCGGAAGATGCCGCCGATGCCCAGGGTATCGGCAATGGTCTGCTGCAGGCCGTACTTTCTGGCGATGGTGAAATCGGTGATGGTGCAGGGATCGTAGCCGCCGACCTGAATGGCATTTACCACGTAATTAGCGTTTTTCAGTGCCGCCCGGCGGTTTTCTACCCCGAGATAAGGGGTGATCTTCGCCCTGCCCGCATTAATATTGCGGTTGATATTGCTCAGCATGGCGAAAGATTCATTGAGACGAGCGCTGTCAATGTCGTACAGCGCAATATCCACCTCTTTCAGGGCTGGCGTTGCCATGATGTCGCCGAGAACGTTCTTGGCGAAAATGGTGCTGCCTGCTCCCATAAAAGTCACTTTAATCATCGTATTTCTCCGCTGCTGTGGTTTTCGATAAGCTGAAACTACGCGGCAACGCATTCGCAATATAGGGATAAATGTGACCTTGTTATGGCGAAAAATGACGCAGCATGAAAACTGTGAGCCAGGTCTGGATCTGAAGATCGCCCCACCGCCGTGCCACGACTACACTGCTACAGTAAGCGAAAACACAGGGGCCATGACTGATGCATAAGAGTTTTACTCTGAGTCGTACCGACAATATCGAGCTGAACCTGTACCAGTATGGCGAGGAGAACTGTGACAAGGGGCACAGCTTTGGACCGGCGGTACGCCAACACTATTTATTTCATTATGTGATAAGCGGTACCGGAGTACTGAGCAGCGAATATGGCTCTTTTCCGGTGGTGGCCGGAGAAGGTTTTTTGATCCACCCGCACGACGTGACTACCTACCGCGCCGACTCTAAAGATCCCTGGCATTATATGTGGCTGGAAGTCGACGGGCTGGTGGCCGGCAAGATTTTTGAAGAGTGCCGCCTGAGCCGCCAGTTGCCGATTTATCGTCCCCGCCAGAACGAAGACGCCCCTCTGGCGCTGCGCTATCTGCGGCAACTCATTAGCCATGGTGATGAACATCGGTTAAAAACGCTGGGCCTGAGCTATCTGTTTTTTTCTTCGCTGATTGATAACGCTTTGCAAAGCATCGCCGAGCCGCCAAGCGACAAGGCGCAGCATCTGCGCAAGGCGGTAAAACTCATTGAAAACCGCTACCATGAACCCCTCACCATTGAACGCCTGGCCGCCTACTGCAACATCAACCGCAGTTACCTGTGTCGGCTGTTTAAAGGCACTTACGGCATTGGGCCAAAGGAATATCTGCTGAACTTCCGCATGAACATCGCCGCCAGCCTGCTGTGCAATAGCCAGACGTCAATCAAGGTGGTGGGAATTTCGGTGGGGTATGAAAACCAACTGCACTTCTCCAAGGCCTTTAAACAGGTCCACGGCCTCTCGCCGGCCAAATGGCGTCTGGAGAATAGTCAGGCATCATCGGTGCCGGGCGAAGTAACAGCGAACGCCTGATCCTTACTCGCCGCTTTTCTCTGCGCGGATATTTTCCGCCAGCGAGTTCGATTTTATGCGCGGGTATTTCCACAGCCACCGTCCGCTGACCATACGCCAGTAGAACAAGACACCGCGTACCGCCCAATCCATAAACATCCCCAGCCAGACGCCAACCACGCCCATGCCCAGCATGATGCCCAGCGTATAACCGGCAACCACGCGGCAACCCCACATGCCCAGCATCGACACCCACATCGCAAAACGGGCGTCGCGCGCGCCCTTCAAACCGGCGGGCAACACCCATGACGCCGCCCAGATAGGCATAAAGGCGGCATTGAGCCAGAGCAACACCTTTACCACCTCCTTCACGTCGTCTTGTTGGGTATAAAACGAGGCGAATACCCCCGCCAGGGGCGCCGTGCCCCAGGCAATCACCGTCAGCCCTATCGTTGCCAGCCAGAAAATGTGGCGCAATTGGCGCTCCGCCTGAGCTATTTGCCCTTTGCCCAGCCGTTTTCCCACAATAATGGTCGATGCCGACCCCAGAGCGTTGCCCGGAAGGTTAATCAACGACGCGACAGAAAAAGCGATGAAATTGCCGGCGATAACGTTGGTGCCCATGCCGGCAACAAACATTTGGGTCAATAACTTGCCGCCGTTGAACAACACCGATTCGATGCTGGCAGGAATACCTATCCCCAGCACTTCCCACAGGATGGTCAGCTTCAACGGGGTAAAGTAACTTTTCAGCGTGATGTGCAGCGCCGGATTAAAGCCGATCATCAGGACATAAACGATCGCGAGGGCGCCAATATAGCGGGAAATGGTTAACCCCAGCCCGGCCCCGACAAACCCCAGCCCGTGCCAGCCCAGCATGCCGTAAATCAGTATGCTGCTGATGATGATATTCAGAATATTCATGCCGCCGTTGATCAACAGCGGGATTTTGGTGTTGCCTGCACCGCGCAACGCCCCGCTGCCAATCAACGCAATGGCGGCGGCCGGGTAGCTCCACACCGTGGTTTGCAGATAAGACAGCGCCAACGCCTTTACCTCCGGCGTGGCGGCACCGGCGATCACATCAATAATCTGTTCGCCCGCCAAATGAATGCCGATCGCCAAGGCAAAGGCCACCAGGGTCATTAGCACCAGCGACTGGCGTGCAGCCGCTCGCGCTCTTTTTCTGTCCCGCTTGCCGAGGCTAAAAGCCACCACCACCGTGGTGCCCAGATCCACCGCGGCGAAGAACGAGATGATTACCATGTTGAAGCTGTCCGCCAGCCCCACCCCGGCCATCGCCTCTTTGCCGATCCAGCTCACCAAAAAGGTGCTCAGCACCCCCATCAGCAAGACGCAGGCGTTCTCCATAAAGATCGGCACCGCCAGCGGCGTGATCTCACGCCAAAACAGCACGCGATAGCTTTTGCGTTTAGGATACCAGGGCGTATTTTCCACGCGCTGGCGCAGGGCGGCGTATAAGTTCAAGATCGGCTCATGAGATAAAAGTGAAACAACATTTCAAATAATGAGCGACAGAACGTTATCCTGCAAAGAATATTTTGCTTCCTTGATGAAGGCAGCCGAAAGCTGGCGTTTCTTCCGGAAAACCCGGGTGCCCCGAGGGTATTAATCAGCCCAACAAGACCACCAGCCAAAGCATTATCGTCATCACCACCGCAACCAACTGCGCAGCACCGCCCAAATCCTTGGCCCGCTTGGATAAGGGATGTATCTCCAGAGAAATGCGATCGACAACGCTCTCAATGGCAGTATTAAGCAACTCAACAACCAGTAAAATGAAGCTGCTGGCAATCAATAACATCCTTTCTACTTTTGTAATATCTAAAGTAAATGTAACAACCAGTAATATTACGTTAATCACCAGCAATTGACGGAAAGCATCTTCGGTAAAAACGGCATCAACAAGGCCCGCCAGTGAGTTTTTTATGCTACTTATTAAGCGATTTATTCCTTTTTTCTTTTCAAAGGACATGCATCTTACTCTTATAAAAACCGGGTGATTTTTAATACCAATCAATAACGCACAGTAACTTATAACGAAATTGGTTAATGAAATTAAATAATCACCCGTGTGACATTGTTTTTCCGGCAACGTTGAATCGCCAACAACCAAAAGGCAATTTTGGCCATAGGTATTCTCTGAGCGCAGTGCGTTTTACATCCTGTGAAGGGCCGATAAAATCAGCGTCTTGCCGAGGGGTTAGAGTTGTTTTTCATATAAGCGATAACGCTTGTAAGGCACCGCGCCAATTCGCTCCAGGATGGTGCGCATGCCGGTATTCGACTCTAATATCCAGGACATCTCCAGCGCATCAATACCGCGTTTCTCGAAGGGGTCATGTAACGCTTCGATCAGCAATAGTGCAATAATCGGCCCTATTCGGCTGAATTGATATTCCTGGCGAACGCCCATCAGCGGCACCCTCGCGGTACGCACCCCGCTCACTTTCAAACGCCACAACAGCTTCGCCCAGCCAAAGGGAAATAAACTGCCGTTGAGATCGGCAATTGCCTCGTTGATATTGGGCAAACCGACGATGAAAGCGCAGGGTACTGAATCGACCTCGGCAATATAAATCATGTCATCAGGCACCAGGAACTTCAGCTGATCGCCCATGGTGGCAAACTCATGCTCGGTGAAAGGCACAAATCCCCAGTTATCCTGCCAACCGGAATTGAAAATTTCGCGCAGCACCTGCATTTCCTCGCTAAACCTTTTGCGATTGAGGCGGCGCAGGGTCACTTTTTTACGCACCTGACTCATCATTTTGGCCAGGGAAGGCGAAAAATGCAGGTCCGTGCGCTTCATCCAATAAGCCAACAAATCTATGCCCTGCGTATATCCCTGGCGCTCCAGATTGGCTGCGTAGTAGGGTTTGGCATGCGTCATCAGCGCCGACGGCGGCGTATCAAACCCTTCGACCAACAGGCCACTTTCCTGATTGATATTAAGACTGAAGGGACCGGTGATTTTTAATGCGCCCTTAGACCTCAGCCAAGCTTCTGCCGCGGCAAATAACGCGCTAAAAACCGCCGGATCCTCGATGGCATCGATCATGCCAAAGTGACCGGTATCCTCGCCGTAGCGTTCGCGGTGCAAAGCGTCAATTTGAGCGGTTATCCGCCCGACCACCTTGCCCTCTTTTTTGGCTACCCATGCCTGCCATTCTATATGGTCAGTCCCAGGATTCTTCTTAGAGAGATGTTCTTCGCGCTCTAAATACAAAGGGTCAATCCAATTAGGATCGTCACGAAACAGGGAGGAAGGAAAAGCGATAAATGCCTTAAGATCACGCTTATCGAGGACTTGCTCAATATGAATCATAAATAACCTTACAATTTAGTGACATGCTCAAAAAAAGAACGTTATAACGCCAGTGATATTTTCTGAAATGAGATCCGCTCTCGGTTATGACTTATCGCTTTAAGAGATAAGAAAAATCAATTAATACCTATTATCCTGCAGGATGTTACCCGAGCAGAGTTTCCACTGACACGTGCTGTTCTTTATCAAAAGTGATGCCAGACAGAGGCGTGAGTGATCTGAGCAAATTATGCTTTTTATTATTTCGTGCTATTTCCAGCAAAGAAAAACCAATCGTTTTTTAGTTTACTAATTCTGGTCTGGAGACGCATTGGCATATTTTAACATTAAATGCTTTTTCTATCCCTGGGGTTAAATGAGGCTTTCACTTTTGTCCGTCTTCCGGATACTGTTTAGGATATGTTTAAGTACGGAGATAGCCATGCGCAAGATCAGATCATATGAATCGCCGATTATTGCCTTCCGGAAATGTGTCGATAACAGGCACCCGGTCAAGGCTGTCGGGCAAAGGATGGAGATATCAGGAGCTGGCTGTGACAGCACCTATATCCGCCGTTCTTCTGTCATGGTCCTCACGTGAAAAAGACCAGGTAATATCCACGGCTAATCCCTCGCCTTTAGTTCTAAGTAGACATGCTGGTTATTAATTCCAGGGTGATCTGTTTGTGGAATGAAAGAAAATGATTGAATAACAAATATATTCAAAACATTTTCATTGTAAAAACATTAACTCTCTCGCCAATAGTCGTTTATCTCTTTTGGTGATTTTTACTCTATGGCTAATTTGTATATGTCTGAAACAAGCTCCACTCATTCTCTTCCAATGCGTTATGCAGATTTCCCCACTCTGGTGGAGGCACTAGATTATGCAGCGCAGGGCAGTACAGGAATGAACTTTTACGATCGTCGTAATCAGCTCGTGGCCGTACTGGAATATCGCACGCTGAAACAGCGCGCGATAGTGGGTGCGCGGCGCCTGTTATCCCTGAACCTCAATAAAGGCGATCGGGTTGCACTTATCGCGGAAACCAGCGCGGGTTTCGTCGAGGCTTTTTTTGCCTGCCAATATGCCGGTTTGGTTGCCGTGCCCCTGGCCATTCCTATGGGGGTCGGGCAACGGGACTCTTATACCATCAAGCTTCAGGGCCTGATCAACAGCTGTAAACCTGCCGCCATTATCAGCAGCGAAGAATGGGTACCGCTGATCAGCTCTGCGACCCTGGATGCACCGCCAACCCATATTCTCAGCGACGCAGATTTTAACGCTCTGCCTGAGCGGGATGTGGAGCTGCAGGCACCGTCGCCCAACGATATTGCCTATCTCCAATACACGTCGGGCAGCACTCGCTTTCCACGCGGGGTGATCATTACCCAGCGTGCGGTGATGTCTAACCTGCGCGTGATTAGCCATGATGGGATCAAACTGCGCGCGGGCGATCGCTGCGTTTCCTGGCTGCCCTTCTATCACGATATGGGCCTGGTCGGTTTCCTGCTTACCCCAGTGGCGACTCAGCTGTCCGTCGACTATTTGCGTACGCAAGATTTTGCCATGCGTCCAATGCAATGGTTAAAACTGATCGCCAAAAATCGCGGCACCGTGTCCGTCGCTCCGCCGTTTGGCTACGATTTATGCCTGCGCTACAGCAACAACAAAGAGATCACCGAGTTGGATCTCTCCAGTTGGCGCGTGGCTGGCGTAGGGGCTGAACCTATTCCGTCAGATTTACTCTCTCAGTTCGCTGAGCACTTCGGCCATCTTAACTTTGACCGCAAGGCGTTGATGCCCTGCTATGGTTTGGCCGAGAACACCCTGGCGGTCAGTTTCTATGACGAAGCTTCCGGTGCGCCCATCAACCAGGTCGACCGCGACATTTTGGAATACGAAGGTAAGGCGGTAGCACCCGGCAAAAAAACGCGGGTCACATCGACCTTTGTCAATTGCGGCAAGCCACTGCCCGGTCACCGTATCGAAATTCGCAGCGAAACCGGGCTCCCGCTGCCTGAGCGGCAGGTCGGCCGTATTTGTATCTCCGGCCCCAGCCTGATGAATGGCTATTTCCGCGACGATGCGTCTCAACAGCAAATCCAGACAAGCGGCTGGATGGATACCGGTGACCTAGGCTATCTGCTGGACGGCTACCTGTACGTCACCGGCCGCAAGAAAGATTTGATCATCATTCGTGGTCGTAACATTTGGCCGCAGGATATTGAATATGTTGCGGAATCCGAGCCGGAAATCCGCTCTGGCGACGCCATTGCCTTCGTGACCGAAGAGCACGGTGACGGCGCCAGAATTATTCTGCAAATCCAGTGCCGGGTCAGCTCTGAAGATCGTCGGGAGCAAATCGTCCACACGCTGAGCGCCCGAATTCAAAGCGAGTTCGGCATTGCGGTGGATATTGAGCTGTTGCCGCCCCACAGCATTCCCCGCACCTCTTCGGGGAAACCTGCCCGTGCGGAGGCCAAGAAGCGCTGGCTGACCACCTCCATCTGCCCGCCGATGCAGCAACTGGCAGGCTTTGCACAATGACAGGCACCGTGGCAGTCACTGGCGTAACCGGCTTTATTGGCCGGCATATCGTTCAGAATCTGCTTTCCCGTGGTTTTACCGTGCGCGCCCTCACCCGGCGTGCAGGTCAAATCGCCCCCCCTAACCTGACCTGGATCCAGGGGGAGCTGGAGGATCAGGACTCGCTCATCGAGCTGGTTCGCGGAGCTGAATTCGTGGTGCATTGTGCGGGCCAGGTGCGGGGAGGCACGGAAGAAACCTTCACCCGGTGTAATGTCAGCGGCAGCCAACACCTGATGCAGGCGGCCAGACAAAGCGGCAGCTGCAAGCGCTTCCTGTTTATCTCTTCTCTTGCCGCTCGCCATCCGGAGCTGTCCTGGTATGCCAATTCAAAACACGTTGCTGAACAACGGCTAACCGCTATGGCTGCGGATATTTCACTGGGCATTTTTCGCCCCACCGCGGTTTACGGGCCCGGCGATAAAGAGCTTAAGCCGATATTCAGCTGGCTTCTGCGCGGCGTGCTTCCACGGCTGGGCGCAGCGGAAGCAAAGCTGACGTTCCTTCACGTGAGCGATTTAGCCGAAGCCGTAAGCCAGTGGCTATTGGCCCCTGTCCCGCAGACGCAAACGTATGAACTTTGCGACGGGGTTGCCGGCGGTTATAGCTGGCAGCGATTACGGGAAATAGGGACCACCGTACGCAATGGCCCGGTGAGGCTGGTGGGGATCCCGCTGCCCCTGCTGAAAATTTTGGCCGATGGCAGCATGTTGCTGAGCCGGTTGACCAACAAAGAACCGATGCTGACCCACAACAAAATACGGGAATTAACCTATCCGGACTGGTCTGCAAACAATCGAAGCCTGTCCGAAGATACTCATTGGGTCCCCAAGGTCAGTTTGAAGCGCGCACTGCGTGAAGGTTTATTTTAATTATCTAAATTAGAGGTTTGCCAAAAATTTTTATGCGAAATCGCGACGCTGTTATGAATTATATTCTGACTTGCCTGCAAGGTCTGGTCGAAGGCGGATTAGAAATCAAACCTGATAGCGATCTCGTCAACGATCTTGGCCTGGAGTCCATCAGAGTCCTGGATCTGCTGATGATGTTAGAAGACGAATTCGATATTTCTATTCCTATCAATATATTGCTTGATGTCAGAACGCCAGAGCAGCTGCTTGACGCTCTACTCCCTCGCCTGGAGAAAACCAATGGGTCTTTATGATAAATTTTCGCGGCTTACCCAGGATCGTAAGCAATTCCAGGCCGATGGCCTGAACCCCTTTGGCACCTGTATCGATGAGGTTTACTCGGCAACCGAAGGGCGCATTGGCAATCAGAAAATTGTTCTGGCGGGGACCAATAACTACCTGGGCCTGACCTTCGATGCGCAGGCTATTGCCGAGGGTCAGGCGGCATTAGCCGCTCAGGGCACCGGCACAACCGGCTCACGCATGGCGAACGGCAGCTATGGCTCTCACTTGCAGTTGGAGCAAGAGCTGATGGAGTTCTTTGATCGCCCCACCGCCATCGTCTTTTCCACCGGCTATACCGCGAACCTGGCGGTCATCAGTACTCTGGCCACCCCCGGCTCGGTCGTGCTGATCGACGCGGACAGCCACGCCAGTATTTATGATGCCTGCGCCCTGGGCGGCGCTGAAATCATTCGCTTCCGCCACAACGATGCCAAAGATCTGGAACGTCGCATGGTGCGCCTTGGCGAACGGGCCCGAGACGCGATCATCATCGTCGAAGGCATTTACAGCATGCTGGGCGACGTTGCTCCGCTGGTTGAAATCGTCGACATCAAACAGCGGCTCGGCGGTTATTTGCTGGTAGACGAAGCGCATTCATTCGGCGTGATGGGGGCTCACGGGCGCGGTCTGGCTGAAGAGCTGGGCGTTGAGCAAGATGTTGATATTATTCTGGGCACGTTCAGTAAAAGCCTGGCCTCTATCGGTGGCTTTGCCGTGGGCGGCAAAGATATGGAAGTGCTGCGCTACAGCAGCCGTCCTTATATTTTTACCGCTTCGCCTTCGCCATCCAGTATCGCTTCGGTGCGCGCTTCTTTGAAAAAGATCGCGCAACATCCTGAACTGCGGGAAAAACTCTGGAGCAACGCGCATCGGCTCTATCAGGGACTGGCCAAGCTGGGCTACGAGCTGGGGCCACGCATCAGCCCGGTGGTGCCGGTGATGATTGGCTCGAAAGAAGAGGGTTTGCAATTCTGGCGCGACCTGATCGCCAAAGGTGTTTATGTCAATCTGGTGTTACCTCCGGCAGCACCGGCCGGCATAACGCTGCTGCGATGCAGCGTTAACGCCGCGCACAGTGATGAAGAGATTGATAAGATCATTGGGGCTTTTGCCGCGCTAAAAAAATAATGACGTCCCGCTGCTCATAAAACTCATGGGCAGTGTTCCCATCGAAAACACTCTTCACCTTGCCTGCCAGTGCCGAAAAAGTTATCGGCACTGGAATCAAACTTTCTGACTGCGAGAACTGAAATAATCAGTGGGTCGCTACCGATTCGCCTTCGACTACAAAGCTATATCCCTGCGCTTGCATAAATTCCGCGACGGCTTTTTCAGCGGCGGATAACACTTCATCGAGCGGTTTATTGGCATCGACATCCGCAATTTCCGCACCTTCAAAAGTGAGCAGTGGCGTAACGGCAATCTTTTTGGCTAACGCTTCTTTGCGATGATCGGGTTTACGTGCGCAAGCGACGTCCAGATCCACATTCAACTTGATCACCAGGTCTGGCTTATTATCCGCCATCCATTGAAAAGCTTTGCGTTCGCGCCCCGCCAACCATCTGACAAAATGGCTGCCTTGAGTATTTTCGGGAAATACGGTGCCATCGTAGGCGCCGGGGATTTGTACCTGCGGGAAACGGTCGGTTAATACGATCAGACCTTGTCGACGAAAAGCCAACATCCGGCGAAAACGCAGCAGCCGACGCAAAACGAAAGTGATGATGACCAAACCCGGCAACAGCCCCACCCTGGATTTTTTGGATTTCACTTTTTTAGTGTTGCGTTCGATGGCCTTGCCAACAGAATTTCCCATCAGCGGGAGTTGCGAAACCGCACGCCCGACATTTCCTGCCTGCTTACCCAGATGCACCTTCACTGCAGGACCGTATTTTTTCACATACTCAATGAGATATTCACAAACGGTAGACTTACCCGAGCCATCGCTGCCAATTACCGCAATAAGCGGCGGGAATTTTGAATTCATAATAAGATTCTCTTCTAAGACACCTGTAAAAATGTACCATTTCGAAAACAAAAAGTCGCTTAATGACGTTATCAAAGCCATGGGGAATAAATATTGCCACCCCCAGACCAAAGCACACAAAAGATTAAGAAAACAATGAAGAAACCTGTTCCATTACCCGGTGCGGCAACGCCTAATTAGCATTAAGAGCTATAAGAACAATCCCAGCTGTGGTTAGCACAAAAAAACAAGACGGACTCACCAAAACATAATCACAAATAATAAAGAAATTTGAATAGCACTGAGATAATACTCAATAAATATCTTGAACCCAAGGCTGGTTATAATACAATAGTTTCTTTGAGTTGGACCAATTATTGTGAGTCAACAGACAATGCCCATTGCTAATCATCCCCCCGTGCGCGTAATTGCAATAACGGGTTGTGATGGCTCGGGAAAATCGACCTTGGCTGCCAGTCTGGTCAATCATCTCTCATCGCAAGAACCGACAGAATTACTTTATCTCGGCCAGTCTTCGGGACGTATTGGGGAATGGATCAGCAACTTGCCGATTATTGGCGCACCCTTCGGTCGTTATTTACTGGCGAAGTCCGATCGCGTTCATGAACATCCTTCAACGCCGCCGGGTAATCTGACCACGCTGGTGATCTTTTTGTTGTCATATTGGCGCGTTTATAAGTTTCGCCGCATGCTGGCAAAAAGCCGCAGAGGACAATTACTGGTCACCGATCGCTATCCGCAAGCGGAAGTGGCGGGTTTTCGTTTCGATGGGCCGCAGCTGGCAAAAACGGATGGCGGTAATCGCTGGGTACGCTGGTTGAGAAAACATGAGCAAAGGCTGTATCAGTGGATGGCATCATATCCGCCTTTCTTATTGATTCGTCTGGATATTGATGAAGAAACCGCATTCTCGCGCAAACCCGATCATAAACTTTCTGCGCTGCGCGAAAAGATTGCCGTCATTCCGCATCTTACTTTTAACGGCGCGAACATACTGGATTTAGATGGGCGAGAGCCGGCGGGTAAAATTCTTGATGAATCGCTGCGTGCCATTCGAACCTCCCTGGCGACACCCAAGGTTTAGTCTGCCGATAACTTATTAATACTGAAAAAAATGCAAACAGATAAATCAAATACCGCCAGCGATGCTTCATCGACCGTGATTACCGGCCTGATTGCGGTCGTGGGCAGTGACGGTACGGGGAAATCCACGCTTACCGCCGATTTGGTCAAAAACCTGCAAAAATACCGGGCAACGGAACGGCGTTATTTAGGGCTGATCTCCGGTGAAGATGGCGACAAAATTAAGCGCCTGCCGGTTATTGGTGTCTGGCTTGAACGCCGCCTGGCCGCGAAGTCCGACAAGACTCAGCGCATGAGCAATAAACCGCCGGCACTCTGGGCAGCCCTGATTATGTATGGTTTTTCAGTGTGGCGTGCGGCTAATTTACGCAAAGTACAGCGTCTGGCAGAGAGCGGCGTGCTGGTGATTAGCGACCGTTTTCCGCAGGCCGAGATTTCCGGTTTTTATTATGACGGGCCGGGCATTGGCGTAGAGCGGGCAAAAGGCTGGTTAATGACTCGCTTAGCCGCACGCGAAAAACGTTTATATCAATCAATGGCCTTATGCCGCCCCGAACTTATCATTCGCCTCGATATTGATGTCGATACCGCCTTTTCACGTAAGCCCGATCACAGCTACGAAGAACTGAAGGACAAAATCTCTGCCATGGTTCGGCTGCAATATAATGGTTCCAGAATTATAGAGTTGGATGCTAAAGCGCCTTACGATGAAGTACTGGAAAAAGCGCTGAATGCAATATCCTCCGTCGCAATGATCCCTTCGCGTCCCCAGGCTTATCTCGGATAGCGAATTCATTCATCTACAGACATGTCGATAATATCGTTCACTATTAAGATTCAGGGGTAAACAACGCTAATGTTTATTACCAAAAAATCAGGAAAACGCACTTTTTGATCATGTTTTAAAATGAATGCCAGTACCGGAAGGATGACTAAACAGCATTGAATGGTAAAATTTTATCAGCCTGGAAAAGTATTATCGGAGAGATTTTCATGATTATATTTCAGGTGTGAAAGTTTTACCCGAGCCTGTCGCTCGCAATGTAAAATAGGGATTGAGCCGCTATCAATCCTGGTGAGAGTGTCGCCAAGCAAAACGGGCGATTCTTTACTTTTCACTCCATGAACGGATACATATCTCTGAGTTTCGTCGTACCGGATATGTATGCAAGGCCAGCTTATGTCCGCTGAGCTATTGATAACCTGAAGTGGTCAGTATGGCTGGTTTTACCATGAAGCATTGGTTTTCCGATGGCGCTTTTCGTTCCATCTTACGTAACGCCGCTTATTTAGGTTCCGGCAGTGTAGCCAGCGCCCTGCTCGGGCTGCTTGCGCTTTCTTGCGCCGGCAAAGGCATGTCGCCTGAAATGTTTGGTGTTCTGGTTGTTATTCAAGCCTATACCAAAGCAGTCAGCGACTTTATCAAGTTTCAGACGTGGCAATTCGTTGTCCAATTTGGGACTCCGGCGCTGGAACGCCAAAACATTCAACGCTTTCGTGACGTCATTTCATTTTCGTTCGGTCTGGATATTGCCAGCGGCACCATTGCGGTACTGGGCGGCATGTTGCTGCTCCCTTTCCTTTCGCACGCCTTAGGGTTGGATACCGAAAGTTTCTGGCTCGCGATCCTTTACTGCACCTTAATCCCATCGATGACGTCGTCCACCCCTACGGGAATTTTACGCGCGTTTGATCGCTTCGACCTGATTGCCGTTCAGCAGGCCATCAAGCCCTTCCTGCAGGCCGTCGGCAGCGTGCTGTCCTATTATTTTGATTGGGGATTTCCAGGGTTCATCGTCACATGGTATGCCTCCAACTTGATCGGCGGCACGCTATTTTGGTGGTTCGCCGCGCGTGAACTGCACCGCAGAGATATTCATAACGCATTGAAACCACGCCTATTCAAAACCGCACGTCGTATCGAAGGCGCCTGGAATTTCGTCTGGACCACCAATTTTGCCCATACTATTTGGGCTACCCGTAACTCGTGCAGCACGGTGTTAGTCGGCGTCGTTTTGGGGCCGGCCGCCGCCGGGCTGTTCAAAATCGCGATGACCTTCTTTGACGCCACGGGGACCCCGGCCAAGCTGCTGGAAAAAAGCTTCTACCCTGAGATCATGCGTCTGGATCCCCGAACCAGCAAACCCTGGATGCTGGGCCTCAGATCGGCGTTGTTGGCTGGAGGCATAGGTCTCGCCGTGGCGCTGCTGGTCATCGTCGTAGGTAAGCCATTAATTTCCTTTGTGTTCGGTCAGCAGTATTTGCAAGCCTATGATCTAATCCAAATCATGCTGGGCGCCATTATCGTTTCCATGCTGGGCTTCCCGCAGGAATCCTTATTGTTCATGGCGGGCAAACAGCGGGCCTTCTTGATTGTGCAGACTTTTTCTGCGGTCGCCTATATAGCGCTGCTGGTGGGCATGTCTCATCTGTTTGGTGTGCAGGGTGCGGCCTTCGCTTATCTGGCAGGCCAATGTTTGGACGTTTTATTGACGCTCATACCGACGATAGGCGCTTACCGTAATCGCTATTTACTGGGATTCAATGTATCCAGAGAGAGTAATCAATGATGAATAGCAGCAACGGGAAAAAATTCTCTGCTGAAACTACGCAGTTACTGTTTATTGCCGTAGAGACGGATGACATTGTTGATGCAAATATCAGTTTGCCACAACATATTGATTTGCAATGTTCCTATGAGAGCATTCAGGATAATTACGCCCTGTGCCTGCAATTTTGGGAGGACGGTTTCACCCGACGAGAACTCCTGGGCTTAGTAAATGATTTTCTTAAGGATTCAGACTTACCCGCCGCGACGCGCATGCGCTACAAATACATTCGTGCGCGCTATAAACATTTACGCTTTGCCCAGCGTCTTTACAGCAAAAAGCACAGTGCCGGCCGCCTTTTTCACACCACCACCGTGGTGCTCGGCCATTTTCAGGACGCGTTTCGCAATGGCAACCAACAGAACCTGAAATTCTACGGCAATCTTCTCCGGCTGCTGCTCAGCAGGCCGGTCTGGTCGCTGGTGAATTATGCTTTGCGGCATATTCAGTTAGAAACCGAGAGTGACTTTATTGCCTACCGGCAGGAACAAATGCGCGCGCTCCAGGAGCTCATTGTCAACCCAGAGCTCACGGGAAAGCAGTTCCACGACGTGCGGAAAATCGTCAGCCAGCAAGTCTCTTTTTATGACACGCTGAGGTCGATAGATCCAGGTAACCGCGAGGCTCTGCAGATCTCCAGATTCCTGGCCGCGATTAACGGGCTAATGGGAGATCGCCACGATGTGATGGTGGCGGACAAGCTGGCGGGGGGGAAATCCTATGACGAACCCACAATGCTGGATGTCGATATCCGCCAACGCCTGGAGTTACTTCTCGAGCGCTATCCTATGTAACTGTTACTGGGGGGGAATTACCGCTCCCCCAGCCGCAGCCATTGATAAATTAGGGTTATTTTCATGATGCTACGCAGGTTACTGCCCTTGTCACTGCTGCTGTTGCCGCTGATGGCATCCGCGCATAATTTTGTTCAGGGTAAGCCTGTCGTACCGGTTGTCATCGCCGATCGGGGTGAGTTGCTGCTTGAAAATGACACTTTCAGCTATAAGAAATGGGACAGTGCAGAATTGGCAGGCAAAGTGCGGGTGATCCAGTGCATCGCCGGCCGCACCTCGGCCAAAAAGAAGAACTCGATGCTGATTACCGCCGTCAAAGAGGCGAACTTTCCAAACGACCGTTTTCAGCCCACCACCATCGTCAATACTGACGATGCGATCCCCGGTACCGGTTTTTTCGTCCGCGGCAAAATTGAGAAAAACAAAAGGCATTATCCCTGGGCGCAATTTATCGTCGATAGCGATGGGCTGGTACGTCAAGCCTGGCATCTGCCAGAAGAGAGCTCAACCATTTTGGTGCTGGATAAACAAGGCCGCGTCCAATGGGCAAAAGACGGTGCTCTGACCCCTGATGAGGTTAACCAGGTCATCGCCCTGCTGCAAAAGCTGATTAACCATGATCAATCATGATGAAACACGGGCTGAAAGCCGGTCTTCTTCCGCAAAACATGCGTTTGATAATAAGGGACGTCTATAAATTATGGTGTTGATTGAGCGCTATATCATGGTTGAAATCCGCCGATTGGTGATGATCATCGTGGGTTTTCTGATTTTCATGTTTGCCAGTTATTCGGCCCAGCGCTATCTCACCGAGGCCGCCAACGGCACACTGGCGCTGCACATCGTATTCGACGTTGTCTGCTATAAAATATTGATTGCCCTGGAGATGCTGCTGCCGGTAGGCCTCTATGTTTCCGTCGCGGTGGCGCTGGGGCAGCTCTACAGCGATTCCGAAATCACCGCCATTCACGCCTCAGGCGCCAGCCCGTGGCGGCTGTACAAAGCGGTGTTGGTACTCGCCATTCCGCTGGCCCTGTTTGTCACCCTGCTGTCCCTGTATGGCAGACCCTGGGCGTACGGCAACATTTATCAGTTGGAACGCCAGTCGCAATCGGTGCTGGATGTCAGCCATCTGCAGGCGAACAAGTTTAACGTTAATGGCAGCGGCCGAATGATCATGGCCTCACGCATTGACCCGGCCTCAAATCACCTGACGGATGCATTGATTTATTCACGTTCGGCCAATAATACCAGCCTCTATCGGGCTCATTCCGTCGAGGTCATAGATCCTTCGCCTTCAAGCCCCTCCGTGATACTGAAAACGGGCACGGCCTATGTGCTGGAGCGCAAAGGTACCGACGACAACATGCAGAATTACAATAACTTCAAGATATCACTGAAGCCCTTTATCGAAAGCCTGGAAGTGAAGCGTAAATCAGCCTCGCTGGGGGAACTGTCGCGCTCATCGGATCCCGCGGACCGGGCAGAATTACAATGGCGGGAAAGCCGCGGCGTCACCACTTTGCTGATGGTGTTATTGGCGATCCCCTTTAGCCGCATCAAACCCCGTCAGGGGCGTTATGCCACCTTGCTGCCCCTGACCGTGCTGTTTACCGCCATTTTTTATGGCGGGAATATCTGTCGGACATTGGTCGCTAACGGGACCCTCCCCACCACGCCGGGCGTCTGGCTGGTGCCGATACTCATGCTGGCTGGGATGCTGATCCTGATTGCGCGCGATTTTTCCCTGCTGCGGAAGCCCTTGCGATGAACATCTTCAGCCGTTATTTGATCCGTAATCTTTTTATCGGCTTTGCCGCCGCGGCCGGATTGTTAATCCCGTTGTTTACCACCTTCAATCTGATCAATGAACTCGAGGACGTCACCCCTAACGGCTACCATTGGAACCAGGCATTACTGGTAGTGTTGATGACATTGCCCCGAAGCCTGGTGGATCTGGGGCCTTTTATCGCGCTGCTTGGCGGTATCATCGGGCTGGGCCAAATGTCGAAAAGCCTGGAATTAACGGCAATCCGCACCGCCGGTTTTTCAATTTTCCGCATTGCTCTGGTAACGCTCTACGCCGGCCTGTTTATCAACCTGTCGTTAGGCGCACTCGATGAATGGGTCGCTTCCCCTCTGCAACAACACGCATTGCAGCTTAAAGACGGCGCCCTGGCAAAAACCGGCAATGCCACAGATGCGGGTAACGCCCTGTGGGCCCGAAAGGGCAATGAATTTGTTACCGTGAAATCTCTGGACGAGCATAGCCAACCCGTCGGGATTGAGATATTCCGCTACCAAGACGACCTCACGCTGGAGTCTTATGTGTATGCGGAGACGGCCATCACGGCCGATAACGGACAGTGGACGCTGCATAAAGTTATGCAGAAAAAATGGGACAACAAAAAAGAGAGCGTACAAACCCAGGATACTTTGCTCTGGCAATCCCTTTTTGCCGGAATGAACCTCAAAGGGCTGACCTTGCCTGCCGACAGCTTCTCCATCAAACAGCTGAAACAGTACATCACCTACCTGCAAAGTTCGCAGCAACCCAGCACCGAGTACCGGATCGCGTTATGGCAAAAATTGGGCCGCCCCCTGTTGGTCCTGGCGATGATTTTATTGGCCATCCCCTTCACCTTCAGTATTCCTCGCGCACCCGGGCTAGGCAGCCGTTTAGCCGTAGGGGTGATCGTGGGGTTGCTGACCTACATTATCTACCAGATTATCCTCAACCTCGGGCTGCTGTTTTCGCTCAATGTTCCACTCACGACGCTGGCCCCACCGCTGTTGTTGCTGCTGATAGCTTTAGCCTTGGTTTACCGCTTCGATAAACACCACTAGGGCCTGTCCCCCAGCCCACCCTGAAGGTGGCGAGGGACAGGATTCAACCAAAGACAGAATCAGAATCGATACAGGGCATTCAGGTAAAAGCCTGCGCCGACGCTGTTATCGGTCAACGGGCTGCGGCGTGCCCCTGCGGTCAGGGCATAGAGCTTCATCCCGCCCTGCAACGCCAGGTGAGGCTGCAGTTGCCAGGTCAGACCGGTTTTGAGCGTCACATCCCGCATGCCCCCACCGGTGTGATACTCACGAAAATCGGTACGTGCCGCCTGTTCGCCTGTCACCCCGAAGTGAGCCATCATGTCGTCCTTATCACCCCAGGTGCCGTATAGCGCGGAGTCCAGCGTCAGCGCAGAAGACAGCGGCAATGCGCTGGAGGCCCCCGCTTCAAGATACGCCGTGTGCCCCAGATCCTCGCCACCGTATTCACGGCTGCGGGTCGCTTGCCAGCCGCGAACAAACAATCGACTGGCGGAGAGCCCCCAGTAGGCTTCCGCCCCCACCATCGCTGAGTTGTCCAGATCCCCCATCCCCTTCAGGTAGCTGTTGTGGCCCCCCAGGGTACGGATTTTTTCCTTGCGGCCAGGATCATAACCCACCAACAGCGCTACGCCGAACGTCGGCAGGTTCGGCAGATCCCACCGCAGTCCTTCAGGAAATGCAGCCGTAAACGTGCCCCAGTTCTCCGTCGGCATCACGGCTTTCGCCACCAGTGAAGGGAAAACCGCGTAACGCGAGGAGCCTTCATACAGCGGGCTAACCACCACCCCGGCCCCCAACGCAAAGGTAGGGATCGCCTCGCTTGCAGCCGAATGTGGCGCAACAGAGGTACTGACCGCCTGCTCCACCGGCGCAGCTGCCTTTGCACACAGCGGTAGCGCAGCCATCAACCAAAAAGCATGGACCCGCTTTCTTTTGCTAATTGCCATAATGTCATTCTTCCTTAAATACTCGTCTGTTTCGCGGTCAGGTCGCCCTTTATTCCGGCAAGCGAAAATAAGCGCCGAACACGCCGCATCCGGTTATTGTTTTAAATATGGAAAATTAAAATCCGAGTTTACCCAACCCCATTAATAATGGTTTTCACCTTGCTAGCAGTTTCTTAAATAGCCCCTCTTATTCTCTGCCTGTAAATAGAAGCCAGCCCAAAAGCCACTAAACATGTGAAAGTGGCTTGCAAAACAATTCAATGATAAACAATTACTCAAGCTGTTAATTTAAAATCACAACGTAATTCACGCTGCCAGTGGCACAATGATATTATTTTTAAATTAAGGTTTTTTATTCCACTCTCTGAGCAGTATTAATTATTTTTGGCGGCACGCAGGCTGACAAGCCTTCAGAGAGATCGTTATATTTCCCCTGTTAAAATCTGCCGCTCACCCCCAATATTGGCCCCTGCTGCACCACGTCATACACGAAGCCGTCATGACGATAGTCGACCCCCATCGCCCGGTAACCGGCCACCGCAGAGAAACCCGACATAAATTCCCACCCCACCAATCCTGCCACATCCCAGTCCAATCGGGACTGCCCGCCCCCGGCCAATCCCCAGGCCGACAGCCAGACTGTCGGCGTCAGCGCATAGTGCCCGCGCAATCCCGCGACCGCATCTATCCAGGTCGCTCGATCGCTACCCGATATCCCGCCGGCATCTCCCCCCTGGAAAGTTAACCGGGTGCTGCTGTACCAGACCCTGGCACCGCCCGCAGCATCAAGGCGACCACCGCCTTTTTCCAGCAGGGTATATCCCCCGCCCAGGAACCCGGACACCGTCCTGTTATCCACTTTCAGGCGATCTGCCGGCGCGCCATCGGGTAAATCGTTACGGGTCGTGGTATCGATGTACATCAAGTCCACCAGCAGGCTGTAACGCCCTTTACGCGCCTCCCCCATGCCCATCACCGCCACATCGAGATCGCGGGCGATGTCGGAGAAATCCGTTTTCATAAACTGCGTTCCGGTCGAGCGGTGGCCGATATCTCCCCGGATCCCTGCGGCCCATACATAAGGCGCGAATGTGAACTGCCATTCGTCCGCCGCCTGATAGCCCGCAGATAACGCTTGAACCGCCTCTGCCGGGAAGCTGATAACGCCAGAAACTAATAACGCAGCGGGCAGGAAGCGTCCGGCACACCTGTGTGATCGATTGTCACCGTTCATCATGACCATGGCCCTCTCAATGCATACTCAGGGAGAGCGCAACACGTTCAGCCGCGCAGGATTCGGTAGGTTTCAGGCTCGCCCTGGTTGCCTCCTGCACCTCGCGCTTCGCGGCAGCCAAATCTGCCATAAAAGCGGGATTGCCATGCAGAACGGCTACCGTGGCGGCGCCCATGATGCGGCCCGCGTCCACGTCACTTTGCCAATGCGCATCACAAATCACACGGCTTTGGCCAAAGGCCAAACCACGGGCCAACAGCTCTGTCGCCCGTGCCGGCTGGATTTCGGCCAACACCAATCCCCACGCCCAGCCTGCCGCCGAGTGCCCGGACGGCCAGGAACCGTCATTTTTCAACAGGGGCTCCATGTCCTTGCGGCAAGTTCCCTCGTTGTGCTGCACAAACGGGCGAGTACGGTTATAGGCGTTCTTTCCGGCATAGGTTGAGCCACCGGCATCCGTCAATACGCGCTGCATCATAGAGTAGAGGTGCGGGGTATTTTTCTGGTTGATGTCAGTGCCCAGCGCGCACGAAAACGCCTGAGCCGGGGCCGGGAACATCAACTCGGCATCCGTCGCGGCCAGCTTTTCACGAGCGCTGCCGCGTAGAGCCAATGCGGCCCGCCTGGCTTCTTCATCGCGTGCGAAGGCCGCAGAGTCCGGTTTTGGCGGTGCCCCCAGCAAGGCTAAATGCACCGGTAGGCTGGCGGGTTCCAGGTAGCCTGGCGCCAGCTTAAAATGAGGGTCCGTAATCACCGGGCCCGTGTCATTCGCCGCCGCAATGCCGGAATACAACAGACCGGCTAACGGCGCGATCAGATATAAGAGATGACATGATTTTTTCATTGTTGCCTCCAGATTCGGTTTATGCCGCAGGGGGAATGGCACTCTCATTGCCTCGCAGTAATTACCCCACCGTGTTATTCGGTTCAGGACGGAATTCTCTGCCGCGAAAAAACAGCCAAATCATGAATACTTGCCCCGGCCACGTTATAAATCCACCGCTACCGGGGGCGATTATTTTAAGCCATGCAAGCTGGTCGCCTCGACTAAATAAAACGGATCACTGCGGCTGTGGGAAATGCCATTTACCGTTAAGAATTTCGTTACCAGGCTGATAAAGCCTGACGGTATAATTCCAGCCTGGCATTGTCGGCAAACAGTTGGCGATCTTGCCGTCGCAGCCCCCAAATTGGATCATAATCGAGCCATCATCACTTTTTTTAGCGGTGAGGTTATTTAACGAATAAGCATCATAGGGGTTCTTTTCAAAATAACCGGCGGCGTTATAAACGCTCACGGACCAGAAACTTTTAACCGGAACCTGCCCGACCTTGAGCCGATAAACGGTTTTCCCATCATTTTTCGGCATCACGCCGCCGAGATAGATGGCGTCCTTGCTCGGATTGCCGCCCCAGCCGGAAGCTGTGGCAATCAAATGCTGAATAGGATCAACCGAGCTCTTGGTACCAAAAGCCTGGTTATAGTTAGGGAGCGTAGCGCCGAGTACCAATAGGGCATCGCGCATCTTTTTCTGACTCACCGGATCCCATTTCGGTACGACGAATTCCCCTGCCCGTGCCTGACTGACCTTGATGGCATCCTGCAGTACATGTACCTGCTCAAGGTCTTTGCGATCGGAGGGATCGACCAGCGTACGGATCGCGACAAAAACATAGCGAGTGCCGACCGCATCTTTGGTTAAAGTACGGCTGCCGGCGCCGTAAAAGACGGCGGGTACGTAGTGATCTTCATTGACCACCAGCATCGACATGAATCTTTTACCCGCTTCAGGCAAGCTGATGGTGACCGGGCCGGCATCAAGATCGAATACCGCACTCGAATAAAGCGTATCCCGATTCATACGGATGACACTTTGCGCGTCAATGGCAACGGGTTCGCGACTATGCACAAACCGTCCCAGGCCGCCCTCCTGCACCATATTGCCCATATAGAGATCGGACTCAGCACGGATAAAATTATCGACGCCCACCGGCATCACTTCGCCCGTGACGGATTGAGCGTTCGCACTTGCCAATGTTGCCAATGTGAGTGCGACCACGCTGGCCGTGGATAGATAAGTCATGTAACCCCCCTGATGGTATGAATTAATACAGTTTCCCAATGCCAATCCTTTCTTATTTTGCGATCTCTGAACACATCGCCAGCGACGCTAGGAATTGTCTTAGCGGACTGTATAAGAACGCCTCGAAAGAGACTTGCCATTTGACGCCAAAGATAAAGCCGGCAGGCATAAGGGACGCAAAATACAGGGGAGATGGGCTTTATTGTTGCTGAGCGTTATCGATTGGGAGAAATTGCTGGTGACGCAAAGCACCCAGAGTCGGATGACCCCAGGAGGCATTAAAATGAGGGAGAAATCTTTGGCGTGTTTGTGGCTGCGAGTAAGTTGACGCTCACCCTTTCTTTGAGGCTGAGCGGTAAAACGACGGCGTGCTTCCGGTCCAGCGTTTAAAAGCGCGAGTAAAGTGCGCCTGATCGCTGTAACCGACCATATAGGCAATTTCAGTCGCCGAGTATTTGCCGCTGGCCATGAGCTGCAGAGCTTCGCAGCGACGGGTTTCATCACGCAGGGCTTCGAATTCGACACCGCAATACTTGAGACGACGCTGCAGGGTTCTCGGTGACAGCCTGATGCTTTTGGAAATAACGGTAAGTTTAGGCTGCTCCGGATCGGCGATCCGTTTGATTAACGCGCCTGCCGTTTCAACCGTCGTCCGCAAGGCTTCAGTGGTTTTCCAAGCCTCATCACGGATATTTTTCAGCGGGATCTCGAGCAAATCGCGGTCGAACTCAATCATGTTGTAGTTCGAATTCATCACCAGATTCGGCCCCAGGCACTCTTCAAGCGCGTCGTCCCCTCTTTCCCTCGAGGACTTGATGTGAACACGGATGGAAGAAGGCTCGCCGGACATCAGCGGAACTTTTCTGAGCACCGCCAAACTGCCGAGGATAAATTGCCGCGGATCGGCTTCATATTGCCCGGTGAATTGGTGGATGAGTTTCGTCGTACGGCCTTCGGTGACAATGTTTACTTCTCCCCCCTGATGCAGCATGGCCGCGTGGGTTGCCGCCAGCGCACAGGCCTGGGCGATATTCGTTGAGTTCATGATCATTTCGCCCCAAACGCCAAGCGAACGAATTTCGGTCAGGTGCCCCACATAGGCGCCACCAAAAGGATCCTGCGTGATGGCAGCCATTTCATTGGCAATACGAAAACAGGCCGATCGCGGGATCCAGATATCGGGGTTTTGGAAAATGTTTGGGGAAATGCCAAGGCGTTGAAAGAACTCCAACGACGATACCCCTCGCATGGCCAGATAAGGGGCCATCTGGAGAAAACTTCTCAGCTTGATGGAAGGCGTAATATTCGTCATCGGCGTTCGCACCTGTTATTAAGGCCTACGAAGAGAAACTGTTTGAGCGCACAGAGCAGCGTCGGAGCAAAAACATTGCCCAACCCAAGCTTCTGATCGCGGCGTTATGTACGACGGATAACCAATTTTGAGGAGTATATCTGACCTTGGAGAAAAAACTATATCTTCGCGTAACGCGTTTCATTCGTAGTCCCCCGGCTCCATTCCCCTCCCGCGCAGAAGCCGCAATGCCGCTGTCTGTTTGAGCACAGCGGCACTCCATTAAGCCGCTCAATTCACCGGCAGCGCCAATACCTGATCGGTGGTTTTGATTTCGGCAAACACATCGGCTACCCCGGCCAGCGCGGCACGTTGCAGCACGGCGTGGTCGACAATTTGGTTGTCCCAGGTAGCCAGATCGCGGGTGGCGGTGGCATCTTCAGGAATAATCACCGTATATCCCAGCGGTACCGCGTCGCGCGCCGTTGATGAAACACACATATGGGTCATCAAACCGCTGATCACCAGCTGCTTGATACCGGCCTGCTTAAGTTGACGATCCAGATCGGTACCGACAAACGAGCTGGGGGTGGCTTTGGTAATAACACGATCGCTGCCAGAGGGTTGCAGGTCAGGATGGAATTCGGCGAACTTGCTCCCTTCGGCAAACAGAGGGCCATTCGCCGGGCCAAGATGACGCACAAAAAACACCGGCATCTTATGCTGATGGGCGAAACTGACTAAGCGCTGCGTATTTTTCAACGCCTTAACGCCGTCGGGGATCGGCATTTTGCCTATAAAATATTCATTTTGATAATCAATCACTAACAGCGCCGTGGCATTGGCTGATAAGGATTGCGTTGGCTGGGCACCACTCAGGGTACGAATGGTCGTTGCGGCTGGCGTGTCGGCGGAAAAAGCCAGGCTGGAAGCCACCATCGAGAGCGTCAATGCGCTGCAAGCCATCAGTTTTTTCATTCTCATTTATCCTTGTTAGAGCAGAAAACAGCAGGCAATATCCTGCCAGGGTCGGGATAAATTCTGTGGGTTTTGGGGGCGTGATAACAGATAGCGCAACACCCAAAAGCGATACCATCAGGCCAAATTTCCTGCCGGCGTTTAACCATCAAAGGAAGCCGTATGTCGCCACTTAAAGTGGGTATCGTGGTTTTTAACAATATCATCCCGTTTCACCTTTCGGTCCCCTGCGCGGTCTTTGAGAAGGCGTTAAACGGCAAGGGCGAACCGGCGTATCAATTATTGATTTGCGCCACCGAGCCTGGGCCATTGAAAACCAACGCCGGCTTCTCGATTATCGCGGAATATGGGCTGGCGGCGCTGGCACAAGCCGATATGGTGATAGTGCCGAGCTGGAGCGATCCCGAAGTCCTGCCACCGACACCGTTAATCGATGCCTTGCTCAGTGCCCATGCGCGCGGAGCCACTCTGGTCGGGTTGTGCATGGGGGCATTTGTTCTGGCGGCAGCCGGGCTGCTCAATGGACGACCGGCAACCACCCATTGGCGGTGGATGTCGGACTTCCTGCAGCGCTATCCGCAGGTCTCCGTAGACAAGAACGTGCTGTACGTGGATAACGACGATATCGTCACTTCGGCAGGAACCGCCGCCAGCATCGACTGCTGCCTGCATCTGGTACGCAAGCGTTGTGGCGCAGAGACAGCCAATGCGGTAGCCCGGCAGTTGGTGGTGCCGCCGCATAGACAAGGGGGCCAGGCGCAGTTTATCGAGCAGCCGGTGTATAACACCGCCGGAGGGGACAGATTTATGCAAACGCTGAATTGGGCGACAGAAAATCTGCAGCAGCCGCTGACGCTGGACCAACTGGCGGAAAGAGCCTGCATGAGCCGCCGCAGCTTTACCCGCCGTTTTCAGCAAACCACCGGCACCAGCGTGATGCAGTGGCTGTTGAACCAACGACTGGCGATGGCGCAGCGCTTCCTGGAGAAAACTGACCAGCCGGTTGAACGCATCGCACAGGCTGCAGGTTTCGCCACTGCGCTGTCAATGCGCAGGCATTTTCAACGGCAGTTCAAAACGTCCCCGTCCTTATATCGCAAAGAGTTTCGGGTGACGGATCATTAAGAATAACGGCAGCGGTGTTTTTTTATCGCGTGAGGACGGGTGAGGCGTGGATCACAGACAAAATCATCTGTAAGTGATTGAATAATGGCGGAGAGAGGGGGATTTGAACCCCCGGTAGAGTTGCCCCTACTCCAGTTTTCGAGACTGGTCCGTTCAGCCGCTCCGGCATCTCTCCTTCAAGTGCTTGCTATCATGCCCCTTTTTGCGGCATTTTTACAGAGTTAGCCTCCAGCCGAATGTTCAAGTGACGATTTTACGAGCAACGCGATGATTAAATGGCCGTGGAAAACGCAACAACCGCAGGCGGAAACGCTTGCCCAGTGGCAAGACGCGCTGGCAATCCCTCTGCTTTCTCCTTTGGATGAGCAGGAACAACAGCGGCTGATTGCCGTTGCCGGGCAGATTTTACAGCAAAAAAGCATCGTCCCCTTGCAGGGGCTGCAGTTGACGTCACAGATGCAGGCACGCATCGCCCTGCTGTTCGCCCTGCCGGTGCTTGAGCTGGGTGCCGAATGCCTCGACGGTTTCAATGAGATCCTGCTCTACCCGACGCCCTTTGTGGTAGAGGACGAATGGCAGGACGACTTCGGCCTGGTGCACACCGGGCCGGTGGTGCAGTCTGGTCAAAGCTGGGAACAGGGGCCGATCGTGCTTAACTGGCAGGACGTGCAGGACTCGTTCGATCTTTCCGGCTTTAACCTGGTGATCCACGAAGCCGTCCACAAGCTGGATATGCGCAACGGCGGCAGCGCCACCGGTGTGCCCCCTCTTCCGCTGCGCGACATTGCCGCCTGGGAACATGACTTGCACGCAGCAATGGAAAATCTGCAGGACGAGATCGACATGGTGGGCGAAGAAGCCGCCAGCATGGACGCTTACGCCGCCTCCGATCCAGCCGAGTGCTTCGCCGTACTGTCGGAGTATTTTTTCAGCGCACCCGAGCTGTTGGCCAACCGCTTTCCAGCGCTGTACCAACATTTCACCCGCTTCTTTAAGCAGGATCCGCTGGCGCGTTTACAACGGCTTCAGGCCGATAGCGGTGCGGAACTGCCTTAAGTCGGCCGCATTGCTCAGATGCTGAGCAGTCGCACCGAATCGGCTAATTTAGCGTTGACACACTCCAGGTGGCTGGATATGATGCGCCCCGTTCAGACAATTCCTCTGTAGTTCAGTCGGTAGAACGGCGGACTGTTAATCCGTATGTCACTGGTTCGAGTCCAGTCAGAGGAGCCATATTAGAGAAGCCCGCTTAAGGAAACTTAAGCGGGCTTTTTGCTGTTCGGGATTACTGAATCTTTGACAGAATCCGATGTTATCCATAACGATGCCGCGTTAACGGTGTTCAGTGCTTTCGGCCAGGAAGCACTATAGCTTTTCTGAGGCTCACACAGAGTTGAAGAGTGGCGCAAGCTCTGCCCACCGATGACTATGGGCATCCAGACACTTTGTAGATCTCAGCAATCACCTGCATCGTTGCGTCTTCGAGCAGGCCTTCATTACGGCATAAAAACCAGCCGTGGTTTGCAATTTCTCTCTCGAACGCATGGGTACAAGCAACATGCTCTTCCAGCTTATGAATCACCGTACTGCTTAGCCCACGCGGCCGAGCCGCCGCCCTCGCCCATGAGATCTCAGGCGCAGTAATAACCCCGACATGCAGGTCTGGCGTTCGCACGTTTCGTTCAATGTTAAGTTGTAAAATCTCGGCAAATGGAAGCATCCGACGAAACGCGGCATCCGAGGGATACCAGCGATCCATCAAGATAATGCTGTCCGGTGGCTGTTTAGTCAGCACATGCTGGGAAATCCATGCACGGCTATCCGCAAATCGCGCACAGACCTCCAGTTCCAAATCCAGAGTGGGATTTCTGGCAAGTTTGTTAACAAGGGCCATGGTTTCCGCCCTGTAGGGATCGCTTTTTTTCTCACAAAGTCGGATCACCTTCTTGTTGTCTGCCCTTAGTCTTTTCGTAATGGCTTCCAACAGTGTGGTTTTACCGGCGCCCTTGGGCCCATCCAGAGCAACAAACAGCTGACGACTCATTCTGCAAATGACGATTGATATACGGTTTTTGTAAAGCTTGAATCTGGCAAAAACATCTTACTTCCTTGGTATGAATAGCTGCCCTCCCTCTTGGTTCGTCGGGGCACCTGGCGCGTCAGCGCGAATCGGATCGAGGGATTTTATCAACAGACACCGATGAACATTCCGGCAATGGCGCTAACTCACCCGTTTAAAAACCCAGAATTACGGCCGTGCATGGTCATAGCCCATAGGTTGTGACCTGCGCGAGGTAGTTTAAGGGATCCGCTGACAAAACGGAAAGCATCCCCCACCAAGACTGTTTTTAAAGCAGACAGACGTTGATGTGCAGCTTTGAGGGGAAGCAGGCGTTCTGTGTTTTGAGGCTCATTGCGCCAACGGGGCTCTCTGTGACTATTCAATGCTGCCTTATGTTGCGAAGGATATGTTACTCAATTTCTGATGCATGAAATCAATGAGCGCTCTTGTTTTAGCGGGTAAGTAACGCCGATCTGAATAAAGTGCGAACAATTGCAATGGAGCTGCCGATTGTTCAAAATCAATCTCGATTAACCGTCCATCGTTGATGTAGGGTTGGCATGCTTGTTTCGATAGAATGGCAAAGCCGACACCTGATATCGCCGCTCGTCCTGCCATCTCTCCGCTGTTTACCCGATAATGGCTTTTGACCTTAATAGTCTCGAATCCCCCCTTGTTATTAACAAACTGCCAGGGAGCACCTTTCAGTGCACTTACCGTTGTAATACAGGGTAATTCTTCAAATTGCTGTATACGCGAAGGGGTGCCATAACGCTCAATGACGGAGGGGGCTGCAACGATGCTGCAAGGGATAGTCACCAGATGACGGGCTATATAGTCACTGTCGTCCATCTGACCACGGCTGACAATGATAGCTAAATCCAGATCATCTCGCAGGGATTCAAAACCGGACAAATTTGTGACGCAGCTGATCTCCAGATCCGGGTACAGGCAGGCAAAATCGGCAACAACAGAACCCAGCAATGCAGGACCTATTTCATTGGGAATACAGATGCGTAATGGACCCTTGAGTTGCATTTGCCGCAAGGTTAATTCTGTCTCAGTTTGCTCAAGCGCCTCCAGTAATGGCTTCGCTCGGGTATAGAGCAAGTGCCCCGCCTGGGTGAGTTTCATATGTCGGGTGCTGCGCTCAATGAGCTGAAGATTCAGTTTTTCTTCTAACTGAGAAATACAACGACTCACATTGGATGTCGGCATTTCGAGGACTTTCGCTGCCCCAACAAAACTTTCTCTTTCAACCACAGCAATGAACACTTTGAGGGTATTAAAATCAAGAGCCGACCGCATTAATTATCCCATATATGATAATAATAAATGCCATTTTTACCATCTAATGAGCACTATTGATAGCAGTTAAACTCGGATATCTTTCATCTATAGGTCGCTTGCTATGCTACTGCTCTCAAAGCCATTTAATCATAAAACCCTCATACGGATAGCTATTGTAATGGCTTTTATCCAGTTCACTAATGCGCTGGAATATATGATGTTCAACCCTGTTTTTGCTTTTATGGCAGCAGATTTCTCAGTTCCTGTATCATTCTCAGGCTATGTATCTGGTATGTACACGTCTGGGGCAGTCCTGTCGGGGATTATCGCCTTTTACTGGATTGGTGGCTTCAATAAGAAACGTTTTTTAATCGCCAATATGGCACTACTAGGCCTGCTGACACTTTTGACTACATTCACCTCCAATTTTAGTCTTCTGCTTACATTACGATTCTGTGCAGGATTGGTTGGAGGTACGACTATGGGTGTGGGTATCAGTATATTGATAAATCACGCACCGGCTAGCTTGCGCGGAAAAATGTTGGCAACGGTGATTGCGTCATTTTCGATGGTAAGCATTGTAGGAATGCCCACTATATTATTTTTGTGCACTCATTATGATTGGCATGTCGCTTTGTGGTTAATCAGCACACTGTGTTTTTTGGCATTACCACTGATTGTCTCCATCATCCCTAAAGACCCAGTCTCTTTCGACACACACCACGCGCTGCCTCTCGATGCGGATACTTTACTGTTTGCTTCCAGTAATGCGCTGGTACAGTTTAGTCCAATGCTGGTCATTCCCATTCTGGTACCATTAATGACACAGCAATTGGGCGCTTCTCAAGACCTGTTGCCTTGGCTGTTCTTCGGCGGAGGTGTTACAGGGTACCTGTCTACAAAAATGACAGGCGCGTTAACCTCCCGTGTTTCTACTTTGATTCTGGCTACAGGGTCAACCATCGTCTTTATACTGAGCTTGCTAATACCCATCCTTGGCTATCCGCATGCGGCGCTATTTATCACTTTGTTTCTCAGCGCATCTTACAGTCGCCTGGTTTCATCTTCGGCGGTTACGATTCAGTTTCCTGATGACGGGCATCGAGCGGGATTCTCTTCATTACAGACATCAATAATGTATCTGATTACAACTGTCGCATTTTTCCTGTCCGCTTTTCTATTACCTGATCAAGGCATGACGCCACAAAATATAAACACGTTGCTGGCGATATGTGCAATTTCCGCATCAGGGTTCCCAATTATCGTTATCATTCTGCAAAAGAAACTGGCTAAACGCACGCTCCAACCTGATCATTGATTAGCATAATGTCCGCTGTTGGCACGCGGCAGACAAACACGTGACGCTGAAGGTCTGGTGAGAGCGAGGAGCGGACATTTAGATGATCATTATGTGGTTAACCACGCATATCGAAGCCGGATTTTTGAAAATCTCGATATAGCTCCGGGTTGGTGAAGACTGGGAATTTTGCATTTTGGGCCGCTGATTTTACCGCCTCGCAATATGCTTTATCGCCGTTACTAGTTGATATGTTTGAAGCCGAGCCATCCTGTTCAAATTCTATATGCAACCGGCATTGCCTTCCCTTCCACTTTTCTGGCTCAACAAGTTTGGCATTAACTGCAGCCCTGATTGCACGCGCTTGCGCGCCCCATTCATCCTGATCATCCCAGCGGCCAGAACTGCAACTTCCCGTCGCCGTAGTCTTATGGCAGCCGGAAGGATGTAACAGCACGCACCCCGTAGCAAGGCTGCCCACAACTACCAGCATAACGATTTTATTTACTGTTTCAGACGCTCCCACTTATTGCTCCAAATTCACCTAAATATCAATAGAACAGGAATATTATTCAGACATTCCTGGCACCTTTTCAACCAGTATTTATCTATATCAACTGGATGTTTCAAATGCGTCTTCTGAGCATGTAGAGGGGGCTAATAAGCTGTGATTGTTCCCTATGATTAGTACAACCGGTTTTTACCTCCGCCCAGGTACCAAACGGTCTGGCCCGAGGGACATGGCGTCTGCTATGAGCGAGAGCAGACATTCGGCTCTCTGCCATATCCCATGACAAAGAGCACGCCAGAAATAAATGGATTATACTAGTACGCTTTACTGCTTTGACGGGATGTGACAAATGTCATCGCGACCGCCCCCAGAAGTAAAAAACCACTCAAACCAAAAGTACTTCGCCATCCCAGACTGTCGAATATCAGACCTCCAGCCGTTGAACCAAGCGCAATCGAGAACTGGATCACCGCAACCATGAGACCACCACCCGCCTCTGCATCTTCGGGCAACGCCCGTGCAATCCACGTCCACCATCCCGTTGGCGCAGCCGTCGCCAGCAGCCCCCACAGGCTTAGCAAAATGGCAACAGCCCAGATGCTGTGTCCAACCAACAGTAACGTGCCGGCAGTCGCTGCCATAAGCAGGGGGATCATGATTAAGGTCTGATAAAACCTGGCGTTCAGGAACGTCGATACAAACATTGTACCGACAAAACCTGCTACGCCTATTGCGAGCAAAATCAGAGAGAGCCCGGAAGGACCTACGCGGGCTACGGTCTCAAGAAAGGGACGCACGTAGGTAAATAAGGCAAATTGTCCCATGAAAAACAGTCCGCAGGCCATCAGTCCCGTTGGTACGATAGAAACTCTGAACAGACGAAGCACAGATCTCTGTGGCTTTTGTTTTTTATCGATATCCATCATAGGTAGGCTGACCCATAGCCATATGAACGCGGCCATCGCAAGGGGGACGAGGCACAAAAAGGCCCCACGCCAACCGACGGTCGTCCCCAGGTAGCTACCAAGTGGGGCAGCCACAACGGTAGCCAGCGCGTTGCCGCCGTTAAAAATCGCCAGCGCGCGGGTAACCTGGTGCTGCGGCACGAGCCGAATGGCAGTTGCAGCCGACATTGACCAGAATCCACCGATGACGACGCCAATCAGAGCCCTCCCCAGCATATAAACCGGATAGTTAGGCGCCATGGCGATAACTATTCCCGATATGGCCATTAAGACCGTCAGCCCCAGCAGAAGATATTTTCGATTCAGATCTCCGGCAACATGGGAGATAGTCAGGCTGGTCAGTACCGCCAGCGCGCCAGATATGGCAATTCCTTGCCCTGCCAGCCCTTCAGTAATGTGTAAATCACTGGCAATGAGCGTAAGCAGACTGACCGGCATAAACTCGGAAGCGATCAGCACAAACACGCAAAGCGTCATGGCAAATACGCCCCCCCAGTATGCATCTGTTTTATTGGGTGATTTTTTCAGACTTACTATGGACATTATCAGCATCTCTTTATATCGCCCCGGCGAGATACAGCCGCAGCCGGGACAGACGTTATTCAGAGAATAACGACAAAAACGTGGTTGAGAATGAAGTGCGGGCGATGAACAGTCGCCTGCAAATATCAGACGGCTTCAGGCCATTATCTTAAGTTTGTTTTGAAAAAGTGCTCAAATTTAGCAAACGGGATCTTACCCGCAACGTTGTCGTACAGATCGACGTGGTTTGCCCCAGGGACAATCACTAACTCTTTCTCTTTGCTGCCGATCGCCTTAAAGGCATCTTCAGCAAAATAGCGTGAATGGGCTTTTTCGCCGGTCACGATGAGTGTAGGGATAGTGACTTCATTCGCATAACTCAGCAGCGGCATACTCATAAATGACAGCGGCATGGTTGCATTCCAGGCACCGGTTGAGTTGACCGAACGCGGATGAAAACCGCGAGGCATGCGATAATAGTCGAAGAACTCTTTCAGAACAGGATTGGGATTGGCGGGTAACGTTTCCGGCAAAATACGATCCGACGCACTGACGTTGCCCTTCTCATCCACATAGATATCATGCCCGCCGGGCGCGAAAGCACCATTTTCCGCATCCTTCCAGCGCTGGGCGTTCAGGTATTGCAGAACGGCACGGCGATCGGCGGTGGTATAACGGTCTTTGCCATCGCCCACGCCATGCCCCATCGCGCGGCTCATGTCATACATCACGCTGGTCGCCACCGCTTTGACGCGGGTATCCATCACGGCGTCGTTTAAGGCCATGCCGCCCCAGCCGCAAATACCTAGCAGCCCGATACGATGGCGATCCACCTCATTTTGCAGGCCTAAGAAATCAACCGCCGCGCTGAAATCCTCGGTGTTGATATCGGGAGACGCGACATTGCGCGGGTAGCCACCGCTCTCGCCCGTATAAGAAGGGTCGAACGCCAGGGTAACAAACCCCTGTTCCGCCAGCGTCTGCGCATACAGGCCGCTGGACTGCTCTTTCACCGCACCGAAGGGGCCGCTGACGGCAATAGCCGACAGCTTACGTTCGCCACGATCCTTCGGAATGTAGAGATCTCCGACCAAGGTGATCCCGTAGCGGTTCTGAAAGGTCACTTTACGGTGATCAACTTTCGTGCTTTCAGCAAAGGTTTTATCCCATTTAACGATCAGCGAAACAGGCGCGTTAGGATTAGTTGTATCGGCATAACTCATATTTGTGACTCCACTTAATGATGCGCATAGCAGCATGGCGGGTATCGCGGCTGTCAGTTTTTTGGTGAAAGCAGTCATCAAAATCCCCTCATAAAACGTAATAGATACAGGTGTCATACGGACAGCGCTGCTGTGCTTTGCTGCTAATGCGCACATTATAGTTAGCAGTAATAGTGCTGATTAGGGGGTGAAAAATGCTAAGATTAATACCATTTTGTTCTAAATATTAACGCCGGTAGCGAGGGAGGGATGATGGCTAAACGGGGAAACTATAACGATTTATACCTGTTCATGCAGGTGGTGCGGGAAGGGAGTTTTACCGCCGCGGCACAACGCCTTGGCCTGGCACAATCAGGAATCAGCCGCTCTGTACGCGAACTTGAAGAACGACTGGGCGTTCAACTTCTGGTGCGCACCACGCGCAGATTATCGCTTACCCATGCCGGTGAACAACTCTACCGGACCCTTGAGTCAGGATTCGATGCTTTAGATATGGGACTCGCCACGCTGGCCAATTATCGCCAGTCCCTATCAGGTACGGTACGCATCAATGCCAGTCAGCACGCGATTGATAAGGTGCTCCTGCCGAAGCTTGCGATATTTAAGCAGCACTACCCCGACATCCGACTGGAACTCATTAGTGAAAGCCGGTTTGTCGATATTATCGCTGAGCGATTCGATGCCGGTGTACGTCTGGGGCCAGAAGTTGGGAGTGGCATGATTGCTGTTCGTATTTCCCCTGACATGGAGATGACCATTGTCGGTACGCCAGATCACTTTCGTCGCTATGGCTTTCCGCAAGTCCCCGCAGATTTAGTTGTTCATCCCTGTATAGCTTATCAGTTCGGCGACGGCAGCCTGTACGCATGGGAACTTAATCAGGGCGGCAAAAAAATCACGCATCGGCCGCAGGGTCAATGGGCGTTTTCTGACAGCTATATGGAAGCCAAAGCCGCCAGGCTGAGCTTGGGGCTGGCTTATGTCCCGGAAGAGTTAGTGTCAGACGATTTAGAACAGGGTTCACTCATCAGAGTTTTACAACGCTACAGTCAGCGACTGGAGGGTTCATTTCTCTATTATCCGCACCGCAATGTGTCGCCCGCTCTGCGAGCAGTTATCGATACGTTGAGAATTTAAGGGATGAAGATAAGGTTACACGCAGGCTGGGGTAAGTGTTGGAAAACAGCATCCGCTCTTGGCACCGAGCAGACTGTCAGAGCCCTTTGAATACGCTCCCACTTCGCGCAAACTTTTTGAGGCTCGTTCTAGCTACCCTTCGCATGCAGAGAACATTGTAGAACGATCGACAGATGACACGCCCGAATGGGTAACGGGTTTGTGTCAGGCACCGCGAATGGTGCCGCGCCAGACGAAATCGGCATGATACAGCCGGGTTTCACCCGGTATCTCCTGGCCCAGCGTCGGCATCGTATTCTCTTCCTTCTGCTCTTCCGCCATCAGCCAGGAAACCGCATCCTGAGCAAATAACGCCACCGGCTGGGTAAAGGTGGTGAGGTTATAAGAGGACCACGCCGCCTGCGGAATATCGTCGTAGCCCGCGACGCATAGATCTTGCGGAATGCGTAGCCCAAAACGATGGCGCGCCTCGTCCATAAAACCGCAGGCCAGCAAATCGGTGACGCAGAATACCGCATCAGGGCGTTCACGCCGGGTCAGCAAGCGGTGCGCCAGGATCTGGCCGCTCTCATAAGAGGTGGTGCCAAAACGCTCGACGCTCACCTCCAGCCCCGCAGCTTCCGCCGCCTGCAGAAAACCGCGCTCACGCGCCATCAGGCTTGGCGTACCGGCCAATGAGTTGGCGAATGCAATGCGTCGGCAGCCCGCACGGGCAAACGCCATCACCACCCTGCCGGCCGCCTCTTCGTTATCCAGCCGGATGCTGAGCGAGCCGGGCAAGGTATCGTTACGGTTGATCAGCACCAGCCGCTGGCCGTGTTTGTGGCACAGGCGGGCGATGCCGCTGTCCGGCATGCCGGAGAGTACAAAAGAAGCATCTGCGCGGAAGTTAATCGCCTGCTGCAATGCCTGGGACACGCTGTCATCGGAGCGATCGGTGTTAATCAACATGGCGATTTTTCCCGCATCCTGCAGATGCTGGGTCAGCAATCGCACCAGGCTGGCCCGATAAGGCGTCGCCAGCTCCGAAACGATCAGGCAGACAATGCCGCTGCGGTTGCGCACCAGTCCCCGTGCCAAATGGTTAACGTGATAACCCAGCTCTTCGGCCGCTCGCATTACCCTTTCGCGGGTTGTCGCCGACACGCTAGCGCCGGGCGTATAAGTCCGCGAGACCGCCGAACGGGAGACCCCGGCCAGTTCCGCTACGTCTTTCGCACTGATCATCGCCTTGTCCATCGCCATCTTCACTTCCATCCGTTACGCGCTCTGAGAAAAGTTTGCCGCATTTTGCAAAGCTGTGCAAATTTTTAGCGGTCAATTTGTTTCATTTTTGTGACGAGTAGGTTGAATTGTTTCATCACGCGATTGACAGCGCAATTTTTATCCTCTAGTTATTTGCACACACGTGCAAAAAGAATAGGCGACAACGTATCGCCACCCTACACAACCAAGGAGAACACCATGCAACGCGTTACTCTGATGGCGGTCCTCGCCGCCGGCACAGCACTCTCTGCCCTGCCAGCTCAGGCTGCCGGGAAACTGAATATGATCTGCTCCGCCGACGTGGTGGTCTGTGAGCAAATGACCAATCTGTTTGAGAAACAGCACCCGGATATCAAAGTCAGTATGGTGCGCCTCTCCGCCGGGGAAGCCTATGCACGTATTCGCACCGAAGCCCGCAACCCGCGCACCGATATTTGGTGGGCAGGCACTGGCGATCCGCATATGCAGGCCGCCGACGAGGGGTTAACCCAGCCTTATCAGTCACCGCTGCTGGATCAGCAGCACGACTGGGCGCGTAAACAGGCCGAAAGTGCCGGCTACCGTACCGTTGGCGTCTACGCCGGGGCTCTGGGCTGGGGCTACAACACCAAACTGCTGGCAGAGAAAAAAATCAAGGTGCCCGCCTGCTGGAGCGATCTGCTGGATCCGGCTTACAAAGGCGAAATCCAAATGGCCAACCCGAACTCTTCCGGCACCGCGTACAACACCCTCGCCACGCTGGTGCAAATCATGGGGGAAGAACCGGCCTTCGATTACCTGAAAAAGCTTAACGCCAACATTTCGCAGTACACCAAATCCGGCTCGGCACCGGTAAAAGCGGCGGCACGCGGCGAAACCACCGTCGGCATCGTCTTTATGCACGATGCCGTCGCGATGCAGGTCGATGGCTTCCCGATCAAGGCGGTTGCACCTTGCGAAGGGACCGGGTTTGAAATTGGCTCCATGTCGATCGTGAAAGGCGCACGCAATCTCAAGGAAGCCAAGGTGTGGTACGACTGGGCGCTCAGCGCTGACGCCCAATCGCACATGAAAGACGCTAAATCCTTCCAGTTGCCGTCAAATCGCAACGCGGCAATTTCCGAATACGCACCGCGCTTCGAAAACATCAAGCTGATCGACTACGACTTTAAAACCTACGGTGCGACAGAAAAACGCAAGGCCCTGCTCAGCCGTTGGGATAAAGAGATCGGCGCCAGCGCCCAGTAATTCAAGCCCTTCCCTCCCGCATGCGATGCGCTCTGTAATAAACCGGGCGAGGTCACGCTCGCCCATGCAGGACGCGGTGAAGGACATATGAACTCTCGAGGTTAAGATGAATGCTCAAAACCGCCGCCTTGACGGGGCCCTCGTGCTGGGCGCACTGGCACTGTTGTTGCTGCCCTGGTACAGCCAGGAAGCCGGGTTCTTCGACTTTGGCTGGCTAACTACGCTGTGGCAGGATCAGGCGAGTGCACCCGCTCTGTGGCAAATACTGACGTTTCAACGCCCCTGGCTGGCGATTGCCCTGCTGATGCTGCTGGTTTGCGCACTGGCTCGCCTGCTGAAAATTGGCCGTTTTCGCTCGCAGTTGCTGATCGCTGCCAGCCTGGTCGGCGTGGTCTTTCTGCTGTTTGAAGGCCATGCCATTGGTTACAGCGGCTGGAACTGGCAGTGGAGCGAACACCTGTTCGGCGCACTCAGCGACGGCCAGCCCGCTTTTGGCGCCGGCGCTATTTTACTGATCACCACATTTTTGCTGCTGTTCTCTTTCGCGCTGGCCGAACGCGGCGTGCTGAAGGGCGATGCCTTTGTGGTCGCCGCCATTGTGCTGCTGGTCGCGCTGGTCACCACTTTCGTGCTTTACCCGGTGCTGAGCATGTTGGTCGCCTCGGTGCAGGACGTGGACGGATCGTTCAAGCCCGACGGCCTGATCGCTAATATGCAGGATCCGGCCATTTGGAGCCTGAGCTGCCTGAAGGGCGGCAGCTGCGGTACCGCCTGGCGCACCCTGACGTTGGCGCTGATGACCGCCAGCGGATCCACGCTGCTCGGCCTGGCTTTTGCCCTGGCTGCCACTCGCACGCCACTGCCGTTCAAAAAAGGGCTGCGCATGTTGACGGTGCTGCCGATCATTACGCCGCCGTTCGTGATCGGCCTGGCGTTGATGCTGCTGTTTGGCCGTGCCGGGGTGGTGACCGAGCTGCTCGCCGGGGTGTTCGGCATTGAACCCGGCCGCTGGCTTTATGGCCTGACCGGTATCTGGATTGCTCAGGTGCTCTCCTTTACCCCGATTGCCTTTCTGGTGTTGATTGGCGTGGTGGAAGGCGTCAGCCCCTCGCTGGAAGAAGCTTCGCAAACGCTGCGCGCCAACCGCTGGCGCACTTTCCGCTACGTTTCCCTGCCGCTGATGGCGCCCGGGTTGGCCAACGCCTTCCTGATCAGCTTTATCGAAAGCATGGCGGACTTCGGTAACCCGATGGTGCTGGGCGGCAGCCACGGCGTGCTGTCGACCGAAATCTTCTTCTCAGTGGTCGGCGCGCAAAACGATCCGAGCCGCGCCGCCGTGCTGGCGATTATCCTGCTGTGCTTTACCCTCAGCGCCTTTATTTTGCAGCGCCTGTGGTTGGCAGGGAAAAGCTTCGCCACCGTTACCGGCAAAGGGGATTCCGGCACCCACTGTGGATTGCCGCGGGGCTTGCGCTACGGCGTGTACGCGTTGGTGATCCCCTGGGGCCTGTTCACGCTGGTTATCTACGGCATGATCCTGATCGGCGGCTTCGTGCAGTCATGGGGACTCGACAGCAGCCTGACGCTGGGCCATTACGCTCGCGCCTTCGGTTTCCACTGGAACAGCGGCCAGATCGTCTGGACCGGCGTCGCATGGAACTCGTTCTGGACCACGTTGGAAATCGCGCTGATCGCCGCACCGCTCACGGCCATCGTCGGCTTGCTCACCGCCTGGCTGATCGTGCGGCAGAAGTTTGCCGGCCGCCAGACCTTCGAGTTTATGTTGATGCTCAGCTTTGCCATCCCCGGCACGGTGATTGGCGTCAGTTACATCATGGCCTACAACCTGCCGCCGCTGGAAATCACCGGCACCGCCCTGATCCTGGTCGCCTGCTTTGTGTTCCGCAATATGCCGGTCGGCGTCCGGGGCGGGATCGCCGCCATGAGTCAGTTGGATCGCAGCCTGGATGAAGCCTCGCTGACCCTGCGCGCCAGCAGTTTCCGCACCCTGCGCAAAGTGATCCTGCCGCTGTTGAAACCGGCCATCAGCGCGGCACTGGTTTACGCCTTTGTGCGCGCGATCACCTCCATCAGCGCGGTGATTTTCCTGGTCAGCGCCCAGTACAACATGGCCACCTCCTACATCGTCGGGCTGGTCGAAAACGGGGAGTACGGCGTGGCCATCGCCTACTCCTCCGTGCTTATCGTGGTGATGCTGGCGGTGATCCTCACTTTCCAGCTGCTGGTGGGCGAACGTCGCCTGCGCCGCGCCATCCGTATTACCACACCGCCGGTGACGCCACCACCGGCCTTACATCAGGAGAATGCCGTATGACTGCCATTCGTTCCGGCTCGGTGGTGTTTGAGAACGTCACCAAACAGTTTGCCGATTTCACCGCCTTGCCCGGGCTTTCACTCACCGTCGAGCCCGGCACGCTGGTGACGCTGCTTGGCCCTTCCGGCTGCGGCAAGACCACTACCCTGCGCCTGCTGGCCGGTCTGGAACATCCGACCTCAGGCCGTATTCTGATTGGCGGCAAGGAGGTCACGCATCTGCCCGCCAACGAGCGCGACGTCGCGATGGTGTTTCAATCCTACGCGCTGTTCCCGCACATGAACTCGCTGGATAACGTGATGTACGGCCTGCTCGCCAGCGGCCTGTCGCGCAAAGAGGCACAGGATCGGGCACGTGAAGGGCTGAAATTGGTCGGTCTGGAAAGCATGGGCCAACGCCTGCCCTCTGAGCTCTCCGGCGGCCAGCAACAGCGCATCGCCGTGGCGCGTGCCCTGGTGTTGGAACCGCAGGTGCTGCTGCTCGACGAACCCTTATCCAACCTCGACGAGCGGCTGCGTCGCCGCGTCCGCACCGAGATCCGCGATTTGCAGCAGCGCCTCGGCTTCACGGCGGTCTATGTGACCCACGATCAGGAAGAAGCCCTGGCGGTCTCCGATAAGATTATCGTCATGAAAGAAGGGCATATTGCCCAACAGGGCGCGCCGCAGGAGCTTTACCATTCGCCGGCGTCGGTGTTTATCGCCGACTTTATGGGCGAGGCCAATATCCTGCCCTGTGACATAGAACAAGTGGTCGGCGGCGAAGCGCTGATCACCCTCGGCAGCCGCCAGTACCGGGTACCGGGTGGTAAGGCGCGTCCCGGCGCAGCGCAACTGTCGGTACGCCCGCAGTTTATCACCCTACTGCCGGAGCAAAGCGGCGCCTTGAACGGCGAAGTCACCCATAGCACCTGGCTTGGGGACCATATCGAATATGAAGTAAAAACCGATCTCGGCGCGCTGTTTATTGTCGATGTGCAGATGGAACGCCAATTGGCACCGACCACCCGTGTGGCCATTGACTTCAAAACTCAGGGTCTGGCACTGATTGCCCAGTGATCCTAACAACGTTAAGGAATGAAAATGAACGAACAGATTACTCAGCGCCTGACGCTGGCAGAACAGGCGGCCCGCGAAGCCGGAGCTAAGGCGCTGGATTATTTTAACCGCCGCGAGAGCCTGGTGATTGAAACCAAACGCGATGCGCAAGACGTGGTTTCGATTGCCGATCGCGAGGTTGAACTGCTGATCCGTGAACACATCGCCCGCCAATTCCCGCAAGACGGTTTTCTGGGCGAAGAGTTTGGCCTGCAACCCGGCGATTCCGGTTACACCTGGGTGGTGGATCCGATCGACGGTACCAGCCCATTCGTTAACGG
The DNA here is from genome assembly GCF_024809915.1 of Serratia sp. BIGb0234. Taxonomy (NCBI): domain Bacteria; kingdom Pseudomonadati; phylum Pseudomonadota; class Gammaproteobacteria; order Enterobacterales; family Yersiniaceae; genus Serratia; species Serratia sp. BIGb0234. The sequence goes on from NZ_JANUEI010000002.1 coordinate 545,432, forward strand.
CATGCCGAACTGGTGCGTGTCCGTGGCGGTGATCCATCAGGGCGAACCGGTGATCGGCGTAATTGTTGCCCCCTGCCAGCAGGAGTGTTTTAAGGCCGCGCGCGGCGCGGGGGCTACCCTCAACGGCAAACCACTGCGGGTGGATCCCAAACGCACCATGCAAAACCACGTCACCGGTTTTGGTGCCAACAGCTATGTTAAACCGGAACGCGTCGGCGAAATTGCCGCCGCAATCACCGCCGTGGGCGGCAGTTTCTTCCGCAACGGTTCCGGCGCTATGATGTTGGCCTGGGTGGCGGCAGGACGGCTGGTGGGCTATTACGAACCCTACATGCACGCCTGGGACTGTCTGGCAGGTTACTGTCTGGTGAACGAAGCCGGTGGCTGGACCCACCCGTTCAATACCGAAGGGGAACGTTTACTGCGCGGCGGGCCGGTGCTGGCGGTGGCCCCTGGGGCGAAAGAAGAGTTAATGCGTATTGCACAGCTCTGAATTGACGTTGAATAGCCCCCTGGAGGGGGCTATTGCCTGAGTGAAAGGACGAACATATTCGACCGCGAGGCATTTACAACCCGCGTTTTTCCATCAGCACCGCCAGATCGACCAGGCGGTTAGAGAACCCCCACTCGTTGTCGTACCAGGCAAGCACCTTGACCAACTTGCCGCCGATCACCAGCGTGGAAAGCCCATCAATAATCGACGAGCGCGGATCGCCTTTATAATCGCTCGACACTAAAGGCTCATCGCTGTAACCGAGAATGCCCTTCAGTAGCCCTGACTCCGCAGCCTGGCGGAAAGCGGCATTGATTTCTTCGCTGGTCACTTCGCGTTTCAGCGTGACCGTCAGGTCGACAATAGAGACCACCGGCACCGGCACTCGCAGCGAATAACCGGTCAGGCGGCCATCCAGGCTCGGGATCACCTTGCCGAGCGCTTTGGCCGCGCCGCTGGAGTAAGGCACAATCGACTCCGCGGCGGCACGGGCGCCCCGTAAATCTTTTTCCGGCTGATCGTGCAGCGCCTGGCTGTTGGTGTAGGCATGGGTGGTGTTCATCAGGCCGTACTCAATACCAAAGGCTTGATGCAGCACCTGTGCGGCGGGCGCCAAACCGTTGGTGGTACAACTGCCGTTGCTGACCACCCGATGCTTGGCCGGATCGTACTGATCCTGGTTAACGCCCATCACTATCGTAATGTCGTCGTCTTTTGCCGGCGCAGAGATAATCACTCGCTTGGCGCCGCCACGGGTGATGTGCACTTCCGCCTTGGCTTTGTCGGCAAAAAAACCGGTCGCTTCGATCACCACGTCAACGCCCACGCTTTTCCATGGAATGGCGCCCGGATCTCTTTCAGAGAAGACATGAATCGGCCTGCCGTCCAGCAGCAGCTGGTTTTCACCGGCCTCCACGCTGGCCGCCAGCCGGCCCGAGAGCGAATCATATTTCAGCAGATGCGCCAGGGTTTTGCTGTCGGTCAAATCATTGATCGCCACAACTTCAAAGTCGCTGCGACCTAACGCAGCACGCAAAACATTCCTGCCGATTCTGCCGAATCCATTAATGCCTACTTTGACCATGATCTACTCCTTCGTTATTGGCTCTGGTGTAAATTTAAGCCGCAGGGAGCATGTCGTAAATGACGTTTGTAGATCAATTTACGCCAAAGTGCGTGAATGGAAGCGATCGCGGTATTCGGTTGGGGTCAGTTGCAGATGCCGTTCGAAAACGCGGCGCAGATTGAGCGCATTGCCGAAACCGCTGCTGGTGGCGATTTGTTCAATGCCTTGTGAGCTCTGTTCCAGACGCTGGCGGGCGATGTACAAGCGCCCTTCTTCGACAAATTTGGCGGGTGAAATGCCGGTTTCGCGCGTGAACACACGCGTAAAGTTGCGCGGACTCATGGCAACCCGTTCGGCCAGTTTCTCAACGGAAAGATCCTCGGCCAGATTCTCCAGGATCCAGCTCTGCAGATCGCGGATAGGGCCCGGTGTTTTGGCCTGATTCAGTGGGTAACGGCTGAACTGCGCCTGCCCGCCGGGGCGGCGCAAAAACATCACCAGATCCTGCGCCACTTCGCGGGCCTGCACGAAACCGTAATCGTCCTCCACCAGCGCCAGCGTGAGATCGAACCCGGAGCTGACGCCGCCAGAGGTCCAGACCGCACCATCCTGCACGTAGATCGGCCCATTTTCGACCTTCACTTTGGGGAAACGGGCCTGCAAGGTTTCCAGCAGCCGCCAATGGGTGGTTGCCCGGCGGCCGTCCAGCAGACCGGCTTCGGCCAGCAGCATCGCCCCACCGCAAACGGAGGCCACGCGCCGCGCCTTGGGGGCCGCACGGCGGAGCCAATCCACCACAAAGGCGCTTTCTTCCTCGGTCGCCCCTTTGCCGGTAACGATAATGGTATCGCGTGCCACCTCAGGGTCGAGATCCGCCAGGCGATGATCGGCCAACAGATTCAAACCGGACGAGCCATGCACCACCCGGTGGGTTTGCGTGGTGACTATCGCCATCTGGTAGAGCGGCGCGTCATCGGGCCGCAAGCGGTTGGCCTGCATCAGGATGTCGGCGATCCCCGCCGATTCGAACAGCATGCCCCCTTCGGGGACGATAATCAGAAATGTATGCATGGCCTTAAAATACAAAATCGACAAAATAAGTCAATAACGCCTCCCGGTTTGAGAAGCGTTTCTCTCATCAGCGCCAGCCCAGCGCCGGGGCGACATGAGTCAGGATCGACTCAATCACGTGGGCGTTGTAGTCAACGCCTAGCTGGTTGGGCACGGTCAGCAGCAAGGTATCGGCTTCGGCAATCGCTTCGTCCTGCGCCAACTGCTTGATCAGCAGTTCCGGCTCGGCGGCATAGCTACGGCCGAATACCGCGCGAGTCTGCTGATCGATATACCCCACCTGATCGCTGTCCTGGCCGCTGTTGCCGAAATAGCTGCGATCCTGCTGGTTCATCAGCGCAAAGATGCTGCGGCTGACCGACACCCGCGGCTGGCGTGCATGACCTGCGGCCTTCCAGGCATCGCGATAAGCGCGGATCTGCTTGGCCTGCTGCACGTGGAAAGGTTCGCCGGTTTCGTCGTTTTTCAGCGTTGAGCTTTGCAGATTCATGCCCAGCTTCGCCGCCCAGATCGCCGTGGCGTTTGAGCTGGCGCCCCACCAGATGCGATCGCGCAGCCCGGCGGAGAAAGGTTCTACCCGCAGCAAGCCCGGCGGGTTCGGGAACATCGGTTGCGGGTTAGGTTCAGCAAAGCCTTCGCCACGCAGCGCCTCCAACAGGACGTCGGTATGGCGGCGCGCCATATCGGCTTCGGTCTCGCCTTCGGCAGGCGTATAACCAAAATAACGCCAGCCATCAATCACCTGTTCGGGAGAACCGCGGCTGATGCCCAGTTGCAGCCGCCCGCCGGAAATCAGGTCGGCGGCGCAGGCATCTTCAACCATATAAAGCGGATTTTCATAGCGCATGTCGATCACGCCGGTGCCGATCTCAATACGCTGGGTTTTGGCGCCGATGGCCGCCAACAGCGGGAATGGTGAGGCAAGCTGGCGGGCAAAGTGGTGTACGCGAAAATAAGCCCCATCCGCCCCCAGCTCTTCTGCCGCCACGGCAAGATCAATGGATTGCAGCAGCGCATCTGCCGCCGAACGGGTGCCCGACTGCGACGAAGGCGTCCAGTGGCCGAAAGAAAGGAAGCCGATTTTCTTCATGGGGTGATCCTTAGATTCATTAATGACCGGATTACAGTGACAAAAATCGCCCCCTTCCGGCCAGAAATATCGTGGCCGATCGCACTAAACGGATCCTTTTACGCCACGACGCCACACTGCCTGAGCATTGTAATCAAAAAGTAAATATCGTATAACAGGCTCCTCCGAGGGGTGTCCTGTTACGGGCTGAGATGGCGCAAGCCGAACCCTTTGAACCTGATCTGGGTCATGCCAGCGAAGGGACGGTCGGCAATCCCCTCACGGCGGTTGCCTGTTCATACCTCACCTCAGCGCGCCCGGATCTCCACTCACTTTTGGAGGTCCCATGTTTACTCCCTTATTCGATAACGGTCTTTACGGAAAGCTGCGCCAACAGGCCGGCGGTCACTGGCAGGACTATGTGGCACACCCCTTTATTCAGCAACTGGCCGCCGGTACGCTGCCGGAACCCGCTTTTCGCCGCTACCTGACGCAGGATTATCTGTTCCTGATCCACTTTGCCCGCGCCTATGCCCTGCTGGTCAGCAAACTGCGCACCCTGCCGGAAATGCGTGCCGCTACCGCTTCGCTCAATGCGATTGTCGCCGAACTGCCCCTGCACCTGGCCTATTGTGCCGACTGGGGATTGAGCGAACCGCAGATAGCCGCCGAACCAGAAGCGCCGGAAACCCTCAATTACACCCGCTATGTGCTCGATATCGGCCACGCCGGAGATGCTCTGGATCTGCTGGCAGCGTTAATGCCCTGCGTCGCCGGCTATGCCGAAATCGGCCTGCGCCTGCTCAACGATCCCAACACCGTGATGGAAGGCAATCCCTATGCCTCGTGGATCCGCAACTATGGTGATCCCGCGTATCTGAGCGGCGTACAAGCCTCCCTCGACCTGCTGGAAAACGTTGGCCTCCAGCGGGGTGCCCCAAGCCGCCTGAACGAACTGTCGGCGATTTTCACCACCGCCACCCGCCTGGAATCCGCCTTCTGGCAGATGGGGTTGAATGCCCAATGAGCCTCGGCGACACGCAGCACGGCAATGCCCGGCCCGGTATTCAGGTACGGGATCTGACCCTGCGCTTTGGTCAGCAGGTGATTTTCGATGGTCTGAATTTCGATATCGCCGGCGGCAGCTTCGTTGCCCTGCTCGGCGCCAGCGGCGCGGGGAAGACCAGCCTGCTGAAGATCATCGCCGGGCTGGCGAAACCCACCTCCGGTACGGTTATCGGCAGCGATGGCCTGCCGATAACCGGGCGTATCGCCTATATGGGGCAAAAGGATCTGCTCTATCCCTGGCTGACAATTGACGAGAATATTAGCCTCGGTGCGCGGCTGCGCGGCGAAAAGGTCGACCGCGCCTGGGCGGAACATCTGCGGGAACGCGTGGGCTTGACCGGCTATGGCCGCAGCTTGCCTGCCGCGCTGTCCGGTGGCATGCGTCAACGTGCCGCTATTGCCCGCACGCTGTATGAGCGCCAGCCGATTGTGTTGATGGATGAACCCTTCTCCGCGCTGGATACCATTACACGCGCCATGATCCAGCAGCTGGCCGCCGAACTGCTGGCGCAGCATACCGTGCTGCTGATCACCCACGACCCCATGGAGGCCTGCCGCCTAAGCCACCGCCTGCTGGTGCTGTCCCGTTATCCGGCGGGGCTGGACGACAGTCATGTTATCGAGGGCTTACCGCCGCGAGCGCCGGACAATCCTCAACTGCTGAAAAGCCAGAGCGAGTTGCTGCTGCAACTGGTGAGGGCCGCCGGATGAAAACCCTCCCTGAAAGCCGTCTGTCGCGGATGCGTCGCAGCCTGACGGTGTTCGCCGGCCTGTTGCTGCTGTGGGCACTGGTCACGCTGGGCGATATCCCCGCCTTCCTGTTGCCCTCCCCCTCGGCGGTGGCACAGGCGCTGTGGGACAACCGGGCGTACCTCGCTTATCACACGCTGATCACCGCCTCGGAGATCGCCTGCGGTTTGCTGGCCGGGGTTTTGCTCGGTGCCACGCTGGCGCTGTGCATGATCTTTTCGCCGCGCCTGCAGCGCTGGTTGATGCCGTTGGTGCTGACCAGCCAGGCGATCCCGGTGTTTGCGCTGGCGCCGCTGTTGGTGCTGTGGTTCGGCTTTGGCATGAGCGCCAAAGTGGTAATGGCGGTGCTGGTGATTTTCTTCCCGGTGACTTCCGCCTTCTTCGATGGGCTACGCCGGGTCAATAACGATTATCTCGATCTGGCCCGTACCCTACGTGCTTCTCCCTGGGCCCAACTGCGTCACGTGCGGCTGATGGCGGCGCTACCGGCTTTCGGTTCCGGGCTGCGGATGGCCGCCGCCGTCGCCCCTATCGGCGCCATCATCGGCGAATGGGTTGGCTCGGCGGAAGGCCTGGGTTACGTCATGCTTAACGCCAACGCGCGCATGCAGACCGACATCTGCTTTGCCGCGCTGTTTATTTTGGTGCTGATGACCGTCTTGCTATGGGTGACGGTAGACGCGCTATTGCTGCGCCTGATCGACTGGGCACCGGAAAATGATTGATCGCCTCACAACAACAAGGGTAACAACCATGCTTAAAAATACCGTCTGCGGGCTGCTGCTCGGCGCCACGCTGGCAAGCCAGGCCAATGCCGCGGAAAAACTGACGCTGGTGCTCGACTGGTATATTAACCCCGACCACGCGCCCATCATGGTGGCCGAGCAGATCGGCGCCTTCAAGGCCGAAGGGTTGGACGTCAAGATTGTGCCCCCTTCCGACCCGGCGCTGCCGCCGCGCCTGGTGGCGGCAAAACAGGCCGATTTGGCCATCACCTACCAGCCGCAGCTGCACTTTTTTGCCGATCAGGGCCTGCCGCTGGTGCGCGTAGGCACCCTGATTAACTCACCGCTCAATACCGTGATGACGCTGGATAAAAGCATCACCACCCCGGCAGGACTTAAGGGTAAAAAAATCGGCTATTCGGTCAGCGGCATCGAACAAGCCACCTTGGCGACCATGCTTGAGCATGAACACCTCAACCCCAATGAAACCAAACTGATTAACGTTAATTTCCAACTGACCAGCGCCCTGCTGGCGGGCCAGGTCGATGCGGTAATCGGCGGCTATCGCAACATTGAAGCGCTGGAGCTGAAACTGCAGGGCAAAGATCCGGTGGTGTTTAACGTGGAAGACTACGGTGTGCCGAGCTACGACGAGCTGATTATCGTCGCCAATCGCGATTCGCTGGCCGAGCCGAAAATCAAAAAATTCCTCGCGGCGCTGAAAAAAGGCAGCGACTATCTGCACGCCCATCCGCAGGAAAGCTGGCTGGCGTTCGCCAAAGCCCATCCGGAACTCAATACCGAGCTGAACAAACAGGCCTGGCAAGCCAGCCTGCCGCTGTTCGCAACCGATCCGGCGAAGCTGGATAAAGCGCGCTATCAAGCCTACGAACAATTCCTGTTCGACAACAAGCTGATCAAAAAAATCACGCCGGTGGAGCAATACGCGGTGGAGCTGAATTAAAGGTTATTCGCTTTATCAGGGGCGCAGTATGCCGCGCCCCTGCCATTCCCCCTCAGGCAGAAGGCGCGACGGTAACGTCACCCTGACCGCTGCGCTGCAAAGCCTGCAGCACCAGGCCACTCGCCTTGCACCGCTCCACAAAATCACGCACATAGGCTGCCCCCGACGCTTTTTGTCGCGGAACCGCCATGGCCTGCTGGATGGCAGTGAAATGCCCGGCCAGCACCCGATACCCCGGGTTTTGCGCTGCGGCAGCCAGCAACGGTTGACGCACGCCCGCAGCCGCATCCAACCCCTGTTCGAGGAACAAGGCGATCGCGTCGGCGGAGGTATCGGCACGCACCAGTTGCGCCTGCTTTAAGGTTCGCGACAGATACAGGTCGTAAGCCGCTCCCTGGCCTACGGCAATGCGCACCTCGGGCCGGTCAAGTTCGGCAACCTGTTGCCAGGCAGACGCCTGGGCCACCAGGTAGGTCCCCTCAATGATCGCATAAGGCGCACTGAACGCGATCTGCGCCGCCCGCACCGGTTCGATGGCCATAAAGGCGATGTTCCAGTCTCCGGTTTCCAACGCGGCAAAAACCTTGCCTGCGGCATCATAGGTCACCAACTCCAGCGCCACGCCCAACTCGCGGGCCAGCGCGCCGGCCAGCGTCACGGATACCCCCTGAGGTTCGCCGTCTGGCCCCCTCTGCGCCAACACCGGATTGCCCAGATTGATGGCCGCACGCAGGATCCCCTGCGGAGCCAAATCATCGAGTACGGCGGCGGGAATGCTATGCATGGCTTTCTCCTGAAAAAAGGGTGTAGGTGTTTCGTCAACGCTCTCCGTTAAGGCTAGAGCCAAACCTCGGATGAGCAACATTCAGCCGCTTTTCGCCTCGCTGGCGTGATTCATGTCACACTATTGTCACAAAAACGACCGATCGCACTCTGCCACGCCAGGGCAGCGCAAACACGCATTGACCCTGGCGCTTTCAATGCGCTATACCCTTCCTCTTTCGCGTCGTGCTTGGGTCGGCGGCGTTTGCCAGGGCAGTTAAGATTTCCTTTTTAATCAGACAGGGTACGGTGGATGGTTTCAGCATTAATCTCGTTTGCACTTTTTTTAGCCTCAATTTTAATCTACCGCACCCGTGCCGCCGCCAACCGCTGGTGGCTGGCCACCCTGTTGACGCTGCTGGGCAGCTATCTGATCCTCAACGTGGTGCTGATCGCCAGCAACTACTTTACCGGTGACGGCATTACCGATGCGGTGATCTACACCCTCACCAGCAGCCTGAAGGGCGCCGGCGTCGGCAAATACCTGCTGCCGTTTGTCGGCCTGCTGGCGGTGCTGGCGCTGATCTTCACCCTGCTGACCTGGAGTCTGGTACGGCGCAAGGCGAAAAGCAGCAGCGTGGTTTACAGCGTGCTCGCCGTGATGCTGGCGCTGTTTTCCGTCGGCACTACTCCCGCCTTTCAGGACATCTCGCTGTTGGTGAAGAGCCAGATTAGCGGCGATACCGCCGACTTTGACACCTATTACAAAGCGCCGAAGAAAACCGTACAGGGCAAAGCGCCGAACCTGGTGTATATCTATGCTGAAAGCCTGGAGAGAACCTACTTCGACCAACAAACCTTCCCCGGCCTGACCGACGAACTGAACCAGCACCGCGAAAACAGCATCGACTTCAGCAATACCCAACAGCTGCCCGGCACCGGTTACACCATCGCCGGTATGGTGTCTTCACAGTGTGGTATCCCACTGTTTGCGCCCTTTGACGGCAACGCCTCCAGCGCGGTATCCACCTTTTACCCGGAAAACGTCTGCCTGGGCGACGTGCTGAAATCCGCCGGGTACGACAACTACTTTTATCAGGGCGCCGAGCTGGCCTTCGCCGGCAAGGACACCTTCCTGAAATCGCACGGTTTTGACCATGCCTACGGCTTTAAGGAATTACGCGGACAGGTCAGCGACCCGGGCTACAAAAATGACTGGGGCTGGTACGACGATACCGTGCTGGACGTGGTGTTCGACAAATTCGTCGAGCTGTCGAAGCAGAACAAAAAGTTCTCGCTGTTCGCCTTGACCGTGGACACCCATCACCCGGACGGCTTTATCTCCGCCAGCTGCAGCAAAAAGTCGTTCCGTTGGCAGAATAAAGAGAATCGGTCGCTGAGCGCAGTGGCCTGCAGCCAACAGCATATCGCCGCGCTGATCGACAAAATCAAGGCGTCCGACTACTTCAAAAATACCGTTATCGTGGTGTCTTCTGACCATCTGGCGATGAACAATACCGCCTATGACATCCTGACCAAGCAGAAACGCCGCAACCTGTTCTTTATTATCGACGGCACCCGCCCGCAGACCGCGCTGCATAACGAGAAGCGCAGCACGCTGGACAACGGCGCTACCGTGCTGGACGTGATGGGTGGCGATAACTACATTGGCCTCGGTCGCAGCAGCCTGTCCAGCCCAACGCTGGCGACGTTGTTTTTGAATATCGACGAAAAAATCAACGCCTGGAAACCAGCGGTGGTCAAGCAATGGGGCTTCCCGAACAGCATCACAAACTACAGTCTCGACGATCGGGGCAACCGCTTTACCTTCTCCGGCATCACCTTTAAGGTGCCGTTTATTCTGAAGGTGACGGACAACAAAATTGAGCCGATGTTTAACGTCTACCTGTCCACGCCGCTGAAAAAACAGCTTGCCGGACTGGGGGCGGGCGAGAAATTCGTCTGGGTCGACAAGTGTTATGAAATCGGTCGGGTGTGGTCGCCAGAACTGGCGTTGAGCACCGACACCTGCATCGCGTCGGGCAGCCTGGCCGCCCCACCGCACATCGTGCAGGCCAAAGGGGGCAGCTATCGCGGCAAAATAGACTTTGAGCGTCCGCCAAACGATAGCATCGCCACCTACCAAAGCGCCGTCGACAAGCTGAAAGTCGACGACGCCGCCGTTAAATACCACGCGGACGCCATCGCCTTTATGCTGCCGGGCATGCCGGAACAGGTGAAGGCGATCACCGGCGTTTCCAGCGTCGAAGACTGGGGCCGTTGGTCAGACGCCAACCTGGCGCCGACGGTGAATATTGATTACGTCGATCCCCTGCCATCAGCATTCGATCTGGTGCTGCGCGCCCGCGCCTACGGTAAAAACGTCGGCGAACCTATCTCGGTGCGCGTCGGCAATCAGGAACAGTTTGTGACGCTCAGCGAACAGGACACCACCGTGACGCTGCGCTTCGACAACCCTGCCGGAGCCAGAAACATCAGCATCACGCCGCCGGCCCCCACGGAACCACAAGAAGGTGCCAGCGGCGGTTTTGTACCGAAGAAACTGGGTATTGGCCTGGTCTCGCTGAAAGTGGAACAGGCTGCCCCCGCCTCCTGATCATCGCGCTGCATGCGGCGCCCGCGTTATTCGGGGCGAATTTATTCGCCCCCTGCCGTTTGTCCAAAGCTTTTGCGCCCATCTTCGGCTAACCTGTTGCTGTGAATTGATATCGGCATCCGTATGCCTCCCCGCCGCATAGCCGGGAGAACCAAGGAGAGAATATGAGCAGTCAGCAATCCGGCACCGGCCTCACCCCCGCTCAGGCAGTCGAACAACTGGAAGCGCTGTATGTCGCCTCGGTTGAGGCGCTGCGCCAGGCGGTCGGTGACTTTATCAGCCATGGCAGTCTGCCCGACGCGCAGACCCGCGCGGCAGGGCTATTTGTTTACCCTGAGCTGCGCGTCAGCTGGGACGGAAAATCGCCCGGTCAAACCAAAACCCGCGCCTATGGCCGTTTCACCCACACCGGTTGCTATACCACCACCATCACCCGCCCGCATCTGTTCCGCCATTATCTGACCGAACAGTTGACCCTGCTGGCCGGGGAGTACGATGCGCATATCGAAGTGCGACCGTCACAGCAGGAAATACCTTTCCCTTACGTGATCGACGGTTCAAACCTGATGCTGGATCGGTCGATGAGCGCCAGCCTGGCGCAGCATTTCCCCACCACCGAGCTGGCGCAAATTGGCGATGAGACTGCCGATGGCCTGTTTCACGCCACCAGCACCTTCCCGCTTTCACACTTCGACGCCCTGCGCGCCGACTTTTCGCTGGCGCGGCTGCGGCACTACACCGGCACCCCGGTGGAGCATTTTCAGCCCTTCGTGCTGTTCACCAACTACACCCGCTATGTGGATGAGTTTGTCCGCTGGGCCTGCGCCGAAATAGCCGATCCGGCCAGTCCTTATATTGCGCTGTCGAGCGCCGGCGGCATCTATATCACGCCAGAAACCACCGCACCGGATCAGGCGGTCTCCGACCTGGCGTGGAAAAACCACCAGATGCCGGCCTACCACCTGATCTCTCGCACCGGCCAGGGCATCACGCTGATCAATATCGGCGTCGGCCCCTCCAACGCCAAAACCATCTGCGACCATCTGGCGGTGCTGCGCCCCAGCGCCTGGCTGATGATCGGCCACTGCGGCGGCCTGCGCGAAAGCCAGTCGATTGGCGACTACGTGCTGGCGCACGCCTACCTGCGGGACGACCACGTGCTGGATTCGGTGCTGCCACCGGATATCCCGATCCCCAGCATTGCCGAAGTACAGCGTGCGCTGTATGACGCCACCAAAATGGTCAGCGGCATGCCTGGCGAAGAGGTAAAACAACGCCTGCGCACCGGCACCGTGGTCACCACCGACGATCGCAACTGGGAGCTGCGCTATTCCGCGTCGGCGCTGCGTTTTAACCTCAGCCGCGCCGTCGCGGTAGATATGGAAAGCGCCACCATCGCCGCTCAGGGCTACCGTTTCCGGGTGCCTTACGGCACGCTATTGTGCGTGTCCGACAAACCGCTGCACGGTGAAATCAAGCTGCCCGGCCAGGCCAACCGCTTTTATGAAGGGGCCATTTCGGAACACCTGCAGATCGGTATCTGCGCTATCGACCTGCTGCGCGCCGAGGGCGATCGCCTGCATTCCCGCAAGCTGCGTACCTTTAACGAGCCGCCGTTCCGCTGATGATGAAGGATCTGGGCCCGCTTCGGCGGGCTTTTTAACTTTTCATACTCAGATCGTTGATGTACCGACCGCAAATCTGTTACAACAGCGGCTCTCATTCCCCAGACATCACCACACATATGATTGTCAGACCTCAGCAACACTGGTTCAGGCGGCTCTTCGTCTGGCACGGTTCAGTGCTATCCAAAATTCTGTTTCGCCTCAGCCTTAACGTGGCGATGTCCATCGTCGCCGTGCTGTGTTTTCAATGGTACGAACATCTGGGGGTCAAACTGACCCTGGCGCCTTTCAGCCTGCTGGGCGTGGCGATCGCTATCTTTCTCGGCTTCCGCAACAGCGTCAGCTATGCGCGTTTCACCGAGGCGCGGTTGCTGTGGGGCAGCCTGCTGATCGTTGAGCGCTCGCTGCTGCGCCAGATCAAGAGTCTGCTACCGCAGCAGGATCAGGCGGCGCGCGAGTTTGCCGCCCTGCTGATCGCGTTCAGCTACTGCCTGAAACACCAGCTGCGCGGCACCGATAGCAGCGCCGACCTGCAACGGCTGCTGCCCAACGTCGATCTGCGAGCGATAGAAAACAGCATGTCCCCCTGCAACCGGCTGCTGTTGATGATGGGCCAATGGCTGGGCGAAAAACGACAATCGGCACAGCTGTCGGACATGCTGTTTCACAGCATCGACCAAAACCTCAACCGGCTGTCGGAGATCCTCGGCGGCTGCGAACGCATCGCCAATACGCCGATCCCCTTTGCCTACAGCCTGATCGTTCATCGCACGGTCTACCTGTTCTGCACCCTGCTACCTTTCGCGCTGGTGCCGGATCTGCATTACATGACGCCGCTGGTGTCGGTGTTTATCTCCTACACCTTCATCTCGCTGGACTCGCTGGCAGAGGAACTGGAAGATCCATTCGGCACCGCCGCCAATGACCTGCCGCTCAATGCCATGTGCAACGCGATTGAGATCAACCTGCGCGAAATGAACGACGAAACGGATTTACCGGCGGCCGCACGGCCGGACAGCCGTTACCAGCTCAGCTAACCGGCAACCACGTCAGGCGCGGTGAAGGCCGCGCCTGTTGGCAAAACCCTTATTCGCGCCACCCGCCGCCCAACGCACGGTAAAGATCGACGAGATTGGTCAATCGCGCCAGGCGCGTATCCACCAACACCTGCTGCGCCGCATACAGGGAACGCTGGGAATCCAGCACGGTCAGGTAGTTATCCACGCCCTGCTGAAAACGCTGCTGCGACAGGCTGTAAGCGCGTTGATTGGCCGCCACCAACTGCGTTTGCGCCCGGATTTGCTCATCCAGCGTGTCGCGACCGGCCAGCGCATCGGCGGTTTCGCGAAATCCCTGTTGTATCGCCTGCTCATAACGCGCCACCTCAATGCGTTTTTGCACCTCCGCCAGATCCAATCCCGCACGCAAAGAGCCGCCGGAGAAGATAGGCAGCGAGAGCTGCGGCACAAAACTCCAGGCACCGGAACCGGCAGAAAATAAACCGTCCAGGCCGGCGCTGGCCGTGCCGCCGAAACTGGTCAGGCTGAGGGACGGAAAGAACGCCGCCCGCGCCGCGCCGATATTGGCATTGGCGGCGCGTAGCTGATGCTCTGCCGCTCGGATATCCGGCCGCCGGGTCAGCAAATCTGCCGGCAGCCCGGCCGGAATGGTTTCCGGCAACAGATCGTCCGGCAAGGTGCTGGCCTGCGCCAGACGCGAACTCATCGCCGAGCCCAACGGCTGCCCAACCAACAGCGTCAGGGCATTGGTGTCCTGCCGAACCTGACGCCGATACTGAGCCAAATCACGCTGCGCCGTCCGTACCCCAACCTCCGCCTGGCTGCGATCCAGTTCGGTCGCCACACCGAGCTGGAAGCTTTGTTCCACCAGCCCAAAGGCCGCCTGCTGTGAGCTCAGCGTTTCCTGCGCCAGCGCCAGAAGTTCGCTATCGGCGCGTAGCGAAAGATAAGCGTTGGCGGTTTCGGCGATCAGCGCCAGTTGCGCGGCGGCCCGGGTTTCATCCTGTGCCAAATACAATTCCAACGCCTGCTGGTTGAGGCTGCGAAGCCGCCCGAACAGATCCAGCTCCCACGACAGCGCTCCCCCGACCTGATAGCTGCGCCCCACCGCAGACTGCCCGCCTGCGGACAGACTGCCCGGGGTACGCTGTACCGAACCACTGCCCTGCGCCGCCAGGGTGGGCAGCGTATCTGCCCGTTGAATGCGGTAGCTGGCGCGAGCCGCCTCCACGTTCAGCGCCGCAATGCGCAAGTCACGGTTATTCGTCAGGGCCTGCGTAATCAGCGTTTGCAGCAGCGGATCGCGGTAAAACTCACGCCAACCGATAGCCGCTGCCGTTCCGTCGACCTGCGCGACGCCATAATCCGGATAGGCTGGCGCTACCGGCGCAGCGGGGCGTTGATAGTCCGGCGTCAACGAGCAGCCCGTCAGGGTGGCAGTGGCCAGCATGATAGCCAAAAGTTTTATCATGGCTCAGCTCCCGGCGCCGGGGCAGTTATCTCCGCTTCATCCTCCGCCCGGCGGCGTTCGCTGAGCCGTTTCACCCGAAACAGCCGCAGCATGATGACGAAAAACGCCGGTACGAAGAAAATGGCCAGGAAGGTGCTGGTCAGCATGCCGCCGATTACCCCGGTGCCGATGGCATTCTGACTGCCTGAGCCCGCCCCGCTGGCAATCACCAGCGGCACCACGCCGAGAATAAACGCCAGCGAGGTCATCAGGATCGGCCGCAGCCGCTGTCTGGCGGCCTGCACCGCCGCCTCTACCGGACTGGCGCCGGCTTCGAAGTGCGCCTTGGCGAACTCCACGATCAGAATGGCATTTTTGGCCGCCAGCCCGACGGTGGTCAGCAACCCCACCTGGAAATAAACGTCGTTGGCCAGCCCACGCAGCAACGTGGCCACCACCGCGCCAATCACCCCGAGCGGCACCACCAGCATCACCGCGCTGGGCACGCTCCAGCTTTCATACAGCGCCGCCAGACACAGGAAGACCACCAGCAGTGAAATCGCATAGAGTGCCGGTGCCTGGGCGCCGGACAACCGTTCTTCAAACGACAGTCCGGTCCAGTCGTAGCCCACGCCGGGCGGCATGGTGGCGGCAATGCGTTCCATTTCCGCCATCGCGTCGCCGGAGCTGAAGCCCGCCGCCGGTTCGCCCTGCAGGTTAAACGACGGTGCGCCGTTGTACCGATTGAGTTTCTGCGCACCGTAGGTCCATTCGGCGCTGGCAAAGGCGGAGAACGGCACCATATCCCCGTTGTCGTTACGCACAAACCACTGTTCCAGATCCTGCGGCAGCATGCGTGACGAGGCATCTCCCTGCACATAAACCCGCTTCACCCGACCGCGATCGATAAAGTCGTTCACATAACCCGAGCCCCAGGCCAGCGACAGCGTGCGGTTAATCTCCGTGATCGGTACGCTGAGCGCCCGCGCCTTCTCGCGGTCGATCAGCAGTTCATACTGGGGCGCATCCTCCAGGCCGTTGGCACGCACGTTGTTCAACACCGGACTCTGCCGGGCAGCGGCAAGGAACCTGTCGCGCGCCGCCAGCAATGGCTGATGCCCAATACCGCCGCGATCCATCAGTTGGAAGTTAAAGCCCGCCACGTTGCCCAATTCACGTACGGCCGGGGGCGAAACCACAAAGATACGGGTATCGCGAAAGTCGCGTGCGAACATGGCGTTGAGGCGGGTGGCGACCGCGTCGGCCTTTTGCGAGGCGTCCGGCCGTTGGTCCCAGTCATGCAGGCGAATAAACAGGGTGCCGACGTTCTGCCCGCGACCGCCGAAGTTAAACCCGGAGATAGCGAACACCGAACGCACGCTGTCCTTCTCCATTTTCAACAGGTACTCCGTGGCACCGCGCAAGGTGGCCTGCGTCCGTTCTGCGGTGGCCCCGGCCGGTGCCTGTACCTGCGCGAACAACATGCCCTGATCTTCCTGCGGCAGGAACGAGGTCGGAATGCGGGTAAACAGCCAGCCGGTGGCAATGGCAATCACCAGATAAATCAGCATCAGCCGACGTGGGCGGCCCAGACCGCGCATTACCGAAGCCGCGTAACTGCGGTTGGCCCACTCGACGCGGCGGTTAAACCAGCCAAAGAAACCTTTGCGTGCGGCATGCTCTCCCGGCTTTACCGGCTTGAGCAGCGTAGCGCACAGCGCCGGGGTAAACACCACCGCCACCATCACCGACAGCACCATCGAGGAGACAATGGTGATGGAGAACTGCCGGTAGATCACGCCGGTTGAACCGCCAAAAAACGCCATCGGCACAAATACCGCCGACAGCACCATGGCGATGCCTATCAAGGCACCGGTGATCTGGCTCATCGATTTACGGGTTGCCTGCTTAGGTGAAAGCCCCTCCTCATGCATCAGCCGCTCGACGTTTTCCACCACCACGATGGCGTCATCCACCAGCAGGCCAATCGCCAGCACCATGCCAAACATGGTCAACGTGTTGATCGAGTAACCGAAGGCCGCCAGCACGCCAAAGGTCCCCAGCAGCACCACCGGCACCGCCAGCGTCGGGATCAGCGTGGCCCGGAAGTTCTGCAAAAACAGATACATCACCGCAAACACCAGCACAACCGCCTCCACCAGCGTACGCACCACGTTTTCGATCGACAGGCTAATGAATGGAATGGTGTCATAGGCATCCACGGCTTCCATTCCCGGTGGGAAGAAGGGTTTCAGCTCCGCCAGCGTGGCACGCACCGCCTGCGCGGTTTGCAGCGCATTGGCACCGGTTGCCAGACGCACGCCCAGCCCGACCGCCGCATTGCCGTTGTAGTAGCTATCAATCGCGTAGTTCTGCGCGCCCAGCTCAATGCGCGCCACGTCGGCCAGGCGAACCCGCGAACCGTCCGGATCGGTTTTCAGCAGGATTTGGCCGAACTCCTCCGGGGTCTGCAAGCGTGAGGGGCCAATTACCGTGGCATTCAGCTCCTGGCCGGGCAACGCCGGTTGTCCCCCCAACTGACCGGATGAAACCTCAACGTTCTGCTCCTGAATCGCATTGCTGACGTCGGTGGCGGTCAGGCTGTAGTTCACCAGCGCAGCAGGATCCAGCCAGATGCGCATCGCATAAGGCGCACCGAACAATTGGAAGTCTCCCACGCCGTTGGTGCGGCTGATCGGATCCTGTACATAGGAGGCGACGTAATCCGCCAGGTCCTGCCGGGTCATGCGACCATCCGTCGAGACAAACGCCATCACCATCATAAAGTTGGCGGTGGACTTGGTAACGCGGATCCCCTGCTGCTGTACCTCCAGCGGCAACAGCGGCTGTGCCAGCGCCAGCTTGTTTTGCACCTGTACCTGAGCGGTATCGGCATCGGTGCCCTGCGCAAAGGTCAACGCAATGCTCATGCTGCCGTCGGAATTACTTTCGGAGGAAATGTATTGCAGATTGTCGAGACCGTTCATCTGCTGTTCAATCACCTGCACCACCGTATCCTGCACCGTCTTCGCCGAGGCACCGGGATAGTTGACCTGAATGCTGACGGTGGGTGGCGCGATGCTTGGGTACTGCGCCACCGGCAGATTGGCAATCGACAGCAGGCCACACAGCATCATGATGATGGCCAGCACCCAGGCAAACACCGGGCGCTCGATAAAGAATTTAGCCATGCGCCGGCTCCTTACGAGTGCTGCTTAACAGCGTTGTGGCAGCCGGAGCCCACTCCACCGCATTGACCTGTGCGCCAGGCCTGACCTGCTGCACGCCTTCGACAATCACCCGATCGCCCGCCGCCAGCCCGGTCGACACCAGCCAACTGTCCCCCATCGCCCGTTCGGTGGTCAGTTCGCGCAGCTCAACCTTGCCCGCCTCGTTCACCACCAGGGCGGTCGCTTCACCGCGCGGGTTGCGGGTAATGCCCCGCTGCGGCACCAGCAGCCCCCCTTGCGCGGCCATGCCCTCTAACAGCCGGGCTCGCACAAACATGCCCGGCAGCAGCTTGCGTTCCGGATTGGGGAATACCGCGCGCAGCACCACCGAGCCGGTGGAACGATCCACCGTGATTTCTGAAAATTGCAATTTGCCACCGTGGACATAGCGAGAGCCGTCTTCCAGTGTCAGAGTGACCGCCGCAGACTGAGGGCCGTCGGCCTGAGCAACCGCGCCGCTTTCCAGCGCATTTCTCAACCGCAAAAGCTGGACGCTGGACTGGGTCACGTCCACATAAATCGGATCTATCTGCTGCACCGCCGCCACCGCCTCGGCCTGCTGCGCCGTCACCAGCGCCCCTTCGGTCACCAGCGAACGTCCAATAATGCCGTCGATGGGTGACAGCACCCGGGTATAAACCAGATTGATACGTGCCGTTTCCAACTGGGCCTCCGCAGACTGCACGTCGGCCACCGCCTGCTGATGAGCGGCTACGGCGTCGTCATACACCTGACGACTGATGGCCCGGCTCTCTGCCAGCGGCCGGTAACGTTGAATCAACAACGCGGCGGTACGCAGCTGTGCCCGCGCTCGCACCAAGGCCGCATTGCCGCGATCGTATTCCGCCTGAAACAGCCCCGGGTCGATTTGGTAAAGCGGTTGCTGCGCCTTGACCTGTTCCCCTTCGGTAAACAGGCGTTTTTGCACTATGCCCCCGACCTGTGGCCGCACTTCCGCATTGCGAAAGGCGGCAACCCGTCCCGGCAGTTCACTGGTCAGGGGTATAGGTTCGTTTTTCAACGTTACCACCCCGACCCGTGGCGGTGGCGGCGGTGCAGTTGGCGGCGTATCGCGAGCGGCCACCACCAGCCACAAAGAGAGCGAAGTAGCGGCCACCACCACGCCGACAGCAAGAGAGGCGATTTTGAGGCTCATGAGTCCGTATCCTTTTAGATGCTGGGTCAAGGGTTGCGCGGCGCGCCACAAAGCGGCCAAAGGTTACTGTACGAGCGGCAAACTGACCTCAACGTGACCCGCAGATAACATTCGTGTCAGTTAACGCGTTTTTTATCCGGCGGCGGCGTTAGCTGACAAAAATGTCAGCCAGCCGTCAGCTTCACGACCGCATGGCTGTCATAAACTCATCACTGAACATGATGTCTTGTGGCAAGGTGGCGGGTTTCATGATTAATTAATCATCAGGTGATAATGACGGGAGTGGCCATGCGATTACTGTTGGTTGAGGACGAAGAAAAAACCTCGTCCTACGTTAACCGCGCACTGAGCGAACTGGGCTACACCGTAGACGTCGCCGGCGATGGCATTGAGGGCTTGCACCTGGCGGTGCAGCAGGACTATGACGCGGTGATCCTGGATGTGATGCTGCCGGGCAAAGACGGCTATGCGGTATTGGAGGGCCTGCGCGCCAGCAAACAGACGCCGGTGTTGATGCTGTCTGCCCGCGGTTCGGTAGACGAACGCGTCAAGGGCCTGCGCCACGGCGCGGATGATTATCTGCCCAAGCCGTTCTCGCTGATCGAACTGGTCGCCCGCATCCAGGCGTTATTGCGCCGCCGCACCAGCGACGGCATTGACGTCACCCAACTGCAAATCGACGATCTGCACGTGGATCTGCTGGCGCGGCGAGTGACCCGCGGCGGGGAGCGTATCGATCTGACCGCCAAAGAATTTGCCCTGCTCAGCCTGTTGGCTCGCCATCAGGGGGAGATACTGTCCAAAATGATGATCGCCGAACAGGTTTGGGACATGAACTTCGACAGCGACGCCAACGTGGTTGAAGTGGCGATTAAGCGCCTGCGCGCCAAAATCGACTCCCCCTATCCGCAAAAGCTGCTGCACACGGTGCGAGGCATGGGCTACGTGCTGGAAAATCGTCCGCTGCATCGCGATGCGCCACGGATAATCGCCTGATGAAAATTTCCATTTCCAGCCGGATGGCATTGATGTTCGCGCTGACCATGGCGCTGATCATGCTGGTGCTGGCGCTGTTTCTGCGCAGTTCGCTGCTGACCTCATTGCAAAACCAGATGCACAACGAGCTGCACTTTCGCCATTCGCTGGTCTCCCCCTTTATCGAAGCCAAAGGGACCGCTCGCGACTGGCCAATGGTGCAACAAAAGCTCAATACCCTGTCCAACAGCGAAGGCAGCCAGGTGAAATACTGGGTGATCAGCGAGGATCCGCGTTACCGCTTCGGCGGTGCTCCCCCGCCGGGAACCCACTGGTCAAAACTGGCGGACGGTTTCGCCACTGCCGCCAATCCTGACGGCGATTGCCCGCTGTATATGCTGATCGCAACGCTGCCGCCGCTGGGCGCTCGCCCAGAGGTGCGCTATGTGGTGGCGATTGATTCTGCCCCCTATATGGGCACGCTGAGGGAGTTCACCCAGGCGCTGGTGGTGATTTCGCTGCTGGGGATTGGGCTGGCGGCCCTGCTGGGCTATGCCATATCGCGCTTCGGTATGCGACCGGTGCTCAATCTCAGTGAACAGGCGCACCGCTTGGTGCCCGGCACTACCGGCCAGCGGCTGGACAGCGCCACCTTACCGGCCGAGCTGCGCAACCTGGCGGAGTCTTTCAATGGCGTGCTGGCGCGCCAGGAAGTGGCCTGGCGGCAGTTGGAGAGCTTTAACGCCGACGTGGCGCATGAGCTGCGCACCCCGCTCACCAATCTGATTGGTCAAACCCAGTTGGCGCTGGCTCGCGAACGCAGCGTACAGGAACTGGAAGAACTGCTGCAGTCGAACCTGGAAGAGCTGGAACGCATGACCTCGATCGTCAACGACATGCTGTTCCTGTCCCACGCTCAGGCCGGACAATACGCTACCCAACTGAGCGAAGTGTCGCTGCGGGAAGAATCTCTGAAAACGGCGGAATACGTCGAACCTTCGTTTATGGAAAACGATTTGACCATTGAGATTTCCGGAGAGGTGCGGGCGCAGGTTGACCGGCGGCTGTTCCATCGTGCGCTGGCTAACCTGCTTGAAAACAGTGCGCGCCACGCCGTCGCGGGCAGCGCCGTTTCGGTACTGCTGCAGGAGCAGCGGGGATTTGCCGTCGTCGCCGTTGCCAACCAGGGCGAAACCATCGCCCCCGAGCACCTGAGCCGGCTGTTTGAACGCTTCTACCGCGTCGACTCTTCGCGCGTTCGCAGTGACATGCACCACGGTCTGGGGCTGTCCATCGTCCGCGCTATTGCGCTGATGCACCAGGGGGAAGCCTTCGTCCACAGTCTCGACGGCGTCAACACCTTCGGTTTCTCGCTGGCGCTATCGCGGCCAGAGGAAAACCCGACGCCACCGGCGCCAAAACCGCTGCCGGCGGCTCCCGCCATCGCCGAGATTAAGCGGGAAAGCCTGTCGTGATTTATTGTACCAACGCCAACACGCGTTTTTCCTGACTGCGGCTGGCGGCGATCGACAGCAGGATCTCTTTCACCACCAACGCCGGCGCCGACAGGGAGTGCTGTGCGGAAATGCACAGCGACAGCGGCACGCTAAGCGACGGAGCATTGATTCGAGCCATCCAGGCCTTGGCCGGGCCAATCATCGCCCGCGCCACCGACTCGGGTAAAATGGTGGCCCCCAGGCCGCTGGCGATGGCCGCGCTCAAGGTGCTGGAGGACTCGATTTCACCAATCACATTGGCGGCCAGCTTGCGCACCGCCATGGCTTCATCAACCTGGGTGCGTACCACATCACCTTCGCGCGGCAGGAACAGATTCAGGCGCGCAACGTCCAGCAGATCAACGCTGTTACCCGGGTTCGGCACCGCACGCGTCGCCACCAGATAGAGATCTTCTCGCATCAGCGCGGTGGCCTGAAGGCCCGCAGGCATTTTGGCACCGTAGATCACCGCCATATCCAGACTTTGACCGGCAACCTGTCCGGCGAGCGTAGAGCCGATGTTCTCATTCAAACTGAGTAAGATACCCGGATGCTGATCGCGTACCGCCTGCAACAGCGGCAGCGCCAACTGTGATGCCAGGCTACCCGGCGCCAGCCCGACGGATACCTGACCGCTCATCGCCTGTCCGGCGCTGTTGACCGCGCTCTGCGCCTGTTCACACTGGCGCAAAATGGTCTGGGCATGGGCATACAGGATGTTTCCGGCCTCGGTCGGCATCACGCCGCGCTTGGTGCGGATCAGCAGTTGCTGTTTCAGCTCCCCTTCCAGGGTGGCCAACTGCTGGCTGAGCGCCGGCTGCGCGATATGCAGCACCTCCGCCGCCTGGGTTAGGCTGCCGATATCGACGATTTTCACAAAATACTTCAGACGTCTGAAATTCATATTGCCTCCGTCATGCCGCTGAACTGCGTTGACAGAACGGCAGCAAGATCCGGGCCAGACCGACGAAATAAGAGAAGCCGTTAACTAATCGCCGGAAAAATAAGAAAAAATGATGCTGGTGCTCAATAACCCCCCTGCGATGGACGACCCAGAACGGAGAAGGTTTGCACCAGCGTGAAGCACGCGGAGTGCAGCCCATGGCCGCTCCTGAACCATTGCGCAGCAGAGCATCAATAAAAGCCATAAAAAGCAGCAGGTTGAATAATCTTGCAGCAAACGAAACGGCAAGGCGTTTTCAGGCTTTACAAGCCCGCATCACCCCGCTATTATTCGCCCCGTTCACACGATTCCTCTGTAGTTCAGTCGGTAGAACGGCGGACTGTTAATCCGTATGTCACTGGTTCGAGTCCAGTCAGAGGAGCCATATTAAAGACGCCCGCTTAAGGAAACTTAAGCGGGCGTTTTGCTTTTGGTTTTCTATTTAATTAAAAGCTTCAGCTCAGAATAGCTTCCAGGCTGCCCAGCACCTCGTTCATGATACTGTCAGGTACACGTTCCAGTCGTTTGCCGCTACGAGCCCCCAGGTCAATGGTTCTGGGCTATGTGCGATTTTTAGTCAGATTCCTATGGCATTTGCCTTAACGTAACGAGGCGTACGATAGCAATTATTCTTACGGTTCAAATGATTATGACAATCAGATAAACAAAATGCGGCGCAGATTCCGGATCATGCTGCGCCGGGAATATCTCAGCGATAACGCGAAGGCCTGATTTGCTCTGGTGCGATACCGAGCGCTTCGGCAATCAGCACCCTCACCTCGCCTTTATCCCCTTTCCATTGGCCTGTTCAGTTGCCCGTTTCTGCCCGCAGGATGCCGCTGCGGATCGTTAAGCCCAGGGGGTTGGCAACTCTGCCGATACCCGCCGCTGTCAGATCATGAAGATAGCTCATGTGGTAATGAAATTTAGTCGCTTTCACTCATCCGATGGCTCTGGCATAAAATATGCAACATTAACTTATTGACAACATGAAGACTGATGAGTGAACAAACCAGTAACTTCTACGAAATCAAGAAGCCAATTCAGTTTTCATCTCAGAACTTAGGGTGCAACATCGCGATGAGCAGAGACTTTACATTTACGATTAAGCGCAGCCTTTTCGATGAGGATTATAACCCCTCTGAGAATACGCGTATTACCACCAATTTTGCCAATTTGGCCAGAGGGAAAAATCGCCGGGAGAATCTGCGCAACACATTGGTAATGATTGATAATCGTTTCAATACGTTAGCGCATTGGGACAACCCAAAAGGCGATCGTTACTCTGTCGAGCTTGAAATTATTTCTGTCGAGATGAGTGTTGAAGGCAATGGCAATACCTTCCCAGTGATTGAAATATTAAAAACCAACATTATTGATAAAAAAACTCACCAGCGGATTGAAGGCATTGTCGGGAATAATTTCTCTTCTTATGTGCGAGATTATGACTTCAGTGTATTGCTGCTGGAACACAACAAAAACCAACCTGGGTTTAGCATACCAGATGATTTTGGCGACCTGCACGGCAACATATTTAAGTATTTCGTCAACTCAATGGAGTACAAACAGAATTTTAAAAAGTCACCGGTAATCTGCTTAAGCGTCTCAAGTAAAGACACTTATCAGCGGACGGGTAACCAGCATCCTGTATTGGGCATAGAATATCAGCAAAACGACTCATCTTTGACTGAGAAGTATTTCGAAAAAATGGGATTACAGGTTCGCTACTTTATGCCGAAAAATAGCGTTGCGCCTTTGGCCTTTTATTTCTCCGGCGATTTGTTGAGTGATTACACTGATATTGAGCTTATCAGTACCATCAGCACGATGGAGACTTTCCAAAAAATTTATCGGCCTGAGATTTACAATGCGAACTCTGCCGCAGGGCAATATTATCAGCCAAGCCTGAATCAGCAGGATCATTCATTGACGAAAATTGTTTATGACCGAGAAGAACGCAGCCAGTTGGCTATTGAGCAGGGGAAATTTACTGAAGAGCATTTCATCAAACCCTACAAGAATATTCTTGAGCAATGGTCTGCTCACTACGCTCTTTAATTAATCGAAAATAAAAGGTCATTTATTGTGAAAATTTTGCTCCCAACTTCTACTGCCGGCAGTTTGCCGAAACCTTCCTGGCTTGCACAACCAGAGACACTTTGGTCACCGTGGAAACTGCAAAATGAGGAATTAATTGAGGGAAAACAAGATGCCCTGCGCTTGTCCCTGGAAGATCAACTGCGTGCAGGCATTGATATTGTCAGCGATGGCGAGCAAACGCGCCAACACTTTGTCACTACGTTTATCGAACACCTGAGCGGCGTTGATTTCGAGAAGCGTGAGGTGGTTAAAATCCGTAATCGCTACGATGCGAGCGTACCAACCGTGGTTGGCGCTGTGGCGCGTCAAAAACCCGTTTTTGTGGAAGATGCCAAGTTTTTACGTCAGCTGACCAAGCAACCCATCAAATGGGCCCTGCCAGGCCCGATGACCATGATCGATACGCTTTATGATAACCACTATAAGAGCCGCGAAAAACTGGCCTGGGAATTTGCCAAGATCCTCAATCAGGAAGCCAAAGAATTAGAGGCTGCGGGCGTCGATATTATCCAGTTTGATGAACCCGCCTTTAACGTTTTTTTTGATGAGGTGAATGATTGGGGGATCGCCGCTCTGGAAAGAGCCATTGAAGGGCTTAAATGTGAAACAGCGGTACATATCTGCTACGGCTATGGCATCAAGGCCAATACGGATTGGAAGAAGACGCTGGGATCAGAGTGGAGACAATACGAAGAAGCGTTCCCCAAACTGCAAACTTCGAATATCGATATCATCTCGCTGGAATGTCATAACTCGCATGTTCCTATGGATCTGCTTGAACTGATCCGCGGTAAAAAAGTGATGGTCGGGGCCATTGACGTGGCGACCAACAGCATAGAAACCCCGGAGGAAGTGGCCAATACATTGCGCAAAGCCCTTCAGTTTGTCGATGCCGACAAACTCTACCCTTCGACCAACTGCGGCATGGCGCCTTTATCGCGTCGGGTAGCCACAGGCAAACTCAATGCCTTAAGCGCAGGTGCAGAGATCATCCGCAGAGAGCTTTCAGCAAAGTAACTTCGCCCAATATCCTGCTTTCGGCGGATAAATGTGCGAAGTGGTAAACCCTATTTGAGCCCGCTCAGGGAAACTTGAGCGGGCTTCTCGCATTTTTATCCGCCAACGTTGCTACGCGTTGCATCAGTTTGCGCAGTGCTGCGCCTTTTAGTCTTTTCTCCACGCGACACACGTTCATCACTTAACTTCACCCTCACTATCGCCAGTAGAGTAAGTGCTATGAAATTTTTCAGACACCTTGTGCGTACGCCAAATTTCGTACAATATACGGAGATAAGATGGGGTTCAGGGACGTAAAAAAGCTCGCTATACGCTGTCTTCAGCAAGGCGCGTATGACCATGAGGTACGTGGCAACATCGATGTCAAGAATCTGTTCGCCACTGGTCAGGTTGATAAAAACGAGGTAATCGAACTTATCAGGAAAACTTCCGGAGACGCATATCAGTGCCGTCCACATCATCAGGATGCAGATACTGACGTTCACATTCTTCAACCCTGGAAGTCCGGTTGCTGCTGGTACGTAAAATTTTATTTTATGGAACCCGACGTCATCTTTATCAGCGTGCACCAATAAATCGACAAGGAGTTCAAAGTGAAAATTGTTAAAGAAGGCGATACGCGTGCCGTTCTGTGTCACCACTGCGGGAAATCTATCGCGACTTATCGTTTACGCGATGTGGACTTCAGCGATCGGCGTGGCACGGTAAAGAATATTCTGGCCGCGGTCTGTAACCAGTGCGACTCCGTGGTCAGTGTCCCTGCTCAATCCACACCGCAAATTAAAAGCGAGTTTGAACAAAGCAAGTCGGCGCTGGAAGTCCGGGTTCCGGCGCACTATCTCGATATTCTTAACGTCGCCACGCAGAAAATAGATGCTTCACTGGGCGAAGATTTTCATAAGACGCTGATCCTGTATTACCTTCATGCGCTGACCACCGGCTACTATCATCAGGAAGGACTGAAAGCGCTGTTAGGCAGCGAGCTGGCAAATGCCAAGGCATCCAAACGGCTGTCAATGAAAGTCACTAAAAAACAGCTGGCTGAAGTCAATAGCCTAATGGAACAACAGAACCTGATGCGAAGCTCCGACGTGGTCAAAGCGGTGATCCTGAAAGTTTGTCAGGATATCGTGCAGGAGAAAAACCTGGGCGTGTTGCCGGAATTGCGCAACCTCGCCGCCGCCATTTCCTGAGAATTTTTCTGTCGCTGAAGTGCCTAACGAACCTCAGGCGCGCTCGGTCATGCTGCCATCTGGCCCCAGATTGTCAGTCAGGATCTTCAATAACGCGCGAACTTTCGGCAGCGCCTGCCGGCTCTTGAGCCAGGCCAGATTAATCGGTAATCCATCGGTTGCCAGATGAGGCAATACCTCCACCAGCGAACCCTCTGCAAGCTGCCGTTTCACCAACCAGGTAGGCAACTGCGCTATGCCGTGCCCGGCCAAAACGGCGGTAAGCTGCCCTTCTGCATCGCCGATAGCCACCCGCGCCGGTAACACCCTTTTCTCGCTGTTATTCGCCTGCACGCCGGCAAAATGCCAGGGGGTGAGCATACCGTTGCCTTCGCCGTAAACCACGCAGCTGTGATTATCCAAATCCTGTTCGTTGTTCGGCACGCCGCGCTTTTTCACATAGGCCGGTGAAGCGCAAAAAATATGCCGCTGCGCCCCCAGATAACAGTGTCCTAAAGTATTCGGCCAAATATCCGCGCCGCCGATACGCACAATAATATCGATCCCCTCTATCGCAGGATCGACAAAGCGGTCGGAAAACGAAATATGCGGCATTAACAGCGGATGATGCTCAATCAGCTTGAGGATCACCGGTAAAGCATGCAGACGACCATAGGCGGCAGGAAGATCGATACGCACCCTTCCCCGTGGCTCGGCATTTTCAGCCTGCATGGCAAGCTCCGCCTCTTCCAGCTCGCCCAATACGCTGGTGCAGGTGCGGTAAAAGGTTTCCCCCGCGTCGGTCAGTGAGAGGCGCCGCGTGGTCCGGTTAAACAAGCGAACCTGCAGCCGGCTTTCGAGACGGGCAATGCCTTTGCTGATGGCGGAACCGGTCAAGTTCAGACGTTCTGCGGCGGCCGTAAAGCTGCCCAGATCGGCTACGCAGACAAACAGATCGATACCTTTGAGTCGTTCGGAAGAAAACATAGTCCGTCACCATTAATGAATTTAATTCCATAAACTCGGTAATTTATAGCCTAAATAGGAAATTTATTCCCCGTAAACTCGATCTGGTAATACATCCTCAGGGCCAGGCCCGATTCAACCACAGACCATGACAAGAGTTTATTGATGAGCATAAACAAACCAAGGGTGCTGATTACCGGCGCCACCGGCCAGATAGGCGGCGATACTTTGCGTAACCTGCAGGCAGACACCACCATTGCCCTGGTGGCGGCGGTACGCTCCCCGAAAAAAGCCGAGCCTTTTACCGCTCAGGGCATCAGCACCGTTATTATGGATTTTGATCAAGAAGAAACGCTGGCGCCGGCGCTGCAGGGTATTGACCGCACCTTTCTGGCGACCGGCTATACCGTCGACATGCTGCGCCAGAGCAAGGTGTTTCTCGATAAGGCGAAACAGGCCGGGGTGCAGCATATTGTGCACCTCGGTGCCTGCGGCCGCGACGACACCACCATTGCTCACTGGGCCTGGCATCAATTGATCGAACGTTATATTGAGGCATTGGGTTTCAGCTTTACGCATTTGCGGCCGGAGTGCTTTATGCAAAATCTGATCGGCTACGGTGGCATTCCCGCGGTGGTCAACGGCGTCATTCAGCAATACACCGGTGATGCTCCCTTCAGTTGGGTTGACGGCGAAGACGTCGCGCTGGCGGCAGCCTGTTCACTGCTGCACCCTGAACAGCATGCGGGCAAAACCTATCGACTGGGTTATGACGCCAAATCCTATGGCGAGATTGCGGCCATGTTGACGGAAATACTGGGCCAGCCATTTCGCTATGAAGCGCTCGATTACCGGATTTTCCTGGAGAACATGCGGCAATCTGGCGCCGAGATGGCTTATATGAACTGCGTTGGCGACAATCTGCGCCGCATTGCCGAACGCGATATTCCCGGCGTTGAAGAAACCTTTGACAACTTCCCGACAATTGCCGGCAAAGAGCCGGTTCGTTGGCCAGAGTTTATCCGCAAACACCGGGCCGCTTTCGCCTATTAATTCCTTTTTTATCTGGCCCGTTTGGGGAAAACCAGGCGGGCTTTAGCTTTACATCTGCCCTGCGCCACTTAGGCTCACCATCAGAAAAATTTTTTAAATATAAATTTATCAATCAGATAAAAACACACCCCGCCCGAAACGACATTGTGGAGATATTGTGAATTTGCACTTTCCTTACAATAAATGAGAATAGTTATCGTTATCATAATTATTCAATAATATTTGCACATACTTTCAGGGATAAGATGCATGATTTACACACACTCTTTCAAATTGAAACCAGGCGCGATTTTGCTGGCGGGATTAATTAGCGGGAGCGGCTATGCTGCCGATGATTTGGCAGCGGAAAGTGAGGAAATGGTAGTTTTGGCGCCGGCGGAAGAACAATTAAAACAGCAGCCTGGCGTTTCCATTATTACCGCCGAGGACATCGCCAAGGATCCGCCGGTCAACGATTTATCCGACATCATCCGCAAAATGCCCGGCGTGAACCTGACCGGCAACAGCGCCAGCGGCAGCCGTGGCAATAACCGTCAGATCGATATACGCGGCATGGGGCCGGAAAACACGCTGATTTTAATCGACGGCGTCCCCACCACGTCGCGCAATTCGGTTCGCTACAGCTGGCGCGGCGAAAGGGACACCCGCGGCGATACCAACTGGGTGCCGGCGGAAATGGTTGAGCGCATCGAAGTGCTGCGTGGGCCTGCGGCGGCGCGTTACGGTTCCGGTGCCGCCGGCGGTGTGATTAATATCATCACCAAACGCCCCACCAATGACTGGCATGGCAGCCTGTCGCTGTTTACCAATCAGCCTGAAAACGACAAGGAAGGCGCAACGAAACGCACCAACTTTAGCCTCAGCGGCCCGTTGGCCGGCGACGCGCTCACCATGCGCCTGTACGGCAACTTTAACAAGACCGACGCCGATGCGGCGGATATCAACACCGCGCAAAACGGTTCCTATGCTGCCGGTAGCGAAGGCGTACGCAACAAAGACGTCAACGCCCTGTTCTCGTGGAAAATGACCCCGACGCAGATCCTCGATTTTGAGCTGGGCTATAGCCGCCAAGGCAATATCTACGCCGGCGATACCCAGTACAGCAACGGTAATCTCAGCCCGAACGATCTGGTTTCGTCGCTGTACGGACAAGAAACCAACCGCCTGTATCGCCAGACTTACGGCATCACCCATAACGGCATCTGGGATTGGGGCCAGTCACGCGTCGGCGTTTACTACGAAAAAACCAACAATACCCGTCTTCAGGAAGGCTCTACCGGGCGTGTCGAAGGGATGATCAACAGCGACCAATTCAACACCAGTCGGCTGAAAAATGTCAGAACCACCGGTGAAGTGACGCTGCCGCTCAACCTGTGGTTCGAACAAACCATGACCCTGGGGGCCGAGTGGAACCGTGAGCAGCTCGACGATCCGGCCTCTATGCAGGTCACCGATGCCAGCGGCGTCACCATCGGCGATATCTCCGGCGATCCTTCCGGACGCAGCGCCAAAAACAGCGCAGAACTCAGCGCCCTGTACTTCGAAGATAATATCGAAGTCTTGCCCGGCACCCTGCTGATCCCCGGCATGCGTTTTGATTATCACAGCAAATTCGGCAGCAACTGGAGCCCAAGCCTGAATGCCTCGCAGGAACTTGGCGACCATTTCAAACTGAAAGCCGGGATCGCCCGCGTCTTTAAAGCCCCAAACCTGTATCAGTCCAGCGAAGGCTACCTGCTGGCCACCCGCGGCAACGGCTGCCCGGACAACATTGCCACGGGGAGCTGCTACCTGATGGGCAATGCCGACTTGGATCCGGAAGTCAGCATCAACAAAGAAGTCGGCCTGGAGTTCACCTATGAAGGGTTCAACGCCGGTATTACCTATTTCCGTAACGATTATAAAAATAAAATCGTTTCCGGGACCGATCTGGTGGGCTACGCCTCTAACGGCTACAACATTCTGCGTTGGGAAAATGGCGGCAAGGCGGTGGTGGAAGGGCTAGAAGGCAACCTGGTGATCCCGGTAGTGAAAGATCGGCTGAACTGGCGTACCAACGCCACCTATATGATCACATCGGAAAATAAGGATACCGGGAACCCGCTTTCCGTGATCCCGAAATACACCGTTAACACCATGCTGGATTATCAGGTAACCGACAAACTCTCGACCAACCTCACCTGGACATTCTATGGTCGTCAGAAACCCCGCGAATATGCCGAGATCCGTAATGAAGTCGGTTCGCTGGCGACCAATGAAGTGGGAGCTTACACCGTGGCTGCGATTGGCGTGAATTACGATCTGACCAAGGATCTGCGCCTGAATGCCGGTATCAGTAACCTGTTCGATAAACAGCTATACCGCGAGAACCAAGGGGCATCAACTTACAACGAACCTGGGCGCGCGTATTATGCCGGTATGACCCTGTCATTCTGATCGAATAAATAAGCAGGCCCGTTCGGGGAAAACCGGGCGGGCTTGGAATAAGCCATCAACGAAAACGCCCAACAAACCTTAGTTTGCTGGACGTTGATCAAAACACATTTATCGAAAGTTTTGTAGATTATTTGACACCATACTTTTATAGATTACGATTGCAAAATTTCCTAAGTTACAGTGTCAATTTTATGCTCTTTTTCTAAGCCTTAACTGCGATGTCAATAGCTTCTTTGATCGATTCTAGCAACTCTTTTTTGCCATTAAGCGCTATAACCTTTCTGTATACAGGATGTTCCCAATCGCTTTCGAATATGACATTAACACTTAAATTATTAAGCCCCTCATGAAATGACACGTCCACTGAGTAATTATTTTTATACTCCACCAATAATAAATCTTCATCGATATAGTCTACTGAATCATCAAGGTCCGTTATAAATAATGTATCATCAGTTACCACGCCACCTTTGAAATCGATTTCCTTACGGTCGATGCTCATTTTATGTACCCCTTAGCCTTTTGTTCCGAAATTGGATGAGAGTGAATAACCCCCTGAGACTCCTTAACAACAACCCATTGAGTTTCTTTTCCCGCATAAGCACCAATTACATGATCATATTGTTTAACCTTCCATGTTGAGTGTTTTTCAGTTACTTGACCATTTTCCCATGCATCGATATCAATTTCAGAAATATTAACCTCTGGTTTAAATTTAGCACTCCCTCCATTACCTGTTGTTTTTATTACATCTTTCCAAGGTACACCTTTGGGTGGATAATGCTTATGCTTATGAGTAACTGATTTGGGGGGGCTGCTCAGCACCACATAAATTGCTTCTACACCTGTCCCCGATGCATCCGGCTGCCAGTAAATGAAATCTTGCAACGGCGGGATGTCACTCGCCGGAAAGGTGGTTGTGACGATACTGTCCGCCTGTTTTATCTCCGTGCCGGTATGGACCGGTGTCACCGGCACCGGCGCGGTGTTACCGGTATGGGGTGGGGCCGTGGGTCCAACTGGCACCGGATTGACCAGGATGGTTCGCGATGGAGCCCCATTCACCGCTGGCAAGGTTATCTTGTCCAATCCAGTTTTCTCATCACGTACTGGTCGATACACAGGCACACTGGCAGAAACGCCGGCGGCTCCTGTTTTTACCAACGTCACCTCTTGCTGACCAGTGTTGCCTGAGGTGATAAAGCCGCGCACCGGCAAATCGACTGAGGTCATCTCAGGGGTAATACTGACCTTTCCTGCGGCAAAGAGTTGAGCCTGAGCAGCGAACATTTCAATGTCGCGACCGAAAACTCTGTCACTACCTTCCCCGGCTTTCCTCGGCCAGAAGCCAACCACAAAAGCACCAACAGTTGGACCTATCGTGCTGACTGTTGCTATTCGAGAAACTTCAACCACCCCCCTCCATAGGGCACTTGACACCCAGCCTGCCAATTCACTGGCGGCCACCATGACGCTGTTGGCCACCGTAGACAACTGTACCAAACCGCCGGCACGGTTAAGCACGATTGCCCCTGCTGCAGCCAATGCCGCATTGGCGGCTTTCAACTTTTCAGGTGTATAAACCGGTGTGTCCAAAATGCCCGCCTTGGCAAACAACGCTTTCCTTGCCTCTTCGGCTTTGCGGGCTTCCTCGACCTTGCGAGCGTCCTCGACCTTGCGAGCTTCCTCGACCTTGCGGGCCTCTTCAGCCTTCACTCTGGCTTCAGATTCAGTCCTATTTTTTATATCAGCCAGGGCATTTTTCTTGGCAGCTACATCACCCGTAATGATTTTTACCCGGTCAAGATATGCGACGAGTTTATTTTTCTCCTCAATCTCCGCGCTAATTCTAGGGGGTACGGTTTCATTCCATAATTTGATGAACCCTGGCCCTGCTACTGATATCGCCACATCAATCATGCCAGCAGGCTTGTCGATAAAATTCGCGAGCTTATTGTTATTCATAAAATCCCGGAAGGTGACCTCTGTTTCCTGCACCTTGTCGTTAACTATCTGCTCTTCCTCATTTTTTAAATCGATATTCGCCTGTAATGACTTAATCGATTCCTGCAATGCATTGGCTGCCGCATTGAATTCAGGCTGATTAATAAGTCCGGTATTTATTAAATCAGTCAACAACGCATTAGCCTCGTCCCAGATTTGCTCTGCATTTTGCGGATAAGCATTCCTGGCATCGTCCAGAAATTGATTTATTTTCGTCTGACTTTCGCTGAGTTCGGATAACCCGGAGAAAGCTACCTTTTTCGGATCATACGCTGGGCTCCCGCCACCAGGCCGAACCCCGCCCATTCCCGGCCAGGGAACGTAAACGGGTAAGGGTGCTCCGGTGTTAGTTCCACTATCTATAACTGGTGGGGGATTAGCAGTCACGGTGAGTATTTCTTCTGGCATAAATAACCTCCATATTAGCAATGACTAACTTCGTCAAATTGTATTTACATACAGTTCATATTTATGGATAGGAGACCGACCCAGAACAAGGGGACGTGCTACTGAAACGCGCAGATAAAGGTTCTCCATATGTAAGTCCCGTAACTGTTGCTCAAGAATTGCGAAATGTTGACTTGACGTCTTCTAAAGCGGCTAATCGCGTCTCAAATACTTCACGTTCAGCCTCTCGAAGTGAGCGTTCTTCTTTTAGCGCCTCAACCAGCAGTGCCACTACGCCGTTAATATTGATGCTGCGGGCATCTTTCAGCACGCTGCCATCATTCAGTTTCATTTCGCTTTGTGTGACGGACTGCGGCAAGACGTTTTCTATTTCTTGGGCAATCACTCCGGCTTCCGGCACGCCTTGTTTGAAATAGGTATAACCACCGATGCTGGCCAGCTTGTCCAGGGGGCTGTCAATTTTTGCGATAGCGGTTTTCATGCGGATGTCGGAACTGATGTTCCACCCGCCACCGGTGACGGCATAGCCATCTTCTTTGAAAACGAACCAGCTATTTTTGTTTCCGTCACTCACGTTTATCACCAGCTCGTTGTAACTCACATGGTCGTGATGATAAATTTTTACGTGTTTATTACCTGAATTTTGTAAGTACAGCCCATTTGTAATGGATTCTCTCGATTTATCGGCATTCTCAGGTGAGCTTGCAGTAAACCAACCTTGAGCGTTACGTTTGGTCAGTTGACCTACTGACAGCTCGGCGTTGGCTCTGATCCGAAGTTCATTCCAATTCCCCTGCCTATCGCGGTAAGAGAGCAGCCCATAATCCTCTTTGCCGGCGATAACTCGTGAATTCATCCGCATTGTGGTGGTGACATTACCGCTGGTGAAATCGGTATGTACGGCGGCCGCATCATAGACCTGTCCGTTAATAAGCGGAGAAGGACCGGTGGTCGCAGTGGAGATACCCGCATTATGCGAGACCATCGCTCCGCCGGAGATATCTACGCCGTTACGTAAAGCAACCCGCCCGGAAGCGAGATTGAATGAGAAGGGTCGCAGGGTATTCCACTGCCCGTCCAGAGCCTGTCCACCTGGCGTGGTCAATGCATAGAAGTCCTTGCCATCGTTACGCAGCATCACTCCGGTGTTACCATTAGCCAGTCGGAAGCCGTTGGCTGATTTGGAGACGATTTCGTCGTCGCTGATGATGCGTTTGCGTAGCGTGGTCAACGATTTCAGTTCGGTAATGTCATCATTGGTACCGTTGAATACTTGAGCGCTTTTCTTTTGTTCAGCCATGATAATCTCCTCTTTTAACATCCTTTCTGACAGTTAAATGGCATCAGGTCACTTCCGAGCTGCAGGCAAAAAAGCATGAGCCGCGCATCTAAATGTGTCCAAAGCCGATAAACACACACAATACTGTATGCATAACCAGTATATTGAGCGTATCAGAAGACAATATCAAATGATAATTATTATCAATTGATGTGTGATATCGGAAACAACAAAGGGGAATCGGCTCTCATTTAATGTGAACACGGTTAGGCAATGACTGCGGGTAGGTCCATTTATGATGGTGAGAGACTACACCTACAGCAAATCTCTCTTTGAGAAGTCAAGAAAGGAGAAGTGACGACAGCTAATGATGAGTGATGACTTATTCATTTATCTTTAATTGGCTATTTAAATTAACAGGGTAACGGCTTTTGCTGTTTCGCTGCTCTCGCCAACACTGGAGTTGATCACCAGCGTAATCAGCACCGTCGACACGCTCTCTGTAATGCGCACCATCAACAGGTTCTGAATGACCAGGCTGACCCCGGCCGCAACCAGCAGCAATAGCATGATATTCATAGAGATCTCGGTTTTCGCTGTGCCATTAGCGCTTTGGTGGGGCGCTGGCGTCGTCGAGCTTCAGCTGCAGGAAGGTCAAATCCAGCCATTTGCCAAACTTGGCACCCACTTCGCTCATGCGACCTACCATTTCGAAGCCCAGATTAATGTGCAATTGCACAGACGCGTGGTTGCCGGACTCAATGCCCGCCACCATCACGTGTTTGCCGATCGCCCGCGCCTGCTCAATCAGCGCAATCAACAGCGTTTTACCTACCCCGCCGCCGCGGCTGTCTCGCCGAACATACACCGAATGCTCGACGGTGTGTCGATAGCCGTCCCACGCCCGCCAATCGCCAAATGAGGCATAGCCCATTACCTCACCCGCTGCGTCAATCGCCACCAGCACCGGGTAGCCCATCCCCTGCCGTTCTGTTATCCACGCGGCGCGGTTTGCCTCGTCGACGCTAAGTTCATTCCAGATTGCCGTGGTGTTCAGCACGGCGTCGTTATAGATAGCGGCAATGCCTGCGCTATCGGTTATAGTCGCGTTACGGATAAGCATGTTGACCTCTTGGTTGACCGTCTACTATCATACTATGATATGGATAATAAATTAGACAACCTAAATCAGCGCATCGGCGCGAGGATCCGCATCGAACGTGAGGCGCGCCATTGGTCGCTGTCCGATCTGGCGGAACGGGCCGGCGTTTCACGCGCGATGGTGCACAAAATTGAACGCGGCGACAGTAGCCCAACGGCGATGTTGCTGGGGCGGCTTTCCGGAGCATTCGGTCTGAGCATGTCCAAACTGATCGCCCGGGCGGAAACGCAGGAAGGCCGGCTGATGCGTAAGCAGGACCAACCGCTGTGGGTCGATCCCGACAGCGGCTACGTGCGTCGCCATGTGTCGCCGCAGTCGGATATGCCGCTCGATCTGGTGCGCATTGAACTGCCCGCCGGGGCCGCGATCCCCATGCCGGCTTCGGCCTATGCCTTTATGCGGCAATTGATCTGGGTTTTGTCCGGCTCGCTGGTGTTTCAGGAAGGCGAAACCCGCCATGAAATGGACCAGGGCGATTGCCTGGAACTTGGCCCACCGACCGACTGCGTGTTCAAGAATGAAAGCGCTGAACTCTGCATCTATTTGGTGGTGGTGATGAACAAGGCCTGAGTCGCTCAGGCCAAAGCGTGGCGGTGCTTAAGGTTATCCTTCCCGGTTGTACCCCGCGCAGAAAAACTTTTCGGCCAGGCGGTTGCTGCCGCCGGTGAAGAACTCACTCATCATCTCGCCGTTAAGATCGTAAGCCCGGCAGAGCAAGCCGGCCTCGAACGCAGCCTGATTTTCGTCACCCAGGCTTTCCGCCAGGTGGTGCGCATAGCCCAATACAAAGCCACGTTTGTATTCACAACAGAAACGGGACAGTTGCGCAGCAGGCTTGGCGTCCCGCGCGGCTAACCCGGCCATCAGCCCCTTACCGAAGTGATTGTCCATGTACCCTCCCCTAATTTTCAACAATCGCTATATAAAATATTATATAGCGATCATCGCACTCATGGACATACTCACAAAGTTTTACCTCATCTACGCAAGGCAATAAAAAAGCCCGCAGAGGGAACCCTGCGGGCCGGATCAGTCTCAGAAAAAGCGATTACAGGGTAAAGTTCAGCCCTTCCACCACCGTCTGCTCCAGCGGCAAACGCCCTGAAGGGATCTCTTTTTGCTGCAGGAATTCAGGCAGCAGGGATTTGTCGCCCGCCTTGCCGATCGCCACCATGCCATGCACCTGATAGTTATCCGGCAGGTTGAGCGCAGCCTTGATTTTATCGTGGTGAACGCCACCCATGCAGTGGGTCAGCCAGCCTTTCAGATGCGCCTGCAGCGCCAGATTGGCC
This sequence comes from Serratia sp. BIGb0234, assembly GCF_024809915.1. Lineage (NCBI taxonomy): Bacteria > Pseudomonadati > Pseudomonadota > Gammaproteobacteria > Enterobacterales > Yersiniaceae > Serratia > Serratia sp. BIGb0234. The sequence goes on from NZ_JANUEI010000002.1 coordinate 582,800, forward strand.
CAGGCAGCACCGGTATCAAAGGAATGGCTTGGGTTATCCACTTCCTTCTCGCCGTTCAGGCTGGTCGTTTTCGAAATGATCACCACCAGCGCCGAAGCGTGCTGCGCCCAGCCGCGGTTGAATTCAATCAGGAAGTCCAGGTAGCTGTCCCAACTGGCCGAACCGTGCTTGCTATAAGCGAAGCGCCACGGCTGGATGTTATACGCCGAAGGCGACCAGCGTGCCGCTTCGAAGAAGCTCAACAGGGTCGTATCGTCGATAGGATCATTCGCCAGCGCGCGCGGCGACCAGCGTTCAATAAACTGCGCATCAATCGGGTGATCGGAAACTCTTGGCTGGCTCATGGACATCTCTCTCATGGGAATGGAATACCAAATTTATCCAATATTCCCATGCCGCACGCCAGAAAAACTTTTATTTTGTGCTGTTCATCAGCCGCCAAGTTCCTGCTGTAGCCAGTCGAGGAATGCCCGTACCGGCGGGTGCCGTTCACGCCCGGGTACACACAACGCGGTGTAGGCCGATCCCGGCACGCGAATATCCGGCCGATAGGGTACCAGCAAGCCATTACGCACCTGATCGGACACCATTACCGAGCTCGCCAGCACCAACCCCTGCCCGGCTACCGCCGCTTGCAGCGCATAATGCTCTTCGTCATAGGCCCGCAGCGTCGTGTGGCGCTGCCACCAATCGACCCCGGCAGCCAGGCACCAATCGCGCCAGCGGGTTTCGTAGAGGGTGGAATCCCGCCAGCGCACGGTGATCAAGGTTGGCGCAGGTTGCTCCGCCGCACAAAACCCCGGGGCGCCGTAAACGCCAAAACTCTCTTCCAGCCGCGCCGCCTGATACAACTGCGGGTAGTTTGCGCTGCTGTAACGAATAGCAATGTCTACGCTGGCGTCCTGCTGCAGATCAATCACCTCAGCGCAGGCCTCCAGGCGTACCAAATAGTGCGGATAGGCCTGATAAAAACGCCCCAGGCGCGGTACCAACCACAACGCCGCGAAGGAATGGGTAACGGAAACGCACAGCGACCCCGCGCTCGGCGTCGGTCGCAGAGCATCCAGCACCGTTGCCACGTCGAGCAATGCGCCGTGCACTCCGGCGAACAAACGTTCGCCCTTTGGCGTCAACCGCACGCCCCGCGGTATCCGATCGAATAATGCAAAACCCAGCTGCTGCTCAAGCGCTTTTATCTGATGCGATACCGCCGTCGGCGTCACCGCCAACTCCAAAGCCGCCTGTTTAAAACTACGCAGCCGGGCGGCGGATTCAAAGGTGCGCAATGCGGTAACCGGCAGCGAGGCAAACATGGTCAGGGCTCCCTACAGATGAATTGAACTCATCCTGAAAGAATAGCCGTCATTTGTCACTACAGCTTTACTCACCCTAAATTGATTCTCGTGTTCTACACCCCCATCAATGGAGAACGACATGAATTCATCTCATCAGTCAAAACGACTTATCGTCCTGGTTGGCAGCCCACGTCGCGACGGCAACAGTGCAACCCTGGCGCAGGCCATCATGGCGGGTGCCGCCGAGGCCGGCACCGACGCCAGCCTGTTTTTTTTAGACGATTACATCAACGGTTTTTTGGTGGATGAGCGCCACGCCACCCCGCCTGCCGACCGTTATGGCGAACTGTTCCTTGAGCATTTTCTGCCGGCGGACGCTGCGGTGTTCTGCACCCCACTTTACTGGTACGGCATGTCGGCGCAAACCAAAGCCTTTTTCGACCGCTCTTTCAGCTACTACTCCAGCGCCTACCCCGATGCGGAACAGGTGCATCAGCGTATGAGCGGCAAACGCATCGGGCTGGCGGTAGCCTCGGAGGAAACCTATCCCGGTGCCGCGATGGGGATTGTGCATCAAATTCAGGAGTTCAGCCGCTATTCGCATTCCGAATTCGTCGGGCTGGTTCATGGCGCGGGCAACAGCCGGGGCGAAATCAGCCGCGATCCGCGTAACCCGCTGCAAGCCGCCCGCGAGCTGGGGCGCGAGATATTCACTCGTCCCTATTCAGACTACCGAATGGATACGCCGCGCAGCCCGCAGGTTTGGCAAAACTGACGCTGCCCAGGGGTAGCCTTGCTGCCCCTTTATCAAGGTTGCGCAAGCATATGTAGCAAGATATTGCCGCCCATTGGCCCACCACAACAAACGTCATATGATGCCAGGGTTCAGATCGGCATGCCCATCAACCCAAAGCGGAACAAGATGTCAAAACAGTGGAAAATAGCGGCGGCCAACCTTGGCCTGCGGATGTATACCCGGCTGGGTGGCAACTTTAAGGATAAGACCCATTTTCAGCCTGAGCAGGTTTTTGAACGCATCGTGATTTTTTCCACCAGCGCCCTCGGCGACCTGATGTTTAACACGCCGGCGATCCGCGCGGTGCGTGAACGCTACCCGGCAGCAAACATCACCCTGATTTCCAGCCACAAGAACAAACAGTTGGTCGCGACCAGCCGCTGCTTTAATCAGGTTATTTATTGGGATCATAAAGCGAAAGACATGCTCGGTGTTATTCGCCAACTGCGCCAACACCGGCCTCAGTTGGCGATTATCCTGCACTCCAAATCCCCTTATGATGTGATGGTCGCCATTATTGCCGGTTGCCAATATGTCTTCAAAGACGCTTACGGTAATAAAGCCACCGGCATGGAGCCCTGGCTGTGTGGCGTGAGCCGCAGCACCGGCGGCCATCTGATTCAACGCAAGCTGGATCTGGTGGCTCAGTTGGGCTGCCAAAGCGACAACACCGAGATGTTTATTCCTGTCGAGTTTTCGCCAGTGGCTAAAGCCGCAGGAAAAATTTCGATCGGCTTGCAAATGGGCGCTTCTGAAACGCTGCGCTGCTGGCCGGTCGCGCAGTTTATTCGTCTGGCGAAACTGCTGCTGGCATCTTCGCCGCACCACCAGATTGAATTAATCGGCAGCCCCAAAGAACTGTCTATTGAACGGGCGTTTATGGCGGGGCTGACGGCAGCCGAGCAGTTGCGCGTGGTCAGCCATATTGGCAAAACCACCCTGCCGCAACTGCTGGCGGTGATGTCGAACATGCAGGTGCTGGTCACCGGCGACACCGGCCCACTGCACCTGGCCATCGCCCTGAAAACACCGACCGTCAGCCTGTTTGTTACCGCCAATCCACAGCACACCGGCCCCTATCAAAACAGTGAATTGCATCAGGTGATGTACGTCCCGGTGGATGAACAAAAGCTCAATGCCGCGCAACGCCAACAGCCGCTCAGCATCATCACTGAAAATGAGGTGTTTGAAAAAGTGACGAACGCGCTGAAAATTAGCGCGCCGGTGGGCTAATCAGCGGAGGCTGGGCAAAGACCATCGCCAGCGGGAACCAAAACAGGTACCAAAACTCGGCTGGGTTCGCGATGACAAACATGCCCTGTGAACAGTAGAAAATCAGCATAAACAGGTACAAAGCCGCTTCCAGGCGGCGACCGGCCCGGAGATGACGCACGGCCAGCTGTGCGCCAAACGTCAATAAAGCGGCAAACAGGCAAAACCCCACCAACCCGCCTTTGAGCAACGCTCCCAAATACAGGCTATGGGTAGTATGAATAAACTCGCCGGTGTAATTGGTAAAGGTCAGCTGCTTATCAAAGCCATAGCCAAAGAACGGTGCCTGTTCGACCAGCAACAGGCTGTGCCGCCAAATGCTCATCCGCACAAAGCTCTGTTGATACAGCTCTTCAAAACGCGTAATCAACATTTCACCGATTGGTGAAAACAGCACTGCACCCACGGCAAATAACACCGCGGCCGCAATGGCCAGCAGCGATTTTTTATTCAGCGCCAGATAGGAGGTGGTTAACGCCAACGCCGCCAATAAGGCCATCAGGGGTCCGCGACTTTGGGTGAACACCATAAAAGCGAACAACAGCGGGATCGCTGACAGCGCCCTTTTCTTCCCGGTATCACGGAACACCATCAGGCTTAGAATGATGCCCAACGCCGCATAGCCGGCCAGGTCGATCACGTTGCGCGGGCCAGGGTTGGCTCCGGAAGTTTCTCGGAGAGAATAAATTTCCCGGAAATCAACGCACGCCAGATACAAACACAGCAGCGTGATGCCGGCGATCACGGCGCAAAGCAGCAGGTTGCGCTCCGGACTTTCCAATACGGTGACCAGCAAGGCCAGATAGAGCAGGATATAAACGCCGTGCGTCAGGGTAGATGCCGTATCATCCGGCGTGCCGCCCCAAAGATTGCTGACGGCATAATAGGCAAGAAAGCAGGCTACCAGCGCCATTCCCGCGCTTGCGGCACGCCGGTTAAGCCAGGCCGAGCGAACTCCGGGGCGTGTGGCCAGCGTCAGCAGAAAAAAGAATGCCGCGAGGTGGAATAAATTATTGACCCGGGTAAAACCGCAAAAAATGGCGCTAAAAAAAGAAAAGGCCAGCATGGCGTAAAAAGAGAGTCGTTCGGTGAACTCAATTATTTTTGAAAAAATCATTACTATCAACCTTTTCAAAAATACCGGTATCTATTGCGCTGTTTAATGAAAAGTTTCTAATCACCATTTTTCTCATCTTCATTCTCTCACCGGCATGGCTAAATGCCGGAATAATCAGGTCATCGACCTTCTCCGGCAAAAATGTCGGCAGCTTGTTTTCATGAGTTTCATAAAAACGCGGCAAATTAAAGTTATTCATATCCAGCCCGGCAATAAATAGCTGTTTAAACCCAAGAAAGGCAATGATCTGAAAAGCCCAATACACTACCGTGCCGGCATCAAAAACTCCGTGTCGAATATCGTGGCTGAAGGCGATGGTTTTGTTGCCAGGCGAGAAAAAAACGCTGCGGTCTTTGTGATAATGGTCCCACAATGCCGAGAGAGGAATTTGGGGGCTGTAAATTTTGCAGCTCGCGTCCTCAACCACTGAAAACCGGCATTTCACGCCTGCCAGGGTGAAGCAATCAATAATTTTCGCCACGCCGTGAACCGTGGTGAAAAGGATTAAATCCGGCGCCTGAATAATGTTTTCGATAATATCCGGCCGCCGATCGATAAACCCCATATCGACAATCACATAAAACCGAAAGTTAACCTTTTGGCTTAGACTAAAAGCCCCATTGACCCCGATGGCCGGCATCTCAGGCAGTTCACTAAAGCGAATGGCATTCACCGACGGCCCCGTAGCGGTCAATAATATGGGCCCCTTGCAGCTGTCTTTAACAGCTGACAGCGTCACTATAGGAACAGTCTGCTTTTTATAATGTAATTCGGCAATCTCGCCGCTGTCTGCACGTTCGATTTTTACGTAGGGCCAGAGATTTTCATTGTGCCGATAAGGCCGTGAATGAGAATAACGATACACCTGCTTAAGAAAACTGCCCATCGTATCCCTGCCCTGTAAAAATGTATTTGCGCCGAACAGAACTGTCCTGACCGCATTAGATTTATTGTAGGGCTGAGTATCTGAGCATTAATGAACATGGGCAATTATTGCATTTTGAATTCTTCGTAATGTTAACGAAAAGAGGTGTGTGGATTTGTTAACCGAGTTAAAAACCTGTAGGGAACGGTAATAATTATTCTTTAATTGCCTAGGGGCGCATACTTTCGCCCCATTAACGTGGATTGTGCTAAGGGTTATTTATAGATCGTCGAAAGGCTCGCCGAGCGTCAGCATCAGCCGATTGGCCCAGGCGAAGAACGCGGTCGATTGCACCAGATCCAGCAACGCCAGTTCGTCCAACCCTTGCTCGCGCAATGCCGCCAGATGCCCGGCATTGACCTGTGGCGGCGTGGCGGACAGCGCAGCGGCGAAGTCTATCTGAGTCCGCCACGGCTCCCCTTGCCCCTCGCTCAAAATGCCGCCCGGGGCCACATCCAGCAGCCGCTGTACCTCATCCGTTTGCTTGGACAACTGCGCCGCCTTGCGGGCATGCACCGAAGCGCAATAGATGCAGCCATTCACCTTACTGGCCACCGTTGCCGCCAGCTCGCGATCCTTACGTTCCAACCCACCCGGCGTGTAGAAAATGGCGCGATCCGCCAACGTTCTCTGCTCCAGCACCGGATGGTTACGCGCCAGCAGGCGGAAATAATCCGAGTCGCTGTGCCCGAAGCGCGTCAAAAGCGCCTGGCCTTGCTCATCAAACTCTGCCAGCGGCTTGGCGGCAATCCAGGGCTCCCAACCCAGTTCCTGGCGGGTAAACACCGGTGGTGCGTGGCGGCCGCCAAGAGTCACGGATTCGGTACGCCACCCGCCAGCCCTGACGGGTGCTCCGCCGGAGCTTTCGAGTGGTTTTCCTTCAAGCAGCCGATAACCCGTCAGCAAGCGGCTCTGGAAACTAACAAAGGCGATCAGCTGCGACAGGGTGACGATAGCGTCCAGCGACCAGCCGGCCTGTTGCAATGCCTGCAAATGCTGCGCGTCGGCACTGGCGGGTTTGAACGCCAGCCTTTCGGCGTGATCGAACGCTGCCTGCAAATGCGGGCCAGGCTGAACGCCCCCCTCCTGCTGCAACAAGGTGCCGTAGTGTGCAGCAAGCAGCTTGTCCGCATGCCATTCGCTGATGCGCTGCGCGAGCTGCAACCGTTGCACGACGGGGAAATCGCCGGCATCAGCGGGTGAGAACAGCGCCAGATAGCTGGCCTGAATCGCATCTGTCGCCACTTGTCGGGTAGCTCTGGCCTGAGCCAATGCAGAATTGGGGGCGTTCTCTGCCAGCTCAGCCAGCAAATCTTTAGGGAGCAATGTTGCAGTCATACCTTTTCCTCAGCGTGATGTTCGTAGGAGACGGATGCGGGATTGCGGCGTTGCCAGCCCAGCTCCGGGGCAACGTGGCGGGCGATCAACTCAATAGAACGCAGGATGGTGGCGTGCGGTGGATCGATAGAGTGCACCTGGAATGCCAGATCGGTCACTCGCGCCAGCGCGCTGTCTTTTTGCAATGAAGCAATCACCTGCTCCGGGGTGCCAAGGTGCACGTCAAAAGCGCGGATCAGCCCATCAAGCGACTCGTCGGACGGCCGGTGGCCACTGGCGCGCAGGCGCTCAAGTCCACGGCTCAACCCTTTGGCGGCAAAGTCCCGCGCCTGTTGGCCATGGTCGGTTACCAATGCGGTGCGCGATCCCATGATGCGCGGCGCAATGCCGGGCGGCAGCGCCGCCAGATAGGCGTCGATAATCGGGTTCTGCAATTCGTCCAGCGGCAAATCCGGCGCATCTGCCGGGCGCGGCTGAGTACGCGACAGCATCAGGCCGTCACCGGCCCGCCCGGCGCGCTCGCCGCCTTCCACCGAAAAGGTCGCCTGCCAGACCCGTTCGGCCAACTGCGGTGCCGCCGGATACAGGCGGTTATCTTCGCCACCCAGGGCCTCACCGCGCCAGGCTCGCAGCAGGGTGCTGAAATTGTCGGCAAACACCGCGTGACGCTGTGCGGCGTCGAAACCGAAGGCGCTAAACGAAGAAGGCGTGCCGCCTGCAGCGATACCGACTTCCAACCTGCCGTCGGACAGCAGATCCAGCACCGCAGTGTCTTCGGCCACCCGAATCGCAGACTCCATCGGCAGCGTGATCACCCCGGTGCCGAGCCGGATATGGCGGGTTCGCGCCGCCACCTGCGCCAGAAACACCAGCGGTGAAGGCAGGCCGCCCTCGTCCTCATGAAAATGGTGCTGCGCCACCCAGGCGCTGTCAAAGCCGGCCCGTTCGGCATGCACGATCTGTTCGGTCGCCAGCCGATAGCGCTGTTGCGCACTGCCCTGATCCAGCAGCCGGGTGAAAAAACCGAGTCTTTTACTGCTCATAGAATGCATCCTCAATCTGGGGCTGTTCGGCATAAAGCTGACGGCCGGGAATGGCTTCAATCAGCTGACGTGTGTAATCGCTGCCCGGCATGGCGAACAGCTCACCGGTCGCCCCGCTGTCCACCTGCACGCCGCGGTGCAACACCGAAACGCTGTGGGAAATCTGCCTGACCGTGGCCAGGTCGTGTGAGATAAACAAATAGGTCAGCCCCAATTCCTGCTGCAAATCCTGCAGCAACCGCAGGATCTGCGCCTGAACCGTGACATCCAATGCCGAAGTGGCTTCATCCAGCACCAGTACCCGCGGCTGCAGCACCAGCGCCCGGGCGATCGCCACCCGCTGTCGCTGGCCACCGGAAAGTTCGCGAGGTTTACGGCTCAGCAATTCGTTCGGTAGCGCCACGCGTTCAAACAAATCTCGCACCCGGCGATAGCGCTCGGCCTGGGTCAGCGGCTCGAAATTCAGCAGCGGCTCTTCAATCACCTGATACAACGTCTGGGACGGATCGAGCGAACCGAATGGGTTCTGATACACCAGCTGAATGCGGCGGCGGAACTGGCGCAACGCTTCGCCCTTCAAGCGCGTAAAGTCGACGCCGTCGATAATGATTTGCCCGGCGTCCGGCCGTTGGAAACCGAGCAGGCAGCGCGCCAATGTGGTTTTACCGGAGCCGGACTCCCCCACCAGCGCATGGGTAGTGCCGCCAGGCACGCTGAACGACACCTGGTCCAGCGCCCGATAAGTTTTGCCACCGCTACCGGCCAGGGGGAAATCTTTCACCAGCCCATTGACCTGGATCGCCAGCTCCTGCGTGCGGTGACCGGGTTGCGGCACCACTGCACGGCTCAATGAGGGCACGTCAGCAAACAGCCGGCGGGTATAGTCGCTGGCAGGGGCGCGCAGCACATCGGCAGTCACTCCCTGCTCCTGTACCCGGCCATGGCGAAATACCAGCAGCCGATCGGCGCGTTCCGCCGCCACCGCCAGATCGTGGGTCACCAGCAGCACCGCAGTGCCAAACTCCTGCCGCAGTTCGTCGATCAGATCGAGAATGCGTTTTTGCACCGTGACATCCAGCGCACTGGTCGGCTCATCGGCGATAATCAACGCCGGTTGCAGTGCAATGGCAATGGCGATCAACACCCGCTGTTTCATGCCGCCGGAAAGCTCGTGCGGATACTGACGCGCCCGCAGCTCCGGATGCGTCAAACCGACGCGGGTCAACAACGCCACCACCCGCTGCTGCAGCTGCTTGCGCGGCAGCCGACGGTGAATGTTGATGATCTCTGCCACCTGATCGCCAATGGTTTTCACCGGATTGAGTGAGCTGGAGGGATCTTGTGGGATCAAACTGATTTGCGCCCCGCGTACCGCATCCAGACGCTTTGATGACCAGTGGCTGATGTCGGTGCCGTTCAGCCGTATTGCCCCCTGCTCCAGGCGACCGTTTTCCGTCAGCAAACCAATGATTGCCTGCGCGGTGGTGGTTTTGCCGGAACCGGACTCGCCGACCAGCGCCACCACTTCCCCAGGCTGAATGGCAAACGACACCTGATGCACCACCCGCTGATTGCCAGCCGCGCCCTGATAGGCGATCGAAACCTGTTCCAGCTCCAGTACCGGTGGTGTGGCGCTCGCCCGTTGTAATGCGCTCTGAATACTCATACTGGCGTTCTCCCCAATGCGCGGCTGATGCGGTTGGCCGCCAGAACCACCGCCACGACCGCCAGCCCCGGGAAGGTGGTTAGCCACCAGGCGGTGGAAATATAGTTGCGCCCTTCGGCGATCAGCAGCCCCCACTCTGGCGTCGGCGGGGGCGTGCCGTAACCCAGGAAGCTCAAGGTAGCAATCGCCAGAATCGCGCTGCCGAACTGCAATGCCGAGAAGGCAATTACCGAGGTTAACGAGTTCGGCAAAATGTGCCGCCACAGCACCGCCCAGAAGGTACCGCCGCTGCCATAGGCCGCCTCGACGTAATCGCTGTGGCGTACCCGTACCACCTCGGCGCGCGCCAGGCGGGCAAAGTTCGCCACCGAGGTAATCCCCACGGCGATGGCGGCGTTAACCGTGCCGAAGCCCAGCAAAATAATGATGCTCAACGACAGCAGCAGACCGGGAATCGACAGCAACACGTCGACAAGGCGCATCACCGCGTCATCCGCGATGCCGCCCACCGCACCGGCAATCAGCCCCAGCGCGGTGCCCAACAGCAGGCCTAAAGCGACCGCCACCAGCGCGGCGGACAGCGTCTGCGAAGCGCCATAAACAATGCGCGCATAGAGATCGCGCCCCAGTTGATCGGTGCCCAACCAATGTTCGCCCCCCGGTGCCAAACGCTGCGCCCCGGCAATGCCTTCGGTGCCGCTGTAGGCCGTGAACAGCTGCGGTGCCAGCGCCCACAGCACCGCAATGGCAATCACCGCCCAGGCCAGCAACAGCGTCAGCGGTACACGACGGCGGCGCGGACGGTGCGTTGGCAAAGTGCCTTCGCTTTCCACCGCGCCCAGATCGCGCTCCGGCACGCTGGATTTCTCAAACGAGATACTGCTCATACGGCGGCTCCTGTATGGGTTTTCAATCGCGGATCCAGCAGCGGGAACAGCAGATCCACCAGCAGATTGAGGGTGACGAAAGCGGCGGCGGAAATCACCACGATCGCTTGCAGCACCGCGACGTCCTGATTCAGCACCGCCTGCAAGGTGAGTTGCCCCAGCCCGCTGCGGCCAAACACGGTTTCGGTGATCAAGGCGCCGGCGATCAGTTCGCCGAGTAAAATACCGGCGATGGTCAGCACCGGCAGCATGGCGTTACGCGCCACGTGCCGCCACAGCACCCGGCTGCGGCTGGCGCCTTTGGCACGGGCCACGGCGACAAAGGGTTGGGTTTGTACCTGGTCGATACTGCGGATCAGGATCTGCGCCAGCGGGGCGGAAATCGGTATTGCCAGCGTCACAATCGGCAGGATCAGCCCTTCCCACTCTCCCGGATTGATCACCGGGATCAGCTTGAGCCGAAAAGAAAACAGCTGGATCAGCACAATGCCCAACCAGAAGGTCGGCACCGAGACAAACAGCGATGGCAGAGACTGCAGCAATGACCTCAGCCAGCCAAAGCGGGTCAAATTGGAGATAAAGGCCAACGCCAACGCCAGGATCAGCGCCAGCGAAAACCCCAATAGCGCCAGTTGCAACGTGGCGGGCAAGTTGGTGGCCAACAGCTCCGTCACCGGCACGCCGGCCTGAATGGAATAGCCGAGATCCCCGCGCAGCACGTTGCCCAGCGCATGCAGATACTGCTGCCACAGCGACACATCGGCGCCATAGGCCGCGCGCATATCGGCGATCTGCGCCGGGCTGAGGCCCATGTCCGGGTTCTGAAACTTAATCAGAATGGCATCACCCGGCAGCACCTGCAGTAAGATAAACGACAGGCTAAAGGTCGCCCACAGCACCAGCAGCGCCTGCCCGATACGCCGTGCCAGATATCGGCTCATCATGGTCTCCTCAGCGTTTTTCCAGCCATGCGCCGTAGAAACTCGGGCGGCCGACCGCTTCAAAACTTACGCCCTTGAGATAAGGCGCTCCGGCAAACACCTGCGGCTCTTCGAAGAACGGTATCACGTAGGCCTGATCGAGCAGGTAGTTTTGCGCCTCGCCGGCAATCTGCAGGCGTTTTTGGGCATCCACCTCTGAAGCGATGCCCAGCAGCAGCGCGTTCAGCTTGTCATCTTTAAATGCGCTGTTTTTGCCCGTCCCGCCTTGCTGTAACAGCGCATCGCGGTTGGTTGGGTAGAACTGACTTTTAATCACATCCGGATCGGCCCGTCCCACTTCCACCACCGCCGCCGGGGTTTTCTGCGGATCCAGGTTATCCGCCACCTTGCTGCCGGCGTCGCCCGCCAGAATGTTCAAGCGCGCGCCAACTTTGCCCCACTGCTGCGAAACCAGCTGTAGCACCGCCTTGTTCTGCGGTTGCGGCAGCGATTCATAAACGTTCAGCAACAGTTTTTTGCCGTCCTTCTCACGCAGACCGTCGCCGCCCTTCTTCCAGCCGGCTTCATCCAGCAGACGGTTAGCCAGATCCGGGTCGAATTTCAGTTTGGCGGAAAGGTCGACAAAACCGGCGGCGGAAGAAGCAATCACCGATTTGGCCTGCGGATAGTTAACGGAGAACAGCGTCTCGACGATTTGCTTGCTGTCGGTGGCGTGCAGCAATGCCTGACGCACGCGCAGGTCGCTCACCAACGGGTTGTCCGGCCGGAAGGCCACGCTGTCATTGACGCCGCGCGTTGGGGCGGCGTAGATAGTGAAACCCTGATCCTGGGTTTGTTTCTCGTCATAGGCCTGGATCTGGCGAATAAAGTCCGCCTGTCCGGCCTGCAATGCGCCAATACGTACGCTGTCTTCGCCGGTCACGATCACCTTGATACCGTCCAGATTGGCGCGCCCCTGCTGCGTCAGCCTGGCCGGGCCCCAGCGGTAATCTTTGCGCACGCTGAGATCCACTTCGCGCCCCAGCATTTCGGCACTGACCACGAACGGGCCGGAACCTATGATATGGCGCGCGTCACCCAATTCGTCATAGCTGCGGTTTAAGGTGCTGAGAGAAACCAGCCCTGACCCTATGGTGGCGGTTCCCTGCAGGAAACCCGGCGAAGAGCGCTTGAAGTAGAACTTCACGGTCAAGGGATCGATCACTTCACTGTGGTCATAGTTATTGATCACCTCGGAGACCGGCAGACGTTTCTCTTTGTTGCCCAGGCCATAGGTATCGAAGTTCTTCGCCACCGCGTTGGCGTCCAGCGGCGTACCGTCCGAGAAGGTCACGCCCGGCCGGAGCTTGAAGGTGTATTCGGTTTTGTCGGCATTACTGCTCCAGGATTCGGCGATCCACGGCTCAATCTCCAGCGTTTTGGGGTTCTGGTAGGTCAGCTTGTCGGTGATCTGGTTGAGGATGCCGCCGTTGGGGTAGAAGCCGCCGGAAGGCGGATAAAGGTTGGTGTGCGCCTGCTGTTCCAGGTAGATCAGCGTGCCGCCCTGCACCGACGCCAGCGCCGGAGTAGCCGCCACCGCCAAGCCCAATGCCACTGTTATTCCGCTGGTTAATCTATTGAAAGAGAACTTAAACATAGTGTGCCACGCCTTCTTTATTTCAGAATGTTATGGATTAGATAACAAACCAAATCGGCGGGGAGTTGAACGAACTAATTTCGCTAACCTATGGCGGAAAATGCACAAGGCAGCGACGGTTGGCAGAATGGGTGTTTTGTTATAACGTATCAGAAATCACATCGGGGAGACGAAAATGAAAATTCAGCTTTCGCTGTTGTTCCTTGGCCTGTTGGCCGGTCGGGCCGCCGCGTTTCAGTCCAAGGTGCCCGAGCCAAGGCCTGAACAGGCGCGCGCAGCGGAAAACAGCCTGGAGAATATGTTTTACGGTTTTCACGCGATGGACGCGCAACCGGTCAATATCGGTACCTGCGCGGCGTTGCCGCAGGCGGGATGCCAGTGCGCGTTCTGCACCATGCTGCGGCAGGCCGGGCCGGCGAAATAGCCACCCGGACGACGTTTTAATCTAGCGCGTACTGAACAATCAACTGGCCTTTTTTCACTTTGAGCGCCGTGATGTTTACCGCGCCCAGCTCCGCCAGCGAGGGCACATGGGTGCCACCGCAGCCATAGGTCGGCAGTTCGCCAAATCCCACCTGCCGCAGGCCGTCAACCGCCACCTGTCTGCGCGGAAGGTCTGCCGCAATCAGCCTTGCCAGCTCCGCCTGAAGAAAATCCTGATCCAGCGTTTGTGGCTCAGCGCCCGGTGTGAAAGTGATCCGCCCTTCGCCCGGCCAGTGGTGCGCCTTCACCGGTTGCCAGCCGCGGGTTTCCCCCAGCCAGCCGATCAGATGCCCGGCGGAGTGCCAACGGGTATGCAACCGACGCTGTTCACCATCAACCTGCACGCTCACCGGCCCTGCGGCCAACGGCTCGGCGGTGAAATGCAGCACCTTGTCGCCCTGCTGCACCACGCGTAGCACCGGGATGCCGCCAAGCTTACCGCCGTCGGCCGGTTGTCCGCCGCCCTGCGGGTGAAACAATGTGGCGTCCAGCTCTATCGCGTATCCACCCTCTTCCATCGGGGTACAGGCCAGCACCTGCGCTGCGCCCTGTAATTCGTCGCTGTAATAATAAAGCCGTTCGGTCATGGTTTTTCTCCTGATTAGAGAGCCCATTATATTCATGCCATAATCAAAGGATAATCCGTCAATAACACAATGGACCTTTGCGCTGTGAGCACAAATCTCTCTCATTCGCTGCTGGCCGAAATGGCCGTGTTTGTCCAGGTGGTGGAGAGCGGCAGTTTTTCCGCCGCCGCCCGTCGACTGGGCACATCCCCCTCTGCCGCCAGCCGCAGCGTGGCTAAACTGGAACAGGCGTTAGCATTGCAACTGCTACACCGCACCACGCGCAAATTGCGGCTAAGCGAACAGGGCGAAGAAGTATTTCAACGCTGCCGCAGCATGCTGGACGCCGCGCACTCGGTGATGGAGTTCAGCGGGCGCGGTGCAGTAGAGCCTGAAGGCTTGGTCAGCGTCAGCGTGCCCAAGGCGGTAGGGCGCTATGTACTGCACCCGCATATACCGGCGTTTTTACGCCGCTATCCCAAAGTAGACGTTCGCCTGCGGCTGGAAGACCGCTATATGGATTTGATTGATGATCGGGTCGATCTGGCGCTACGCATTACCGAACGCCCTTCCCCTGGGCTGATTGGCCGCCAACTGATGACCATCGACCACCTGCTGTGCGCCACACCGGCTTATCTGGCACAGCAGGGAACGCCGCAGCATCCGCAGGATTTGGCGCAGCACAGCTGCATTTATCTGGGTGAAACGCCGAACGACGCCCGTTGGAAATTCCGCCAGGCCGGGAAAACGGTGACGGTCAACGTACGTGGGCGCTACGCCGCCAACCATACCGGCGTGCGGCTGGATGCGGTGAAACAGCACATTGGCATTGGCAGCCTGCCGTACTTTACCGCCCGTCAGGCGCTGGACGACGGCGAAGTGGTGCAGGTGCTGCCGCAATGGGATTTCCTCAGCAGTTACCACGGCGGGCTGTGGTTGCTGTATGCCCCCAATCAGTACCTGCCTCCCAAGCTGCGGGTGTTTATCGACTATCTGGTGGCCTGCCTGGCGAAAGAGCCGCAGCTAAAGCGCCTTGCGTAAGGTGATATTGATACGGTGCGGCCCCACCAGCGAATGGTAGCCTTCCTTGATCGGCATAATGCCGTGAAAACACAGCCGCGACGGGCCGCCCCACACCACCACGTCGCCGTGCGCCAAAGGAATGCGCTGGGCCCGATCGCTACGTTGCATGCCGCCGAACTGGAATACCGCCGGCAGCCCGAGGGAAACGGAAACGATCGGCGAACCGAAATCATGCTCGTCTTTGTCCTGATGCAATGACAGCTTGCTGCCCGGATCGTAGCGGTTCATCAGGCAGGAATCCGGCACAAACGGGGCAAAGCCCGCCTGCTGTGCCGCTTCATCCGCCAGCGCCATCAGGATATCCGGGATCGGCGGCCAACGTTTGCCACTGCGCGAATCGCGTTCCGAATAGCGGTAACCGCGGCTGTCGCTGCTCCAGCCGTTACCGCACCAGCTCATCGCCACCGACATCACATGACCGCCCGGCGTAGTCATGTGCCGCCAGGGCACCTGAGCAATCACCCCATGCACCGCCGCCAGCAGTTCTGGGCCGTGATCGCGCACAAAACCGTGCATCACCACCGCGCCTGGCGCAATCTGTTCCCGCCACGGCGGCGGCACGGAGTCTTCAAAAAGATCGAGGGTCATGACAAAACACCTGTATTAATACACAGTATTTATTTTAACTTGCCGTTGGCGATTGTCCAGCCTGATGCGCCGCATTGTTGTTAGCGCTACACTTCTCTAGAGTAGCGGCAATAAAATCAATAACTTTTCAGGATCGCATGTGATTAAAGGGATCGTTCTTTCCGTCATCGCCTCGGTATTGTTCGGCGTGATGTATTACTACACCTCTACCCTGACCCCGCTTGACGGCGAGCAAGTCTTTGGCTGGCGTACTCTGCTGACGGTGCCGTTTTTGACGCTGTTTATGGTGCTTTCCGCCGACTGGCGCAAGGTCAGCGAGACCTTGAGTTGGATAAAACAGCGGCCGCGCCGCCTGCTGTTTCTGCCGCTGAGTTCGGCGCTGCTGGGGGTTCAGCTCTGGCTGTTTCTCTGGGCACCGCTGCACGGCAAGGCGTTGGAGGTATCGCTCGGCTATTTCCTGCTGCCGCTGACCATGGTGCTGGCAGGACGCCTGATCTTCCGCGATCGCCTTTCGCTGCTGCAAAAACTGGCGGTCAGCTGCGCCATTATCGGCGTCGGCAACGAGTTGTATCAGGTCGGCGGCGTGTCCTGGACCACCTTGCTGGTGGCGCTGGGCTACCCGGTGTACTTTATCCTGCGTCGCCGTTTCGGCACCGACAACCTGGGTGGCTTGTGGTGTGAGCTAACGCTGATGCTGCCGGTCGCCGCCTGGTTCGCTTTCGGGGGCAACGGGCCACTGGCGGCGTTGAGCATCAGCCCGGCACTTTATTGGCAAATCCCGCTGTTGGGGGTGATCAGCGCCGCTGCGCTGGTGTGCTATATCCTGGCCAGCCGTCTGCTGCCGTTCAGCCTGTTCGGCCTGCTGAGCTATGTGGAGCCGGTGCTGTTGGTGGTGGTGGCCTTGCTGCTTGGCGAGAGTATCGGCCGGGATGAATGGCTGACCTATATTCCTATCTGGCTGGCGGTGCTGCTGTTGGTGTCGGAAGGGGCCAGCCACCTGCTGCGCCGCAGGCGAATCCACCGGAAAATGTGACAGTGCAACGCCGAATTCTTGGCTTTATTTTATTGATTTATAAATAAATAAAAGTTGTGACATCGTCACCTTGTTGCCAGTAACGGCCGCAGAAACGGCGACCTGCATGGCACTGCGGCGTAAGGGTTTTGAGCAGTTCCAATTCGAACGTCTGTCGTTGCGTATCCAGCGTGACCAGGCGTGCGTCGAGAAAGTCAAAATAGCAGCGCACCTGCGGATATAGCGCTTTGAACAGGCTCTCTTTGGCGGAAAAGGCCAAGGTCAGCAGGTGGTTAAATGGCTGTGAATGAGCGTGCAGTTGGGCAGATTCCGCCTCGCTAACGATCGCTCGCTGCAGCTCCTCCGCACGCGCGGCGGGAATGAGCGTTTCAACGTCCAGCCCCACGCCGCCCAACCCGGGTTCCGGATGCACCGCGCAAAGCGCTGTGCCCGCATTGTGGCTGAGCGCACCGGCGATACCCGGCGGCCACTGCGGTGCCCGGTCTTCGCCGCGCAACAGCGTGAAATCCGCAAAACCCAGCGGTGCCAACAAGGTCCGCGCCAGATAACGCCCGGCCAGATATTCCGCCCGCCGCTTTGGCACCGCACGCGCCAGATGTTCGGGGAGCGTCATGCCAATGGCAGCGAAACAATCATCCTGGTAGTGCGCCACAGAAAAGCGGCAACGGGCAACCTGCCCCGGGTAATCGTCCAGGTTCAACCGTTCAAAGGTGGGAATAAAAGAAGAGAACACGGGTTGTCCATATTGGGTGTGCAGAACGCTAATTTTAGACGCCGAGCTCCTGAGCAACAATGATTATTCCTCTCCCCCGTTACCGAAGGAGAGGCACGACAGGATTACAGAATCCCTTTCATGGTTTTTTCGAAGTCGCTCCAGGCGCAGTAGCCCTGCTTATCGATTGGGCAGCCTTTTAACGCCATCGTAACGCGCTGTGGCGGGGTTTTCAGCGTCAGCGGAGTGGCATTGCGCAACTGGTCGGTGGATTGATACACGTACTCGATTTTCAGCAAATCGCGATCGTTTTTCTTATCGTGCCAGCGCTGGAACACCAGCTTGCCGCCAATCGGCGTTTTCTCATATTGATGCGGCAGTTGGTACGGCTTGAACTCCATCGCCGACAGCAGGGAGGCAATGTTGGAGTCGTGACCCACCAGCACCGTTACCTTCGGCGAATCCGGCTTGCGTTCGCCAATCAATGCGCCGTTGATATACGTCAGCAGCGGTTTGGCCACGTTTTGCGCCACCACCGGCGAGGTAAACAGCGAATCCTGATAGCCGTCCTTCAGCTGCGCCAGCTGTTTCCACTGCTGTGGCGTGGTGATTTTGCCCCAGGCCACGTCCTTCATCGGGAAGCCTTCGTAATATTGCAGCATAAAGGCGTCCACCAGCGAGTTCCCTACCCGCAGCGGCCCGGCCACACCCGGCTCTTTGCCCGGCACTGCGCTCATTTTGCTGGCTTCTTTGGTCAGATCGCAGTGCTTGTCGGTTTTACAGGCGCTGGAATCTTTGTAATCGATGATTTTTTCTAATTGCTTGTAGGAGGCGTCCAGCTTCAACGAGGCCAGTTCGGCGTTCATTGCCCCCAGTGCCTGCTGATTGAAAGGTTCGCTGTTGTCAGTGATGATCGGGTTGAAGGTGGGATCCATCTCCCCCATTTTGTCCTGATGATGCACGCTGACGTCACAACCGGGGAAAGCACCGTTGGTAAAGAACTGCGCGGTCGCCACCGTGCGTTGCAAACTGTTGGCATAGACGTAAACGCTGCCGGCGGTCGGGCAGCCTTCCTGCGGCAATACTCCGGTTTGCTTGAGCCACGCATTGAAGTAGTGGCCCATATACACTTCCAGCACCCCGCCCTTGGTGGTCAGCAGGCCACCCGGCGTGTCCCAGGCTGGCCAGGCTTTGGGCGTGGACTGCGCCAATACGCTGCCGTTGTTGGCCAGCGGCGCACGCAGGTTATGGCGGCTCATCACCAGCACCTGATCCAATTGATAGTCGTTGGTTTCCGCCAAGGCAGTCCCGGTCATAAATAACGGCAAGCACAGCAATAAAGTTTTTCTTTTCATCCGCAGAGGCTCCAGGATTGTGATTATTTTTAATGTGTTAGCTATTGCTTCGCTATCATGGAGAGGTTAACGCCGAAAGTGTGTGATGAGCATCACAGGGAAAGGTCTGCTCAGCAGCCCTTCGCCGAGGGCCGCTGATAATTTAGAAAATCACATCCACAAACGCATGATCGGCCAGCCGATCAACAACAGCGCGGCGATGTACACCACGCCCAGAATACCGCCCATCCGCCAGTAGTCTTTCGACTTCACGTAGCCACAGCCGTAGATGATAACCCCAGGACCGGTGGCGTACGGCGTCAGCACGCCCATGATGCCGATCGACAGCACCAGCAGCATCGACAGCTGCTCCATAGGCACGCCCGGCAGGCCTTTACCGACGGCAAGGATCACCGGCAGCAGGGTTGCCGTGTGCGCCGACAGGCTGGCGAACAGGTAGTGAGCGAAGTAGAACACCAGGACCAGCGCCACGACCGTCATATCCGGCGAGAATCCGTCCAGATGGGTGCTCATGGTCAGCGCGAACCAGTCGATAAAACCGGAGCGCGTCAGGCCGTTGGCCATCACCACCAGCGTCGCCAGGTTCACCAAGGTGTTCCAGGCGCTGGAGTATTTGGTGATGTCCTTCCACGACACTACGTGCAAGGCCAGCATCAGCGATACCGCCAACAAACAGACCGTGGTGGCATCCAATATCTTGCCGCCAAACACCCACAGACACAGGCTGAGCAGCACCAGGCCAATCAGCGTGTACTCCTTGCGCGTCAGCTTGCCCATTTCCCCCAGCGCGCTATTGGCCCAGGAAGCGACTTCGCTGCTGTGCGTAACGCCCGGTTTGTACAGGTAATAGGAAATCAACGGCGCAATCACCAGCAGCAGCAGACCGACCGGCAGGAAGGCCAGGAACCACTGCATCCAGCTGATATGCACGCCGGCGATTTTGCTGACGAACTCGATGCCCAGCACGTTAGGCGCGGCGCCGGTGACGAACATCGAGGAGCTGATGCTGGTCCCGACCACCATCATCCACATCAGGTAACCGCCGATGCGCCGTGAGGAGGGATCGTTGGGGAAGGAATCAAACAGCGGCGGCAGGTTTTTCACCACCGGGAACACGGTGCCGCCGGTACGGGCGGTGTTGGACGGAGTAAAAGGCGCCAGCAGGATATCGATGATCACCACCGCATAACCGAGCGTCAGGGTACGCTTGCCCATAAACTTCACCAAAAACAGCGCAATGCGTCGCCCCAGCCCGGTGGCTTCGTAGCCGAGCGCAAAGATAAATGCGCCGAACACCAGCCAGACGGTGGTGCTGGAGAATCCGGCCAGCCCCCATTTCAGCGCCTCTTTACCGGCCTTGAAGCCCGGCTCCGCTAATTCCTGCGCCCCGAACAACACCCAGTTGGCGCTCAGCACGCTGAGGGTCACGGCGATAAAGCTGATCGCCGTCGCCGGGATCGGCTCCAGGATCATGCCGACAATCATCGCCACAAAAATGGCGAAGTAGCGCCAGGCCTGCGGCGGCATGCCGTCGGGCGTGGGTATCCAGAGCAGGATCGCCAGCACCAACAGCGGCGCCAGCGCTTTCCAGATTTTTTCCTTGGTTTCGGACATAAGTTTCTCCTGAAGACGGGTTATTTTTTTAGCTATACCCTAGGGATTCCAAGTTGTGGCTTGAAAGGCGGCGGGCTTAGTGGAATTCGGTAATTGCGCCAGCAGCCAGGTGACGATCAACAGATCGGCACTGCCACCTGGGCTGAGATTGCGGTGAATGCACTCGGCGTCGAACTGCCGCAGGCTTGCTATGCCCTGCTCGCCCTGGGCTCCCCCCTGCGCCAGCAGTTCGCCGGCACGCCGCTGCAACCAGCGCAGGCCTTCGAGACCGCCGCGTGAGGCGACGTTGGTGTCATCGTTGTTGGCCATTAGCCACAGCAGGCTGTCCATCAGCGCCGTTTGCTCATCGCACCCGGCGTTCAACCGTTGCAGGTACAGCGGCAGCGCACCGTTAATCACCCGCTCGAAGCCGGACTCTGCCTCGCCGCGCGCGCCGCTCAGGCCGTGTTGGGCAAACAGCCTTTGGCCGGCGGTCTGCAACGCATTGCGCTGTTGCAGCTCGCGCGCCACCAGCCCACGACACATCGACGCCACTTCGGCGCACAGCGTGGCGGCGTCAATAGGCTGTGGCCTCTGGGACAGGCGGCCGAAAGCGGTACAAAACAGGCCGAGGGAAAATACGCTGCCTTTATGGGTGTTGACGCCACCGGTGGCCTGGAACATGTGGTTTTCGCAGGCCAGCCCCAGCGGACGCAGCCTGACCAACTGCTCGGCTGCCGGGCAACGGGCGTCTTCCTGCCCCTGACGGACAAAGCGCGGCAACCAGATGCCGATGGCGCGGGCGCTGCGGTAAAAATGGCCGATGTTCATGTCCCGGTGGGCACCGTTGTTGTGGCGATCCACCAGCCCCGGTTTGGGCGTCAGGTTCACCTCGACCAACAGGGCGCGGTAGGCGGCATGGGCAAAGCCACTGACCGGCGCCGATGGGCTACACCGGGCGAGTTCAACGGGTTGAGAGCGCATCATTGAGCATCCTTTCCATTTCCTGCAGCAGCTGTTCGCTGCTGTGTCGCCGCTGACGGGCGCAGATTTTGGCCGGCTGGCTGCACAGCAGGCAGCGGCGCTCCGCCAGCCCCAGATCGCGGCGCGATAAAATACGGCCCTCGGGATCCAGCACGTCGATATCCCACAGCCGACCTATCGGCTGCTGAACCTCCAACTGCATGGCGCAGTCTTTCACCCGTTGGGCATCGGCCTGCAGCGCCATAAACCCTTCACAACCGGTGGAAAGCGCCAGCGCTTCCGCCTGTAGGCAGTGCCAGTTTTGCTCATGCCCCATTTGCTGCAGTGCCTGCCAGCCGAGGTTGAAGATGTTGCGGGTCAGGGCACTGTCTTTTACCGCACCGGGCACCACCAGCGTCAGCACCAGCAGCGTGGAAGCGTGCTGAGCCTGCCACGCCTGCTGCCGTGCCTGGCGGCACTCGCGGCTGGTCAGCAGTTCCGGCAGGCTAACGGTGCGGTTGGCGGCCAGTTCAGGAGGGACGCAGGTCATCACGTTACTCCGCCACCTGATGCACCACGTCGATCACCGAACCGTCGCGATAACGCACGACCGCCACCACTTTGTCGGTGAAGGCGATCGGCTGCGGTTCGCCGGTCAGCAACAGCGCACGCTGGCGCAGCCAGTCGATGCCAACCACCGGCAGCCCGGCCTCTTGCAGCCGCTGCGCCAACTCCGGCCGCGCCGGGTTAACAGCAATACCGTGATCGGTAACCAAAATGTCGATGCTGGAGCCCGGCGTGACGCAGGTGGTCACCTGCTCGACCAGCGTTGGAATGCGCCCGCGCACCAGCGGTGCGACGATGATCGCCAACCGTGCCGCCGCGGCGGTGTCGCAGTGACCGCCAGAAGCCCCGCGCAGCACGCCGTCGGAACCGGTCAGCACGTTGACGTTGAAGCCGGTATCGATCTCCAGCGCGCTTAGCACCACCACGTCAAGCCGGTCGACCGAAGCGCCCTTCGAACTGAAGTTGGCATACTGATTGGCGCTGATTTCAATGTGGTTGGGATTGCGCGCCAACGACATCGCCGCCGCGCGGTCAAAACTCTGCACGTCCAGCAGGCGAGCAATCAGCCCTTTTTCATGCAGATCCACCATGGTTGAGGTAATGCCGCCGAGGGCGAAACCGGCGCGAACGCCACGCGCGCGCATTTTGTCTTCCAGAAAACGCGTCACCGCCAACGAAGCCCCGCCGGTGCCGGTTTGCAGCGAGAATCCTTCGGTAAAGAAGCCGGAACCGGCAATCACTTCGGCAGCGCGGCGGGCAATCAGTAATTCACGCGGGTTAGAAGTCATGCGGGTGGCGTCGGCACCGATCTTGTCGGCGTCCCCCACTCGCTCGAGTTGAACAATCAGATCGACCCGATCCTGCGCCAGGCTGGCCGGATGATGTGGATAAGGCAGGATCGCTTCGGTCAGCAACACCACGGTGCCTGCGGTATCGGCATCCACTTTGGCGTAGCCCAGCGAACCGCAGCAGGCTTCGCCGCTGTAGCCGTTGGCATTGCCAAATTCGTCGCAGGCCGGAACCCCGAGGAAAGCGACGTCTATCGCCAGTTCACCGGACTCGATCAGGTTGACGCGGCCGCCGTGGGAGTGAATTTGTACCGGTTCGGCCAGCAGGCCGCGTGAGATGGCATCCGCCAGCGGGCCACGCAGGCCGGAGGTGTAAATGCGGCTCACCACCCCGTTGCGGATATGGCCGACCAGCGGCGCATGGCATTCGCTCAGCGAGCTGGAGGCCAGCGTCAGGTTGCGGAACCCCATCGCCGCCAGCGTTTCCATCACCTGATTCAGCGCCAGATCGCCGCCGCGAAACGCATGGTGGAAAGAGATGGTCATTCCGTCCTGCAAACCGCTGCGGCGTACCGCCTGTTCCAGCGTGTCGCAGCGTTTGATATCGCGCGGCTTGCGCGCCTGCAGGTTGGCCTTGGAGGCATCCTGATAGCAGCGCAGGTCCGCCAGGTTGTTCAGGGTCATCAGTCGTTGTTGGCGTTTCATTATGCTTCCTCTCCGTGCTGAACCGACGCTTCGCGGATGCCGGAAAGCGCTGCGCGTTGCAATACCAGCCGCGCGCGTTCAATCACCGGGCTGTCGACCATCTTGCCGTTGAGCGACACTACCCCGCGCCCTTCCTGCTCCGCCGCCGCCGCGGCATCCACCACCCGCTGGGCGTGAGCCACTTCCTTGGCGGTTGGCGCATACAGGTTGTGCAGCAGTTCAATTTGCCGTGGGTTAATCAGGGATTTGCCGTCGAAACCGAGCTGTTTGATCAGCGCCGCTTCCTGCAGGAAGCCGGTTTCGTTATTGGCATCGGAATACACGGTGTCGAACGCCTGAATGCCCGCGGCACGCGCCGCCTGTAATATCGAGCAACGCGCAAACAGCAGCTCAATGCCCTCCGGCGAACGTTCGGTACGCAGGTTGCGCACGTAGTCTTCCGCGCCGAGCGCGATGCCGATCAATCGCGGTGAGGCATGGGCGATGGCGACCGCCTGGGTGATCCCCGCCGCCGACTCAATCGCCGCCAGCAGGCCGGTACTGCCCACCGGACGCCCGCAGTCGGCTTCGATGGCGGCAATTTCGCGATCCATATCCACCACGTCCTGCGCGCTGTCGGTTTTCGGCAGGCGCACGATGTCCGCCCCGCCGCGCACTACCGCCTGCAGATCCGCCAGCCCGTAGGCGGAATCCAGCGCGTTGACGCGCACAATGGTTTCCACTTCCTGATACAGCGGGTGTTGCAACGCGTGATACACCAACCGCCGCGCGGCGTCTTTTTCGCGCAGGATCACCGAGTCTTCCAGATCGAACATCAGCGCATCGGCCTGATAGATAAAGGCGTTGCTCACCATGGCCGCATTGGCACCGGGCACGAACAGCATGCTGCGGCGCAGACGGTGTTTATTCAGCGTTTTCATGATGCGCCCCCCATGGCTGTAGGCCGTTGTCGCTGGCGCGCATCAGCGCGGTTTCCAGCCGGGCCCGCAGCACGCAGTCGAGCGCGCCTTTGTCGTCGACCATCACCTGCACCGGCTCCACCTGATAACGTTGCAGCACCTCCAGCAACGTTTGGCGGATGGCTTCGCCGAACTGTTTCTCTACGCTGCTGGCGATCAGCAGATCGTGTTCCGGCCCCTCGGCGGGGGCGATGCGCACCATGACATCGCTGGATTCCAGCGTGCCGGCCATTGCTTCTCGGATAATTTTCATCTTTCACCTGATTGTGCGGATTCAAAGGGGTGTGCCGCCGGCTTGGCCCGGCGCTGCGTTTGCAAATCTTGCAGGTAATACAGGGTGTCCGGCGGCACCAGCGGCGCGGCGGCGTGAAAGTCCCCGGCGGCCAGCAGCTTGCGCACCCAGGAGGCGGAGATCGCCGTGCCCTGATATTGCAAACGTTCGATTTCTACCAGCGCGATTGGCGGACTGGGTAGCGCCGGGGTTTCCAGCCAATAACGCATATCGCGGTTGTACTTGGCGGTGACCGCGCAGAAAGGCTCGTTGCCGACGAAGCGGTGGGTAATGCCCAACGCGGGCGCCAGATACTGACGGAAGATCTTCAGATCGATTTCGGTGTAGCAGTCGTCGGCAATACCTTGATCTTTAATGAAGTAACAAGGGAAGGTGGCGCGTGAAATGACGTATTGCGACCCTTCATGCACCGTCAGGTTAGGAATGTCTGCGGTGCCCGCCAGCACCAGCCGCCGCCGATCTTCATAGCTGAAGCGCGAAGTATTTTCCTTGACCAAAAACAGGTGCAGCCAGTCGCATTGCGCAGCGGCCTGGCGCACCAGGTATTGGTGGCCGCGGGTAAAGGGGTTGGCGTTCATCACGATACTGCCGATGGTGGTGCCCGGCCGGCGCTGGCTCGCTAACTGAGCGGCATAGCGTTTCAGCCGGCACGGGCTGTTTTCCATCAGCACCACGATGCCCGGCACCCGGGCGATGGGGTAGAAACCGCATTGCTGGAACAGCGGCTCATTTTGGATTTTGGTGTAGATAAACAGCTGGGTGTGATGGCGTTCATAAGCCAGATTCACCAGCTCCGTTGCCAACGTCAGCCCCAAACCTTCGCCGCGCATTTGCGGGCTGATGGCGACGCACTTGATAATATTGTCGGCAATGCCGCCGCAGGCGACCAACTTATCGTTTTGCGTCACGGTAATAAATATTTCAACCGTGGTGTCAATATTCAGATCGTTACTGCGCAGGAAAGCATTAATCTGCGCGATACTTTTATGATCGGACCTTTTGACTCGATTAAATAGGGTGTCGCCCAACATAACACGCTCTCTGGGTTAACTATTAAATAACAAAATAAATACAAAAAAGAGTGTCAATTAACATTTATTACAGGAATTAAAACCTTAAAAACCATGGAGATAAATCCGCCAAGGACACTTAATGAAACAATGGTAAACAGAAAAAAATAGCGAATTATTGACCTATTTCACAAACCCCTTTCGGTTAATAAGTTATTTAATGTTCTTTATTTACTTAATTATTTTTATGGTGTTTATTATTGAGATAATCTTTATTTTACGCGGCAATTAACTTACATTTTCGTAGCATATTGATCGCAATCTGCAAGACGACGGGGAGACGGGATTCACTATGGAATGGCTGAATATACTGATCGTCGAAGACGAAACGCCGCTGGCAGAAATGCACGCGGAATTTATCCGGCAAAACGGCGGCTGCCGACAAATCTGGTTGGCGGGTACCCTGGCGCAGGCCCGTACCATGGTCGAGCGCTTCAAGCCGGATCTGATCCTGCTGGATAACTTCCTGCCCGACGGCCAGGGCATTGAGCTGCTGCGCGAACTGACGCTGAGCGGTTATGCCGGCGGTATCGTCTTTATCACCGCCGCCAGCGACATGGACACCGTGGCCGAAGCCCTGCGCTACGGGGTGTTCGATTACCTGATCAAACCGCTGGCCTATGATCGGCTGGCCCACACGCTATTGCGCTTCAGCCAGCGGCACCAGGCGCTGAAGGATAAGGCACACCTTAACCAGCGCCGCATTGATCAGATGTTCAATACCTACGCCCGCGGCGAGCCTATGGCGACATTGCCGGCAGGCATCGATGAGCTGACGCTGGTTAAAATACGCGGCCTGTTCGAACAGCCCTCGGCCAGCCACACCGCTGAAAGCGTTGCGCAACAGATGGGGTTAAGCCGCACCACGGCACGCCGTTATCTGGAGTTTTGTACCGCCGCCCAGCAGCTGCGCGCCGAAATCATTTACGGCAAGGTAGGCCGTCCGCAGCGGATTTACCGGCCTGCTCAGCCAGAATAAGCGGTTATTTGATCGCCCCTGCAAGCTTGAATGTAACCGCTTTACTTTTTGGGTTCTCCTCAGCATCTTATTCGGCATGATGCCCCTCTACTCTGCCGACAGGACGATCGCCGATGAGTGCTCTGCCCTCTCCTTCCCTGAAAGACCTTATTGCCCGCCGGGACTGGCAAAATCCGGCCTGCACCCATTATCAGCGGCTGGCTGCGCATCCACCTTTTGCGAGCTGGCGCGATCTGAATGCGGCGCTTGACGACAGCCCCAGCAGCAGCCAGAAAACGTTAAACGGCGACTGGCAGTTCAGCTATTACCACAGCCCGCAGGCGGTGCCCGAAGCCTGGCTGCGGCAGGACCTGCCCGATGCCGACCGGCTGGCGGTGCCGTCCAACTGGCAACTTGCCGGTTATGACGCGCCGATCTACACCAACGTCCGCTACCCGATCCCGGTTAACCCGCCGCTGGTCCCGGAAGAAAACCCGACCGGTTGCTATTCCCGCCAGTTTACCGTCGATCCCGCCTGGCTGGCCGAGGGGCAGACGCGCATTATCTTTGACGGCGTCAACTCGGCGTTTTACCTGTGGTGCAACGGCCATTGGGTCGGCTATTCGCAAGACAGCCGTCTGCCCGCCGAATTTGACCTCAGTCCCTGGCTACAGGCCGGTGAGAACCGACTGGCGGTAATGGTGCTGCGCTGGTGCGATGGCAGCTATCTGGAAGATCAGGATATGTGGCGCATGAGCGGGATTTTCCGCGACGTCAGCCTGCTGCATAAACCCGCCGCCCACCTGAGCGATATTCGCATCACAACCCCGCTTTACGACGGCTTCCGCCGTGGTGAACTGGTGGTGGAAGCGCACGTCAATCGGCCGACACAGCACCGGGTGCAACTGCAGCTGTGGCGCGATGGCCAGCTGATTGGCGAAAAAATCCAGGCGCTCGGCAGCGAAATTATCGACGAGCGCGGTGCCTATGATGACCGCACAACGCTGCGTCTGCCGGTGGAACAGCCTGCGCTATGGAGCGCTGAAACCCCAACGCTGTACCGGGCCACGCTGGCACTGTTGGCACCAGACGGGGAAATTATTGAGGTGGAAGCCTATGACGTTGGCTTCCGTCAGATCGACATCAGCAACGGGTTGCTGAAGCTGAACGGCCAGCCGCTGCTGATCCGCGGCACCAACCGGCATGAACATCATCCGCAGCACGGCCAGGTGATGGATGAAGCCACGATGCGCCACGACATTCTGTTGATGAAACAGCACAACTTCAATGCGGTGCGCTGCTCGCACTACCCCAATCACCCGCTGTGGTACCGGTTGTGCGACCGCTATGGGCTGTACGTGGTCGACGAAGCCAATATTGAAACCCACGGCATGCAGCCGATGAACCGGCTTTCCGACGATCCGCTGTGGCTACCGGCGATGAGCGAGCGCGTGACGCGCATGGTGCAGCGGGATCGCAACCACCCCTGCATTATTATCTGGTCTCTGGGCAACGAATCCGGCCACGGCTGCAACCACGACGCGCTTTATCGCTGGGTGAAAAGCCAGGACCCTACTCGCCCGGTGCAGTATGAAGGCGGCGGCGCCAACAGCGCCGCGACCGACATTATCTGCCCGATGTACGCCCGGGTGGATCAGGATCAGCCGTTCCCTGCCGTGCCCAAGTGGTCGATCAAGAAGTGGATCGGCCTGCCGGATGAACAGCGGCCGCTGATCCTGTGCGAATACGCTCACGCGATGGGCAACAGCTTCGGCGGTTTTGACCGTTATTGGCAGGCCTTCCGCCAGTATCCGCGCCTGCAAGGTGGCTTCGTCTGGGACTGGGTCGATCAGGCACTCACCCGCCGCGATGACAACGGAGATGAATACTGGGCCTACGGCGGCGACTTCGGCGACACGCCTAACGATCGGCAATTCTGCCTTAACGGTCTGGTGTTCCCCGATCGCACGCCACATCCGGCGCTGTTCGAGGCGCAACGCGCCCAGCAATTTTTCCAGTTTGCCTTCGATGCCACAACGCTGACGTTGACCGTCAGCAGCGAGTATCTGTTCCGCCATAGCGATAACGAACGGCTGGACTGGCGGCTGGAGCTGGACGGCGTAGAACGCGCCAGCGGCAGCTTTGACCTCGCGCTACCGCCGCAGGGCAGCGCCAGCTTCCACCTGCTAGACCGCTTGCCGATACTTCATCAGCCCGGCGAGCTGTGGCTGAATGTCGCGGTGGTACAGCCCAAGGCCACCGACTGGTCCGAAGCCAACCATCGCTGCGCCTGGGATCAATGGCCGGTACCGCGCACGCTGTATTTGGCGCCGCCAGCAACGAAAGGCGTTGCCCCACAGCTGAGCCAGAATGACCGGACGATTGAGATCAGCCATGGCGAGCAACGCTGGCAGTTTACCCGCGAAAATGGCCTCCTGAGCCAATGGTGGCAAGATGGCGAAGCGCTGCTGCTGACGCCGCTGCAAGATAACTTTATCCGTGCGCCGTTGGATAACGACATTGGCATCAGCGAAGTGGAACGTATCGATCCCAATGCCTGGGTCGAACGCTGGAAGCTGGCCGGCATGTACCGGCTGGAAGAGCACTGCGTGCTGCTGCAGGCCGATCTGCTGAGCGACGGCGTAAGGGTGGTGAGCGAGCACCGGTTCGGGGTAGATGGGGAAACGCTGTTATGCAGCCGCAAACAGTGGTTGTTCGACAGCCAGGGCGCGGTCAGCGTCAGCGTTGACGTCGCAATCGCCGCCAGCTTGCCGCCACCGGCGCGTATCGGCCTGACCTGCCAACTGGCGGACCCCCATCCGCAGGCACAATGGCTGGGCCTGGGGCCGCATGAAAACTATCCGGACCGTCGCCTTGCCGCGCAATTCGGGCGCTGGCAACGACCGCTGGAAGAACTGCACACGCCGTACATCTTCCCCGGCGAAAACGGCCTGCGCTGCGACACCCGCCAGTTGCAGTACGGCGACTGGCACGTCGACGGGCAGTTCCACTTTTCACTCAGCCGCTACGGCCTGCGTCAGCTGATGGACTGTAGCCACCAACACCTGTTGCAGCCGGAAGCCGGTACCTGGCTCAACCTGGACGGCTTCCATATGGGGGTCGGCGGCGACGATTCCTGGAGCCCAAGCGTCAATGCGGACTACCTGCTCAGCCGCAGCCATTACCACTATCAGCTGCGGTTAAAACGCGCGGAACTGGGCTAAATCTGCCAAAACGTCAACGGGTTGCGCATTCTGTAAGCAAACAGTCACAGAATGCGTAATCCGCCTTTGACATGCTGCCAACACCCCGTTATGATTCCGGCCGTTCACACGATTCCTCTGTAGTTCAGTCGGTAGAACGGCGGACTGTTAATCCGTATGTCACTGGTTCGAGTCCAGTCAGAGGAGCCATATTAGAGAAGCCCGCTCAGGGAAACCTGAGCGGGCTTTTTGCTTTTGAGGTTTTGGTTGGCGGCTTGGGGTGAAGAGCGGACGATTGCTCTGCAAAATGCAAAAATAGTCAGGCAGTACGGGGTCAACGGAGCTGGAACAGATTAATCAGTTATTCTAAACCTGAAGCATAAACGTCCCCGTATAACTGACACGCGAGCTTAGCTGTATCGGTTTCAAGGCAAAGTTCGACATCCCTCTGAAACCCGCGCTGCTGAAGTTCACTGGCTGAAGAGCATTCGTAAAGAGGACGCAGATTTTGCTGTTGATAAAATTGCCAGGCTGCTAATGCTGCCCGTGCTTCTGGTGAACAGTTTCTGCGTCCTATCGCAGCGATAATGCCACCAGCTGCTACATAATCTTCAACACAAGGACGGATGCTCCCATCAGGCCATCGCTCTCCGCAGGGGATGATCAGAATACGTTTAAAGGTGCTACATGCATTTGCAGTTGCTGACATATTCCTGAAACAGCCGCTGAAAACCTCAATCCCGACATCCCGTGCCCGGAAAGAAATAGCCGATCCATTAGGGGATGGAAGTACCAGTTTTTCACCATCGGTTATGTTTTGAATAGAAACAGGCGACAGGCTGTAATCTTCACCACTAAATCTTCTGTTAGGATTGGCTACCTTTGCTCCTATTTTCATGCCATATTCGTTCGCGGATTCATCTTTCCACGAATAAGGGTAAATTCGGGCACCATTTTCAACAGCCAGACTCACACACGTGGAAAAGGACATAACGTCAACTATCACAGCACAATCTGTTTCTTCGGCTAAATAATCGACAGCTGCAAGTCCCCATTCAAGGCGAACCTCGAACCTGTTTTGGCTGTACCATTCCATCATGCCTCCCGGTTAACGTTTTACTGTAAGTTGAATTTAACATCGCAATGCTGAGCATCGTTTTTTTAAAAATAGCACTATGGTATGTCCACTTCTGGCACGGACTGGACAGAAAGCTAGGCCATAAGGTCCGCTTTGAGCGAGAAGCGGACATTCTGAATACATAGTTTATCTCCTGAAAGTCCAGGAAATCGTCCGCCCCCTTCAGAGTGACATTTTCAATATGGATAGATAATAACGGCAGGCGTTAAGCCCACCGTAACTCACCGGAAAAAGTCATCCACCGAATCGCTCCACTCATGGCCGGACACAGACCATACCTTGTTTATCGGGGGAGGAAATCCACTTCTGCAGTACCCATTTTTCCCAACGAAATCGAACGCTCCATGAGGATATCCGTTGATAAGGAGCACGCACTTCTGACTGTCTTCTGACCAGCCGATTTTAACGTCAGAAGGAATGTGGCCGTCTGAAATATCCTCGACATTGTAGATATACACTGCATCCTGAATCGGGTTTCCTTCAACGGACTCATCAAGCGCGTAGAAATACCCGGTCTGGCCGTCGTCTTCAAATACGGCGGCCAGCATACCCTCAGGAGCCAGGCTTTTTATCACCTGCGCTTCTCCAACAATGAGTTGAGCCTGTATCGTCACTAAAATCGTCATACCGATTACTCTCCTTTCCCTGGTTGTTTGATTAGGCTGCATTCAAACTGACAAGCAATTTACCATAACATCCCTGCGATGAAATAAGCCCGTGACCTGCGCCCACTTTGTTGACACACAATTGCTTTAGAAAGGTCTGCTTCTGGCACAAAACAGACCTATCATCTTTCCAACCACAACCTCATCGCCATAGTTTGGCTAGAAATTCCTCTATCAGCACACCAACAATTAATTAGCTTATTATTAGGTTAATATTGGACAGGTTATTTCCTCTCAGAGATACCATTTTATAACCTCCCACCAAAAAAGCATTAATCAAGAAATCCCCTTTATTAACGCAACGCCTCGCTTCCCTCCCCTCAGCACCCCTATCAATAAAATAAAATTCAATAGCCAAAAACTATCACAACATTCAACTATTCCTATTTTATCTATCTGCATCTACTGACTACGCTTAATGCTGAGTATCGATAGGCTCCCCGCTGCGAGCCTGACGAAGAGAGATCATTTTTTATTTTTGTAAATCAGTTGATTAGATAAACCCTTAGCGCAACACCCGATGTGGGCTTTCGCCCGCGATAGCAAGCTAACGGCTCCCTCAGGCATCAGATATTTCGGGTCTGGCGAGCAACCTACGAAGCAGAGAGCGCAACATGACAACTGAAAGCAAATGCCCCTTTTCGGGCGGCGGTAAACTGAATGCACCGCGCCGCGGCCCTTCGAATCAAGACTGGTGGCCCAACCAACTTAGCCTGAAGCCGCTGCACCAACACTCCCCCCTCTCCAACCCGATGGACCCGGATTTCGACTACGCCAAAGCCTTCAACAGCCTTGATCTGGCGGCGGTGAAACAAGACCTGCACGCCCTGATGACCGACTCGCAGGAGTGGTGGCCGGCAGACTTTGGCCACTATGGCGGCCTGTTCATCCGCATGGCCTGGCACAGCGCCGGGACCTACCGCATCGGCGACGGTCGCGGCGGTGCGGGTGAAGGCCAGCAGCGTTTTGCGCCGCTCAACAGTTGGCCCGACAATGTCAGCCTCGATAAGGCCCGCCGCCTGCTGTGGCCGATTAAGCAAAAATATGGCCGTAAAATTTCCTGGGCCGACCTGATTATCCTGACCGGCAACGTGGCGCTTGAATCCATGGGCTTTAAAACCTTTGGCTACGCGGGCGGCCGCGCCGACACCTGGGAACCGGATGATGTTTACTGGGGGTCGGAAAAGATCTGGCTGGAACTGAGCGGCGGTCAGAACAGCCGCTACTCGGGCGATCGCGACCTTGAAGACCCATTGGCCGCAGTGCAAATGGGCCTGATCTACGTCAACCCGGAAGGCCCGGACGGCAACCCCGATCCGGTCGCTGCGGCGCGCGACATCCGCGAAACCTTCGCCCGCATGGCGATGAACGACGAAGAAACCGTGGCGCTGATTGCCGGTGGCCACACCTTCGGCAAGACCCACGGCGCGGGCCCGGCGTCGCACGTCGGTGACGATCCTGAAAGCGCAGGCCTTGAGCTGCAGGGCCTCGGCTGGCATAGCAGCTTCGGTACCGGCAAGGGTAAAGACGCCATCACCAGCGGTTTGGAAGTCACCTGGACCACCACCCCAACCCAGTGGAACCACGACTTCTTCCGGCACCTGTTCGAATACGAGTGGGAGCTGACGCAAAGTCCGGCCGGTGCACACCAGTGGGTGGCCAAAGACGTCGGTGAAACCATTCCCGATGCCTTCGATCCCAACAAAAAGCAGCGCCCGACCATGCTGACGACTGACCTGTCGCTGCGTTTCGATCCGGCCTATGAAAAGATCTCACGTCGTTTCTATGAACATCCCGATCAGCTTGCCGATGCCTTCGCTCGGGCCTGGTACAAACTGACCCACCGCGATATGGGGCCGCGCGCTCGCTATCTCGGTCCGGAAGTGCCGGCCGAAGAGCTGATTTGGCAGGATCCGATCCCGGCGGTCGATCATCAGTTGATCAACGATCAGGATATTGCCGATCTTAAAACCCGGATCCTGGCCTCGGGTCTGCCGGTATCGGTGCTGGTTTCCACCGCCTGGGCATCCGCCTCCAGCTTCCGCGGTTCCGACAAACGCGGCGGCGCCAACGGGGCGCGTATTCGTCTGGCGCCACAAAAGGATTGGGCGGTGAACGAGCCTGCTCAGTTGGCACAAACCCTGGCCACGTTGGAAGGTATTCAGCAGGCCTTTAACCAGGCGCAGTCAGGTAATAAACGCGTCTCGCTGGCGGATGTGATCGTGCTGGCCGGTGCGGCCGGCATCGAAAAGGCGGCGATCAGCGCCGGGCACCCGGTGAGCGTTCCCTTCACGCCGGGCCGCATGGACGCAACGCAGGAGCAGACCGACGTCGAATCCTTCGAAGCGATGGAACCGGTGGCCGATGGCTTCCGCAACTACCTGAAGCAGCAATTCAGCGTGCCGGCCGAGGCGCTGTTGGTCGATAAAGCGCAGCTGTTGACTCTGACCGCACCGGAAATGACGGTATTGGTGGGCGGGTTACGGGTGCTGAACGCCAACGTCGGTCAAAGCCAGCACGGCGTGTTGACCCAACGCCCACAGGCGCTGACCAACGACTTCTTCGTCAATTTGCTGGATATGGGCACCACCTGGAAGGCGGCCAACGAAGACGGCGTGTTTGAAGGGCGCGACAGCCAAACGGGTGCGCTCAAATGGACGGCGACGCGTGCCGATCTGATCTTCGGTTCGCACTCTCAGCTGCGGGCTTTGTCGGAAGTTTACGGCAGCGCAGACGCCCAGGGCAGCTTCGTACGCGACTTTGTCGCCGCCTGGACTAAGGTGATGAACCTCGATCGTTTTGATCTCGCCTAAGAGATGTAACGGGCGCAGCATGCAGCGCCCCTACGCCAAACACCAGTGAAGGCTTTGTCAGTAGCCTGAAAGCCCGCTTAGGTCAGCTTAAGCGGGCTTTTTATTTCACAGGATCTCACGCGAGTAGTACTCAGATATTTTCCAGATCGATACCGCGCGTTTTCGGGCCAAACACGCCGATCACCACCATCACAATCAGCATGCTGGCCACGATAAACGCAATAACCCCCACCGAGCCGCCGTATTGCAGAATGATGCCGATGATCAGGCTGCTGAATACCGTCGACAGTCGGCTGAACGAATAGCAGAAGCCGACAGCGCGGGCGCGTATGTAGGTCGGGAACACTTCCGATTGATAAGAATGGTAGCTGTAGGTCAGCCAGGCATTGGACCAGGTGATGAAGAAACCGCAAAGGATCAGCCAGACGGGGTTGTTTTGCAGGGCAAACAGCGAGCCGAAGATCACCGTCACCAGGCAGGAAAGTACAATCTGCCACTTGTTTTCCATCTTGTCGGCATAGCGGCTGCACAGCAGCGATCCCAACGGGTAAGCCAGAGTAATAAAGAAGGCATACAGCAAGCTGTGGGTGATGGAGGCTCCCTTTCCGGCCAGCAAAGCGGGCAGCCAGTTGCCAAAGCCAAAGAATCCGATGGCCTGGAAGAAATTCATCACCACCAGCATCAGGGTACGACTGCGGTAACGCGGCGACCAAATATCCTTAAAGCTCCCCTGCGCCGGCATTTCGCTGTGTGCTTGCGCGTCATGCGCGGGGAAATCCGCCGTATGGGTGACGCCGCAACGTCGTTCCATCGCCTGCATCACCTGCCGGACCTCCGGGTAGCGCCGCTGCTGTGCCAGCCAGCGCGGCGATTCCGGCAGGCCTTTACGCACCAGCCAGATCACCAGCGAAGCCACCGCACCGGCGATCACCACGTAACGCCAGCCGCTCAGGCCCAGGATGGTTTGCGGCACCAGCCACCACGACATTAACGCCACCGTCGGCACCGAGAGAAACTGAATGAAGAAGGAAAAGGCAAACGCCCGGGTGCGCAGATGTGCGGGCACCCATTCGGTCAGGTAAGTATCGATCGTCACCAGCTCAATACCCAAGCCGACGCCAACCAAAAAGCGCAGGAAGATCACCCATTCGGCCTGATGCTGAAAAGCCAGACACAGCGAAAAGATGCCATACCAGGCCAGGGCAAACATAAAGGTGGTGCGGCGGCCAAAGCGGTCGGCATAGGGGCTGAGCAGGCTGGCGCCGATAAACAGGCCAAGGAATGTGGCGGAGGCGAATGCCGCCTGGTCGGAGACACCGAACACGCCCTGCGCTCCGGTATGGAAGATGCCTTCGGCGATTAAGCCGGTGCTGATGTATCCGGTCTGGAACAGGTCGTAGAGTTCAAAAAAGCCGCCTAACGCCAGCAAAGCAATAAACCGCCACAGCCCGGCGGAGGTGGGCAATGCATCTATTCTTGCTGACAGATCCCGTTCATGGATCGGCGACTGGGCCGCCCCCACGCTTCCCGCAACCAAAGACTCACTCACCATTAACCTCGCCATAACATAATCGATAGTTTTCTATGCTATCGGCTCGGCGTCGGAGTTAAATATTTAATTAGCAGACTATGAAAAAATTTTAAGCATAAAAAACTGCAGCAATCTGTTTTGCTGAGAGAAAATTCAACCGGAGTAGCAATGCACGACAGCGAACTGATGGCCCGCTGTCGTGCGGTGGGGCTTAGCGGATGTGGTGGTGTTGCAGGCGTTCGCCGCGGTAAAAGTTCAGCACACACCAGCCGAGGGCAATCAGCGCCAGCGGTGCAGCGACAAAACCGATGTTGCCCATGCCCAGATGCTGGCTGACCTGGTTACCCAGCAGCGCGCCGCCGCCGATACCAAAGTTGTACAGCCCGGAGTAGATCGACATCGCCACGTCGGTGGCGTCCGGCGCCAGGTTTAACACCTTGGCCTGCATCGACAGGCCAATCGCCATAATGGCCATGCCCCACACCGCAAACAGCAGCGTCAGGTGATTTTCATTGCCGGAGGCCGGCAACAGCAGCAGCAGGCTCAGCATCAACAGCGCGATGGCGCCGATGAAAAAGCCCGACGGAAAACGTTCGCTGAAGCGGCTAAACAGCAGGCTGCCAATGATACCGGCGGCGCCGAACAGCAACAGCATCAGCGTGGTGAAGTTTTCCGACAGCCCGGCCACGGTCTGAATAAAGGGTTCGATATAGCTGTAGGCGGTGAAATTCGCCGTCACCACGATGATGGTCAGCATATACAGGCTGACCAGCGCCGGACGCTTAAACAGCATTGGCACGCTGGACAGTGAACCGGAATGCTCGCTTTTCAGCACCGGCAGCAGACGCCACAGCAGCACCAGCGCCAGGGTGGCGCAAACCGCGATGCCGATAAAGGTCATGCGCCAGCCGAGGATCTGACCAATCACGCGGCCCAGCGGCAGGCCGAGCACCATGGCCAGCGCGGTACCGCCGGCCAGCAGGCTCAGCGCCTGCGCCTTTTTGCCCGCCGGGGCGACCCGGATCGCCAGCGAGGCGGTGATCGACCAGAATACCGCGTGGGCCAGCGCCACACCGGCACGGGAAATCACCAGCGTGGTGAAGTTCCAGGCCACTGCGGTCAGCACATGGCTGGCGATAAACAGTATGAACACCCCGATCAGCAGCTTGCGCCGTTCAATTTTGCTGGTGAGCAGCATACACACCAGAGAGGCGGAGGCGACAATCCAGGCGTAAATGGTGATGATCAAACCCACTTGCTCGGTTTGCATTGAGAAACTTTTGGCGATGTCGCTCAGCAACCCCACCGGAATAAATTCGGTGGTATTGAAGATAAAGGCCGAGACGGCAAGGATGACCACGCGCAACCAGGCGGTTGAGCGAGATACCTGGGTTTGTTCCATGTTAAACGGGATCCGGACAGGTGCGGGAAGTAGCGATATTTTAACCAACTGCCGGGGTAAATGCGATATAGATCACACTTTTATTGGCCTGTTTTTTTCGACAGTCTTTTGCCGCGCAAAGGCCTGCAAACCTGCAGGCCTTTGGCAGAAATAAACAGGCGTTATTGGCTGATGCAGCGTTGTAACGCCTCAACCGAGGTATGAATACCGGCATCGACCGACATGGTCAGATCCTCCATCTCCAGCGAGACCCAGTCGTTGTAACCCATCATGCGTACCACCGAGAAGAATTCCTTCCACCACTGCAAATCCTGCCCGCACCCGACGGCCACATAGTTCCAGGCACGTTGTGCAACCTGTTCCACCGGCCGGGTTTCCAGCAGCCCGTTGACCGCCACTATCCCCCTTTCCAGCCGCACATCTTTGCCGTGCACGTGGTGGATCGCGTCCCCCAGGCGCCGTGCGACGGCAATCGGATCGGCCCCCATCCAGATCAGATGGCTGGGATCGAGGTTCAAGCCCACCATCGGCCCCACCGCGTCGCGCAGCCTGAACAGCGTGTCCGGGTTCCACACCAGCATCGAGCTGAAATTTTCCAGCGCGAACTTCTCTATGCCGAACGCCTGCGCCTTATCCACCAGCTTCTGCCAATACGGGATCGCCACCTCGTTCCACTGGTAGTCCAGGCAGTTTTTCAGCGTCGGCGGCCAACTGACGGTATAGGTGATCCAGTTAGGGATGCTGTCGCCGGGCGCCGCAGGCGGCAATCCGCTCATCATAACAATTTTTTTCACCCCCAGGCCGGCGGCCAGCGCCAGCGTGTTGTCGGTCTCATGGCGGTGTTTTTCGCCCAGCACGCCGGGCTCCAGCGGATTACCGGAAACGTTCAGCGCCGCAATTTTCATGCCGCGGCTTTCCAGCGCCGCCATCAGCCGCCGCCGTTTGCCCGCGTCCTGCAACAGCGCCACGGTGTCCAGATGCGGTGCCGAAGACCAGCCGCCGGTGGTCATTTCCACGCCAAACACCCCCAGTTCGCCCAGGCGATCCAGCATGGCTTCAAACGGCAGGTGGCCCAGGCTATCGGTACAAAAAGAAAGTTTCATGCTCTTGCTCCGGATAAATAGGTTTATTCAAAGGCCACCCAACGGGCGCCCTGGTTGGCGGAACGCACGCAGTTTTCAATCCAGCGCACGCCCTCGATCCCGGCGTCGATATCCGGATACACCAGTTGCGCCAGCGCCTGCCGATCGCCGCGGCGGGTAGCGTCGATAGCCAGAGCAAATTTCAGGTAGATGTTGGCCCAGGATTCGGTCAGGCCTTCGGTATGCAAAGCCCCCAGCCGTTCCCAGGCGTTGCAGGTATCGTCCAGATACGCCATGCCGCGATACAGCGTCTGGTTTGGCTGCCCCTGCACCTCGTAGCGCAGCTCGCTGGGGTTGATGTCGCTCCACTCCAGGCTGGCCTTCGACCCCACGATGCGAATGCGCTGGCTGCTCATCGCGCCAGCATTCACCGATGAAGCCCACATCCGCCCTACCGCGCCACTTTCATAGCGCATCATCACCAGCGCGTTGTCTTCCAGCGGCGCACGCGAGGGAATAAAACTTTGCCGATCGCAGAGCAGCTCGCGGATCTGCATCTGCGGCATGACCAATTGGGAGAGGTAGTAGGTGTGGGTGGAAATATCCCCCAGCACAAAGCTCGGGCCTGAGATCTTGGGGTCAATGCGCCATTTCTGCGCTTCGCTGAGGCGATCCACTTCGTCCGTGGCATTAAAACCGTGGGT
The DNA here is from genome assembly GCF_024809915.1 of Serratia sp. BIGb0234. NCBI lineage: Bacteria > Pseudomonadati > Pseudomonadota > Gammaproteobacteria > Enterobacterales > Yersiniaceae > Serratia > Serratia sp. BIGb0234. Next base: position 621,969 of record NZ_JANUEI010000002.1, read on the forward strand.
ATATTGCAGATCCACCATCCGTACTTCGCCAATCTGGCCGTTGGCGATCATCGCGCGCATTTGCAGCAGCAGCGGGTGGCCGGAGAAACCGTAAGTCACGCCGACGATCAGGTTTTTTTCCGCCGCCAGCGCTTTAATTTCATAGGCTTCCTGGCTGGTGAAAAACAGCGGTTTCTCGCAGATGACGTGCAACCCGGCCTGCAGCGCCGCACGGGTAATTTCGTAATGCGTGCCGTTCGGCGTCGCTACCGACACCACTTCAATGCCGTCCTCACGCAGCGCCTCTTGAGCGAACAACGTGTGGTAATCTTCATAGCAGCGTTCGGCCGCTACCCCCAGGTTCACGCCAAACTCGCGGCCGCGATCCGGCACGATATCAAACGCGCCGGCCACCAGCTCAAAAGCGGTATTATCCCGTAGCGCCCCGCAGCGATGCTTGTATCCCACCTGCCCCAACCGCCCGCCGCCGACCATTGCCCAGCGCAGAGGGCGCGCCGTTTTTCTTTCGCCATTTAGCATAGTTGCTCCCGAAACCTTGGATTTCACTGTTTTCGTCGCATTGCACCCGGGTGCAAATTTTAACTGCACCCGGGTGCAAAATTAGGTAGCAACTTGACCGCTCAACAAATGCCACTTGCGATGGACTATTGGAGAGGGTTAAAAATAAGTCAAATGCGCCATAATAAATCTGCCGATCAGGATCACAAAATACCGCTAAAAAGATCCGCTGCGTTGTGCCGATGGCCCGCAGGATCCTCGCGCCGGCGTCGGCAACTCCCGCATTCGACCACGCTGTGCTAATCTGTTGAACCCATACCGTTTTTTCATCACGAGCGAAAGATGATGGCGAAGAAACCCGGCTCCACCCAAGCGCCCGCAGCACGCAAGGCGACGGCCAGCGATGTGGCCGCCCGCGCCGGCGTGTCTAAATGGACGGTATCGCGTGCCTTTACCGACGGCGCGTCGATCTCACCGCAGGCCATGCAACGGGTTCAAACCGCAGCGCGTGAATTGGGTTATCGCCCTAACCTGCTGGCGCGCAGCCTGTCGAAAAAGAGTACTCGCATCATCGGGCTGGTGGCGGACGAACTGAAAAACCCGCATATCTTTACGCTGCTGGATGAAGTGACCCGGCAGTTGCAAAGCCGCGGTTATATGGCGTTGCTGCTCAATATCACCTCTGAACACGATTACGAGTCGGTGCTGACGCTGGCAGACCAAATGCAGGTGGACGGGCTGCTGTTCCTCGGCACGCTGCTCAATGACCGGCTGATCAGCCTGGCGCAGGACATTCACCGTATTCCGCTGGTAGTGCTGTATCGCTACAGTGAAAGCCCCTATATCCAGGTGCTGGCGACCCACGGTTATCAGGCTGGGTTCGATATCGGCGAGTTGCTGCTCCAGCAAGATTACCCGCGTATGGGCTATCTGGCGGGGCCAATCAGCGAATCTACCCAGTTGCGCCGCCTGGACGGTTTCCGTGCCGCGCTGGCGCAACAGCAGCGTGAGGTCAACCTGGTGCTGCAGGCTCCGCACTACCAGCGTCTTTGCGGGATGGAGGCCTTTTCGACCTACCTGGCCGCCACCCCGGCAGAGCAACGGATAGACGCCATTTTTTGCGAGAACGACATTCTGGCGGTCGGCGTTATCGATGCCATACGCGCCACGCCGGGCTGTGCGCCGATTGCCGTGGTGGGCTTTGACGACATTGAGCTGGCGGCCTCCCCCAGCTACCAGCTAACCACTTACCGCCAGCCGATGCAGCAGCTGATAGCCGATGGCATTCACTGCCTGACGCAGGCCTTCGAACCCGGCGGACAACGGCTGTATACCGGCGAATTGATCGTCCGGCAATCACATCTAAAACAACCCTAAGACGGCGAGAAATCGGCTCACTGCTATTGAGGTCACTATGTCAGCTATCTATGATTGGTCTGTGCTTGCTCTTCGCCGTATTTACGATCGCCGCATCAGCAGTTCACCGGTCCTCGACAGCAACCGGCTGTTTCCCGACGCCCAACGCTTTACCGCTCACTGGCAGCAGATACGCGAGGAAGCGCTGACCGTAGCGCAAGATCTGCGTAATATCCCACGTTTTCACGAGATCATGAGCGAACAGGCGTCGATCTCCGCCAACGACGCTCGCGACTGGCGGATGTTTATCATGCAGGCCTATGGGCAGCCGATAGCGCGCAACCTCGCCCGTTGCCCGCAGCTTGCACAATTGATCGCCTCTTCCCCGGATGTGCTTTCAGCCTCATTGTCGTTCCTGGCACCCGGCAAACAGGTGCCCGCGCACCGTGGCCCATTCCGCGGCATTCTGCGCGGCTATCTAGTGTTGTCGATGCCCAAACGCGCCGACGGTGAACCCGCTGCGGTGTTGAAAGTCGACGGGCGGGAGTACCGGCTGAACGAGGGGGAATTTATGCTGTGGGACGACACCTTCGAACACGAAGTGTGGAACGACAGCGACCAGGTGCGCACCGTGTTGTTGCTGGATATCCGCCGCCGCGATTTGCCCCGCGGCCTGCGGATCTTGTCCAGTGGCATCATCGCTCTGGTACGGCTGAACGTGCGCGTGATCCAACGCCAGTTTTAAGCGCCGCCCAGATAAGCCTTCCTCACCTCCTGATTGCTTAACAGCTCCGCGCCGCTGCCGGTCAGCCGGATTTGCCCGTTGACCATCACATAACCGCGATCGGACAGCTTGAGCGCATGGTTGGCGTTCTGCTCCACCAGGAACAGCGTCATGCCGCCACGGGTCAATTCGCGCAGAATGCTGAAGATCTGTTTGACGATAATCGGTGCCAGCCCCAGGCTCGGCTCATCCAGCAACAGCAGCTTCGGACGGCTCATCAAGGCTCGGGCAATCGCCAGCATCTGCTGTTCGCCGCCGGACATGGTCATCGCCCGCTGGTTGCGCCGCTCCTTCAGGCGTGGAAACAGCTCGAACATGCGCTGCAGGTCTTCATCCACATAGCGATTGCCGACAGTGATGGTGCCCATCAGCAGGTTTTCCTCCACGCTCATGTCCGGAAAGATCCGTCGCCCCTCCGGCGCCTGGGCGATACCGCTGCTGGCAACATAATGGGTAGAACGCTGGCTGATATCTTCTCCGCGAAACAGGATCTGCCCGCCGCTGATGCGCGGTTGGCCGAAGATCGACATCAGCAGTGTGGACTTGCCCGCGCCGTTGGCGCCAATCAGCGCCACCGTTTCCCCTTCATTGACCTGTAACGAGACCTGCTGCAACGCCTGGATCGGGCCGTAAAACACGTCCACATTGCGAAATTCCAACATCACATTGCTCATCCCGCCAGCTCCTCTTCATCCGCGCCAAGGTAAGCGGCGATCACCGTGTCGTTATGCTGTATTTCTTTCGGCGTGCCTTCGGCGATCACATCGCCATGGTCGAGCACAATCACCCGATCGGAAATTTCCATCACCATGCCCATATCGTGCTCGATCAGCAGTACCGTGATACCGTGGTGCTGACGCAGGAAACGGATAATGCGGCTCAGGGTCGCCGTCTCCACCGGGTTCAGCCCGGCGGCGGGTTCGTCAAGGCAGATCATCTCCGGCGTGGTGCACATCGCCCGGGCGATCTCCAGCCGCCGCTGCTGGCCGTACGACATCTCCCCCGCCAGCCGGTTGGCGCAGTCCACCAGCTCCACCACTTCCAGCCAGTAAAAAGCGCGATCCAGCGCCTGGCTTTCCGCCCGGCGATAGCCTGGCGTATTGAGCACCCCGGCGACCAGATTGCGGTTGCTGAGCATGTGCTGCGCCACCAGGAGATTCTCCACCACCGACATTTCGCGGAACAAACGGATGTTCTGGAAGGTGCGAGCCAGCCCGGCACGATTGACCAGATGGGTCCCGCCGAACATTTTGTAGTACAGGCGCGATCCCAACCGCTTCGGGTTTACCCAGTCGCCGGCGCGAAACTTCTGCCCCAGCACCTGGATCACGTCGGTTGGCCGTTTGTGGGTGTTAAGCAGGATGGCGCCGCCGGTGGCGCGGTAAAAGCCGGTCAGGCAGTTGAACACCGTGGTTTTGCCGGCGCCATTAGGGCCGATCAACGCGGTGATCGAGCCGCGTTCGACCGCCAGATTCACGTCGTTGAGCGCCTTGATGCCGCCAAAATGCATCATCAGATGCTCAACCTGCAAGATTGCGTCGCTCATGGTGCCACCCCCTTACGCGGCGCAAAGCTGGTTCGGCTGATCCGCACCAGCCCACGCGGTCGCCAAATCATCATCGCCACCATCAGCACGCCAAACAACAGCACGCGGTACTCGGCGAAGCTGCGCAACAGTTCCGGTGCCACCGTGAGCACGAACGCCGCCAGCACCACGCCAATGGTCGATCCCATCCCGCCCAGCACCACGATCGCCAGGATCAACGCCGATTCGAAGAAGGTAAACGAGGTGGGGTTGACGAACCCCTGATAGGTGGCGAAAAACACCCCGGCCAGCCCGGCGGTGGACGCGCCCATCATAAAGGCCGACAGCTTGACCAACACGTGGTTTAAGCCGAGCGAACGACAGGCGATTTCATCCTCGCGCAGGGCTTCCCAGGCACGGCCGATCGGCATGCGCGTCAACCGATGCTTGATGTACAGCACCAGCAGCACCACCAGGAACAGCACCGCATAGATAAAGATAAATTTCAGGTTAGGGTTATAAGTGATGCCAAGGAATTCATGAATCGGCACGCCGCCGTCCTTCGCGCGTCGGCCAAACTCCAGGCCAAAAATCGTCGGCGCCGGGACCGAGACGCCGTTCGGCCCGCCGGTCAGCGACATCCAGTTGTTCAGCACCAGCCGGATGATCTCGCCAAACCCCAGCGTGACGATCGCCAGATAGTCGCCGTGCATACGCAACACCGGGAACCCCAGCAGCGCGCCGGCCAGCGCCGCCATCAGCGCCCCCAATGGCAGCATCGCCCAGAACCCGAGGCCGAGATACTGGTAGCCCAGCGCCAGCCCATAAGCACCAATGGCGTAGAACGCCACGTAGCCCAGATCGAGCAGCCCGGCGAGCCCGACAACGATGTTCAAGCCCAGCCCGAGCAACACGTAAATCAGCCCCAGTATCGCCACCGTCAGCAGGTATTTGGTGGCGACAAACGGAAACAGCAGCGCGATGACCGCCATTAACGGAATAATCCAGCGCAGGCTGGTCCTGGCGCCGATCGGCCTGACATATACCCCGTCGTTACCGCCGTCAAAGCGCGTCAGCAATTTACGGCCCGGTGTGGTTTGCAGAAACAGGCTCAGTAACAGCCGCCCGGCCATCACCACCGCGATAATCCACACCAGACGGTGCGGCTCGAAGTTAAAGCTGTAACCGTTCAGAACGATGCCGACGATCGGCCCAAACACGATCAGGGCAATCAGCCCGGCCAATACGGCGTCCAGCAGGCTGCGCTTAACGTTCAGCCCTGGGTGAACCTCTGAGTGCGACATAAGTTTTCCCCTCAAACCTTAGCGACCATTGGCCGTCCGAGCAGGCCCTGAGGGCGGAAAATCAGGATCACCACCAGCAAACCGAAGGAGAACACGTCTTTGTAATCCGAGTTCACCATGCCGGCGAACTGCGCCTCCGCCACGCCCAGCAGCAGGCCGCCCAGCATCGCGCCGGGTAACGACCCTATGCCGCCCAATACCGCGGCGGTAAAGGCTTTGATGCCGATGATAAAGCCGACGTAGAAATCGAAGGTGCCGTAGTTCATGGTGATCAACACCCCCGCCAGGCCGGCCATGGCGGCGCCGATCACGAACACCAGGGAAATGACCCTATCGGTGTTGATGCCGAGAATTGACGCCATTTTGCGGTCTTGCTGAGTGGCGCGACAAATGCGCCCCAGCCGGGTGTGTTGAATGATGTAAGTGAGGATCGCCATGCCCAGCAGCGACGCGAACAGGATAAACACCTTGGTGTAGGTGATTTGAATCACCCCGCCGTCAAAGTTGAGGCGGAACACTCCATCCAGCAGGGTTGGGATCCCCTGCTGGCGTGGTCCCTGGCTGATTTGTGCGTAGTTTTGCAGGATCAGCGACATGCCGATTGCGGAGATCAAGGGGGCTAAACGGGTAGAGTTACGCAAGGGTTTGTAGGCGATACGTTCGATCACCCAGCCATACACGCCGGTGATCACGATGGTAAACACCAGCGTACCGAGGATCAGCAGCGGGAACGACTGCAGGCCGAAGAACGACAGCAGCGCCAGCCCGATGGCGCACAGGTAGGCGGAGATCATATACACCTCGCCGTGGGCGAAGTTGATCATGCCGATAATGCCGTAAACCATGGTGTAGCCAATGGCGATCAGACCATAAACTGCGCCGAGCGTCAGGCCGTTGATCAATTGTTGCAGAAAGAAAACGTCCATAATGAGCAGTCTCGCCTGGTGGGACCGCAAGCAACAGCAGGCGCGGCCCAAGGGAAGAATCGGCGCGGATCCGCAGCACATGCGGATCCGCTTGCAGGTTAATCCTCAATGGATTTCAAACTGCAGCCAGGCGGCAAGTACGTGAATCCCCAGGAGCTTAGGTCCACTAAGTGACTGGGGTGAACGTAGGCAGCCAACAACGCTGCGGCTTGAAAGACGCCGAGGATTGTTTAGAGTTGGTGATATTTGCCCTTGTCGTCCCACTGATAGACCACGTAATCCGATACCTTCAGGTCACCTTTCTTATCCCAGGCCTTTTTGCCCATCACGGTATCCACATCATGAGATTTCAGCCATTCGCTGGCCTTGGCGCTGTCTTTGCCGCCGGTGGCGTTAAAGGCCGCGGCGATCGCCTGAATAGAGGCGTAGGAGTAGAGGGTATAACCTTCCGGCTCGAAACCGCTGGCGCGGAATTTGGCGATCACCGCCTTGCCTTCCGGGATTTGGCGCGGATCGTTACCGAAGGTCATCAGCACGCCGTTGGTGTACTGCGGCCCGCCGGCAGCAGTCACCAGCTCTTCGGTCACGATACAGTCGCCGGAGAAGAACTTGGCGGTGACGCCCTGCTCACGCATCTGGCGCACCAATGGTCCGGCTTCTGGGTGGCAGCCGCCAAAATAGACCACGTCGGGTTTAACCGAGGCAATTTTGGTCACCAGCGCGTTAAAGTCTTTTTCACCGCGCGACAGCCCTTCATACAGCACCTCTTTCACGCCGCGCTTGTTCATTTCCGCCCTGGCGGCATCCGCCAGCCCCTGGCCGTAGGTGTCCTTGTCGTGGATCACCGCGATGCGCTTGGCCTTCAGGGTATTCAGCATGTAATTGGTGGCGATCACCCCTTGCTGATCGTCACGGCCGCACATGCGGAACATGTTGGTCATGCCGCGCTCGGTGATCTGCGGGTTGGTAGAGCCAGGGGTGATGGCGATAATACCGGCTTCGTCATACACCTCGGAGGCCGGCATGGTGGAGGATGAGCAGAAGTGTCCCACCACCGCTGCGACCTTGTCCTGATCGACCAGGCGGTTGGCGACCGAAACCGCCTGTTTGGGTTCACAGGCGTCATCCCCCTGCACCAGCTTAATTTTTTCCCCTTTAATCCCACCGGCGGCGTTGATATCCGCTGCCGCCTGCGAGGCACCACGCCAGTACTGATCGCCATAGGTCGCATTCGGCCCGGAGAACGGCCCGGCGACGCCGATAACGATATCGGCCTGAGCATAAAAAGCAGAACCTAAACAACCGATAAGCAGAGCAGCGAGCGGACTTTTAATCAATTTCGATGACATTGTTGTATTCCTCAGCACTGTTTTAGCGAAACGCCCAGAGGCGTGGAGCAGTCACTTTATGTGTAGACGGGGAAAATAATTTGCGCGAGAGCGCAGTCGCATTACCCGAATTTAAGCAAGCAAAAATCCAGCCATTGTGACGGCCAATACATATTTTCTGTTTATTCATCCTACATATCAGAGGGAAAACACGGGGCAATCACTGCCGTCAGGTGGCTCTGTGGGGGGCTCTGGCGGCAATTGTGTGAAAAAACTTCTCGGCGATGTTGGCCACATGCAAATCAACCGCGAGATCCTTCGCACCGTAAATGTGCAAAGGCCGGTGCAACATCGCGCCAGGGGTTTTACAGTGATAATCAGTGCTGACAGGGGGGATAAATGCCGAAAAACAACGCAACATGTTCATTCCGACAGCAAACGCACTTTTTTCGCAGTTTAGTGCTTTGACAAAGCCGCACCACCCCGCTATTATTCGCCCCGTTCACACGATTCCTCTGTAGTTCAGTCGGTAGAACGGCGGACTGTTAATCCGTATGTCACTGGTTCGAGTCCAGTCAGAGGAGCCATATTAAAGACGCCCGCTTAAGGAAACTTAAGCGGGCGTTTTGCTTTTGGATATTGGATGAACGGCGGCTAAGGGTGGCAGCAGACCTTATATTTTGAGCAGCATTCCAGCCGGTTTAGCGCAACAGCACTTTGCCTATCAGATAGGTTGTTGCCTGTCCGCCGATGTAAACGCGATCGCCCACTAGCTGGCAGCGTAAATCCCCGCCACGCTCTAATCCCTGGTGCGCCAACATCTGCGTTTTATTCAGTTTTTCAGCCCAGTAAGGAATGAGCATGCTATGCGCCGAACCTGTAACAGGGTCTTCCGCTACGGCTTCGCCTGGGCAGAAGAAACGGCTAACAAAATCGTATTCACCGTCACCTGGAGCCGTTATACACACCATTTTTCCCAGGGGAAGCATGCCATTGATATTCGGGCGTACAGTTTCGACCTGCTGCCGATTCTCCATTACTACCAGGTAATCACGCGCCACGCGCACTTCTTTGCATTCTGTGATGCCCAACGTTTCCAGCAATAATGCCGGTGGCATGACAGGCTTGGTTTCCCATGCAGGAAAATCAAGCGTCAGCCATTTATCGTTGCGCACCACCGTCAGCGGGCCAACAAATCGGGTAGCAAAATGAATAGTCGAACCTGGGTAATCAAGATGTTCAAAGATAACGTGCGCAGCTGCCAGTGTGGCATGCCCACACAGATTTATTTCAGCCAGGGAGGTAAACCATCGCAACTCAAAGCCAGTATCATTTGCGACAAAGAATGCTGTTTCTGACTGGTTATGCTGCTGGGCCATTTTCAATAATGTCTCATCAGGCAACCATTCTGTTAACGGGCATACCGCTGCGGCATTACCGCCAAAAGTCGTGTTGCTAAAGGCATCTATCATGTAAAAATCAATTTGTTGCATGGCGTAAATCTCTAATCGATCTTCGGGCAGCCCACACTCTACCACGCCACGACAACATGCAATTTCGTATTTTTCATGTATCCACATCCCCCCGAAAAATGAAGATAGCGTCTAACTAACACGGAATACGGTATAGCGTTTTCTTGCGATATGAAGACGTCTGCTTCACGCCCTGAATAGCCGGCCCTCCAACCCGCTCGTACCACTCCCTATTCCTAAATCAACAGCCGCACCCGATCATAAATCAGTCGGTCCTCCTGTCGTGCGGAGCGGGCGTGCTGGCGCAGAGTGCGAATCAGGTTATCAATCAGCGCATGGGCGGCGGTGCTGAGAATGCTGTTGCGACGAGTCACGATATTCAGCCGTGCCGGATCGCAACTTTCCCGCAGCACCAACGGCTGCAAGCGCCCGGCAAACTGCGGCAGGCCGACCAACGGCGCCGGACACCAGGTACACATGTCCGCCGACTCTACCATCGCCTGCAGCATGCCCAGGGAATGCGCATGAATAATACGATTCGGATCGAGGTGAGCACCGTGTCGGCTGAACAGTTGATGAATTAAATCGTCATGATTTTCCGGTGTATAGTTCAGCACCCAATCCTGCTCCAGCAACTGGTGAATCGAGGTGCTTTGGCTCAACGAATGCTCCTGCCGCACCATCACCGCCGTTTCATAATCGAGCAAGGGTTCACAATGAAACTCCTGCGGTGCCATCGAAACCGGAAGCGGCGTGATGGCAAAATCCATCGTGCCCTCACGCAGTTGTGATTGCGCGTTGGCCATCAGGCTTTCAAACAGTTCCAGTTTCACCTTGGGCATCTTTTTGCGAAAGGCCAACACCGCCGTCGGCAACACCGTCAACATCAACCACGGCGTAATGGCCGCTTTCACCTGCTCTTGCGCTAACCCGCGTAACCCCGCCATTTCATTATTAGCCTGTTCCAGCTGATTCAGCACCAACCGGGCATGTGCCAACAGCGTTTTCCCGTACGGCGTAAACCCCAGCCCGCTCGGAGAGCGAAGCAGCAACGGCAGTTCCTGTTGTTGCTCCAGTTCACGCAAAGCGCGCGTAACCGCTGCCTGTGAAAGCCCCAATTGCCTCGCGGCGGCGCGGATACTGCCGCCGTCAGCGCTGGCCACCAATGCCTGTAACTGATGCAGTTTCATGATGCCCCCATGACAACCTATTGTTGTCAGCATAACCGAACGGCGGCTCCCCGACCAACGGGTTGTTTGCTAGTGTCGGGAGTATCTTGTTTTCCGCTTATCGAACGTCGGAAATCGAATATTCAATCAGGATACCGCGATGAACAATCCGCTTGTCTTACCTGAAATAGCGGCAGTTAAGCATGAAATGGTCGCTATCCGCCGCCATATTCATGCTCACCCCGAATTGGGGTTCAACGAGTTTGCCACCGGCGAGTTGGTCGCAAAACTGCTGTCCAACTGGGGCTACCAGGTTACACGGGAATTGGGGCAAACAGGCGTTGTCGCCACCTTGCGGCGAGGCTCGGGAAAATCACTGGGCTTGCGCGCCGATATGGATGCATTGCCGATTGAAGAAACCAGCGGATTAAGCTACACCAGCACCCACCGCGGCGTGATGCATGCCTGCGGTCATGATGGCCACACCACTATGCTGCTGGCAGCGGCGCGTTATCTGGCGCAACACTCTGATTTTACCGGGACTCTGCATCTGATTTTTCAGCCGGCGGAAGAAGGCGGCGGCGGCGCCAGAGTGATGATTGAAGACGGCTTGTTCGAACGGTTTCCCTGTGATGCGGTGTTCGCCATGCACAACGTACCCGGCTTTCCAGTCGGCCAGTTGGGCTTTGCCAGCGGCGCTTTCATGTGTTCGGCCGATACGGTCAATATTACCCTGCACGGTCATGGCGGCCATGGCGCGGTGCCGCAGCACACGGTCGATCCGGTGGTGGTTTGCGCCGCTATTGTGATGAGTCTGCAAACCATCGTCTCCAGAAATATCGATCCGCAGGAAACGGCAATCGTGACGGTTGGCGCGATCCAGGCAGGCCGTGCCGCCAACGTGATCCCTGCCACAGCAACCATGACGCTAAGCGTACGCGCACTGGATGCGGGCGTTCGCCAACGGCTGGAAAACCGCATTACGGCGCTGGTAGAAGCGCAAGCCGCCAGTTTTGGTGCTCGGGCGGACATTGATTACCAACAGGGTTATCCGGTTTTGGTAAATCACGTGGCGGAAACTGAGCTGGCACGCACAGTCGCATTGGACTGGGCGGGTGAACAGCAGTTGATCCCGTCTCTGCGCCCCTTTACCGCTAGCGAAGACTTCGCATTTATGTTGGAAAAATGCCCCGGCAGCTATATCTCGATCGGCAATGGGGATAGTACGCCCGGCAATTCGCTACATAACGCCGGTTACGATTTTAACGACGAGTGCCTGCCGATTGGCGCCACTTACTGGGTCAAGCTGGTTGAGCGCTTTTTGGCTTGATCCCTTTTGCACACCATTACGCCGAGGAACATAAAATGAAAACAAAGATTAGCCTGGTTCTCCTGCTGCCGCTGGCGTTCAGTTTCGCCGTTTCTGCTGGAGAATTCAGCGGAAAAGTAATTAAACTCGGCGTGGATCCGACCTATCCACCGCTGGAATTTAAAACGCCACAGGGGGCGTTGACAGGATTTGGGGTCGATATTGCACAGGCAATGTGCGATCAAATGCAGGCCAAATGCGTTTGGGTTGAGAGCAGTTGGGATGGAATGATCCCGGGGTTGCTGGCGAAAAAATTTGATGCGATTGCCTCGTCGATGACCATTACGCCGCAGCGCCAGGCGCAGATCGCCTTCTCGGACAAGGTGTCTAATGCGCCTGCACGATTAGTGGCCCGTAAAGGCAGCAACCTGCAACCCACGGCGGCGTCGCTGAAAGGCAAATCCATTGGCGTGCAGCAGGGATCCAGTCAGGAAACCTATGCCAACGCCCTGTGGCGGCCGGCCGGCGTTAACGTGGTGTCCTACCAGAGCCAGCAGGAAGCCAATGAGGATTTGATCAACGGCCGCTTAGATGCTTCGTTGCTGGCCAGCGTCAGTGCCAGCGAGTTTTTCCACACCCCAGCAGGAAAAGACTTTGCCTTTATCGGTGCCGAACTCAGTGACAGCAAATATTTCGGTATCGGTGACGGCATTGGGCTGCGTAAAGAGGATATCGCCCTGCGTAACGCGTTCAATGCTGCGCTGCAGGCGATCATCGCCAACGGCACCTACAAGAAGGTGAACGATAAATACTTTGATTTTGACGTGTACGGCGCAGGCCACTAAAGGGTGCTGGACTGGGGATACAGGGAAAACAATAAAAGGGCCAGGCGAATGCCTGACCCGATAAAAACGGTTACTTCACTTCGCCCATAGCCTTCAGCTTTTTGGACAGTTCGCGGCGTTCTTTGGACAAATCGGCATTTTTGATGATGTAATCATCAACGCGATCTTCATAGTCGCTGCGCATATTGGCAATGATGCCCTGAACGTCTTCAATGCTCATGCCCGGCTTGATGTACTCGCTCAGGTTATCGAGCAGCAGCACGCGTTTTTGGTTATCACGAACTTTCTTCTCGTTGTCGACAATTTCACGCTGCAGCTTATTTTTACGTCGGAACATACGCACAAACTCCAGAACGTCCTGGAAACTCGGCTTATTTGCATTATCCATCTTCATACCCTTGCTTTAGTAATACACAGATTCATTTGCTTACGGCCACAATGGTACCAAGATACAGGTTTGTGGCGGTCAGGCACAACACTCATCGCCCTATCTTACTCACTTTGGCGTCATGACAAAAACCCGAAGCGCCCGCTTCATGATCTGACCCCCTATTCACGCCCGCTGGCGGTACACACCTTGAGCAGATCGCCCAGTTCTTCCAACTGTTGCGTCAGTTCCATGCTCAACCATACGTAGCCATAAATTGGCGCTTCGCCGTGCTGACTGAAGCTGGCCTCCTGCATCAGGGTTTTCAATTCGGCGGCAATTTCGCTCAGTTGCCCCGCTTCTGCCGACAACTGTGTCTGCGGGCCGTCACGCATCGTTACTGCCAGCGACTGCAACGAATTCAGCGTTAGCAGTTGCGCACTGCGCAGCGTTTTGGCATTCAGCATAATAAAGTGGGTTTCGCGCGAGGCCCAATAAGCGTCGGCCAGCAATTCCAGCGTACAAACCAGGTTGCGGCTCAGCGTCTGCACCGCCTCGAAAACCGCTTTGGGGATGTGGGTCTCTTTGCTGCTGGGGACAATCAGGCCGCGTAATTTAACGACCTTATTGAGCAGGTCTTTCAGCTGTGGCTCCAGCCGCGGCCGTTCTATCATATTTGGTGACAGGTAAGCGCCGTAGATCTTGCTGACGTTTTCCAGGCAATCCGCCATCTCCATACGCCACAAAATATAAGCACGTTGCGGATAAATGCTGGTGAACAGCAACGCCAACAGCGAACCAAAAATTACGTCACCGCTGCGCCACAGTGCGGTATGCATATCACCTGCCCCCGCACCGCAAACCACCGCCAGCGTGATCCCCACCAGCAGCGCCATGTAGGGCCGCTTACCGAGCGTCAGATAGCCACAGAAAAACATCACCACCCCGCACCACATCAGCATCAGCGGCAATGAGTAAAGCTCGAGATACAGGGCAATCAGCCCCGAGGCGGCGCCAAAAACCGTACCTGCGATACGCTGCAACGCCCGTTGCAGCACATTGCCCCAGAACGAGATCGGCCCCATCACCACCACCAGCGTAATCAGTGGCCAGGTGCCTTCCGGCACTTCGAGCAGGCGGATCAGCATAAAGGTCAGGATAAACGCCAGCCCAATGCGCACGCCGTGCACAATGCGGTAATGGCGATAGGTCAGACGTTCGAACGAGGATATTTTTCTGTCGAGGCGCACGATGCATCCCGTTATCAGTGGCGAGAAAGAGCATCAGTTTAGCGGAGGAAAGGGTTGGGAGAAAAGGCGGATAAGGCGTCCCTCATCCGCGCTCAAGCCTTAAGCGGCATATTTATCCACCAGCGCGCGTAAAATGGCGGCGGTTTCGGCATCCATCACACCGTCATACTGCCGTTGACGGAAATGCAGTTGGAAGGCGCGAACCAGCTGGCGGTAACCCTCTGCATTGGTCGCCGCCGAGGTGTCGTACCCGTACCTGGCAAATAGCGCCAGTAAATCTTGCTGTGCGGGTACACCCTGGCATTGATACTCATGCTGATAACGCTGCTTCACCGCGTCGTCATACCAGGCACCGACACCAGCCTTGTACAGCTGATGCCAAGGAAATTGCGGGCCGGGATCGCTTTTGCGGCCGGGAGCAATATCGGAATGTGCCACTACGTTAACCGGCGTGATATCCGGATAGCGCTGCAAAATATTTTGCGTCAATTGAGTTACCGCCGCGATCTGCTGCGGGTTAAAAGGTGGGAAAGTGATGTCCTCGCCATCTCCGCTCGCCAGATTGACGATCTCAATGCCAATCGCGGTATCGTTGAGATTCGAACGATTGCCCCACTGGCTGGTGCCGGCGTGCCAGGCCCGCTCGACTTCATCGACCAGATTGAAAATCCTTACGCCGCTAAAGCCTGCCGCCTTATAGGTTGGATCTTCGGGATCCGGCACCAGATAATGGGCGCTGACCGACTTGCCGGTCAATGACTGCACCGAGTCGGCAAAATTCTGCGCGGTATAGTGCAGCACCAAAAAGCGCACTCGGTGGCCGAAGCTGGCTACCGAACGGTAGCTGTTGTAATCCATACTGAACATCGTAGATTCCTTGTGGGTTAAACACGTGTGATCCAACCACTGTAAAGGGCAAGAGTATTCGCCCCGATTCATACTGGCGCAACTTGCAGCGCCCTACAATTCCTTCATGGACCTTGTCCACTCGTCAATATTTAGCTAATTGCTAAATTTAAAGCAAGCTAAATTTAGCAAAAACGATATTTACCTTTTTGCTAAAGAATGCGATCATCCGGCCATGGAAACCAAAGAAATAAGACGCAATAATTTGCGCGAGCTGATGGCCAGCTACGCCCGGCAGGGTATCAACCAGAATGATTTTGCGGTGCTGGTTGAGTCCTCTTCGCCCACGTTGAGCCAAATCAGCGGTGAAAAGTCCTCCCGCAACCTGGGCGATAATCTCGCCAGGCGGATCGAGGCCAAGCTGAACCTGCCCAAGGGCTGGTTCGACGTGTTCCATGAAAAAGAATTGGTGCGCCCGTTCGATAACGTGGCGGCAGAGTCGGATTTTCAACCTGCCCGCCTCAAGCCGGTGGTGTGGGAAGATACCGAACAGGACAAGGAAGAGTTTGTGGAAATTCCCCTGCTGGATATCAATTTTTCTGCCGGCGATGGCTGTTATGAAATCGTCGATCGTGAAGAGTTTTCGCTGATTTTCCGCCGCTACTACCTGCACAAGATGGGGGTGGCGGTGAATGCCGCGCGGATCATCCGCATCTCCGGATCCAGCATGGAGCCCCGACTGCAAGACGGCGACGTAGTGGGGATCAATACCGATGATACTCGCATCCGCGAAGGGAAAACCTACGCGATTCGCCACGGTAACCTGCTGCGGGTAAAAGTGCTGATCGAACAGCCCGACGGTGGCGTCACCATTCGTTCGTTGAACCGAGAAGAATACCAGGACGAACACCTGAGCTACCCGCAGCGCAAAGACCAACTGGTGGTGCTGGGGCGCGTTTTCTGGTCGTCTTCGTCCTGGTAATGCGAGGATGCAGCAGGCGCCGCTAACCGGCGCCGTGCTGTTATTTGAAATCCACCACCATCTGCTGCTGAATGGACAGGCCCCGGGTCGACTGCACGCAACAGGCGATGTAGTCGGTAAAACGCGGCGGTTTCGGCATGCCCAGCTTAAGGATTTTGTCATTGCTGAACCGCACGTTGAGCATGGCAAAAGATCCATACAGGCGCATCGCTTTCAGCATCAGGCGTTCATTACATGGCCCGAAAATATCTTTGAGCTGCTTGCGCATTTTCAACAGGGCTTCATAACTGACCTGCGCATAGTGATCGCCGAGCGGAGGCTTCTCCAGCGCAGCGGCAATGGCGCGATCAATGTCCGCGAAGCTAACGCTGCTCTCTTCACCGGCGGAGATATGATAAACGTCGTTATCCAGCGTTTCGCTGTTCAACAGCATCACCATCGCATCAGCACAGTAATCAACCGGGATCACATCGATATTGTCCTGCAGCGAGCACATAAACTTACGCAGCATCAGCGCCATGCTGAACACCCAGAAAATACTGCTGGAAGGCTGACAGCCCAGGCGAGTATGCCCTACCACGATCGAAGGACGCGCAATCACCAGCGGTAGCTGCGGGCAATGTTGACGCATGAGCTGCTCAATGGTGGATTTGGAACGGGTATATTCCACCAAATGCTCGGCCGTTTCTTCAAATTCACCGCTTTCCGCTACCAGTGAACCGGGTTCCGGCGCGCAGGACATTGCCGTCCCCACATGCAGGAAACGTTTTAATCCAGACACCTGCGCCATTCTTTTGGCGAATGCCAAAGTGCCTTCTACGTTAACCTTCCAAATAAGGGGGTTATTACCGAAAGAGGCTACGGCGGCACAATTAATAACGTGCGTTACATTGTTAATCCTTGTGTCTGCTAAAAAGTCAGCTGGCTCACTCAGATCCCCCAACAATATATTTTCTATCGTGATTTTAGAAAATAGTTCGGCTTCAATATTAAACTTCTCCATATTCATCCGAATACGGTCTAGCCCCTGCTGTGCATTATCAGCCCGCACTAACAGAAGATAGTTAATCGCCTGATTTTCTTTCAGTAATTTCTCAAGCACTGCACCACCGAGAAAGCCGGTAGCGCCGGTTAACAGCAGAGTTTTCATAATGTGCACCCACATTGGTATTGAATGCTGCTGATTGTATGTGGGGATAATTAAACGGATATTAAATAAAACTCAGTGGCACAAACTTATCTTTTCTTAATATTATCTTAAGGAATGTTTTGAAACATGGCTGCGGCATTTGGTAACACATTAATAAGAAAACAACCATAATAAACACCGCCGTTGACAAAGCATTGATATAAACTCTGATTTAATTCTCTGGTAAATGTTATTCCCTTTTATCATCCGGAGTTTTTTTATGAGCTATAACCAAAAAGTCTGGTTGGGCGTCCTGGTCCTGTGCAGCCTTTTCTGGCTGGCGGTGATTGGTGGTGTGTTATCAGCCCATAAAGCCTTTGATCGCGCACAAATGCAAAATCAGCAGGAATATACGGCCAAATACTCTCAGCATTATCAGGGGACTGCGGCATCAGGCCAGCCCCTGCAGGCACGCTCACACACTTCATGAGCCTCCCCCCTGAATGGGGTAGGGACAAGTCAGGTTAACGATCCTATGATGCCCTTACAATCACAGGGAGAATCATATGGGGCGAAAGCTGGATAGCTTACCGCAAGCAGAACGTGAAAAGATTGAAGCCGATTTACTCGCTCTCAGCGTTATTTATAACGAACGTTATGGCATCAGCACCAACAACAACGGTGCCAGTGCCGAAGAACAAGTGCCCGATTATTTACGCCCCTACTTTCGTCTGCGCCTGAACTACTATCGCAATGCGTAATCCCGCGCATTTCGGCGATTAACGCTAACGACTGCTTGGCATCGCACATCTCGCCGTTACAATAGAGCAATATTTCCTACGCCACCTGAGAGATGCGAATTTGAGCAGCAAGGCACCGGCCACATTTTATATTCACGATTATGAGACCTTCGGCAAAAGTCCCTCCCTGGACCGCCCGGCGCAGTTTGCCGGTGTGCGTACCGATATGGATTTCAACATTATCGAAGAGCCGTTGGTCATCTACTGCACCCCGGCCGATGACTACTTGCCCGATCCTGAAGCGGTGATGATCACCGGTATCACGCCGCAACTGGCGCTGGCCAAAGGCGTCAACGAGGCCGAATTTGCACGCCAGATCCATCAGGCGTTCAGCGTGCCTGGCACCTGCATTCTCGGTTACAACAACATCCGCTTCGATGACGAAGTCAGCCGTAATATTTTCTACCGCAGCTTCTATGATCCCTACGCCTACAGCTGGCAGAACGGTAATTCGCGTTGGGATCTGCTCGATGTCATGCGCGCCTGCTATGCGCTGCGCCCGGACGGCATCGTGTGGCCAGAAAACGAAGAGGGCTTCCCCAGTTTCCGGCTGGAACACCTGACTCGTGCCAACGGCGTCGAGCATGAGCATGCCCATGACGCCATGTCGGACGTTTACGCCACTATTGCCATGGCCAAACTGGTCAAGCAGGCACAACCACGACTGTTTGATTTCCTGCTGCAACACCGCAATAAGCATAAGCTGAACGCCCTGATCG
This sequence comes from Serratia sp. BIGb0234, assembly GCF_024809915.1. Lineage (NCBI taxonomy): Bacteria > Pseudomonadati > Pseudomonadota > Gammaproteobacteria > Enterobacterales > Yersiniaceae > Serratia > Serratia sp. BIGb0234. The sequence goes on from NZ_JANUEI010000002.1 coordinate 640,578, forward strand.
ACATCGCTGAGATGACGCCATTGGTGCACGTTTCCGGCATGTTCGGCGCCGCGCGCGGCAACACCAGTTGGGTATCGCCGCTGGCCTGGCACCCGGACAACAAAAACGCCGTCATCATGTGCGATTTAGCCGGTGACATGACGCCATTACTGACGTTGAGCGCCGATGAACTGCGCGAACGGCTGTATACCCGCCGGGAAGATCTGGCACCCGGACAATCGCCGGTACCGATCAAACTGGTGCATATCAACAAGTGCCCGGTACTGGCGCCGGCCAAGACCTTGTTGCCGGAAAACGCCGAGCGACTGGGGATCGACCGTCAGGCCTGCCTGCAAAACTTGCAGTTGCTGCGCCAGCATCCGGAGGTGCGCGAAAAAGTGGTGGCGTTGTTCGCCGAAGCCGAACCTTTCAAAGGCTCTGACGACGTCGACGCCCGGCTGTATGACGGTTTCTTCAGCGATGCCGACAAGGCTGCGATGAAAATCATCCAGCAAACCAAGCCGCAGAACCTGCCGGCACTGGATCTGACTTTCAGCGATGGGCGCATGAAGGAGCTGTTGTTCCGTTTTCGTGCCCGCAACTACCCCAATACGCTGGACGACGCCGAGCAACGCCGCTGGTTACAGCACCGCCAGGAAGTATTAAGCGCCGAGCGAGTGCAGAGCTACGTGCTGCAACTGGAGTCGTTGTATAACCTGCATGAAGGCGATAAAGAAAAAACCGCGCTGTTGAAAGCGCTGTTTGAATACGGCAAAGAGTTGGTGGGGTAACAAAAACAATAAAGGGCGCCAAGGCGCCCTTTTTAATGCTTAGCGATAACGGCTTAAGCCACGTCTTCGCTAGCCTGCGGTACCGGCAGACGGAAGCTGCGCGTCACGAAGGCCAGATAAATCAGACCAATCGCCGCCCATACCAGACCCAACGTCATTGAGCTGGCTTCCAGATTGATCCACAGTGCGCCAACAGTTAGCGCCCCCAATACCGGCAGGATCAGGTAGTTGAAGGTATCTTTAACGGTACGGTTCAACTTGTCGCGGATATAGAACTGCGAGATAACCGACAGGTTCACGAAGGTGAACGCCACCAGCGCACCGAAGTTAATCAACGCCGTCGCAGTCACCAGGTCAAACGACACCGCAGACAGTGCAATCACGCCGACCAACAGCACGTTCAGCGCTGGAGTACGCCATTTCGGATGCACATAACCGAAGAAACGCTCCGGGAATACGCCGTCACGACCCATCACGTACATCAGGCGTGAAACACCGGCGTGCGACGCCATGCCTGAAGCCAGCACGGTTACGCAGGAGAACACCAGGATCACCGACTGGAAGAACTTACCGGCCACGTACAGCATGATTTCCGGCTGGGACGCATCAGGATCTTTGAAGCGCGAGATGTCCGGGAAGTACAGCTGCACGAAGTAAGACACCACGATAAAGATGATGCCGCCGATCAATGCCGTCAGGAAGATAGCTTTCGGGATCACATTCTCTGCATCTTTGGTTTCCTCAGACAGCGAACTGATACCGTCAAAACCGAGGAACGAGAAGCACAAAATGGTCGCGCCGGTAATCATCGGCACCACGTGCGCATTCTCAGACCAGAACGGGCGGCTGCTGATCAGCGTGCCTGCACCTTCGCCATGCGAAATGCCATTCACTACCAGGAACAGGAACACGATCATGATCGCCACCTGCACCACCACGATAATGGAGTTCAGGTTTGCTACCAGCTTAATGCCGCGCAGATTGAAAATCGTCATCAGCCCGACCAGCGCTGCCACGAAGATCCACGAAGGCACGCCCGGGAAGATGGCTTCCAGGTAAATTTTTGCCAACAGAATGTTGATCATCGGCATGAACAGGTAGTCCAACAGTGATGACCAGCCCACCATAAAGCCGACGTGTGGGCTGATGGCCTTCTGGGCATAGGTATAAGCAGAACCGGCGGACGGGAATTTCCGTACCAGTTTGCCGTAGCTCAATGCGGTAAACAGAACCGCCAGCAGAGCAAAGGCGTACGCCGTCGCGACGTGACCATCGGTCAGGCCGGAGACGATGCCAAAGGTATCGAAGATGGTCATTGGCTGCAGGTAAGCCAGGCCCATCATCACTACCGGAACTAAAGTCAGGGTTTTACGCAGCTGTGCGCGTTGAGCCGGTGCGGCGCTGATGATGTTATCGGACATTGCGCAGCCCCCCCTTACCTTCTGCCTTGCGGAATATAGACACGCCAAGACTTAAGGTTGCGGGGAAACTTCGCAACTTGCGACTGAATTCAAAAAGAAGGGGATTGGAAGCTGGATAACGAGTCAAGGCTGCCTTGGCTGCTCCATAATCGCTGCGACCGCAGCGGAAACCGGCGGGCACCGGTGCTAAAGTGAAAAATTGCCCCATCTTTCTTATCCTCATGAGTCACGACCATAAAGTTTTGTTTGATCGCGCACGAAACTATTTATCTATCCGGATCGGTGTCCGGCCTCGCTTGGTGTATGAAACGCACAGTTTGTAGAACATAAATGCAAAAAAAATAACCGACGCGTTAAAACGTCGGCTATCTGCATTAGGGATATTTTGCACCAAAAACCCTCCTGATGACAAGATCAGGAAGGCTTCTTAAACAAATTCTTTTCGCGATCGTTCGGAAAACAACCCTTACAGGTGAATTAATCCGCTATCGTTCTATCGCACATCAAGTTAATGCCACACATTTTACGCCCCTTCAGGCATTTTTCAACATCCAATCAATCTCGGTTTCAGTCACCAGACGCTCAAATTGCATCAGTTCATCCATCTTGCAAGCGTGGTAAACGTGGGCAAAACGTTCGCCCAGATACTGCGTCAAGGCTTGCTGATGCTCAAACTCGTACAGCGCGTCGCTTTGGCGAATGGGGAACGGCACACCTTCTTGTTCAAGACCATTACCGGTTACCGGCTCAGGCAATGGCAATTCATTGTCCAGCCCGTAAAGTATGCCTGACAGGATCGCCGCCACCACCAGATAAGGGTTGGCATCTGCCCCCGCTACGCGGTATTCCACGCGATGATTCTCCGGCTCGCCGCAGGGAATGCGCAGCGCCACGGTACGATTATTGTGCCCCCAGGACGCCTGAGTGGGTACATACATGCCCGGCTGGAAGCGGCGAAAGGCATTCACATTGGGAGCCAGCAGCGCCATCGAGGCCGGCATCAGGGTGATCATCCCCGCCAGCGCACGGTGCAACAGCGCCGAGTCTTCGCCATCGGGTTGCACGAACAGATTATTGCCGTTGCCGTCCAGCATGCTGATATGCACATGCATGCCGCTACCGGCGTATTCCTCATAGGGCTTTGCCATAAAGGTGGCGTGCAGATGATGATTTTCCGCCACCAGCCTTACCAGGCGTTTCAACGACAGCGCGTGATCGCAGGCCAGCAGCACGTTATCGGTATGCTGCAGATTTACCTCGAACTGGCCGGGTGACGCTTCCGCCACCGCACCGTCCGCCGGTAAGCCCTGCATCTGCGCCAGGGTGTCGATGTCGTTGAGTACTTCGGCAAAATGATTCAGATTGTCCAGCGAGTAAACCTGGCTCTGCATATTGCGCTCCTGGGTGCCGGGCGCACAGGGCGGTTGCAAATACCCCTCAGAGTCTCGCTGTCGATCAATGAGATAGAACTCCAACTCTACCGCTACCACCGGGAACATGCCGCGCTGGCGCAATGCCTGCCAAACTCGATTCAGGACATTACGGGGTTCAACGTCAAAGGGAGTACCATCTTCATCCAGCATGGTCAGCAACACCTGACCGATATTGTCCGGATCCGCCGCTGACGGCGTCAGCGTTCCTGCCACCGGCATACACACGCGGTCCGGTTCGCCCAGTTCCTGACCCAGGCCCGCCTCTTCCACCACGTTGCCCAAAATATCCATAGCGAATACCGAGGCGGGGAAGTAGCAGCCTTTTTCCAATTTTTTCAGTCCGGAGACGGGAATACGTTTACCGCGGAAGGAACCATTCAGGTCAGTGAGAAGGATGTCGATATACTGCGTTGAGGGATGGCGTTCCAAATAGTGAGCAACTTCACGTTGGAACGCGCTACTTCGCCTCTCTTCATTATGCTGTGCAAAATTTTCAACTGCTGCGATATTGGTTTGCATACATCACCCGCCATTATGCTTTGAGAACGCTGCTGCGTCCGCCTGCCGATAGGTTCAACACATGGTCTGATTTCTCTGTAGACTGCGCCACAGCGGGCGCTCAAAATAACATCCATAATATGAAACATAGCCTTAACACAAATAGTTTGCAAATGTTACAATCCTGTTTGATTATTCGCCACCGGCTGCTAAATTGATAAAATATTGACCGAAAAGGCGTTAACACTCTTTTTACGTGCAGAATTTCGTCCGCCAGAACGGGGGGGGTCATGGGCAATATATTTTCCAATTCCGACACAACTACCGATATCATGCTGTGCCGATATCACTCAGGCAGGCACCTGATACCCATATTCATTTCTGCCTGTCGTCCCTACCAGAAGGAAGTACCGCTATGAGCGAAGTCAGCTTGGCGCCGGGTAAGCGCCTGTCACAGATCCGTCTGCAATTGGGTTTGTCGCAGCGCCGGGTCGCCGAACTGTCCGGGTTAACCCACAGCGCAATCAGCACCATCGAACAGGACAAAGTCAGTCCGGCTATCAGTACACTGCAAAAGCTGCTGAAAGTTTATGGGCTGTCGCTGTCTGCCTTCTTTGCCGAACCTGAAGCCGCCAATGAGCCCAAAGTGGTCATAGAAGCCGAGGATCTGATTGAGATAGGCAGCCAGGGGGTGTCGATGAAGCTGGTGCATAACGGCAACCCAACGCGCAATCTGGCGATGATGCTGGAAACCTATCAGCCCGGCACCACCACCGGCGAAAAAATAAAGCACCAGGGCGAGGAGATCGGCACCCTGCTGGAAGGCGAGATCATGCTGACGATCAACGGCCAGACCCATTGCCTGACCGCCGGCCAAAGCTATGCCATCAACACCGGCATTCCACACAGCTTCAGCAATACCTCGGCGCGCGTCTGCCGCATCGTCAGCGCACATACCCCGACTACCTTCTGACCTTGTTCGGCGGAGGCCCCATGACGGAACACGTTGCCAGTTATTATGCCGCCACCGCCAACACGTTCGCGCCCTACCCGGCGCTGAACGAGGATATCCGCTGCGACGTCTGCATTATTGGCGGCGGCTTCACTGGCCTGTCGTCGGCGTTGCATCTGGTCGAGGCCGGTTATGACGTGGTGGTATTGGAGGCTGCGCGCATCGGCTGGGGTGCCAGCGGCCGCAACGGCGGGCAGGTAGTCAACTCTTACAGCCGCGATATCGACGTCATTGAAGCGCGTTATGGCGCTGACACCGCCGCCATGCTCGGCAGCATGATGTTCGAAGGCGCAGAGATTATCCGCAAGCGCATCGATCAATACGCCATCGCCTGTGACTACCGGCCCGGCGGTATCTTCGCCGCTTTGAACTCTAAACAAAGCCACGCGCTGCAGCAGCAACAGGCCCGCTGGCGGCGCTATGGCAATGACCAATTGGAATGGCTGGATCGGCAGGCTATCCGCCGCGAGATCGCCAGCGATCGTTACATTAGCGGGCTGCTGGACCGCAACGGCGGCCATTTGCACCCGCTCAATCTGGCGCTGGGCGAAGCCGACGCGGTGCGCCGTCACGGTGGGCGGCTGTTCGAACAGTCAGCCGCCACGCGCATTGATTACGCGGAACCGGCAAAGGTGCATACCGCCCAAGGCTCGGTCAGCGCCAACTTTGTGATCGTTGCCGGCAACGCCTACCTTGGCGATCGGCTTGAACCGCGGCTCAGCCGGTTGAGCATGCCCTGCGGCTCGCAAATTCTCGCCACCGAACCGTTATCCAAAGATATGGCGCTGTCGCTGCTGCCCAATAATTTCTGCGTCGAAGACTGCAATTACCTGCTGGACTACTTTCGTCTGACCGCCGACAACCGGCTGCTGTATGGCGGCGGCGTGGTATACGGCGCTCGCGATCCCGCCGATATCGATCCGCTGATCCTGCCCAAAATGCTGAAAACCTTCCCGCAGCTGAAACAGGTGCGCATTGATTACCGCTGGAGTGGCAACTTTCTGCTGACGCTCTCGCGCATGCCGCAATTCGGTCGCCTGGAAAACAATGTCTATTATATGCAGGGCGATAGCGGCCACGGCGTCACCTGCACTCATTTGGCCGGCAAGCTGATCGCCGAAGTGCTGCGCGGTGATGCCGAACGTTTTGACGCCTTCGCTCGCTTGCCACACCTGCCCTTCTTTGGGGGCCGCCAGCTGCGTGTGCCTTTCACCGCCCTGGGAGCGGCCTATTATGCGTTGCGCGACCGCCTGGGGTTCTAGCGTCATCCGCCAGGAATTTTTTCATCTCAGTTATGCCTTTTAGTTTGTTGCGAAATACGCAATCTGTGTTACAAAAGACTTACTTTAGCCATCTAAACACCTAAACGTCTTTAATTACACTATGCCAACCCCTACGCCCTCACGCCTCGAGATGCGCAATATCTCGATCGCCTTTGCCGGCTTCAATGCCCTGCAAAACGTCGATTTCACCCTGCAAGGAGGCTCAACACACGCATTGGTCGGGGCCAACGGGGCAGGAAAATCCACCTTGATGGCGATCCTTTCCGGCGCGCACGACCATTATCGCGGCGAGATTTTTATCGACGGCCAGCAAGTGGATATTCATTCCCCGCTGCAGGCCCGGCAATACGGCATCCACGTGGTGCAGCAGGAAGTGGATGTGGCGTTGATCCCCACGCTATCCGTGGCGGAAAACATCATGCTCGATTGGCTGAACGAACCGGGCCATCTGCTTAACTGGGCGCAACTGTACCGCCAGGCGGCGCAGCTACTGACTCAGCTGGATTTGACTATTAACCTGCGCCAGCGTTTGTCGGAATGCACCCTGGCGGAAAAACAGCAGGTGCTGCTGGCACGCGCGCTCTCCCACCGCTGTCGTTTTCTGGTGCTCGATGAACCCACCGCCCCGCTCGATCGCGCCGAAAGCGAACGCCTGTTTCGCGTGGTGCGCCGCCTGCAGTCCGAAGGTATCGGCGTGGTGTTTATTTCCCACCGTATCCACGAATTGAGTGAAATTTGCGACCGCCTGACGGTGCTGCGCGATGGCCGTCACGTCAGTGAGGATGCCATGCAGGGCCTGACCGGCGAGCAGATCGTCGAGAAAATGCTCGGTCACCGGTTGGACGATATTTTCCCGCCCCCACGCCCACCGCACGGTTCTCGCCCGCTGCTACGGGTGGAAGGCCTGCACGATCGCCATAAGCTGCGCGACGTCAGCCTGCAACTGCATCAGGGGGAAATTCTTGGCATCGCCGGGCTGGCCGGCGCGGGAAAAACCGAACTGTGCAAGGCGTTATTTGGCGCCTCACCGGCGCGAATTGAACGGGGTGAACTGCTGGGGAAACCCTGGGCCCCCCGCGCTCCACATCTTAGCGTCGAGCAAGGGCTGGCGCTGGTGCCGGAAGAGCGGCGTAAAGAAGGCATTTTTATCGACGAAGCTATTCCGATGAACCTGAGCGTCAGCGCCGACGACAGCTTTTCCCGCTGGAGCCTGTTCAGCCGCCGCCAGGAACTGCGTTGGGCGCGCGACATCATGCAGCGCCTGAATATTCGCGCCTCCGGCCCGCAGCAGAAGCTGGCGCGGCTTTCCGGTGGCAACCAGCAAAAGGTGGCGATTGGCAAATGGCTGCGCGGCGACGCTAACGTACTGATTTTCGACGAACCAACCAAAGGTGTGGACATCAAGGCCAAACAAGAGCTGTTCACCCTGATCGACGGCTTGGCGCGCAACGGCAAAGGCATTATTTATGCTTCCGGCGAGTTCTCGGAGCTGGTCGGCCTGTGCGATCGCATCTGCGTGCTGTGGGATGGCCGGGTCGTCGCGGAACTGAATGCCGCCGACATTGATGAAGAAACCCTATTACTGTATTCCACCGGAGGAACCCCAGCGTGAGTAAAGAATTGTCCCTGCAAACTACGCAACCCTGGCGCCATCAGCTGTTTGAGTTTCTCTACAAATGGGGGATGTTACTCACCGTTGTCGCGCTGATTGCCCTGTTTGGGATAGCGTCGGACAACTTCCTCGATCCGAACAACATCATCAATATTCTGCGTTCGATTGCCATCGTCACAGTCATCGCCATCGGAGTATCGATATCGCTGTCGGTCGGCGGTTTCGATCTTTCCGTTGGTTCCACCGCTTCACTGGCCAACGCCCTGGTGGTTTCGCTGTTCGTCTGGTACGGCTTCGGCACCACCGGTGCGATTGTGCTGACGTTACTGATTTGTACCCTGGTCGGCCTGTTCAATGCATTCCTGATCGTGGTGTTGAAAATCCCCGATATGCTGGCGACGCTGGCCAGCCTGTTTGTGATCCAGGGCGTGGCGATGACCTACAGCTACGGCGGATCAATCACCCAGAATATGCTGTTGCCGAACGGCGATATGGCCGAAGGCCTGATCCCGGAGGTCTTTTCCTCACTGGGCCAGGTGCCGGTGATCGTGTTGATCATGCTGGCAGTCACGGTAGTGGTGCAGCTTTTCCTGTCGCTGACCAAACATGGCCGCCGCATGTATGCCATTGGCGGTAATCCGGAAGCCGCGCGCCTGTCGGGCATTCGGACAGTACGTTACAGGGTTGCCGCCTATGTTATCTCTGCCCTTCTGGCCTCGCTTGGCGGCATATTACTGGCGTCACGTATCGGCTCTTCGCAGGTGAACGCCGGTGGCGGTTATCTGATGGATGCGGTCGCTGCCGCTTACATTGGTTTCTCGCTGGCCGGCTCCGGCAAGCCCAACGCGCTCGGCACGCTGGTGGGCGCGGTGATCCTCGGCGTGTTGCAAAACGGCCTGGTGATGCTCTCCGTTCCCTACTATGCCATGGACATTATCAAAGGTTTGGTGTTGGCCTTGGCGCTGGCAATCACCTACATCCAGAAACGCTGACTCCCTCTCTCGGCGCAGATTCTGCTGCGCCCTTTTTCCCTTGTATTCATGCGGTTAATGATTCCCCTCGCCTAAACACATACAAATGATACGAATTATCATTTGCGTTTACATTTTGTCGAAAATCCTTACAATAGCCTGACGAAACGGCGAACCCCGCAATGACGGGGCAAGTTTCTAATTATTATTCAACACGTTAAAACGACACTTTGTCGATTTACATCAGACCAGGAAAGGTTTGCCTCATGGAAAAGCCACGTTATAACAAATTAACCGCATTGATCATTGCTACATTGACCAGCGCCGGCGCCGTCGCTGCGCAACCAGACGCTCAGGACACCATGGTGGTAACCGCTTCCGGTTTCCAGCAGAAAATCCAGGACTCCCCGGCGTCCATTTCGGTCATCCCACGTCAGCAAATTGAAGACAAAGCCTACCGCGATATTACCGATGCGTTGAAAGACGTGCCGGGCGTCGTGGTAACCGGCGGTGGCAGCAGCAGCGATATCAGCATCCGCGGCATGTCCTCCAAATACACCTTGATCCTGGTCGACGGCAAACGCGTAGACACCCGCGGCACCCGCCCGAACAGCGACAACGCAGGCATTGAACAAGGCTGGCTGCCGCCGCTGGAAGCGATTGAACGCATCGAAGTGGTACGCGGCCCGATGTCTTCGCTGTACGGCTCCGACGCCATGGGCGGCGTAATCAACGTCATCACCCGTAAAACCTCCACTACTCAGGCATGGAAAGGTTCACTACACGGTGACGCCACCTTCCAGGAAAACAGCAATTCCGGCGATATTTTCCAGACCAACGCCTACGCTTCCGGCCCGCTGATTGAAGGCCTGCTGGGCCTGCGGGTCAACGGCCTGCTGTCGCGCCGCGCCGAGGACCAAATCCTCAACGGCTTCAATGAACAGCGCATGCGCAGCGGCACCGCGGTATTCAGCCTGACGCCAAACGAACAGAACGACTTCGATTTCGAAATCGGCCGCTCTTTGCAGGATCGAAACAGTACGCCGGGCAAATCCATGGCGACCGAAAACTGCCGCAACAAAAAGTGTACGCCGAACAGTGCCAGCGACAGCCTGTACACCCGTACCAACTACGCGGTAACCCACAACGGTTATTACGACTTCGGCAACACCACCAGTTATATTCAGCGCGAAGAGACCAACAACCCGGGCCGCGATATGAAGATGTACAACACCATCTTCAATACGCAAACCCAGTTTGATCTCGGCAGCCATATGCTGAACCTGGGCGGCCAGTACCGTTACGAAAAATTGAGTGATGGCGGTAATCAGTTAGCCGCAGCCGATAAGCTGAACCAGCTGACGCGCTGGAGCTGGGCGCTGTTTGCCGAAGACGAATGGGCGATGACCAACGACTTCAGCCTGACCAGCGGTATCCGTATGGATCAGGACCAGAACTACGGCAACCACTGGACGCCGCGCATGTATGGCGTTTGGCACCTGACCGAGCAATTTACGTTGAAAGGCGGCGTCTCCGCGGGCTATCGCTCACCGGATCTGCGCCAATCCTCCGCCGGCTGGGGGCAAATCACCGGCGGTGGCCGTACTTCAATCATTATCGGTAACCCGGATCTGAAGCCAGAGAAGAGCCTGAGCGAAGAGATCGGCGTGATGTGGGATAACCTGCAAGGTCTGAACGCCAGCGTTACCCTGTTTAACACCGACTTCAAAGACAAAATCACCGAAGTGCGTCGCTGTGACAGCGGCGACGGCGACGCGCAGTGCATGATCGGCAATACGCCGTATTACTTTATCAGCGACCGTACTAACGTCGATAAAGCCAATATGCGCGGCGTAGAAGCCACTTTCGGTTGGGAAATCACCAAAGATTGGCAGTTGACCACCAACTATACCTACACCACCTCCGAACAGAAGAGCGGGGATTTCCAGGGCAAACCGCTGAACCAAATGCCGAAGCATATGGTTAACAGCGTCCTGGACTGGCAGGCCACGCATGACGTCAGCCTGTGGTCGCGCGTTAACTTCCGCAGCAAGACTTCGGACTACATGAGCCGCTCTTCGATGGCCAAGAGCACGCCGTCTTATACCTTTGTTGACGCCGGCCTGAGCTACCAGGCGAATAAAAATCTGATGGTGACCGGCGGGGTTTACAACATCCTCGACAAGACCGTCGATTACGATAACTACAATACCGTGCTGGATGGCCGCCGTTACACCGTCGGCATGACCTACAACTTCTGATGCCACTTTGGGCGCGCGCTGCGCGCCCTTTTTATTTCTCTCACCCAAGGAAGCCACAATGACATTACGCCGCTCCCCTATGGTTCTCGCCCTGCTGGCCTGTATCGCGCTGGCCGGCTGTAACGGCAAGGTTCGCACACCGGCCGCGGATGCCCCTGCGACCGTCAGTTTTCAACATCTGAACGGCACCACCGAAGTGAAAAAGCACCCACAGCGCGTAGTGGTGCTGGACTATGCTTCGCTGGAAACATTGCAGTTGCTGGGCGTAGAGCCGCTGGCACTGCCGGGCAACCGCACCATGCTACCGGACAGCCTGAAACAGTACCAAAATGCCAAATACCTCAATGCCGGGACCCTGTTTGAGCCGGATATGGCCACGCTGCGCGCTGCCAAACCGGATCTGATCCTGATCGCCGGTCGTTCCTCCAAAGCCTATGACGAACTCAGCGGCATTGCGCCGACGTTAAATATGGCAATCGATCCGCAGGATCAACTGGGCAGCCTGAAACAACGCACCCTGCAACTGGGTGAGCTATTCGATAAACAGCCGCAGGCTCAGGCTGCAGTAGACAAACTGGACGCCGAGATTGCGGCGACCAAACCGCAGGTGGCCAAAGCCGGGCGTGGCCTGGTGGTGCTGTTCTCCGGCGGGAAAATCAGCGCCTACGCGCCCAAGAGCCGCTTCAGCTTTACCTATGACGCCCTCGGGTTCCAGTCTGCGCTGCAGAGCGACAACGCCGATGTCCGCGGCAATAAACTCACCCCGGAACAAGTGGCTCAGTTGAACCCGGACTGGCTGTTCATTATCGATCGCGATGCAGCCACCGGTCGTCCGAACGCGGTAGCTCCGCAGAAGATCCTCACTACCACGGCGTTGAAAAATACCGTAGCGGTCAAGAAAGGTCAGGTGGTTTATCTGCCGGCGGCTGAGGTCTATCTTTCCGGCGGCATCATCACCAGCCAGCATATCGTCGAACGCGTCGCCGAGGCGCTGAACAAGAAGTAATAAAAAACCCGGCGCTGTGAAGTGCCGGGTTTTTTGCTATCCACCAGGGATCAAATCGACGGTTGGTTCACCAACCCGTCAATCAGCACCTGCGGCGTTCCCTGCGAGCAACGCTCAATGCGCCCACGAACGCCATACACCCGTGCCAGACTCTGCGGCGTGATCACCTCTTCCGGCGCACCGTCGGCAATCAATTCGCCATCCTGCAGCATCAGCACATGATCGCCATGACGCAGCGCTATATTGATGTCATGCACCACCACCACCGTGATGATATTGCGTTTGCGCGTCTCTTTGCGTACCAAATCCATCACGTGGAACTGATAGTTAAGATCGAGCGCGCTCAGCGGTTCATCCAGCAGCAGCAACGAAGGCTGACGGATCAGCGACTGCGCCAACCCCACCAACTGTTTCTGTCCGCCGGAAAGCTGATCGAGATAGCTCAGCGCCAGGTGGGCAATGCCAAGCTGCTCCAGCAGCGCCATTACCTCGGCCTCGCTGCCAGCATTGCTGCGGCCGCCCGAAGCGCGTTGCGCCACGATGATCGATTCCAGCACGTGCAGATGCACACCGGCTGGCAATGACTGTGGCAAATACACCACCTTCTCCGCACGGCGGGCGAATGGCATCTGCATCAAATCGATGTCGTCCAGCCACAGTTTCCCCTGTGCAGGGTTTAAACCCGCTAGCGAGCGCAGCAGCGTTGACTTACCGCTGCCGTTCGGCCCCAGCAGCACGGTGATTTGCCCGCGCGGCAGCATCGGGACCGCCAGGTTGCTGATAACCTGACGCTTGGGGTAACCAGCGGAGAAGCCTTCAATACGCAATCCCTGATTCATACATTCCCCCGATGACGCAGAATAATGCTCAGGAAGAATGGCACGCCCACCAGCGAGGTAACGATGCCCACCGGAATGATAATGCCCGGGATCAGGTTTTTCGACGCCACGGAGGCCATCGACAGTACCAGCGCGCCAATCAACGCACTGGCCGGCAGATAGAAACGGTGATCTTCACCGAAGATCATTCGGGCGATGTGTGGCGCCACCAGCCCGATAAAACCGATAGGCCCAACAAAGGCCACCGCCAGCGCGGAAAGAATGCTGATGCGCAACAGGGTCGTCAGGCGCAGACGGCGCACGTCGATACCGAAGCTCACTGCCCGATCTTCCCCCAAACGCAGCGCGGTCAACTTCCACGAGCTCATCATCGACAATGGCAGCAGCACGACGAATACGCCGAGCAAAATGCCCAGTTTGTCCCACGAAGCCCGCGCCAGGCTGCCCATAGTCCAGAACACCAGCCCCTGCAGCGTGTCTTCGCTGGCAATAAACTGCATCATGGAAACCAGGGCGTTAAAGGTGAACACCAGCGCGATGCCAAACAGCACCACGCCAGAGGTGGCCACCCGTGTCCAACGCGTAATGCCGTCCAACATCAATGCGGCGAACAGGGCGAAAATAAACGCGTTAGCGGAAATAAACCATTGATCGGGGATGCCCGGAACGCCAATCCCCAACACGATAGCCAGCGCCGCACCGAAAGCCGCGGCAGAAGAGACGCCGAGGGTAAAGGGGCTGGCCAGTGGATTGTTGAGGATGGTCTGCATTTCTGCACCGGCCAGGCCAAGCGCAAAGCCCACCACCACCGCCATCAAGGCGTAAGGCAGGCGGATATCCCAGACGATAACCCGCGTGCCGGCGTCGGCCGCCGCAGGATCAATCAGGGTTTGCCACAGGGAAGACAAAGAGAGCCCGGATGGGCCCATGGTAAAATCCAGCAGCAGCGAACCCATAATCGCCAGTGCCAACACCCCCATCATCAATAAACGGTGGCGGAGAATATGGTGATAACGCCCCATGGCGTTGACGTCGGGTTTACCCTTGGCGTCAGGCATAGGATCGGTGGATACGCTCATTATTTCGGATACCTGTTACGACAATGACCACAGCGGCGCGGAAATGGCCGCCTGAACGGAATAAGCAGCCGCTAACAATAAAGCAAACGATAATACTTATCAATCATATCAATAGCTATTACCTGCCATATAAAGATGTAACACTTTATTTTATAACGTTATTAACCAAACTCTTGCCATACCCTCGCCGCAGTGCCCAGGGTTAACAATTCCGAAAATATCGCCCCACTCTGCACAGCTGTGACAAATTGCAATAAAACCACATAGAATCCAAATCCTGACTGGTCACTGGCGCCCGCGCCGGGCCGGATATTTAGGGCCGATTTTCGGGACCCTTATCAAAGAGGCTGCAATGAGAAGTCGAACACCTGCGTTAACGCCTAAAAAACCCGCCCTGCTGCACTGGCTGGTGCAAAGCCCACGGCTGGCTGATGACGCCAAATTACAACGCCAGATGCGGCTTACCTTGGTGCCTTCTCCCGCCACGCCATGGTTGAATGCCGCCGGGGTGGCGCTGCTGCTGCTGGGCTATATCTGGCTGAGCCACAAGGCGATCGGCGTGGGTCTGTTGCTGCTGCTGATGTTGCTGACCGGCGGACGTTGGTGGCTGGCGCGAGCCAATCCGCTCCGTTGGCCCAACGCGATGCTGGTGACGGTACTGCTGTGGTGCGCACTGGTGGGCGCTGTCGCCCTGATGGCCATGCTTTCTGGCCGCATGGTGCTCATCTTGTTTGCCGGCTTGCTGATTACCGGGCTGGCCTTCTGGCTGATGCAACGCCACGCCGCAGCACCGCGTTTTGCCCTGCTGGAAATCATGGTGCTGACGCTGCCCTATTTGCTGGCCGCGCCGCTGTCACGCGTGCAAAACCTGTTTTTACTGGCGGATATCATCCCGCTGTGGCTAGTGTTGGCCCATGGGTTAACCACGTCTTATCATCGTCAGCTCGCTGAGCGCGTCACCCTGAGCGCGGAAAAACAGCAAGCCGCCCATCAGGATCATTTGACCGGTTTCCTCAACCGTGCAGGGGGTGAAGCCGTGATGCAGGATATTTGTCGTCCTTCGGCAACGGTGCATCCGCTTTCCCATCTGTTTATTTTCGACTTTACCCCGCTGGCGGCGTTGTATCAGAGCCACGGCGTGCAGATCGGCGATGACGTGCTGCGCACCATCGGCGAACGCCTGAAAATGTTGGTGCGCCCCAGTGATTTTGTCTGCCGCTATACCGGCGGCCAGTTTCTGATCCTGGTTCACGACCTGCCTTACGGTTCCGAAGGTGAATTTTTGGCACGCTTCATTCCGGCGCTGGAAGCCCCCTACGCTTTTGGCGCATTCGGTGAGGTATCTCTGCAGCTCAATACCGGCGTATTGGCGTTAACCCAGGATTATCAATCGGTTGACAGTTTGATGGCTGCGGCGCAGCGGGCGCTGACGGTAAAAGGGAAGGAACAGGAAGTCAGGGGATAAGGATAACGCGGCGGGCTCCCGCCGCGTTTCATACAAGACGTTAATTCACGTCCATTTTCGGGAATTCCATTTCGCTGTACTTCACGACACGGGTGCCGCGCGTCAGCTTGTAACCGAACCAAATGATCAGGAACAGCGGAATGCCGATGTAGGTCGCGGTCACGCCGTACCAGTCGATTCGATCTTGCAGGAATGCCTGATAGTTCTGACCCAACGTGATGATCAGGCACAGCACAAAGGCAAAGATCGGGCCCAGCGGGAAGAAGCCGGAACGGTAAGGTAAGTCGTTCAGGTCATGCCCCTGGATCATATAGCCACGACGGAAGCGGTAATGACTGATGGCAATCCCCAACCAGGCAATAAAGCCGGTCATACCCGAGGTGTTCAGCAGCCACAGGTAAACCGACTGGTTGCCGAACATCGAACTCAGGAAGCACAAGCCCGCAACCACGGTCGTCGCATACAATGCATTACGTGGCACCCCGCCCTTCGACAGTTTGGCGAAGATACGCGGCGCTTTGCCTTCCGACGCCAGAGTAAACAGCATACGGGTTGAGGCGTACATCCCGGAGTTACCGGCAGACAATACCGCCGTCAGGATCACCGCGTTCATCACCGCCGCCGCCGACAGCAAACCGGCATGCTGGAACACCAGGGTGAACGGGCTGACGCTGATGTCTTTCACATCATTACGCAGCAGGCTCGGATCGGTATAAGGAATAATCAGGCTGATAATCAGGATCGCGAAGATATAGAACAGCAGGATACGCCAGAACACCTGACGCACCGCGCGCGGGATATTTTTGCCCGGATTTTCAGATTCGCCGGCCGCGATGCCGATAAGCTCGGTACCCTGGAACGAGAAGCCGACGATCATCGCCACGCCTATCATCGCCGAGAACCCTCCGGCAAACGGCGCGTCGCCGATGGTCCAGTTCTGCCACCCCGCGTGCTCGCCCCCTTTGAGGATGCCGAAAATCATCAGCACGCCAATGGCGATAAAGATGATGACAGTGGTCACTTTGATCAGTGAGAACCAGTATTCTGCTTCGCCGAACCCCTTAACCGAAATGTAGTTCAACAGGAACATCAGGCACAGGAACAGCGCGCTCCAGATCCAACCCGGAGTATCCGGGAACCAATAGGTCATGACCAACTGCGACGCAACCAGGTCAACGGCGATGGTCACCGCCCAGTTGTACCAGTAGTTCCAACCCAGCGCGAAGCCAAAGCCTTCTTCCACATATTTGGCGCCGTAGGTGGAGAAAGAACCGGACACCGGCATAAAGGCCGCCAGTTCACCCAGGCTGGTCATCAAGAAGTACACCATCAGCCCGATCAACGCATAAGACAGCAACGCCCCGCCTGGGCCTGCCTGCGAAACGGTCGCCCCAGAGGCGACAAACAGACCGGTGCCGATAGAACCACCAATAGCAATCATGGTTAAGTGCCGCGCTTTCAGCTCGCGCCGCAATCCGGGTGCTGGTTGCCCCGATGTTTTTATATCCTGCTGAGCCATTCTTACCCTATCTGCTGGTCAAAAAAAATAAGGGCGGATTGTAACAAATACCCGCCGGCGAACTAGTAACATTGCACTGATATAAGATAGCTTCATAATTCAGGGCTAATTATTAGCAACGGCCCTCTAGGCCTTACTTACTGTCATTAATGTGACAGGGTGCAGATTTTTATGCTTCGTTTCTGCTTGCGGAGGCATTTTCAGGACGCAAGCGTGCAGTAGCTGAGAAAACGCTGCAGGGCATTGGAGATGTGCTTTTGCCGGTGATGGATCAGATAAAGCGTTCGCATCAAGGGCGGCAACGGCAGTTGCAGTTCCACCAGCGCGCCGCTGGCCAACTGTTCCCCTATCACCCGCCGCGACAGGCAACTGATACCAATGCCGTGGCGAACCGCATGTTTGATCGCTTCCGAGTTCCCCAGCTCCATCACCAGCTGAAAGTGCGGCAGATGCGCCAGTAACAGATGATCCAACACTTCACGCGTGCCCGAGCCCCGTTCGCGCAGGATCCACGGCGCATTCGCCAACATCGCCAAGGTTAAAGGCTGGCCCGCCAGCGGATTGTCCGGTGCAGCGAACACCACCAGCTCATCCTCCAGCCACGGCTGGGTGACCAGCTCTGGCATATGGCAAGGGCCTTCGATCAGGCCTAAATCGACCCGAAAATCTGCGACCGCGACAATCACGTCCTGACTGTTTCCCACATTGAGCTCCAGCGGCGTGGCGGGAAAATCTTGCCGATAACGAGCTATCATCTCCGGCAACATATAGTTGCCGATGGTGCTGCTGGCCGCGATGCGCAGCGCGCCGCCGTCATGGCGGAACAGTTGCTCAATCTCTCCGGCCTGCTCCAGCAACGCCAGCGCCTTCGGGTACAGCAGCCGCCCATGCTCATTGATGACCAGACGTTTACCGACACGATCGAACAACTGCACGCCCAGCTGCCCTTCGAGGTCGGCCAGCGCCGCACTGACTGCCGATTGCGATAACGCCAGAACTACCGAGGCCTGCGTGGTCGAACCGCTTTTCAGCACTTCGGTAAAAACTTCCAATTGACGTAAGGTGATATGCATAAACTTCTCGATATACAAAAAAGCGGCCTGTCAGTAAAGCCACTGAAACTAATGCTAAATCTGCGCCACTGGCCGGCAGCAACGCACAGGGTGAATAACACTAAGGTTATCACGTTTGCAGAAATCGACATGGGGGCCACTCATGCTTCAGGCCGCAGACTAACCACTTATTCAGATAGGTTATAAATATATAATCAATTTCTCTTTTATGTCGCCAGCACGTAGTCTTTGGCTCAAGGATTTGATGACAAGGGCTGACTTATGGCGACCAATACCACACACGATTTTCCAACGCGGCAATTTCCGCTATTCGGTCTACCTCGGCTGGTGCCGGGGCTGCTGCTAACCGGTGCCATCACTGCGCTGGCGGTCTGGGTAGGTGATATTCCATGGGTAGCCGGGCTGGGACTGGGCGCGCTGACGCTGGCGATTTTGCTCGGTATTTTAGTCGGCAATACGCTGTATCCCTGGCTACAGCCGAGCTGCCACGGCGGTGTTCAGCTCGCCAAACAGCGTTTATTGCGTCTGGGCATTATCCTTTACGGTTTTCGCCTGACGTTTCAGCAAATTGCTGACGTGGGAACCACCGGCATCATCATTGATGCATTGACCCTGAGCACCACTTTCCTGCTCGCCTGCTGGCTGGGTAAAAAAGTGTTCGGTATCGACAGCCAGACCGCGATGCTGATCGGCGCCGGCAGCAGCATTTGCGGCGCGGCGGCCGTGATGGCGACCGAGCCGGTGTTGAAAGCCGACTCCAACAAGGTGGCGGTGGCGGTAAGCACCGTGGTGGTCTTCGGTACGCTGGCGATCTTCGCTTATCCGTGGCTGTATCAGTTGAACGAGCATTTCCAGTGGCTGCCGTTTAATCAGGAAAGTTTCGGCATCTTTACCGGTTCAACCATTCATGAAGTGGCGCAGGTGGTCGCTGCCGGGCACGCTATCGGGCCGGATGCTGAAAACGCCGCGGTCATCGCCAAAATGATTCGCGTCATGATGCTGGCCCCTTTCCTGCTGCTGCTCTCAGGCTACATCAGCCGCAGCCGTAGCGCAGGAAGCACCGGTAGCCAGGCGGAAAAATCCGCGATAACCATTCCGTGGTTTGCGGTGCTGTTTATCGCCGTTGCCGGGTTGAACTCATTCGACCTGATCCCGGCGGCACTGGTAAAACACCTGATTACCGCCGATACCTGGATGCTGGCGATGGCCATGGCGGCACTGGGGTTGACCACCCACATCAGCGCGGTGCGCCAGGCCGGGGTTAAGCCAATCCTGCTCGCCACGCTGCTGTTCGTTTGGCTGATTGTTGGCGGCGGCGCCATTAACCTTCTGGTGCAGTATTTTATCTGATTTGCTTCCCTTCAGGCCCGTAACCGCGGGCCTGCGCTTTTCCTGCCATTCAATCCTTCCGCTATCAATGCCATAATGACGCCGATTACACAGGAGAATGAAAATGAAGTTTGTCGGTGCACATGTCAGCGCGTCAGGCGGCGTGGATCAGGCGGTTATCCGCGCGCACGAATTGGAGGCGACCGCATTCGCCCTGTTCACTAAAAATCAGCGTCAATGGAAGGCCGCCCCGCTGCCTGCCGACGTGATCGATAAGTTTAAAAGCGCCTGTGCGCAGTACGGCTACGGCCCAGGGCAGATCCTGCCGCACGACAGCTATTTGATTAACCTTGGCCACCCGGTGACCGAGGCGTTGGAAAAATCCCGCGAAGCCTTCCTTGATGAAATGCAGCGCTGCGAACAGCTGGGGCTAACCCTGCTGAACTTCCACCCCGGCAGCCACCTGTTGCAAATTGAGGAAGACAAATGCCTGGCACGCATCGCTGAATCCATCAACATGGTGCTGGACAAGACCGAGGGCGTGACGGCGGTTATCGAAAACACCGCCGGTCAGGGCAGCAATCTGGGCTTCAAATTTGAACATTTGGCGGCGATTATCGATGGCGTGGAAGACAAGAGCCGCGTCGGCGTTTGCATCGATACCTGTCACGCCTTTGCCGCCGGTTACGATCTGCGTACCGAAGAAACCTGCGAGCAGACGTTTAAAGAGCTCGGCGACATCGTGGGGTTCAAGTACCTGCGCGGCATGCACCTGAACGACGCCAAGAGCGAGTTTGGCAGCCGCGTCGACCGTCACCACAGCCTGGGTGAAGGCAATATCGGTAAAACAGTATTCAGCTATATCATGCGTGACGATCGTTTCAACAATATCCCGCTGATCCTGGAAACCGTAAACCCGGATATCTGGGCGGAAGAGATCGCCTGGCTGAAGGCACAGCAGTAATTGCCAGATAAAAAAAACCGGAGCCTAAGCTCCGGTTTTTTATTGCCTGCGCCAGCGTTAAGCTACCGTAGCCGCAGGGACTTCAGCGCGTTTCAGCAGTGCGTAAGACACCCCCGCCAACAGCGTACCGGCAACGATCGCCACCAGATACAACAACACCGGTGTGATAGCGCCAGGGATCAGCAGAACGAACAACCCACCGTGCGGTGCCATCAGCTTGGCGCCGAATGCCATCGACAGTGCGCCGGTCAATGCGCCGCCCGCGATGCAGCATGGCAACACGCGCATCGGATCACGGGCGGCGAACGGAATGGCGCCTTCGGAGATAAAGCACAGGCCCAACACCAGCGCTGCTTTACCGCCTTCCTGCTCGGACTTCTCGAACTTGCGACGCGCCAGTAATGTTGCCAGCCCCATCGCCAGCGGTGGCACCATACCGGCCGCCATAATGGCCGCCATAGGGGCATATACCGACGAGCTCAGCAGCGCCACACCAAAAGCGTAGGCCGCCTTGTTAACCGGACCACCCATATCGGTACACATCATGGCACCGAGGATCGCCCCCAGCAGTACCGCATTGGCGGTACCCAGTGATTGCAGCCAGTGAGTCAGGCCTTCCATAATTTTCGCGACCGGCGTACCGACGATGAAAATCATGATCAAGCCGACAATCAGGCTGGCGACCAAGGGAATGATCAGGATCGGCTTCAGCGCTTCCATACTCTGCGGCAGACGCAGTTTGGTGCTGATAAATTTGGCCACATAGCCCGCCAGGAAACCGGCAATGATACCGCCGAGGAAGCCGGCGCCGGTGCTGACGGCCAGCATGCCGCCAATCAACCCCGGCGTCAGGCCCGGACGGTCAGCGATCGAGAAGGCAATAAAACCGGCCAATACCGGCACCATCAGCGCAAAGGCCGAGCCGCCGCCGATCTGCATCAACGCCGCTGCCAGCGTGCCCTTGACTTCGAATGCCTTGATACCGAACACGAACGACAATGCGATACACAAACCACCCGCCACCACCATCGGCAGCATGTAAGACACGCCGGTCAACAGGTGACGATACGGGCCGGCGCTCTCTTTCTTCTTACCGGCGGTGGCCGGCGCACCGCTTTTTTGCGGTTGGAAAATCTCGGCTTCGGCCTGCGCCTTGTCCAGTTCCTGCGCTGTTTTTTTCAGCGCCAGACCGGTAGAGGTACGGTACATCGGCTTGCCGGCAAACTTATCCAGATCCACTTCAATGTCCGCCGCCACGATCACCAGGTCGGCCGCCGCCACTTCTTCTGGCGTAATGGCATTGCCGGCGCCGACGGAGCCGCGGGTTTCAACTTTCACCCACCAACCACGCTTTTTGGCTTCGCTTTCAATGGCTTCGGCCGCCATAAAGGTATGGGCCACGCCGGTCGGGCAAGCGGTGATCGCCACGATACGTTTTTGACCGGCGGCTTTAGCCGGTTCGACGGCTGCCGCGGCCGGTGCCTGATAGGCTTTCGCTTCGGCCATCGCCTGCGCCAGAAAGGCTTCCGGCTCACGCACCGCATGCGCCACGTCACCCACATAAACCCGTTTGCCGTTCAGCGCGGCGTCAGCAGGTACAGTTTGCCCTGCCACCACCACCAGTTCAGCGTCGGCGGCTGACTCAACCAACGTCAGGCCGGTTTTCACCGCAGCAGCGCCAAGCATGCGTTTCGCCAGGTGACTACGTGCCTGCCCCAGCGAATTGTCTATCATCAGCAGTGTTTTCATTCTGCCTCCTGCTATTGATTAAAAGGTTTCAGATCGACACGCGCCATCATCGCGGCCAGCTGTGGACGGTCGGTCACGCCAACGTTGCTCTGGCTTACCGCCAGCGCAGCCACGGCGGTGGCCAAACGCAAAGTGTGTTCACTGGATTCACGCATCAGCAGGCCGTAAATCAGGCCGCCGACCATCGAGTCGCCGGCACCCACGGTGCTGACCACTTCGCAGGCCGGTGGCTTGGCAATCCAGGCGCCGGACGCGTTGACCCACAGCGCGCCTTCGGCACCGAGGGAGATAACCACGTGGGCAATGCCCTGATCGCGCAGCGCATGCGCCGCTTCGACCACGTCAGCCAGCTGCGGCAACGGACGCCCGGCCCAAATTTCCAGCTCGCGGCGATTCGGTTTCACCAACCACGGCGCCGCTTTCAAGCCGGCAACCAGGGCTTCACGGCTGCTGTCGAAAATGATGCACGGGCACTGGGCGCGCAAACGGATCATCCAGTCGGTGAAAGCGTCGGGATCGACCCCCGCCGGCAGGCTGCCGCTGACCGCGACCATGTCGAACTGGCCCAGCCAGCTCAGGGAATCGGTCACGAAACGTTCCCAGTCCTGCCCGCTGACTTCAAAACCGGAGAAATTGAAATCGGTGACTTCACCGTCTTTTTCGGTCAGTTTGACGTTAATACGGGTGCGTCCCGGCACCACCTGGAAGCGGTTGGCAATGCCCAGATCGCTGAACAGCAGTTGGAAACCGTCCTGGTTGTCTTTTCCCAGGAAGCCGCCCACCGTCACATCAATACCCAGATCCTTCAGCACCTTGGCGACGTTGATGCCTTTCCCGGCGGCGTGAAGGCCGGCGGTTTTGACCAGGTTCACTTCACCGCGCTCGATCTCCGGGCAAAAGCCCACCAGATCGTAAGCCGGATTCAAGGTAATTGTTGCTACTCTTCTGCTCATGCTGCGCCCTCGCCCAGTCCTTCGTTAATCGCTTCACCGATCGCCTTCAGCGCGGTTTCAGCATCTTCACCTTTGGCGGTAAAACGCAGGTGATGTCCTTTTTTCACGCCCAACGCCACCACCTTCATCAGGCTACGTCCGTTGGCCGGTTTGCCACTGCCATCCAGGTTAGTGACGGTAATTTCACTGCTGAATTGCTTGATCACATTGACCAGCGCCGTGCCCGGACGGGCATGCAGGCCGTGTTCGTTACGGATCACGTACTCAGCGCTCAGCGTGGTGTTTTCTTCTTCCACCTCACTGGTCAGCAATGCCAACAGGGTGACGGCATCCGCGTTCAGCAAGCGTTCAGCTTTGTTCGCCAACAGCAGATCGCTGAGGTAATTCAGCACCGCCAGCGGCTGCGAGTCAGCCACCGACAGCGTCAGCAACAGCGCAACCTGCTCGCCCTCTTCTTCAAACGGCTGCGCCGGACGGCTTACCGTAGCCGCGCTGGCCAAGTTGCCTTCGGTGCTGTCGCTCAGCCAAATGCCCTGCCCCAGATTCAGCGGCTTGCGGGTGATGACGTCGCTGACGAATTGAGCGTTAACCACACCGATTTTCTGCAGGCGGCCCGCATTCAGCGCCTGCAGCGTCATCAGGCTGTCGGCGGCCACGTCTAGCGCAATCAAGGAAGCGTCGAACTTGAATTCCGCCGTCAGCTTTTCGCCCATCAACAAGCTGCGTAACTCTTCTGCCGAGGTGGTTTTCGCCAGCTGTTCGGCTACGCTGTCGTCGCTCAGAACGTGGGTCAACTGACGCAACAGCGCCAGGTGTTCATCGGAACGTGCGGCAATGCCGATCACTACGTAAGCAGTTTGGCCTTCGCCCCACTCGATACCCTGAGGGAACTGAAACACCTGCACGCCGGTGTTCAGCACCAGATCGCGGGTATCGGTAGTGCCATGCGGGATGGCGATACCGTTCCCAAGATAAGTGGAAGTTTGCAGCTCACGCTGCAACATGCCGTCCACGTAAGGCGCGCTGACGCAGCCGGCCTCGGTCAGTGCGGCAGCCACCTGACGGATGGCTTCCTGTTTGTTACTCGCGGTAGCACCCAGGTGAATATCTTGCTGTGACAACTGGAACATGATTCTCCTCTCCTGCTGAATTGAATCGTTTCAGCTTCGTTGGGAAAAAGGAGCGTTACCGGTACGACATTATCGCGCCCATAACGCTGAAACGTTTCAAGGAGTGTGTAAGCCCCCATGTGCGAAAGCAAGTTTTCTCAATTTTGACGTGATAGATTTTTGACCTTACGCACACTTTTCCCTTAGGGTTACCCGTCGCAGCGCTAAAATGACATACTGTGCTGAAATTTTGCTGACGGAGGGAAACATGACTGTAGTGGCGGGCGTAGGCGTAATCATTGTCAATGAACAAGGGGAAATTTTGCTGGGCAAACGCTGCGGCAAGCACGCCCCCTTCTGGTCCATCCCCGGCGGGCATCTGGATGCCGGCGAAACCTTTGAACAGTGCGCACAGCGTGAGATCGCCGAAGAAACCGGGCTGATCATCGCACCACCGAGCTTTGTCGGCATCAGCAATAATCTGCAAACCTGGCGCGCCGAGGGAAAGCATACGGTTTCCATCTGTTTGCTGACGCCCCATCCTGGCGGGGAAGCCGAGCTGAAAGAACCGGAAAAATGTGCCGAATGGCGCTGGTGCCTGCCGGAAGCATTACCTGAACCGCATTTTGAAGCCAGCCGTAATGCCATTCATCTGTGGCTGACGGGCCAAACTTACCTACCGGCAAAATAGCTGTTTTCAATCACGGTTTCTCTCTCCCTTCCGTGATCTCGCTCATAGTCTGATAAATCCACATGAAAAATACGTTATATAACCCAGAATATAACGCTGAAAAATCCCCCGAACGACCATTTTTCTTCTAAAAATACCCCTATAGTATTAGATGACTTTACCAATAGTACCTATACTTCCTCAGGTATGTCGGCGCTCGTCCGGCACTTTTTTTTGGCAAGGTTTTCCTTGGTATTTCATAATTATAAGCGGATTCAATATGACCAATAAACTCACTGGCTTGATAAAAAAGCACCGCTGGGGATGGCTGTGGATTTTGCTGCTCGGAATTATCCTCGGGGCAGCATTATTGGCGGGTACCGCCACCGTATTCCATAAAACCAGCGACACAGCCTTCTGCGTCTCCTGCCACACCATGCAACAACCGCTGGCCGAATATCAGGGCAGCGTTCACTTCCAAAATACCAAGGGCATTCGCGCTGAATGTGCCGACTGTCACGTTCCCCATGAGCCCCTCGACTACCTGTGGACCAAAATCCGCGCGGTAAAAGACATTTATGGCGAGATGGTGGGCACCATCGATACGCCTGAGAAATACGAGGCGCACAAGCTGGCCATGGCGCAGTCGGTCTGGAAAACGCTAAAAGAAAACGACTCCGCCACCTGCCGCTCTTGCCACAGCTTTGACGCAATGGACATCACCGCCCAACGGCCTGAAGCGCGTATCCAACATCCGGTGGCCATCAAACAGGGTGAAACCTGTATCGACTGCCATAAAGGGGTCGCGCATATCCTGCCGGACATGAGCGGTGCAGCCCAGGCCGGTGCCGCCGAGTTGGCGAAAGCCGCCGCTGAAACCTCGCCAACCGCCACCACGTTGTACACCATTGCCACAGAACCCTTCTTCCTCAAACCGGACGACAGCCACAATGCCGGCAACCTGATGCCATCCACCGAAGTGCAGGTGGTGAAACAGGAAGGCGACAAAGTGCTGGCCAACGTCACCGGCTGGCAGCAAGACGGTGTCGCTGAAGTGTTCTACGCCGCGCAGGGCAAACGCATCCTCAGCGTGCTGCTGGGTGAAGACGCTCGCAAACTGCTGAAAACCGGCACCACCATGACCGATGCCGAAACCGGTCTGGTATGGCATCAGGTTTCTCTGCAAGTTTGGCTGCCGCGCAAACAACTGATCGACGATCAGCAAAAAATCTGGCGCTACACGGCAGATATGATGTCGGCCAACTGCACCGGTTGTCACGGCCTCACAGCCCTCGATCGCTTCAACGCCAACCAGTGGATCGGCGTAATTAAAGGTATGGCTCCACGCACTTCGCTGACGCAGGAACAGCTGCGCGTTCTGACACAGTACGTGCAGAAACACGCCAGTGACATGCAGCCAGCCGCACCAGCCAAGCTTTAAGGGAGAAGCGAAATGAGCAAGTATCAACAACAAGCGTTAAAAATGAGCCGCCGCCGCTTCCTGACTGGCGCGACCGCGCTGGCCGCAGCACCGCTACTGGCGGGCCTGTGGCCCAAGTCAGCGTTGGCCCAGGCCATCAGCCAGGCGCTGCCGCAATTCGTCGTGTTGCGTCAGGCACAAAAAGGCATTTTGACCGGCGCGCACTGGGGCGCCTTCGAAGCCATCGTCCAGGACGGTAAAATGGTCGGCGTGCAGCCGGTCAAAGACGATCCTTATCCGAACGAACTGATCACCATGGCGCCCTATCAGGTGCACGCCGAAAACCGTATCAAATACCCGATGGTGCGCAAAAGTTGGCTGGAAGGCGGCCCTGGCAGCCGTACCGAACTGCGTGGTCGTGACGAGTGGGTACGCGTCAGTTGGGACAAGGCGATTGATTTGGTCTGTGGTGAGATCACCCGCTTGCAGAAAGACCATGGCCCGCAGTCCATTTATGCCGGTTCTTATGGCTGGAAAAGCGTCGGGATGCTGCATAACAGCCGCACGCTGCTGCAACGCCTGATGAACCTGACCGGCGGCTTCCTTGGTTACGCGGGCGACTACTCCACCGGTGCCGCGCAGGTGATCATGTCGCACGTGGTGGGCTCCATGGAGGTTTACGAACAGCAGACCGCCTGGCCGAACGTGATTGAAAACAGCCAACTGGTGGTGCTGTGGGGCTGTAACCCGATGATCACGCTGAAAAACAGCTGGAACGTCCCGGACCACTACGGCCAGACGGGCTTTGAGGCGCTGAAGAAGAAAGGCACCCGAGTGATCAGCATTGATCCGGTACACAACGACAGCGCCAAATTCGTCGATGCGCAGTGGATCGCTCCGCGTCCTTATACCGACGGCGCCATGCTGATCGGCATCGCCCACACGCTGCTGACCGAGAAGCTGCATAACCCGGACTTCCTGAAAACCTACACCGCCGGTTTCGACAAGTTCCAGGCCTATCTGTTGGGTGAAACCGACGGTACGCCGAAAACTGCCGAATGGGCGGCCGATGTGTGCGGCGTCGATGCTGACGTGCTGCGTCAGTTAGCACGCGACATGGCGAAAAATCGCACCATGATCATGGGCGGCTGGGGGATCCAACGCCAGCATCATGGCGAACAGCAGCATTGGCTGTTGGTTACCGTGGCGGCGATGCTCGGCCAGATTGGCCTGCCGGGCGGCGGCTTCGGCTTCAGCTATCACTACTCCTCCGGCGGCAGCCCGACGGCGAAAGGCGGCATCATTTCCGGTATCTCTGCCGGTAACGCACCGAAGAACTCACCGGCACCGATCCCGGTGGCGCGCATCGCCGAATGCCTGACCAACCCGGGCAAGACAATTAATTTCAACGGCGCACAGGTCACCTACCCCGAGGTGAAAATGGTCTATGTGGCGGGCGGCAACACCTTCCACCAGCATCAGGACACCAACAATCTGGTCAAGGCCTGGCAGCGGCCGGACACCATCGTGGTGAACGAGCCTTATTGGACCGCCACCGCAAAGCATGCCGATATCGTTCTGCCGGCCACCACCAGCTACGAACGCAACGATCTCGAAATGGGCGGCGATTACTCACAGCTGTATGTGTTCCCAATGCATCAGTGCGTCGCGCCGCAGCATGAATCACGCAGCGATTTCGATATTTTCGCGGCCATGGCGGCCAAGCTGGGGGTGCAGGACGCCTTTACCGAAGGCAAAGATGAAACCCAATGGCTGAAAGGCATGTACGATGACATGAAAACTCAGGCACGTGCTGCCCGGGTCGCCCTGCCACCGTTCGACATGTTCTGGGAGTCCAACAATTACGTGCGCTTCCCGGTGCCGGAGGCCAATACCCAATGGGTGCGTTTCGCCGACTATCGTGAAAACCCGCTGCTCAATCCACTGGGGACGCCATCCGGTAAAATCGAGATCTACTCCGACGCCATTGCCAAAATGAAGTATCAGGATTGCCCAGGTATTCCGACATGGATGCCGCCGCATGAATGGTATCGCGGCCCGGAAGCGGTGAAATACCCGCTGTCGCTGAACACCGCGCACCCGATCAACCGCCTGCATTCGCAGCTCGACAACACGCCACTGCGCAAGAAATACGCGGTAGCCGATCGGGAAGCGATTGTGATCCACCCGCAGGACGCCCAGTCACGCGGCATTGCCAATGGCGATCTGGTGCGGGCCTTTAACGATCGCGGCCAGATCCTGGTGGGTGCGGTGGTGAGCGAAGACGTGCGCCCTGGCGTGGTGCGCATCAGCGAAGGTGCCTGGTTCGATCCGGCCGATCCGTCACAGCCGGGTTCGCTGTGCAAGAACGGCAACGTCAACTGCCTGACCTTCGACGTCGGCTCCTCCAGCCTGGCTCAGGGTAACTGCGGGCAAATGGCACAGTTGCAGATCGAGAAGTATCAGGGCGAGGTGCTGAAAAACACCGCGCACGACGTGCCGGCTGGCGCCTAACGTCGAAGTTTGTCATACCCAGGGCGATGGTGACATCGCCCTTTTTTTAGCCTGATGCAGGCAAGAACTTTTTACCATTAAGCAGAATGAAACCGGTTTTTGTTCTTTTTAAACAGGCGTATTATGCGCGCGACTCCCTCATTTACGGCTATTTGCTGACCTCTATGCCTACTTCAACTGCGGTAACGCGACGCTCGCCCGATCTGACTTCGCTGGCCTTTTTAGTGGTGGCGTTCCTCACCGGGATTGCCGGTGCGTTACAAACCCCGACGCTGAGCCTGTTCCTGGCAACCGAGGTGAAGGTGCGCCCTTCCATGGTTGGGTTATTTTTCACCGGCAGCGCGGTGATCGGCATCCTGGTCAGCCAGTTTCTGGCTCGACGTTCGGATCAAAAAGGGGATCGCAAAACGCTGATCTTCCTCTGCTGCATGTTAGGGGCACTGGGCTGCGTACTGTTCGCCTGGAACCGTAATTATTATCTGTTGCTGGCAGTCGGCGTAATGCTGACCAGCTTCGGCTCGACCGCCAACCCGCAGATGTTCGCTCTGGCGCGCGAACACGCCGACCGCACCGGCCGCGAAGCGGTAATGTTCAGCTCTATTCTGCGGGCTCAGGTTTCTCTCGCCTGGGTTATTGGGCCGCCTATCGCCTTTGCGCTGGCATTGGGATTCGGTTTTAAGGTGATGTATCTGGCCGCCGCCGCAGCGTTTATCCTGTGTGGCGTGCTGGTGTGGAAAATGCTGCCGTCGATGCGTAAAACGCCGGTGGCTTCCAGCACCACGCTGGAAGCTCCGCGGAAAAATCGCCGCGATACGCTGCTGCTGTTTTTAACCTGCACCTTTATGTGGACCGCCAACAGCATGTATTTAATCAATATGCCGCTGTATATGGTGCATGAGCTGCAACTGCCGGAAAGGTTGGCCGGAATATTGATGGGGACGGCGGCCGGGCTGGAGATACCGACCATGTTGCTGGCCGGCATGGTGGCGAAACGCTTCGGTAAACGTTTCCTGATGCGTTGCGCGGTGGCGGCGGGCCTGCTGTTTTACTTCGGGTTACTGTTTATCACCGGTACCTGGCAACTGATTGCCCTGCAATTGCTCAACGCGGCGTTTATTGGCGTGCTGGCAGGCATTGGTATGCTCTATTTTCAAGATTTGATGCCCGGTCAGGCCGGGGCGGCAACCACTTTGTTTACCAACACTACGCGCGTGGGCTGGATTTTTGCCGGTTCAATCGCCGGCGTGGTGGCGGAGGTCTGGAACTATCACGCGGTGTTTTATTCCGCGTTGGCGATGGTGGTCGGCGCGGTGCTGTGCCTGTGGAAACTGAAAGACGCTTAAGGTGCAGTATCCGCTTCCAGCTTGATCAGATAGACCAATGCCTGGTCGCGGTGGTCATGGCACATTTCGCGGCTGGCCTGCAGGCTGCCGCAGACCTTGGGCCGCAGCGGTGAATGAAACAGGCCACAACGCAGCTGCTCGCTCAGATGAATGCAGCGGGTGTTGGCGGGCTTGCCGTTAGGCATGCCGGGGATCGGGCTGGATATTGAAGGCGCAATACAACAGGCGCCGCAGTCGGTACGACAGTCCATCAGCGAGTCTCCCGGTGGGCTGGCGGAATTGAAGCGCGACAATATCAGTCGCGCTCATCGGCCGCCAGCATAATCCGTATTGGCGCGCGAATCTTTACATCTCGCGTTTTAAATCGTGAATCGCCCCGTTTTCTCACCTGCCCGCAAATTGCCATAACCCCCCCTTCCGCCGCCAATTAATGCATGAAACAAGCGCATTAGCGGCTTTACATGCGCCAACCGCACATGTACCATTGAGCTAGTACAAAAGAATCCACGGCCGACGAGGCCAATCAGGAGCAAAAATGTCCGCGGACACCATCCAGAAGCTTTCCCGCCCTTCAGTGCTTGGCGGCGCGATGATCATTGCAGGCACCGCCGTCGGCGCCGGCATGTTCTCCATTCCCATCGTCACTTCTGGCGTGTGGTTCAGCGGCTCCGTCGCGCTGCTGGTTTATACCTGGGCCTGCATGCTGATTTCTGGCCTGATGATCCTGGAGGCCGCCCTGCACTACCCAAGCGGCGCCAGCTTCCACACCATCGTCAAAGATCTGCTGGGTAAAGGCTGGAACGCCATTAACGGTATTTCCATCGCCTTTGTCCTGTACATCCTCACCTATGCCTATATCTCCGCCGGTGGCTCGATTATCGCCCACACGCTGGAAGGTATCGTCGGCGTCGGGCAGTCCACCGCCGGCTTGGTGTTTGCCGTGGTGGTGGCGTTTATCGTGTGGCTCTCCACCCGCGCCGTTGATCGCCTGAGCACGATCCTGATCGGCGGTATGGTGATCACCTTTGTGATGTCGGTGGGCGACATGTTCACGCATGTGCAGCCGGCAGTACTGTTCAACCGCGGTGACGACCAGGCCAGTTACCTGCCTTACGCCCTGGCGGCGCTGCCTTATCTGCTGACCTCCTTCGGTTACCACGGCAACGTGCCGGGACTGGTGAAGTACTACCACAAAGACAGCGGCGCAGTCGTGCGCAGCCTGGTGTACGGCACCCTGCTGGCGCTGGCGATCTATATCCTGTGGCAGTATGTGATTCAGGGCAACATCGCCCGCGATGCCTTCAAACAGGTGATTGCCGAAGGCGGCAACATTGGCAGCCTGCTCAAGCAGATGGGCAACGTTTCCAGCAGCCAGACCGTCGGCCAGCTACTGAACGCCTTCTCTTATATGGCGCTGGCGAGCTCATTCCTCGGGGTGTCGCTGGGGTTGTTCGATTACCTGGCAGACTTCTTCAAATTCAGCGATGACACCGTCGGACGCAGCAAAACCGCGCTGGTGACCTTCGCGCCGCCGACCATTGCCGCCCTGCTGTTCCCGAACGGCTTCCTTTACGCCATCGGCTTCGCCGGCCTGGCCGCCACCGTTTGGGCGGTAATAGTACCGGCCATGATGGCGCGTGCCAGCCGCCGCCGCTTTACCGAAGCGCAATATCGCGCTCCCGGTGGCTACGGCATGATCCTGTTCATCATTCTGTTCGGGGTGATCAACGCCGTCGCGCACGTGTTGGCATTGCTGGGTCTGTTACCGGTGTTCCAGTAATACCGTAGGGGATGGCGTCCGCCGTCCCCTTAGTCTGATGACAAACACCCGAAAAACGTGGTTTTCGGGTGTTTGAGGTAAATCAGAAGACACCATCCTTTGTTTTTATTTGCCCCAGAACAGAACTTTTAACTGCAAAGGACGTTGTCAGCAATTTGAGGGGATGGCGGCCGCCGTCCCCTTTTTCTGTCACTGTTTTTGCTCGATCTGCTTGCCTGAAATCAGCGGCGCGAGTAACTTGTCGCAACTTCCCAAATACTCTTCATTGCAGGTTATTTTATATGGCAAAAGCTAACGAAATTAAGCGCGGCATGGCGATCAACTACAACGGCAAACTGCTGCTGGTGAAAGACATTGATGTGCAAAGCCCAAGCGCGCGCGGCGCCAGCACCTTGTACAAAATGCGCTTCTCTGACGTCCGCACCGGGCTGAAGGTTGAAGAGCGTTTCAAGGGCGACGATATTCTGGACACCATTAGCCTGTCACGCCGCAAGGTGAACTTCTCTTATATCGACGGCGAAGAATACGTATTTATGGATGACGAGGATTACACCCCGTATATCTTTAAGAAAGACCAGATCGAAGATGAACTGCTGTTTATTCCTGAAGGCGGTCTGCCGGGCATGCAGGTACTGACCCTGGATGGCCAGGTGTTGGCGCTGGAACTGCCGCAGACCGTGGATATGGAAATTGTCGACACCGCCCCGGGCATCAAAGGTGCCTCTGCCAGTGCCCGCAACAAGCCGGCCACCATGGCGACTGGCCTGACCATTCAGGTACCGGAATACCTCAGCGCCGGTGACAAAATCCGCATTCATATTGCCGAGCGCCGCTACATGAGCCGCGCTGACTAGTCGATATTCTGGGGCCTGTATGGCCCCTTTTTAATGGCTTAAGGCAAATCCGGGAAGAAGCGGCGTTTAAGCGCCAGCTCCACCCCGCGCAGTTCCGCCAACCCCTTCAAACGACCAATCGCCGAGTAGCCCGGGTTGGTTTTTTTCTTCAGATCGTCCAGCATCTGGTGCCCATGGTCGGGACGCATCGGGATCGGCCGGCGATCGCCTGCCTGATGGCGCCGTTGCTCCTCAGTGAGGATCGCCTCGATCACCGCCACCATGTCCACGTCGCCTTGCAGATGCGCACCCTCATGGAAACTTTTCGGGTTTTCTTCGCGACAGGTAGCACGTAAATGGGTGAAGTGGATGCGATCGCCGAAGGTTTCGATCATCCGCACCAGATCGTTATCCGCCCGTACGCCGTAAGAGCCGGTGCACATGGTGAAGCCGTTATACCGGCTGTCGACCGTTTGCTTGAACCACTGCATATCCTCAATGGTAGAGACGATGCGCGGCAACCCCAAAATCGGCCGCGGCGGATCGTCCGGATGCACTGCCAAACGCACGCCAACCTCCTCCGCCACCGGCACAATGGCACGCAGGAACACCGCCATATTCTCTCGCAGCTGCGCCTTGTCGATCCCATCGTACTCCGCCAGGCGAGCGCGGAATTGATCGAGGGTATAGCCCTCTTCGGCCCCCGGTAATCCGGCGATAATATTGCCGGTCAGCTTGGCAACCTCCGCCTCGTTCATCGCGGAAAAATAGGTTGCAGCCTGCTCCTGTTCTTGCGGCGTGTAATCCTGCTCTGCGCCAGCGCGTTGCAGGATATGCAGATCAAAAGCCGCGAAGGCGGTCTGATCGAAACGCAACGCTTTCGACCCGTCCGGCAGTAAATACTCCAGATCGGTGCGCGTCCAGTCCAGGATCGGCATAAAGTTGTAGCACACGGTGTCGATGCCGCAGGCCGCGAGGTTACGCAGCGATTGCTGATAGTTAGCGATATGCTGCCGGTAATGGCCGCTGTGGGTTTTGATCTCCTCATGCACCGGGATACTTTCCACCACCGACCACACCAAGCCTTTCTCCGCCAATAGGGCCTGACGGGCCTTGATCTCTTCGACCGGCCACACCTCGCCATTCGGGATATGGTGCAAGGCGGTGACGACGCCAGTGGCGCCGGCCTGGCGCACATCATCAAGAGAGACCGGATCGTTCGGCCCATACCAACGCCATGTTTGTTCCATTATTTATCCTTGTAAAAATTGCCCAGTATCGCGGAAGTGATAAAGATCGCCCTGCTCCAGCCATCTTGTTATACCAAAATAAAATAGATATCGGTTATCTTTCACCTTACTCTTTCGCCAATTGCTGTCAAAAGTGAAACCGCGATTGGTTGATCCACTTCACGGATCTGGCTTATTTTGCACGCGCACATGTAATTAGTGCGCTTACAGCCTTACACTGGCGGCAGAAAATTCGTGCAGCCCCGGCAGAAGGAGTGCCGTATTCTGCACAAAAAAACTGGTCTGATAACTTTTAAAGTTAACCGCCAACACATCTACTCAGCCTTGGAGCTTTGCATGAAGACTATCGCCAACACGCCGCTTCCGGATGCCGTCCAGCAGCCAGGTTACGATCGCAGCGCATTACAGAGCCGCATGGTGCACATTGGATTTGGCGCCTTTCACCGTGCCCACCAGGCGCTACTGACCGATCGAGTGTTGAATCGTCAGGGCGGCGACTGGGGGATCTGCGAAATCAGCCTGTTCGGCGGTGATAATTTGTTCCGGACGCTGCGCCAGCAGGACCATCTTTACAGCGTGCTGGAAAAAGGCGCGGCGAGTAATCAGGCTATCGTGATCGGTGCGGTGCATGAGAGCGTACACCGCAAGCTGGAAGGGATTGGCGCCGTATTGGAAAAGCTGGCGGAGCCACAGGTGGCGATTGTCTCGATGACCATTACCGAAAAAGGCTATTGCATTGAACCCGGCAGCGGAAAACTGGATCTTCAACATCAGGCGATCCGCGCCGATCTGGCGAATCCCGGCGAGCCTTCCACCGTGCCGGGGATCCTGGTGGAAGCGCTGCGCCTGCGTCTGGAACGTGGGCTGCCCGCCTTTACCCTGCTCTCTTGCGATAACATCCCGGAAAACGGCCACGTGCTGCGTAACGCGATCGTCGGTTTGGCTCAAGCGCGTGACGGCGCGCTGGCCGACTGGATTGCCCGCGAGGTGAGCTTCCCCAGCACCATGGTAGACCGTATCGTTCCCGCCGCTACGCCAGAGACGCTGGATGAAGTGGCTGAGGCGCTCGGCGGCGTTCGTGATGAATGCGCCATCGCCTGCGAACCCTTTATCCAGTGGGTCGTTGAGGATAACTTTGTCGCCGGCCGCCCGGCCTGGGAACGGGCCGGTGCGCAGTTGGTCAATGACGTGCTGCCTTTTGAGCAGATGAAACTGCGCATGCTGAACGGCAGCCACTCTTTCCTGGCCTATCTCGGGTATCTTGGGGGCTATCAGTACATCAACGACTGTATGGGCGATGAGTCTTATCGCCGCGCCGCACTCCACCTGATGCTGGCTGAACAGGCGCCGACGCTGAACGTTAGCGGTATCGATTTGCCCGCCTATGCAGCACAGCTGATTGAGCGCTACAGCAACCCGGCGTTGCAACACCGTACCTGGCAAATCGCCATGGACGGCACGCAAAAATTACCGCAGCGTATGCTGGACTCGGTGCGTTGGCATCTGCAGCATGGCGGCAGCTATGCCGGTCTGGCTCTCGGGGTAGCGGGCTGGATGCGCTATGTCGGCGGCGTGGATGATGCCGGGCAGCCAATAGACATTCGCGATCCGTTATTGGCTACGCTGCAACAGACAGTGGCTTCAACGCCGGATGATGAACAACGGGTAAAAGGCCTGTTGGGTCTAACGGCTATTTTTGGTGAGCAATTGGCGGCCAACGAGGAATTTGTCACGGCGGTCACCCGCGCCTACTTGTCATTACGCGATCGCGGTGCGCGTCAAACGGTGCAAAACTGGGTGTCGACTCAGTTGGCTTAGCCATTGAACAAGAAGTAAAGCGGGGAAAATGACGATGCCGGATATCATCCGGCATCGCCGAACGACTTAACGATAAACTACCGTCATCACTGCAAGTTTTTTCTGTTGATCCACCCACTTCATTTCGGTCGAACCTAAATTCAGCGGCAGTTCTTTGCGTGTAGCATCAAATTTCGACAGGGCCTGTTGGTCTTGATAGTGCTGCCCATTTCGGTAACATTGCGTATTGGCCGTTGAAGCGGTAACTTTCACCGTACAGGGGCTTTCCACAATAGATCCGACAAAACGAATAACTCCGCCAGTGGTTCCTGCATGACTTACTGCCGTCCATGAAAACAACATTCCTGCGATCAAAAATAACCGAAAGACATTCATGGCAACCTCATTTTTTGTTAAGCCAATTTAAACATAGAGGATCTTCTTAGGAATAATCGCAAGGTAAGGGCATTTATTTGGCGGGTAATCGGGCAATTAACAAAGTTAAAACAAGCTACTAACAACTATTTCCCTTAGGTAATATCCGGTTTTTGCTGGGATTTTTCCTAATAATGACCGCCATTTGGTTGCTTTAAAATGACGTATCGCAATCTGTCGGATTTGTGACTTAACGCAGGGAGAGCAGCGCCATCCTGCCTGGTGAAGTAGAATGGCCAAACTATTGCCCTTAAATTCATTAACATCAGGAATAATTAATGACTAAAACTAACCTGATCACCGGTTTTCTCGGCAGCGGCAAAACCACCACCATCCGCCATTTGCTGGCTAACAAGCCGGAACATGAACGCTGGGCGGTGCTGGTGAATGAGTTCGGTGAAATTGGCATCGACGGCGCGCTGCTGGCTGACAGCGGCGCAGTGTTGAAGGAGATCCCCGGTGGCTGCATGTGTTGCGTGAACGGGCTGCCGATGCAGGTTGGGCTGAACATGTTGCTGCAACAAAACAAGCCTGATCGCTTGCTGATCGAACCCACCGGGCTCGGTCATCCGAAACAGATCCTGTCATTGCTGACGCAAGACAGTTACGCCGGTTGGATCGATCTGCAAGCCACGCTGTGCCTGTTGGATGCACGCCAACTCAGCGAACCGCGCTACCGCGACAACGAAAACTTCCGCGATCAACTGGCGGCCGCCGACATTATTCTGGCCAGCAAAAGCGACACCTATCAGCCGCAAGATCTGATGGCCCTGCAGCAATGGATGGAACAGGATGGCCACCAGCGTCCGCTTTATCATATTGAACGCGGTCAGGCCGATGTCGCGTGGCTCGACCAACCTCGCACTAATCGTACAGAATTACCCGATGCACAACATCATCATAGTCATGCCAAAACGCAGGGCCTGGCCGCATTGCGACTGCCGGAAACTTCCCGCTGGCGTCGAGCGCTCAACCAGGGCCAGGGTTTTAACAGCTGTGGTTGGATTTTTGACGCCGATACGGTGTTCGACACCGTTGGCATTATGGAATGGATACGTCTGGCGCCGGTCGAACGCGCCAAAGGTGTGGTACGTATTGCTGAAGGTACACTTTTAATCAACCGTCAGGGGCAAGATCTCAATATCGAAACGCGCCCTGTTACACCGCTGGACAGCCGAATTGAACTGATTCACAGCGAGAATGCGGACTGGAACGCGTTGCAATCCAAGCTGTTTAGTATTCGTTTAAGTTGAGATCTTTACCGTTAATGCCCTTTTACTCTTTAGACAGACTACAGGTTATGCCATGACTCGCCGCAACTTACCCCTCATCATTTTCTTCAATATATTGGGCATTGTGCTGTTCTTGTCCTGGTTCCTGCCGGCGAATCACGGTTATTGGTTTACTCTGGATTCGGAAATTTTCTTCTTCTTTAATCGTCATCTGGCTACCGATCCCGGTTTTTTACATCTGGTGGCTATCACCAATAACCGCGCCTTTGACGTCATTTCGCTGCTGGCCATGGGGTTGTTGTACCTGTGCTTTTACCTGCAGCAGGATGGCGCCGGGCGTCGCCGCTTGTTGATTACCGGCGTTGTTATGCTGCTGACCGCCGTGGTGCTGAACCAGCTTGGGCATTTACTGCCGGTCAAACACCCTAGCCCGTCGCTGAGCTTTGAGAATATCAACCGCGTCAGCGAACTGACCGGTATTCCGACTAAAGACGCCTCAGGCGACAGCTTCCCCGGCGATCACGGCATGATGCTGATGATATTTTCCTGCTTTATGTTGCGTTACTTCAACCGTCGCGCATTCGCCGTCGCGCTGCTGATTACGGTGGTATTTTCATTGCCGCGCGTGATGATTGGTGCCCACTGGTTTACCGATATTGCCGTCGGCTCGCTGTCGGTGGTGCTGGTTGGCGCCAGTTGGTGTCTGATGACGCCGTTTAGCGATGTGCTGATCCGGGGTCTGAATCGCCTGCTACCCGGTAAACACCGTCCAGCATAGTCATAACTATTGGTTATGATCCCCAGGAGGCCCGCCGGCCTCCTGATTATTTCCCCACCGCATTCCGTTTATTTCTCCATCATCGCGTTAACGCTTTCGCCACCTGATTTCACGCAAAACCAACACAACGGACAATCAGCGTTTTTTATATGAAGATTTACATTATGTTACATCACAAATTCATATAAAAAAGGGTGGAAAAAGGCTCGCAATCCCCAATTCGTTACGGTAATCTCGGATGCGTTTGTGCCTGGTTTAACCTGACTCAGCTTCAAATCCACTAAAAATGTGCGTTCCAGCACGTTTTAAGAGGTAACTGATTGTCGTTAAAACAGCTGCAGATTAGTCTCGTTCCGTTTGGCATTTTTCAGGTAGCGACTGACGTCGTTAAGGACTTCAAGGGAAAACAATAACAATGGTCAAATCTCAACCGTTTCTGAGATATTTTTTGCGGGTAGTACCTGCAATTGCCGCAGCGGTAATGCTCTCCGCGTGCAGCACGACTCACACTTCGAACTTGAATAACGCACAAACTGAGATGCGTGCAGTTAATGACAAAGACGGTCTTTTACTGCAAGCCTCTCAGGATGAATTCGAAGCAATGGTCCGTAACGTTGACGTCAAGTCAAAGATTATGGATCAGTATGCAGACTGGAAAGGCGTTCGCTACCGTTTAGGCGGTGAAACCAAGCGCGGCATCGATTGCTCAGCGTTTGTACAGCGTACTTTCCGCGAACAGTTTGGCATGGACTTACCGCGTTCGACCTACGAACAGGAAGACATGGGCAAGAAAATCTTGCGCACCAAACTGCGTCCTGGCGATCTGGTGCTGTTCCGCGCCGGCTCAACCGGGCGCCACGTCGGCATCTATTTAGGTAACGATCAATTCGTTCATGCCTCTACCAGCAACGGCGTGATGATTTCGAAACTGAGCGATAACTACTGGAATAAGCGTTATCGCGAAGCCCGCCGGGTGCTTACCAGCAGCTGACGGCGCATGACCTGATTGTCCTGAATACCAAACGAGCGATAGAACGCTGCCTTCGGGCAGCGTTTTTTTTTGCACCGCTGTCTGCTCCGGATTGAGATCTTATTATCCGTTCGCAGCGCTTTACCCCTACCCCAGTATTTCGCGATATTATTTGTAGGAAACTACGCACCGATGAAAAACTCACCTATTATCGTCAAATGGGATAATGGTAGTCATGCCTGATTTAAACGATTAACAACCGTTAAATAATCGATGAATAATGACTGCAACAGCGCCGTTGGGATATATTACGCAGTCACTCTATAACAAAAACAAATTGATACGCCGTGCTCAGGGGGCAGGTTTATGGGCTTGAAAAGGGCATTTGCACGCCACGTCTCTCACAGACGACGCAGTTTGGCTAAAAGCGCCATCGTAGCCCTGGTCTTTTTTATCCTGTTCATGGCGATTACACTCTCTCTGATTGACCACCAGCGCACGCAATATCAACATCGGGTCGAGCAACGCACGCAAAAATTCACAGCCGATACGCTTAATGATCTGACAACCATCATGCAGCAGTTAATGCCGCTGATTGACCGCCCCTGTTCTGCCAGCCAACCGGATATTACTTACCAGGCTGCTTTCCATTCCGGCGTACGCACTTTTATGCTGGTAAAAAATGGCTTTGCCTATTGCTCTTCGGCCACCGGCGAAATGATGCTGGCGCTGAAAAACATCTATCCGGAGATTGACCCGCATCAGTCGTTGGATCTCAAATTGCAGCAGGGAACGCCGCTGGTACCGGGGAAACCGGCAGTAGCCGTCTGGTTACGTCAACCAGGAAAAGAAGACACCGGTGTGCTGGCGACGCTGGATATCGCGCTTATGCCCTATCAGTTGTTTACCTCTCGCCCGGAGCGGGCACCGGCGATTGCTATTATCCTGGGCGATCGTGCGCTGACCAGCTTTAGTCCGAATTTAATGCCGGTGAACCAGTTACCGAACGAGAAAGCCGATCGCATCTCTATCGCCGGCACGCCGATGACCATTCTGTTTTATAACCAAAAGCTGACGCCCAACGATATCCGCCTGACCCTGATGGGCAGCCTGGTACTGTCATTAATGATCGGCGTGCTCTGCTATTACATGCTGTTGCTGCGCCAGAGCCCGGAACGCGCCCTGATGCGCGGTATCAAGCGCAACGAATTCTTTATCGAATATCAGCCGGTGTTCCATACCCAAAGCGGCACCATCGGCGGGCTGGAAGCCTTGATCCGCTGGCAGCATCCGATTGAAGGCCGCATCCCGCCGGATCTGTTTATTCCCTATGCCGAAAGCGAAGGGCTGATTGTGCCGCTAACGCGCCATCTGTTCCGCCTGATTGCCGAAGATGCACCCAAGCTGGCGACGGCGCTACCGCAGGGGGCCAAGCTCGGTCTGAACATCTCCCCTTCCCACCTTAGCGCCCCCTCCTTCCATCACGACGTGTATGAATTGCTGGCGCAACTGCCGGGCGATTACTTTACGTTGGTCTTTGAGATTACCGAGCGTGGCATGGTGGAAGAAGGCAATGCGCTGGCGGAGTTCGACTGGCTGCACCAGCAGGGCATCGAGATCGCCATTGATGATTTCGGTACCGGCCACAGCGCGCTGATCTATCTGGAACGCTTTAGCATGGATTATCTGAAAATAGATCGTGGTTTCGTTAACTCCATCGGCCAGGACACGGTCACCGCCCCGGTCCTGGACGCGGTGATTTCGCTGGCGAAAAAGCTGAAGATGCAAACCGTAGCGGAAGGCGTAGAAACCGCAGAACAGGTGAGCTTTCTGCAGGAACAGGACGTGAATTTCATGCAGGGATATTATTACAGCAGACCACTGAGCATCGACAACTTCGTGGCCTTCTGCAATGCCCATACCGTGATGGATCATCAGGCGCTAAAGGGCTGATCTTTTAACTTCTTTACCCTGCGGCACGGCGGCAAATGTTATGCTGGCCGCAGGCTTAATTGACTTTACAGCAGGAGCTTACCGTCAAGATGTCCGTGCGCGTTTTTGCTGCCCTGGTGCTCTCAGCACTGAGTTTCGGTCTGCAGGCTGAAACCCTCAATGAAAGCTATGCTTTCGCCCAGCTCGGTGAGCCCAAGTACTCCACCGATTTTAGCCATTACGACTACGTTAACCCGGCGGCGCCCAAAGGTGGCGATGTGCGGCTGGCAGCGATCGGCACCTATGATAACTTCAACCGCTACGCCCCCCGCGGCGTGCCCGGCGAACGCACCGACGCATTGTATGACTCTCTGTTTACTACCTCGGACGATGAAATAGGCAGCTACTACCCGCTGATTGCCGAATCTGCCCGCTTCCCGGCCGACATGCGCTGGGTAGAGATCGATATCAACGCCCGCGCCCGCTTCCACGATAGCACGCCCATCACCGCCGCCGACGTGGCCTTCACCTTTAACAAGTTTATGACCGAGGGCGTACCGCAGTTTCGCGTCGCTTACAAAGGCATTACGGTCAAGGCTATCTCACGTCTGACGGTTCGTATCGAATTCCCGCAGCCGGATAAAGACAAACTGCTGGGGCTGTTTAGCCTCCCCATATTGCCGCAAAGCTTCTGGAAAGATCACAAGTTGAATGAACCCCTGAGCACGCCGCCGCTCAGCAGCGGGCCATACAAGATTGCCAGCTACCGGCTAGGCCAATATATTACCTATCAGCGCGTGCGAGATTATTGGGCGGCTAACCTGCCGGTTAACCGTGGCCGTTTTAACTTCGACAGCATCCGCTACGACTACTACCTGGACGATAAAGTTGCGCTGGAAGCCTTTAAGGCCGGTGCCTATGACTTCCGCATTGAAGGCTCGCCAAAAAACTGGGCAACCCAGTACCAAGGGGGCAATTTCGCCCGCAACTATATAATCAAACAGGACGAAACCAACCAGTCGGCGCAAAATACCCGCTGGATGGCCTTCAACATGAGACGCCCGCTGTTTGCCGACCCCAAGGTTCGCGAGGCGATCACGCTGGCGTTTGATTTTGACTGGATGAACAAGGCGCTGTATTACAATGCCTATCAACGCACCAACAGCTATTTCCAAAATACGCCTTACGCAGCCAGCGGTTATCCTGACGCGGCTGAATTGGCGCTGCTGGCACCGCTGAAGGGCAAGGTACCGGCGGAAGTCTTCACCAGTATCTACCAGCCACCGTCCTCCGACAGCAGCGGCAACGATCGCCAGAACCTGCTGAAAGCCACGCAGTTGCTGAACCAGGCCGGCTGGGAAGTGAAAAACCAGCGGTTGGTGAACAGTAAAACCGGCCAGCCCTTCAGCTTCGAACTGATGCTGCTGAGCGGCAGCAACTTCCAGTACGTATTGCCGTTCCAGCACAACCTGAAACGGCTGGGCATTGATATGCAGATCCGTGAGATCGACATATCCCAGTTCACTAAGCGTATGCGAGACGGTGATTTCGACATGATGCCGACGGTCTATTTGGCTATGCCCTTCCCAAGCTCCAGCCTTGAGACGCTTTGGGATTCCAAATACATCAACTCCAGTTGGAATACCCCCGGCGTCACCGATCCGGCCGTCGACAGCCTGGTCAGGCAGATCGCCGCGCACCAGGGCGACGAGAAAGCCCTGCTGCCGCTGGGCAGGGCGTTGGATCGGGTACTGACCTGGAACAGGTACATGCTGCCGATGTGGTATTCCAATCACGATCGCTACGCGTACTGGGACAAATTCTCCACGCCGCCTATCCGCCCGGCCTATGTGATCGGCTTCGATAACTGGTGGTTTGACGTCAATAAGGCGGCGCGTTTGCCGACTCAACAACAATAAGGAATCTGCGATGGCGGCTTATTTAATTCGCAGACTGCTGCTGATTATCCCCACCCTGTGGGCGATCATCACCATTAACTTTTTTATCGTGCAAATTGCGCCCGGTGGCCCGGTCGATCAGGCCATCGCCACTATCGAAATGGGCCAGAGCGGCGGCTTCGGCGGCGGCGGAACAGGCGACGGTCTGGGACATGCGCGCACCGGCGTTGCCAGTGCCACGGATAGTCAATACCGCGGCTCCCGCGGGTTGGATCCGGAAGTGATCGCCGAAATCACCAAACGCTATGGCTTCGACAAGCCGCTGCACGAGCGCTATTTCACCATGTTGTGGAATTACATGCGCCTCGACTTCGGCGACAGCCTGTTCCGCGGCGCGTCGGTGATGCAGCTGGTCGGTCATAGCCTGCCAGTCTCCATTACGCTGGGGCTGTGGAGTACGCTGATCATTTACCTGGTGTCGATCCCGCTGGGGATCCGCAAAGCCGTACATAACGGCAGCGCCTTCGACACCTGGAGCAGCACCCTGATTATCATCGGTTACGCCATTCCCGCTTTTCTGTTCGCCATTCTGATGATTGTGCTGTTCGCCGGCGGTAGCTATCTCGACTGGTTCCCGCTGCGTGGTCTGGTTTCCAGCAATTTCGATACCCTGCCGTGGTACAGCAAAATCACCGACTACCTGTGGCATATCACCCTGCCCGTTCTGGCGACGGTGATTGGCGGTTTCGCCACCCTGACCATGCTGACCAAGAATTCGTTCCTCGACGAGATCCGCAAACAGTACGTGGTTACCGCCCGCGCCAAAGGGTTGGACGAGAAC
Organism: Serratia sp. BIGb0234; assembly: GCF_024809915.1. Classification (NCBI taxonomy): domain Bacteria; kingdom Pseudomonadati; phylum Pseudomonadota; class Gammaproteobacteria; order Enterobacterales; family Yersiniaceae; genus Serratia; species Serratia sp. BIGb0234. The sequence continues at coordinate 684,617 of NZ_JANUEI010000002.1, forward strand.
AAAATCCTTTATCGCCACGTGTTTCGCAATGCCATGCTGCTGGTGATCGCCGGCTTCCCGGCGACCTTTGTCAGCATGTTTTTCACCGGTTCTTTACTGATCGAGGTGATGTTCTCGCTTAACGGGCTGGGCCTGTTGGGCTATGACGCCACGCTGCAGCGCGATTATCCGGTGATGTTCGGCACGCTGTATATCTTCACCCTGATTGGCCTGCTGTTGAATATTCTCAGCGATATCACCTATACCCTGGTCGATCCGCGTATTGATTTCGAGGCCCGCCAATGAGCCGCTTAAGCCCAATTAACCAGGCGCGCTGGGCACGTTTTCGCAGCAACCGCCGCGGCTACTGGTCGCTGTGGATTTTTCTGGTGCTGTTTGTCCTCAGCCTGGGGGCCAACCTGATCGCCAACGACAGACCACTGCTGGTGCGCTACGAAGGACGCCTGTATCTGCCGTTCATCATCGACTACAGCGAGACCACCTTCGGCGGCGAGCTGAACACCGCCACCGACTATCAGGATCCCTTCGTAAAAAAACAGATCGACAGCCACGGCTGGGCGGTTTGGCCGCCGATCCGCTTCAGTTACGACACCATCAATTTCGCTACCGAAGTGCCCTTCCCCTCCGCGCCTTCACGCCACAATCTGTTGGGCACCGACGGCAACGGCAGCGACGTGCTGGCCCGCGTGCTGTATGGCTTTCGTATTTCGATGCTGTTCGGGCTGGCGTTGACGCTGTTCTCCAGCGTGATTGGCGTTTGCGTCGGTGCCGTACAGGGCTACTACGGCGGGCGCATAGACCTGTGGGGCCAGCGCTTTATCGAGGTGTGGTCGGGCATGCCGACGCTGTTTTTGATCATTTTGTTGTCGAGCATCGTACAACCCAATTTCTGGTGGCTGCTCGGCATCACCATTTTATTCGGCTGGATGAGTCTGGTGGGCGTGGTGCGCGCGGAGTTCTTGCGTACCCGCAACTACGACTATATCCGTGCCGCACGCGCCATGGGGGTGCAGGATCGGGTCATTATGTATCGCCATATGCTGCCCAATGCGATGGTGGCGATGCTGACTTTCTTGCCGTTTATTCTGTGCGGCTCCATCACGACCCTGACCTCGCTCGACTTCCTGGGCTTCGGCCTGCCGATAGGCTCCCCGTCGCTCGGCGAACTGTTGTTGCAGGGCAAGAACAACCTTCAGGCGCCGTGGCTCGGCATCACCGCTTTCCTGGTGCTGGCGGTGCTGCTGTCTTTACTCATCTTTATCGGCGAAGCGGTACGCGACGCCTTTGACCCCAGCAAGGCGCATTAATATGGCTAGCACTCCTCTGCTTTCAATTCAGGATCTCGGCGTGGCTTTTCGTCAGGGAGAGGTATTGAACCCGGTGGTCAACGGCCTTTCGCTGCAGATCGAAAAGGCAGAGACGCTGGCGTTGGTGGGTGAGTCCGGTTCAGGCAAAAGCGTCACTGCGCTGTCGATATTGCGCCTGCTGCCCTCGCCTCCGGTGGTCTATACCGCCGGCGATATCCAGTTCAACGGCAATTCGCTGCTGCATGCGCCAGAGGGCGAGCTGCGCAAGGTGCGCGGCAACCAGATTTCGATGATATTCCAGGAGCCGATGGTGTCGCTCAATCCGCTGCACACCATTGAAAAACAGCTGGCCGAAGTACTGGCGCTGCATCGCGGCATGCGGCGCGACGTCGCACGCGGCGAGATCATCCAATGCCTGGATCGCGTCGGTATCCGCAATGCCAAAGGACGGTTGAAAGACTATCCGCATCAGCTTTCCGGCGGCGAGCGGCAGCGGGTGATGATCGCCATGGCGGTGCTGACCCAGCCCAAATTGCTGATCGCGGATGAACCCACCACCGCGCTTGATGTGACTATCCAGGCGCAAATTCTGCTGCTGCTGAAGGAGCTGAAGCAGGAAATGGGCATGGGGCTGCTGTTTATCACCCACAACCTGAATATTGTGCGTCGCCTGGCGGACAACGTGGCGGTGATGCGCCAGGGCCAATGCGTTGAGCAGAACGACCGTGTCCGCCTGTTTAGCCAGCCACAGCATCCTTACACCCAGCAATTGCTGGCGGCGGAGAACGTGGGCGATCCGCTGCCATTGCCGGCGGATGCCGCTCCGCTGCTGAAGGTGGAAAACCTGCAGGTCAGCTTCCCAATCAAGCGCGGTTTGCTGCGCCGCACGGTCGGTCATCATTATGCACTGAAGGATTTGAGTTTTGAGCTGAAGGCCGGGGAAAGCGTTGGGCTGGTAGGAGAATCAGGTTCGGGGAAAAGCACCACCGGGCTGGCGCTATTGCGTCTGCTGAGTGCCAAAGGCGCTATGTGGTTTAACGGCCAGCCGCTGCACCAGTTCAGCATGAAGCAAATGCTGCCGTACCGCAGCCAGATGCAGATTGTGTTCCAGGATCCTTTCTCGGCGCTGAACCCTCGGCTGAACGTGCTGCAAATTATTGCCGAAGGTCTGGAAGTACACCAGAAACTGAGTGCCGAGCAGCGAGAACAGCGGGTGATCGAGGTATTGCAAGAAGTGGGATTGGATCCTGCTTTGCGCCACCGTTACCCTACCGAGTTTTCCGGCGGCCAACGCCAACGTATCGCCATCGCACGTGCGCTGATTTTACAACCGCAGTTGCTGATCCTGGATGAGCCAACCTCGTCGCTGGACAAATCGGTGCAGGCGCAAATCCTGACGTTGCTGAAATCACTGCAACAACGCCATCGGCTGGCCTATCTGTTTATCAGCCACGATTTACAGGTAGTGCGTTCGCTGTGTCATCAGGTCATTGTATTGCGACAGGGAGAGGTGGTTGAGCAAGGCGATTGTCAGACGATCTTTAACTCGCCCGCCGCCGCTTATACGCAGCAGCTGTTGCAGTTGGCGGACTAGCGGCGGGAGTCAGAAAGGGTATTGCGCACTCATGGGTTCGGCGATAGCGGCACCGACGTTTTTGAGCCGGCACAGGGTGGTACTTTCGTCACAGCGTTGCACAAACAGGCAAGGCTCCCCTTCCCACTCCACGATGGCGCAGTCGACCTGAATCTCCTGCAAAGACAGATTAAGCTGCTGCATGACCTGCCAGGCGTCAGCCCCTTCATGGCTGAGCAGTTTCAGGCCAATCAGGTTGTTATCTTCGTCTATTCCGCTGATCGGAATCGGTTCGACCTTGACGCCGGTAGAGCCTGATAGCCAACGATAACTTTGCGGCAAGCGATGCACTACCGAAAGTTGGATACTTTCCACATGAAATCCCTAGTTTGAAAAATGAAACGCTTTTAACCTGACAGGGTAACTAAGTTATAGCCGCTGCGTCCCGACTCTGCCGCCCATGAATGTTATTTAAATGTAAATAATGTCACAGGCAGTTAACTTACCCCTGCGCTTACTGATGTCCTGCCGTTTTTCAGACACTCTGCGTTGTCGTTTCACAGCATTTTGCGACTCAGCTCGCATTTTTGCGTTATATGTAACCCTTTCCCGCCGCAATCTCAACTCTTTTTTCTCTCAATGCGGTTACTTTTCGCTCTTTATAATTTTACATTGTGGAAACATTTAACTTCTTGACGCCGAGGTCAACCTTAAGTTAATGCCTTGATTATCAATGCCCCTAACCTAAACACCCGCCGATTTCCCCTCAAACTCCGGAGTGTAAATACCCGCCGCCGCTTGCCACAGGCAGAGCAATTTATTTAACAAAAAGCACACAGCATAAACGGCAACCTGTTGATTGGCGCGTGGAGGCTTAGCAATAAACCGACTGACGTCATTGAAGTTCAGGGAGGCAAAACGGAAGGTGCAACCCACTCAGGCCCAAACGTAACGTTGAGCCTGAGTCAGGGGGAGAACTACGGCGTGTTCGGTGAGGCTTTATGGCGCGGCCGGCTGGCGTATAAATAGAACAGTACCGCAACGATACTGCACAACGCCATCGACGAGACCATCGGCCAGGCGCTCTTGCCGGGCGCCATCGCCAGTACCGCGCCCACCAGCGCACCAATACTGAAACGTAGCGTACCGGCCAGAGAGGAAGCGGTGCCCGCCATATGCGGGAAATCGTCCAGGATCACTGCCATGGCGTTTGACGAAATCATGGCGATACAGCCCAGATACACCGCCACGCCCAGCACCAACGCCCAGAAGCCCAGGCCGATTGCGCTAACCGCCAGTAACCACAACCCCATCGCCAATTGAACAAACAGGCCCAAACGGAACATTTTGATCGCCCCCAGCCGCCGCACATTGCGGCTGTTGACCAACGTTGTCAGGAACAAAAACACAATGTTCAGCGCAAAATAGTAACCAAAATGCTGCGGCGATACGTGATTAAGCTCGATATACACAAACGGCCCGGCGCTGAGGAACGAGAACATGCCGGCAAACGAGAAGGCGCTGGCCAGCATGTAACTCAGCACCCGCTTGTGTCGGAACAATGAAGCGAAGTTGCCCAGCGTGGTTCGCAGATGAAATTTCTGCCGTCGCTCCTTCGGCAGCGTCTCCTTGATAAAGAACGCCACCAGCAACGACCCGATCAGCGCCGCCGCGCCCATGGTCCAGAAAATCGCATGCCAACTGAACCACAGCAGCAGCGCACCGCCGATCATCGGCGCCAGCAAAGGGGCGATGGTCATCACCAGGATGACAAACGACATCATGCGTGAGAATTCGTCCTTGGTGAACATATCGCGCATCAGGGCGTTAATCACCACGCTCGCCGCCGCCGCAGACAGCCCGTGCAGGAAACGCAGGTTGATCAACTGGTCGATCGACTGCGCCATCGCACAGGCGCCGCCGGCAATCGCGAAGATCAGCGTTCCCCACAGGATCACCGGCTTGCGGCCGATACTGTCTGACATTGGCCCGTAGAACAGCTGCCCCAAAGCAAAGCCGAGCATATAGGCGCTGAGCGTCATCTGCACGCTGCCCGCCTCGACGCCGAACTGTTTGGCAATCACCGGCATACTGGGCAAATACATGTCGATAGCCAATGGCATCAGCATGGAAAGCAGGCCCAGAATAAAAATCAAACCGAGGTGAGATGACCGGTTCTGTTGCACGTTCAACGACTCCTTCATCAGCCGTAGTAGAGTAATGAATTAATCCTGCAGGTGCGGTGCGCCCACGCTGGCAATCTCTTCTTCGGTCAGCGGACGGTATTCGCCCTCGGCCAGATCCTCATCCATCACGATGGCACCGATACGTTCGCGGTGCAGTTCAATAACCCGGTTGCCGACCGCTGCAAACATGCGTTTCACCTGGTGATAACGCCCTTCGCTGATGGTCAAACGCACCAGGTTGTCTTCTATCTTTTCCAGTTGCGCAGGACGGGTCAGATCTTTTTCGTTATGCAACTGCACGCCTTCGGCAAAGCGCTGCGCGGTGTCTTCCCCCAGCGGATGTTCCAGCGTCACCAGATAGGTTTTCTCACAGTGGTGTTTCGGTGAGGTGATGCGATGCGACCATTGACCGTCGTCGGTCATCAGCACCAAGCCGGTGGTATCGATGTCCAGGCGACCGGCGGCGTGCAGCTTATAGGCAACCGGCTCATCGAGGAAATACAGCACCGTCGGATGATCGGGATCGTCCGTAGAACACACGTAACCCTGCGGTTTATTGAGCATAAAGTAGCGCGGGCCCGTGAGCTGCTGCAGCGGGTTGCCGTCAAACGCCACCACCTGCTCCGGAGTCAGTTTCAGGGCTCCGCTCTTAACCACTTCACCGTCGACGGTGACGCGTTTGGCCCGAAGTTCACGCGCTACCAGCGCACGGCTAACACCTAACTGCTGAGATAAAAACTTGTCCAGTCGCATTGAATCTGCTTTGCCTGTCGTTGTTATGATCGCATTGATCGTATTGCTAAAATATGACACCCACCGTTGCACCAGGTGCAACAGGGCAGGTTCGAAGAGGGGGGAACAGCGATTACTGTCACACGAGTATAGCGGCGGAAACGGCCCCCTGACAGAGGTAATTTCCACGCTTCTCGCACCGCGCGCGCTCAGAAGGCATAATAATAGAAATTTTTTAGCCATCAGGGGAGTAGAATGTCACTGTTTTTGTGGGTTCAGATGTTACAAAACCTGTTCCCGATGGCCCTTCTCAATCCACGGCGTTAATTTATGGCCTTTACTCTGCGCCCCTACCAACTTGAAGCGGTCGAAGCCACCATTAAACATTTCCGTCAGCACCCGCAGCCGGCGCTGATTGTGCTGCCGACCGGCGCCGGTAAAAGCCTGGTGATCGCCGAGCTGGCTAAACGCGCGCGCGGCAGGGTCCTGGTGTTGGCCCACGTGAAAGAACTGGTGGCGCAAAACCACGCCAAATATCGCGCTTATGGACTGGAGGCGGATATCTTTGCCGCCGGTCTGCAGCAAAAAGACAGCGCCGGTAAGGTGGTATTTGGCAGCGTTCAATCGGTGGCGCGCAATCTGTCGCTGTTCGACGGCGCATTTTCCCTGCTGATCATCGACGAATGCCACCGCATCAGTGACGACGACGAAAGCCAGTACCAACAGATTATTCAGCATCTGCAGAAAACCAACCCACAGCTGCGGCTGCTGGGACTGACTGCCACCCCGTACCGGTTGGGAAAAGGCTGGATTTATCAGTATCACTATCACGGTTTTACCCGCGGCGATGCCAGCAGCCTGTTCCGCGACTGCATTTATGAGCTGCCGCTGCGTTACATGATCAAGAACGGCTATTTGGTGCCGCCGGAACGGCTGGACATGCCGATTGTGCAGTATGACTTCAGCCGTCTGGAGGCCAGAAGCAACGGCCTGTTCAGCGAGGTGGACCTGAACCGCGAACTGAAGCAGCAAAATCGCATCACTCCGCATATCATCAGCCAAATCGTGGAATACGCCGAAACGCGTAAGGGGGTGATGATTTTCGCCTCCACCGTTGAGCACGCCCGTGAAGTTCACGGTCTGTTGCCGTCAGGCGAGGCCGCGTTGGTCAGCGCAGAAACCCCTGCCGCCGAGCGTGATGCCCTGATTGAAGCGTTCAAACAGCAGCAATTGCGCTATCTGGTGAATGTGGCGGTACTGACCACCGGTTTTGATGCACCGCATGTTGATCTGATCGCCATCCTGCGCCCAACAGAGTCCGTTAGCCTATATCAACAAATCGTCGGCCGCGGGCTGCGGCTGGCCCCCGGCAAAGAGGATTGTCTGATCCTCGACTACGCCGGGAACCCGCACGACCTGTTCACGCCGGAGGTGGGGGTCAGCAAGCCGCACAGCGATAGCCAACCGGTGCAGGTATTTTGTCCCGGCTGTGGCTTCGCCAACCTGTTCTGGGGCAAGTGCACCGAGAATGGCGATATCATCGAACATTACGGTCGCCGCTGTCAGGGTTGGCTGGAGGACGATGAAGGCCATCGCGAGCAGTGCGATTACCGTTTTCGTTTCAAAAGCTGCCCGCACTGCGGTGCGGAGAACGACATTGCCGCCCGCCGCTGCCATCAGTGTCAGGAGGTGCTGGTCGATCCCGACGATATGCTGAAGGCGGCGCTGAAGCTGAAAGACGCTCTGGTATTACGCTGTGGCGGCATGGAGTTGCAAAGCGGCCGCGATGAAAAAGGCGAGTGGCTAAAGGCGACCTATTACGACGAAGATGGCACCAGCACCAGCGAACGTTTTCGTTTGCAAACGCCGGCTCAGCGCAAAGCCTTCGACATGCTGTTCCTGCGCCCACATCAGCGTGCGCCTGGGGTGCCGTTCGCTTGGCAAAATGCCGCCGACGTGCTGGCCCAGCAAGCGCTGCTGCGTCATCCGGATTTTGTTGTGGCGCGCAAACGCGGGCAATTCTGGCAGGTACGAGAAAAAGTGTTCGATTATCAAGGACGCTTCCGCCGCGCCAATGAGCTGTACTGATCTTTGCCCCTTGCAAATCAGGCAGGTTTCCATTGCCCTGTGGGCGGCTTTCCGTTAAAATGCCGCCCGCTTTGCCTGGGTTCGCCCGGTGCTAAAGCAGGTTATCGAACTTGCTACTGGGTCGCCTGTAGCAGGGTAAATTTTCTTTTAAGAGAAAAAACAATGTTCACTATCAATGTAGAAGTACGTAAAGACCAGGGTAAGGGTGCGAGCCGCCGCCTGCGTGCAGCAAATAAATTCCCAGCTATCGTTTACGGTGGCGAAGAAGCTCCAGTTTCCATCGAGCTGGACCATGATTCTGTTAAGAACATGGAAGCTAAAGCAGAATTCTACAGCGAAGCTGTAACTCTGGTTATCGACGGTAAAGAAACCAAAGTTAAAGTTCAGGCTGTACAGCGTCACCCGTTCAAGCCGAAGCTGACCCACATCGACTTCGTTCGCGCGTAATCGCAACGTATTCGAGCTTTTCGGGACGCCGAAGTAGAAAACGCCGCAATTGCGGCGTTTTTTATTGTCTGCGATCCGGCGAAATTATTTGTTGCCGCCGCCCAAACGACGTTGCAACTGATCGCGCAGGTTCGGCGGCGTGCCTTTAATGGTTAGCGTGTCGGTCGCCGCATCCCAGAATACACGTTCCCCCAGCAGCATGGCGTCAAAGTTCATGCTGATGCCGCCGCCGCTGCCGGCAAACTTGGTTAACTGACGCAACGTACCGCGATCGGCCGGGAAGCTGTCTTCTAACTGATAGCCCTGCTCGCTGGAAAACTGCAGAAAATCTTTCTCGCCCACCGGCGCAATCTCTTTCGACAGCTCCTGCAGCTCAATCTCTTCACCGGCCTGCAGCTGTTCGTTGCAATAGCTGTAAACCTGCTGACGCACCGACTGGCGCTCATTTTTGTCCAGCTGCGCATCGGCACAATAATCGTCAACCGCCTGCAGCAAGCCGCGGTTCTGCGCCTTGGTGTCCAGCCCTTCCGCCGCCGCCAGGAAGTCCATAAAGAAATCGGAAACCTTACGGCCCACTCGTCCACGCAGGAAGGTCAGGTAACGGGTCGATTCCGGATTGGTTTCCCACTCGGTCAGATCGATACGCGCGACGATGTCGGCGTGGTTGATGTCCAGATAATGGGTGGTGTTGATATCCAGTTCTTCGTTAACGCGCGAACTGTTGCGGCTGTTGAGGACCGCAATCAATAAATACTCCGCCGCCAAATAACGGTACTGGCCAAACAGCACCACGCCACCTTCGGCAAACGGATATTTGGCCAGCTCATCGCGCAGACGGCCGGTCGCTGCACGGCTGAAAGCCAGAAAGTCTTTGTCTTCCTTACGGCAGGTGCGCAGCGCTTCCGCCAGTTCACTGCCCTCGTTGAACAGGCCGTAAGCCTTGCTCTTGGCGCTGTAGACACGATGCAGCTCTTCCATCATCTCTTCTACCGCCGCATTGGTGGGCAGCAGAGTATCGCGCAGCACCACGTCCAGCGTTTGTTCGTCACGTTTGATCAACTGGTGCAGAGCAATCTGGTCGATATCCAGACTCATGGTAAATCCTCCTGTTCTTTTAGCGCGTATTCAAACACTGAAGGCCCCCGCGCTGCAACTTTAAAGCAGTGTTCAACCCGTCGACGATTAATATATTTCCACCATCCATACAGGCGCTAAATACCTCGATTCACCGACGTATTACAGGCTATACACCGGCAATCGCGCAGAATCATTGATATGGCCCGCAGGCTCCTCTCGCCACGCTAGGGTTTGAAAGACAAAGGGAATCGATAAAAGAGCAGAAAATCACTGTCCTATACGGTAAGATATGGGACTTTGTCAGGCTTTGAGCGCAATTTTTATGCCACAATCATCCCGTTACAGTGACGAACACGTCGAACAACTGCTCTCCGAGCTGGTTAATGTTCTGGAAAAACACCATACTCCCACCGATCTGTCTTTGATGGTGCTGGGCAACATGGTGACTAATTTGATCAATACCAGCGTTGCTCCGGTTCAGCGGAAGACGTTGGCCAGATCGTTTGCAGAGGCTCTGCAAGCTTCTATTCGTGAAGATAAAGCGCATTAATAAATACTTATGGTGACAAACCGTCAGCGTTATCGTGAAAAAGTCTCCCAGATGATCAGCTGGGGGCACTGGTTCGCCTTATTTAATATCCTGCTCGCCCTCGGGCTGGGTAGCCGCTACCTGTTTGTCACTGACTGGCCCTCTTCCCTGTTGGGCCGGGTTTATGCCCTGGTCAGCTTACTGGGGCATTTCAGCTTTATCGTTTTCGCCGGCTACCTGCTGGTTATTTTCCCGCTCACCTTTGTGGTGATGTCGCAGCGGTTGTTGCGATTTATCTCCGCCGCGCTGGCCACCACCGGCCTGACGCTGTTGCTGGTCGACAGCGAGGTCTTTACGCATTTCCACCTTCACCTTAATCCGGTGGTGTGGGAACTGGTGGTCAACCCGGATCAAAGTGAGCTGGCGCGCGACTGGCAGCTGATGTTTATCTGTGTGCCGGTGATCTTCCTGGTGGAGATGCTGTTTGGCACCTGGAGCTGGCAAAAGCTGCGCAGCCTGAACCGCCAACGTTTCGGCAAGCCTCTGGCGGTGCTGTTTATCAGCGCCTTCTTTGCCTCGCACCTGATTTATATCTGGGCCGATGCCAATTTCTATCGCCCGATCACCATGCAGCGGGCGAACCTGCCGCTGTCGTATCCAATGACCGCGCGTAAATTCCTTGAGAAACACGGCCTGCTCGATTCGCAAGAATATGAACGTCGGCTGGTGCAGCAAGGGAATCCGGAAGCCGTTGCGGTGGAATATCCTCTTAACGACCTCAGCTACGACGACAAAGGCAGCGGTTATAACCTGCTGATGATCGTGGTAGACGGCGTACGTCAACAGGATATGAAGCAGGATATGCCTGCCCTCAGCCGCTTCGCCCAGGAAAACATTCGCTTTAGCGATCACTACAGCTCTGGCAATCATGCAGATACCGGCCTGTTTGGCCTGTTCTACGGCATTTCGCCGACCTATCTGGACAGCATTCTTGCCGCGCGCAAACCTTCCGCTCTGATCAGTGCGCTAAGCGCCCAGGGTTATCAATTTGGTTTGTTCTCATCCGACGGCTTTAACGCCAGCCTGTATCGCCAGGCGCTGTTGACCGATTTCACGCTGCCGGCACCTGTCCAGCAAAATGATGCGGTGACCACGCAGCAGTGGCAACGCTGGTTGGCCGATCAAAACAGCAACGCTCCGTGGTTCTCTTACATCAACTTCCGCGGTGCAGAACCGGCAGCCAATGAGAAAACCCCTGCCCCGGCTGACTTTATTCAGCGCTACCGGGCCGGCGCACAGGATGTGGATGCGCAGATTGCCCAGGTGCTCAACACGCTCAAAGAGCGTGGCGTACTGGATAAAACCGTGGTGGTGATCACCGCAGAGCACGGCGTTGAATTTAACGACACCGGTAAAGGTTACTGGGGCGCAGGCCGCAGTTTCAGCCAACAGCAGCTACAGGTGCCGTTGATTATCCACTGGCCGGGTACGCCAGCGCAGACCATCAATAAACTGACCGGTCACAATGACGTAATGCGTACGCTAATGCAGCGTTTGCTGCACGTGAAAACGTCCCCGAAAGACTACTCGCAGGGTGAAGACCTGTTTACGGCCCAACGCAGAAACAACTGGGTGGCTACCGGTGATAACAGCCTGTTGGTGATCACCACACCAACGCAAACCCTGGTGTTGGACAGCAGCGGCAATTACCATGCGTACGATAAAAACGACAAAGAGATCAAAGACGAAAAACCACAGCTCGCTCTGTTGCTGCAGGTGTTGACCGACGTGAAGCGCTTTATCGCCAACTAATCGCTTAAAATACAAGCAGTCAGGCGAATTCGCTCTTGCTTTGAGATTGGGAAAGGGTAGTATTATTTCCCACAGCGTCGGCATGTAGCGCAGCTTGGTAGCGCACCGTCATGGGGTGTCGGGGGTCGGAGGTTCGAATCCTCTCATGCCGACCAAATTAATGAGAAAAGCCTGCTTTAAAGCAGGTTTTTTTTCGTCTGTCATTTACGAAATTGGCTCCTTTAATCTAATCGGCCTGTTCTCACGCCTGGCCGCTACGGGGTTATATTCCCCCATTGTTGGGCTATGCGCGCTTAGAGACTGGCATTAGGTACTAACTATAGGAGCCAAAACGAAAAACCCCAGCAATCGCGAAGATTACTGGGGTCCGTAGACGCTTTGAGCGTCGGTACTGCTTATATGGTGCCGGCTACCGGAATCGAACTGGTGACCTACTGATTACAAGTCAGTTGCTCTACCTACTGAGCTAAGCCGGCTAAATTTGGCGGAAGGACAGAGATTCGAACTCTGGGAGCTGTTACACTCGACGGTTTTCAAGACCGTTGCCTTAAACCACTCGGCCATCCTTCCAATGGGCGCAGATATTAGCGCTACCGTTATGAAATGTCTATCGTTTCATGAAAAAAAATGCAGGAAAAAGTGCGTTTGCTTAAACTTCAAGCCGCTAACGGTTAAAAAATGAAAAACCCCGCAAAAGCGGGGCTGGATTGCTCACTTAATCGGGGATTATTTAGGCTGTGAGTCGTAATCAGAACAGGTCTGATAGCCTTTGTTCATCACATGTCCGGTATCGCTGTAGCTAACAAAATAGGTTTGCACTTTCCCGTCACGCGGCGCTACCGCATAGGTATCGCAAGTCCCCTGAGCGTGAACCAAAGTCGCCGTGGTTGACGGTGGACCGGCAATGGCACGAACCTGCTGTTTGGTCATCCCTACTTTGACATCACTGACCACAGGCTCCTGAACGTAACTGGCGGCCCTGTCATAAGCCGTACAGCCGGCAAGAATAGAAAATGTCGCTGCTGTGCAAACGGCTAAAATCAGCTTGTTCGTCATGACTTGTCCTCTTGGAGTACGTTTGTTGTACTCTAAGTCTAGAAGAGGAAAGGCTTTTCTACAAATTTCACTTTGTCGATAGGTGCGGTTTACGCCGCCGCGTAGCCAGATACCACAGCAAATCACACAGCAGAAACATCAGTAAACTGACGCCCATCACCGGTAAACAAAAGCCCAGCAGCAGCGTCAGGCAGACAATCAGCAACAGCGGCCCTTTTGGCGTTTTGCGCAGCAACATAAAGGGGGAACGGGCAGGTTTACGTACTACTCGCGTTGGCCGACCTCGCCACCACATCAGGTACCCCATCACCACCATCGCCACCAACCCGGCGGCAAAGACCACCAGCACCAGCTCATTGACCAGGCCAAACAGGACGCCCATATGCAAATCGATTCCCCAGCGCGTTAATTTTGCCGCGAGCGGGTATTGTTCAAAACTGACGCGATCGGTAATGGCCAGGGTTACGGGATCGATAGCAACAGCATCAACCTGCGTCGGCCAACGGCGATCGATCTCCATGACCGTCCAGGCCTGCCCCGCCATCGCCGGCTGCTTGATTTCAACCCTGGCGGCGTCGATACCGGCCTGCCGTGCACCGACCAGGGCCCTGTCATACATGGCGCCATCCTGAGGCGGTTCCGCCCTGACCATCATATGCTCATGGTGTTCCGCATGATCGCCGGCAGGCACAGCGTCCTGCCCGTTGATCGCCGTAGACAGCGAGGGCGTCGACCAGCCGAATTGCTGGCGCAGCACGCTGATGTTCTCCCCGGCCCACTGTGACCAGGTCAGCCCGGTGGCAGAAAAGAACAGCAGGCCGACCAGCAGCAGTACGCCACTTTTTTCATGTAACCTGCGTAAACCACCACGCTGACGCGTTACCTTCTTACGCCTGCGCGCCCCCCAGAGGATCAGCCCCCCCAGCGCGGCAATCCATAGCCAGGAGGCTGCCAACTCGCTGTAATTGCGCCCTACATCCCCCAGCAACAGACTACGGTGAAATTGGTCCAGCCAGGTGCGCAACGGCAATACGCCGCTGGTACCATAAACCGTCATTACGCCGTGCGTCTGCGCCGTAACCGGATCAACAAACACCGCCAAACGTTCCGAAGCCTGAAGCCCTGCGACGTTAAACAGTACCCGGGTATTCTCGCCCTCCGCCGGAGAAGGACGCACTGCCGACAGAGAAGCTTTTGATGGCGCTATCGCCTGAGCGGCCATAATCTGCTGTTTTAACGGCAGTGCCGGACCGGTACTGTCGTTATACAACTGCGGGGCATAAAGCCGTGATTCAATTTGCGGCGTCAAGGCATAAAATATGCCACTCAATGCCGCAATAAGTAAAAACGGCCCAACAAAAAAACCAATATAAAAATGAATCCGCATAGCCAACGGAATAAACCAACTGCGAGTAGTCACCTGCGGGTTAATATTCTGCGCAGCAGCAGGCAACGCAATATTGCGTTCAGACATGATAAGTCATCCGTGGTCAAATGGAATTACCCGGAATTTACCCGAATTAAACTCATTTAACAAACAGATTTCTTCTCTGTTTAGCTTAATTCTCATCAATGTTACAATAGTGGAACAACTGCTGACATTGTCATTCCTTTACGCTTTAACCCTGCAAGGACGCTCCTGGTGAAACTGTCAATTCAACATATGCGCACGCTGGCCTGGCTGGGCCTGTTCGCTATGTTGATGATATTCATCGCGCCATCAATTTCCACCCATCTTGCAAAAAATAGCATGGATAACAGCGAGATGACTGGCATGTCCATGAGTGCGGAGCATGCCGGACACAGGACAATGATGAGCCAGAACCTCGCCGATAGCCCGCCGGCAGGGCACAACATGGCGGACATGAGCACCGGCGACTGTTTTAACTTCTGTGGCTACTGCAGCCTGTTTCATCACAGCCCGCCACTGGTCATTTTGCCGTCAGCACTCCCGGCGATCAATATTCAACGCGCGCCATCCCTTATTCAAAATCTTTTTCACATTATTATCCCCTCTGCCTTTCCGCCTTATCAAACCCGGGCGCCACCTTTCATCCTCATTAATTTTGTTAAATATATCTAAATCACATACCTTATTTTATTGGGTAGGGTTAATTGCGCCAAAATAAAATAGAAAGATAACTTAATCTTTACTTTGCTGCTGTTTTAACTGCGTCTCAAAAGCCCGTTGAGACTGTTGCACATATTGCTGTAACCCCAGCCGATCGACAAAAGCTTCCCGATCGCCAGCCTGAAGTCGCGCCATTTTATTTTCCAGATCGAAGCGCGTTCCCTTATTGGCGATAAAAATATCCGCGTGCTGCTGGGCCAAAAGCCTAAAGCTGCTGCGGATGTCCTGCACCAGACTCGGGTAGTTTTTGTTATCGACCAGATAGTAGTCCGGGGTTGCCAAACTGTCGGCATAGACCAGCCGATAGGTTTTCCCGCTCTGCCGCAGCGTGGTCGTCCATGAAGTGGCGCCAGGCAAATGCCCCGGCGTCATTAACGCCGTAAATTTCAGCCCGCCCAAAGTAACGCTATCCCCTTGCCCGACGATAATGTCGACCTTCACCGGAGGGAAACCAAGTGCATCTCCCAAGGCAAAATCCTGTTTTCCTCCCCGTGCCAACTGTTGGGCATTGGCGGCGCTGGCAACCACTTTCGCCCCGCTCCAGGCTTTCAAACGAGCGATGCCTCCAGCCTGATCGAGACGTGCGTGACTGTTAAGAATGAATCGCAAGTCCTTGATGTTGAAACCCAATACCTCAATATGGGATTTTATCACCGGGGCACTGGCATCCAACCCCGCGTCAATAAGAATCAATCCTTCCGGCGTGCTGAACAGCACGGATGAAAGGTTGCGTGTGCCGACATAATACAGCTGAGGGAAAATCTGGAATGGCGCCACCGGCTGCGCCCATTGCTCAAACAGTGAATAGGGCGGCGCACTGGACAACGGTTGCGCAGGATCGAGCTGTGCCTGAGCGTTAAAGCACAGTGAGAATGTCATAGCCATCAGATAACCCATGTTTTTTTTCATGTTTCAGCTCTACGGGGAAAAACAGGGCTGAAGTATACTCAGCCTAATATTGAAGCGTATTCAATTTAAAAGGCTATTAATGAACATCCTGCAAATGGACATGAACCTGCTGAAAGTGCTCTACCTGTTGACCAGCACCGGATCCAGCCAGAAAACGGCGGATAAGCTCGGTATCAGCACTTCTGCCGTCAGTCACGCCCTGGCCCGCTTGCGTGAGGTGCTGGATGAGCCTCTGTTCCGGCGGGAAGGGCATCGCCAGGTGCCGACGCTGTTTGCCCTGTCGCTTAAAGAAACGCTAACGCCCTTGTTCTCTTCGCTGGACAGTGAATTATTCGGCCATGTGCCGGACGCGCCACGGCATTTCACCCTGGTCGTCCCGCCGGCACTGCATCCGATCTTATTGCCGTTGCTGGCGCAGAAAAGCACGCTTGCCAATGCCGATATCCGCTGCCAAAACTTTGAGCGACGTTCATGGCGCACTGAGCTGCTGGAAGGCGCGGTAGATATGGTGATTGCCGTTGGCGATCACCAACAGCGCACCAGCGCGCTGCGTTATGAGCTTATTGGCAGCACCCGCCTGGTGGCGGTATTCGGATCGCCGTTGCGCCAGGTATTAGGTCACAAAAGCGGGCTGACATTTGGTGAACTGGCAGACTACCCGCACTATTACTGCCATCCCTGGCCACAGGCAGAGAACGAACTTGACCGTCAGTTGGAACGCCAGGGTTTACAACGCAGGATCCAGCTCAGCTGTGCCGATTACGCGCAGTTGCCACCGGTACTGCGCGCAGCGCCACTGATGGCGGTAGTTCCGCAACCCTGGTTCAATGCACAGCAGGACAAGCAGGGACTGTACGCCCTGCCGATCCTGGACGATCTGGCGATTGGTTATCTGTTTTCACACTATCGCCAGGGTGAAATCGAGTGGAAAAAACGGCTGATCTCCTCTCTCCATGCGGAACTCAAACCCTATTATCACTAACGGTAATCAGAAGCCAAACTCGCTCAGGGCCGCAATATCATCCGGGCGGCGACCGAGCGGCCAGTGGAATTGCCGATCCTGCTCGCGGATCGGCATATCGTTGATGCAGGCGTGTCTGTTGATCATCTGGCCATCCGTATTGAACTCCCAGTTCTCGTTACCAAAACTGCGGTACCAGTTGCCGGAGTCATCACGCCATTCGTAAGCAAAACGCACTGCGATGCGCGCCCCGTCAAATGCCCATAATTCTTTGATCAGCCGATATTCCAATTCCTTTGCCCACTTGCGTTGCAAAAAAGCGCAGACAGCCTCACGGCCATCGACAAACTCCGCCCGATTACGCCAATGGGTATCGACCGAATAGACCTGTGCTACCCTTTCCGGATCGCGGCTGTTCCAGGCATCTTCCGCCAAACGGACTTTCTCAATCGCCGATTCACGGGTAAAGGGCGGCAAGGGGGGTTTAATGCTCATAGCTTACCTCGGAGGTTAAATTGATGTAGACAAGTTTGTCTACATCATTAAGCTAGCGCATGTAGACAGAGTTGTCTACAATCGTTAAAATCAATGCTCAGGAGATATTTCAATGTCCGCTCCCCCTCAGGTTCTTCCCCCGCGCCAGCGTATCCTGCTGACAGCCCACGATCTGTTTTACCGCGATGGGGTGCGAGCGACCGGTATCGATCGCATCATTAGCGAATCTGGCGTAGCAAAAGTGACCTTTTATCGTCATTTCCCCAGTAAAAACGAGTTGATTGAGGCGTTTCTGGCTTACCGTCATGAGCAATGGTTGCGCTGGTTCAGTCAGTCACTGACACAGTATGTCGAGCAGTTCGGGGATGTCTTACCTGCCTTGGTGCCTTGTCTCGAGGAATGGTTTAGCGATCCGCACTACCGCGGCTGCGCTTTTATCAATACGGCGGTTGAACTGGCGGATATGTTGCCGGAAAGCCTGGACATCGCCCGCCGACACAAGCAGCAAATGGCCGAAGAGATCGCCCGCTATCTGCCCCTTGGCCCGGAACGAGAACAACGGGCAGAGATGCTGGCGATGCTGATTGACGGGGCGATCGTCAAGGTGCAAATAGAGCAGCAACCGCAGAATGCCTTATTGCTGTTGAGGGAAACGCTGAAGGCCTTAGCCGAAGTTTGGCATCATCAGTAATTGGCCCAAATCCCCGGCGTCACCAGTTCCAGCAGGTGGCCATCGGGATCGCGGAAGTAGATGCTCTCACCGCCGTGATCCCAGCTCATCCGCCCTTCTATCTCGATCCCCTGAGTCGTCAGATGTTGCTCCCAATGCGGCAACTGTTCTTTCGCCACCGCTAACCCGATATGCAGTGGCCCGCTGCCGTCATGCGGGGGGATATACCCTTCTGGATAATGCGCGCCTTTCAGCGAGTCCCCTTCGATAAACAACAGCAACACGCTTTGTTCACCGACGTTGTAAGCGCGGAAACGCTCGTTCGCCACCATCACCGGCAGTTTTAAAACCTGCTGATAGAATGCAGCGGCGCGTTCGATATCTTTGACGTACAGTACGGTTTCAACCACCCGATTTATGCTGAGTTCCATGCTAACCTCCTGATTTATCTCTGTGTAGAAAGTTTAGGTAAGCCGCAGGATCTCAGAATGGCAATCCGTGCCTCATTCATGCCAATTCGTGCCAAACCGCAGGCAAAAAAAACGCGGCCCGAAGGCCGCGTGGTGACACTCACACTCTGTTGCTTAGAACTGGTAAACCAGGCCCACGGCAACCACGTTGTCGGTGTTGATACCGGCAGACTTGGTGAAGTCGTTGTCGTCCAACAGGTTGATTTTGTAGTCAACGTAGGTGGACATGTTTTTGTTGAAGAAGTAGGTCGCACCCAGATCCACAAATTTGACCAGATCTTCGTCGCCGTAATCCTTGCCGTTAGCGGCCAGACCCAGGTTTTTACCTTTGGTTTGGTTATAACCAACGAATGGACGCAGACCGAAGTCAAACTGGTAGTGCGCGTAAGCTTCGATACTTTGCGCCTTGTTGGCATAACCGTAAGCATCGCTGCTGGTAGAGCCAAAGCGTGCGGCATTGTAAGACTGGGTGAACATCACGGCCAGGTAAGCGTCGTTGGCGTCATATTTCAGACCACCAGAATAACCTTCTGCACGGTCACCACGGCCCATGATGCCACTGTATGCGCCACCGCCGTTTTGCTCGCTGGTACGTTTGGAACTAAAGAAGGCACCTGCCGCGCTGATGCCATAGCCGATGTCGTAGTTCACCGACATGCCGTAGCCGTCGCCGTTCTGATTGAGAACTTCACGGCCGTTGTTAGACTCTTCGCCGCTGCCGTTTTTACCCTGGTACTGCAGAGCAAAGTTCAGGCCGTCAACCAGACCGAAGAAGTCGGTGTTACGGTAAGTTGCCAAACCGCTGGAACGTTGGAACATGAATTGGTCGGCACCGTAAGTGGAGCCATCAAACTCTGGCTGCAAGTCGGTATAAGCCGCAACGTCATACAGCACGCCGGTGTTACGGCCGTAGTCAAATGAACCGTAATCGCCAAACTTCAGGCCGGCAAAGCCGTAACGGGTAAAGTTCTTGTTGTCTTGGCTTTCAGCGTGGTTAAGGTTTGCCTGATATTCCCATTGACCAAAACCGGTCAACTGGTCGCTGATTTGTGTTTCGCCACGCAGGCCGAAACGCATATAAGACATGTCGCCATCGGAGCCATTGTTGTCAGAGAAATAGTGAAGACCATTGATCTTGCCGTACAGATCCAGTTTATTGCCGTCTTTGTTGTAGATTTCCGCCGCACCTGCGGTGCCTGCAACCAGCAGTGCGGGGACGATCAGAGAAAGAACTCGAAGTTTCATTGTTATTATCCTCGTTTATTATGTCGAGCTATGGCCACTGCCCTTTTGAGCATTATTAGCACGACTGTGCATTACCATTCTGGTAACAAGGGTAATATTAATCCAGAAAGAAAATGATACCAAGTATCCGATAGTGTTTCAGTGTGATTATTAAAGGTTTCCAAATGTAAAATTGAGCGAACTTCCACAAAACATTACAGACATAAAAAATAAGGCACGCAATGACAAAAAACACACTTATAGATATAAAATCATGTATTTATACAAAAACTTAAGAAAAAAAAGATAGCCATACAAAAGTCACTATCAATAAGCACATTGTGCCAAAAGAATCCCATAACGCTGACGTTATAATAATCCCGCTATCATCATTATTTTCATTATTACCTTCATTATCTGTAAGATAATTTTTTGTACATTCTGTACACTTCAACCGGCTTATGGCCGGTTTTTTATTTCCTCATACTTAGCTCACATTTCATCTTAATTCGCACTTTATGCCAAAAAATAATCACTTGAAGATATTATCCCCCCAATTAACTTCCGCACTAATAGCTAATCTTTTCTTCTGTTTTAGACTACTTATTAAGCGCACTAATTTGGAAAGCATTTTATTGCTTAAATAACTTTCGCTTCGTGCTGCAGGATTTTGAACCAACAACATTGGTCGCACGGTTGCTATTTTGATAACCTGCACAAAATGCCCCGAAGAAGATGAACCATGCTATTTCAACCCGAAGCGCTATGGCGTCAGCTACAAAGCTCCCCTTTCCGCGCCAAATTTCGTCTGAATCCCAAAGACCAGCTTTATTTTGAAACCAAAGGCTTGCCGCTGATCCTCAGCCATGCACGAGATTTTATCGATCAACGGTTGGCTGCGCCTTTTCCGAACAATGACGGCAAGCAGACCCCCATGCGCGGCCATCCGGTGTTTGTCGCCCAGCACGCCACCGCGACCTGTTGTCGTGGTTGCCTGGCCAAGTGGCATAACATTCCGCAAGGGCAAGCACTTAGCGAACAGCAAAAGCAGTATATTGTGCAGGTCATTGGCCTGTGGCTGGAACGTCGCGCAGCACCGAAGGCCAATGACGGCGCAATTCCTTTCGACCCGGATCGCGGATTGTGATAAAAACATTCCATAACTTTCAGTCCCTCTTCCACAATAGATCCCAAAGCCCACATGACATCCACCTTATGCAATGAACAGCAAAAACCCGGGGTACCGGCTCAGATCGCCACGCGGCTGGCCTTTTTTGTCGCCGGGTTCGGCATGGCCGCCTGGGCGCCCCTGGTTCCCTTCGCCAAAGCGCGCATCGGCATTGATGATGGCTCTCTCGGTCTGTTGCTGCTGTGCATTGGTGCGGGTTCGATGCTGGCGATGCCGCTCACCGGTTTTCTGACCGGCAGATTGGGCTGTCGGCCGGTGATCTTGCTTGCTGGTTTGGCGCTGTGCATCGATTTACCGCTGCTGGTGCTGATGAATACCACCCTGGGCATGGCGTTGGCACTGCTGCTGTTTGGCGCAGCAATTGGCATGATCGATGTGGCAATGAATATACAGGCCGTGGTGGTCGAGCGTGCCAGCGGCAAGGCAATGATGTCGGGCTTTCATGGTTTCTTCAGCGTTGGCGGCATTGCCGGCGCCGGGGGCGTTAGCATCATGTTGTGGCTGGGACTCTCCCCTCTGTTGGCGACCTGTGTCACCGTATTGACCATCGCGGCGTTGCTAACCGTAGCCAGCCGCAATTTGCTGCGCGAAAGCGGCGGTGAAGAAGGTGGACCGATGTTCGTCGTGCCACGCGGTTGGGTCATGTTTATCGGCATTCTGTGCTTTATCATGTTCCTGGCGGAAGGGTCGATGCTCGACTGGAGCGCCCTGTTCCTCACTACCCTGCGTGGGGTTGACCACAGCCAGGCCGGATTAGGCTATGCGTTGTTCTCCATCACCATGACCCTCGGCAGGTTGAACGGTGACCGCATCGTCAACGCCCTGGGCAGATATAAGGTCTTGCTGCTCGGCAGCCTGTGTGCCGCTATCGGTCTGAGCATGGCGATTGTGTTCGATAATGCCATGGTCTCGTTGATCGGGTTTATGCTGGTAGGGTTGGGTGCCTCTAACGTGGTGCCGATCCTGTTCAGTGCCGCAGGCAATCAACATGATATGCCGGCCAATCTGGCTATCGCCTCAGTGACTACCGTAGGCTATGCCGGTATTCTCGCCGGGCCGGCGTTAATCGGCTTTATCGCCCAGTTCTCCAGCCTGACGGTCGCCTTTGCCTGCGTTGCCGTCTTACTGCTGGCTGTTACCGCCAGCGCCCGGGCGATAACCCGTTGATTCAGGAATGCGCAGTCAACTATGCAAAACAAACAACTGACCATTAGCTCAAGCAATATTACCCGTTGCTTCCTGCTATTTGCCGTGCTGCTGACGATTGCCATTGGCCTGTACGGCTACAACTATACCAACGCCTGGCTGGCGGAGAAAAAATATGCGCTGAACAGCATCGCCAATGGGCTGCAAAAGCGCATCGACAACTATCGCTACGTCACCTATCAGATCTACGATAAATTCGGCAATGCGGCCTCCCTGAACGTCGATCCCAGCCTGCAGGAAACCCGACTGCGGCCGGACGTTTACTACCTGGAAAAACCGCATAAGAAAACCGACGCGGTGATTTTTGGCAGCCATGAAGAAGGGACATTGGCGATGATCGCCAATATTTCAGACTATCTGGATGCCCGCTGGGGTGCCAAGACCGAAAATTACGCCATGTATTACCTTAATGGTCAGGACAACAGTCTGAGTCTGATCACCACTCAGCCGTTAAAAGAGTTGGCCTCTCGCTTCAAGGAAAACTACCTGACGACGTCGGCGGAAGATCGTCGCGCCGAAATGCTGCAACAGGCGAACATGCTCGACGAGCGCGAAAGCTTTTCCGCCTTACGCAAGCAACGTTTCCAAAACGCCTATTCGTTTTCAATCCGTACGACCTTTAATCAACCGGGGCATCTGGCCACGGTGATCGCCTTCGATTTGCCGATTAACGATATCATCCCGATTAATATGGCGCGTGCCAACTTTATGCTGCTGCCCGATAACACCAATCTGGACGATGGAACTCTGCCGATTGAAGGCACCACCAACGCCGGTATAACGATGAGCGGCAACTGGGTGGAATTCAGCGCTTCCCTGCCCAACGCACCGCTGAAAGTGGTTTACCGCGTCTCCGCCATCAGCCTGACCATAGATCTGCTGCGTAACAATATTTGGCTGATTGCCATCAATTTGCTGCTGTTGGCGCTGTCGCTGGCAGGCATTTACTTTATTCGTCGACAATACATTCGCCCTAGCGAGAACATGGCGGTTGAACTGGAGGCCGAACGCGCGCTGAATCAAGAGATTATCGCCAGCCTGCCTTCCGGCCTGCTGGTGTACAACTTTGCCAGCAATACGGTGATCGCCAGCAATAAGATTGCCCAACATCTGCTGCCTCACCTGAGCCTACAAAAAATTGCCCATATGGCCGAACAGCACCACGGGGTGATTCAAGCGACGGTCAACAATGAGGTGTATGAAATTCGCATTTTCCGCAGCCAGCTCTCAGCGGAAACTTACCTGTTCCTGTTAAACGATCAGGACAAGGAAGTCATGGTCAACAAGCGGTTGCAGCAGGCACAGCGCGAGTACGACAAAAATGTACAGGCACGCAAACTGATGCTGCACAATCTGGGGATCGAACTGAACCAACCGGTGCGCCAAATGCACGATCTGGCCGATCGCCTGCGTACGCAACCGGATGAAGAACAACAGCAAGCGCTGCTAACAGAGTTGACCACACAGTCATCCTCGGTGCTGGGCTTGATTGAAAACATCACCCTGCTCACCCGGCTGGAAACTCAGGACTGGCAACCTTCGCGCCACCCGTTCAGCCCTTTGGCCCTGATAGATGAATTACTGCGTGAAGCCCTGCCTTCCATCAATCAAAAAGGACTGTCGCTGTTCAATCATTTCCAGCTTGATGTCGAGCAGCAATATATCGGTGACGCTAACGCGCTACGCAAGGTGATCTCGCTGCTGGTGCATTACGCGATTATCACTACCGCCTGCGGCAAGATTTCGCTGGTGGTTGATCATGAACCCGAGCACCCCGATCGCCTGGTGTTCCACATCAATGATACCGGCTCGGGTATTTCCAACGAGGAAATCAGTAACCTCAACTATCCGTTCCTCAGCCAAACGCTGGTGGATCGTTTTAATCATGGTTCCGGCCTGACCTTCTTCTTGTGCAACCAGCTATGCAAAAAACTCAACGGCCAGTTGGATATTCGCAGCAAGGTCGACATCGGCACCCGCTACACCATTCGCGTACCGATGGAAATGGAGAAAAAGGAGACGGAAGCGCAGGAAAAACTGCTCGATGGCGTAACCGCCCTGTTGGACATCACGTCCGAAGAAGTGCGCGGCATTGTTACCCACTTGCTGCACGCCTATGGCGCGAGCTGCATCATTGCCGATGAACGCCAGATTAACCGCGACTACGACGTTCTACTGACCGACAACCCGCAAAGGGCTGACGATTATACCCTGCTGCTGACCAGCGATGAGGCCGGATGGCAACAGCTTGAAAAACGGTATATTCGGGTAAACTATAACCTGAGTGGCGCAATGATAGACGCCGTGCTGATGCTGATTGAGCAGCAAATGGCCGCGTTGGAACAGCCGGAAAGTCCGCTTTCGCTGACCGCCGATGATATCCAACTCTATGAAAAACAATTGAAATCAAGTGATTACTATGGCCTGTTTGTTGATACAGTACCCGACGATATCAAAAAACTGTATACTGAGGCGGGCAGCAGTGATTTCAATGCTCTGTCACAGACAGCACACCGCCTGAAAGGCGTGTTTGCCATGTTAAATCTGCTTCCCGGCAAGCAACTGTGTGAATCGTTAGAACAGCACATCGCAGACGGTGATGCGCTCAAGATCGAGAATAACATCAGTCAGATTGATTTTTTCGTCAGCAGACTGCTGGAGCAAGGTAGCCAACAACATGAATAACCTGAACGTAATTATTGCTGATGACCATCCTATCGTACTGTTTGGCATCCGGAAGTCACTTGAGCAAATTGAATGGGTGAATGTCGTTGGGGAGTTTGAAGACTCAACAGCACTGATCAACAATCTGTCCAAGCTGGACGCCAACGTACTGATCACCGACCTTTCAATGCCGGGCGATAAATATGGCGACGGCATTACGCTGATCAAATACATCAAACGCCATTATCCGCAGTTGTCGATCATCGTTCTGACCATGAACAACAACCCGGCCATTCTGAGCGCCGTGTTGGATCTGGATATCGAAGGTATCGTACTGAAACAGGGCGCGCCTACCGACCTGCCGAAAGCGCTGGCCGCACTGCAAAAAGGCAAGAAGTTCACGCCGGAAAGCGTCTCCAAGCTGTTGGAGAGGATCAGCGCCAGCGGCTACGGTGACAAACGCCTGTCGCCAAAAGAGAGCGAAGTACTGCGTCTGTTCGCCGAAGGTTTCCTGGTGACCGAAATCGCCAAGAAACTCAACCGCAGCATCAAAACCATCAGCAGCCAGAAGAAATCGGCGATGATGAAGCTGGGTGTCGAGAACGATATTGCGCTGCTCAACTACCTCTCTTCCGTCAGCATGGCACCGCTGGACAAAGAATAAACAACTCGGTAGTTAACAAGGGCGCGGCATTTTGCTGCGCCCTTTTGCTTTTAGGCCTCTTCAGACTCGGCGCGCACATAGCGCACCTGCTGGCTGTAAAACGCCAATGTTTGTTCCAGCGTTTCCAGCGTCACCGGTTTCGACAGGCAATTATCCATGCCGGCCTCAATACAACGCTGCTTCTCTTCAGCCAAGGCATTCGCCGTGACGCCGATCACCGGGGAAGTAAACTGCATTTCACGCAGGCGCTGAGTCAGGTGATAGCCATCCATGTTCGGCATATTGACGTCGGTCAGTACGATGTCGACGGTGTTACGACTGAGTACATCCAACGCATCGACCCCATCATTGGCCGTCACCACCTGGTAGCCCAGCGAGCTAAGCTGATCGGACAGCAACCGACGGTTGATCGGATGGTCGTCCACCACCAGTAAATGAATATCACCGTTGTCGATCAAGCTGGCCTTGGCCGGCACCGGCAATTGTGCCAGGGTATTGCCGCTTTCAGCTTGAGTGCCAAACAGCCGGTTAAGCAGCACCAGGGTTTCACGCGGCGTAGAGGTGCTGTGCATCCAGTAACCCGGGCGCGTTTCCTGCGACGGGCCGATGTGTTCAATGGAAAATTGGATCTGCGCCAGCAGCGGCGTGCTAATCATCAACGGGTGATCGCTGAGCATCACTTCGCCTTCGGCGGTGTCCTGCCCCTGATGGCGTAATACCGTCGCACCATAACCGCCCAGGATTTCCATCAGATAACTTTCCAGCCGCTGGTTGCGAATATCCAGCCACAGCGTTTTGCCCTGCCAGGTATCGCTCGGCTGCGGGATCGGGAACTGGGCGCTAAACAGAGGAATACGGATGGTGAACAGGCTGCCTAATCCCGGTTCGGATTCAACGGCAATGTCGCCGTCCATCATGTTGATCAGCTTCTCGCAAATTGCCAGCCCCAGCCCGGTACCCTGGAAATGGCGCTGCACACCGCTGCCCACCTGGAAGAACGGGTCGAACAGGCGGGTAATTTCTTTCTCCGGGATACCAACGCCGGTGTCACGAACGCTGAATTCCAGATAATTGCCGCGGGTGCAGACCTGCAGGATGATGCAGCCGGTATCGGTGAACTTAATGGCGTTGTTCAACAAGTTGGACAACACCTGCTGCAACCGTACCGGATCGCCGGAAATGCGCTCAGGCACGTTTTGCTCGATAAAGCAGTACAGCCCCAACCGCTTCTTCACCACCAGCGGTAAGTAGTTGCCGGCGATGTGGGTAATCACCTCCAGACAGGAGAACTCCCGCGGTTCAATCTTCAACTGCTCGGATTCAATTTTCGAGAAGTCCAGAATATCGCTGATGATCTTCAGCAGCAGCCCGGAAGAGTTGTTCATCGCATTGACCAGTCGATCAACGCCCTGCGGTAACGCCTTGGTCTGCAGCAAATCGAGGTTGCCGATAATGCCGTACAGCGGCGTACGCAGCTCATGGCTAACGGTCGCCAGGAACATCGATTTCGATTGGCTGGCCTGTTCCGCGGCGGCGGCCATCTCTTGCAGCGATTCTTCCATTTTCACGCGGGCGCTGACATCCACCAGCACACAAATCGCCACATCCTCATTACGATAGCGAGAATGAACGAAGCTGATCTGCAGGTTATTGTTATTGCTGGTCATCACATCTACAAAATTCACCTGCTGTTCGCAGATGATGCGCGTAATGCGGTCACGGTCTTCGTGGGTCAGTAAGTTGATGTAATTGTGCGCCAGTTCGTTACTGAGGATATTGGTGCCGTCGCTGATGCGCAGAATACAGATGCCCACCGGCGCCGAGGCGACAATTTTACGGTTAAACTGCTCATGTTCTTCCAGCCGGAAGGCGTTATCCTCTGCCGGCAGGAACATTTTGCGTTCAAACAGCCAGGCCAGGGTGAATAGCACGATGGCGGACAGCAGATTCAGCAGCACCGCATTGAGGATCAGCATTTTGAAGCGCTCAACCACCGTCTTCACCGGCACCGCATACACGATGCTGAGCGAGGATGGCGGCAACGCCTTTTTCATGATGAGATCGCGGTAATTATCGACGTAACCAAAGTAGGCTTGTTCCAGCGGATAACTGTCGGGCGCTTGCGCATTGCGCTCACCATCCGCCAGCTGCAGTATCGGTTCGTTGTTCTCATCCAGCAGGGTGACGGCGATCGGCAGGTTGCCGGTAGTCACGAAGTCTTCCAGACGTATAGTCTGCTCAATGCCCAGCAACGCTTCCAGCTTGGAGCCAATATAGATTGGCGTCAGTACATACAGATAGCCGACATCCGGCCGCTGCTGGCTTGGGCTGATCCAATACAGGTTATTGTCTTTATCCTGGTTCTTGGCGTTGCGATATTTAAGGATGCGCTCATGCAGCGTTTTCAGCGCATCTGAGCGGTTGGCTACGCCGCTGCTGCCGCCGAACTCAGCCATGCACAGGCTATCCCCGCCGATAAAAAACACCCGGTTGAGATCGTAGGCCGCGACAAAATTCTCTTTCCAATACTGGATCAACCCGCTCAGCGAATTGAGCGAGCTGCGGTAAGTGCTATTAAGCGAACAGTTGGACTCCGGATAGAGCGGGAAAAACTCTGGCGGGCTGCTCTTGCCAGGAAAGATGCCGCTGAACATGTCCAGGCTGCTGACCGAGCCATTGAGACGGTTTTCTGCCATATATTTGATATCACGAATGATATCGGCCGAATGGCGGATGTAGCCCTGCGCCTGATCAAAATTCAGATTGTAGTCCTGCCGAATGTCAGACTCTTTCTGATGCAGGATATTCAGGATATAGAAAGTGGTGAGCAACGCCCCCAACGACCACAGCATTATCGCCAGCACCCGGAACAGATAGCGGGAAATCTTTAACGTGGTGCGAAAAGAGGCTAAATATTTCAATCGGATACCATACAAATGTGAGTGGTGACCAGCGCGTTTATAGCAGAGCCGGGAGCTGTTGGCTTGAGTTCGCTAATTAAACCATATAACTGAAAAAGGGCCTAGCATCGCTGCCAGGCCCTGTATTTCTCAGTGCAATAGTGGCGTTAGTCGCCGCCTATGGCTTAGGCGTTGTCATCTTCCGCGTCGTCTACCGCTTCAGAATCGTCGTCGCCTTCGTCCAGCGGCGTAGCGTCTTCTTCTACGGCTTCTGCGCCGGCTTCCAGACTATCCAGTTCTTCGTCTTCTACCGGTTCGGCAACGCGCTGCAGGCCGACGACATTCTCATCTTCCGCAGTACGGATCAGCGTAACACCCTGGGTATTACGGCCAACCACGCTGACTTCCGAAACGCGAGTACGCACCAGCGTACCGGCATCGGTGATCATCATGATCTGATCGGTGGTATCCACCTGCACCGCACCCACTACCTGACCATTACGCTCGCTCACCTTGATGGAGATAACCCCTTGGGTGGCACGTGACTTGGTCGGGTATTCGGTGACCGCAGTACGCTTACCGTAGCCGTTCTGGGTAACGGTCAGAATATCACCTTCACCGCGAGGCACAATCAGGGAGATAACGCTGTCGCCTTCACCCAGGTTGATACCGCGCACGCCGGTAGCCGTACGGCCCATAGAGCGCACCTGCGTTTCCGGGAAACGAACCACTTTACCGTTGGCGGAGAACAGCATGACTTCGTTACTGCCGTCGGTCAGGTCAACACCAATCAGCTCGTCACCCTCATTGAGGTTAACGGCGATGATGCCGGCGCTGCGTGGGCGGCTAAAGTCGGTCAACGCGGTTTTCTTCACGGTGCCGCTGGCGGTTGCCATGAACACATGACGCCCTTCTTCATACTCGCGCACCGGCAGAATGGCGGTGATACGCTCATTGGCTTCCAGTGGCAGCAAGTTGACGATTGGACGACCACGTGCGCCACGGCTGGCTTCAGGCAGTTGATACACCTTCATCCAGTACAGGCGGCCACGGCTGGAGAAGCACAGGATCGTATCGTGGGTGTTAGCCACCAACAGACGATCGATAAAGTCTTCTTCTTTAATACGTGCAGCAGACTTGCCCTTACCGCCGCGGCGTTGCGCTTCATAGTCGCTCAATGGCTGATACTTCACATAGCCCTGGTGCGACAGCGTAACTACCACGTCTTCCTGGTTGATCAGGTCTTCGATATTGATATCGGACGTGTTGGCGGTGATCTCGGTACGGCGGCCGTCGTTGTATTGCTCTTTAATTGCGACCAGCTCTTCGCGGATCACTTCCATCAGGCGGTCTGGGTTTTCCAGAATAAAGATCAGCTCGGCAATGGCGGTCAGCAGCTCTTTATACTCGTCCAGCAGCTTTTCATGCTCCAGGCCGGTCAGTTTCTGCAGGCGCAGATCCAAAATTGCCTGAGCTTGCTGCTCGGTCAGGTAATATTTGCCGTCACGGATACCGAACTCCGGCTCCAGCCACTCAGGGCGAGCCGCGTCATCACCCGCGCGTTCCAGCATGGCGCCTACATTACCCAGATCCCACGCCTGAGCGACCAAACCGGCTTTCGCTTCCGCAGGGGTTGGCGCACGACGGATCAGTTCGATGATCGGATCGATGTTGGCCAGAGCGATAGCTAAGGCTTCCAGAATGTGGGCGCGATCGCGAGCTTTACGCAGTTCAAAGATGGTACGACGGGTGACCACTTCACGGCGGTGACGAACAAACGCCTGCAAAATGTCTTTCAGGTTCAGCAACTTCGGCTGGCCCTGGTGCAATGCCACCATGTTGATGCCGAAGGTGACCTGCAATTGCGTCAGTGAGTACAGGTTGTTCAGTACCACTTCGCCAACCGCATCGCGTTTGATCTCAACCACGATACGCATGCCGTCTTTGTCGGACTCGTCGCGCAGTGCGCTGATGCCTTCCACGCGCTTTTCTTTCACCAGCTCGGCGATCTTCTCGATCAGACGCGCCTTGTTCACCTGATACGGGATCTCGTGAACAATAATGGTTTCGCGACCGGTCTTGGCATCGGCTTCCACTTCAGCGCGTGCGCGCAGATAGATCTTGCCGCGCCCGGTGCGATAGGCCTCTTCGATACCGCGGCGACCGTTGATGATCGCCGCCGTCGGGAAGTCCGGCCCCGGGATGTGTTCCATCAGGCCTTCGATGCTGATGTTTTCATCATCGATATAGGCCAGACAGCCGTTGATAACCTCTGACAGGTTATGCGGCGGAATGTTGGTGGCCATACCCACGGCAATACCCGACGAGCCGTTAACCAGCAGGTTCGGGATCTTGGTTGGCATGACGGCTGGGATCTGCTCGGTGCCATCGTAGTTAGGCACGAAGTCGACGGTTTCTTTTTCCAGATCCGCCAGCAGTTCGTGAGCAATTTTTGACATGCGCACTTCGGTATAACGCATTGCCGCGGCGGAGTCGCCGTCGACGGAACCGAAGTTACCCTGACCGTCCACCAGCATATAGCGCAGTGAGAAAGGTTGAGCCATACGCACGATGGTGTCGTAAACCGCGCTGTCACCGTGTGGGTGATATTTACCGATGACGTCCCCGACGACACGGGCCGATTTCTTGTATGGTTTATTCCAGTCGTTACCCAGTACGTTCATCGCGTACAAAACGCGGCGGTGTACCGGCTTCAGTCCATCACGAACATCTGGCAGCGCACGTCCGACAATTACGGACATCGCGTAGTCCAGATACGAGTTTTTCAACTCGTCTTCGATGTTTACCGGTGTGATTTCTCTGGCAAGGTCGCTCATGGAGCTGCTATCCCTCTACTAATGATTCATCTGCCCGCTGCCATAGTGGCAAAGGTGTAAAACTATATCACAAAGCACGCTTTACGGGAAAATAACCGCCGCCGATTCACTGAAATTGTGCATATATGTGCGCTAAAAATGCATCGGCGCAGACGGCGCTGCGCCGGAACATGTATAATCCGCGCAACGAGAACCAGGAGCCAAATACGCCCATGAATGCAGAATCATCCAGCCAAGCGCAAAACGTAGACCATCAGGAAATCGCCAAGTTCGAGGCCGTGGCCTCTCGCTGGTGGGATTTGGAAGGTGAGTTCAAACCGCTGCACCGTATCAACCCGCTGCGTCTGAATTATATCCTGCAACGTTCAGGCGGCATTTTTGATAAAACCGTCCTCGACGTGGGCTGCGGTGGCGGCATTCTGGCGGAAAGCATGGCGCGTGAAGGTGCCAAAGTGACCGGTTTGGACATGGGCGCCGAGCCATTGCAAGTGGCCCGATTACACGCGCTGGAAACCGGCATGAATGTGAATTACGTGCAGGAAACGGTAGAGAGCCACGCCCAGGCCAACCCACAAAAATACGACGTCGTGACCTGCATGGAAATGCTGGAGCACGTTCCCGATCCGGCTTCGGTGGTGCGCGCCTGCGCTCACCTGGTCAAACCGGGTGGTCATGTGTTCTTCTCCACCATCAACCGCAACACCAAGGCCTGGCTGATGGCGGTCATAGGTGCGGAATATATTCTGAAGATGGTCCCGCAGGGTACCCACGACCATAAGAAATTCATCCGCCCTTCTGAACTGATCGGCTGGATCGACCACACGCCGCTGCGCGAAAAACACATGATTGGCCTGCATTACAACCCGATCACCGACCACTTCAAGCTGGGCGGCAACGTTGATGTGAACTACATGGTACATACTCAACACGAAGGCTGATGCTGCCCTCAAACGCGGTGAGTGTTTAAGCGCTCGCCGCACAAAAATAAATGCCCTTCTTCAGGTCCCATCATTGGCCTTCTCGCCCTTTTCAATCAAAGAGTTGACCGCCGTATTAAAATGGTTCGTCATCGCTTTCATCGCTCCTTCCGCGTCCTTGGCGCAAACGCACTCGCAAATATCCTGATGCAAAGAGACAATCTGTTTTCTTTCGGCGTCGGTTCCACTTTGCGCTTCGAGACCGGCATGGATAGAACGTCTGAGTTGTTCATGCAGGGATTGCAATAAAATAGCGGACAGAGGGTTGCGAGATGCCCTGGCAATAATGAGATGGAAGTTAATGTCATGCTGAATAAATTTTTCAGCGTCAAAGATGCACGCCTCAATCTGCTTCATCTCATCCTGTAACTGGCGAAAATCCTCTTCATTGCCGTTGGTCGCCGCCATGCCGGCACTGCCGATTTCAAGCCACTGGCGCACGCTCAAAATCTGGGAGACCGACACCTGGTTTGAAGCGATGGCAAAGCCAAAAATAAGCTCAAGCACGCTGCTGTCGAACGCTTTCACCCGCGGGACTTTACCGCTTTTTATCTCCAGAATACCCAGAGCGGATAGCGAACGGTATGCCTCACGGATCACCCCTCGACTGACACCCAGTTCCTCAATTAATTTTACTTCGCTTGGAACCGCCATCCCCGGCGTCAACTGTTGCTGGCTTATCATATCCAGCACGTAATGCTTGATTTGCGAGGACAATGTGTGGCTCTGAATCGGCATCTTTGTATCCATTTTAAACGACTCCAAAATTTACAACTTCAAATGTACTGGATGAAGAACAAAGCAGAAAATATCACGGCAGACGACTGACAAAGCCGGTTATTAGGCAGAGCGTGCCCATCATGGTTCTCGGTGCGCCTGGCCCTGGTATCCCGGGCTCAAAGACCACCTGGTTATCGAACTCACGATATTTTCTTCTCTCAGACCACCACCACAATTCAACACCATCAACGGCCCCTTCCGGGCGGTTCTCGCCGCCATTTTACTAAAAATGTGAGCTTAATATCATATATAAAATCATCCCTATCAACCTGTTTGACAGGTTGATAGGTTGCGCGTAATTTTTCCTGTGCAAACACCCGAGCCTGCTCTTAAGGCCAAATAGAAATTGTCTTTTCAGGAGAAAACAATGTGGTCGAATGATAAAGAGCTGTTCCAACTGATGCGCACCAAGCTGTTCCCCGCCGTTGTGGGGGATATTCTTGATACTATGGGATTTTTACATCAGTTTTTTGCCCCCTCCATTAAACCGCTTCAGATGAATATGGTGGTTGCCGGCAGAGCGATGCCGGTGCTCGAAGCCGATGTCTACGAGCTCAAATCCAGCTCTGGGCATAACGAAATCACCCAACAGCCTTTTGGGTTAATGTTTGAAGCACTGGACTCGTTGAAAGAAGACGAGGTGTACATCGCCACGGGAAGTTCTCTGCGTTACGCGCTTTGGGGCGGCCTGATGTCAACCCGGGCTCGTCATCTGAAAGCGGCTGGCGCCGTGCTGGATGGTTATGTACGCGACAGCAATGAAATTCTGGAATTAAATTTCCCCACTTTCTCGCACGGCACTTATGCACAAGATCAAGGCCCCAGAGGAAAGGTGATCGATTATCGCGTTCCTATTGAATTTAACGGAATAAGGGTACACCCAGGCGATATCGTCTATGGCGATCGCGATGGTGTATTAATCATCCCGCAAGAAGTTGAACGTGACGCCATTAGTTTGGCATTAGAAAAAGTCTCCACAGAGAATCGCGTCAGGACGGCCATCAGCAATGGCATGAGCACGGTAGAGGCATTCGAAACCTTTGGCGTAATGTAATTTCACCAAGCCCATAATATTGATTGGCAAGGTGGGTTTATATTTAGTCATACAATATGAGTATGCAATCATGAAACAGAGAAATAAAATAATAACACTCTTGTTTATAGCCAGCATTATTAACTACCTGGATCGGGCTGCATTTTCTGTTGCCATGCCCTATATAAAAGATTATCTACAACTCTCTCCTGCTGAAATTGGTGTAATGCTGAGCAGCTTCTTTTTCGGCTATGCCTTATTTAACTTCGTCGGGGGGTACCTGTCTGACATTTACGGCCCGCGCAAAGTGATGGCCATTGCCATGCTTACCTGGTCGTTATTCTGTGGTCTGACAGGGGTCGCTTTCAGCTACATCATCCTATTTATTATTAGAGTCATTTTTGGGATGAGCGAAGGCCCGGTCAGCACCAACATCAATAAGGTCATCACCCACTGGATCCCGATTCACCAGCGCGCACGCGCCATTGGTATTGCCAATGCAGGCAATCCACTCGGAGGGGCTATCGCGGGCCCCATCGTTGGATTCCTGATCATTATGTGGAACTGGCGAGTGGCCTTTATCATCCTCATGTCACTTGGCTTTGTGTGGACCTTCTTCTGGCTGAAAAACTTTACTGACCACCCTAAAGATCACCCGAAAACCCAACCTATTGAAATTGAAGAGTTTGAAACGGCTCTGCACAATGCGCCGGTAAACCATGATACCCAGACCAAGCTGCCGTTTCGCTTTTATCTGACACAGCCACTGGTTTTGGCGACCGGCATGGCGTTCTTTGCCATCAACTATATTCTTTATTTCTTCCTGACCTGGTTTCCCAGCTACCTCTCAATGGCAAAAGGGCTGAACATTGCTGAAATGAGCATTGCCTCCTCGATTCCGTGGTTACTTGGCAGTGTGGGCATGGTCATGGGAGGCGCTGTCTCCGATTATATTTACAAGAAAAGCGGAAGATTACTTTTTTCCAGAAAGCTGCTTATTGTTGTCGGGCTAATTGCCTCGTCTGTATGCATCTGTATTGCCGGGATCGTAGACTCCGTGACCTTTGCCGTCATTATGATGTCATTCGGCATATTCTTTATGTATCTGGCAGCGTCATCGCCCTGGTCTATTATTTCCGACAGTATTTCCGCAGATAAAGTGGGTGGCGTGGGCGGCTTTGTTCACCTGCTGGCGAATACTTCAGGCATGATCGCCCCTATTCTGACCGGTTTTATTGTTCAATACAGCGGTGGCAGCTTTATTTCAGCCTTCGTATTAGCCGGCATCGTAGGTATTTTCGGCGCATTAAGCGTAGCGTTATTTGTCAAACCCATTAATTCAAATAAAAAAGCACAACCTCTCACGGACACCTTAACAAACCTGAGGAAACAATAATAATGAAAGCATTAACCATTGATAAAACTTCCCATACCGAGTTCGTCGACATCCCTGAGGCCGTATGCGGTGATAATGATGTTCTTATTGATGTTCAGCGCGTCGGCCTCTGCGGCTCCGATTTAAATACCTACCGTGGGTTTAACCCCCTGGTTGTCTACCCTTGCATCCCAGGCCATGAAATTAGCGGCGAAGTTATCCGCACAGGGTGCAATGTCACGACGGCCAAACTGGGCGATCGTGTGGTGGTCTTGCCTTGTACAGAATGCGGGGTTTGCAGCAGTTGCCTTGCTGGCAGGCCGAACGCTTGTAAGCACAATCAAACGCTCGGCGTCCAGCGTCAGGGTGGTATGGCGCAAAGGCTGGTTATCCCAGCGAATAAAATTCTTGTTTGCAATGCCCTGAGCTTTGATGAACTGGCTCTGGTTGAACCTCTGGCCGTTGGGCTGCACGCCGCCCGTCGTGGTGCCATTCAGGTTGGAGAATGGGTGGCCGTGATAGGTTGCGGTGTCATTGGTCTGGGGGCCATAGCCGCCGCCGCAGCAATGGGAGCACGAGTGATCGCCATAGACATAGACGATCGCAAACAGGCCGTGGCTCTGGCCTGCGGCGCTTGCTCATTCCTCAATGGGGCAAAGGTCGACCTCGCCGACGAGCTGGGCAGGATCGACGAAGGCCGTGGCCCGGCATTGGTCATTGAGGCCGCCGGGCAAACCTCTTCAATCGAGCAATCTCTCGAACTGGTCGCCTTTTCTGGCCGCATCGTTTACGTCGGCTACGCAAAAAAACCGGTTAACTACAACAGCGCGCTTTTTTTGCTGAAAGAGGTGGATATCCGCGGCTCACGAAACGCCACGGTGGCAGATTTTCGCGCCGTACTGGCCTTGATGGAACAACAGCGCTATCCCCTGCATTCAATTATCACCACTCATT
This sequence comes from Serratia sp. BIGb0234, assembly GCF_024809915.1. Taxonomy (NCBI): domain Bacteria; kingdom Pseudomonadati; phylum Pseudomonadota; class Gammaproteobacteria; order Enterobacterales; family Yersiniaceae; genus Serratia; species Serratia sp. BIGb0234. The sequence continues at coordinate 720,863 of NZ_JANUEI010000002.1, forward strand.
ACCCGCTCGACCAGGCAGGTGAAGCCTTTATGGCGTGGGCAGCCGATCCTGGTGCCGTGACCAAAATACTTATCGCCTTTTAACCGCAATTAATCAGAGATTATAACTATGTTAAAAAATGCATTTTCACTCGAAGGTAAAACGGCATTAATTACTGGCGCGGCCAGCGGCTTGGGTTACGCAATGGCTGAATGCATGGTGGCCAGTGGCGCAAAAGTCATCATAGCCGACCTCAATGGCCCACTCGCTCAGCAGGCTGCTGAAAATCTCGGTCCTATGGCAACCTACAGTCAATTTAACGTCAGTGAAACCACCAAAACCCAGGCATGGGTGAACGGTTTGCTCGACCAGGTTGGGCAGATCGACATCCTGGTCAACAACGCGGGCAACCATTGCAAAAAGCCCATCGAGGAGATGAGCGTTGAGGATTTTGAATCCGTTCTTGATGTTCACGTTGTCGCAGCGTTTGCCTTGACCAAAGCGTTAGTCCCGCACATGAAGCGGCATGGCAATGCCAGCGTTCTGTTCACCGCCTCCATGACGTCATTTCTCGGGCAGCCCTATGTCGCCGGCTATGCGGCGGCGAAATCGGCCTACCTGGGGCTTATCCGCGCGCTGACCACCGAACTGGCTGGGGCAGGCATACGCGTCAACGGCATCGCCCCGGGCTGGATCGACACGCCCATGCTGCGGAAGGCCATTGAAGGAGATGATGAGCGCCGCAATAAAATTCTCGGACGAACCCCGATGAAGAAATTCGGTAAGCCAGAAGACATTGGCTGGGCCGCTACTTATTTGGCTTCAGAGGCAGCCGCCTTTATCAGCGGTCAGGTTCTGGTGGTTGATGGTGGCGCTCTGATTGGTTTCTGATTGATTAGCCAGTGCTATTGCTTGGTGATAGCACTGAATATCCAGTCTAAATAATAAGATCAGGAGGGCTATTATGGAGCAAGTCGCATACAAGATTAATGACGTTGATAATGTCGCTACGGCGCTAACGCCCATACAAACGGGCAAAGTCTCGGTTCGCGGCTGTGGGAATGACACCGTCATCGCCAATGAGAATATCAATATCGGCCATAAAATAGCGTTATGCCCCATTTCCATGGGCGACCCCATCATTAAATACGGCATCAACATAGGCAGTGCGACCCAAGCGATAAAAACCGGCGATTGGGTTCACCTGCACGTTATGCATAGCAACTATGACGAACGCTCATCCCATCTGGATCTGGTGACCGGTGCCCCTAAGGATGTCAAATATGAATAAGTTAGAAAGCCTGAAATCGGTGACGTGGTCAGGTTACCAGCGCCAGAACGGCACCAAGGGGATCCGCAATAAAATATTGGTTATTTACACCGTGGAATGCGCCCATTTTGTGGCCGATAAGATAACCGAAAAAGTGAATGACGCCGAAGTTGAAGCGGTTGGGTTTTCCGGTTGTACCGACAATGAGTACGCCGTAAGAATGCTGATCTCATTAATTCGCCATCCTAATGTCGGTGGTGTCCTTGCCGTAGGGTTAGGGTGTGAGTACATCCAGCCAGAGTGGCTTAGCAATATCGCAAAAGAAGAAGGAAAGCCGACGGCCTGGTTCTATATTCAGCAAACCGGCGGCACAAAAGGCAGCGTGGAGTTAGGCGTTGAGCATGTCAGGAGAATGCAGACAGAATTAACGCGCACCAGCCGAGTGCCTATGGGCTTTGCAGACTTGATTATCGGCAGTGAGTGTGGGGGCAGCGACTATACCAGCGGGCTGGCGGGCAATGTGGCGGTGGGCAACTTTTTTGATTGGTTGGTCGATGCGGGCGGTACGGCAATTTTTGAAGAGATCGTGGAAGCCATAGGCTTGATTGATATTTTGTCCCAGCGCGCGGCAACCGAAAGCGCTAAGGATGAAATCGTTGCCACCTACAATAAGGCGCTCGATTACTGCAAATCGGTGAGGCAATACTCGGTCAGTCCAGGAAACTTTGCCGGTGGACTATCCACAATCGAAGAAAAAAGCATGGGTGCCGTAATAAAGAGCGGCTCTCGCCCCATCCAAGGGGTGCTTAAGGTCAGCGGTTGTCCCCAGCGAAAAGGCCTATGGTTACTTGATAGCACGCCAGATCCTCACTGGATGCAATTTGGCATCACTAACCCTAATGATAATGAAGGGCTGATGGATCTTATCTCCTGCGGTAGCCATATTATCTTTTTTGTCACCGGTCGCGGCAGCGTCGTGGGCTCCGTGGTTGCCCCCGTGATAAAAATCACCGGCAACAGCCAAACGTTTGTAAACATGATTGATGATATGGATGTGGATGCCGGCCGGCTGTTAAGCGGGGCCATATCGCAACAACAGCTTTCCCTGGAAATCGCTCAATTGATGGTGGCGATTGCAGCCGGGCAAAAAAGCAAAAGTGAGGAGCAAGGCCATAAAGAATATTTTATTCCTTATAAATATCAAAGCAAAGAGGTGCTGATCCCCACGCGATGCGAAAGCTAGCCGTATCAACCGCCGTCAGTCGATGCCTAAAAATGATTAATTTACGGGAGTGAGGCGACATGAAAGCTCCCGTAAACCTCTTGTGGCGCAAACGCTCTATTGCGAAAGCAAGGGCTGGAACCCGCAATCTCTGGTCTGATATCCATCGCCCCCATCGCACGGACGAGAAACCGTGGTTAATGGCAGTCCTCATTTTGGGGTAAAGTAGCTACGTGAAATCACACAGGCAGACATTGGACAAAAGATTGCGCCAGCCCAGTGTTCTTCTTGTTTATGAATTTTTAGAACTTTGATGGCTAACAATATGCCGTTTTTTTCTAACGTTTAATAAAGCGGCAAACGATCACGTTTTTCTGATTATAGGGAAAATCTTATCCCGCTTATTGACAAGCTTGTCGCACCAGTCACAGCGCGCACTGCGAAAGACAAGTCACATTTCACCCCCAAGTTATCCACAAATTAGGCCACTTTTGTTCACTTGCAAACGCCCTGTTTTCTCACTATCTTGTTACCTCACCGACATACACCCCCTATATATAGTGTTTACATACTGAGCAGAGCTACTACACTTCTGCTTAGGGGCACCATACGGACAGGTAAAACACCACATGAACCAAAGTCTGCTTGTTACTAAACGCGATGGGCGTAAAGAGCGCATCAACCTCGACAAAATCCACCGTGTCATCGACTGGGCCGCGGAAGGGTTAAACAACGTCTCCGTTTCTCAAGTAGAGTTGCGTTCCCATATTCAGTTTTATGACGGCATCAAAACTGCTGATATTCATGAAACCATTATCAAAGCAGCAGCCGATCTGATCTCGCGCGACGCGCCGGATTACCAGTATCTGGCCGCGCGCCTGGCTATCTTCCATCTGCGTAAAAAAGCTTACGGTCAGTTCGAGCCGCCAAAGCTGCTCGCTCACGTGACGCGCATGGTAGAAATGGGCAAGTACGATAAGCATCTGCTGGAAGACTACAGCACTGAAGAGTTCGAGCAGATGGACTCCTTTATCGATCACTGGCGTGATATGAACTTCTCCTACGCGGCCGTTAAGCAGCTGGAAGGGAAGTATCTGGTGCAGAACCGCGTCAGCGGCGAGATCTACGAGAGCGCGCAGTTCTTGTATATCCTGGTGGCCGCGTGCCTGTTCTCCAACTACCCGCGTGAGACCCGTCTGGACTACATTAAACGTTTCTACGACGCGATCTCCACCTTCAAAATCTCACTGCCTACGCCAATCATGTCCGGCGTGCGCACCCCTACCCGCCAGTTCAGCTCTTGCGTGCTGATCGAGTGCGGCGACAGCCTGGATTCCATCAACGCCACTTCCAGCGCCATTGTGAAATACGTTTCGCAACGCGCCGGCATCGGTATCAACGCCGGTCGTATCCGTGCGCTGGGCAGCCCGATCCGTGGTGGTGAAGCCTTCCATACTGGCTGCATCCCGTTCTACAAACACTTCCAGACCGCGGTGAAGTCCTGTTCTCAGGGCGGCGTACGTGGTGGTGCAGCGACGCTGTTCTACCCGATGTGGCATCTGGAAGTTGAAAGCCTGCTGGTGCTGAAAAACAACCGTGGTGTTGAAGGCAACCGCGTTCGTCACATGGACTACGGCGTGCAGTTGAACCGCCTGATGTACCAGCGCCTGATCAAGGGCCAGGACATCACCCTGTTCAGTCCTTCTGACGTCCCGGGCCTGTATGACGCATTCTTCGCCGACCAGGACGAGTTCGAACGTCTGTATACCAAGTACGAGCAAGACGACAGCATTCGCCAGAAACGCGTGAAAGCGGTCGAACTGTTCTCGCTGATGATGCAGGAACGCGCCTCTACCGGCCGTATCTACATCCAGAACGTTGACCACTGCAACACCCATAGCCCGTTTGATCCGCAGATCGCGCCGGTGCGCCAGTCTAACCTGTGCCTGGAAATTGCCCTGCCGACCAAACCGCTGGACGACGTCAACGACGAAAACGGCGAAATCGCCCTGTGTACGCTGTCCGCCTTTAACCTGGGCGCCATCGAAAGCCTGGACGATTTGGAAGAGCTGGCTACCCTGGCAGTGCGCGCATTGGACGCCCTGCTGGATTACCAGGACTACCCAATCAAAGCCGCACACCGTGGCGCCATGGGTCGTCGCACCCTGGGTATCGGCGTGATTAACTACGCTTACTATCTGGCGAAGAACGGCGTGCGTTATTCCGATGGCAGCGCCAACAACCTGACTCACAAGACATTCGAAGCTATCCAGTATTACCTGCTGAAGGCCTCGAACCGTCTGGCTCAGGAACAAGGGGCTTGCCCGTGGTTCAATGAAACCACCTATTCGCAGGGGATCCTGCCGATCGACACCTACAAGAAAGATCTGGATGTCATCTGCCAGGAGCCGCTGCACTACGACTGGGAAACCCTGCGTAAAGAGATCAAGGAAACCGGTCTGCGCAACTCGACCCTGTCGGCGCTGATGCCTTCGGAAACCTCTTCGCAGATTTCCAACGCCACCAACGGCATTGAGCCGCCACGTGGTCACATCAGCATCAAAGCGTCGAAAGACGGCATCCTGCGCCAGGTGGTGCCGGAGTACGAACGTCTGAAAAACGACTACGAGCTGCTGTGGGAAATGCCGAACAACGACGGCTACCTGCAACTGGTCGGTCTGATGCAGAAGTTTATCGACCAGTCGATCTCTGCCAACACCAACTATGACCCAACCCGTTTCCCGGGCGGCAAGGTGCCAATGAAGCAGCTGTTGAAAGACCTGCTCACCACCTACAAGTTTGGTGTCAAGACGCTGTACTACCAGAACACCCGCGACGGCGCGGAAGACGTCCAGGAAGATTTGTTGCCGGCCAAGGGCGGCGATGATGACTGCGAAAGCGGCGCCTGCAAGATCTAAAGTTTGAAACAGCGGGCCGGAACTCTTCCGGCCCCTTCATTTAGCCACGATACGATGGACTCAGGCTTATGGCTTACACCACATTTTCTCAGAATAAAAACAACCAGTTGCTGGAACCGATGTTTTTCGGCCAGTCGGTTAACGTTGCGCGTTTCGATCAGCAAAAACATGAAATTTTCGAAAAACTGATTGAGAAACAACTGTCCTTCTTCTGGCGGCCGGAAGAGGTTGACGTTTCCCGCGACCGTATCGACTATCAGGCGTTGCCGGAACATGAAAAACACATTTTCATCAGCAACCTGAAATACCAGACGCTGCTGGATTCGATTCAGGGCCGCAGCCCGAACGTGGCGCTGCTACCGCTGATCTCGATCCCGGAATTGGAAACCTGGGTGGAAACCTGGTCATTCTCTGAGACCATCCACTCACGTTCTTACACCCATATCATCCGTAATATCGTTAACGATCCGGCGCTGGTGTTTGACGATATCGTCACCAACGAAGAGATCCTCAAGCGTGCGAAGGACATTTCCGGCTACTACGACGATCTGATCGAGATGACCGGCTATTACCATCTGCTGGGTGAAGGCACGCATCAGGTCAACGGCAACACCGTTACCGTTAGCCTGCGCGCGCTGAAAAAACAGCTGTATCTGTGCTTGATGAGCGTTAACGCGCTGGAAGCCATCCGCTTCTACGTTAGCTTCGCCTGTTCATTTGCCTTTGCGGAACGCGAACTGATGGAAGGCAACGCCAAAATCATCAAGCTGATCGCCCGTGACGAAGCGCTGCATCTGACCGGTACCCAGCACATGCTGAACCTGATGCGCTCCGGTGCCGATGACCCGGAAATGGCAGAAATCGCCGTTGAGTGTCAGCAACAGTGCTACGATCTGTTCGTGTTGGCGGCCGAGCAGGAAAAAGAGTGGGCGGAATACCTGTTCCGTGACGGCTCGATGATCGGCCTGAACAAAGATATTCTGTGCCAGTACGTGGAATACATCACCAATATCCGCATGCAGGCAGTGGGCCTTGGCCTGCCGTTCGCCACCCGCTCTAACCCAATCCCATGGATTAACGCCTGGTTGGTCTCCGACAACGTGCAGGTTGCACCACAGGAAGTGGAAGTCAGCTCCTACCTGGTAGGGCAGATCGACTCGGAAGTCCATGCCGACGACCTGAGCGACTTCGAACTCTAAGCGATGGCATCATCAATCGTGACGCTGCGTACCACGGGTACGCAGCTTGCCTGCCCCAAAAGTGAAAATTGCCTGCTCGACGTGCTCGAATTGCACGACGTTGAGGTGGAGTATCAGTGCCGTTCCGGCTACTGCGGCGCCTGCCGCCTGAAGCTGGTAAAAGGTGAAGTGACCTACCGCCAACAGCCATTGGCGTTTATCAACCAGGGTGAAATCCTGCCTTGCTGTTGCATGCCGCTGACGGATATCGAGTTGGAAATCTGATTTTCAAGAACATCCTTCCATCACCTGAATATACCCTATGACTTTCGAGTTACAGCCAACAACGCCGCAGCTTGAAAGACGACGGGTATAAATACCAAAACCGTAATACATACAACGGCTAACGAGTGAAACACCTGCTTTAACTGCATGCTTGCCTCCTTGCTGTGAAGAGGCTAGCGTAACGGTGTCTAGGCGGTATGTGCAGCCCCATTCTGATTGAGAGTCAATACAGTTTGGGGCTTTCATCTATCCGCCTTGCCACACAATGCCCAAGACCAACAGTCTCAAGCCTCCCTATTCGATAATCTCCAGCGTCTCCAGCCAGGCATTCCTGCCGCATACCGGCCCACCGTTCAACCACCGCCGCAGCATGTCTAGCGCCAGCATCGCCACCGACTCTTGCCTTAACCGCAGGCTATGCCGCGCAGCCCGATAACGTACCGTCTGCCCGATGCTGCCTTTTGGCGTATGCAGCCCAATGCTCACCCGATCGCCGCTCATGGCGCTGACCGCCAATGCCAGCTGCGCCCCGGTCAGTTCCGCCAACGAACGAGCGCGCGCCAACGTGGTTTCCAGCGTTTCCACGCAGTGCGACGGCAACAATTCGCCACCGGCCAACGGTGCCCCTTCGCTTTGCAGTTGCAGATTGATCAGCCCGGCGCTGAACTGTTCGCTCAGCGCCAACTTCAACCCTTGCTGATTCAACCGCTGTGTCAGCACTGCCGGCAGGCCAAGGGTTCCTTCAAACAGGGTGTTATCACCCGCAACCTGACGAACCCGCTCCCACGCTTGCTCCATCGCCGCACGCTGGGCAACCGGACCGGTCAGCTTCAGTTCAATGATCGGGCTGGAGGAACGATAACCCAGAACCACATCCGGCGGCAGCGGCATGCCGTCCAGCTCAGCAGCCAGATCGCTTTCCGAAGTACCAAAAGTGGTTAACCTCAGGCACAGCGGTGGTGCCGGTAAGGTAAAACGCTGACGCAGGCGCGGCACAATTTGCTGTTCGACCATCACTTTGAATTCAGATGGCACACCGGGCGTGAAAAACATCATGCATCGGTTCAGTTGCAAAGCAAAACCACAGGCGGTGCCAACCGGATTGTCGAGCATCTCTGCGTTAGCGGGGATCTGCGCCTGCTTGCGGTTTGAGGCCGCCATCGGCCTGCCGCGTTCAGCAAAATACGCCTCGATACGCGCCATCCATTCAGCATGTTCAACCAGCTCGACGCCGCAGGCGGTCGCGGCCGCCTGAGCACTGAGATCGTCACTGGTCGGCCCCAGACCGCCGTTAACAATCAGCACGTCGGCGATATGACTGCGTTCCTGTAATGTTTCGATCAGAGAGGAGAGACTGTCCCCCACCGTTTCGCGGCCGCTCATCGGCATGCCCTGCTGGAACAGATAGTCTGCCAGCCAGGCGGCGTTGGTATCTATAATTTGCCCGTGTAGCACCTCATCACCGGTGCTGAGCATCTCCACCCTTAACATTGATCTCTCCCACATTTTCCGATCTTTCCACTATAGAAGCCTGTAAATAAGTTTTCACTAGGCACCACCAGTTAATTTCGGTTAAAGGCATTTTTTTGCGAGATAGCGCAGCCCGCTGCATCGTAAAGATAAGTTAACAGCACCCGTAACGCCCGTTTGACACGAAATATTCCATCAACTATCCTGCCGCACTTAGAATCAGTTACCTATAATTTTCCAAAATCTTTGGTTGATAGAGAAAAACGTGAAAAATCGCACGCTTGGCAGTGTATTTATCGTAGCAGGAACCACCATCGGCGCCGGGATGCTGGCAATGCCGTTGGCGGCGGCCGGTGTAGGCTTCGGCGTCACCCTGGCTCTGTTAGTCGGCCTGTGGCTGTTGATGTGTTATACCGCGCTGCTGCTGGTCGAAGTCTATCAACATGAACAGGCCGATACCGGCCTCGGTACCCTGGCAAAGCGCTACCTCGGCGGCGGCGGTCAATGGCTGACCAGCTTCAGCATGATGTTTTTGATGTATGCCCTGACTGCCGCCTATATCAGCGGCGCCGGTGAATTGCTGGCGGCCAGCATCAGCCAGTGGACGTCGCAGGACTTCCCCACCACGCTTGGCGTATTGCTGTTTACTCTGGTGGCCGGCGGCGTAGTCTGCATCGGTACCCACTCGGTCGATCTGTTTAACCGTATTCTGTTCAGCGCCAAAGTGGTGTTTCTGATTGTCATGCTGGGCCTGATGCTGCCCAATATCCACCAGACCAACCTGATGACGCTCCCGCTGGAGCAAGGGCTGGCGCTGTCGGCCATTCCGGTGATCTTCACGTCGTTCGGCTTTCACGGCAGCGTGCCAAGCATCGTGAACTACATGGGCGGCAACATCCGCAAGCTGCGTTGGGTGTTCATTATCGGCAGCGCCATTCCGCTGATAGCCTATATTTTCTGGCAGTTGGCCACGCTCGGCAGCATCAGCTCCACCACTTTCGTCGGTATCCTGGCACAGCAAGCCGGTCTGAACGGCCTGTTGCAGGCGGTGCGCGACGTCGTGGCTTCCCCACATGTCGAACTGGCGGTGCATTTGTTTGCCGATCTGGCGCTGGCGACCTCCTTCCTGGGGGTAGCGCTCGGGCTGTTTGATTTCCTGGCCGACTTGTTCAAGCGCCAGGATAACGTACGAGGCCGTCTGCAGACCGGTGCCATCACCTTCTTGCCGCCGCTGGCTTTCGCGTTGTTCTATCCACGTGGCTTTGTGCTGGCGCTGGGCTTCGCCGCCATCGCGCTGGCAGTGCTGGCGTTGCTGCTACCGTCAATGCTGGTGTGGAAAACGCGTCAACAGCATCAGGCGAAATACCGCGTCTGGGGGGGGACTCCGGCGCTGGCGGTGGTGTTTGTCTGCGGGGTGACGGTGATTGCCATTCAGGTGGGTATCGCCAGCGGTATCCTGCCGGCCGTAGGCTAATAGATTTTTCGATAAAACGAAGGGGCCAATTGGCCCCTTCGCTGTTTGTATCAGAAGCTCAGACCCACGCCAACATAAGGGCCATCGGCCAAGGTGTTGTCACGACGCCCGTCCTTCCCTTGCATCTGAATATAGCGGTAACCCACATCTACGCTAAGCGGGCGGAAAACCGTCCAACGCAGGCCGCCGCTGGCTTCGTTGTAGGCCTTAACGCCACTGGTCAGTGATTCCGGGGCGAAATAGCCTTCGCCATGCAGGCTGAGAGAACGCGTGATTGCCCAGTCAAGACCGCCGCCCAGTGCCAAAGCCCCACCGCTCTTACCGTCCTTTGGGCTCAGATACAGCGCCTTGCCCCCTAACGTCGCAGTCAACGGTCCCAATGGCAGGCCGAAGTTCAGCCCCAGGCTGCCAACGTTGCCGTTATGATCGCTACGGGCCCAGTTACCCGTTAAACCCAAACCGCTGGTGCCTGTGTCCTGACCGAAGCCGAGGTTGGTGTAATGCTTGCCGGCTTCGCCAGACAGGCTGAGCGCGTTCGCCGCACCGGTCATAAACAGCATGCTTGCCGCGCAGGCGACCAAAGTCTTTTTCATCGTCTATCCCTCTTGCTACTTCATCCATTAAGAATGATATGAGTTAACCCGTAATAATACCGTCACGAGTCTATACCAAACCACAACCAGTTCTTAAGGGATAAAAGCGAAAAATTCTTCTGTAATCAAATGAATGTAAAGTTTTGCAAGGAAAAGCGTCCTCCCGGGTGGCAATAGCAACGATAACCCAGACCTATTTGCCGAGTGCGTTCAATAGGTCTACAACTAGTAGTGGCATTGATTAGGGTCAGGGTGAGAACGCCCTGGCGGATTATGATGAAAGCTTGAGTCGCCCAAGTCTTCACTCAATTGCAATACGATAAGGAGCAAGTGATGAGCAAGAAAGGACTGACCACCGCAGCCGGAGCCCCGGTTGTCGATAATAATAACGTGATCACCGCAGGTAAACGCGGCCCGATGCTGCTGCAGGACGTTTGGTTCCTGGAAAAGCTGGCTCACTTCGACCGTGAAGTGATCCCCGAGCGCCGCATGCACGCCAAAGGATCCGGCGCCTACGGCACTTTTACCGTCACCCACGATATTACCCAGTACACCCGCGCAAAAATCTTCTCTGAAATCGGCAAGCAAACTGACATGTTTATCCGCTTCTCCACCGTAGCCGGTGAGCGCGGAGCCGCCGACGCCGAACGCGACATTCGCGGTTTCGCGATGAAGTTTTATACCGAGGAGGGTAATTGGGACCTGGTGGGTAACGACACCCCGGTGTTTTACCTGCGCGACCCGCTGAAATTCCCCGATCTTAACCACGTGGTCAAACGCGATCCGCGTACCAATCTGCGCAACCCGACTTATAAATGGGATTTCTTCTCGCTGTCGCCGGAAAGCCTGCACCAATTGACCATAGACTTCAGCGACCGCGGCATTCCGAAATCTTACCGCCATATGCACGGCTTCGGCAGCCACACCTTCAGCTTTATCAATGCCAACAACGAGCGCTTCTGGGTTAAGTTCCACTTCCGCTGCGAACAAGGCATTGAAAACCTGATGGATGACGAAGCGGAGGCGATCATTGCCAAAGACCGTGAAAGCTCACAGCGCGATTTGTATGAAGCCATCGAACGGGGTGACTACCCGCGCTGGAAACTGCAGATTCAGATCATGCCGGAACACGAAGCCTCGCAGACGCCTTACAACCCCTTCGATCTGACCAAGGTATGGCCGCACGGCGATTACCCGTTAATCGACGTTGGCTTCTTCGAGCTGCACCGCAACCCGGAAAACTACTTCGCGGAAGTGGAACAAGTGGCGTTGAACCCAGCCAACGTAGTGCCTGGGATCAGCTTCTCGCCGGATAAAATGCTGCAGGGTCGCCTGTTCTCTTACGGGGATGCCCACCGCTACCGTCTGGGCGTTAACCATCATCAAATCCCGGTTAACGGCGCAAAATGCCCGTTCCACAACTACCACCGCGACGGCGCGATGCGCGTGGACGGCAACAGCGGTAACGGCGCGACCTACGAGCCAAACAGCTTTGGCCTGTTCCAGGAGCAACCGGACTTTAGAGAGCCACCATTGAGCATTGAAGGAGCCGCCGACCACTGGAATCACCGTGAAGACGGGGATTACTTCAGCCAGCCGCGCGCGCTGTTCAACCTGTTGAGCGCGGAAGAACATCAGCGTATGTTCACCCGTATCGCCGGTGAGCTGTCGCAGGTGCCGGAACAGATCCAGCGCCGTCAGGTCGATTTGTTCACCCAAGTGCATCCGGATTACGGCGCTGGCGTAGCCAAAGCGCTGGGCCTGAAATAACCGTCGGCAGTCACCGAAGCCGTTGACAAAGTGCTCTGTTGTTTAATGGTAGGGGCGCTGCATGCTGCGCTCAATAGCATAATCAATGGGTTAAATCGGGTCGAACATGTTCGACCCCTACCGGTTTAGCCGTTTCGCAGGTTTGTCAGCAGTTCTGAGGCCGCCTTTGGGCGGCCTTTTTTATCGATGGGATAGCTGTTCAGCCACCCATTGCTGCAGTTGACGGCGGGAGATCTTGATCCCCCCGGTTTTCAACTCGGCGGGCATCGCCAACAAAGCAACCGGCCGTTGGAAATTCACCAGACGATCCTGCGACCACGCCAGCAGATCTTCCAGCAAAAGCGGTACCCCACTGTCGATCACGGCCACCGGTCGTTGGCCAAACTCGGCGTCATCCACCGGCACCACCACCACCTGCAAGATCTGCGAGTGAGCCGCCAGCACGCGTTCGATATCCTCCGGCTGAATGCCTTCCCCACCGCTGAAAAACAGGTTATCCAACCGGCCAATGATCCGCAGTTCACCCTGTTCCATGACGCCGCGATCGCGGGTATGAAACCAGCCTTGATCATCGACGAGCGGCAGCAACGCACCGCGTTGCCAATATCCCAACGCCAGACTCAACGCACGGATCCACACTTCCTCATTCACCAGCTTAACTTCCCGACCAGCCAATGGCAGCCCAACGCCTGGCTGCCCGTCAGCGCGCTTGGCACACACCGTGGAAGCCAGTTCGGTCAGGCCGTAGCCGCACCAACAGCGAATGCCTGCCGCCTCCGCCTGCGCGGTCAGCTCTGGCGGGATCATCGCGCCCCCGAGCAGCACTTTCTTCAACGTCAGCGCCGCCAGCGGCTGCGCCAGCAAACGCCAAAGCTGTGTCGGCACCAGCGAGGCATGGGTACATCCTGCCAATGCGTCAGCCAGAGGATGCATATCACGCACCACCAGTCCGGCCCCCGCCGCCAGCCAGCGCCAGACAATGCCCTGGCCGGAAACGTGAAACAGCGGTAAAGACAGTAGCCAGCGGTCCTGAGGTTGGAAGTCCATCAGCCGCAGTACCCCTTCGGCGCTGGCCAGATGCGCGGCATAGCTGTGCGCAGCGGCCTTTGGTCTGCCGCTGGAGCCAGAGGTCAAGGTCAGCGTCGCCAGCCGTTGCGCATCCCAACGCGGCGGATTCAGCCAGCGAGATTCGGTAGAGGGAGGGGTTAAAGGGATGACCGTGGCCGGTAAGGTCGGTAACCGGTCCGGACTGAAAGCAAAATCAATATCCAGATCAGGCAGCAACGTCGCCAACTGGGCCGCAGGCAGCGCCGGATTCAACGGCAGCAGCCGCGCACCGCACTGCAACAGCGCCAAATAAGCCAACAGCAACGGGTAGCTGTTCTTGCCGCATAACGCCACGCCACAGCCAGGCTCTACGCCCTGATGCTGAAAATCTGCCGCCAGCCTATCCACCTGACGGCGCAACACCAGCCAACTCACCGGCTGGTGCCCCACCATCACCGCCGTCGCCTGTGGCCGTCGCTGCGCCCACTGCCGCCACGGCCAGTCTTTTAGCTGCGCCATAAACACTCCAGCGCTGATGTATCCAATAGCGGCAACTCGCAGTCCGGCCAAGGGCGTAGCAGCTGCGCCTGCATCAGATCCAGCGTGTCCAGTCCAGGTACGGTATTCGGCGTCAGCCAGTGCGCGATGCGTGCCAGTTGCGTCAACCCCAGGCTCGATTCGATGCTGGAACTGATCACCGCCGTTAACCCCGCCGCATGGGCTTGCTCGACCAGGGTACGGCAACGAACCAGACTGCCGGTCAAGGTTGGTTTAATGACGATCGCCGCCACGCCCGGTTCGGCCTGCACCACAAAATCTGCCTCGCGCACGCTTTCGTCCCAGGCGATAGCAATGCCGGTCGCCAGCGCGAAATCCCGCGATTCATCACGGGTTTTGCAAGGCTCTTCAAGGAAAGCAATGCGTTCACGCAGCGCCGGTGCCACGTATTTAGCGAACCCGTCAGCCTTGGCACGAGTCCAACTGCGGTTGGCGTCCAGCCGCAGACGCAAATCGGGCAGGGCTTCCAGCAAGACGTTGACTATCATGCCGTCGCGCACCGCCTCATACAGCCCAACCTTCACCTTGGCAACTTTCTCTCCCGGCAGCGCGGTCAATACCGCGAACAGCTCGTCAGGATCGCCGGTACACAGCGGCGCTTTGCGGTAATCTGCCTGCAGCGGCAACCGCTGTTCCAATTCCGCCAACGCGCAGCTGGTGCCGAACGCTACCGAAGGCAACGGGCTGTCTGACGGCAAGGTCCCGCCTTGCCAGTCCTGTACCCAACGCAGCGCAGCCTGCTCGGCCTGCGCCAGCGTTTCCTGGCTGAACTCTGGCAGCGGCGCTATCTCACCCCAACCTTCCTGCCCGCCCTGCTGCAGATGGATCAGCAAACCATCGCGGGTTTTCAGCCGCTGGTTGCGCAGCACCACGCCAGCCTCCATCGGCAGGCTGTAACGGTAAACGGCGGCGTTACGGATCGGAGCATTCATTACGGATTACGCTTGAATTTGCTGAAGTCCGGCTGGCGTTTTTCGTTGAACGCGTTGCGCCCTTCCTGACCTTCGTCAGTCATGTAGAACAGCATGGTGGCGTTACCCGCCAGCTCCTGCAGACCGGCCTGACCGTCGCAGTCGGCATTCAGGGCCGCTTTCAGGCAGCGCAGCGCCATCGGGCTGTTTTGCAGCATTTCACGACACCAGCGTACGGTTTCTTTTTCCAGGCTCGCCAAGGGCACCACGGTGTTGACCAGGCCCATGTCCAGCGCGGCGGCAGCGTCATACTGACGGCACAGGAACCAGATCTCGCGCGCTTTCTTCTGGCCGACGATACGTGCCATGTAAGAAGCGCCCCAACCGCCGTCGAACGACCCCACTTTAGGCCCGGTCTGGCCGAAGATGGCGTTATCCGCCGCGATGGTCAGGTCGCACATCATATGCAATACGTGACCGCCACCGATCGAATAACCGGCAACCATCGCCACCACGGGTTTCGGGCAGGTGCGGATCTGGCGCTGGAAGTCGAGCACGTTCAGATGGTGCACGCCGCTTTCATCCTGATAACCGCCGTAGTCGCCGCGCACTTTCTGATCGCCGCCGGAGCAGAAGGCTTTGTCGCCGGCGCCGGTGAGAATAATGGTGCCGATGCCGTCGTCGTAGCGGGCATTGGACAGCGCTTCGATCATCTCTTTCACCGTGTGCGGCCGGAAGGCATTACGCACCTGCGGACGGTTAATGGTGATTTTAGCGATGCCGTCGCTGGACTTGTGGTAGAGGATATCTTCGAAATCACCGGAGCAATCCTGCCACTCGATGGCGGCGTACAGCTGTTCTTCATTCGGATAGAGCATGTTCTGTTCCTTTAACCAGGGTTAACGAGAAAATTGCGCAGTTCGGCGACGAAATCCTGCGGGTTGGCCAGGTGCGAGTTATGCCCGGCCTGCGGCACGATGCGTAACGGCAACCCGGCGTCACGCGCCAACTGCTGAAATTTGTGATCGTCGGCACCGCACAACACCACCAGCGGTATCGCCAGCTGTTGCAATTGCGGCACCAGACAGGGCTGCTTGCCCAGCGAAGTGGCTTCCAGCATGTCCGCCACTGCCGCGCCGGAATTGTCCTTGCGGGCACCGATCAGCGCATCGCGGTGCACCGCGCTGAGATTGGCGAAGACCGGCTGCTGGTACCAGTCCGCCAGCACCTGTTCAATGGGTTCGTGGCGGAAACGTTCCGCCCAGGCCGCATCGTGCGTCAGACGTTGAGCACGCAGGGCCGGATCGGCCAGTCCGGGATTTCCGCCTTCAATAATTACCCCTTGCAGGCCGGTGGTGTCGCCGCAGCAGGCGTGGTACATGGCTATGCGCCCACCCAATGAATAGCCCACCAGCCAATAGCGTTCGATGCCGTGCATCTGCAAGGTGCTGCTGATTTGCGCGCTGATATCGTCAAAGCTGCTGCAGGTCACCGCAACGGAATCGCCGTGGCCCGGCAGGTCGATCGCCAGCGACGGCCACTCCGGGCAGCGGGAAGCGATCACCCGCCATTCATTGTTGTTGCCCAACAGGCCATGCAGCCAGATTAACCAGGGCCGATCGGCTTCGCCCTGTTGCAAGACTTTTGTCGCCAGCATTATTGCTCCGCCATCTGTTGCACCAGATGCTGCAACGTCTGTGCACCATCGCTCGGCGGCACCTGCAGCTCAATCAGCGTGGCACCGCTGTGGCGCCACCCCTGTTCCACCGCCTGCAGCAACTGTCCCCAGTTTTCCGGGCGGGCGTAAGCGAGTTGGAACATCGCTGCGGCATGGCTGAACTCCACGTCCTGCGGCATGCAGTAGAAGCGCTGCCGGTCTTCTTCCGGCGTTGGCAGCAATGAAAAAATCTGGCCGCCATTATTATTGACCACGATCAGCACCGTTGGCGCAGAGCATTGACGCAGCAGCGCCAGCGCGTTCAGGTCATACAGGGCGGAAAGATCTCCCACCACCGCCAGCGTTGGTTTGGCGGTGGCCCGCTGCACGCCTGCGGCGGTAGAGATCAGGCCGTCGATGCCGCTGGCACCGCGATTGCTGAACACCGGATAACCCGCCGGCAAGCGGGTCAAGGCATCAATCAAGCGTACGATCAGGCTGTTGCCCAGAAACAGCTGGCCGTTTTCCGGTAGCAGCTCCGGCAGGCGGTGCGCCAACTGCGCCTCGCCAAAGCGGTTGACCAGGTGGCCCGAGACTGCGTCCAGCGCGTTATCCGCCAGCTGCGTCAGTTCATCCGCCCAAGGGGTGCGAGGCTGGGCCGGATGCAACTCAAGCCACTGCGCCACGCTGGAACGAATGCGCCGCCCCCGGTGGTGCGCCGGGTCGAGTCGCCCCGGTAAATCGTCGATCAACCAATATTCCTGCGGCTGGCACTGCTCCTGCCACTGCAGCAGGCGTTTACCGGTCAGGCTGCTGCCGAACTGCACCACCAGTTGCGCATCCGCCAGCCGTTTTTGCGCCTGCGGCTGAGCCAACCATAAATCGGCACAGGGCAGCGGTTGCCCGGTCTGAGACAAAACGTCGCCTATCAATGGCCAGCCGAGCATGGCGGCCCATTGCGCCACCTGCTCACCCTCCTCCGCACTCATGCGGCCTGCCACTACCACGCCCCGTTTTTGCCGCCAGAAGAACCAGTCTGGCTGTTTGAGCACCACGTGCGGATCCATTTCGCGCAGCCAGGGCTGGCTGCCTTGCCACCAGTCGCCAAGCGTCGCGGACCAATCGTCGTACTGCTGCTCATCGCCGCCGTACAGCGGTTCGGCAAAGGGGCAGTTAATATGCAGCGCGCCGTGATGCAAACGTGCCATGGCGCTGTCGAGGGTGGAAACCAGCCAACTGGCGGAAATATCCGGCGTCGGGCGCGGCAGATCGAGACTCAAAGATGGATGGCTGGCATACAGGCCGTTTTGGCGGATGGCCTGATTGGCACCGCAGTTGATCAGCTCAGGTGGACGATCGGCCGTGAGAAACACCAGCCGTTCGCCGGTCAGCCCGGCTTCGATCAAGGAAGGGTACAGGTTGGCGGCCGCAGTGCCGGAAGTGACGATGACCGCCACCGGCTCCCGTGACGCCTTCGCCAGGCCAAGCGCCAAATGGCCCAGCCCGCGCTCGTCAAAATGGGTATGGCAGATAAAAGACTTGTTGGCCGCCGCAGCCAGCGTCAAAGGCGTAGAGCGCGATCCCGGAGCGATACAAACATGCCGCACTCCATGGCGAGCCAGCGCTTCCAACAGCAACGCCGCCCACCGGCGATTAAAAACACTTGTCGACATAGTTCGCTCACAAGTCGGTTAACAGAATCTGCCTCTGGCACCCGCCGATCGGCGGCATGCCAAAATGATGTTCTGCATTATATGAGTAGTTATCTTTACGACTTTTGCGCCAGCGCAAAAACGCCGTACATCCCGGTGACTTTATGGTAGACAATTAATTGATTTAGAACAAAAAATAAACATAAAAATCACACGCAGTTTACACTCACCGCGCGGTTCTCTCAATAAATCCGTAACCCAAGCAGGGAAATTCAGGGCAAAGCGTCTGGCTGTAACAACGTCAGCAACCCGGCAGCCTTGTTTTCGATCTCCAGCCACTCTTCGGCGGCGTCGGAACCGCTCACGATACCGGCTCCGGCGTACAGCCGTAATCGGTCGCCGTCTAACTGCGCGCAGCGTAGTGATACGCAAAACTCGCTGCGGGACGCGGACAAATAGCCGGCAGAACCGGCGTACCAGCCGCGGGAGAAGGGTTCATGCTGCAGGATAAATTCGCGTGCTGCCTGACGCGGCAAGCCGGCGACCGCCGCCGTAGGCTGTAACCGATGCAAGCAATCGGCATCGTCCTCACGTTTCAACTGGCCTTCAATACGGCGCCGCAGGTGCTGCACCTTACGCAAACGCACCACTTCCGGCGGTAACACATCCACGGCATTAGCTCCCCCTTGCAGGCGCTGGCAGATGTCGTCCACCACCAGCAGATTTTCACGCCGGTTCTTGCCATCCTGCAGCAGCCATTGCGCCAGGGCCTGAGCCTGTTGGTGTTCGGGGTGATTAGCCACGGTGCCCGCCAGAGCTTCCGTCAGCAGTTGACGCCCCTTGCGTAGATACAGCCTTTCCGGGCTGGAACCGAGAAAGGCGGAATCTGCATCAAATCGCAGCATATAGTGGTAACATCGGTGGTTCACTCTGCGGCTGGCTTCCATCATCGCCGGCGCAAACAGCGGGCCATCCAGCGTCAGTAGCGTACTGCGCGCCAACACCACCTTCTCCATCTGTTGCCGATCTATCGCCTTCAGCGCTTCGTGCAACATGGTTTCCCACCCGGCACGTTCCGGTTGATGCTGCACCTTTCTCACTTTCGCCTTTAATGGCGTCATAGGCCGTGCAGCCACGCTATTTTCCAGCCAGCACTCGGCGACGATCGCATCGTCGCGTAGCGAACTTTCAGAAAACAGATTCAGCATTAATTGTGTTTCGCCCTCGCGGGTCAAAATTTCCAGACGTGGCAAAAATAAATGCGCCGTGCCATCGAAGGCGTTCAGCCCCCACACCCGCGCACCTTCATGCGCCTTGAGAAATGCCTGTGCTTGTTCCGGTTGGGTAAACAGGCGCAGTGCACCGCAGGCCGCGGCCTCTTCATGCCCGTCGCGATGATGCCAGTAAAACTGAGGGAATGTCGGCTGTGCCGCTAACCATGCCAGCAAGGGGGTGGTCAGCGGCGCGGGAACGGGAAGTGCAAGCTGGCGGAAGCCGCCCGCCACGGGAAAATGTTGTTCAAACTGCCGGCGTAATCGCCGCAGCAATGCCGAAAGTTGTTCCACGGCCACCTCAATAACCAAACTTAATGTAGGGAATTATACGGTAAATCAAGGATCAACGGCGGAAAAATAGCGTCATAACGCCAACGGCAGGGCCCGCAAATTGTTTATTAAAATTAAACAATCAGCTCAAAAAGCGGCCAAGAATGCATTGTACGACTATACTGAGAAAGCATGTTCCTGCCTGCTGTGAACCCACGCCAGATCTTACTGGCGCTAAAAACAGGATGTTCACGCTCTCCCAGCGGTTTCACCGGCTGTCCTTTGGGTCAGATGTAAGGAGCTTTTGTGTGAAAGAAATACTAATCAATTGGTTAAAAAAACAACGTAAAAATTCGAAAATTAAATCATTGCCGCTGCGGCGTCAAAAAGACGCTCCTGACAACAGCGGCGGTGCCATTAAGGCAGAACTGTTTTCTGTCGATCAAATGGAGCGTTACGGGCAACGCCTGGCGCGTTCCCATAAGCTGGCAACGCGCAAAACGCCCTACTACCTGCTGAAGCGTCTGGACGACAACGAACGCATTTTGGCGGAAAGCTGCCACCAGCTCAGCAACGGCAAGAAAGCCAGCATGACTCCCGCCGGCGAATGGCTGCTGGACAATTACTATCTGATTGAAGAACAAATCCGCGTTGTGCGCCACCACTTGCCGAAAACCTTCGGTCGCGGTCTGCCGCAGCTGGCGCCGCCGCATAACTGTCCGCGGATCTATGACGTGGCTGCCGAAGCCATCGCGCACGGTGACGGCCACTGGGACGCCGAAAGCCTCACGCGGTATATCGCCGCCTATCAAAAAGAAGTCAATCTGACGCTCGGCGAACTCTGGGCGCTGCCCGGCATGCTGCGCCTGGCGTTGATCGAAAACCTGCGCCGCGTCAGCGTGGAAGTCGCGCAGGCCCAGCAGGAACGCAATCTGGCCGACAGCTGGGTGACGAAAATGCTGGAGTCGGCGGAAAACGATCCCGCCAACCTGATCGTGGTGATCGCCGATATGGCGCGATCCAATCCCCCACGCACCAGCGCCTTTGTTGCCGAGCTGGTGCGCCGTCTGCAGGGGCACGGTACCATGCTGGCGCTACCACTCACCTGGGTAGAGCAGCGTCTGGCGGAAGTCAGCCTGACCTCAGATGAATTGATCCACCGCTTTAACCAGCAACTGGCCGTCAGCCAGCTGTCGGTCAGCAATAGCATCTCCGGCCTGCGCCAGCTAAGCGAAATGGATTGGGCAGAATTTGTCGAAACCATGAGCCAGGTCGAACAGACCCTGCGTGAAGATCCCGCCGGGGTTTACCCTTTGATGCATTTCACAACCCGCGACAACTACCGCCACGTGATCGAAATGCTGGCGCGCCACTGTCCGCACAATGAAGTGCAGGTCGCTCAACACGTGCTTAATATGGCGCGCGTAGCGGCTGAAGACCCGTCGAGCGATCCACGCCGCAATCACATCGGTTACTACCTGGTTGACGATGGTCGCCCCGAGCTGGAACAGCAATTAGAGGTAAAACTCGGACGCATTACCCAATTGCGCCATGCGCTCAGTCAGGCGCCGCTGCTTTCCTGGCTCGGCAGCCTGAGCCTGATCACTACCGCCATCTGCGCGGAACTGCTGCGTCACGCTTACAGCACCGGCATCAGTTGGGGACTGGTACTGCTGTTCTTCCCCATGGCTATCGTGGTCAGTCAGTTCGTGCTCAATTTACTCAGCGAGGTCACTACCCGCAGCCGCACGCCGCAACCCTTGCCGCGGTTGGATTTCTCCTGCGGTATTCCCGCTGAATTCCGCACCCTGGTGGCGATCCCGACGTTAATCGACAGCAAAAGCGGCGTCGATAAACTGATCAATGCGCTTGAGGTTTGTTATCTGGGCAACGCGATGAAACATTTGCACTTTGCCCTGCTCACCGACTTCAACGATGCGCCCCAACAACGGCATGCGGACGACGCAGCCTTGCTGGATTACGCCTGCCGGCAGATGGAAGCATTGAACGGACGCTATCCCTGCGAAGGGCCCAGCCACTTTTTCCTGTTTCACCGCGACCGCGAATGGAATGAAAAACAGGGAGTATGGATGGGGTTGGAACGAAAACGCGGCAAACTGAATGCGCTGAACGACTGGCTGCGCAACCGAGGTAACGCCTTCTGCACGCAGATTGGCGATGGGCTGGAGGTGCTGAAAAACGTCAAATATGTCATTACGCTCGACAGCGATACCGTCCTGCCGCGCGAAAGCGCCCATCAGTTGATCGCCGCGATGGCGCACCCGCTCAATCAACCTCAATACGATGCGCGCCAGCAACGGGTGGTTGAAGGTTATGCCATCCTGCAACCACGCATGGCCGAAGAAATCCCCAGCTACGGCCAGGGCCGTTATGCCGCCCTGTGCAGCAGCACGCCGGGTAATGACCCCTATACGCTGATGGCCTCGGATATCTATCAGGATCTGTTTGGCGAAGGCTCGTTTATCGGCAAAGGCATTTACGACGTGGACGTGTTCTCCCACAGCCTGAAAGGCACCTGCCCGGCGAACCTGGTACTGAGCCACGATCTGCTGGAGGGCTGTTACGCCCGCTCCGGCCTGCTGAGCGACGTGCTGCTGTACGAGCAATATCCCAGCAATTATCTGGTGGACGTCGCGCGCCGCACGCGCTGGATCCGCGGCGACTGGCAATTGCTCAACTGGCTTCTGCCACGGGTGAAAACCGAGGACGGTACCCGCACCGCCAATCCGCTGAGCACCCTGTCGCGCTGGAAGTTGTTCGATAACCTGCGCCGCAGCCTGGCTGCCCCCAGTCTGTTGCTGTTACTGTTTTGCGGTTTTGTCTGGCTGCCAAACACCCGTTACTGGCTCGGGGTGTTCGCCCTTATCCTGCTGCTACCGACCCTGTTGGCGTTGGTGCAGGACATCCTGCGTAAACCGCCGCGCAGGCCCGTCTTGCAACATCTGCTGTTGGCGTTAAACGGTTCGCTGCATCGCCTGGCACAAATCGGACTGCGGCTGGCGACCTTGCCGCATGAAGCGCTGTACAGCCTGAAAGCGATTGCCGTGACCCTGTGGCGGCTGTTGATTAGCAAGCGCAATCTGCAAGAGTGGACCAGCTACGATCAATCCAAGGCACGCCAGCAGGTCACGCTGGAAAACTTCTATCGCGCGATGTGGATCAACCCGGTCGCCGGTGCCGCACTGCTGTTGTTCAGTTTTCTGCATAATCCAATGGCGCTGTTTATCACATTGCCGTTCGCCACTCTGTGGATCCTGTCGCCGTTCCTGCTGTACTACCTCAGCCAGGAGCCACAGCGCAGCAAAACCGCCATCAACGATGAACAACGGCGCTTTCTGCGCCACACCAGCCGCCAAACCTGGGACTTCTTCAATACCTTCGTCAACCAGCAGGAAAACTGGCTGCCGCCGGATAACTACCAGGAAATACCGGAGCCGGTGGTGGCGCACCGTACCTCACCGACCAATATCGGGCTGTCGTTATTGGCCAACCTCACCGCCTATGACTTCGGCTATCTGACGCTCAGCGACGCGCTGCGGCGCATCGAACTGACGCTCAACACTCTGGATCGGCTGGAACACTATCGTGGCCATTTGTACAACTGGTACGACACCCGCACCCTGGAGCCGCTGAACCCGCGTTATATCTCCAGCGTCGACAGCGGTAACCTGGCCGGTCACCTGCTGACACTCAGCGCCGGCTTGCCGGCACTGGCCCACCAGCCGGCCATAGATCCGCTGCGGGTGCTGACCGGTCTTGGTGACAGCCTGCAACTGCTGGAACAGCACTGGGGCGACGCCGCACCGAAAAACCTGTCGAAGCTGCGCAACCATTGGGAGCAGGCCCACCACAGCCATCCGGCAGCCCTGCTGGCGGAACTGAATGCCATGCGCAACTACAGCAACGGGCTGCAGGAACCGGCGCTAAATCATGATGAGGAAACCAAACGCTGGGCCGGAGCCTTGCACCAGCAGCTTAACGAACTGTGTGCCGAATGGGCGCAGTGGTTCGGCTGGCTGAGTGACGGCATGCCCGAACTGGAGCAGGTGCCCAGCCTACACTGGCTGGCTAACCCGCCTGGCCAGTTGACGCTGTCGCCGGAACAGCAAAATCAGCTGAGCGCGGCGGGTGCGCTGGCGCAGGAACGTCTGACGCAGTTGCAAAGCCTGCAGCAGCGGTTGGAAAAAATGGCGCAAATGGATTTCAACTTCCTGTATGACGAATCAACCCATTTGCTGACCGTTGGCTTTAACTGCGATCAAAACAAGATGGACAGCAGTAAATACGACCTGCTGGCCTCCGAGATTCGTTTAACCAACTACGTCGCCATCGCCACCAATCAGGTGCCGCAGCGCAGCTGGTTTGCACTTGGCCGCCTGTTCACCGTGATCGACCACGAACCCGCGCTGATGTCGTGGAGTGGGTCGATGTTTGAGTACCTGATGCCACAGTTGGTGATGCCTGCCTACCCTGATTCACTGCTGGTGCAGATGTGCCATGCGGCGGTGGAGCGGCAGATTGCCTGGGGTAAGGAACGCGGCGTTCCCTGGGGCATTTCCGAATCCGGTTACTTCGGTTTCGACGCCGACCAAAACTACCAGTATCACGCCTTTGGCGTTCCGGGTCTGGGCCTGAGACGCGGGCTGGGTGACGATATGGTGGTGGCGCCTTACGCCACGGTGATGGCGCTGATTGTCGATCCGGACGCTGCTTGCAATAACCTGGTTACGTTGGAGAAAAATGGGGCCAAAGGCCGCTACGGTTTCTATGAAGCGCTGGATTACACCACCGCTCGCCTAAGCCGGGGGCAACTGTATGTCATCATCCGTTCCTATATGGCGCACCACCAGGGCATGAGCTTCCTTGCCCTGTCGCATCTGTTGCTGGATGCGCCTATGGTAGCGCGCTTCGCTGAGTATCCGGCGTTCCAGTCAGCGCGGCTGTTGCTGCAGGAACGGGTGCCGGATGCGGTCGAGCTGTACAGCACCCGTCGCCATTTCGAAACCCACGAGGGGACTATCACCCCGGCCAGCTTCGCCGCACGCGAGTTCAACCGTGTGGACTCCCCGATCCCCGAAGTGCAGTTGCTGTCCAACGCCAACTATCACCTGATGCTCACCCAGGCCGGCGGCAGCTACAGCCGCTGGCAGAATCTGGCCTTGACCCGCTGGCGCGAAGACGCCACCTGCGATAACTGGGGCGCTTTCTGTTACCTGCGCGACCCGCAAACCGGTGAGGTCTGGAGCAATACCTGGCAGCCGATCGGTGGTGCCGCCAAGGGGTACAGCGCCGTGTTCAACGACGCCGGGGCCGAGTTCCAGCGTCAGCAGGGGTCGCTGTCGGTGAAAACGCAGGTGGTGGTATCGCCGGAAGATGATATTGAGCTGCGCCGCGTGACGTTGGTCAACCGCAGCAAGCAACCGCGCACCATCGAAATCACCAGCTATGCAGAAGTGGTGCTGGCACCGGCCGGCAATGATCTGGCCCACCCGGCGTTCAGCAACCTGTTCGTACAAACCGAACTGTTGCCGGATCAAGACGCCATTTTGTGCCACCGCCGCCCGCGCGAACCGAAAGAAAAATGCCCGTGGTTACTGCACATGATGACGGTGCAAGGCCGCACCAGCCAGACGTCGTTCGAAACCGATCGCGCCAAATTTATCGGCCGCGGCCGCACCCCGGCCAATCCGCAGGCGCTGTATCAAAATACCCCGCTAAGCAACAGCGCCGGACCGGTCATTGATCCGATCATCGCTATCCGTCAGCGCGTGGTGCTGGAACCAAATGTACCGCTCACACTGGATATCTTCTATGGCGTCAGTGAAGACCGCGCCAGCAGCCTGGCGATGCTGGAAAAATACCGCGATCGCCATTTGGCAGACCGGGTGTTTGAACTGGCCTGGTCGCACAGCCAGGTGGTACTGCGTCAACTGAACGCCAATGAGGATGACGCCAACCTGTTCAATCGTCTGGCCAGCGCGGTGGTCTTCCCGGCGCAGGAAATGCGCGCCGCCAGCAGCGAAATCATTAACAACCGCCGTGGTCAGTCTGGTCTGTGGGGATATTCAATCTCCGGCGATCTGCCGATTGTGCTGTTGACCGTGACCGACGGCGAAAACATCGAGCTGGTTCGGCAACTGATCCAGGCGCACAACTACTGGCGTCTGAAAGGGTTGCAGGTGGATCTGGTGATCCTCAACGAAGATATCGGCGGCTACCGTCAGGATCTGCAAAACCAGATCATGGGCCTGATCGCCGCCGGCATGGAATCGACCCAAACCGATAAGCCGGGCGGCATCTTCGTACGCACCAGCGAACATATGTCACCGGAAGATCATCGTCTGCTGCTCAGCGTCGCGCGTATTTACCTCGACGATCGACGCGGCGGTTTAACCGAGCAGCTCAACCAGCGCCTGCAGTTGCCACAGATCCTGCAGCAACCGCTGTCGCCGGTGACCGCCTCGTCGAAACTGGCGACGGTGGATAATTTGCCGCGCAACCTGCATTCGCCGCAGTTGCCCGACATTGCCGCGCTGCAGTTCTATAACGGCCTCGGCGGCTTCTCGGAGAATGGCCGCGAATATGTGATTGCGATGAACGAAAGCAAGATCACCCCGGCGCCCTGGTCGAACGTGATGGCCAACCCGATGTTCGGCTCGGTGGTTTCGGAAAGCGGCCAGGCCTACACCTGGTACGAAAACGCCCACGAATACCGTCTCACGCCTTGGGACAACGATCCCATCTGTGACCGCAGCGGCGAAGCTTTCTACCTGCGCGACGAAGAGAGCGGCCATTTCTGGTCGCCAACCCCGCTGCCTGCCCGGGGCCGAGGCCATTACCTGACCCGTCACGGTTTCGGCTACAGCGTTTTCGATCACCGCGAAAGCGGCATCGACAGCCAGTTCACCCTGCTGGTGGCCAAAGATGCCCCGGTAAAACTGTTCCTGCTGACGCTGACCAACACCTCAGGACGCACCCGCAAGCTCTCGGCTACCGGTTATGTGGAGTTTATCCTCGGCGATCTGCGGCAAAAGTCGGCCATGCATATCGTCACCCAGGCGGCTTCGTCTGAAAACGGCTGCGGTATCCTGGCGACCAACCACTATGGGGGCAACGGCTCGGATCGCACCGCGTTCTTCGGCGTCTCGGGGGCGCATTGTTCGCTCACTGGCGACCGGCGTGAATTTATCGGTCGTAATGGTTCGCTGGCCAATCCGGCGGTGCTAAAACTGCGGCGCCTGTCTGACAAAGTCGGGGCTGGTATGGATCCGTGCGGCGCGGTGCAGTCGGCCATCAGCCTGATCGACGGCGATCAACGCAGCTTTGTGTTCGCCCTCGGGTTGGGGCAAAACGCCGAAGAAGCCGAAGCGCTGCTGCACAAATACCTCCAGGAGGACAACCTGCAGGATGAGTTGCAACAGGTGGCTGCGCACTGGGACGGTATTCTCAACAAAGTGCAGATAGGGACGCCGCAACCGGCCGTCGATTTACTGGCCAATGGCTGGCTGCTGTACCAGACCCTTGCCTGCCGTATTCAGGCGCGCAGCGGTTACTACCAATCCGGCGGTGCCTTTGGCTTCCGCGATCAACTGCAGGATACTTTGGCACTGACTCATGCCGCCCCGGAACGGCTGCGGGAACAGATCCTGCTGTGCGCTTCGCGCCAGTTCGTCGAAGGCGACGTGCAACACTGGTGGCATCCGCCGCAGGGCAACGGCGTGCGCACCCGCTGTTCGGATGATTATTTGTGGTTGCCGCTGGCCATTTGCCACTATCTGGACGCCACCGACGATCAGAGCATCCTGGATGAACAGGTGGGCTATCTGGAGGCGCGCAAACTGGCACCCGGCGAGGAGTCTTCCTATGAACAACCGGCGCAGAGTGCAACGCAAGAAACCTTGTACCAGCATGGCGTCCGGGCGTTAAAACACGGATTGAACTTCGGCGAACACGGTCTGCCGCTGATGGGAGCCGGTGACTGGAACGACGGCATGAATATGGTGGGCCTGGAGGGGCGTGGCGAGAGCGTCTGGCTTGGCTTCTTCCTGTTCCATATCCTGCAGCGTTACGGCAAGTTGGCAACCACGCGTCATGACGACGAACTGGCGACGCTGTGCCGCCAACAGGCCGAGACGCTGCGCAATAATCTGCGTGACCATGCCTGGGACGGCGAATGGTACCGTCGGGGCTATTTCGACAGCGGGGAACCACTGGGCTCTCATCAGTCGGCGGAGTGCCGTATCGACGCCATTGCCCAAAGTTGGTCAGTACTGTCCGGTGCCGGTGATGCGCCACGCAGCCTGCAAGCCATGCAGTCGCTGGATAAACACCTGGTCGACAACCAGGCCGGCCTGATCAAACTGCTGACGCCGCCTTTTGACGGCAACGGCCCGAATCCGGGCTATATCCGCGGCTATCTGCCTGGCGTGCGGGAAAACGGCGGACAATATACCCATGGCGCGGTGTGGGCGGTGATGGCCTTCGCCGAAATGGGCAATATCGAGCGCGCCTGGGAACTGATGGCGCTGATCAACCCGATCAACCACAGCCTGGACAGTACCGCGGCGGAACGCTACAAGGTCGAGCCGTATGTGGTTACCGCCGATATTTACGCGGTGGCGCCGCACGTCGGTCGCGGCGGCTGGAGCTGGTATACCGGCTCTGCCGGTTGGATGTATCGGCTGATCCTCGAGTCACTGCTGGGTCTGAAACGCCATGGCGATCGGCTGAGCGTCAATACCCGCCTGCCGGCGGACTGGCCACAGGTGACGCTTAACTACCGGGAGGGTAGCAGCGAATATCGGTTGGTTGTTCGTCAGGGGCAAGGCGCGGCGCAGGTCAGCGTCGACGGTGAAAAACAGTCGGAAGCTGTGATAACGCTGGTAGACGATGGCAAAATCCATCAGGTGGAAGTGACATTGGGGCAGTAAATATCGGGGCGCGGCGGGTGCCGCGCCCAACGTCTATACCAAAAATAATTCGAGTTGCTTGTAGGCGGCAACTGAGCAAAGCCCCAGGAGCTTACTCAAGTAAGAGACTGGGGTGAGTGAAGGCAGCCAACACCCAAGCAGCTTGAAGTATGACGGGTATACAGGCCGTTATTTACGCGCCAGCAACAAGCCCAGTACCAGGCCAACCGTGGCACCGATCCCTACGCTGCACCAGGGGTTTTCACGCACGTATCCGTCGGTTCGGCAAACGGCGTCCTTGGCGCGCGCATAGTAGGACTCGGTGGTGTCAGCCAACCGCGACTTGACCTCACTCAATGCCTCTTCGGCATGAGCTTTGATATCGATATAGGCCTGATCGGCCCGATCGCCGGAGTACTTCAACACTTCTTCCAGCGTGTCGCTCAGCATTCTCAGATCGTCATCGAGCGTGGTTTGATCCGCATCCGTATTTCTCGCCATGGTAAGTTCTCCGTGTTTAAAAAATGAAACGGCCCTTAACTATAGACAAGGATCGCCGATCCCCGCCATCAGACTGATGGCTAAAATCAGAACACCAGTTGGACTTTGGCGGCCCGGCTCTTGTCGCCGGCAAACGTCAGCGCCTCAGCCAGTTGACGATTGTCGAACTCGGCGGACAGCAGCGGCAGCGGATTGACTGTCCCCTCGGCCAACCACGTCACCGCCAGGGCGAACTCTTCAACAAACCGGAAGGATCCCAGCAGATTCAGCTCTTTGGCGATCAACAGCATCAGCGGGAAATCCGGGAAGCTGCTTCCCATACCGACTTGCACCACCGTCCCCTTGGCGCGGGTGACCTCCAGACAACGCTGCAACGACAGTGGATGGCCGGAGACTTCAAAAGCGATATCAAAGTACCCTTTTTCCTGCTGATAGCTGCTGAAATCGTCATTGCCGGCGTGCAGACAGCGGGATGCCCCCATCTCTCCGGCGATATCCAGACAACGCGGGCTGAGATCGGCGCAGACAATTTCGTCGGCGCCCAACGCCTTCAGCGCCGCCACCAGCAGGCAGCCTATCGGGCCGACGCCGGACACAAATACCTTTTTCCCTTTCACTTCACCGGGCTGGCTGGCGGCATGTATCGCCACCGCCAGCGGCTCGGCAAAAACCATCACCTTCTCGTCGCAGTTGGCGTCGAACGCAATGCATTGCGCGCTATCAACCACCTTGTACTGGGTAAAAGCGCCGTCAACATGTGGGAAGTACATCGCGCTGCCGAAAAAGCGCATTTGAGTACATTGGTTTTGTTGATCCGCCAGGCAATACTTACACTGCCCGCAGGGCTTGCTGGGGTTTAACGCCACTTTCTGGCCCACGGGCAGACGAGCCGTGTCGCTAGCGACCACTTCGCCGATCACCTCATGGCCCAGCACCATCGGCTGACGCACCTGAAAACTGCCGACTTTACCCTCCTGATAATAATGCAGGTCTGATCCGCAGATGCCACCACGGGTGATTTTCACCAGCGTGCCGTGGCCCTGGTACTCAACCTCCTGCTCCACTACCGCCACGTCATATTTGCCGTTGACCACGCAGGATTGGGTTTGAATTTTCATCATCATATTCTCATAAGCAGGCGGCTATACCGCGGCCGACATTCCGCCATCGACAAACAGCAGGTGACCATTGACAAAATCAGAGGCTTTGGACGACAGGAACACCGCCGCGCCAATCAACTCCTGCGGATCGCCCCAACGGGCAGCCGGGGTACGCTTGGTCAGCCAGGCGGTAAACTCTTGGTTGTCCGCCAGTGCCTGAGTCATTTCGGTTTTGAAGTAGCCCGGGGCAATACCATTGACCTGAATGTTGTAGCGCGCCAGCTCTACGCACATGCCGCGCGTGAGCATTTTCACCGCCCCTTTGGAAGCGGCATAGGGGGTGATGGTGTCGCGGCCCAGTTCGCTCTGCATCGAGCCGATATTGATGATTTTACCGCTTTGACGCTGCACCATATGGCGGGCTACGGCTTGTGACACCATAAATACCGCCTTCTGGTTGACGGCAATAATGTCGTCCCAGTCTTTTTCCGGGAATTCGGTAAACGGGTGGCGACGCTGTATGCCCGCGTTGTTAATCAACACATCGATCCCACCGCTTTGCGCCTCAATTTTCTCAATAGCGGCATGAATGGCCTGGGAGTTAGTGACATCAAAGGCCGCGGCATCGGCGCGGAAGCCCTCACGGCGCAGTGCTTCAACGGCTCGCTGGGCGTTTTCTTCGGTGGTCGCATTGACCAATATGTGAGCGCCGTACTCCGCCAGCCCACGCGCCAGCAGAAAACCAATGCCCCGAGAAGCGCCGGTAATCAGTACTTTTTTATTATCCAGTGAAAATAAGTTGTTCATAACGTCCCCGGCAGTGTCATTCAGATAAGACAGGTGCCTATCTCAGCGGATCGCCGCCGGCAAAAACGTGATGACGATCACTTAAAACAGTGTTACTAAAACCTGTTACCTTTAACGTGAAGCCACGCAATCTCGCGGGAAACAAACTCAACACATTTCATTGAAAAATAAGATTTTTATACTTTATGTCGTCGATTGTTATCACTAAATCGATTTGTTAACATGGCGTTATTCGCGATTTCGCCGCCCCACCCTGTTAAGGCCTCAGAATGAAGAACCAACGCGTCACGCTGCAAGATATTGCGCTGCTCGCCGGCGTGACCAAAATGACCGTCAGCCGCTATCTGCGAACGCCGGAAAAGGTGGCGGCCGAAACCGCCGAGAAAATTGCCCAGGTGATGAAGGAAGTTAACTTTACCGACGGCGATGAAGCACGCTCAACGCAAAAGCCGCGCATTGGCGTTTTGATCCCCTCGTTCAACAACCAAATTTTCGCCGATCTGCTGGCCGGAATCGAATCCATCACTCTGGAACAGGGCTACCAAACGCTGGTAGTGAACTATGACTACAGTCGGCAGCGCGAAGAAGAGCATATCGTCCAACTGCTGGCTTACCCGATTGCCGGGCTGATCCTGACGGATTCGGAGCATACTCTGCGGGCGGAAAAGTACCTGACGGCCGCCAAAATCCCGGTGGCGCAGGTGATGGATCTGGAAGGTCCGGAAGGAAGGATCGCCGTGGGGTTCGATAACTTCCAGGCGGGTTACGACATGACCGAAGCGCTGCTCGCCAGCGGTAAACGTCAGGTGGTTTATTTTGGCGCCATGTCCGATGCGCGCGACACCAAACGTTTTCAGGGCTACTGCCGGGCGATGGAAAAACAGGGCCTGACACCGCGCCAAATCACACCGCACCGTGTTTCGTCGGTGACAGTCGGCTCCGACATGCTGGCCATGGCACGGCAGCTCTACCCGGATTTGGACGGTATCTTATGCACCAATGACGATCTGGCCGTTGGGGTCTTACAGGAGTGTCTGCGGCTGGGGCTGCGGGTTCCGCAGGATATCGCTTTGTCGGGATTTCACGGCCTGGATATCGGCAAAGCCACCACGCCGGGCATCGCCAGCGTTATTACACCCAGGTTTGATATCGGCAAGGTGGCCACAGAGATCTTGTTGAAACGCATTAAAGGGGTGCCGTGCATTGAGCGCGTTGATCTGCACTACCGCATCTCACTCGGCGGCACCATTTAATTCAGCGGTTAACATGTTCGGTAACAGCGGCCGCCGGTTTCGGTTTTTCGCTGCGCGCCGCCAGCCACAGGCCGCTGTTTTTCATCGCGTAGCCAAACACTAATCCCACCAACAGGGAAAGGGTCACCAGAGACCAATTGCCGCCGCCGGCGAAGGTGGCGCAAGCGCCGATAAAGGTGCCGGGCACAAAACCCAGCCACTGCTGCTTTGCCTGAATGCACATCAGAAAAGCCACCGCGCCGGTCAGCAGATAACCGAGCAGGCTCCAGCCGGGCGCCAGCTCACTGCCGTGAATGATCGCCATCGCCCAAAATACCCCGCTGCAGCAGGTCAGTGTGCTGATCAACAACCCTTTCAGCCCCCCCTGCGGGCAAGCAAAATAGGCCGTACAGCCCAGGAAACCGGCCCAACTGATCAGCCCCAGGCTAACAGCCACCCATCCCCACACGCCGGAGAGGATCCCGGTAGTCACAGCAATGGCAAAAAGAACGTTCATAAACTGACCCGCAGCAAAGAAAGCGCGCAGTTTACGCGAAAATCGGCAAATTCAAGTGATGTAAATCACAAAAATTTTGTAATGAGAAATACTGAAATTGCAGAATTGAGGAATTTGTCACAAAAAAAAAACCAGCGTGACTAGCACGCTGGAAATGACACACAACAACACCAGGGAAATCGTTCGCCACCTTGCGTGGCTAAAATCGTTGTTCAGCTACCCTGCTAATTTCACGTTGCCGACGGACAACCTGAAACTCGGCGGGTATCAGCGCGGGAAGCCCGCGCGGGTCACCATGAAGCTCAAAGATAAGCAAACCACGGCACTGACCAGAAATAACAGATTGACCGCCAGATGCAGGCTGGCATGGTCGATAACCGCCCCCAGCAGGATCGGAACCCAGTTGGCGATATAGGCGATTACGTAAAACAGTGAAATCAGTCTCGCGTGGCTGGCCTTCGGTGAAATCAGGTTCACCAAGGTGGCACTGCCGACAAAAATCGCCCCGTAGGCGTAACCGGCAATCACCATACCGGCACTGGCCAGAGCCAGCGAGTGGATCTGAATCGCCTCGGCGAACACCACCACTGACAGCGCCTGCGCCAGACAGCCAAACATCAGCGAATGGCGCGCATTAACGCGACGGCTCAGGATCTGGCTAATACCGGCAATCACCAGGTAAACCGCAATCACATAGCCGTAAACGCCCCGGCTGTGCATGCCCAACAGCTTTTCCGATACGCTTGGCCCAATCGCCAGAATACTGGCAGCCACTGCCCAGCAGATGAACAACGCGCCGGCACACAGGAAGAACTTGCCTCCGGTAGCGCGCAGGCCATCCGCCAACGAACTTTTTTCTGCCGCGGCTTCTGCTGCCGGTGCCCCACTGAGGGGTACAACAACGGCTTCAACCGGCCATTTCAGCATCACGCCCAGTGCGGCAACTGCCGCCACCGCCATGATGATAATGAACGGCAGCGAGGTAGTGTGGAACCCGGTTTGCAGCGCCACGCCGCTGAAAATCGGCCCCAAAGCCAGACCGGTGGTGAATGACAGCGTGGCAATCAGCGCCGCATTTTTACCGCCGTCCTTCGGCCCAAAACGCACCAGCGCAATGTTAGCCGCACCGGTCAAAGCCCCGGTGCCGATCCCGGCCAGCAGACGCGCCATAAACATCATCAAAAACGAATCGGCCATCGAAAACAGCAAGGCCCCGGCCAACACCACCAGCAGCGCCGGTACAATCATGCTGCGCAGATCTTTGACCTTGCCGGCCATGTTGCCCACGCCGAACAGCGAAATCAGCACGCCGGCGGCATAGGCGCCATAAATGACGGTCAGGCTGACCGAGCTTAGCGCCAACTCATGTTGATAAAGCGGGTAAAGCGGTGTCGGCGCACTGCTGTTCAGCAATGCGGACATTAATGCCAGGGCTAAAAACAGCAGGATGGCAAAATGCGACTCACCCAACTTCGCTTTAGCGGCTTCATCAACAGCCACACCTTCAGACATTTTTCTCTCCCGAAACAATCTGGATAAACACCTAACCCTGAAAACCAAACTCCTCAGGAAACGCGTTTATCATACCTTTCGGGTATAACGGTCAAAATAGCCAAGAATGCATCACAGTGATTCATTAATGCATTTGCGCTGACGCCCGCCAGCGCTTAATGCCGTGCTATTCACACCGCCGCCGCCTTCGAGGTTTTTGCCGGAGCGCGCTTCACTATCGCCAACGCACCGGAGAGAATAATCAGCGCCATGCCGCCCGCAGCAATGTAGGACAGCTTCTCGCCAAACAACAGATAGCCGAGCAGCGTGGAGAAAATGATGGTGCTATAGGAAAGAATGCTGACAATCACCGCATTGCCGCTGCCGTAGGCGCGGGTCATGGTGATTTGCCCCAGGCTGCCGAACACACCGATGGCGCAAACGCACAGCATCATGGCGCTGTCCAACGCGGTAAACCCCACCACAGTGGTCATCATGCCGCCCACCAGGGTGCCCACCAACGAGAAGTAAAACACCACTCGCAGTTCGGGTTCGCCACTGCGCACCAGCTTACCGACGTTAAAATAGGCCAGCGCGGTCAGCAGGCCGGAAAGCAGGCCAATCAGGGTCGCGGCATACTCGCCGTTCGGCGTATCGGGGCGCAGCAGCACCAGAATGCCGATAAAACCCAGCAATACCGAGAACAGCAGCTTGCCGGTCAGTTGGCCTTTGCTAGTGACAAAGGCAATCGCCGACTGAAAGATAGGATTGGTGTAGCCCAACGTGGTGGCCGTGGCGATCGGCAGATGGATTAGTGAGTAGAAACCGCAGTACATCGCCGCATTGCCAATGGCGGCGCGTTTCATGTGCAACCCCAAATGCTGGGTGCGGAAACCGAGATTTTTCACATGGATCAGCGCGGCAACGATCAGGACGTTAATCACAGAGCGGTAAAAAATGATGTCGAAAAAACCGACCTTGGCCGAAGCCAGTTTGATGCTGGCCCCCATCAACGCAAAGAACCCGCTGGCGACGACCATCCACAAAGCAACCATGATTTCCTCGGTATATCACCCCAACGGGCGACAAAATAAAACGGGGCGAATTGATTCGCCCCCTACGGCTAATGCAGTCAACATCGCCGCAGCTTGAAAAACGGCGAGGATATTATTCGGCAGCTTTCACCGTCAGCGGTTTATTATCAGCGCAGGCGAAGAATACCAGCATCTCAGCGCCTTTATCACCAGAAACCCCTTGGTGAACGATATCTACCGTGTCGGTAAAGGAGTCGCCCTGCTTAAAGGTGTGTTTCACGCCGGTTTTCTTGACCGTCAGCGAAACGCTGCCCCCAGTCATATACACCGCGCTGATGCACGGGTGAGTATGCCAGGCGAGCACCTTGTTCGGTTCCACCGTGACCTTCAACATGGTGATCTGCGGAGCGCCTGCCGGATAATGCTGGTACGGCGTCCCCTCCCATGAGGTTTCGGTTTTCAGCAAGGTTTCTTTGTTTATGCCTTCGCCGTGATCCTCTGCGGCCTGTGCAGCGCCTTGAAATGCCATCATTAATGCCAGAAGTGTCAGTTTATACATTGTTATCGCTCCATGACTACGGTGAACAAAATAGAATGGCGTAATACAAAGGACAATGAATGACGACTCCTGGAATCTGGGGTTACGCCTTTACAAGCCTTTGATACGCTGCTCGTATTCTACGATGCTCTCGGCATAGTATCGATTAGGCGCCACATGATTTCCTACCAACACTTCTATCAGGAAAGGCCCCTCATGCTCAGCCGCGGCGGTCAGCGCTTCGTCCAGTTCCTCCAGCGTCGCCGCTTTGGCGGAGGCAACCCCCAGGCTGTTGGCGAAGGCCTTCCAGTCATGGTTCGGCAACGCGGTATAGTCCGCAGATACCCCACGGTTTTGCAGGGTGTCGATGTGCATCGCTCCGTGAGCGCAGTTGTTCATCACCACAAAGGTCATTTTGACCTGATAACGGGCGGCCGTCTGGATCTCGATGCCGTGCATCAGCATGCAGCCGTCGCCGGTAACCACCACGCAGTCGCGGTGCGGCGCTGCCAGTTTGATGCCAATGCCGGCACAAATCGCCCAGCCCATCGGCGCCAGGGAGCTTGAGGTATGGTAATCGCCCCGGCCGCTGGCCTGCCAGTGGTGCGCCATAAAGATACGGTGTGCGCCGGAATCGACCACCACGTTGGTGTCCTGATTCATACGGCTGCGGATGCGTTTGATGGCGTCGCCGGGGTACATGTTGGCCTCACCCTCGGCAAGACGCACCTGCAAATCGGGCCGTTGCTGCTCTAGCGGCAGTTGACCCACCTGCTCAAGCCAGCCGTTACGCAAGCGCTTAATGCTGTTCAGGTGCGCGTCATCGTCGCTGACCGCATCCAGCAGGTGGTGCAACGAGCCGGTCAGGCTGGAGAAAATCTGCATATCCGGTTGATAATGCGAGCTGACCTTATCGAAATCCTCGTCAATCACCACCAACGTTTTGGTGCCGTGCAGCCGCGGATTCCAGTTCAGGCTATCGCGTTGGCTCAGATCGCAACCCAGCACCAGCAGCACATCCACTTCATCGCCATTGATGGTTTCCACCGCCCGGGTATGACCGGCAAAACCATACAGCCCCAACGCCAGCTCGTGCCCTTCGGGAAACGCGCCCTTGCCGGACAGCGTAGTGGCAACCGGCAGACGGTATTTCTCCGCCAGGCGCAACAGCAGGGCCGCATCCAGCGGATTATTCATGCGGTTACCCACCAGGCAGGCGACGTTCAGCCCGCGCAGCAGATAGTCATCCAGCACCTGATCCAATGCCTGTGGGTCGATGGCGGCCTCTCGGCACTGGGGCGTGCGTGGCGGGCTAACTTCATGACCGCCAGCCACCTCTTTCTTTTGCATATCGACCGGCACGCTGAGATAGGTGCGACCTTTTCGCTGAGTGTTCAGGAAGGACAGACTGCGCCGCAGTTCGTGCTGCAACGTGAGATTATTTTTCACTTCTATCGCAGCGGAAAGCAGCGGTTTGACGATAGTCAGCTCATCGATGCCACTATTGCTGCCGTCCTGGAAGGCACCCTGCGCCTCATGATAAGTGGCAATGCCGCCGGCCAGATACAACACCGGAATTTTGTCGGCCTGTGCCGCCGCCATCGCCGGCAGGAAATTCATGGTGCCGGGACCGGAGATGCCCAGACAAACGCCAAACTTGCGGCTGGCGCGGGCATAACCGTCCGCCATAAAGCCGCAGGCGGTTTCATGGGCGCCGACGATGCCGGCAATGCCTGAATGTTCAATGGATTTTATCAATGGGTACACCAGCTTGCCGGGTACCAGGAATATGTGCTGAATGCCGCGAGCTTCGAGACTCTGGATAATCGCATCAGCGTTGCTTTGCGTTGCCGCTTTCGCACCGGGGGTTGCAATAACTCTGACACCGTCCGCAGTTGCCAGTGCTACGGGGGTGTATAACTTCTCTGCGTGAGACTCCATTTTCAATGTCCAGTCGTGGTGGGCCAACCTAGATTCAGAGTCGATCCCACCAGGCGATTAGCCCACAGAGACAGGCTCTCATGCGCGTCTGCTTACGCGTTCAGGGTAACATTGGCACAAAATGTGCGCCAGATCACAGCATAAACGTTGATAAGCATAAAGATTGTCGGGTAAAAATAAAGATGCAAAACTGCTTCACGTTGATGCATTTATTCATATCCTGAAACATAATTAATAATTATGATACGTGGGCCTCATTTGCAGCCAAAACCAGAGCCGGTACGGTTGCGCAATAATGAACACAGACAAGACCGATAAGCCTGCACAAAGGAAATGGCATGATGAATTGGGATGATGCACGCTTCTTCCTGGCGGTCGCACGCTGCGGCACTTTACGAAAAGCCGCCAATGAACTACACGTCGACCAAGCCACCGTCGGGCGGCGTATTACCGCTTTTGAAGAGAGCCTGGGATCCAAACTGTTTATCCGTACGCCTAAATCGTTCTCCCTCAGTCCGTTGGGAGAAGAAATGCTGGCGGACGTCATGAACATGGAGAACTCGGTGCAGGCGATTGGCCGCAAAGCCACCAGTGGCGACGACAGCCTGTGCGGTAACGTACGCATCGCCACCACCGATACCATGGCCGAGGCTTTTGTCATCCCGGCGCTGAAGGCGCTGCGAGAACAATACCCGTTAATCACCGTCACCATGCTGACGGCGGTCAATATCTCTGATATTTCGTACCGTGGCGCAGATCTGGCGATCCGCGGCGCCCGTCCCGAATCCGATGAGCTGATTATCAAACGCATGGCCACCATCGAAATGGGGCTGTATGCGACGCAGGACTATCTCGACAAACACGGCATGCCGACCAAGGGCGACCATCTGCGGGGTCATGACCTGCTGATGTTCCCGCGAGAACTGGTGCCCCGTCACTGGAACAACTTCTGTGGCGAAACGCTGATCGATCCTAACGTGGTGCTGCAGTGCAATTCGCAGTTGCTGCTGCGCTCTGCAACGCGCAATGGGTTGGGGATTGGCCTGCTGTCCTCGTTCCTGGCGGATAAGGACCCGGACCTGGTGCGAATTTTCCCGGAAAACAAAGACTGGGTAGATATCTGGCTGGTGCTGCATCCTGACCTGCAGCGTGCCGCCAGGGTGCGTGCCGTAGTCCAGGCGCTGGAAACCTCATTTAAAAACAATCCCGGCTGACCCACATAAACGCCCCTGCCCCACGCCATAAAAAAAGGTCGCCGAAGCGACCTTTTTTACTGCCCTGATGCCCATCAGAACATCGGTTGTGCCATCTGTACCAGCGTAATCAGCGGCTGCGGATAAACACCCAGCAACAGCACCAACGCGGCGGAGATCAACACCACTACGCCGCCTGCGGTCAACGCCCAGTTATTTGGGGTATCGCGCTGCAGCGCTTCCGGCGCGCTGA
Source organism: Serratia sp. BIGb0234 (assembly GCF_024809915.1). Lineage (NCBI taxonomy): Bacteria > Pseudomonadati > Pseudomonadota > Gammaproteobacteria > Enterobacterales > Yersiniaceae > Serratia > Serratia sp. BIGb0234. Next base: position 759,928 of record NZ_JANUEI010000002.1, read on the forward strand.
GGAACAGGCTGACGGTGACGCGCAGGTAGTAGTACAAACCAATGGCGCTACCCAGCACCACGGCGCCGGTCAACCACCACAGGTGAGCGCTGACGCCCATTGCGATCACGAAGAACTTACCGATAAAGCCCAGGGTCATCGGGATACCGGCCAGTGACAGCATCATCACCGTCATGACGGCGGACAGAATGGGCTTATGCCAGAACAGACCGCGGTAGGAGAACAGTGAATCTGCATCCGGGCCACGGTACGGGCTGGACATCAGGCTGACCACGCCGAACGCGCCCAGGCTGCTGAACAGGTAACCGGCCAGGTAAACCCCGGCGGTTTCCAGCGACAGCTGGTGGGTTTGCACCGCAATCAGCGCCACCAGCAGATAACCCAGGTGTGCAATCGACGAGTAACCCAGCAGACGCTTGATGTTGGTCTGGCTGATGGCCATCAGGTTGCCGAACAAAATCGAACAAACGGCAATGATCGACAGCACCATGCGCAGCGCTTCGTTGTCGGCAGCAGGCGCATACAGGAACAGACGCATAACGACCGCAAAGATAGCAATCTTGCTGGCGGTGGCCAGGAAGGTTGAAACCGGCGCAGGCGCCCCCTGATACACATCCGGCGTCCACAGTTGGAACGGCACCAGCGACAGCTTGAAGCCCAGACCGACAATCATCATGCCCATACCGGCCAGGATCAGCGGCTGGTGCATCATGTTTTCTTGCAGGCTCTTGCCCAGGCCGGCCAGCGACAAGTCACCGGACTCCGCATACAGCAACGCCATACCGAACAGCAGGAAGGACGACGCCGCGGCGGACAGCAGCATGTACTTGATGGCCGCTTCCAGCGGTCGCTTCTGGCGGTAGGCGTAGCCCACCAGACCAAACAGCGGCAGCGAGATCAGTTCAATACCGAGGAACAGCGAGGCAAGATGGTTGGCGCTCGCCAGCAGAATGCCACCCAGGGTAGCAATCAGCACCAGCAGATAGAACTCTTCGCGGTTGTCCGGGTAACCGACCAGCCACGGATAGGCAAAGGTACAGGTCGCCAGACTCGCCAATATCACCAGCCCGGTATAGAACATCGAGTAGCCGTCAACCCGCAGCAGCGGGGTGACATCCATTGGGCCTGCCTGGCCGACAAAGTACAGCGAAAGCAGCGCCAGGTTTAGCCCGATCACGGTCAGGGTGGCGTTGATAAAGTGGTCGCGTCGCCACGCAATGCCTAGCATCACAACCACCACCGTCAATCCGACGATCAACAGCGGCAACAGTGCGATCAGTTGTTGAGGAGTTATTGTCATGGCGAATTACGGCCTTGTTGTTGAAATTGCTGAAACTGACGAACCAAACCAGTGTTGCACGTTGCTCATCGCCGCATTAGAAGTGTCCAGAATCGGTTGTGGGTAGAACCCCAACAGAACCAGCAACACCACCAACAGCAGAATGATGAACAGCTCACGCGCGGTCATGCCCGGCAAAGGTTGGTCAGACTTGGCTTTGCCGTAGTAGGCACGCTGCATCATGATCAACGAGTAAACCGAAGCAAACACCAGACCGAAGGTAGAAATCACGGTGATCACCGGCACAACCTGATAGCTGCCGAACAGGATCATGAATTCACCGACGAAGTTACCGGTACCCGGCATCCCCAACGTAGCCACCGCGAAGAACAGCGACAGCGCAGGGATGTATTTGATACGCCCCCACAGGCCGCCCATTTCACGCATGTCGCGAGTGTGCAGACGTTCGTACAACTGGCCACAGATGATGAACATACCGGCCGCAGACAGGCCGTGTGCAATCATCTGGATCACTGCACCCTGGTAAGCCAGTTGGCTGCCGGTGTAGATGGCGATCAGGACGAAGCCCATATGGGAAACCGAGGTGTAAGCGATCAGACGCTTGATATCGGTCTGCGCAAACGCCATCCAGGCGCCGTAGAAGATACCGATAACACCCAGCCACATGGCGATTGGCGCGAACTCATGCGAAGCTTCCGGGAACAGCGGCAGGCTGAAGCGCAACAGGCCATAGGCCGCGGTCTTCAGCAAGATCCCCGCCAGGTCGACAGAACCTGCGGTAGGAGCCTGGCTGTGCGCATCCGGCAACCAGCCGTGCAACGGCACCACCGGCATTTTCACCGCGAAGGCAATGAAGAAGCCCAGCATCAACAGGTATTGCACGTTGTGTGACATTGGCGTTTGCAGCAGGTCTTCGTAATCGAAGGTCCACACGCCGGTCGCGTTATAGTGCACAAACACCAGGCCCATAATGGCAATCAGCATCACCAGACCGCTGGCCTGGGTATAGATGAAGAACTTGGTAGCCGCAGTGATGCGGGTTTTCCCGTCCGACGCCTTGTGACCCCAGAGTGCGATCAGGAAGTACATCGGCACCAACATCATTTCCCAGAAGAAGAAGAACAGGAACATGTCGATGGCGAGGAACACGCCGATAACCCCACCCAGGATCCACAGCAGGTTCAGGTGGAAGAAGCCCTGGTATTTCTGGATTTCACGCCAGGAACAGAGGATAGCCAACACGCCCAGCAGGCCGGTCAGCACTACCATCAGCAGTGAAAGTCCGTCCAGCGCCAGGTGGATGGAAATGCCAAAGCGTGGGATCCACGGCAGCAGGAATTCAGACTGCCACTGCGGTATGCCTTTCGGCGTAGTCAACGTGTAGCCGCCCTGCATCCACAGATGCAGAGAAAGCGCCAATGTCAGCCCCATTGCGATCAACGCAATCCAGCGCGGCACCTTAGTACCGAAGCGCTCAAACTGCCAGCACAGCAGACCGCCAATAAAGGGGATAAGAATTAGCCAAGGTAATAGCATGGCGTTTTGTGTCCCTTATACGAATAATTTCAAACTTTGTACGTAGCGCCTGCCCTGCAGAGCGCTACGCCCGAAAAATGCGTCTGTTTAAATTATTCAATTAAACCAAAATCAACAGAGCCAATACGACCACTGCACCCACACCCATAGACGCTATATACCAACGCACCTGACCGTTCTCGCTCACTGTCAGACCACGGTTCCCCCAGCGGGAGAAAATGGCCGGCAGGTTCATCATCGAGTTCAGCGGATCACGTTGCAGCAACTTCGCAATACCCAGGTACGGCTTGACGAATACTTTGTCGTACAGCCAGTCGAAGCCCCAGGCATGGAACCACCAGGTAGAGAAGAAACGTCCCGGTGCGCTATTGGCGATGCGGGTAACCAGGGTACGTTTGCCCAGCCACAGCGCCGCCGCTAACAGGATGCCAACAATAGCCACTACGCCGGAGGTAATTTCCAACTGCAGCACGCTACCGTGCGCCAGCTCGGTGGTATCTGGCAGTACGCCCTGCAGTGGCGGAACAATCATCGCGCCAACGAAGGTGGACAGCACCAGCAGAACCAACAGCGGCAGGTGGTGAGTGATGCCTTTACCGGCATGCGCTTTGATTTTCTCTTCGCCATGGAACACGATGAAAATCATACGGAAGGTGTACAGCGAGGTCATGAACGCACCGACCAGGCCGGCAATCATCAGGTTGATGTGACCGTTGGCCATCGCACCCGCCAGGATCTCATCCTTACTGAAGAAGCCTGCGGTGATCAGCGGCAGTGCCGACAGCGCAGCGCCCCCCACCAGGAAGCAGACGTAAACCAGTGGAATGCTCTTGCGCAGGCCGCCCATCTTGAAGATGTTCTGCTCGTGATGGCAAGCCAGGATCACTGAACCGGAGGAGAGGAACAGCAGCGCCTTGAAGAACGCATGGGTCATCAGATGGAAGATTGCTGCATCCCACGCCTGCACACCCAACGCCAGGAACATGTAACCAATCTGGCTCATGGTGGAGTAGGCAAGTACGCGTTTGATGTCAGTCTGTACCAGCGCGGCAAAGCCGGCCAGCACCAGGGTCACTGCCCCGATAATGCCCACCAGATGCAACACTTCCGGCGCCATCAGGAACAGGCCGTGCGTACGGGCAATCAGGTAAACGCCCGCGGTCACCATGGTCGCCGCGTGGATCAGTGCGGAAACCGGGGTTGGACCCGCCATGGCGTCTGCCAGCCAGGTCTGCAACGGCAGCTGCGCTGATTTACCGACCGCGCCGCCCAGCAACATCAGGGTAGCCCAGGTGATCGCCGTATCGCCGACCGCCAGTTTTTGCGGTGCCAGGATCATCAGTTCGCGGATGTTCAGCGTGCCCAGCTCGTTGTAGAGGATGAACAGCGCGAACGCCAGGAACACGTCGCCGACGCGGGTCACGATGAAGGCTTTCATCGCCGCCGCACCGTTGGCCGGATCCTTGTAGTAGAAGCCGATCAGCAGGTAGCTGCACAGGCCCACGCCTTCCCAGCCCAGGTACATCAGCAACAGGTTGTCTGCCAGTACCAATACCACCATGCTGGCGATAAACAGGTTGGTGTAAGCGAAGAAGCGCGAGTAGCCCTCTTCACCGCGCATGTACCAGGACGCGAACATGTGGATGAAGAAGCCCACGCCGGTGACCACGGACAACATGGTCAACGACAGGCCGTCCAGCGTCAAAGTCACGCCGATATTAAAGTTACCGACGGTCATCCAGTTCCACAGGCTCTGCTCAAACAGCTGCACGCCCGTCGCTTTCTGGGCGAAGAAATCCATCGCCACATGCACCGTGACCAACGCAGCCAGGCCGATAGAGCCTACGCCAATGGTTGCCGAGACGTTCTCAGACCAGCGGCCTCGGGAAAAGGCCAACAGCAGGAACCCGATCAGCGGTAGCAGAATAGTTAAATATAATAGGTTCATCCGCGCATCTCACTGACAGTATCAATATTCAGGGTATGACGGCGACGGTAGAGCTGCAGCAGCAACGCCAGACCGATACTGGCCTCGGCTGCCGCCAAACTGATCGCCAGGATGTACATCACCTGCCCATCCGGTTGGCCCCAGTAACTACCCGCCACGATAAACGCCAATGCTGCGGCGTTGATCATCACTTCCAGACTGATCAGCATAAACAGCAGATTACGACGAACCAGCAACCCGGTCAGACCCAGGACGAACAGGATCGCCGCCAGAATCAGGCCATGTTGAAGAGGGATCATGCTTGCTCCTCCGATTTTCTTCTCGCCATTTCGCCACCAACCGGCGCGTTGCTCAACACCTCACCCGGTTTGTGCTCACGGCCAATGTGGAAGGCAACAACCAGACCTGCCAACAGCAGCATTGAAGCCAGCTCAACCGCCAACACGTAAGGACCGAACAGGCTGATCCCCACGGCTTTGGCGTCTACCATCTCACCGCTGATGCCCTGATCGGACACGCTGCGAATCGCGAAAATCAGCACCGCCAGCAGCAGCAACGACAGCAGGCCCGGACCGATCCATACCGACGGCTTCAGCCAGTCGCGCTCTTGCTTTTGTACCGCGCTGCCGAGGTTCAACATCATGACCACGAACACGAACAGCACCATGATGGCACCGGCGTAAACGATGATCTCCAACGCCGCTGCGAAGTACGCGCCGAGTGAGAAGAAGACTGCAGAGATCGCCAACAGCGAGACGATCAGATACAGCAACGCATGCACAGGATTGGTATGCGAGATCACGCGAATGGTCGCGATCACCGCAATCAAACCTGCCAGATAAAAGGCAATTTCCATGCTTGCTGGCTCCTTAAGGCAACAGACCTTTGACGTCGATCGGTTTGGCTTCGTTTTCGGCTTCGCCCTTGGCTTTGCCGTCAATCGCCATACCGGCCATCCGGTAGAAGTTATATTCCGGATATTTACCCGGCCCCGAGATCAACAGATCTTCTTTTTCGTACACCAGGTCCTGGCGTTTGAACTCACCCATTTCGAAATCCGGCGTCAGCTGGATCGCGGTAGTTGGGCAAGCTTCTTCGCACAGGCCGCAGAAAATGCAGCGCGAGAAGTTGATGCGGAAGAACTCCGGATACCAACGGCCATCTTTCTGTTCTGCTTTTTGCAGCGAGATACAGCCCACCGGGCAGGCAACCGCACACAGGTTACAGGCTACGCAACGCTCTTCACCGTCCGGATCGCGCGTCAGCACGATACGGCCACGGTAACGCGGCGGCAGGTAAACCGGTTCTTCCGGATACATCTGGGTTTCGCGCTTGGCGAAGGCATGCAGGCCTATCATCCAAATGCTGCGCACCTGGGTGCCGAAACCAACCAATAACTCTTTCAATGTCATGGTTTATTCACCCCTTATTGAGCGTTGTACAAAATGACTGCGGCAGTTGCCAGCAGGTTCAGCAGCGTCAGCGGCAGACACACTTTCCAGCCGAAGGCCATTACCTGGTCATAGCGCGGACGTGGCAGAGCAGCACGAATCAGAATGAACATCATCATGAAGAAAGCCGTTTTCAGCGCGAACCAGATGAATGGCGGCAGGAATGGACCCTGCCAGCCACCGAAGAACAACGTCACAATCAGGGCAGAAACGGTGACGATACCGATGTACTCACCCACGAAGAACAGACCGAACTTCATGCCGGAGTATTCAATGTGGTAACCGTCAGCCAGTTCCTGCTCGGCTTCCGGTTGGTCAAACGGGTGACGGTGACACACCGCAACGCCGGCAATCGCAAAGGTCACGAAACCGAAGAATTGCGGGATGACGTTCCACAGATGCGCCTGAGATTCAACAATGGTCTGCATGTTGAAGGAGTCCGCCTGCGCCACCACGCCCATCAGCGACAGGCCGATGAACACTTCGTAGCTCAGGGTTTGCGCAGAAGCACGCATCGCCCCCAACAGCGAGTATTTGTTGTTGCTCGACCAGCCGGCAAACAGCACGGCGTATACCGCCAGGCCGGCCATCATCAGGAAGAACAAAATACCGATGTTGAGGTCTGACACCGCCCAGGTCGGACTGACCGGGACGATGGCAAATGCCAGCAACAGGGAAGTGAAGGCGATCATCGGCGCCAGGGTGAAGATCACCCGGTCGGAGAATTTCGGAACCCAGTCTTCCTTGAAGAACATTTTGATCATGTCGGCGACCAGTTGCAGCGAACCGCCCCAGCCGACACGGTTTGGTCCGTAACGGTTCTGGAACAGGCCGAGCAGGCGACGTTCGCCGAAGCTCATGAAAGCACCGCAGGTGACGACGACCAGCAGGATCACTACCGCTTTAAGCACGGAGATCAGAATGTCGATCACCTCAGGGGTAAACCAGCTCATCGTGTTGCCTCCCGCAGATTTTCAACCGTCGCACCCACCAATACCGGCGGGATCCCTGGCAAGCCGAGCGGTAAGCCCACCTGGCCCTGGGTCAGCGTTTCACTCAGGCGCACCGGCAGACGCAGCGTCTGGCCCGCACAGCTGAACTCCACCAGCGCACCGGCATTCACGCCAAGCGTAGCGGCATCCGCCGGGTTCACCATCACGTAGGCCTCTGGCATACGCTGCTGGATCACGCCGGAACGCTGTGACATTTCATCACTGCCGAACAGGTGGTAATAAGGCGCGACACGCCAGCCTTGCTCATGATCAAAGGCGGCAGGCACCTGGGTGAAGTAATCCAGCTTGCCCTCCCCTGCTTCGATCAGACGCACGCCCGGATCGCCATGGCGCAGCTTGCCGCCCACTTCGGCCTGGAACTTGTTCCATGCCTGCGGTGAGTTCCAACCTGGTGCCCAGGCGAACGGGATCTGCTGACGATCGGCCAGCGGGCTGTTGTTGCCCTCCATCGAGAAGGCGAACATGGTGTCTTTATCCTGCGGCTGACGCGGCTCGTGCACGCTGATGTTGGCGCGCATAGCCGTACGACCACTGGAACGATGTGGCGAACGTGCCAATTTTTGACCTCGGATGCGGAAACTTGCGTCCGGTGCCGCGTCCACAATGCCCTGCAGCTGCGGCAACGCGGTAACACAGGCTTCGATAACGTGATCGAGCTGCGTCCAGTCCACGTGACGGCTGGTATAGGTGGAATGCAGCGAGTGCATCCAACGCCAGCTTTCCAGCATTACGGTGTAAACGTCTTTTTTCGCGTCGTCGTAGTAGGCCGGATCGTAAACCTGGAAGAAACGCTGTGCGCGACCCTCCTGGTTGACCAGGGTACCGTCGCTTTCTGCAAAGCTGGCCGCCGACAGGATCAGGTTGGCCCGATCCATGATCGCGGTGCGCTGATGATCAACCACGATCAGGTTGCTGACCTTGGCCAACGCGGCGTCCACTTTTGCCGCCTGCGCATGCCGGTAGAGATCGTTTTCCATCACGATAGCGGTGTCTGCTTCGCCGTTTTCCAGCTGCGACAGCGCCTGATCGAGCGAACCACCGCCAATCATCGACAAACCGATGCTGTTGGCCGCGCTGGCCACGAAGGTGATACCCACATCAGAGCCGCGATCCTTCAGCGCTTTGGCGATGTTGGCCGCCGCTTCGATGATGGCTTCGCTGCCGGCGTTGCTACCGGTGACGATCAGCGGTTTACGTGCGTCGGTCAGCGCCTGCACGATGATATCGACTTTCTTGTTCAGGCCGTCAGCCAAATCGTTGACCGCCGGTGCCGCATTATCCAGCCCGTGGGCGATGGCGAAGCCGAGACGCGCTTGCTCATCTACCGGTGCACGGTAGTTCCACGCAGCGATGTCGTCCAGACGGGTGTTGTCCACGTTGGTGACGAACAGTGGGTACTTGGCATGCTGACCAATGTTTTGTATCGCGGCAATCTGCCAGTCGGCAACGCGCTGGGCTGCAGCCATGGCGCGAGCCTTGCCCTTCACCGCCTGACGTACCGACAAAGCAATACGTGCGCCGGTCTGGGTCAGATCTTCACCCAGCACCAATACCGCGTCGTAGCCTTCAATTTCGCGCAGCGCAGGCGTGTGAACGCCGCTGTTTTGCAGCACGTTCAGCATCAGGTTCAGACGACCCTGTTCCGCCTGTGAAATACCGGTGTAGAAATTCTCGGCACCGACCAGTTCACGCAGTGCGAAGTTGCTTTCCAGACTGGCGCGGGGTGAGCCGATACCGATGGTTTTCTTCGCCTGACGCAGGATGTCCGCCGCGCCCTGCATAGCCTGTTCGGCGTTCAGGGTGATCCAATCGTTGCCGCGCAGCTGCTGTGGCTGACGTGGACGATCTTTCTGGTTCACGTAGCCATAACCGAAGCGGCCGCGGTCGCACAGGAAGTAGTGGTTCACGCTGCCGTTATAGCGGTTTTCGATGCGACGCAATTCACCATAGCGCTCGCCCGGGCTGGTGTTACAGCCGATGCTGCACTGCTGGCAAATGCTTGGCGCAAACTGCATGTCCCACTTACGGTTATAACGCTCGGAGTGGGTTTTGTCGGTGAACACGCCGGTCGGGCACACTTCTACCAGGTTGCCGGAGAACTCGCTTTCCAGCGTGCCGCTCTCAACACGACCGAAGTAGACGTTATCGTGCGCGCCGTACACACCGAAGTCGGTGCCGTCCGCATAATCCTTGTAATAGCGCACACAACGGTAGCAGGCGATGCAGCGGTTCATCTCATGCGAGATAAACGGCCCCAGTTCCTGGTTATTGTGGGTACGCTTGCTGAAGCGGTATTTACGGAAGCTGTGGCCGGTCATTACTGTCATATCCTGCAGGTGACAGTTACCGCCTTCTTCACATACCGGACAGTCGTGTGGGTGGTTGGTCATCAACCACTCAACCACGCTTTCACGGAACTGTTTGGCTTCGGCATCGTCGATGGAAATAAAGGTTCCATCGGATGCCGGTGTCATACAAGACATCACCAAACGGCCACGCGTATCTTCCGCGTTTTGGTATTGCTTTACCGCACATTGGCGGCAAGCGCCGACGCTTCCCAGCGCCGGATGCCAGCAAAAGTAAGGAATATCGAGGCCGAGAGAGAGACAAGCCTGCAACAGGTTGTCAGCTCCATCTACGTCGTATTCTTTGCCGTCTACATGAATCGTAGCCATAGTCAGCATGCTTCCAAGTGGCCTGCCTTGCGGCAGGCGTTAATCAAAAATTCTGGCCGTGTCGTCGGGGCGAGTCGGCTTACCAGCGTTGCTTCAGCAGGTTGTTCGGCTGAATGCCGCCAATCGCATGCGCGTTACTGAAATGCTTCACGGCGATGCCCGCTTCGAACTCTTCACGGAAATATTTAATTGCGCTTTGCAGTGGCTCTACGGCACCTGGCGCGTGGGCGCAGAAGGTTTTGCCCGGGCCGAGGGAACGGCACAGCTGCTCGAGGGTTTCGATATCCCCCGGCTGCCCTTGGCCATTTTCCAACGCACGCAGGATCTTCACGCTCCACGGCAGGCCGTCACGGCATGGCGTACACCAACCGCAGGACTCGCGAGCGAAGAACTCTTCCAGGTTGCGCACCAACGGAACCATACCGATTTCGTGGTCCACCGCCATCGCCAGCGCGGTGCCAAGACGGCTGCCGGCTTTACCGATGTTCTCGAAGTCCATCGGCAAATCGAGATGATCGGCAGTCAGGAAGTCGGTCCCTGCACCACCTGGCTGCCAGGCTTTGAAACGCAGTCCGTCACGCATGCCACCGGCGTAATCTTCCAGAATTTCACGTGCGGTGGTACCAAACGGCAGCTCCCAAACGCCTGGGTTTTTCACCCGGCCGGAGAAGCCCATCAGTTTGGTCCCGGCGTCGTTACTTTTGCCGGCGGAGATCCCCTTGTACCAGTCAATGCCGTTCGCCAGAATGGCCGGCACGTTACACAGGGTTTCTACGTTGTTAACGCAGGTCGGTTTGCCCCATACGCCGGAGGAAGCCGGGAATGGTGGCTTGGAGCGCGGGTTGGCGCGGCGGCCTTCCAGCGAGTTAATCAGCGCGGTTTCTTCGCCGCAGATGTAGCGACCGGCACCGGTATGAACAATCAGCTCGAAGTCGAAACCGCTGCCCATGATGTTCTTGCCCAGATACCCGGCTTCGGTAGCTTCGGCAATCGCACGACGCAAATGCACCGCCGCTTCGATGTACTCACCGCGCAGGAAGATATAGCCGCGGTAAGCCTTCAGCGCGAAAGCCGAGATCAGCATGCCTTCCACCAACAGGTGCGGCATCTGTTCCATCAGCAAGCGGTCTTTATAGGTGCCCGGCTCCATTTCATCGGCGTTACACAGCAGGTAACGGATGTTCATGGATTCGTCTTTCGGCATCAGGCTCCACTTCAGACCGGTGGAGAAACCTGCGCCGCCGCGGCCTTTCAACCCGGCGTCTTTCACCAGGTTGACGATCTCGTCCGGAGCCAGGCCTTTAATGGCCTTTTCGGCGCCCGCATAGCCGTTTTTGCTGCGGTATTCATCCAGCCAGACCGGCTGTTTGTCATCGCGCAGTCGCCAGGTCAGCGGGTGCATTTCGGGAGTGCGTACAATGTCTTTAATCATTGATACTGCTCCAGTAGCGTCTCGATATCTTCAGGCTTCAGCTGACTGTGAGTGTCCTCATCAATCATCATGGTCGGCCCTTTATCGCAGTTGCCCAGACAGCAGGTTGGCAGCAGAGTGAAGCGACCATCAAAGGTGGTTTGACCCGGTTTGATGCTCAGCTTCTTCTCGATGGCGGCCTGAATGCCCTGGTAACCGGTGATGTGACAAACAACGCTGTCACAATAACGGATCACGTGACGTCCTACTGGCTGACGGAAAATCTGGCTGTAGAACGTGGCCACGCCTTCTACGTCGCTGGCAGGAATGCCCAGCACTTCCGCGATGGCATAAATCGCACCGTCCGGAACCCAGCCGCGCTGCTTCTGCACAATTTTCAGTGCTTCGATTGAGGCGGCGCGTGGATCCTCGTAATGGTGCTTTTCGTGCTCGATCGCATCACGTTCTTCCGCGCTCAGCTCAAATGCATCAACGCCGCTCTGAGGAGCGGCCGCATTGATGGGTTCAAGCGCTTCGTTATTCGCGTGATTGTCTTTTTGATCATGCATAGTTAGCGGTCCACATCTGACATTACAAAATCGATACTACCCAGATAGACGATCAGGTCGGAGACCAGGCTGCCACGGATTACCGCTGGGATTTGCTGCAGGTGCGCGAAGCTTGGCGTACGTACCCGGGTGCGGTAGCTCATGGTGCTGCCGTCGCTGGTCAGGTAGTAGCTGTTGATCCCTTTGGTGGCTTCAATCATCTGGAATGATTCGTTGGCTGGCATCACCGGGCCCCAGGAAACCTGCAGGAAGTGGGTGATCAGCGTTTCAATGTGCTGCAGCGTACGCTCTTTCGGCGGCGGCGTGGTCAGCGGGTGATCGGCCTTGAACGGGCCTTCCGGCATGTTGTTCAGGCACTGCTCAAGGATGCGCAGGCTCTGGCGCAGCTCTTCTACCTTCAGCATCACGCGGGTGTAGCAATCGCTGTTGCCGTCGCCGACCGGGATTTCGAAGTCGAAATTCTCATAGCCGGAATACGGACGCCATTTGCGCACGTCGAACTCGATACCGGTAGCACGCAGGCCGGCGCCGGTCACGCCCCACTCCAATGCCTCTTTGGCATTGTAGGATGCAACACCCACGGAACGGCCTTTCAGGATACTGTTCTTCAGCGCAGCCTTGACGTAGGAATCCAGGCGTTTTGGCATCCACTCCAGGAATTCACGCAGCAGACGATCCCAACCGCGCGGCAGATCGTGTGCAACACCGCCAATACGGAACCAGGCCGGGTGCATACGGAAACCGGTGATCGCTTCCACCAGATCGTAGATTTTCTGACGGTCGGTAAAGGCGAAGAACACCGGGGTCATGGCGCCGACGTCTTGAATGAACGTACTGATGTACAGCAGGTGGCTGTTGATGCGGAACAGTTCGGACAGCATTACGCGGATAGTGTCAACGCGCTCCGGCACCTTGATACCGGCCAGCTTTTCAACCGCCAACACGTAAGGCATTTCGTTCACGCAGCCGCCGAGGTACTCGATACGGTCGGTGTACGGAATGTAGCTGTGCCAGGACTGACGCTCGCCCATTTTCTCGGCGCCACGGTGGTGGTAACCGATATCAGGAACGCAGTCGACGATCTCTTCGCCATCCAGTTGCAGAATGATACGGAATGCACCGTGCGCAGATGGGTGGTTCGGGCCAAGGTTGAGGAACATGAAGTCCTCGTTCTCGGTGCCACGCTTCATGCCCCAGTCTTCCGGCTTGAAGGTCAGCGCTTCCATTTCCAGATCTTCTTTCTGTTTGGTCAACACAAAGGGATCGAACTCGGTGGCGCGCGCCGGATAATCCTTACGCAGCGGGTGGCCTTCCCAGGTTTGCGGCATCATGATGCGCGTCAGGTGCGGGTGGCCGTCGAAGGTAATACCGAACATTTCCCAGGTTTCGCGCTCATACCAGTTGGCATTAGGGAAAACCTTGGTTGCTGTGGGCACGTGCAGGTCTTTTTCAGACAGCGCCACTTTCAGCATGATATCGCGGTTGCGTTCGATAGAAATCAGATGGTAGAAAACAGAAAAATCCGCGGCCGGCAAACCGTCGCGGTGGGTGCGAAGACGCTCGTCCACGCCATGCAGATCGAACAGCATGACGTAAGGCTTCGGCTGTTTTCTCAAAAACGTCATTACTTCCAGTAACTGGTCAGGCTTGACCCATACCACGGGCATTCCGGTACGGGAGGGCTGAACAGTGAAGGCTTCCGGCCCAAAACGGTTGCGCAGTTCGCCAATCACCGGATCGTCGAGGTGATCTCGGGTCTGCCAGGCCGGCAAGGCGTCGTGCGTCGTTGAATCTGTCATAATTTTTTTTCACCACACTAAAGGGTTATTTCGCCGCAAGTTCACTTTTCGCTGTGTTAACCAATAGCGCACTAAGATGGACGTTAAATGAACGTCTTAAATCTCGTCAGGCGTCCGAAGGTTGGTCACCGCGATACGCTCGCCGTGTTTACGCTCTCTTTCAGACTGCATATTGGCGCGGTAAACGCCCTGATCGCCGACAACCCAGGACAGCGGACGGCGTTCTTTGCCGATCGATTCCTGCAGCAGCATCAGCGCCTGCATGTAAGCTTCTGGACGCGGTGGACAACCCGGGATATACACGTCGACCGGCAAGAATTTGTCCACGCCCTGCACGACGGAATAGATATCGTACATGCCGCCGGAGTTGGCACAGGCACCCATGGAGATCACCCACTTTGGCTCCAGCATCTGTTCGTACAGGCGCTGAATAACCGGGGCCATCTTGGTAAAGCAGGTACCGGCTACGACCATCAGGTCAGCCTGACGCGGCGAAGCACGCAATACTTCGGCACCAAAACGAGCCACGTCGTGAACGGCGGTAAACGACGTCACCATCTCCACGTAACAGCACGAAAGGCCAAAGTTATAGGGCCAAATAGAGTTTTTACGCCCCCAGTTCACCATGTCATGCAATGCATGTTCGAGTTTACCCATGTAAACCGTGCGGTGAACCTGTTGATCCAGGGGATCGGCGACGACCTCCTGTTTTTGCAGGGGGTAACGGTCGTTCTCACCGTTCGGGTCTATGCGGGTGAGCGTATAGTCCATCTTAATGCCTCGTTTTTTACCGACTACTGCGGATGACTGTTGGTGTTAGTGATCGTGCCTGGTTTACTCAGACGTTTGGAACGCGACGGTGTCCAGTCCAATGCGCCGATACGCACCAGATAAAACAGACCGGCCAATAGCACCAAAATGAAAATGGCGGCTTCGATGAAGCCAACCCAACCGCTCTCGCGAATGGAGACCGACCAGGCGTACAGGTACAAGGCTTCAACATCGAAAATAACGAAGAACATGGCGACCAGGTAGAACTTGGCGGACAGACGCATACGCGCCGTGCCGACAGAGTCGATGCCTGATTCAAACGGGGTATGTTTGGCACGCGCACGGGCTCTCCCACCCAGGAAGAACGCGCCCAGCAGCATTAAACCGCAAAGCCCGATAGCCACGACAAAAAATACGGCGAACGCCCAGTGATGAGCGATAACTTCAGTGGTTGTTGACATACTCTATGCTTACTCATCAAAAGTGGCGTCGATCGCTCTGCTCTTGTATCTGGCAGTTAGTGCACCACATCGATTTAAGGGAAGGATAAATAAACCACACAAACAAACTGCTTTTACAGCGAGTTAGGCAGCGTTTTACTGTGGGCTTTTTACTCCTTTCTATAACCTTTTGTCAACTTTGACAAAAGTATCTACACACTAGTTTACATACGTATCATTTAATTAACATTTGATGCGCCTGGCTTAGGCTAAATCGTGTCAGTTAATTGCCGTGTAGAAACAGATAGATATAAACCAACATGCACATTTCAGTTTTACTATACCATTGTCTCAGGAATCTCCTGTTCTTCCACTCACTACCTAGGGGTATTTTTTTGATCCAGGACACGTTTTCAGCATAAAACCTCAAAAAAAGTGTGGCCCTTTAATAAATTTTGTCAATTCTTGCGGTAAAAATCGCCGTGACACGCTATCAAAATAACCCTATCTATTCCAGGTCTTTAGCGGTGAAATTAATCGTTCAAAAAAACAGCGAAAGTCATTTTTTTCGTCTGATAACCGTTCTCATCACCCAGCAAAACTTAAATAAATACCCACTTCGATATCTGAATAAAATGAACTCGACATAAATAAAACTTTTACCGAATTTTGGCCAAAAAAAACCTCCGCCGAAGCAGAGGTTTTTTCATTGGGTTTAACGCTTTTTGGCATTATTCCTCATCGTCAACCAGACAGGCGTCATCTTGCAGCGATGCGCCGGGCCCGCTGAAGCTGTAGCTGTCGTTGCCGTTTTGCATGGCGCTGAATATCGCCATCGCCAGCTCATTACCGCACTGAGGATCCTTGCACAGGCTGTATTGAGTATCAGGCAACGCGGGTAACCCCTCGGTTGCACCAAGCACACGCAGGTCCGGACTCATCATTTCTATTGGGCGAACGGTAATGCCCAGCCCGGCCTTACAGGCGGCGCGAACGGCGGAAAGCGTCGAAGCCACATAGGCGATCCGCCATGGGATCCCGGCGTCATCCAGGTGTTTGATCGCCATCGCGCGGAATGGACTTGGATCGTCCATCACCACCAACGGGATCGGTTCGCCAGCCTGGAAATGGTAATCGGCCGCGCAATACCACAGGGTTGGCGAGGTACGCAGCACAATGTGCGGGCGATCTGCGGCAGCTATAGTGGTGATGGCCAGATCGACTTCGCCGCTTTCCAGCATGTCGACCATGAACGAGCTGGGTTTCACCCGGACATCAATCGCCAGTTTTGGGTACACCGACGTGACGCGGTTAAGCAAGAAAGGCAGGATGGTATCGGCGGTATCGTCGGAAGCGCCAATAGTCAGAACACCCTTTATATTGTTGTACATCAACGAAGTACAGGCTTCGTCATTGAAGCGCAGGATTTTCCTGGCGTAGCCGAGAAGCTGAATACCGTGTTCGGTCAGTAATTTATTGCGCCCATGTCGGGCAAACAACTCTTTGCCAACCAGTTGCTCTAACCGCTGCATTTGTTGGCTGACGGCTGATTGAGTGCGACAAACGGCGACTGCCGCCGCCGCAAAAGTATTCAAATCAGCAACAGCTACAAAGGTTCTTAGCAGATCGAGGTCGAGATTGAGTATCGGACGATTTGCAGTTGTCATAGTGTTTTCTTCACTTTTTGAATTCTAATTTACAAACTACCCTGGTGTGTTTCTAAGACATCGTTAAAGGACGATGCCAGACATGACAGTACCCCACTCATAAGTGGAGGGCAAAAAAATTACTTTTATTTCGTTACCTCTATCGCCTTTTAAAATGTGATCTATCGTGAATGCTTATAGAAATGCCGTACTTTATAAGTGGTGAAAGTGTTTCATTTTTACCGGGTTAAATATTTTACTCATTCAACGCGTGAGATTTCCACACCAATCGTGCTGCATAACTCCCGCGTCCAGACTGGCCTCAGCGCCGTTTTCTGCACAGAAAAATCCGTAGTTCGCAGCGTAACGTCTGGTTCATTTTTTCATGACTTTAATAAATTCAATCAGTAACATTTATTGCGTGAATAAATCAGAAATAACTACTTAAACAGCGCTTAAGATAGAAACTGAAATACGGCTAATGTAATTCATCCTTGTCTTTCAGTTTGGATCGCCGATTGACATCCCGCTATCAGACTACTCTGGCATTATCATTTCTTTACATTTTAACTTCTTTAATCTTTGGCCGGATAACCCGTTTGTCGGGTCCCGTTCCGTTACGGGGATGATACCGGGTAATTATGACTGCACACCACCACAAAGACAGAATTAAATACCAATTTCAAAATAAAACGCAGCACTAAAACCCACCAAAACACTTTAACATTGCTTATCTCACCTGGGTTCCTGCGTTACCCCCTTCGTTTGCACCAAAGGCGTGCATGGCCCTTCAAAAGCGCCCGCGCCAGGAGTACATTGGGCAGGTTGCGGCATTCCACGGTAGGAACGCCCCCATCCCAGCAAAAGGCTCAACTTTTTATGTCCCCCATTGAGAAATCCAGCAAACTGGACAACGTCTGCTATGACATTCGTGGCCCGGTGCTCAAAGAAGCTAAACGTCTTGAAGAAGAAGGCAATAAAGTCCTGAAACTGAACATCGGCAACCCAGCCCCATTCGGTTTCGATGCCCCTGATGAAATCCTGGTCGACGTGATCCGCAATTTGCCCACGGCGCAAGGCTATTCTGATTCCAAAGGGCTCTTCTCGGCGCGCAAAGCGATCATGCAGCACTACCAGGCCCGCAACATACGCGACGTGACCGTTGAGGATATCTACATTGGCAACGGGGTTTCCGAGCTGATCGTGCAATCCATGCAGGCGTTGCTCAATAGCGGCGACGAAATGCTGGTGCCGGCGCCGGATTACCCACTGTGGACCGCGGCAGTTTCGCTGTCCGGCGGTAAAGCCGTGCATTATCTGTGCGATGAGCAAGCCGGCTGGTTCCCGGATCTGGATGACATCATCAGCAAGATCACTCCACGCACCCGCGGCATCGTGATCATCAACCCGAACAACCCAACCGGTGCGGTGTACAGCAAGGCCTTGCTGGAGCAGATCGTCGAGATCGCCCGTCAGCACAACCTGATCATCTTCTCCGATGAGATTTACGACAAAATTCTGTATGACGAAGCCGAACACCATTCGATCGCCGCGCTGGCACCGGACCTGCTGACCGTCACCTTTAACGGATTGTCCAAAACTTACCGTGTGGCGGGTTTCCGTCAGGGTTGGATGGTGCTGAACGGGCCGAAAAAACACGCCAAAGGCTATATCGAAGGCCTGGAAATGCTGGCGTCGATGCGTCTGTGCGCTAACGTACCGATGCAGCACGCTATTCAAACCGCACTGGGCGGTTACCAAAGCATCAGCGAATTTATTCAACCCGGCGGCCGTCTGTATGAACAGCGTAATCGCACCTGGGAACTGTTGAACGAAATCCCAGGGGTTTCCTGCGTGAAACCTCAGGGCGCGCTGTATATGTTCCCACGCATCGATGCCAAACGTTTTAATATTCACGACGATCAGAAATTGGTGCTGGATCTGCTGCTGCAGGAAAAAGTGCTGCTGGTGCAGGGCAGCGCCTTCAACTGGCCGTACCCGGATCATGTGCGCATCGTTACGCTGCCGCGTGTAGATGAACTGGAAATGGCGGTCGGCAAACTGGGCCGCTTCCTGGAAGGCTATCGTCAATAGTCATGATGGGCGCAGCCTGCTGCGCCCTTCTCCCCCATCACCGCACTGCCTGAGTTGCATAACCCGCCATCACTGCTCACAATGGAACCCTCACTTGCCGTTGTATAAGAGAGCACCATGAGCCAGAGCCACTTTTTTGCCCATCTGTCACGTTTGAAACTGATTAACCGCTGGCCGCTGATGCGCAATGTACGTACCGAGAACGTTTCCGAGCACAGCCTGCAGGTGGCATTTGTCGCCCATGCGCTGGCGGTGATCAAGAACCGGAAGTTCAATGGCAACCTGAGCGCCGAGCGTGTCGCCCTGCTGGCGATGTACCACGATGCCAGTGAAGTGATCACCGGCGATATGCCGACGCCGATCAAATACTACAATCCGCAGATCGCCCACGAGTACAAGAAGATCGAAAAGATCGCCCAGCAGAAACTGCTGGATATGATCCCGGCCGAATTGCGCAACGATTTCCGCTCGATTCTCGACGAGCACTATTACACCGAGGACGAAAAGTTGGTGGTGAAGCAGGCCGATGCGCTGTGCGCCTACCTGAAGTGTCTGGAGGAGCTGTCTGCCGGCAATAACGAATTCAAGCTGGCGAAGGCGCGATTGGACAAGACCTTGCAGCAGCGCAGCAGCCCGGAAATGGACTATTTCATGAACGTGTTTATTCCCAGCTTCAGCCTGTCGCTGGACGAAATCAGCCTCGACTCCTCCCTGTAAATCTTATGGCGCAGCCCGCTGCGCCGTTAAAATGCATACAGCCAGGGCACGATAATCACGCTAACCAGCATCACCAGCAGCGTGAACGGCACGCCCATACGCACAAAATCACCGAACTTATAATTCCCTGGCCCCAACACCAACGTGTTCACCGGGGAAGAAACCGGCGTCATAAAGGCCGCCGAAGCGGCAATGGCGATAATCATGGCAAACGGGTACGGTGACACCCCCATTTCGCGGGCGGCGGCAATGGCGATCGGCGCCATCAACACCGCGGTTGCCGTATTGGAGATAAACAACCCAATCGTGGCGCACAGAACAAACAGGCACACCAGCATCACCCTTGGCCCGGCACCGCCGGCAACGTCCATTAACCCGCGCACGATCAAATCCACCCCGCCAGTCTTCTGCAATGCCTGAGCAAAGGGCATCATGCCGACAATCAAAATAATGCTCGGCCAGTGGATCGATTTGTAGGCACTTTCCATGTCGATACAGCGGAACTTACCCATCAGCAGGCAGGCAATCAATGCGGCGATCGGATTGGGGATCTCGTCGGTCAGCATCATCGCCACCATCAACGCCAGACAGAATAATGCGTGCGGCGCCTGGGTGATGGCCGGCGCAACCTCGTCGACCTCGGCAGGCAGATTGAGCACGATAAAATCGTGGGTTTTGGCCTGCAGTTGGCGAATCGCCTTCCAGTCGCCAATCACCAACAGAATGTCGCCCAGCGCCAGGGGCTCATCCACCAGCTTGCCCGCCAGGGTTTCGCCATTGCGGCGGATCCCCACCACGTTCAGATCGTAACGGCTGCGAAAGGCGGATTCGCGCAGGCTTTTGCCCAATAGCGTCGAGTCAGGAATCAACGACACTTCCGCCATACCGACGTTGCGCGACTGCTCGGAAAAATAGTCGCCGCGCAGAACCATAGGTTCCAGTTGCTGCTCACTGCAGAATTCCCGTAAATCGACCTGGCTGTCCGACATGTCGAGCAGCAGCACATCGCCTTCGCGCAGCTCGGTGCTGCCGGATGCGCTGACCATTACCCGCCGAAAGCGCTTCCAGCGTTCAATGCCCACCACATTGGCGCCGTAGCGAGCACGCAGGTGCAGCTCGTCCAGCGAATGTCCCACCAGCGGCGAACCGCTGCGCAGCGCCAGCCGACGCGCCCGGCCGGTCAGCTTGTAGTCACGGATCAGATCGCGGAAGGTGCGTCGCTGCCAGGTTTCGCGCGTCTTATCGCCGTCTTCATTACCCAGCCAACGGCGAGCCACCAGCATATAGCCCACGCCCAACACCAGCACCGCCAGGCCTACCGGCGTCACGCCGAAGAAGCCAAAACCGCTGATGCCTTCGCGCACCAGCTCGCTGTTTACCACCATGTTCGGCGGGGTCGCCACCAGGGTCATCATGCCGCTGATCAGGCCGGCAAAGCTCAGCGGCATCATCAACCTTCCCGGGGCAATTTTCATTCGCGCCGCCACGCTGAGCACTACCGGGATAAAAATTGCCACCACGCCGGTCGAGCTCATGAATGCCCCCAGGCCGGCGACGGTGACCATCAACAACATCAGCATTTTGGTTTCGCTACTGCCGGCGACCTTCACCAGCCAGTCTCCCACCTGATAAGCCACCCCGGTACGCACCAGCCCTTCACCAATCACGAACAGCGCAGCAATCAGGATCACGTTGGGATCGCTGAACCCGACCGTGGCCTCCGGCAGGGTCAGGGTACCGCTCAGCACAAAGGCGATGATCACCAGCAACGCCACTACGTCCATACGCAGTTTATTGGTGGTAAACAACACAATGGCAATCAACAGTAAACTCAGCACCCACAGTAATTCGCTGTTCAAAACGGCCTCACCCGGCAGAGATATCCAAGGGCTTAAAAATTAGCATAAAAAAACCCCGCGGGTGCGGGGTCTAATCAATTTGGGTGAAGATAACGCGTTACGCCACCAGGTTAATCGCGGCGCCCTGCTCCGTTTTGCTCACGGCGATCTGCTCAAGCGATGACAGCAGCAGATCGACCTGATCCAACTTTGGCGCATCGGCTGGTGCATTGACGGCAATCACCTGGCAGCCTGCGGCCAACCCGGAAAGAATGCCGGCAGCGGCGTCTTCCACCACCACACAATCTTGCGGTGCCAACCCCAGGCGCTCAGCCCCCAGCAGGTACGCATCCGGCTGCGGCTTGCCCTTTTTCACCTGCTCGGCAGTAATGAAAACCTCCGGCTGTGGTAGGCCACCGGCGTTCCGCCGAGCGGTAGCTACCGGGATCGAGCCGGAAGTGACGATCGCCCAGGGAATGTCGAGTTGATTCAAGCGCGCCAACAAGGCAGCGGCGCCGGGCAGTGCGGTAACGCCCTCGGTGTCCTGCGCTTCCACCTGTTCCAGCAGCAGAAACTCCTGCTGGATCGCCGCCTCGCTTTCACCCGGCATAAAATGACGCAACGAGGTAATGGCCTGTTTACCGTGAATAAAATCCAGCACGTCCTGCGGATCAACGCCGCGGCGTTTGGCCCAGTTAACCCAGGCGCGCTCTACCGCAGGCAATGAATCCACCAACGTCCCATCAAGATCGAACAGAAAACCCTTACACTCCACAGGAAACCTCTTTTAATCAGGCATTGATAATTTGCGCTATCTCAACGGCGCTCAAGTGATACTGGCGTGGGCATGACAGCCAGATAGCCAGCATACGCTGGTACTTTTCCCACATTTTGGTTTGGGCGTTGAAGCCGTGGCTGCCGGAATCGAAATGAGTATAGCGCCCCTCGGTGTTAACCAGGAAACGCACGTAGCTCAGATGGCGCGCCTCGGTCGCGGCGTCAAAGCCGAGAAACGCCAGGCGGCGGGCTTCAATACCTTGTTTGTCTTTCAGATTGTCCCAGGAAACCTGCAGCGCGTGGTGCATTTCCATCACGTTGATAATGGTGCGGCACACGTCTTCGCTCATTTCGCCGAAGTCGCGATCCAGCTCGCGCATCTGCAGGCCAAAACCGCGTTCGATAATGGTCTGCAAGCGACGGTAACGTTCGGCGTTATCCGGGTCCAGCAGGGTCATCATCTTGTATTGGTTCGACAGGATCAGGCGTTGGGCGTGGGTCATTTCCATTATAATTTCCTCGATAAATTACTCATGGCGAAAGCATCGCACAGCGCAATATCACAGGAAATCACAACTCGCCGGTTCTTTGATTTGAACGGGGGTTATTGGCCAGAACGCTAAAATGGCCGCCATCAATACGGCCATTTTTAGTGTTAAAGGTCATCCAGGAAGGTTTTATCCAACTGCTTGAAGGCGCGCTTCAGCAGGTCTGCCAGCGACTGGTAGGTTGGCGTGCCTTCTACCGGCGCGACGGCCTGACCGGCTTCCGTCAGCTTGTTGCGTACCTCATGGAACCACTGCAGCAGCGTGGGCGGCAACGGGGTAACCGAACGACGGCCCAACCACCACAGACCCTGCATCGGCATGCTGCAGGCAAACAGTGCGGTGGCGATCGCCGGGCCCAGTTGGCCCCCCAGGGCAATCTGCCAGGTCAGGGTAAACACCGCCAGCGGCGGCATAAAGCGGACGGCAAAGCGGGTGGCACTCGCAACGCGATTCTCCGGAAAGACCGGAGCCAGACGTTTGTCTGACGGCCAGGTTTTCATGTAATGCTGCCCGCGCTGGAAGACCTGAAACCAGCTTACGGAACCGGACGGTTTGCTCGTCATCGCGTACCTCAACGTCACAAAGAAAAATAAGGGCACGGCCAACACATACTAAAAAATTTGAAGCTTTAAATTTATTTTGTGTTTGCCTCGGGCTATCGGTATCCTAGGCCGGCCTTTTGGCCGGTAGAAGATGACAATAATTCTGTCAACTTTTAGCCCTATAAAAATCAAGATTATTTAAACCGCAGAGAAATCATCGGTTTTTTCATCGTCATGTGGTTTATGCAATTCACATGATGTTAATCATAAATGTCAACGGCATTATGCGCTACGCTTGTTGTCTGATTGACGATTAATTCACCACGTGTTTTGGTATTTCCTTTAACAACACGAACTATTTAAGTAGGTACTTCCATGTCGAGTAAGCTAGTACTGGTCCTGAACTGCGGCAGTTCTTCCCTGAAGTTCGCTATCATCGATGCTGTCAACGGTGAAGAACACCTCTCCGGCCTGGCCGAATGTTTCCACCTGCCTGAGGCTCGCCTCAAGTGGAAGATGGACGGCGCCAAACACGAAGCGGCTCTGGGTGCCGGCGCTGCGCATAGCGAAGCACTGAACTACATTGTTAATACTATTCTGGCACAAAAACCGGAGCTTTCTGCACAGCTGACCGCTATCGGTCACCGCATTGTGCACGGCGGCGAGAAGTTCACTTCTTCTGCCGTAATCAATGACGAAGTCTTGCAGGGTATCAAAGATTCGGTGCCATTTGCACCACTGCATAACCCAGCGCACCTGATCGGTATCGCTGAGGCATTGAAATCCTTCCCTAAACTGGCGGATAAAAACGTTGCCGTGTTCGACACCGCGTTCCACCAGACCATGCCGGAAGAATCCTACCTGTACGCCCTGCCGTACAGCCTGTACCGTGACCACAGCGTTCGTCGCTATGGCGCACACGGCACCAGCCACTTCTACGTAACTCAAGAAGCTGCGAAAGTGCTGAACAAGCCGGTTGAAGAAGTTAACCTGATCACCTGCCACCTGGGCAACGGCGGTTCCGTAACCGCAGTGCGCAACGGCAAATGCGTTGACACTTCTATGGGTCTGACCCCGCTGGAAGGCCTGGTCATGGGCACCCGCAGCGGTGACATCGATCCGGCGATCATCTTCCACCTGCACGACTCTCTGGGCATGAGCGTTGATCAAATCAACAAAATGCTGACCAAAGAATCTGGCCTGCTGGGCCTGACCGAAGTCACCAGCGACTGCCGTTACGTTGAAGACAACTACGCAACCAAAGCCGATGCAAAACGCGCTATGGACGTATTCTGCCACCGTCTGGCCAAGTATATCGGCGCTTACAGCGCACTGATGGACGGCCGTCTGGACGCGGTGATCTTCACCGGCGGCATCGGCGAAAACGCCGGTATGGTGCGTGAGCTGACCCTAGACAAACTGGGCCTGCTGGGCTTCGAGATTGACCACGAACGCAACATGGCCGCTCGCTTCGGTAAATCCGGCGCCATCACCAAAGACGGCAGCCGCCTGGCGCTGGTTATCCCGACCAACGAAGAGTTGGTCATCGCGCAAGACGCATCCCGTCTGACCGCGTAACGCTCTCCGACACCGTCAGCCCAGGCTGACGGTGCTGTTTTAGCCTCATGTTAATTCGTGAAGAGGACTATTCTGTGTCACGTACAATTATGTTGATCCCCACCGGCACCAGCGTCGGCCTGACCAGCGTCAGCCTGGGTGTCATCCGCTCCATGGAGCAAAAAGGCGTTAGCCTGAGCGTGTTCAAACCTATCGCTCAACCACGCACCGGCGGCGACTCGCTCGACCAGACCACCACCATCATCCGCAGCAGCAACTCCACCATCACGGCGGCCGAACCGCTGCGCATGAGCTACGTTGAAGGCCTGCTGAGCTCCAACCAGCAAGACGTGCTGATGGAAGAGATCGTGGCGCGCTATCACGAGAACACCAAAGACGCGGAAGTGGTGCTGATCGAAGGCCTGGTGCCGACCCGTAAACACCAGTTCGCCAACGCGCTCAACTATGAAATCGCCAAGACCCTGAATGCGGAAATCGTTTTTGTACTGGCACTGGGCAATGATTCCCCGGCTCAGTTGAAAGAGCGCATCGAGCTGGCTCGCAGCAGCTTCGGCGGCAGCAAGAACAAAAACATCACCGGCGTGATCATCAACAAGCTGAACGCCCCGGTTGACGAGCAGGGCCGCACCCGTCCTGACCTGTCCGAGATCTTCGACGACTCCACCAAGGCCAGCGTAACCAACGTTGACCCGGCGCAACTGTTCGCCAACAGCCCGCTGCCAGTGCTGGGCTGCGTGCCGTGGAGCTTCGACCTGATCGCGACCCGCGCTATCGACATGGCCCGTCACCTGAAGGCCACCGTGGTCAATGAAGGCGACATCATGACCCGTCGCGTGAAGTCTGTAACCTTCTGTGCGCGCAGCATTCCGCACATGCTGGAACACTTCCGTCCGGGTTCACTGCTGGTCACCTCGGCAGACCGTCCTGACGTGCTGGTTTCTGCCTGTCTGGCCGCGATGAACGGCGTGGAAATCGGCGCAGTGCTGCTGACCGGCGGCTACGCTATCGACGAGCCAATCAGAAAGCTGTGTGAACGTGCGTTCCAAACCGGCCTGCCGGTCTTTATGGTCGAAACCAACACCTGGCAGACCTCGCTGAGCCTGCAAAGCTTCAACCTCGAAGTGCCGGCGGATGACCACCAGCGCATCGAGAAAGTGCAGAACTACGTGGCTAGCCACATCAACGCCGAATGGATCGAGTCACTGACTGCGACCTCCGAGCGTTCGCGTCGCCTGTCTCCACCGGCGTTCCGCTATGAGCTGACCGAGCTGGCACGTAAAGCCGGCAAACGCATCGTGCTGCCGGAAGGCGACGAGCCGCGTACCGTGAAAGCGGCGGCTATCTGCGCCGAACGTGGTATCGCTGAGTGCGTGCTGTTGGGTAACCCGGAAGAGATCCAGCGCGTTGCCGCTGCGCAGGGCGTTGAGCTCGGCAAAGGCATCGAGATTGTTGATCCGGTCGCCGTGCGCGAGCAGTACGTTCCACGTCTGGTTGAGCTGCGTAAGAGCAAGGGCATGACCGAAGTGGTTGCGCGCGAGCAACTGGAAGATAACGTGGTTCTCGGCACCCTGATGCTGGAGAAAGGCGAAGTCGACGGCCTGGTTTCAGGCGCGGTTCACACCACCGCCAACACCATCCGTCCACCGTTGCAGTTGATCAAAACGGCACCGGGCAGCTCGCTGGTGTCCTCCGTGTTCTTCATGCTGCTGCCTGACCAGGTTCTGGTATACGGCGACTGTGCGATCAACCCGGACCCAACCGCAGAACAGCTGTCTGAAATCGCGATCCAGTCGGCAGATTCCGCTGCGGCCTTCGGTATCGAACCACGCGTTGCCATGATCTCCTACTCCACCGGTAACTCCGGCGCGGGTAGCGACGTTGAGAAAGTGCGTGAAGCGACCCGTCTGGCGCAGGAAAAACGTCCTGACCTGATCATCGACGGCCCACTGCAGTACGACGCCGCCATCATGGCCGACGTCGCCAAGTCCAAAGCGCCAAACTCTCCGGTTGCAGGCCAGGCTACCGTGTTCATCTTCCCAGACCTGAACACCGGTAACACCACCTACAAAGCGGTACAGCGTTCTGCTGACCTGGTGTCCATCGGGCCAATGCTGCAAGGCATGCGCAAGCCGGTGAACGACCTGTCACGTGGCGCACTGGTAGACGACATCGTTTATACCGTCGCCCTGACCGCCATTCAGTCTTCCCAGGCTGATGCAGCAGCAGTCAAAGCCTGATAATCCCCGGATTATCAGATAAAAAAAACCGGTCAATTGACCGGTTTTTTTATTTGCGCGAACGCATCAGGCATTTTCATCGCTATCGCGCAACGGCTTGCCATAGGCCTGTTCGTTGTTGCGCGTCAGCCATAGCGACAGCGCTTTTAACGAGTCCGGCGTGAATTCGTCGCAGCGGGCGGTGATTTCTTCCGGCGTCAGCCAGCTAACCTCAACCACTTCTTCTTCCTGCAGTGCAAATGGGCCATGCGAGACACAGCTGAACAGCGCACCCCACACCCGGCACTGCTCTTCTTCAAAGTAGAACAGCCCGTGCTCGGCAAAAGGCACGCCGGCAATGCCCAGTTCCTCTTCCGCCTCGCGGCGAGCGGAGTCAAGCACGTTCTCCCCGCTTTGCACTACGCCACCGGCAGTGGCGTCCAGCCAACCCGGATAGAAATCTTTAATGTCGGTGCGACGCTGCACCAGAATTTTTCCCATTCCATCATGCACCACAATATAGGTAGCACGATGACGCAGCCGTTGAGCACGCATCTGTTGGCGACTGGATTGAGCAATCACTTCATTTTGCTCGTTGACGATATCAACCCACTCGGTATCTGCAGCCTGACCCTGTTCCGCCATCCTCTAAAACCTTCTATTTTGGCGCGATGCATCCCGCGCACTGGTTAATCAATGAGTGTTTTTCAAAGATTTTTATTGTGTGTGTATAAATTAGTGCGTTAATGCCACCTCTGCAACAGCCTTGCCGCCGTCCAAAGTGACCACACTTAAAATGCCGTCCTCCAGTATGCCATAGCTGGCGGGAAAGCCCCCTTTCGGAATGCTGACCGATCCTGGATTAAAGCAGTAAATTTCGCCCTGCCGTTCCGCCTGCGGTAAATGGCTGTGTCCGTAGACCAGCACATCACCGGCAGATAACGGCGGCAGTGCGGAGGGATGATAAAGGTGTCCGTGGGTTAAAAACAATCGTCTTTTTTGCAATAGCACCTGCTGCCAAGACGCGGTGATGGGAAATGACAATAACATCTGATCAACTTCACTGTCACAGTTGCCGCGAACGGCGATGATCTTGTCGCTATAGCGATTCAATTGTTCAGCAACCTGCGCCGGTTGATAGCCCGCTGGCAACGCATTTCGCGGCCCGTGATTCAGCAAATCACCCAGCAGGATCAGCCAGTCGGCACCGCTTTGCTCAAAACGTTCCAGCACGCTTTCGGTGGCGGGTAGCGAACCGTGTATATCGGAGGCGAATATCAGCTTCATAACCTTTCCTTTGGCAGGGAAATAACGGCTATTTTATCGCAGTGGCCAGCGACGGCAAGGCTGCCGAGGAAGCGATTCCTGAAGACCCGGAATTGTGATGCATGTTGTAGAGATAGCATCAGACGAATCTCACATAGCCTGCTATTCTTAGCTGCTATTGTGGGTAACCCTATAGAAAGATCTCTGATATACCTTTGTGCGCGGCGAAGACCGCAACAACGTGTAATGACTTACAGATCACCTTACCGCAGGAGGCAACATGATTGACCTGTCAATTGCAACCTTTTCCTCCCAAGTGTGGACTCCATAAAAAGGAGCCTGAAGGCCCCTTTGTCGAATTACTTAGTATCTTTTGGTGGGTTTGGATCGTGCCCATGCGAGTCAGAATTGGAAATTTTCCCATCCCGATTATGGATCACTAACTCACTTTCTTGATTACGGGCAATTGCCCTTCCCGCATCAATTGCTTCTTGTTTCGTGCCAGTAACAACAGTAGCACGACTGTTACCTTCACCTTTTACCTGCCATCCATCCGGATGGGTAGTTACATGTTGATCTTTACCTTTTGCCATGTGTAAGTCCTCTTGATGGGATATCAACTTCAGATTACACATCTTGAAACAAAATGTACAATTTGCAATCAGATGGATTGTCACCCACCTATCCACCCCCTAAGATGTCTATGGTTACTCACCTACTGGGAATGATGAAAATGACAGATGAACAATTTGAAGAAAGCTACCCGAGGGACAGGTTCGAGTACGTCAAAACCAAAATGAGAGTTAAGGGAACAATGGGACAAACTGAAATCGAGTCCTTTGACATCATCGACCGTGCTACAGGTCAGGTAGTGCGACAAGCAACCAGAACTGAACATACGAACCTACGCGGCTTAGATACTACTGTGAATTGGGATTGGTAAGTTCAATGAAAAATTGGCTCTAATTTGCCTTCCGTTGATTTTGGTAGGATGTGCTCAAGTTCAGTACAACGACGGTAAAACCGTAAGTATCCAGTCCGATGGCTGGTATGGACTCGATAGTCTACAGAAAACGGCCAACGCAGCTTGCCAACATTACGGCAAGGGCAAGGCTACATATACACACTCTGCGAACATGAACCCTCACCTCCCGGCTGGTAGTGGCGTACAAAACACTATTTGGAAGTGTGAATAAAAAGATTAGCCCTAGACCATTACTATATATTTGGTTACTTACTGGGAGAAATATGAATGAGATTAACCACTCGTGAATTAGATTACAGCCAAGGCTTTACCAATGAAAATGACATATTCAACAGACGACGTTTTGCTACACAGTTAGAAAATATAATTATTAACTCACAAGATGAGAGTTTAGTATTTGCAATTGATGATGGATGGGGTAGCGGAAAAACCACATTCCTTCGATTATGGGAAAATAGCCTTAACAAAAAAGAATCAAGCACTTTAAAAGCAATTTATTTTGATGCTTTCGAGAATGATTATCAACAAGACGCATTCTTAGCTATCGCATCAAAAATATATAGCCTAATTGAAAAGAAAGAGCCTGAACTACAGAAACGCTTTATTGATGGGGCAAAAGCTGTTGGTAAAAGCCTACTAGGTATATCAGCTAAAGTAGGCATAAGTATTGCCACGGCAGGTCTTGTTAATGGTACTGTCATTGAGGATGCAGGAGATAGTATTTCAAATGGAATATCTGACCCTATAGATAAATTAATTGAGGATAAGATAAAAAACGCTGAAAAAGACGAATTAAGCCTAGCACATTTTAAAGAAACATTACAAAAAGTAGCCGAAAACAAAAAGTGGTGTTTATAATAGATGAATTAGATAGAGCAAGGCCGGATTTTTCACTTGAAATTTTAGAAAAAATAAAACATGTCTTTTCAACTAATAACTTTGTATTCATACTATCAATGAATAGAGAGCAATTTCAAAAAGTGATAGTGAAAAGATATGGTGATATCGATGCCAGACTATATTTAAGTAAATTTATACATCATTGGTTTACATTACCTAAAGAGCCTAACTCCCCAGTTGACCTGCTCCCCGTTGATTAATACACCGCGATGTTAGTAATGTCTTCATAAGCCACATGAGGACACCCCCATGAAGAAGCGTTTTTCCGACGAACAGATCATCAGTATTCTCCGCGAGGCTGAAGCCGGGGTTTCTGCCCGTGAGCTCTGCCGCAAGCACGCCATTTCCGACGCCACCTTTTATACCTGGCGCAAGAAGTATGGCGGCATGGAAGTACCCGAGGTTAAGCGCCTGAAGTTGCTTGAGGAAGAGAACGCCAGACTCAAGAAGCTGCTTGCCGAAGCCATGCTGGATAAGGAGGCACTTCAGGTGGCACTGAGGCGAAAGTACTGACGACAGACCAGAAGCGGGAAGCCGTTGAGTTTATGTGTGATGCGATCGGTCTGTCGCAACGTCGTGCCTGCAAGCTTACAGGTTTGTCCCTGTCGACCTGCCGCTATGAGGCTCAGCGTCCGGCGGCTGATGCGCATTTATCAGGGCGCATCACTGAGCTGGCACTGGAGCGCAGGCGTTTTGGCTACCGCCGCATCTGGCAGTTACTGCGCCGTGAAGGCCTTCATGTTAATCATAAGCGCGTGTACCGCCTTTATCATCTGAGCGGGCTGGGCGTAAAACGCAGGCGACGTCGTAAAGGGCTGGCAACAGAACGTCTGCCTCTGCTCCGCCCAGCGGCGCCCAACCTGACCTGGTCGATGGATTTTGTCATGGACGCACTGGCCACCGGTCGCAGGATCAAGTGCCTGACCTGTGTGGACGACTTCACGAAGGAGTGTCTGACAATTACCATCGCATTCGGCATTTCAGGCGTTCAGGTCACGCGAATTCTGGACAGCATTGCACTGTTCCGGGGCTATCCGGCGACGATAAGAACTGACCAGGGGCCGGAGTTCACTTGCCGCGCACTGGATCAATGGGCTTTTGAGCATGGTGTTGAGTTGCGCTTAATCCAGCCGGGCAAGCCAACGCAGAACGGATTTATTGAGAGCTTTAACGGACGATTTCGCGATGAATGTCTGAATGAGCACTGGTTCAGCGATATCGTTCATGCAAGGAAAATCATTAATAACTGGCGGCAGGATTATAACGAGTGTCGTCCACATTCAGCACTGAATTATCAGACGCCATCAGAGTTTGCAGCACGGTGGCGGAATGGAAAATGTGAAGATAAACAAACCGACATTACTAACTAACGGTTGTATCTAATACTGGGGGCAGGTCAGCACTTCTATTAAAATTTAGATTGAAATCATGTAGAAGATGGAAAGTGAAAAGCTCAACAGAAGTACAATTACTTTTCTCCACACTTAGAGATTTTTGCAATGTTTCAAAGCAAATTTTAGCTATGGGAGAAAAACCCGAACTTAAGGATAAATTACTATTTTGCAAAAAAGAAATAGAAAGACTGTCCACAAATTTATTCAATCAAGATATTGAGAAGTCTTTCACGTTTAACACTTCTTCAATCGAAAAATAGTCAGTACTGAGCCGCTACATTTTGGCGGCTTTAATTTCACCATCATAGGGCTTGTCCCGATCATTTTACTATTAATACTATATATAATACCCAGTGATCGGGACAACTGTTTAAATCAATCCGCTTTTAATATCACTTTTAATGACTTCAGCCATTTCCAGATAGGCATTTAGATTAGAACTACTAACTATGCTTTTGGCTATTGCACTATCAACAACATATACCATAGAAATTTTCTTTGTTAAATTAGCAACTACAAAAGTATAGTTCCCATTATCCAAAATAACAGTAATTACATAAACATTGCCATTTACATTATACTGACCAAACTGTGTTCCAACTACATTCATAACTTACCCCTTTCATTTAGTCTTCTCACATCTCAAATCAAAACTATCTAACCCATCTGGACTAGAGTACAAATGCCCGTAGTAATAACCATCATTTTCAGGATGATTAACTACATTGATTTCTGAGTAGTATTTACGTTTTTCATCAGTTGCATACTTGAAAATTTCATAAGAAGCAGGTACTTGTTCAATACTCAAACGGGTATAGTATGATTCATCCGTTCGCCACGTACCACCACGTATATCAGTACAGACGAAGTTAGGTATAGTTGTTGCGTGAAGTACTGGAGAGATCATCACCAGTGCAAAAAGTATTCTTCTCATTCTCACTCTCTGACAAAAACGAACATTAATCAACTTTTATATCGTTCGTGGTTATTTGTATATTACATTTTGCTTTCAAAACGTCTCGAACAAAATAATGTTCCGGTACTGGAGTTAACATACCATCTGGAATATCAGCTATATATGTTGCCATAATCCCATTGCTTTTACACTGTTTCATTATGTACTTGTCATTGTATTGAGCTATGATTACACGTCCATCCTTATCCTGATATAACCCATTAGGAGCGAAACCATAGTAATAATTCCCTAACGCGAAACAAATAACCCAAGAATAAAATACAGCTTTAAATATAGCTCGTCTTTGTATCGCTTCATCATCAGAATTGTTAAACAACCTCATTGAATCAGCAATAGAAAAGAGTGAAAAGAAAATAAAAAGATAAGAAGCAATAAATGTAAGGGTTTTATATACGTCGTTGTTTTTCTGATACATATTAATTGCGAGTGCGATCATACCAAAAAATGCAATAGTAGTATTTCTAATAGCACTATAATCTGACTTCATCGCAGCTTTTATCATAATGAAAGCAGCCAATAAGGCCATTAATGACTTTATCAGTACTGAAAACAAACTGGATGAATCTACACTGATGTAACTGAATGGATAGCCATAAAAAAAGGCCTCTCCCATCCTAAAGAAGAAATAGCATGAGTACGCAAAAATGGTAATTTTAGTAATATCTGCTATGTTTTTTATTCCATTCCAATTTAATGCCATAGCTAAGTCATCCCTCTGCTATTAATCTTTCTACTAGTTTTTTGGAGTTCTTAATTCGGTACTCTTTCCCTTAAGTATCTAACACAGTGATATCTTCAAGTTGATAGACGTCACCTTCATCTCCATTGAGAATAGTGCTACGCCTTTCCACATCGAGTACCACCCTCTCTTTTTCCTTCAGATGAATTCCTTCCTCGATATAGTCACGACAGGTATAGCCTTGCTCATAATGGCATTGCACACCTTCTATTGCGGCAATTCGTCTACCTATATTTGTAACTTTAACCTCAATTTTATAGACCTTTTTGTAGAACGGCTCTGCTACTGTACGTGCGGTGATCAATAGTTTCGATCTGTCTCGCAGAGCAGTTCTTGCCGAGAAGAACAATGCGGTACATGCAATTATGAATGATAACGCACTAAAACTAATAGTAAGCAAATCTTTATACTCGCTTGCGAACTCGATCATATATTGTCCTTTGAATTTGAACATTGCAGTACTTTATCATTGTCTCATGCAAGTGCCAGTGCTACATGTCGAAATCACTATCATGAGGGGGTTATAATTGATCGGGCAAAAACTCCGCTTTAGTACTGCCTGTCGGCCATTGGACGTCCCGACTCACAAGCGGGGCGACGACTTGTCTTTCTACTTTCTGGCTTTTCAGTAGTTATCTTGGGTAGTTTTATCTAAGGGCTTTAACAGCCCGATCCCAAAACAAACGAAGTGCGTTAGCTACTAACAAGGTAGTTATTTTGAGGTAGTTAGTACTTTCATGTCGGCGAAGCAAGACTCAAAAACTCCGCGTTCTTTTCGACTGAAAGGAGAAAAAACGCAAGTTTAATCCCTATTTAATTTTTCTTAGTTAAAGCGAGTTTACGAGCTTTGACTACGACAAGTTTACTTGGCGATTCTTTATTATAAAAATTCGAATAGAGAAAATATTAATATAAGGTCGCAAGATGCGAATCAACACTACATGTAGAGAATAAACAGTTGATATATATACTATATTTTGTGCCATCATGCGAAGCAACTACACCATCTTGCGAAGTAAACACCCATTCTGCGAAGTAGGTGGTCGCAACATCAATTAAATCACTTCGCATCATCAATCATTCTCTGTAGTTCTTCAATCATTTCTTGTGCGGATGCACCATTATTGTACATTTTATCGATTTGATACTTCTGTACTGTTGTTGGGTAGTAATGACCATCCTTTGAAATCTTGAATAACTTAATGCCTTTAGTATTGGCATCAACCATCGCTTCCGATATCTGCTTAGTGATAGTTAGAAACTTGCGTACTGTGCTCTCAGTAGGTACTGAATCACCACTATTTTTCCCATAATAGTACTGTAGCCAGTGCTTAACAGTGTCTCTGCTAATTTCAGTGCAATTAAATAGAACAAAGTATACTTTTTCTTTTGGGTATCCTTTCTTGCCTGCACATTTACTAATAACATCAATAACGATTGCTTTGCCCTCGGTAGTCAGATCCGAATATTTACTATTATTCCCTGCAATTCTAATTAATTTTGAATTGTCTATTTTTTGTTGTTTCCCGGCCATTATACACCATAAATAGTTTAGTTAGTTTTTTATTTCCCCAAGAATAAGCCCCACGTCCGGGGCTTTATTTTATTGCGTTTACATATTGTTGTCGTAATCAGATTGGATACTATCTCTTACTTCAATGAGACGGTCGATAATACGACTATCTAAACGTGGTTCAGTACTGAATTGCGAGATCACATTATCAATCTCTTCAATCTTCCACTCTTGCCACTGCCTGTGGGCTTGATTGGGACATTTGAAAGTTTTATTTACGTGAAGTCCACCAACCCAACATTTCGCACAATAACTACCATTGTTATGAGACACGCCCATTGGCAAACTGTTACTTTTCTTACGACCATCACACATCAGACAATTGATCTTATTCGGAATCCAAACGCAATTACTTGGAGAGTACTCTTTCCCACCAGTAAGCCAATCTTTGTCAATGCACCAGTCTTCAATGTGAGTGTCTAGCCACCAGCGTGCGAAGTTAGAATAAGTAAGCCATTCAGTGCAAACAGTGGCTTTCCCATTCTTCTGTGCCGCTAAACGACTGTTCCACGCCTTATAGCAATCTTTTCGAAACTCAGGTGTAGTTAGTCCGATTTCAATTTGTTTTTGTTTCTTGCGTGCTAGATCGTTAGTACCAATACCGTAGACTAGTTTATTATTTTCCTGTTCCACTTCAAATTCCATTTATATTTGCATCTCAACGTCCGTGTGATGCCCCTTTACTACTTATCGCATTGCTTTACTTGTTCTTGTCACCTCCTAAAATAATATGTTTATTGACTATGTGTTGTATCGCCGCTGCTTTTGTTTTAACAATGCCAGTACTGATAAGCCTATCAAGTTCTTCAACTTGGAATACTGTTAATCGTACTGTTACTTGTTCTACTTTGATTATCTTCATTGAATTCATTTTCCTTTTTTTAGTTGCGAAAAGTTACCGCAATGTCACTTGCGGTAACTTTGTCTTTGGAGATTCTGTTTTATTATTTATCAGATAAAGTAGAAAGTACTACCATATGCAATTCCAATATTTTCATCTCGAATCACAAATGCTATTGTACTTCCATCATCTATATTTATTAATTTCACGTCATAAAGCGTGAACAATACAGGCCAGAATACGCTATTGAATTGATCAATATTTTCGGTTAATTCTAAATTGTTGTCTTGAAGAAATCGTAGCATCTCATTTACCAGAACATCTAGTACTGGTAGATCGGGGAATAGTACTTTTACTAGCCCACAAGCCGTTATAATATTAAGCTTGTACATTTAGTACTCCCAATGCCCATATGAAGGCAATTCCCCAAATTATACTTATTGGATTAGCGAGTATTAAAATAATTACTACGAAAATAGTAGATAGTACGATGAAGTCTTTTATAAATTGTTTCATTAGATGTCCCTGTGTAGTTTCACTGTACTTATTTAGTGAAGAATCACCGGAACACGTTTATATTATAGCATAATAAAACGAGTCATTTCATTTTTTAGAGAAAAAATCCCGACCACCATATTATAGCCGAAATCAATTTTTTTTCTGAATTATTTTAGAACCGCGTCCATATTCTGTTGCAAATATATAACATCAACAATCCACTGTTTTTCTGGAAAACTACCGATGTAATTAGCCAACAAAAAGTAATCAGTTACACTTACATTATCGATACCTTCAAAAGTACAAACACCTTCGCTCTCTCTCTCGACA
This sequence comes from Serratia sp. BIGb0234, assembly GCF_024809915.1. Lineage (NCBI taxonomy): Bacteria > Pseudomonadati > Pseudomonadota > Gammaproteobacteria > Enterobacterales > Yersiniaceae > Serratia > Serratia sp. BIGb0234. Next base: position 796,299 of record NZ_JANUEI010000002.1, read on the forward strand.
ACACTAAAACAACCACTATTATAATTAATAATGTCACCACGTTTTGTAATACTGATGTTAGATACTAACGCACCGTTTTTTTTATTTACTATCAGTACATGTTTTAACACATCCGTGAAATATTCAATATCAATAATGATATAACCATCATACTTATTAAAAACAATCGACTTAATGTTTTTTTTCAGTTGTATGTTGCACTTCTGACGTAACTCTATATTATTCTGATTGATTATATCATCAACATTAAAATAAAAATTTACTTCATGTTCAGACGATATCATAGAAGATATTTCACCTTCTAATTTTTCAATCTGCTCTTCTGTATTAATCAATGCTCGTAACACAGCCGTAGGTGGTCTTTCAGTTGACTTTACTATTTCTTCTATTTCTAATTTATAGCTTAGTAATTCAACTAATTCTAACTTTAATTCTTCAGAACGCCCATTACTACGTTCACTATCAAGATAAACGTTCTTCCAATCAATGTTTTTTATGTGCTGAAAAATAGCTAGTTCTGCATATGCATAAACGAAACCTGATAAATCACACTCTTTTGTACCACGTTTTTTCCAACACCAATAATACAACTTATTATGCCCATTGACGCTAACACACATGGCAGCACCACATTTACCACAACGGGCTATTGAGTTAAATATAGATCTCTGTGCTCCATTAATTTTTTGTTTATTAAGAAAAACCTTGGAATTTTTTATTTCTTTTGCCCTTTTAAAAACCTCTTCATCCACTAACGCTGGATAAACCTTCATCCCGCTTTTCCAACCAATCAATCTCTCATCAGAGTACATTTTCGTCAAAGCGGCAGTACTCCACGATAGATCTTCTATCTTCATATCATTATTATTAAGGTGCTTTACTATATAAGCAGTGCCATAGCCTTCTGTATATAACTTGAAAATCGTAGTGACGGCATCGGAAAACCTCTTATCAACAATGTACTCTCCATTAACAATTTTCAACCACTTTGGGGGGCGTGCAGGTAATGGTTTTCCTGTAGCAAGTACTGTTTCTCTGCGGGCTTTCCATACCTTTTTTGCAATAGATGATTTTCGTTCACTTTCTCCCCATGCTCTTTCGATCGAGTGGGCCAATTTAGACAGTGTATTGGGAATCTTTTGACTGTAAACAACACCAGTTTCAACTTCATGGATATCAATTCCGCCAAGAATCAAATCATTGAATTCTCGGATAGCTTCATGCTCTGGTAGGCGACTGAATCTATCCACATTCTCAATGATCAATGCCGCCTCTTTAATCTCCCGGCTCAATACCTTCAGCTTGAACTCACCCAACGCCCCTTTGGTAAAGTTGAAACCATGATATGCCGACTTTCCTAGATCTGGATCAAGCATCTCATGATCGTCTAAGCTGAGCTGATATCCTAATTTTGGATCAGGATTATAACCATTGATGTACTCTATAACGGCAGCTTCTTGCCTTGTGATCCCAGTACCACCTTGTTGTTTTGTTTGATGTTTAGAACTAACACGGCAATTAAGAAAGCTCTCATGGTTCCCTCGACGCTAAATGTTCATGCTTCATTTTATCATGATGTTTTACAAGGAGTATTATAATATGATTGACCTGTATTACGCGCCTACTCCCAATGGTCACAAAATTACCCTGTTTCTGGAGGAGGTTGGCTTACCCTACCGTATCCATCGCGTAAATATCAGCGCCGGCGACCAGTTCAAGCCGGATTTTCTGAGCATTTCACCCAACAACAAAATTCCGGCCATCGTCGACCAGCAGCCGGTTGATGGCGGTGCGCCGATCAGCCTGTTCGAATCCGGCGAAATCCTGCTGTATCTGGCGGAGAAAACCGGCAAATTGCTGAGCAAAGGCCTGCGCGAGCGTGCCGCTACGCTACAGTGGCTGTTCTGGCAAGTCGCGGGCTTTGGGCCGATGCTCGGGCAAAACCATCACTTTAACCATTACGCGCCGCAGCCGGTGCCCTACGCCATCGAACGCTACCATCTGGAAACCAAGCGTCTGTATGCCGTGTTGGAAGCCGAGCTGCAAAAGCACCCGTACCTGGGCGGCGACAACTACAGCATCGCTGATATTGCGACTTACCCCTGGGTGGTGTCTCACCCACGCCAGCGCATCGATCTGGCGGATTACCCGGCGGTACGCAACTGGTTTGAACGCATCAGCAACCGTCCCGCTACCGCACGCGCCTACAAGCTGGCCGAACAGGGCTAAATTTCCCGCTCCCCGACCCGCGGGGAGTTTCCTTTAGCTCGTTATCTTTTCCTTACTTTCCGTGTATTCTGAGCGGCAATAATCAGACCTGTGGAGATCTTCTGATGTCATTCAGTCAACCCGACGCCATTATTCGTATAAAAAACCTGCGGTTGCGTACTTTCATCGGTATCAAGGAAGAAGAAATTAACAATCGTCAGGACATCCTGATTAACGTAGTGATCCACTACCCGGCGGATAAAGCGCGCGACAGTGAAAATATCGACGACGCGCTCAATTACCGCACCATCACCAAAGCCATCATCCGCCATGTGGAAGATAACCGCTTCGCCCTGCTGGAAAAATTAACTCAGGATGTGCTCGATATCGTGAAACAACATGCCTGGGTAACCTATGCTGAAGTAGAGATAGATAAACTACTGGCCCTGCGCTACGCCGACTCAGTTTCGATGACTATGAGCTATCGCCGGGCCTGAAAACCACCTGTTTCAGGGAGAATCGACCATGCGGATCCTGATCACCGGCGCCACAGGATTGATAGGGAGCAGCCTGACACGGCGGCTGTTGGGCCTTTCTCACCAAGTCACGGTGCTGAGCCGTAACGTGCCCCGCGCTCGTGAGCGCTTCGGTGAACAGGTCAGCTACTGGTCAACGTTGCAGGATCAGCCTTCGCTCGATGGCTTTGACGCCGTGATCAACCTGGCCGGCGAGCCGATCGCCGACAAGCGCTGGAGTAAGGCGCAGAAAGAACGCCTGTGCCACAGCCGTTGGGATCTGACCGAGCAGTTGGTGAAACTGATTAACGCCGGCAGCAACCCGCCCAGCGTGCTGATTTCCGGTTCCGCGACCGGTTATTACGGCGATCAGGGCCAGGCGGTGGTCACCGAAGACGAAGCGCCGCATGACGAGTTCACCCATCAACTGTGTCAACGTTGGGAATCGTTGGCGTTGCAGGCGCAAAGCGATGCCACCCGCGTCTGCCTGCTGCGTACCGGCGTGGTGCTGGCGGCAAAAGGCGGCGCGCTGGCGAAGATGTTGCCGCCGTTCCGCTTCGGTCTGGGCGGGCCCATCGGCAGTGGCCGTCAATACCTGCCGTGGATCCACCTGGACGACATGGTCAATGGCATTATCTATTTGCTGGATCACCAGACCCTGCAAGGCCCTTTCAATATGGTTGCCCCCTACCCGGTCCACAACGAGCAGTTTGCCGCTCAGTTGGCCAACGTGCTCGATCGGCCGGCATTTTTGCGCGTACCGGCATTCGCCATGCATTTATTGATGGGGGAAGCGGCAGTGTTGGTCTTGGGTGGGCAACGTGCGGTGCCGAAACGGCTGGAAGAGGCAGGCTTCAGCTTCCGCTTTCTGGAGCTGGAGCAGGCGCTGGATGATGTGATCAATCAGCGGGACCCAGTCCGCTGAGGAAGTTATCGGGGCCAGAAAAATCCGGCCCCGACAATCGATTATTTTAATGCGCCGGAAAGAAACTGCTGCAAACGCGGGCTTTTCGGATTGCCAAACAGTTCGGCCGGTGGCCCCTGCTCTTCAATCAGCCCTTTGTGCAGGAAAATCACGTGGCTGGACACGTGGCGAGCAAACTCCATCTCGTGCGTCACCACCACCATGGTTTTCCCCTCTTCCGCCAACTTTTGCATGATGCGCAGCACTTCCCCTACCAGTTCCGGATCCAGCGCCGACGTCGGTTCATCAAACAGCAAAACTTCCGGCTCCATCGCCAATGCCCGGGCGATCGACACGCGCTGCTGCTGCCCGCCGGACAGGTGCACCGGGTATTTGCCGCGGGCACGTTCATCGATGCCGACCTTATCCAGATAGCGTATCGCGCGCTCACGCGCCTCGGTCTTGCTCAACCCCAGCACCTGCACCGGTGCTTCCATCACGTTCTCCAGCACCGTCATGTGGCTCCACAGGTTGAAGTGCTGAAACACCATGGTCAGGCGGGTACGCAGCAGCTGCAGCTGTTTCTTATCGAACACCTTAAGCTGCCCGTCCTTGTCGCGCACCATGCGGATATCTTCATTGTTCAGGCTAATGGATCCTTCACTCGGCTTTTCCAGGAAGTTAATGCAGCGTAAAAAGGTGCTTTTACCGGACCCGGAAGAACCGATGATGCTAATCACATCCCCTGCGTTAGCCGCCAGCGATACGCCTTTCAACACTTCGTGCTCGCCATAGCGCTTATGCAGTTCGGTGACGGCTAATTTATTCTCAGACATAGTGTGTTCCCGTCATTATCAGTGATTAACGTGTGCCATCCAGCGCTTTTCCGCCTTGCGGAACAGGCTGATTAACCCGTAGGAGATGATCAGATACAGTACCGCCGCAATGCCGAAGGCATAAAACGGTTGATAGGTCGCCGCATTGATGTCTCGCGCTATCTTCAGCAGATCCGGCACGGTGGCGGTAAACGCCAGCGCGGTAGAGTGCAGCATCAGGATCACTTCATTACTGTAGGCAGGCAACGCGGTGCGCAGCGCGGAAGGTAAAATGATGCAGCGATACATTTTAAAGCGTGAGAAACCATAGGCATTGGCTGCCTCGATTTCACCGTGCGGTACCGCGCGAATAGCCCCGGCGAAAATCTCGGTGGTATAGGCGCAGGTGTTCAGCGTCAGCGCCAAAATGGTGCAGTTGAGCCCGCTGCGGAAGAAGGCGTTGAGGAAGTCCGTACCACGCACGATTTCCAGGCTGTACATGCCGGAGTAGAACACCAGCAATTGCACATACAACGGCGTGCCGCGGAAAATGTAGGTATACAGCCATACCGGGAAGCGCACCCAGCTGATGGAGGAAACGCGCGCCACCGCCATCGGGATCGCCAGCAAACCGCCCATCACCACCGAGGAGATCAGCAACCACAGCGTGACCGCCACGCCGGTAAAGCGATAACCGTCGCTCCACAACAACGACTGCCAATACTGTTGCAAAATTTCGATCATAGCTCAGCCCTCCGGACGCCGAGGGAATAACGCCGTTCAAGCCACAACAGCACGCCATTGGACACGGTGGTGAAGACCAGATAAACCACCCCGGCCACGATCGCGAAGAAGAACGGCTGATAGGTGCCTTTACCGGCCAACTGGGTGGCCTTCACCACGTCGTTCAGGCCCAGAATCGACACCAGCGCCGTCGCCTTCAGGATCACCTGCCAGTTATTGCCGATGCCCGGCAGGGCAAAACGCATCATGGCAGGGAACAGAATACGGCGGAATATTTGCGAACCGGAAAAACCGTAGGCGGTGGCCGCTTCTATCTGCCCTTTCGGCACCGCCAAAAAGGCCCCACGGAAAGTCTCAGTGAAATAGGCACCGTAGATAAACCCGAGGGTGATGATCCCCGCGCTGAGCGGATCAATATCGATTTGCGAAAAACCAAGCAGTTCGGTGATGTTGTTAAGTGCAATTTGCAGGCCGTAGAAAATCAGCAGCATCAGTACCAGATCGGGTACGCCACGGATCAGCGTGGTATAAGCGCCAAACAGCGTGGAAAGCAGGCGGTTATGGGAAAGCTTGCCACCGGCGCCGATCAAACCAATCACCACCGCCAGCAGTACGGAACTGAGGGCCAGCTCCAGCGTCACCAGAGCGCCCTCAAATATCAATTGGGAGTAGCCTTGCAGCATTTACTTCACCCTGTCGTCATAGGATCCCGAACCATCGGGGCCGGCAGATCGGCCCCGTAGTCACAACATGGAAGGGTATGCGGCATTAACCGCCGTAGACGTCAAAGTCGAAGTATTTCTTCGCAAACTTGTCGTAGGTGCCGTCTTTGCGCATTTCGGCAAAGGCCTTATCCAGCGCCGCCTTGAGCTCGGTATCGGTCTTGCGCAGGCCCATGCCGGTGCCTACGCCAAAGAATTTGTCATCCTTCACCGATTCACCGGCGAAAGCGTAATCCTTGCCTGGAGGCTGTTTCAGGAAGCCATCACTCCCTGCGACTTCATCCTGGAAGGCGGCATCGATACGGCCGGATGCTAGGTCGGCGTAGACCAAATCCTGGTTCTGATAAGGCACAACGGTGATGCCCTTCGGCTGCCACATGGCGTTGGCATAGGCTTCCTGGGTGGTGCCCTGCAGCACACCGACGCTCTTGCCTTTCAGCGCATCCACGGTAGGCAACAGTTTCGATCCTTTCGGCGCGATCAGGCGGGCGTTCGCGGCATACAGCTTGTCGGTAAAGGCAATTTCCTGCTGGCGTTTTTCGGTGATCGACAAAGAAGAGATGATGGCGTCAATTTTCTTCGCCTTCAGAGAAGGGATCAGCGCGTCAAAATCGCTTTCCACAAAGGTACATTGGGTATTTATGCGTTTGCACAGCTCTTTGGCCAGATCGATATCAAAGCCGACCAGCTCACCTTTGGCATTTTTGGACTCAAAGGGTGCATAGGTCGGATCGGTACCTATCTTCAAGGTCGATGGTACGGCGGCAAATGCGCTGCTTGCCGCGCTTAAAGCCAAGACTAAAGGAAGAACCTTAACCAGCTTTTTCATAAATTACCCTCAAATTGATTTTTTCGATGCCACTGCGGGCATTATTTTTCCACCAAATCAATTTGCAGTAATCGTGCCACATTGGTTGCTGTCGGCGGAGGGAACGGCTCCGACCTTCACAAAACTGTTTCCTGGGACGATAACCGCAAAATTAAATCGGCCTGGCTGGGCCGCGCCACGGGCAATGGAGAAATACCAGCGCCTTGAAACAGTGAACGTGATGAAGTGGGATCATTATGGTGCAGGTGCCGCCCTAATTCAGTGCGGTGTTGCACAAATGTGCCAAATTGGAGAGAAATTTGTTAATTGGCACCTTGCCAGCGGGAAAATAAATCTTTGGGTAATTCAATATCGAACTGATCGACCACCCGGTTCACCGTTTGGTCGATGATGTCTTCTACGCTTTCAGGGCGGTGATAAAACGCCGGCACCGGCGGCATAATGACGGCTCCCATTTCTGCCGCTTGAGTCATCAGGCGCAGGTGGCCCACGTGCAGCGGAGTTTCACGCACGCACAGCACCAACCGGCGACGCTCTTTCAGCACCACGTCAGCGGCGCGCGTCAGCAGACCGTCGCTGTAGCTGTTGGCGATACCGGACAACGTTTTGATTGAGCAAGGTAAAATCACCATCCCGATAGTTTTGAACGATCCGGAAGAGATGCTGGCGCCAATATCGCGCGAGTCATGTACCACATCGGCCAGCGCCTGCACTTCGCGCAGGCTGAGCGCGGTTTCCAGCGACAGCGTTTGTCGCGCTGCATTACTCATCACCAAATGGGTTTCCACCTCTGCGACGTCACGCAATACCTGCAGCAGGCGCACGCCGTAGATAGCGCCGCTGGCGCCGGAAATACCGATGATGATTCGTTTCATAAAGCTGGCCTCTGCCACGGAAAAAATAGGATCAGGCAGACTTTGCCGCAATGGCGCTATATAAGCAAGTCAGGCGGGAATAATGCACCGCAGCGACCGCCGCGGCGCACCATTTTGGTCAGTGCGAAGGCTTAACCTTCGTTGTGCATTTCCAGATTTTCCGCTTCGGTCTGGCTACGCATTTCTTTGGCGTCGTCATTGCGCAGCGATTCCAGATACTCGAGGTAGCTCTGGTCGACGTCTTTGGTGACGTAGATACCGTTGAATACCGAGCATTCGAACTGGCTGATGTCCGGATTCTCTTCACGCACCGCTTCAATCAGATCGTCCAGATTCTGGAAGATCAAACCGTCGGCGCCGATGATCTGGCGGATTTCATCCACTTCACGGCCGTGGGCAATCAGTTCGTTGGCGCTTGGCATGTCGATGCCGTACACGTTGGGGAAACGAATCTCCGGCGCTGCGGAAGCCAGATAAACACGCTTCGCCCCGGCGTCACGCGCCATTTCCACGATCTGTTCAGACGTGGTGCCACGCACGATGGAGTCGTCCACCAACAGCACGTTCTTGTCGCGGAATTCGGCGCGGTTGGCATTCAGCTTGCGGCGTACCGATTGGCGACGCGCCTGCTGACCCGGCATGATGAAGGTACGGCCGACGTAGCGGTTCTTCACAAAGCCCTGACGATACGGCTTGTCCAGGATACGGGCGATTTCCAACGCGATATCACAGGAGGTTTCCGGGATCGGGATCACCACGTCGATGTCCAAATCTTCCCATTCGCGGGCAATTTTCTCACCCAGCTTCTGCCCCATGCGCACGCGGGCGCTGTAGACCGAAATCTTGTCCATAAAGGAGTCTGGACGGGCGAAGTAAACGTATTCGAACAGGCACGGGTTGGTTTTTGGGTTCTCTGCACACTGACGAGTGAACAGTTGGCCCTTGTCGGTGATGTACACCGCTTCCCCAGGCGCCACATCGCGCAGGAACTCGAAGCCCAGCGTATCCAACGCCACGCTCTCGGAAGCCACCATATACTCGTTGCGGCCGTCTTCAAGCGTGCGTTTGCCAATCACCAGCGGGCGGATGCCGTTAGGGTCACGGAACGCCAGCAGGCCATGGCCGATGATCATCGCGACGCAGGCGTAAGCGCCGCGCAGCTGCTGGTGCATGGCGGCAACGGCGGTGAATACGTTGTCGGACTCCAGCGGATAGTGTTGGAAACGGTCCAGCTCGCTGGCCAGCACGTTCAGCAAAATCTCGGAATCGGAGGTGGTGTTGACATGGCGGCGACCGCTTTCAAACAGCGTTTGACGCAGTTCATGGGCGTTGGTCAGGTTGCCGTTGTGTGCCAGCGTAATGCCGAACGGTGAGTTTACATAGAAAGGTTGAGCCTCTGAGGCACTGGAGCTGCCAGCCGTCGGGTAGCGCACATGGCCAATACCCATGTTGCCCTGCAAGCGCTGCATATGGCGTGCCTCGAACACATCCTTCACCAGACCGTTTGCCTTACGCAGACGGAACCCGTTATGGGCATCGATGGTGACGATGCCTGCGGCATCCTGGCCACGGTGCTGTAGCACCGTCAACGCATCATAAATCGACTGGTTTACCGGCATAAAACCGGCGATACCGACAATACCGCACATGTTGTCTTTTCCTCATCAGCGCTACCGCCCCGGTAAATGGGTCGGTAAGAAACTCGACGTGCTCTGCAGGTAGTCAAAGAACCACCTGATGATGTAACTGAACTGGGGAATAAGCTGCGACTGTTTCCAGTCTGCGCTTTGTGAAAAGCCGGTAAAGGTATCCAGGAAAAACAGTATCGCCGAAACGATTAACACGCCGCGCAGTGCGCCGAAACAGACGCCCAGCACCCGGTCGGTGCCTGATAACCCGGTTTTCTCTACCAGTGAGCTAATCACATAGTTAACAATAGCTCCTACGATCAGGGTCGCGATAAACAAGATGGCAATCGCGATGCCGTTTCGCACCAGTTCATCTTCAAAACGAGTGAAGTAGACCGCAAGGTAAGAGTAGAAATGGCTGGCAACAAAAAACGCACATCCCCATGTCACAAGTGACAATGCTTCGCGAACAAACCCTCGGATCAGGCTAACCAGAGCCGAAAATCCAATCACCGCTATAATGACGTAATCAATCCAGACCATGAACTATTCCAATGATGAATCGCCCCTGCATCCAATTCGCGGCGAATTCTAACAGAAAAAGAAAACGTTTGCGTAGGGGTTTTCCTACCACGTTACAAATAAAAAGCGGCGATAAAAAAATTCCCAATCGCCGCGCCTACATAGGCCATTTCAGCTACGAAAGGCACAGTTTTTTTAATGATTATACCGTCATCTTTCGGTTCCGGGGCACAGCATGCTGTGCCCCTGCGCTTAACGTACGCCGTACGGCTTCACCTGACCGCTCAAGCCGCTGATAGAATTCAGCGCGGGCAGCGAAGACTGCAGTTTCTGTTTCGAGGCGTCTGGCCCGACATAAATCCGGGTGATCTGCCCCTGTACCGGCGTTGACGGCACGGTAAAGGCACGATAGCCGGACAGCCTCAGCGACGCCACCACCTCATTGACCTTGGCGGCGTTCTTCAGCGCCCCGAGCTGCACCACATATGCCTGTCCTGCCGGCGCTTTCTCTTCCGCCGGTTTCTGCACGGGTGCAGGTTCAGGCTTCGGTGTCGGCGTAGGCGTAGGCTCCGGTTTCGGCTCTGGCTTAGGTTCGGGTTTCACCACCGGCTTCACTTCCACCGGTTTCGGCTGCTGCACCGGTTTCGGTTTCACTTCCACCGGCTTGGCTTCAACCGGTTTCGGTTTCGGCTGCTGTACCGGTCGGGTTTCAACCGGCGGCGGCGTAACCTGGGTCGGCTGCTGAGCCGGCTGGCGGATGGCCTGTTGCGTCGCCGCTTCATTGGCAGCCTGCTGCTCCACCATCGCGCCCGCGCCTTCCGGCGGTTGGGCCGGCAGCGTCTGGCTTACCGGCGGCACCACGTCGTTTTCTTCCACATCACCGGCCTTCGGCACCAAAGGGATGGCGGCGAACTCGTCCTCATAATGTTTCTTTTTACCGTCCAGCAGCCCTGGCAGGATAATCACCCCCAGCGCAACCAAAATGACGGTACCGACCAATCGGTTTTGAAATTTACTTGCCACTCACACTCCCCGCATCTCGTCTAACGCCGCCATTACCTGTGCAACGGTGTGGAACGATCCACAGACGATCACAATATCCTGAATATCAGCGTCCTGCATAGCCTGACGCCAGGCAGTTTCGACATCGGCGAACTGCCGCGGTTCCGTCAAATGTTGCGCCAACTGCTCGGCGCTGGCACCGCGCGGCCCTTCCAGCGGCGCACAATACCACTCATCGACCTGCTCACTCAGACAGGCCAGCGTACCGGCGATGTCTTTGTCCGACAGCATGCCCACCACCGCGCGCACTTTACCGCCATTATGTGGCAGCGTCGCCAGACGCCCGGCCAGATAACCGGCTGCGTGTGGGTTATGCGCGACATCGAGGATCAACATCGGATCGCGGCGCACAATCTGGAAGCGCCCAGGCAACGTCGCCTGCTGCAGACCGGCGAAGATCGCACGTTCATCGATTTCCAGCGCAGAAAAATGCAGCGCCGCCAACGCCGTCGCGGCATTCGCCAGCGGCACATTTGGCATCGGCAAGTCGGTCAGCAAGGTGCCACCGCCCTCCCACTGCCAGCGTTCGCCCTGTTCGCTGAAGGTCCAGGCGTCGCCGCGACGATACAGCTGCGCCCCCAGCGTATCCGCCACCTGCTGAATGGTCGCCGGCATATCCGGTTCCCCCACCACCGCAGGTTTACCACCACGGAAAATACCGGCCTTTTCGCGGCCAATGCTTTCGCGATCGCTGCCCAGCCAGTCGGTATGATCCAGCGCGATGCTGGTTACCACCGCCACGCTCGGATCGACGATATTGGTTGCGTCCAGGCGGCCGCCCAGGCCCACTTCCAGGATCACCACGTCAAGCTTAGCCTGTTTGAACAGCTGCAACGCCGACAGGGTGCCAAATTCGAAGTAAGTCAGTGAGGTTTCGCCCCGGCCCGCTTCAATGGCGGCAAACGAACGGCTGTGTTCGGCCTCGCTCAGCTCATCGCCTTGAATGCGCACACGCTCGGTGTAGCGCACCAGGTGCGGCGAGCTATAAACGCCGACGCGCAGACCGGCCGCCATCAAAATGGCTTCCAGGGTGCGGCAGGTGGTGCCTTTGCCGTTGGTACCGGCAACGGTGAACACCGTCGGTGCAGGGGTGAGTAAATCAAGATGCGCTGCAACGCGCTGTACGCGTTCCAGGCCGAGTTCGATCGCCTGGCTGTGCAGACGCTCAAGATAGAAAAGCCACGAGCTCAATGGCGACGTGGCTTGGGGAATTTGGTGGTTTTGCATGAGTCCCGTCACTGAACTTGGGTTCATTAATCCATCAGGGCACCACCCTCACCGCGGTAAAGGCGATGCTCTGCATGATACCCGTTGTCTTCCAAGCGTCGGAATGGACCGCTACGCTCAATCTACAAGGGTATTTCAACCGTCACTTAGCCACAAAATGACGGTTGAAACCCGCGAGACCTGCGCCGCGCGGGTGACTTATCAGCCTCAGGCGTCGGCCTGACTTTCCTGCCCGGCCACCGGCGCTACCTCATCGAAATGCGGCTGCGGCTGGTTGGTCAGCTTGGAAAGGATACTCGCCAAGGTCTGGCGCATTTCCGGGCGACGCACGATCATGTCGATCGCGCCTTTCTCAATCAGGAACTCACTGCGCTGGAAGCCCGGCGGCAGTTTTTCACGCACCGTCTGCTCGATGACGCGTGGGCCGGCAAAGCCGATCAGCGCCTTCGGCTCGGCGATATTGATATCGCCCAGCATGGCCAGACTGGCGGAAACGCCCCCCATGGTCGGGTCGGTCAGCACCGAAATGTACGGCAGACCGCGTTCCTGCAATTTTGCCAACGCTGCGCTGGTTTTCGCCATCTGCATCAGCGACATCAGCGCTTCTTGCATACGGGCACCGCCACTGGCAGAGAAACACACCAGCGGACAGTTGTCTTCCAGCGCCTGCTCAACCGCACGAACAAAACGCGCGCCGACCACGGACGACATGGAACCGCCGATGAAGGCGAATTCGAATGAAGCGGCAACGATCGGCATACCGTACAGCGTGCCTTTCATCACCACCAATGCATCTTTTTCACCGGTCGCTTTCTGCGCGGCAACCAGGCGGTCCTTATACTTCTTGGAATCCTTGAACTTCAGAACGTCTTTCGGCTCCAGTTCGCTGCCCAGCTCCACTTCACTGCCTTCATCAAGCAGGGTATGCAGACGCATACGCGCAGTCATGCGCATGTGGTGGTCGCATTTCGGGCACACTTCCAGATTACGCTCCAGCTCGGCGCGGTAGAGAACCTGGCCGCAGCTATCGCATTTGGTCCAAACCCCTTCAGGAATACTCGCCTTACGGGTTTGGGTAATATTGCTCTTGTTAAGAATTCGTTCAATCCAGCTCATCGATGACCTTTCTGTTTGAACCTGGCAGACGCCAGTCCGCAGTTCATGCTTTAACAATCCCCCCGAAAACAGACCCAATGAAAAAGTGCCCGAGCAAAACGCGACAAGCGCGCGACAGAGGCACTGGTTTCAAGGTTGTTAACAGGAACAGACCATAAATGTCGCTCATTAAACCATATCGGCCCGACACTGTGGATAAAAAACTGGTCGAACCGACAGGTTGAGCGATGTTTTTACTGTTTTTGCTGGCGGGCAGCCGCGCGCTTGTGGCGCCAAATTTCAATGATGCCCGGCAGAATTGAAACAATGATGATAGCCACGATCAACAGTTTCAGGTTTTCCTGCACGATCGGCAAGTCGCCGAAAAGGTAACCAGCATAGGTGAACAGCAGCACCCAAACCAGTGCGCCAATCACGTTGTAGGCAGCAAAATGGCGATAGGACATATGCCCCATACCGGCAACGAACGGCGCAAAAGTACGCACGATCGGCACAAATCGCGCCAGAATGATCGTCTTCCCGCCGTGTTTTTCATAAAACTGGTGGGTTTTATCCAGGTAGCTGCGGCGGAAGATTTTCGAATTCGGGTTACTGAACAGCTTTTCCCCGAACAACCGCCCAATAGTGTAGTTCACCGCATCCCCGAGTATCGCCGCGCCGATCATCAACGCCACCATGGTGTGCACATTCAGATCGTTGGTCGGCAATGCCGCCAGCGCCCCCGCAACAAACAGCAGAGAATCCCCCGGCAGGAAAGGCGTCACCACCAGGCCGGTTTCGCAAAACAGGATCAGGAACAAAATACCGTACACCCACATACCGTATTGCGCCACCAGCTCGGCCAGATGCACGTCAATATGCAGAATAAAATCAATCACAAACTTGATGATGTCCATAGGTTCTCTCTTTGACCGGGTGTCTCACCCACCCGGCAGGTACACAAGGGAGCAACGCGTCAGTCGCGCCGGCGTTTAATCGTCGGGTAAAAACAGTGGCCCCATCGGTGGCCGGGGTAAAGCAAAGTGCTCAGGATAATCAACGCTCACCAGGTATAACCCTTCGGCCCGCGCCGTAGCCGCAGCCAGATTGCGATCCTTCAGCGCCAGCAACTCGGCCATCCAGTTCTCGTCCTGATTGCCGCAGCCAATTTCCATCAGGCTACCGACAATGTTGCGAACCATATGATGCACAAAGGCATTCGCCTTGATATCTACCACAATATATTCACCGTGGCGCGTAACCTTAACGTGTTTTACGTTACGCCAGGGAGTACGCGACTGGCATTGCACGGCGCGAAACGAAGTAAAGTCGTTCTCGCCCAGCAGCGCCTGCGCCGCCCTTTCCATCCGGTCGGCATCCAGCGGGTGGTAAAAATGGGTCATCCCCTGCTGCAATACCGCTGGGCGGTAGCGGTGATTATAAATAATGTAGCGGTAACGGCGCGCGGTGGCGCTGAAACGCGCATGGAAATCTTCAGGCACGCCGGTTACCCAGCGCACGGCGATATCCGGCGGCAGATGGGTGTTGACCCCCATCGTCCAGGCGGCGTCCTTGCGCTGCGCGGTGGTTTCAAAATGCACCACCTGACCGGTAGCGTGCACTCCGGCGTCGGTACGTCCGGCGCACAGCACGTTGATCGGCGCGTTGGCCACCTTGCTCAAGGCCTGTTCCAGACAGGCCTGCACGCTGGCCACTTCCTGCTGACGCTGCCAGCCATAATAACGGCTGCCGTCATATTCAATCCCCAGCGCGATTTTCAGTGTCGGCTGGGTGGGCAAAACAACCTCTGACATCAGTACATCTGCTCCTGCACCAGACGCTCTGCGGTTTCGATAGCCATCAGCGCGCCACCGAAGCGTACGTTGTCGGCGACCGACCAGAACTGCAGAATTTCAGGAATGCCGTAGTCATTGCGCAAGCAGCCCAGGCTCAGCGCATCGCTGCCGGAAGCTTCCGTGACCTGAGTCGGATAGTCGTCTTCTTCGCTCAGTTGGATATCGTCTACCTGCTCCAGCTCGCTGCGCGCTTCTTCCGCAGAAATTGGGCGCAGCGCTTCCAGATGCACCACCTGCGCATGGCCGTAAAACACCGGCGACTGCACGCAGCTCACCGAGATCGGCAGCCCTTCGTCCTGCAGCACTTTACGCACCTGGTCGACGATCAACCGTTCTTCGCGCACGCTGCCCTGCTCGTCGGTCATCAACGGCAGCAGGTTGAACGCCAGCTGCTTGGCAAACACGCCCGGCTCGGCCGGAATGCCGTTCAGCAGGCGCGCACTCTGACCGGCCAAATCGTCTACCGCCACTTTTCCGCGGGCAGAGACCGACATCAGGGTGGTGACGTGCAGACGGGAAAGCCCGGCCTGTTCGGTCAAAGGTTTGATGGCCGTCAGCAGTTGGCTGACCATGCTGTCGGCCACGGCGACGATATTACGATTACGGTAATCCGCCAGCACCTGCGGGTTAACCCCCGGTACCACCAGCGGAATGTCCGGCTCCAGCGCAAACAGGCCACTGGTGTCGATCACCAGGCAGCCCATATTGCCGGCTTCTTCCGCATAGCGGGCCGAGGCTTCGCTACCGGCGACGAAGAACGCCAATTGGGCCTGTGACCAGTCGAATTCTTCCGCTTTTTGCACCAGAACCGATTTGCCATTGAAGCGCACCGTGGCACCGGCACTGCGTTCGCTGGCCAAAGGATAGAGTTCGCCCACCGGGAACTGGCGTTCCTGTAACAATTCCAGCAACGCTTCACCTACCGCGCCAGTGGCGCCAAGCAGAGCGATATTCCAGCCGTCAGACATTGGGTTTCTCCAGAGTATTTTTCAAATGCAGATGGGCGACTGATTCGCCGCCCTGATAACAAAATTAGTCACTGTGGCTTAAGAAAGCCTTACGCGATCGAAAAGCCCAGCTTGTGCAACAGCTCCGCACTGGCGCTATCATCACACTGGACGCGTAATGAAGACCATTCACGGCGCTCCTGATAATGTTTGCGCAGACGATCAAACTCGCCCGGTTGCCCGGCCACTTTACGCAGCGGCGCGTCGTCGCGGCGCACATCATACACCAAGTGCATCAATCGTTTTAATTTGCCTTCGTCCAGTGGCCCATTGAGCTGGATCTGGCTGAACTCGGGCACCGGCAACAATGAGGCCAGTTCGATCTGCTGCGGCTGTCCCAGGTGGCGGCTGAAGGCCTCGAAAACCTGCGTCGTGCCGCGCGCCTTGCCCTCCAGCGTGTAACCGGCGATATGCGCGGTACCGATATCGACCCGCGCCAGCAGCGGCAGAGAGAGCTCCGGCTCAGGTTCCCACACGTCCAGCACCGTGCTCAGCTTTTTGCCTTTTTCCAGCGCCTGCAACAGCGCCGCGTTGTCGACTACCGGACCGCGGCAAGCGTTGATCAGAATGCGATTGTCCGGCAGTGCCGCCAGCAGTTCGGCATCCGCCAGGTGCAATGAATGATAAGGGCCGGATTTATTGAGCGGCGTATGGAAGGTCAGCACGTCAGCTTCCGCCACCAGCTTCTCCAATGGCCAGAACTCGCCGCTGTCACCACGATCGGCACGCGGCGGATCGCACAGTAAGGTACGCACGCCCAGGGCTTTCAAACGGGCATCCAGCCGTGAACCTACGTTGCCGACGCCGATAATGCCGACGGTTTTATCGCGCAGGTGAAAACCGTCACGCTCAGCCAGCAACATCAGCGCGGAGAAGACATATTCCACCACGGCAATGGCGTTGCACCCCGGTGCCGCAGAAAAACCTATGCCCTGCTGTTGTAGCCAGGCGTCGTCTACGTGATCGGTGCCGGCTGTCGCGGTGCCGACAAAACCAATGCGAGTGCCGGCCAGCAGCGCTTCATTCACTTTGGTCACCGAGCGCACCATCAACGCATCGGCATCCGCCAACGCATCACTCGGAATTGGGCGGCCAGGCACGGCCTGTACGTTCCCCAAGCGACTGAACAATTCAGTCGCGTACGGCATATTTTCATCAACCAGGATTTTCACTTGTTGCTCCGACGGTTTACGGCTATTTATACCCAAAATAATTGGCGCTGCATCAAGGCGGTAAGAGCAGGAGTCCCCAGAAGCTTACTCAAATAAGTGACTGGGGTGAGTGCTCGCAGCCAACACAGAGGCGGCGTCAAGTATGAAGAGTTATCTGGGAAATAGTGTGCCATTGAATCATGCCCGGCGAAAGCGCTCGGGGGTGGTGCCAGCGATTTGCTGAAACATGACGATAAACGCCGACGCAGAGCTATAGCCCACTTCCAGCGCAACCTCTTGTACGGTTTTACCCTGCTCCAACAGCGAAACGGCATGCAAAAAACGCAGGCGCTGACGCCATTCGCTAAACGACATCCCCAAGTCCTGCTGGCAGCGGCGCGACAGCGTGCGTTCAGTGGTGTAGACCCGAGTGGCCCAGATGGCGAGCGAGGTATTGTCCGACGGACAGTGCTCCAGGGCTTCCAACACCGGTGCCAAAAATTTGTCTTCGGAGGTCGGCAGATAAGTTTGCTGCACCGGTGAGACATGCAGTTGGTCGATCAACGCGCGGCACAGGCGTAAATCCTGTTTGCTTTGCGGGATGTATTGTTTGCGAGCGTAAAAATCTTCGGCAATGGCGCGGAAAATCGGGGTAACGCTGACCAGACAAGGTTCTTCCGGCAAACCGGCGCACAGCGGCAGCGCAATATCCACCATGCGACACTGCGCCAAGCGCTGGTTATAGCAGGAGTGTTCAATCTCCGCTGGCGCCCACAACACAAATTCCGGCGGTGCCAAAAAGCGCTGGCCGCCGATACGCAGCACCATGACGCCAGCTTTTACCCACATCAACTGTCCCCAGCTATGACGATGTGGCTGGAACTCGGTACGAGCATTGAACTCTTCGCAGCGGAACTGCACCGGCCGCGGCGCCGGGATCAAGGCTTCTGGGAAATGGCGGATTTCTGGCATGGTTTCGCCCCGTTACTTGTCTTGTTTGGCAGAAAATTTGTCTGAATATCGCTATATATAATAAACCGGACACGAGTAAACTAGCCAGCATGTTAGTCGTTAATGAGAATAATTATCATGAATATGCTCTTCCCTTTGCTGGCGGTTCTGATTTGGTCAATCAACGCCGTGGTCAGCAAGCTCTCGGCCACCGCTATCGATCCGGCCGCGATCTCCTTCTATCGCTGGTTGCTGGCGCTGATCACCCTCACGCCGTTCGTGCTGCCCGGCGTGATCCGCCATTGGTCGGCAATACGCACCAACTGGTGGAAATTGCTGGTTCTCGGCATGCTGGGCATGGTGCTGTATCAGAGTCTGGCCTATTACGCGGCGCACAGCGTCAGCGCGCTGTTTATGGGCATTATTGTCTCGCTGATCCCATTACTGACCATTCTGATCAGCATCGTGTTGTTGCGCGTCGCTCCCACGGTAGGTATTGCCATCGGCAGCCTGTTGTCTTTGGGCGGCTTGATCTGGCTGGTGAGTGCCGGTAACCCGGGTGAGTTGCTGCAGCACGGCATCGGCAAGGGGGAGTTGATGATGTTCGCCGCCACCGCCTCTTATGCGCTGTACGGCGTGCTGACCAAACGTTGGGCGATTGCCCTGCCGAACTGGCAGTCGTTGTATGTGCAGATCCTGTTCGGCGTGGTGCTGTTACTGCCGAACTTCCTGATGGCACAAGACGTGTCTCTGACCAGCCAAAACATCCCGCTGGTGCTGTTTGCCGGCATTCCGGCCTCGATTGTCGCACCTTATCTGTGGATCCACGGCGTTATGCGTCTGGGGGCCAATACCGCGTCGATCTTTATGAACCTGGCACCGGTATTTACCGCCATCATTGCGGTGCTGTTCCTGCATGAACATCTGCACAGCTACCATCTGATCGGCGGCGGCATTACCCTGCTGGGCGTGATCCTGTCGCAGCGTCTGCGCACGCCGCTGGGGCGCAAGGCCAAACAAGCCGCGGAGTGTCAGAGCTAAGATAATAATTGAAAACGCACCCGCACCAGCAGGCCACCCAGCGTGGCCGAGGTCAACAGCTCCGGGCGGGTGCCGTGATAACGGGTGATATCGCTGACCAGCGCCAGCCCTAACCCGGCACCGGGTTGATCACCCACGTTATCCAACCGATGAAACGGCTGCAGCGCCTGCGCGGTATCCTGTTGGGCAATGCCCGGGCCGCTGTCTTCAATTTCCAATATTCCCTCCCCGGCCTGCTTGTCCAGGGTTAAACGTGCGGTGACCGTGCCCTGATGCGGCGTATATTTCAGTGCGTTATCCAGCAAGTTGGCGCACAGTTCGGTTAGCAACAGCGTTTCTCCGCCGACCCAACAGACCGATTCTCCCTCGTACCCCAAATCGATGCGCTTGCTGCGGGCCTGGGGTAAACGTGAAAAACAGGCATCGCGCAGCACCTGCGCCAGGTTTACCGGCTGCAGTTGGCGATCGGCGTGATGCTCATGAGCTTTGAGCCGTGAGAGATAGAGCAGGCGATCGGTCAGCGCCACGGTGTTATCCAGCGTTGCGCTCATGGCCAGTAAGCTTTCCCGCCACTGCTCCGGCTTATCGCTGGCCAGCGCCACCCCCACCTGGGTTTTCAATACGGTTAACGGCGTGCGCAGCTGATGTGAAGCGTCGGCGCTAAAACGTTCCTGTCGTGCCACCATCACCCGCAGCCGTTCAATATAGCGGTTGAACGCCAGCAACAGCGGCTGCATTTCCGACCAGGGCAATACCATCGGCAACGGCGTCAGCTCACCCGGGTCACGCCGCAGCATAATGCCGGAAAGCTTGCGCATCGGCTTAAGCACCCGCTTGAGCAACGCAAAGGCCAGGATCATGGTCAGTACCACCACGGTTCCCTGGCTGAGCAAAGCGGAAAGCATCATCTGCCGTGCCAAATAGCGGCGCGACTCCAGGGTTTCCGCCACCAGAATGGTGGCCATGCCCATCACTCCGGATTCGTTGACCGGCTGGTAAAGGGCAGCGACGCGGATCGGCCGCCCGCGGTATTCGGCGTCATAGAAATGCACCAGCGCCGGGTACAGGCTTGAGCGCAAAATATGCGGCGGCATCGTCGGCAAATCGTCATAGCCGGAGATACTTACGCCCTGCGGGGAGATCACTTCGTAGTAAAGCTGATCGTTCATGTTGCGCTCAAAGCTGTCGAGCACCACGTAGGGCACATCCACCTCAAGCCGGCCATTTCGCACCACCAGCCGTTCCGCCACGGTACGCGCTGACGCCAGCAACGTGCGATCGTAAGCCAGCGTAGCGGCATTCATCGCGCTGAAGTAGTGGGTATAAATCGAGATGCCGCCTAACACCAGCAGCGGCAGGCCAAAGAACAACAGCAGTTGATAAAATAGCGATTGCGGCGCGTTAAACCACCTCATTGCAAAGCTCCAGGCTGTAGCCCAGACCGCGCAGAGTGATAATCGCCACGTTGCTGCCCTGCAGTTTTTTTCGCAGCCGGTGGACATAGAGTTCGATGCTTTCCGGATTGGCCTCGTCGGCCAAAGTAAACACCTGTTCAAACAACTGCTGTTTGGCCACCGGCCGGCCACGGCGGTGAATCAACGCGGTCAGCACCGCCAACTCACGCGGCGTCAATTGCAGCGGTTTGTCGTCCAGCTGAAAATAGCCTTCATCGAGATAGGTCAGCGCGCCATATTTCAGCGCCTGCTGGGTCACGCCAACGCTGCGGCGCAGCAACGCGCGAATGCGCGCCTCCAACTCATCCAGTTCGAAAGGCTTGGTGAGATAATCGTCTGCCCCCAGGTTCAGCCCTTTAACCCGATCGGCAACGTCGGTTCTGGCCGTCAGCAACAGCACCGGCAAGTCCTGTCCTCGCTTGCGCAGACGGGCCAGCAGATCCAGCCCGTTCAGCCGCGGTAACGCCACGTCCAGCACCACCAGCGCATAGGATTCGTTTAACAGCAAATGATCGGCCGCCAGCCCGTCCGGCGCGACGTCGACGGCAAAACCGACGCCGGTTAACGCCTTTTGCAGCCAGTGGGATAACTCGGGATGATCCTCAACCAATAACAGACGCATGTTTCCATTCCATTGATTTTTCTATGCCCGCAGGCCGAATGCTGAGCGATGACGTCAGCATCCGACTTATTGTCAATTAACATCTTTATAACAGCAGGATGGCACGGAAGACGCAGTGATAGAAGGGTTGCTCCCAATCCGTTTTGGGAGCTGGAACACAATTGCGACACGGAATAAACCCTGAGCCGTCGGCAACAGGGCTAATTCGGTTAGCCAGCCACTACATTGCGATTTCGCAGTCGGCCAGGGCGATATCCAGTACCGGTTTCAATTTGGCGGGGGTAAACGGCGGAGACACCAGCACCGAGCGGTTGTTGGCGGCGAAGACCAGATCAATACCGGTGATACAGGCCGTCATGTGGCAAGCGTATTTTTCACCTTTGTCATTCGAAAAATGCAGTTCAAAAACGCCGATATCCGCTCGCAGGCGCTTAACACGACAATGGCCTTCTTTCCCAACAGCCTCGGCATAAGCCGCGGGCAACATCTTGATGGCACTCACTTTATTGCCGTCCTTGCTGCCGAATAACTTCCCTAATGAAAACATAATAATGCACCTTCATTCATTTTATTTTTCGGCATTTTATCGCAAGACGAAACCGATAAAACTGATATTACGCAGGCTTTACGCGAGGTTTACGCACTGTTATTCCTTCATCGCATGTGTTAACCGGCGGGCAATCAGGACGATGGTCAGTCGTGTAATTCTCGCTAACAGGAGACGCGTATCACATCCCGGAAACTTTTCCCTCGGTTGAAAGGTAAATGAAAGGTTGTTGATTTAACAATCCAGCAACCCGTATCGGCGGGGATCCACACCGACTGAAAAATACCTTGGGGAAAGCAATGAAAAAAATAATCACCCGAACACTGACCGCTACCGCTCTGCTGCTGGCCACCCATCAGGCTTTTGCCCTGGAAGCGCCGAAACGCACCGAATGCATCGCTCCTGCCAAGCCTGGCGGGGGATTTGACCTGACCTGCAAGCTGATCCAGGTCTCGCTGCAAGAAACCAAAGCCATCGACAAACCGATGCGCGTGACCTATATGCCCGGCGGCGTCGGCGCGGTGGCTTACAACGCCATCGTGGCTCAGCGCCCGGCGGAATTCGGCACGGTAGTCGCCTTCTCCGGCGGTTCGCTGCTGAATTTGTCACAGGGAAAATTCGGCCGTTACAACGTCGATGACGTCAAATGGTTGGCCGCTGTCGGCACCGACTACGGCATGATCGCCGTGCGTGCCGACTCACCGTACAAAACCCTGAAAGACCTGATGAACGCCTTCCAAAAAGATCCCAACAGCGTGGTGTTCGGCGCAGGCGCTTCGATCGGTAGCCAGGACTGGATGAAAACCGCCCTGCTGGCACGTGAAGTCGGCGTCGATCCGCACAAGATGCGTTACGTGGCGTTCGAAGGCGGCGGCGAGCCGGTTACCGCCCTGCTCGGCAACCACATTCAGGCAGTTTCCGGCGATTTGAGCGAAATGGTGCCTTACCTGCAGGGCGACAAAATTCGCGTGCTGGCGGTGTATTCCGAACAGCGCCTGCCGGGTCAGTTAGCCGATGTTCCGACCGCCAAAGAGCAAGGGTTCAATCTGGTCTGGCCGATCATTCGCGGCTTCTACGTTGGCCCGAAGGTCACGGAAGAGGAGTACCAGTGGTGGCTCGATACCTTCAAGAAAATGATGGCGACCGAGGAATTCAAGCAACAGCGCGATCTGCGCGGCCTGTTTGAATTCGACCTGACCGGCAAGGAATTGGACGCCTACGTGAAAAACCAGGTCAATCAGTACCGTGAACAGGCCAAAGTTTTCGGCCTGGCAAAATAACCGGGGGCATACCATGAGCGATCGCATTTTTGCCGGGTTCTGGCTGCTGCTGTGTATCGGCGGCCTGTTTATCGGCTGGGGTATCCAGAGTGAATACAGTTACGAACCACTGGGTCCGCGGCCCTTCCCACTGGCTATCCTCAGCCTGATGGCGCTGTGTGCGGCGCTGCTGCTGTTGAACAAACCGCAGGCCGTTGAATGGCCGCATAACAAGGTGATGCAACGTCTGCTGGTGCTGGTGATCACGCTGGTGCTGTACGCCTGGGGCTTCGAGTGGCTGGGCTTTCCGCTGGCAACCGCACTGCTGACCTTCAGCATTGGCCTGCTGTTCCAGGCCAGCCTGATAGCGGCGTTGGTGTCTGGCGCGATCATGGGCGTTGCGCTCTATTACGCCTTTGACCGCTTACTTGATGTGACACTGCCACTCGGCGTTTGGCTGAGTTAACGGGGGCGATGATGGAAACCTGGATGTATTTGTCTCAAGGGTTCGAGGTGGCGCTGGTGCCCCAGAACCTGATTATCGCCCTGATCGGCTGCTTCGTCGGCACCATTGTCGGCCTGCTGCCGGGTCTGGGGCCGATCAACGGCGTGGCGATCCTGCTGCCGCTGGCGTTTGCCCTCAAATTACCGGCCGAGTCGGCACTGATCTTGCTGGCGACGGTGTATATCGGCTGCGAGTACGGCGGCCGCATTTCCTCGATATTGCTTAACGTACCGGGAGACGCCGCTGCGATCATGACCGCACTGGACGGTTACCCCATGGCACAACAAGGCCGTGCCGGCGTCGCGCTGTCGATTTCGGCGGTCAGCTCCTTTGTCGGTTCGATGATTGCCATCGGCGGGATCATTCTGTTTGCCCCGCTGCTGGCCCGTTGGTCACTGGCATTTGGTCCGGCAGAATATTTCGCCCTGATGGTATTCGCTATCGCCTGCCTGGGCAGCATGATGAGCCAAAACCCGTTGAAATCGCTGCTGGCGGCGCTGATTGGTCTGGGGCTTGCAACGGTCGGGGTGGACGCCAATACCGGCGTTTATCGTTTCACCTTCGACAGCGTCCACCTCTCCGACGGCGTGCAATTTATCGTGGTGGTGATTGGCCTGTTCTCGGTCAGTGAAATCTTGCTGATGCTCGAAAGCACCAGCGCCGGGCAAAAGCTGGTGCGTAAGACCGGCCGCCTGCTGTTTAACCGTAAAGAGGCCGCCGAGTGCGTGGGCCCCACGCTGCGTTCTTCGGTGATCGGTTTCTTCGTCGGCATTCTGCCGGGTGCCGGGGCCACCATCGCCAGCGCCCTCACCTACATGACCGAAAAGAAAATCAGCGGCAACAGTGAAACCTTCGGCAAAGGGGATATCCGCGGCGTCGCTGCGCCCGAAGCGGCCAATAACGCCTCGGCCTGCGGTTCGTTCATTCCGATGCTGACGCTGGGCGTACCGGGTTCCGGCACCACCGCGGTAATGATGGGAGCGCTGACGCTGTACAACATCACGCCAGGTCCGGCAATGTTCACCGAACAGCCGGATATTGTCTGGGGGCTGATTGCCGCGCTGCTGATTGCCAACGTGATCCTGCTGATCATGAACCTGCCGTTGGTGGGCCTGTTTACCCGCATGCTGACCATCCCTTTGTGGTTCCTGGTACCGGCGATTGCCGCGGTGTCGGCGGTCGGCGTTTACGCGGTACACAGCACCACCTTTGACCTGCTGTTAATGGTAGGGCTGGGGGTGTTCGGTTACATACTGAGGAAGATGCACTTCCCGATGTCACCGCTGATCCTGGGCTTCGTTCTGGGAGAAATGCTGGAGCAAAACCTGCGCCGCGCGCTGTCGATCAGCAACGGTGAGTTCAGCATCCTGTGGGGTAGTGGCATCGCGCAAACGCTGCTGGTGCTGGCGGTATCCGTGCTGGTGCTGCCGCTGCTGTTGCGCAGAATACGCAAACGCCGCCTGACGGCGGAAGCGGCCAAGGCCGAATAAGCAAAAGGGCGGAGTATTAACTCCGCCCTTTTCATTTAACGTTTAATTTCGCTTATCGCCCGTTCAAGGGCCGCAATATCGTCATTGGCCAGCAAAGGCTGCACCTGAGCAAAATCCTCGGCCGACAGATCATAAATGCGCAAAGCGAGTAACCTGGCTACGATCTGCGGAGCAAAGCGCAGTCTTATTGGTCGCGCCGGATTGCCCCCCACCAGGGTGTAAGGCTCAACATCCTTCGTCACAACGCTACCGGCGGCGACTATCGCTCCTTCCCCAATCGTCACGCCCGGCATCAGCATCGCCCGCATGCCTATCCAGCAGCCGTCCCCCAACCGGGTATCGCCCTTCGGCTGATAGGAAGCCAGAATGCTTTCCATCATCGGATACAGGCAGAACCAATCGGCACGATGGGTATGGTTGCCCCCCATCAGGATCACCGCCTCGGCGGCAATGCAGACATAATCGCCGATCAGCAATTGGTCTATCGTTCCTAGCGGCTGCCACTGTTGGCTGACCTCGTCGCCGTGCAAATAACGCACCACGGAGCGCTCAAAGCCGTCATCCAGGTAGTCGCTGTAATAGCTGTGAGTCCCTTTGACGATAATATTGGGGTTGGTCACCGTTTGGTGTAACAGTTCTGTTTTTGACCAGTGTTTTTCAGTCATGGCGCTTTCTCTATATTCATTGCAAGAGCCACAGCCAAATGTCTGTGGCAGTGTTTTTTGGTCGTAAAACACTGCCGCTTTAAGCGATTAACGCCCGTTTTAATCTTGGGTTATTGGTCATTGTTGCCTCCACATCCGGCCCTAATGTTAACAAATCACGTCGCAGCCGTCTTGCTCTTCAGCATCAGCACCCCGCCCATCACCAACGCACTGCCCAGCAGCTGTAACTGATTCATGCTTTCCCCCAGCAGGAAGTAAGCGATCGCTGCCGTGAACACCAGTTCCAGCGACAAAATCAGGTTTGCCACCGCCAGCGGCAAGCTTTTCAAACTGATGTTGTACAGGCCGAACCCCAACAGCGTTGGGCCGGCAGCCAGGGTCAGCAGCAACCACCAGCCCCCCCACTCGATACCCTGAACGCCCTGGGACAGGAACCACAATGACCCCGTCATGCCGTGGAACGCCTCCAGTGGGTAAAAGGTCAGCGCGGCATTGAACAACCATTGATAAACAGCCGAAAAGCCAAACACGTACAGGATGGTGTTCCACACCGGGTAACGCCGTTCGGTCGCGACCCGCCCACCCAGCGTATAGAGGGTGTATCCGATGCCGGACAGCATGCCCACCACCAGCCCCAACAGGTTAAAATGGCTGTTGCCCAAGCTGTCGCCGTTGCTGACCAGAAAACAGCCGCCCAGGCTGACCACAATCACCACCAACTGACGCAGACTCAGGCGCTCGCTGTACATCATCCAGCCGAGAAACACGGTAAAACCGACCGAGCAGTAGGTCAGGATAGTCGCCACCGACGCACCGTTCAGCGCCACCGACAGCGTCCACAGGCTGTTGAACACTGCCAGCAGCAGACCATAGCAGGCATAAAAGGGGATCTGCGCGCGCTGTAAACGCGCCCATTCGGGTTTAAACAGCAGCAGTACCGGCAACAGCACCAGAGCAACCAGCGCCGCGCGCCAAAAAGCCAGCACAAAGGTCGGCAGGTGATAATACTCCGTCAGCACGCGGATAATAATGGCGGTAAAGGCCAGCAACATGGCGCTGATGATAGCAATCACATACCCCTGACTGCTGCCCTGTAAAATGTGCGCCCCCGGGAAAACCGGCCTGGCTGAGATACCCGATGGTAATGACATGACACCCTCAAAAAACGGCAATAGTGGACTCAGGCGAGATTCTAACGCCGCGTAACTTTACCACCAGAGCCACTTTCCCCCGATGTTATATAGGCCACTTTTATCCTCTTGAAGCCCTGTAACTATGGGGTATAGTAAAAAACATCACCGTCCACCGGGCCAATTTTGCATGCATATTCCCTTAGACCGTCAGCAAAACATTCCTTTATATCTGCAAATTGAGGAAGCGCTGCGGCGGGCGATCCTCAGCGGCGCATTTGTCGACGGCGATAAGCTGCCCTCCACGCGCACGCTTGCCGCCAAGCTGGCGGTCAGCCGGTTGACGGTGGAAAACGCCTATGCCGAACTGGCGGCAAAAGGTTTTTTGCACCAGCGGCGCGGCAGCGGTGCCTATGTCTTGCACCCGCTGATCCAGCCAGCCCAGCCACGCCCAACAAGCGATGCGCCCTTCCCGGCGGAGCGTTTCACTACCCTGATCTCTCGGCTGGATGGCTACCCCGATACGCCGTTGCCGGACAACATCATCAACTTTGCCGCCGGCGTCGGCAGCCCGAAAGTCTTTCCGCAGGAGGAGTTCCGCAAGATATTGCTGTCGGTACTCAGCCGCCATGCGGAAGAAGCCTTCAGCTATGGCGAATACTGCGGCTATTACCCGCTGCGCGATACCCTGGGGCGGATCCTCACCGCTCAGGGTATTCCGACCCATGCAGAGCAACTGCTGATCACCAACGGTTCGCAACACGCCATCAGCCTGATAGTGCAAAGCCTGCTGGAGCCGGGCGACACGGTGATTGTCGAACAACCGACCTACGCCGAAGCGCTGGGGCTGCTGCGCCAGCACCACATCAATATCGTCACCGTCGCCAGCGACCGGCACGGCATGTTGGTTGAACAGCTGCCCGCACTGATCGAAAAACACCAACCGAAGTTGATTTACACCATTCCCAATTTTCATAACCCCACCGGCCGCTGCATGAGTGAAGCGCGCCGTCGACGCCTGCTGGCACTGGCCCAGCAGGCCGGTGTAGTGATATTGGAAGACGATTTTGTCGGCGATCTGCGCTACAACGGCAAACAGCTGCCGTCGCTGCGATCGCTGGCGCAACCGGGGGCGGTGATTTACGTCAGTACCTTTTCAAAAATGCTGCTGCCCAGCATGCGCATCGGTTACCTGGTGGCGGACAGCGAACACTATCAGCGACTGGCTCGTCTGAAACACGTCGACAGTTTTACCAGCTCCAACCTGATCCAGCGGGCACTGGACGCATTCGTCACTATCGGTCGTTACGACAAGCAACTGCGGCGCGCCGGGCGGTTATATCGCCAGCACAGAGACGTGATGGTGGCAGCCTTGCAGCAGCAACTGCCGCCCGGCTGTCAGTTTGAAACGCCGGAGGGTGGACTGTTTATCTGGCTGACGCTGCCTGCCGCCGTCAGCACCGAGGCACTGATGCCGCTGGCCTGGCGACACGGCGTAACCTTTGCGCGAGGGGAGTGCTTTTATGCCGAAGAACAGCAAGGCGCACATGGCCTGCGATTGAATTTCGCCGCCAATACGCCGCCGCAGATAGAGGAAGGTATCGCCCGACTGTGCCGGGCGATTAATGAGGTCATCACTTCAGAATAGGCCGCGGTTCAGAGCCCGGCCCACCATAGCCGCAGCTTCATTCCCCAATAGCTGGTCCAGCCGGTGGTGCTTTGCACCACCTTGCCCTGGGAAATGACCACCAAGGTGGGCGTGACGCCGATCTGCCACTGCGCCGACAGCTCGCCACGGGGATCGTTAACCACCGGCAACGTCACACGCTTGCCCGCCAGCCACTGTTCCACCTGACGATCGTCGCCGGAACGCAGCGCCACGGTCAATACGTTGCCACCCTCGCCGACCAGTCTGGCGACATACGGCGTGGTAAACCGGCAAACCCCGCACCAGCTGGCCCAGAAATAAACCAGCAGCGGCTTGTCCTGGCTGAGCTGCGCCAGCGAGACGTGTTCACCGTTCAACGTCGTCAACGGTTGCGAATCGAACGCCGCCGGTGGCTGCGGCGCGCGTAACCAGTCCATCCCGAACGCAACCGCCAGCACAATCAGCAACAGGATCAGCAGTTCGCGGCCCCAACGCCGCAGCTTAGCCATTGTTAACCTTCGCAAGCTGTTGTTTCACTACCGCCTCCAGATCCTCATACGACACCGCGCCTGGCAGCATTTGATCGCCGATCAGTGTGGCCGGCGTTCCTTGTACTCCAAGCTGCTCCGCCAATGCCATATTGGTGCGCAAGGTGGTCATGCTCTGTTCGCTTGGTGCAACGGCTTTCACCCCGGTTTTCTGCTGTGCGGCAGCGATGCTGGCCGTGTCATGGAAGCCTTTTTTCGCCATCAGCCGCTGATGCAGCGCCCAGAATTGGTCCGGGTGTTGCTGCCAGGTCGTCAGCGCCACGCGTGCAGAACTGACGGAGCTATCTCCTTTGAACGGCAGCAGTTTTACCACCAGCGCCACATCAGGATACTGTTTGACGATTTTTTCCAGCATCGGGTCAAAACGCTTGCAGTACGGGCAGTTGTAATCGGTAAAGGCCACCAGCGTCAGTTTGGCGTTGGCCGCTCCCAAACGTGGGCTGGCCGGATCTTCGTATAGGGTTTTGGCGTTTTGCTTGATCGCCTGGCTGATTTGCTGACCGGCGGTCTGTTGCTGCCAGGCATCCACCGCCTGCGCCAGAATATCCGGGTTCGACACCAGCGTTTCGCGGATCAGCTCTTTAATCCGCACCTCTTGTTCCGGGGTAAAAGGAGCCGCAGCCCAGACCGGAGTAACCATCAGCATCAGTAACATCAGTAATTTTTTCATTGTGAATTTCCTTTGGCGGCGGACAGGGTTTGCAAGACGGCATCGCGGGTCAACAGCGGGGATAACACCACGCCATCAGGGCTGCCGGGGCCATAAATCTGGTTAAAAGGCACGGCAACGCTGCCGCGTTTTTGCAGGAAAGCGCTAATCTCGACCGAAGGACGGCTCCAGTCTCCTCGCAGGGCGACAACGTCCCCGGCACTCAGCGCTTTTTGCACGTCTTCACGCAACAGCACGTTGAATTTGTTGGCTTTACAGGTTACGCACCAGTCTGCGGTGACGTCGACAAACACCCGTTTGTTCTGGGCGAGTGCCTGGGCGATCGCCTGTTCACTTAGCGGTTGCCAGGTGACATTGTCGTGCAGCGGCTGACGCCACAGCCCGGCGGTCAGCGAACCGGCCAATAACACCACGCCGACCAGCACCAGCGTGCCGGCCGCCAGCTTGGCCGCCAGACGAACCCCATGTTGCCAGCCTACCGCCAACAACAAGGCCAACAGTGCGATACCGCCCAATGCCAGCGTCGGCAAGGTGCCAATATGATTGATCATCAGGCTCAGCAGCCACAGTGAAGAAGCCAGCATCAGCAGCCCCATGACCCACCGTAAAGTGTTCATCCAACGCCCCGGACGCGGCAGGCGCAGCGCTAAAGCAGGCCATGCAGCAATCAGTAGCCAGGGCAGGCTCATGCCGATACCCAAGGCAACAAACATACCCCACAGCACCGGCAGCGGCGCAGCCAGTGCAAAGGCCACGGCAGTGCCCAGGAAGGGAGCCGAACAGGGCGTCGCCAGCAAGGTGGCAAATGCGCCCTGCCAGAAATGCCCGCTCAGGCCACGGCCGTTATGGGTCGCCAATTTGGTATTAAGGGAGGAGGACAGCTGCAAATGGAACAGGCCAAACAGGTTGGCGCTGAACAGTAGCGTCACCAGCACCATAAAGCCGATAAACCACGGGTTTTGGAACTGAATACCCCAGCCCAGCGCCTGATTGCTCAAGCGCAGCAGCGTCATCAGCAACGCCAGCGCCATAAAGGACGCCACAATGCCAAACGAGGACGCAAGGAACTGCAGCCGAATGCTGTGGCGGTCGCGCTGCTCCACCTGCAAAATCGATCCCAGTTTGATGCCCAGAACCGGCAGCACACAGGGCATCAGGTTGAGGATCAGGCCCCCCGCCAACGCCATCAGCACCGCTTGCCACAGAGTGAAACTGGCGGCGCTCGGCAGCGTCAGCGGCCCGCCAATCGGCAGCGTCACCTGCTGCGCCATGCCGCCGTCGCCGATTACCAACGTCAGGGTTTTACCGCGCAGATCCGGGGCGCTGTCACCCCAGCCATCGCTGACCGGTACCCGCGCGGTCATCAGTGAACCTTCGCTACTGACCCGTGGCTTGCCGAGGTCTGCGTCCTCCAAGGTGTCGAAGAACAGCTCCGGCTGTTGCCAACCGGCGGCTCGCTCGGCGCTGATCTGTAATTCGCCATTGAGATAACCGGCCTTGATGCTCTCCACCAGGCCCTCGGCGATCGGCACCTGACCCATCGCCTGGGCAAAGTCATGGTCAAACTGCGCGTCAGACGGCGCGGCAAGATCCAGACTGAACGGATAGTCGGTCAAAATACAGACGTTGCTGCAGGTGGACAGCGTCAGCGTCCCCGCTAACTGGCGCGGTACCGTTCCTTTCATCACCATCGGCAGCTCTACCCGATCGTGGTAGCCCTGCGTGGAAATGCCGGCCACCTCAAAACGCTGCGGCGTAGGCCAATACCAGGTCACCGGAGGCGGATTGCCTTGCCAGGTTATTGCCGGCGCAATGCCACCTTCCCCCGGCGAACGCCAGTAGGTTTTCCAGCCTTTTTGCAGCTCAATAGCCAACAGCAGCCGGGTTTCTCCTGGCTGCGAGGTGTCAGCGCGGAGTCGCACCTTGGCATGATCGTTGGTCGGGCTTTGCAACCAGCCGCTGTCCGCCGCCTGCAAAGCGGGCAGCCACAGCATTAACAGGCAGACAAACGTCGACCTGATGATATTCAACATGTTTTTTCTCCATAAATAAGACAATCACCAAAACAAACGGGCGATTAACTCATTCACGGAAGACGCATAATCGGAGATGCACCCTGAGGGTGGGAGGGGAAATCACTCTGGGAGAGGGAATGCGCAAACGCGCAGCCACGGTAGGCGCCAACAGCGCCAGCAGCAGGCCAAGCCCGAGCAGTACGGTTTCAAACATCACCGGCGGTGAGGCCAATAAGGATTTAGCGCTCAGTTCACAGGGGGTAGGTTGCAGTTCGGCGGCAACGTCGCCGGCGGATGGCGCAGCGCTGGCAGCAGGAATCCCCATCGCTTGCTGCAACGCATGCAGGCTCGCCATGCGCTGAGTCATGCAGGTCAGTACCACCAGGCAAGCCAGGCATAAAAACCATTTCGCAATCCGCTGCTGTTTAACCATGCCGCCCTCAATTCCAAGTCTGCGCTTATCTTAGCGGCGCAGGCGCGTTTAGCAATGTTTTGCCTGTAAAGAAATGTCTTACGACGGTATTGATGGCGGGCATTTACGGGTATCATAGGCGCACACCTGCGCTTTTCGCCGGGTACGACGATTATTCTTTCCCCAAAGTCATGGGTGTTGCGGCAAGGCGGCAAGCAAGCGAGTCTCGATGAGCTTACTCAGGTAAGTGTTTCGAGTGAGATTGCGCAGACCACACCGCGGCAACGCCAGCTAAACTGGGGGATACACAGCGAAGGACAGGTGATATGCAACCTTTGAGTGGACCGGGCACCCCGATCGCCAGCGATCGTCCTTCAACCCCGGGCAAAACCACCCCCACAGACGATAGCCCGCTCTCCCCGGCGCAGCGTACGACGCTGGAGAAGCTGGTGGTCAAAATCATGGCGCTAAGCCCGGCCAAATCCGCAGAGATTTGGGTCACGCTGCGTCACGATCTGCAGACAGACAACAGCAGTGAACTGCTGGCGCGTCATTTTCAGCCGGCCGAGCAACTGCTGCAAAACCGTCTGACGCAGGTACAGCAAAACCATGCCAGTCGCCAACTGATGCAGCAGCTTACCGAACTGTTGCCGCAGGGCAATAACCGCCAGGCGGTGAGTGATTTCATTCGCCAGCAGTTTGGCCACACGGTACTGAGCCAGTTGAGCCACTCGCAGTTGCAGCAGGTACTGAATCTGTTACAGACCGGCAGCCTGACGATCCCTCACCCGCAGCAAACTGCCACCAGCGATCGCCCGCTGCTGCCTGCCGAGCATCAAAGCCTGCAACAGCAGGTCACCAAGCTCAGTGCCGCCACCGGCGAGTCGCCGGCCAAGATCTGGCAAACGCTGTTTGATCTGACCGGGGTTAAAACCAACGATCCGCTGCCGGCGCGCCACTTCCAACTGCTGAACCAGTTTTTGCAGGTGAAGGTCGCGCTGAGTCCACAAACCGCGCCGACGCTGAACAACCTGCTCGCCGTGCTCAAACAGCCGGCGGATGCGCAGGAGCAGCAGCAGTTGAATGACTACTGCCAGTCCCGCTTCAACTGCAATGCCAGCGCCCCCTTGACCCACCCGCAGATGAGCGACGTCATCAACCAGCTATTTGCACGTCGTCTGGAAAAAGCCGGTCATGCTCAGCCGATCATCGGCAACGCTACCGAGCCGCAACCGCTGCTCAATCCGCTGATTGCCGCCCTGCCCCAGCCGCTACAAAAAGCGCTGAGCAAACCGGCGGTGACGCTTATCCTGTTCATTTTGGTGCTAGCTCTGGTATTGGCGCTGGTGTTTTAACGCTTTCCCTTCCCAAACGATTTCTGGCCTGTGGATGCCCTGTCCAGGGCCAGACTCGAATGCTGATGTTAACTTCGCGGTAACTCCGGCCAACGTCAGGCGCAGCCACAGTCCTCTCCACTGGCACTTCCCACCAGCGAGCCCGGCTTTTCACCGGTGGCAACGGGATGACCATCACGTATCCAGAAGTCCAATCCACCAATCAGCTCTTTCACCCGCAGCCCCTGTTGAGCCAGTTTGTAAGCCCCTTTGGTCGAACCGTTGCAGCCGATGCCATCACAATAAGTGACGTAAACCTTGTCGCGATCCAGATGCGCCGTGCCCGCCTCGTTCATCAAGCGGTGCGGCAAACTGATAGCGCCGGGAATATGCCCGGCCACATAGAGTGCCTCTGCACGGGTATCGATCACCAGGATCTCACTGACCCCGTTGCGCAGATCCTCCGCCACGTCCCACGCATCCGCGTAATAACTCAGCTTTGCGGCCAGATAATCAAGGCTCTGGGCCGCGCTGCCCGGTGGAAAAGCCAAAACCAATGAAGATACCGCCATGGAATTCACTCCTGTAGAGAAAGACTGATGACAATATTGCCTGATTTTGGTCTTATGCTTGATACCCATTTTCGCCCATGGATAAGTCCCATTATGGCTAACGCATTGCCCACTCTGTTTCATCAACCGGAACACGCCGGTGGCACCTTGCGTGAACGCGTCTGCAGCACGCTGCGCCGGGCTATTCATCATGGGGCTCTTGGTCCTGGGCAACGCTTGCCCTCATCGCGGGTCCTGGCTGAAGATTTGGGCGTCTCGCGCGTAACCACCGAAGCAGCCTATGCTCAGTTGGAAGCCGAAGGCTATCTGCAGCGCCGCGTTGGTCAAGGCACCTTCGTGGCGATCAACATCGTCAAGTCGCCATCCGCCGCCAAAGTCAGCGGCGAACCCCGCCTTTCGCTGCGCGGCACGCAGATCGCGCAAACCGGTGGCTGCCACGATCCACTGCAGCCTCTGCCCTTCGCTGCCGGTTCGCCGGATTTACGTGCTTTCCCGCTAAAACTGTGGAAACAGCTCACCGCTCAACAACTGCGTCTGCGTGGGGAAGCTCTGATGCGCTATGGCGATCCTCAGGGCTACTTTCCGCTACGCGAAGCCATTGCCGGCTATGTCAGCCAGACGCGCGGCGTTAACTGCGATGCGCAGCAGGTCGTGGTGCTGACCAGTTCGCAGCAGGCCCTGCAGCTGATTGCCACCCTGCTGTTGGATAGCGGTGACAAAGTGTGGATGGAAGACCCCGGTTATCGCGGTGCCAGAAACGCCTTTAGCAGCGTCGGAGCCGAACTTGTCCCGGTCAAGGTGGACGACGCCGGACTGATGCCCGATGAACACCTGCCTGCACCTCGACTGATTTACCTGACGCCCTCGCATCAATACCCCACCGGCGTAGCACTCAGCCTGCCACGCAGGCTCGAGCTGCTGGCGCTGGCACAACGGCAGCGGGCCTGGATTATTGAAGATGATTACGACAGCGAGTTTCACTATGACGGCCAGCCGATGCCGGCGATGCAGGGATTGGATCGGCACGGCAACGTGCTTTATCTGGGCACCTTTTCCAAGGCGCTGTTTCCTTCCCTGCGGCTGGCTTATTTGGTGTTGCCACCGGCGTTGGTGGAGCCTTTTACCACCGCACGCACGGTATACGACGGCCACAGCGCCCAATTGATGCAGGCGGTGACCGCCGAATTTATCCAGCAGGGGCACTTTGCCGCTCATATCCGCTATATGCGCCAGCTGTACCGCAGCCGTCGTGACCTGTTACTGGCGGAGGTGCAGGAAAAGCTTGGGCATTTCGCCACCCCGCAACCGGCAGGGGGCGGCTTGCAGCTCAGCGTTTGGCTGCCGCCCGGGCAGGAGAGCGCCCTGACTCAGCAGGCGCAGCGCCTGGGCGTAGTCACGCCCGGATTGACGGCACAGTACCAAACCCCGAGCCTGCGGCGCGACGGCTGGCTGCTGGGCTTTTCCGCCCTGACACCGGGCGAGATCCGCGCCGCCGTCGAGCGGTTGACGCGGATCTTGCCTGCTTGACCTTGCGGGACGCTTGGCGGCCCCGAGTCAGGTTACTGCTCGGTCAACCGTAGCTCGGCCACCAACGGCAGGTGATCGCTGACCGCCGGCCAGTGAATGCCGTTCCAGTCGCCGCTGGCGTTCGGCACCGTCAGGCTGTCCAGATGCCAGCGCTGGGCATTGCCGCTAAAGATATAATCGACCTTGATTTCGGCGTTTTCCGCCGGCCAGCTGCGGCCATCCTGCTGCTTGGGCATGATATCGTTCCAATAGCGGCTCAGCTCAGTCCAGGTGACGCTGCCCGGCACGTCGTTCATATCGCCGAACAACAGCTTGATGCCGCGCATTTCAATCGTGCGGTCATTCAGTTCGCGCACCTGATCCAGCCGCATCGCCGGATCTTCCTTGGTGTCCAGATGGGTATTGATCAGGGTAATCGGCGCCGGGAACTCGGGCACGTCGGTCTGGGCGCTGAATGCTATTCGCTGTTCGCGCTGACCGGAAGGCAACGGGTAAATTTTGCTGTCATGCAGCGGGTATTTCGATAAAAACGCCAGCCCATATTCGCCGCCGTCAAAATCAATCGCGCGGCCGAACGCGACGTGCATACCGGTCAGTTTGGCCAGTTCCTCCGCCTGATCGAGCTTGCCGCTGCGGCCGGTCAGTTTGTCCACCTCCTGCAGCGCCACCACATCGACATTCATCGCCTTGATCGCTTTGGCGATTGCGGTCATGTCGCTGACCTTGCCGGCGGCGATATTGAAGCTGGCTACGCGGATCTTCGGTGCCTGCTCCAGGCTATAGGTTTTGTTTTTCAGACCGCCGAGCGCACTGGCCACTTCACGGCTATTGGCGTTGCTGTTGGCATGGCCACCATCGGTGGATGACCAGGCCGTATGCGATATTCCCAGGGATAACAAAGTGATAAGTAAAGCATGACGTGAGCGCATGTATTCTCCTTTAACGATCCTATTATTTGGGGGCACTCGTTCCCCCACAGCTAACAACGATTTTGCCGCAGTTACCCGAGACTATTTCCTAGTTGTGCCGCTATTTTTTTATTCTGCGCGGCATCTCGCATTCCGGCAGCGAAAGCATTGCACCATTGGACAACCGGCTGATTTAGCTTTAAAACCGATAGACCGCTTATCGAGAGGAACCCGCATGACCAGCGCCATTGCCGAACAGCTCACCGAACGTTTCTTCCGCTATCTGGCGGTGACCAGCCAGAGCGACGCCGCCGCAACCACCCTGCCCAGCACGCCGGGCCAACATGATATGGCCAAGCTGCTGGCGGCCGAACTGCGCCAGCTAGGCATGCAAGACGTGCAAATCGACGAGCACGCTACCGTGACCGCCCGCAAACCCGGCAATCAGCCAGGCGCTCCGCGTATCGGCTTTATCACCCATATCGATACCGTTGACGTTGGCCTGTCGGCCCATATTCACCCGCAGCGCCTGCGCTTTACCGGCCAGGATCTGTGCCTGAATGCCGAACACGATATCTGGCTGCGCACCGCCGAACATCCTGAGATCCTGGCCTATCCGAATGAAGAAATTATTTTCAGCGACGGCACCAGCGTGCTCGGCGCCGATAACAAAGCGGCGGTCACGGTGGTCATGACCCTGCTGGCCAACCTGAGCGCCTCCGATCGCCACGGCGACATTGTGGTGGCCTTTGTCCCGGATGAGGAAATTGGCCTGCGCGGCGCCAAAGCGCTGGATCTGGCGCGTTTCGAGGTGGATTTTGCCTATACCATCGACTGCTGCGAGTTGGGGGAAGTGGTGTATGAGAACTTCAATGCCGCAGGTGCGGAGATCCGTATCGAAGGGGTCACCGCGCACCCCATGTCGGCGAAGAACGTGCTGATCAACCCGATTCGCATCGCTAACGACATCATCAACCAATTCGACATCAAGGACACACCGGAACATACCGAGGGGCGCGAAGGCTACTTCTGGTTCAACGATCTGACCGCCAATGCCAACCTCGCTACGTTGAAAGTGTCGATCCGCGATTTTGACCTGGCCGGGTTCAACGCGCGTAAAGAGCGCATTCAGGAAGTGGTGCGACAGGTGGCGGCAAACTACCCGCGCGCCAAGGTCAGCTGCAAGGTGACGGATATCTACAGCAATATCAGCAACTCTATCGGGGAAGACCAGCGAGCCATTGAGCTGATTTTCGGTGCCCTGGCCGCCCACGGCATTCCCCCCAAGGTGATCCCGATGCGTGGCGGCACCGACGGCGCCGCACTCTCCAGCCGTGGGCTGCTGACGCCGAACTACTTCACCGGCGCGCACAATTTCCATTCGCGCTTTGAGTTTCTGCCGATCAGCGCCTTTGTAAAATCCTATCAGGTGACTCGCAGCATCTGCTTGCTGGCCGCACGCGGTTAGACGCCATGGTGTAAAAGCGCGGTATGGCAGGAAAATACCGCGCTTAAGCCAACAGCCAGCCAAGCAAGCCGGCCCAGACCAGTAACGGCAACGAAAAGTAATGAAATTTCAGCCAAATTTTGCGCTCGTCCGCCATACGCAGCGCAATCAGATTCGCCAGCGAACCGATCGCCAGCCCAAAGCCACCGGCGTTGACCGCATAGGCCAGCAGTTGGCTGGAAGGCACGTAATTGAGCATTAAAATGGTCGCCGGCACGTTGCTGATCACCTGCGACAGGCCAATCCCCAAAGCGTAAATACCCCCGTTACCCAGCGTAGCGATATCGGCGAACCAAGGCTGGATCGCCTGCAAGCGGGTAAACAGCCCCACGTCGATGAACATCGCGATAAAGACAAAAATCAGGCTCCAGTCGATCTGCAGCAATACCCGACGCGCCAGCAGTAAAAAACCGACGAACACCGCCAACAGGCCATACAGCGGCAGATCAAGATCCAGACACAGCAGAAAAATCACGTACAGCGCCACACAGCTCAGCAACAGGCGTAGCTGATACGGATAACCTTCGGTGTGCGGCGCTTTAACGATATCCCGCGCGGGGAAGCAGAACCCGGTCAGCAGCAGCAAACTGACCAGCATCACCACGCCAAACGGTGCCATTTGGCCAATGAACCCCAGGAAAGAGAGTGAAGACTTGCTCCACAGCAGAATGTTTTGCGGGTTGCCAATCGGCGTCAGCAATGAACCGGCATTGACCGCCAGCGCCTGGAAGATAATCAACCGGCCAATCGGTAACGACGACAGTTTTTTCAGCGTGATGGTCAGCGGAATGACGATAAACAGCGCCACGTCGTTAGTCAGGAACGACGACAGCAACGCGGCGGAAAACACCAGAAACAGCGCCAATCGCCGCTCGCTGTGCAGCGTATTGATGATTTTGCGGCCAACAAAATCGAAATAACCGCTGACCTCGACGCCCTTGGTGAGTAACATCAATCCAAGCAGCGTAATGATGGTGCGCCAGTCGATAAAACTGTTTAACGCAGGCAGCTGTTGCGGGTTAAAGGCCGCCATCAGTACGCCGACTAACAGCAAAATATGCAAAAAACGATCTTTCAGGAACGGCTGAATCAGCCGGGAAACGGCGTTTGAACTCATGTTGAGCGCTTCAAAAAAACAACCAGGGATCAGGAACCAGACGTTAGCCCAAGCACGGCGGCAACGCCAGCAAAATGCTCTTTTACCGTTAACTGCTTTTCATTTGCCGCGCTTTACTTTATTTGTAGCGCCTTTCACTGTTTCAAAGGATGTTTTCATGGCTAACGTTTTTGCCAAAGGGCTGTTGCTGAGTGTGACCATCGGCTTACTGGCTGCCTGTAATGACCCGGATACCCGCCCACAGATCGACATTGAAGGCAAAACCATGGGCACCTTCTACAGCGTCAAGGTCAGCGGTGACGTGGCGGTCAATAAACAGCAGTTGCAACAGCAGATTGACGCCGTGCTGGAACGCGCCAATGACGATATCTCCACCTATCGCAATGATTCTGTGCTTTCGCGTTTTAATCAAACCCAGAGTACCGAGCCACAGCCGATCCCGCGCGGAATGGCGGATATTATCCTGATGGCTCAGCGCATTGGCCGCGACACTCAGGGCGCGATGAATATCACCGTGGGTCCGCTGGTGAATTTATGGGGCTTTGGCCCAGACAAGCGTGTGGTCAAGGTACCGAGCCAACAGCAAATAGAGGCGGCACAAAAAAATATTGGCCTGCAGCACCTCAAGCTACTCAGCGACAGCCGTGGCGAATGGCTGCAAAAGGACTTGCCCGGGATGTATGTTGATCTCTCGACGTTGGGCGAAGGCTATGGCGTCGATCAGTTGGTGCAGCTGATGGCCCGTAATGGTATCACCCATTATCTGGTGTCGGTCGGTGGTGCAGTATCCTCGCGCGGCATTAACGGGCAGGGCAAACCCTGGCGCGTGGCGATCCAAAAACCGACCGACCGCGAAAATGCGGTTCAGGCACTGGTTGATTTGCAGG
Organism: Serratia sp. BIGb0234; assembly: GCF_024809915.1. Classification (NCBI taxonomy): domain Bacteria; kingdom Pseudomonadati; phylum Pseudomonadota; class Gammaproteobacteria; order Enterobacterales; family Yersiniaceae; genus Serratia; species Serratia sp. BIGb0234. Next base: position 836,268 of record NZ_JANUEI010000002.1, read on the forward strand.
GTTACGGCATCAGCACCGCCGGCAGCTACCGCAACTATTTTGAACAGGACGGGCAGCGCTATTCGCACGTGATCGATCCCACAACCGGCAGGCCGATTACTCATCGCCTGGTCTCCGCTACGGTGATAGCGCCCACCGCGCTGGAAGCCGACGGTTGGGATACCGGGTTGATGGTGTTGGGGACGGAAAAAGCGCTCAAACTGGCGGAAGAAAAAGGCTTGGCGGTCTACCTGATCAGCAAAACCGATGATGGGTTCAGCGCCGTAATGACGCCGCAGTTCAAGGCGTTTCTGGTGAAATAGTTTCTGTGCGGTAAAGACGGGGCGCAGTGCACTGCGCCCCGCTTGCTTATCCTTTTCGGTGCAGTAACAGGTAAACCACAGGAACCACCAACATCGACAACAGCGGTGCACTGAGCATGCCGCCAATCATCGGTGCCGCAATGCGCCGCATTACCTCAGAACCGGCACCGTTACCCCACATGATCGGCAATAGCCCGGCCATAATGGTGGCAACGGTCATCACTTTTGGTCGCACCCGCAATACCGCCCCCTCGGTGATGGCATCCATCAGCTGTTTTTGCGTGAGCGGTTGTCCCGGCTGGCGATGTTTTTCCAACGCATGGTTCAAGTACAGAACCATTATCACGCCGAATTCCGCCGCCACACCCGCCAGCGCGATAAAGCCAACTGCCCCGGCCACCGACAGGTTGTAGTTCAGCAAATACAGCAGCCATACTCCGCCGATCAGCGCAAACGGCAGCGTCGCCATGATCAACAACGCATCACGCACGCTGCTGAAGGTGACAAACAGCAGCACGAAAATGATTGCCAATGTTACCGGCAGTACGATTTTCAACTGAGCGCTGGCGCGTTCAAGATATTCAAACTGCCCGGACCAGCTCAACGACACCCCGGCCGGCAGCTTGACCTGCTGCGCGACAGCCTGCTGCATCTCTTCCACCGCCGATTTGAGATCGCGCCCGCGCAGATCGACATAAATCCAGTTGGAGAGCCGCGCGTTTTCACTTTTCAGCATCGGCGGCCCTTCGCTAACCCGAATATCCGCCAGCATCGACAGCGGCACCTGGCCACCGCTGGCGGTCAGTACCGGTAACGCCTGCAACTGCTGTACCGAATCACGCACCTCACGCGGATAACGCACATTGATCGGGTAACGCGCCCGGCCCTCAACGGTTTCGCCAATGTTTTCGCCCCCCACCAGCGTCGCCACCATGGATTGCAGCTCTTTCACCGAAACGCCGTAGCGCGCAGCCCGCTGACGGTCGATATCGATATCCACGTAGCGGCCGCCGGTGATGCGTTCTGCCAGCGCCGAAGTGACGCCCGGCACCTGCTTCACCACCTGCTCAATCTGCCCGGAAATCCGTTCGATATCGGCCATGTTATTGCCGTTCACCTTGATGCCCACCGGACTTTTGATTCCGGTGGCCAACATGTCCAGCCGATTGCGGATCGGCGGAACCCAGACGTTGGCAATACCCGGCACCTTGACCACCGCATCCAGTTCCGCCACCAGCTTGTCCATGGTCATGCCCGGTCGCCACTGGTCACGCGGTTTGAAACGAATGGTGGTTTCCAGCATGGTCAGCGGCGCGGGATCGGTAGCGCTTTCCGCCCTGCCGGCCTTACCGAACACCGTCGCTACCTCCGGCACGGTTTTGATCAACCTGTCGGTCAGTTGCAGTAGCCTGCTGGCCTCGCGCGCCGACATCCCCGGCAGCGAGGAAGGCATATACAACAGGTCACCTTCGTCGAGCTGCGGCATAAATTCGCTGCCCAACCGGCTAAGCGGATAGGCGGTTAACAGCAACAGCAGGCACGAAATCCCCAGCGTGGTTTTTGGCCGTGCCAACACCGACGCCAGCACCGGCTGATACAGGCGGATCAGCCAGCGGTTGATCGGATTGGCATGTTCGTCGGGAATGCGGCCGCGGATAAAGTAGCCCATCAGCACCGGCACCAGCGTAATGCCCAGACCGGCTGCCACCGCCATGGCGTAGGTTTTGGTGTAGGCCAGCGGGGAGAACATCCGGCCTTCCTGCGCCTGCAGGGTGAACACCGGAATGAAGGACAGCGTGATAATCAGCAAACTGCAAAACAGCGCCGGCCCCACCTCCACCGCCGCCTGCTCTGAAATGCGCCAATAATCCGTCGACGTCGGCTGCTGTCCGGGATGGCGTTGCCGCCACTGCTCCAGCACCTTATGCATGTTCTCAATCATGACGATGGCCGCATCCACCATGGCGCCAATGGCGATGGCGATTCCCCCCAGCGACATGATATTGGCGTTTACGCCCTGGTAATGCATCACCACAAAGGCGCCAAGAATGCCGAGCGGCAGCGTGATCATCGCCACCAGCGCCGAACGAAAATGGAACAGGAACAGCGTGCACACCAAAGCCACCACGATAAACTCCTCCAGGAGCTTGTGGGACAAGGTTTCAATTGCATGTTCGATCAGTTGGGAGCGGTCGTACACGGTCACAATTTCCACACCCGGCGGCAGGGTCTGCTGAACCTCCTGCAGCTTGACCTTCAACGCGTTGATGGTTTCCAGGGCATTTTTGCCGTAGCGCATCACGACGATGCCGCCCGCCACTTCGCCCTCGCCGTTCAGCTCCGCCACGCCCCGGCGGATCTCCGGCCCTTCGCGCAGTGTTGCCACTTGCGACAGCAGGATCGGTACACCGTCACGCACGGTGATTACCACGTTGGCAAAATCGCTGAGTTTTTTCAGGTAGCCCGAGGTGCGAACCATATACTCCGCCTCCCCCATTTCCAGCAGCGCACCGCCGCCTTCCTGGTTGGCGTCCTGAATGGCACTGACTACCTGTTGATGGGTGATGTTCAGCGCGCGCAGGCTGGGTGGATCCAGCACCACCTGATATTGGCGTACCATGCCGCCCACGCTGGCCACTTCCGCCACGTTGGGGACGGTTTTCAGTTCAAACTTCAGCGTCCAGTCTTGCAGCGCGCGCAGGTCGGCCAGGCTGTGCTTGCCGCTTTTATCCACCAGGGCATACTCGTACACCCAGCCGACGCCGGTGGCGTCCGGCCCCAGTGCCACCTTCACCTGCGGCGGCAGTGAGGATTGCACCTGGCTGAGCGCCTCCAGCACCCGCGAACGCGCCCAGTACAAATCGGTGCCGTTCTCAAACAACACGTAGACGTAGGCGTCGCCAAACATGGAAAAACCCCGTACCGTTTTGGCCCCCGGCACCGAGAGCAACGTGGTGGTCAGCGGATAGGTCACCTGATCTTCAATCACCTGCGGTGCCTTGCCCGGATAGGTGGCACGGACAATCACCTGTACGTCGGAGAGATCCGGCAGCGCATCCAGCGGCGCTTTCTGCAATGCCCAGATCCCCCAACCGGCCAACAGCAACGAAGCCAGCAGCACCAAGAGCCGGTTGCGCAGCGACCAGCGGATCACGAAAGCAATCATAAGTGGCCCCCATGTTCAGCGCTTGTCGGCACGATTTGGCTGATATGTGAACCTTGTTCATCAACGCTAAAGTGGATTTTTACGCTATCACCGGGTTTGATACCGACAGGTATTCCCCCTGGCGGCAGGGCAAAATCCATGATCATTGCCGGCCACTGCAGCTCCGGCACGGGGCCGTGGGACAGCGTGATGGTGCTCTCGTTCACGGCATCCACCACCCCCTCGGCCTGGTATTGTTTCACCTCGATTTGCGCCGCCATTTGTGGCAAGGCACTGCGCATGCTGGCCTCGGAATCAATCAGGAATTGGCCGGAGGTCACTACCCTTTGCCCAGCATTCAGCCCACGTTTGATTTCTACCCAGCCGTCCTGCACACGACCGGCCACCACGTCAACCGGCGTGAAGTGCCCATTGCCTTCGGCGATCAACACCCTATTGCGATCGCCGCTGTCGATCAGCGCCTCCTGCGGTATCGCCAACACCGGTTGGCCGAGGTTGCTGTGTGACAATGTCAGTTGCAGGTACATGCCCGGTCGAAGCTTTTGTTGAGGGTTTTTCAACAGGATGCGCGCTTTGAAGGTTCGGGTCAGCGGATCGACATTGGCCAGCAGTTCGCTCACCTCGCCTTCAAATCGTTCACCAGGCCAGCTGGCGGAAGCGGCCTGCACCTTATCGCCCACTTTCAACAATCCGGCCTGCGCCTGCGGATAATCGGCAACGATCCACACCGGATCGAGGCTGGCTAGTTCAAACAGCCCCTGCGCGGCCGTCACCTGAGCGCCCTCGAGCACGCTCAGCTTATTCACAAAACCATTTTCCGGTGCCGCTATCTGCACCCGCGGTTCGGGTTTACCTGAACGTTCCACTTGGCGGATCACCGCCTCGGGCATAAACAGCAACTGCAACCGCTGACGTGCAGCGGCGGTAAGTGCGCTATCGCCCAGTTTGCGTATCGCCAGATATTCCTGCTGTGCCGCACTCCAGTCGGGGATCCACAGCAATGCCAGGGCTTCGCCCTTTTTCACCTGTTGCTGACTGGCACGCACGTAGAGTTTTTCCACCAGTCCGTTGGCGCGGGCGGCGACAATCTGAACCCCGCGTTCATCGGTGGCGACGCTGCCGAAAGCGTTCAGTTGTGGCTCCAGTTGGCGCAATTGTGCAGCTTCGGTGCGAACGCCCAGGTTCTGCTGTTGCCGGGCGCTGATGGTCACGCCCCCTTCCGGCTCAGCCTCATCGGCATAGCGCGGCACCAGTTGCATATCCATAAAGGGCGATTTACCCGGTTGGTCAAAACGCTGCCCCGGCATCATCGGGTCGTACCAATAAAGCACCTGCCGCTCACTCTTGATGGCCGGCGCAGGCGCTTCTCCCGCTGCGCCAAACCAGTATCCCGCCAGCCCAGTGCCAATCAGCGCCGCTAACAGCGCCAGCTTGAATTGTATTTTCATTGCATTGATTCCTGAGGGGTGAGATAGCGAATGGCGGCCCAAATCTGTGCCAGTTCCCTGGCGGCCTTGCCGGCGCTGAGGCGACTGTCGAGCAGCGCCCGCCGAGCTTCCAGTACCGCCGACAAATCGCTTTTACCGCTGCGATACTGCGCTAACAGCAAAGTGACCCGCTGTTGTTGCAGGGGAATAGCCTGCTCCTGTTGGCGTTGCCACTGCGCCTGAGCCGCCTGATATTGCGCCAACAGCGTATCGAGCTGTGCCTGATGATCACGGATCAACAACGTGAGCCGATCGTTGGCCTCCATGCTGCGGGAAACATCAGCGGCATAGTCCTTATCCTGCCGCTGCGAGCGGAACAACGGCAGATCGACGGTAAACATCACCCCGGCCAAATCCTCGTACTCGTCGGCCCGTTTGCCGTAATACACCTCGACGCCGACGTCCGGTATCGCCGCCACCTCTGATTGCGCCGAACGCGCCTTGGCAACGTCCGCCTCACGGCTGGCCTGCAACACCTCGGGGTGTTGCCTGATGGCCTGCCGCAACACTTCGCTGTCCGCCGGTAAACGTTCAAAGCGCGGCATGGCCCCGGCGGTATCCGTCGCAGACAGGCCGGTCAACTGCGTCAGACGCGCCTGCGCGACAGCAACATCACGCTGCGCCTCGCTGATGCGATCCTGCATGCTTAGCAGCGTCAGCCTGGCATCCAGTACTCCACTCGCAGGGGTTCCCCCACCGGCTACCGCAGCACGCTGAGTGGCAATCTGGCGTTCACTCTCCGTCACCAGGGCTGAGGCATCCCGCAGGGTTTGCCGACTCAGCGCCAGCGCCAGCCAGGCCTGTGCGGTTTGCTGTTGAAGGCGAGCGCGAATGGTGGCGCTGCCCGCATCCGTCTGGCTGGCTTCGGCGCGCAGGGTATCCGCTTTACGCTGACGTTTGGTGCTGCTGACGTAATCCTGCATGATGCCGATTCGTCCCATGGTCATGCCTTCGCGGGTAAAACGCCGAGCGTTGCCGCCCTGCACCGGCACGTTTTCAATGCCGAACTTCAGCTTGGGATCGGGCAACTGCATTGCCGAATCCGCCATGTTCTGCAAGGCGTCAACCTGATGACGATTGGCGGATAACTCCGCCGAATAACCTTCGGCCGCCGTCAATGACTGTTGCAGCGTCAGATCCGCCGCCAGGGTGGCCGGTGCCCAACAGGCAAGCAGCAGCCAGCCCACCCGCCAAGGGTGAGAAAGGATAATGGTCATAACGCCTCCGTTATGGTCGAGCAGCGGCGATGGCGATCAGCTGATAACCGCCGTCGATCGGCAGGAAGCTGAAATCAACCTCGGTACCCACCGGCAAGACGGCGAATGAAGGCGATGAAGGGAGCAGGAAGCTCATGGTCATTGGCGGCCAACTGAGTGCAGGAATGGCCTGGTGCGCGATAGACACCTTTCGCTCATCCCAGCTTTTGACGACGCCCTGGCTGTGGATTTCAACGGCAGTTCTTGCGGCAGGATCCTGCATTGCCATATCGGCAGCGCTGGCGCTAAAGGAGAAAAACAGGGCGATCACTACGGCAGCAAATACATTACGCATAACGGGTACTCCATAAAATAGTTAACAAACGCGGAAAACCGTCGGGGACGGCAAAGCGGTTGTCAGAACTATTCACGGAACCGGCAGAAAACGATCTCTGCCGGCGGACCTGTTATCGGGGGCGTTTGCCAGGTATTGGAGGGGACTGAACGAGACGGGAAAGGCGTAATAACGGCCAATTCGCTGCTGGTGGGCAGCGCAGCCAACGCCAGGTTGCTGTGATCCTGTTGGGCTGACTCCGGAACGCAGTGTTTCTCACACAGCGGCTCTTGGGTCTGCATCTGCTGCTGCGACGGCACGCTGTTTTGCATATGCATCATATGCTGAGCCATCGGCGCTTCACCGCTGAACTGCAGGTTGCAGTTGTGGCTGGCCAACGCCAGTTGAGTATTCAACAACAGCCAACTGACGACCAATAACCATGCGCAGGCCCGCTTTTTAGCAAAGCGCAGGCGGTGCATGGATAAGGAGATGGACGCCAAAGCCGACATCAGATCGTTCCAGAGTGGGAGATAGCGGGAGTATATCGACCCGGACCGGGCGCAGGAATGGAATTTACATCCGCTGACAAAGAACTGCTCATCTCTGGGCCGGTAATATAAATGCCATGACTTCAATCAACTGGCGGCGGATTACCCAAACAAAAGCCCAGCAGATGCTGGGCTTTTAAACCGGGAGACTCTCCGACGGAAGGTTATTTGGTCAACGCGATAATACCCAGCGTCAGACCGGCAACTGCCGCCGCCCCACCGGCGATGGCGCCAGCGGTTTCCCAGTTGTCCTGCGTGGTGCCTTTCATGCAGGTATTGGTGTGCACCAGACGGCCCTGGTCGTCATAGACCGGGACACAAGGGGAATCGGTCGCGCACCCAGCCAGAATGACCGACAGCAATCCAACCGCAATTAACTTTTTCATACTCTTGCCTCAATGTTCGATCACTCTGAAACGCTACGCCGAGTGATATTCGCGCTATTGAGCCATTGTATGCGCAAAAGGCTGAACAAAGCGTTAATGATCCGTCAGGAGATGTAATTTGGGATAACTCCTAGCGGCCCGTCGGCAGGGATTGCAGGCATTAAAAAGCCCGCAAAAATGCGGGCTTGATCCAGAACCTTGAGGCCGGAATTACTTCTGCAGCTTGCGCATCACCAGCGTGGCGTTGGTGCCGCCGAAACCGAAGCTGTTGGACATCACGGTGGTCAACTCGCGTTGAGTTGGCTCAGTCACGATGTTCATGCCAGCGGCTTTCTCATCCAGGTTATCGATGTTGATGCTCGGCGCGATAAAGCCGTGCTCAACCATCAGCAGGCTGTAGATCGCTTCCTGCACGCCCGCGGCACCCAGTGAGTGACCGGTCATCGCCTTGGTGGAAGAGATTGCCGGGGTGTTGTCACCAAACACTTCGCGAATGGCACCCAGCTCTTTCACGTCGCCCACCGGCGTGGAGGTGCCGTGAACGTTCATGTAGTCGATTGGGGTATCAACGCCCTGCAGAGCCATCTTCATGCAGCGCACCGCGCCTTCACCTGATGGAGCCACCATGTCGGCACCGTCGGAGGTCGCACCGTAGCCGATGATTTCAGCATAGATGTGCGCACCACGCGCCAGAGCGTGTTCCAGCTCTTCAACCACCACCATACCGCCGCCGCCGGCGATGACGAAACCGTCACGGGCAGAGTCGTAAGTACGAGAAGCTTTTTCAGGGGTGTCGTTGTAGCTGGTGGACAGTGCGCCCATCGCATCGAACTCACAGGCCATTTCCCAGCACAGCTCTTCGCCGCCGCCGGCAAAGACCACGTCCTGTTTGCCCAGTTGGATCAGTTCAACCGCGTGACCAATGCAGTGTGCAGAAGTTGCGCAGGCAGAGCTGATGGAATAGTTAACGCCACGAATTTTGAACGGGGTTGCCAGGCAAGCGGAAACGCCTGAAGCCATAGCCTTGGTCACCATGTACGGGCCAACGCCGCGCAGGCCTTTGGCACGCATGCCATCGGATCCGGCAACCTGGTTGCGCGGAGAACCACCACCTGAGCCAACAACCAGACCGGTGCGATCGTTGGAAACCTGATCGGCAGCCAGACCTGAGTCCTTGATGGCTTCTTCCATGGAAAGATAGGCATAAACGGACGCGTCGCTCATAAAGCGCATCACTTTACGGTCAATCAGACCCGTAGTGTCCAGTTTAACATCGCCCCATACGTGACTACGCATGCCGGAATCTTTCAGCTCCTGGGAGAAAGTGATCCCAGAACGACCTTCCTGCAGGCTCGCCAGGACCTCCTGCTGGTTGTTACCAATGCTGGAGACGATTCCCAGGCCAGTAATCACTGCACGTTTCATTCAATACCTCTTCCACAATTTTACATTCGGGATTTTGCATCGCACTTTAGCGTACAGATGTACGCCGAACAAGTCCGATCAGCGTTTTTCAGCTTTATTCTTATCCAGTTTGCGCCATAGCGCCAGCGCCGTTAGAATCCCGTCACCCCTTGAGTTACGAGCAACTAACCGTGAGCCACGCCCCGATCCAAACCGCAGCGTTATCCTGGAATGAACAGGGTACACCTGTTTCGAAACAGTTTGATGACGTCTACTTTTCCAATCAGGATGGGCTGGAAGAAACCCGCTATGTGTTTCTCATGGGCAACCGACTGCCGCAACGTTTTACCGACCACCCTCGCCCGCTGTTTATCGTGGCGGAAACCGGCTTCGGCACCGGGCTTAACTTTTTGACGCTGTGGCAGGCCTTTGCCGGTTTCCGCACGGCGATGCCGGACGCCCCGCTTCAGCGCCTGCACTTTATCAGCTTTGAAAAATTCCCGCTGCTGCAGGCCGATTTGGCGGCGGCGCATGCCCGCTGGCCGGAACTGGCGCCATATGCCGATGAATTACGCGCTCAATGGCCGTTGCCACTGCCGGGCTGCCACCGGCTGCTGCTGGCCGAAGGGCGCATCACGCTCGATCTGTGGTTTGGCGACGTGAACGCGTTGCTGCCTCACTTCGACGCCAGCATGAACCGTCAAATCGACGCCTGGTTCCTCGATGGCTTCGCCCCGGCAAAGAACCCTGATATGTGGACGGAGCAGCTGTTCACCGCCATGGCGCGCTTTGCCCGGCCGGGCGGCAGCCTTGCCACCTTTACCGCCGCAGGCTTCGTGCGTCGCGGCTTACAGCAGGCAGGGTTTGATGTCATCAAAACCAAAGGCTTCGGCCAGAAGCGAGAGATGCTGACCGGCGAGTTGCCTGCCGATGCGCCGGCCGTCGCTCACCCTGCTCCCTGGCTGATACGCCCGGTGGCGGAGAATACCGATGATATCGCCATCATTGGCGGCGGCGTCGCCAGCGCGCTAACCGCCCTCGCCCTGTTGCGACGCGGCGCAAAAGTCACGCTGTACTGCGCAGATCCGCAGCCGGGCGAAGGGGCATCAGGCAACCGTCAGGGCGCACTCTACCCTTTGCTGAACGGCCGAGCCGATGCGCTGGAAAATTTCTTCAGCGCCGCGTTTCCGTTTGCCCGTCGTCAGTACGATGCACTGGTGCGACAGGGCGTGGTATTCGACCATCAGTGGTGCGGTGTGAGCCAACTGGCCTTTGACGAGAAGAGCGCCGGGAAAATTGCCAAGATGCTGGCGGTTGAATGGCCGCAGGCGCTCGCCATGCCGGCCGACCGCGCTACGCTCAGCGCCTTGTGCGGCGTCGACAGCGGTTTTGGCGGCATTAACTACCCGCAGGGTGGCTGGCTGTGTCCGGCCGAGCTGACGCGCAGTGCGATTGCGCTGGCGCAACGTCAAGGGATGCGCTGCCATTATGACGCTACGCTCAGCGCTCTGACCGTCCAAGAAGCAGGTTGGCAACTCAGCTTTAGCCAGGGTGAAATTCGGCAGCATGCGACGGTGATTCTGGCCAACGGCCATCGGTTGTCCGAACTGACGCAAAGTGAAGCGCTGCCGGTTTATGCGGTGCGCGGTCAGGTATCCCATATTCCTACCACGCCGCAGCTGAGTGCATTGAAGCAGGTGCTGTGTTACGACGGCTACCTGACGCCGGTGAATGCCAATAATCAGCAGCACTGTATCGGCGCCAGTTACCAGCGCGGCGAGACCGCCACCGAATACCGCGAAGAAGAGCAGCAGGAAAATCGGGCTCGCCTGCTGCGTTGCCTGCCGGATCAAACCTGGCCGCTGGAGGTGGACGTCAGCGACCGCCAGGCGCGCTGCGGCGTACGCAGCGCCACTCGCGATCACCTGCCAATGGTAGGTGCAGTGCCCGACTACCAGGCCACGCTAACGCAGTACCAGGATCTGCAACGTCAACACCAACGCGGTGAAGCTATCGCCAATGCGCCGAGCTACCCCAATCTGTTCATGATTGGCGGGTTAGGCTCTCGTGGGTTGTGCTCGGCCCCGCTGGCGGCAGAGATTTTGGCGGCGCAGCTGTTTGGCGAACCTTTGCCGGGCGACGCAGACCTGTTAGCGGCGTTGAACCCGAATCGAATGTGGGTAAGGAAATTACTGAAGGGACGTGCGGTAGCGTAAGAAAAATCACGCAGGGCGCCGGCGACAGCGCCCTGCAGAAGCACTATCAGCCGGTAGGCAATGCCGTCTTGTACAGCGTTTCCCACATGCCATACACCAGTGCCTGATCCGGTGGTGACAGTTCACCGGCGGCAATGGCTTTATGCAGGCTGCCTTCCACCTGCGCCTTCAGCGCTTCAGCGGAGTGTTCACCCAGCTCTTCGACCTCGGCAACCGCCAACGTCAGATGACCGCGCAGGTAGCCACCGGCAAACAGTTCATCATCGCTGGCGTGCTCTACCATGTCATCAATCAGCGCCAAAATGCGCGCTTCAAATTCTGCGATCATCAAATTTCCTCTCATACCCTTCATCTTTCAAACTCCAGCGTTGTTGGCTGCGCTCACGCCCCCCAGTCACTTACCTGAGTAAGCTCCTGGGGATTCGTTTGCTTGCCGCCTAGCTACAGCTTGAAAGCTATTGGGTATCTATTTTCAGTTAAACATATATACCCGTCATACTTGAAGCTGCTTCTTTGTTGGCTGCGCCGACTCGCCCCGGTCACATAGTGGACTATGCTCCCAGGGACTCGCAGGCTTGCCGCCGCGATGCAACTCCAAGTATTTAGGGTATAGTCAGTTGAGATCTTCCGGATAGGGAAAATGCTCCGCCGCCAGCGGTGGCGTATTGTAAAACGATTGTAACGCCTGAATAAAGCGCGCAGGTCTTGTGGGTATTCCCTGCTCCAACAACAGCAGCACCCGTTCGCGCACCTTGCGCTGGAAGGCAATGCGGTCCGGCTCGCAGTCACCGTTGAGGTTGTCGCAACTGACGTTGAACGGGAAACCGGCGGCGACGCAGAACATCCATTCCAAAGATTGCGGTTTAATTTCCACCGCTTCAAATTCACTTTGCGTCTGTGCGTCTCGCCCGTCCGGGCAGTACCAGTAACCGAAATCTACCAACTTGCGGCGCTGTTCGCCGGCGATGCACCAGTGCGAGATTTCATGCATGCCGCTGGCGTAATAGCCATGGGCAAAAACGATCCGGCTATACGGCAGTTGATCGTCGGCCGGCAAATAGATCGGTTCATCGTCGCCTTTGACCAGTCGCGTGTTGTATTCATCGCTGAAGCACTGATTAAAAATTTCAATCAGTTGCTCATATTGATGGGTAGCCTGTGTGTCTGACATAAATAAAAATCCAATAACCACAAAAACAAAGAGGTAATTATTTCATTTTACCGCTCTTTTAGCATGCTAAAAATGCAGGGCCAGCCACTGCTGAATTTCAGCGCCGTGGTTGTCGTACAAGAGCTTGCAGCTCATCACCAGAGAAACGATGACGATCATCGGTCGGATCAGCTTTTGCCCGCGGGTCATCACCATGTGAGCCCCGAGGCGCGCACCGAGCACCTGCCCAACCAGCATCACCAGGCCAATACCCCACAGCACTTTGCCGCCAATGATAAACAACACCAGGCTGCCAAAGTTGGAAGTGAAGTTCAGCACCTTGGCGTGCGCGGTGGATTTGGCCAGGTTAAAACCGCACAGCGTTACGTAGGCCAGCGCATAGAAGGAACCGGCACCGGGCCCAAAGAAGCCATCGTAAAAACCGACGCAGCCACCGGCCACCAGCCCGAACGGCAAGGCGCTCAAACGGCGCTGCCGATCGTTTTCCCCCAACCGCGGCGTCAGCAGGAAGTACAGGCCGATGCCGATCACCAATAACGGCAGCATTTGCCGCAGCAGATCGGCGCGCATGTGCTGCACCAGCACAGCCCCGGCAACGGAACCGATCAGGGCCAGCAAAATGGTCAGCTTCTGATCGTTGAGATCGACTGCTCGTCGGCGGATAAAATACAGACTGGCGGAGAGGGAACCGCCCACCGACTGCAGCTTGTTGGTCGCCAGCGCCTGCGCCGGGGGAACCCCCACCGCCAGCAGTGCCGGTACGGTTAACAGCCCGCCGCCGCCGGCGATAGAGTCGATAAAGCCTGCGAGTAACGCCACCACAAACAAAACCCCGAGCATCTCGGGGCCTACGACGAACCAGTCCATTTATACCCCTCTTACTTGAAGCTGCATCTGTGTTGATTGCACTCACTCACCCGAATCACTTACTCGTGTAAGCTCATCGGGATTCCTTCCCTTACCGCCTTGATGCAACTCCAATTACTTTGGGTATATTATTCCGCAGCGAAATGGTTATCCAGCAAAGCCTGACAGGTCGGCGGTAACGGCGGCGGCACCGGTTTACCCGGTTTGGCGCTCGGCTGATGCGGCACGAACCAGCTTGCCAGCTCGGCACCGCAACCGTCGCCCGGCGGCGGCGTATCCTGTTCTTTACATTCCAGGCTGCCTGCCGGGCAGCGCAGACGCACGTGCATGTGGGCACGATGACCAAACCACGGGCGCACCTTGTGCAGCCAGTCGCGATCGGCACCGGCATCCAGACACAGACGCTGCTTGATCGCCGGGTTAACGAAGATGCGCGTCACTTCCTGATCCTGTGCCGCCGCTTTGATCAGCGATTCAATCTGCGGCTGCCACTGGCGAGCAACCACCTGCTTGCCGTCGCTGGAAACCAGATCGATCGGCTGCGGCTTCAGCAACTGCTGCGCACTCCAACGCTGGCGCGGCAACTGTAACCAGATGTCGACATCAAGCCCGGACTGATGGCTGGCATGGCCGCTGCTAAAGCGCCCACCGGCCGGCATCGCCATATCGCCGATCAGCACCGTGCCCAGATTTCTTTGGCTGGCTTTGCTGCTCAGACGCTGGATAAATGCCAGCAGATCCGGGTGGCCGAAGTAACGGCGTTGATCGGGCCGCATCACCTGATAATCAGGTGAGTTCAGCGGTAACGGCTGAGCGCCGATAATGCAACCGTTGGCAAAACCGCCCACTGCCTGCGGCGCGCCGGCCACCGGGTGGTCGATCTTCTGCCACGGCGTCAGCGCCAGGGCGGAGCCCGAAGCCATCAGGGCAAGGATGCCCAACATCCAGTTTTTCATGGGAGTTACCAGCGTGGAACGTTAGAGACCACATCACCGTTTTGCGCACGCTGGCGCAGCAGGTGATCCATCAGCACAATCGCCATCATCGCTTCGGCAATCGGCACCGCACGAATGCCTACGCAAGGATCGTGACGGCCACGGGTGACCATCTCCACCGCTTCGCCCTGACGGTTAATGGTTCTGCCCGGCACCATAATGCTGGAAGTAGGTTTCAGCGCCAGGTGAGCAATGACCGGCTGACCGCTGCTGATGCCACCGAGAATGCCGCCTGCATGGTTGCTCTGGAAGCCTTCCGGAGTGATCTCATCACGGTTTTCGCTGCCACGCTTGTTGACCACCGCGAAACCGTCGCCGATTTCCACGCCTTTCACCGCATTGATGCTCATCAACGCATGGGCCAGATCCGCGTCGAGGCGGTCAAACACCGGCTCACCGAGGCCAACCGGCACGTTTTCGGCAATCACGCTGACCTTGGCGCCAATGGAGTCGCCCTCTTTCTTCAGCGCACGCATCAGTTCATCCAGGGCTTCCAGCTTATCGGGATCCGGGCAGAAGAATGGGTTCTGTTCAACCTGCTCCCAATCTTTCAGCTCGCAGACCACGTCGCCGATCTGCGCCAGATAGCCGCGCACCTGTACGCCATATTTCTGCAGCAGGTATTTCTTGGCAATAGCCCCTGCCGCAACGCGCATGGCGGTTTCACGAGCCGAAGAACGACCACCGCCGCGATAATCGCGCACGCCGTATTTTTGTTCGTAGGTGTAATCCGCATGCCCCGGACGGAACACGTCTTTGATAGCGCCGTAATCTTGTGAACGCTGGTCAGTGTTTTCTATCATCAGCCCAATGCTGGTGCCGGTGGTCACACCTTCAAACACGCCGGAAAGAATACGTACCTGATCCGGTTCGCGACGTTGAGTGGTATAGCGAGAGGTGCCTGGACGGCGACGGTCCAGGTCGTGCTGCAGATCGGCTTCGGTAAGCGGGATACCCGGCGGTACACCGTCTACGATACATCCCAGCGCCACACCGTGAGATTCACCAAATGTGGTGACGCGGAAAATCTGCCCAATACTGTTTCCTGCCATCGCGGCTCCTTACCCTTAATTATTATCTTTGTGGGGCCCGCCAAAGCAGGCCCGAAGAATGCTTAGCTGCGGTAGAGGCTGAAGTGCTCTTTGCAATCCACCAGTTGCTGCTTGGTCAGCATGAACACGCCGTCACCGCCGTTTTCAAACTCCAGCCAGGTGAACGGAATATCCGGATACTGTTCCATCAGATGTACCATGCTGTTACCCACTTCACAAATCAGCACGCCGTCGTCGCTCAGGTAGTCCGGTGCGCAGGCCAAAATACGGCGCACCAGCTTCAGGCCATCGCTGCCGGCCGCCAGGCCCAACTCTGGCTCAAAGCGGAATTCCTGCGGCAGGTCGGACATGTCTTCCGCATCCACGTACGGCGGATTGGTGACGATCAGATCGTACTGGATCGCGGGAACATCGCGGAACAGATCGGAACGGATCGGGATCACCTGTTGTTCAACGCCGAGCGCCTGAATATTGCGCTCGGTCACCGCCAGCACGTCGCTGGAGATATCGACCGCGTCAACTTCCGCTTCCGGGAAAGCGTAGCTGCAGGCAATGGCGATACAGCCGCTGCCGGTACACATGTCGAGAATATGGCGCGGCGGGTGCGGGATCAGGGCGCTGAAGCGATCGTTGATCAGTTCGCCAATCGGGGAACGCGGAACCAACACACGCTCATCAACGTAGAATTCCAGATCGCAGAACCAGGCTTTATTGGTCAGATAGGCTACCGGGACACGTTCGTTGACGCGGCGGATCACGCGCTCAACGATGCGGTGGCGCTCGCTGGAGGTCAAACGGGCGGTGTGCATGTCCTCTGGAATGTCCAGTGGCAGGAACAGGCTTGGCAGCACCAATTGCACCGCTTCGTCCCACGGATTATCGGTTCCGTGACCATAGTAGATATCAGCGGCGTTAAAACGGCTGACCGTCCAGCGCAGCATATCTTGAATGGTGTGCAGTTCGTTCACTGCTTCCTCGACGAAAATTTTGTCCAATTTGCCCTCCGGCAGGCACTGTGATTCATGATTTAGCCGCATAGTTTGCCATGAAGCCCGCGACAAATCACGCTAACCCCTTGCGCTTTTCATTCTGGCGTGAATTTTGCGTCGACAGAGACCCGCGACAAGGTAAACTATCGCGATAAATGATTTCCGGTGAATTCCAAATGAAGAACAAGCACCCTCTGAGCAAAGATGAATTGCAGCTCTTCAGAGAGTCGGTAGTAGACGCAAAAAAGCTGCGTCAGGACACCATCGTCCACCGTAAACCCAAGCCTGTCACCAAGAAAATTGCTCCACAGCGCCTGCTTCAGGAACAGGTAGACGCCAGTTATTATTTCTCGGATGAATACCAGCCACAGTTGGAAGAGGAAGGCCCGACGCGCTATGTGCGCCCCGGTTACAGTGCCTTTGAACTGAAAAAGCTGCGTCGCGGCGATTATTCACCGGAGCTGTTTCTCGATCTTCATGGCCTGACCCAGATGCAGGCCAAGCAAGAGCTGGGGGCGCTGATCGCCGCCTGCAAGCGCGAACACGTGCACTGCGCCTGCGTAATGCACGGCCACGGCAAGCACATCCTCAAACAGCAGACGCCGCTATGGTTGGCGCAGCACCCTGACGTGCTGGTGTTTCACCAGGCGCCCAAAGAATGGGGCGGCAGCGCGGCGATTTTACTGCTGGTCGAACTGGCTGAGTGAACGGCAGAAATGACAAAGGGCGATGTTTGACATCGCCCTTTCGTTTTGGCCCCGCCCTGGGGTGCCTTATACTTTAGCCATCACCTGCGATGGACTCACCTGCCACTCAAATTTACCGTAGCTGCCGTCGGCGGCCAAATCGACATTGGCAATTGCCGAGGTCGCGAACATCGGCGGGCATTCGCCCGGACAGAGTTCCGCCACCAGGTAACCCACCAGCGGTAAGTGGGAGACGATCAGCACCGCGTGAACCCCCTGCTGCGCCAGCGCCTGCAGGTAGCTGCCGACCAGGCTGGCATCTCCGCCCGGCGTCAGCTCAGGCAGCACTTCTTCGCTTGCCGGCAGGGTCAAGGCTTCGCGAACCGTAGCCAGCGTCTGCTCTGCCCGCAGGTACGGGCTGACCAGCACGCGTTCAATATCCACAGACTTGGTATTTAACCAGGCCGCCATCTGACGTGACTCATCACGGCCACAAACAGTAAGAGGTCTTACCGAATCGCTGGCCGCATCAAGTGCCGCCTCTCCGTGACGCATAATCAAAACTTGCATATTGCACCGCTGTTGTTGACAAAATAACGCTATACAGAAACGCCGAGCGTGCTGTATCGCCGAGTTTTACAACCCCAAAGCAAACGCTTTGAAACGATAACGCGCCGTCTCTTTATGGCGGCCGGGCATTTTGCCTGAAAGTTCACGTAAAGAAAATGCTGTTTTTTACATCAATGGCGCCTTAACGGGAATTCAGCGCTCACATAACAACCAATTCAACAGGTTAAATTTCAACCTTCTCATCATGAATTTTATTGATGGCGGCCAGCCTTTCACCGCCATCAGGCTACGTTACCTCGTCCCTATCTCCCTGTATAGGGTCAGGGAATACCGGTATTGCAAGGAGTGATAGTGATCACATGCAACCTTGATCCTACTCTAGTACAAATCACGTCGCCGCGCCGCTCAGGTCCCCTGCGGATAGAAGCGTTCACCCTGCTGAGCCATGCGCTGCAGGCGTTCGCAAGGCGCAAAATATTCACCGTGCTGCCGCTGCAGGTACTCCAGCGTTTTAACCACCTTATCGGCCCCCAACTGATCCATATAGCGGAAAGGCCCGCCGAGGAATGGAGGAAAACCAATGCCGAACACCGCGCCGATATCGCCGTCGCGCGCGCTGCGGATCACGCCTTCATCCAGACAACGTGCGGCTTCATTGAGCATCATCATTACGCAACGCTGCGCGATGACGGCCGGTTGTAAATGCGACTTCGGCGTGATGCCCAGCAAAAGATAGACCGAGGTATCAGCGCGCTTGCTCCGCTGACGCTGCTGGCCTTCACTGGGGTAGAGATAAAAACCACGGCCGTTTTTGCGCCCTTTGCGTCCGTCTTTCAACACCGCCTCGAAGGCGGCTGGAGCGGCAAAGCGCGGCCCTAACTGCTCTACCAGCACCGGGATAATCTTGGTACCGACGTCGATGCCCACTTCATCCAGCAGAGTTATCGGCCCAACCGGGAAACCGAAATCCACCAGCGCCTTGTCCAGCGCTTCAATCGGTTCGCCTTCCAGCAGGCAACGAGTCGCTTCATTTATATAAGGAGCCAGAATACGGTTAACGTAGAAACCGGCGCGGTCGGCCACTACAATCGCCGTTTTGCCCTGCTTGTGCGCCAGCGCCACGGTGGTGGCTATGGTTTCTTCGCTGGTGGTGGCGTGTGGGATCACCTCAACCAACGGCATTTTATCCACCGGGCTGAAATAATGCAGGCCGATCACCTGCTCAGGGCGCTGCGCCTTGGCGGCAATCTGGCCAATCGGCAGCGATGAGGTATTGGAGGCAAAGATGGTGTGTGGCGCCGCGTGCTGTTCTATCTCGGCCACCATCTGCTGCTTCAGCGCCAGGTCTTCGAACACCGCCTCAATCACCACGTCCACCCGTTCAAAACCGGTGTAATCGGTCGAACCGGAGATCAGCATCATCTGTTTTTGCCGTTCCGCCGGGCGCATGCGTTTACTGCGTACCCGCTTGCCGAGCACGTCCCAACTGTATTTTAACGCGTGGTTAATGCCCGTTTCGTTAACGTCTTTAATCCGCACCGGCAAACCACCCCGCGTGGCGGTCACACAGGCGATACCGCCGCCCATCAGGCCGCCACCCAGAATGCCGATACGGTGCAGTTCATGAGGTTGTGCATTGCCACCGCGTTCTTTCTTCAAGGAGGTAGAGGCAAAGAACAGGCTGCGCAACGCGGCGGACTGCGGGGTCATGGCCAATTCGCCAAACGCCCGCGCCTCGGCTTCATAACCGCTGGCGCTGCCGTGATCCAGACCGGTACGCACCACCTGAATAATGCGTTCTGCGGCAGGATAATTGCCGTGCGTTTTCTCCAGCGTTTTCTTGCGCACAATGCTGAACAGCAGGCTTTTACCTAGCGGGCCGTTGAGCAAACGCTCCTGCCACGGCAATTCGCGCCGGCTCTGCCAGCCTTGCTTGACCCGTTCGACGGCAGCCTGCAATAAAATTGACTGGGGCACGGCATCGTCCACTAACCCCATACGCAACGCCTGACGCGCCCGAATGTGTTTGCCGGTCAGGATCATGTCCAACGCCTTGCTGGCACCAATCAACCGCGGCAAACGCTGGGTGCCGCCGGAGCCCGGCAGCAAACCAAGCTGCACTTCCGGCAGGCCGAGTGCGGTTTTGTCATCCAGAGAACAAACGCGGCTGTGGCACGCCAGCGCCAGCTCCAGCCCACCGCCTAAGCAGGCGCCGTGAATAGCCGCCACCACAGGGACCTGGAATGCGGCAATCTGTGCCAGCGTACTTTGGCCTTTTTTCGCCAGCGCTTCGGCCTCTTTGGCAGTGGTACAGGCGGCAATCATGCTGATATCCGCCCCGGCAATAAACGAATCCGGCTTGCCGGAGATAATCACCAGCCCTTCCAGCGCCGGATGCTGCTGCGCGCGGATCAGTACGTCGTTGACCTGCTCGACAAACTCGGCCTTCAGGGTGTTTACCTTCTCCCCCGGAACATCGATGGTGATCACACCAATGTTGTCCGGACGAAGGGTCAGTTGAAAGGCCGAGGGTTTGGCCCGCTGTTCATGCAATGCGTTTTCAAAGCTCATTATTCCACCTCTACGATCATTGCGGCCCCTAACCCTCCGGCTGCGCAGGCGGTCGTCAGCCCCAGTCCGCCGCCACGACGCTTCAGCTCGTGCAACGTTTGGGTGATCATGCGCGCGCCGGTAGCGGCAAATGGGTGACCATAAGCAATTGAGCCACCCAATACGTTGAATTTTTCCATGTCCACTTCGCCAATCGCCCGGCTGCGGCCCAGCTTTTTCTGAGCAAATTCGTCGCTGGCAAACATTTTCAGGTTCGCCAGGGTCTGGGCAGCAAAAGCTTCATGCATGTCAATGAGGGTCAGGTCGGCCAGGCCGATGCCGGCGCGATCCAGCGCCAGCGGCGTAGCGTAAGACGGCCCGAGCAGCATATCTTCCCACACATCGATGGCGGAGAAGGCAAAGCTGCGCAGATAACCCAGCGGTTGCAACCCCAACTCTTTCGCTCGCGACTCACTCATCATCAGCACCGCTGCCGCGCCGTCGGTCAACGGCGTACTGTTGGCTGCGGTAACGCTGCCGTGCTTGCGATCGAATGCCGGTTTCAGCTTTGCGTAGGACGCCAGGCTGGAATCTTTGCGAACGTTGTTGTCTTCGGTGATTTGCGTACGGTATGGCGGCACATAGGCCGTCATCACCTCGTCGCGCAGCAGCCCCTGCTCCCAGGCTTTGGCAGCCAGTTGGTGAGAGCGGTGCGCCAGCGCATCCTGCTCTTCCCGGGTGATGCCGTGGCTTTTCGCCATTTGCTCTGCGGTATCGCCCATGCGCAGCCCGGTGGAATATTCCGCCACTGCCGGCGGCACCGGCATCAGGTCACGGAACTTCAGTCGGCTAAACAGCTTGAGACGCTGCGACAGGGTACGGGCTTTGTTGACGTCCACCAGCGTGCGCGCCAGCGCTTTACTGACGCCGATAGGCAGAACGGAAGAAGAGTCAGCGCCACCGGCGATGCCGATACTGATGCTGCCTGCCATGATGCTTTCCGCCACGTTGGCAATCGCCTGGAAGCTGGTAGCGCAGGCACGCGACACGCTATAAGCATCGGTATGCACGCTCATGCCGGTACCGAGCACGATTTCACGCGCAATATTCGGCGCCTCAGGCATTTGCACCACCTGGCCGAACACCAGTTGTTCAATCAGCGCCGGATCGATACCGCTGCGGGCTAACAGTTCACTTACCGCCGTTTTCCCCAGATCCACCGCTGGAATGCCGTGATAAGCGGTCGCCTGTTTGGCAAAGGGGGTCCGCAGTCCATTTACAATCGCAATACGGTCACCGTGACGGGTCACCAACGGCAGTGCCTTACTCATAAACGCTCCTGAAGAGAATAACGCCAGCGCAACGGTCAAGAAGAGGTCTGACCTGATGGGGTCATTGTTAACCAAATGTTTACATTTGGCAAACCGGCAGAAGTGAAAACTGAGAGCAGGAGCAACTTTCTAGAGGGGGATTGAGGAGGAAGCGAGCGGTGCGGGATGACCCCGCACCGTTTGAAAGCCGTGATTAACGCAGGCCGAGCTGGAAAATCAGGGTTTCTGCCTGGCAGGCGAAGGTGAAATCAGCCACCAGTTCCACGCCACCGTCAACCGGTTTAATGCTACTGCTGATGTCGCAAGGGTCGGATTCCACACCGCGGGCTTTTTCGGTCAGCGTGGCCAACATTTTTTCTGCATCCTGCTGATTGGCAAACACCTGGCTGTAGGAGGCGGTGCAATCGGTATTGTCCATCACGGTACCGACATCAACACAGCAACAGGCGGCAGTTTCCTGGGCACTACATTTATTAATTGGATTGGACATGATTCATTCTCCTCAGGGACCGCCGTTACGCGAGTCCAAATTGCCATTTAGCTACTGGCGCAAAGACACAAGATTCTGCGTTTATTTTACTCTGCGATGAAACCGATCACTAGCACTTACTTTTTATAGGTGTTTTAAGTGATGGAAATCACAAATGAAAATCGACGTCTGCTAAGGAATGGTAGGAATATTGTTATGCATTGCTGGTTTTTTGTTATGCAGATCTCCTTTTTGATATCAATTTGGAAATATCTCAAAAACATTGTTGCAACATTTTCACAGGTCGGACCTATAATTCAGCCACTGGTCTGATTTGTCTGAATGATAACGGACCCTACAATCCCGCGCTCCTTGTTACTTTGAGTAACATAGTTTAAATAATAAACACATAATGAGGTTTTGGTCATGAGCCAGAAAAACCTATTTACTAAATCAGCTCTCGCAGCTGCAGTGGCAATTATTTCTTCAAACGTGTCTGCCGCAGGATTCCAGCTGAATGAGTTTTCATCAGCTGGTTTAGGACGTTCGTATTCTGGCGAGGGCGCCATGGCGGATACTGCAGCTTCCGCCAGCCGCAACCCGGCCCTGCTGATGATGTACACCCGCCCGGAACTTTCCTTCGGTGCGGTGTTTATCGATCCGGATGTAGATATCTCCGGCAAGTCACCTTCCGGTGCCAGCCTCGATTCCAAGAACATCGCCCCTACCGCCTGGGTGCCAAACCTGCATTATGTTCAACCGATTAACGATCAGTTTGCCGTAGGCGGCTCGGTCACCAGCAACTACGGCCTGGCGACAGAATTCAACGACGGTTACACCGCAGGGGCTTACGGCGGTAAAACTGACCTGACCACACTTAACCTGAACCTGAGCGGTGCTTACCGTCTGAACCAACAATTCAGCTTCGGTCTGGGCTTTGACGCGGTTTACGCCAAAGCCAAGCTCGAGCGTTATGCCGGTGAATTGCCAAAGTTGATCGCAGGTTCTGGCCAGTTGCCACCTCAATTGGCCGGCCCGGTCTCACAGATCCCGGCGGATACTCAAATTTCTCACCTGAAGGGTGACAAATGGGGCTTTGGCTGGAACGCCGGCATTCTGTACGAAGTGGATGAAAACAACCGTTACGGTTTCACCTACCGTTCCGAAGTCAAAATCAAGTTTGACGGCGACTACAAGAGCAGCCTGCCATCCGCCTATAACTCGCGCCTTGGCGCTCTCGGCCTGCCAATGGGCACCGACGGCACCACCATCCCAGGCTCTTTGGATCTGAACCTGCCGGAAATGTGGGAAATCTCGGGTTACAACAAGGTTGCACCGCAGTGGGCTATCCACTACAGCCTGGCTTACACCAGTTGGAGCCAGTTCCAGGAGCTGAAAGCTACCGGCAACAACGGTCAAACCCTGTTTGAGAAGCACGAAGGCTTTAAAGACGCTTACCGCATCGCACTGGGTACTACCTACTTCTACGACGATAACTGGACCTTCCGTACCGGTATCGCCTTCGATGACAGCCCGGTGCCGGCCCAGAACCGTTCTATCTCTATCCCGGATCAGGACCGCTTCTGGTTGAGCGCAGGTACCAGCTACGCATTCAACAAAGACGCCTCTGTTGACGTCGGTGTTTCCTACATGCACGGCCAGAAAGTCACCATCAAAGAAGGTCCATATACCTTCGAATCCGTGGGCAAGGCCTGGCTGTACGGCGCCAACTTCAACTACCGCTTCTAATCTTTTCGATGACGAAGTCAGGAGCGCCCTTCTTAGGGCGCTTTTTTTTGCCCGCCGATCTCAAAGCATAAAAAAACCCGCCATCAAAGCGGGTTCTTTCTCTTCGCCAAGCGAGATTACTGCGAGTCGATCTCGTCCAGATCGCCCTGGATCGCCTGAGCGTTCGGGTTGATCTCAGGTTTCAGCGAGCCGCCGTTCGCCAGGAAGTCGTTACGCTGGAAGTAGGCTTCGCGCACCATCAGGTACGGATCGGAAGAGTTGCGCAGCAGGCCGTCGGAATCCAACAGCTCGGCACGGGTTTCAATCCCTTCAACCACCCATTTGCCCGCCGACATCCAGAAGGTCAGGTAGCTCAGCACCGGATAGACCGTATCCGCCCAGTCACCGCCCTCTTCACGCAGGGTGAAGCTGCCGTAGCCCGGCAGCATCACGTAAGGACCGTAGCCGACGCCATAATGCCCCAGGGTGCTGCCGAAACGGTTAGGCTCTTCGCGAGCCAGTTTCGGGTTAGCCATCCCGGCCACGTCGATCAGACCGCCCATCCCCAGAAGGGTGTTGAGGAAGAAACGGTTAAAGTGGATCATCCCCTTATAGGGGTCGCCTTTCAGGAAGGAGTTGACCATGCTGGCCGGTTCTTCCAGGTTAGACGTAAAGTTGCTTATCCCATTACGCGCCGGCATGGGCAGGTAGTTGCGCCAGGCCACGGCCACCGGGCGAAGTACATACGGATCCAGGACGTTATAGTTGAAGTTGAACATCGTCCGGTTAAATCCTTCCAGAGGATCGGATCGCCCTTGTGGTTCATCTTGTGGCGCGCTGGCACAGCCCACCAATAACACCGTTGTGAAAGCCAGCCCAGTCAGGCGAAAGTTCATATTTTTCTCCATAAAAACACATTCGGTCTTTTTATTTAAGGGACCTGTTTGTTTATCTGAACGTCAATCTGCTCTTTACCGCTGAAATTCTGCAGCGCACTCTCGCCGAACCAATCACCCGCCTGTGGCGTGGCCAGACCATCCTGAGAAATTCGCACCCGCACCTTGACCTGATGCTGAGCCGAAAGCAGGCGTTCAGGCATCATGGCGTTGCTGTCATCCAGAGAAAATGACAGCGGGAAACGGCTTAAGGGCAGTTGTTTTACCGCAACCGGCACTGGATTGGTGCCATCGGTCACTGAAATTACCAGCGTCCCCTGCTGTGGCAAAGCGTTCGTCGCCTGTGGCGATAACGTCACGTTAATGCCAAGTTTAACAGTTTCTTCGCCCGCCTGTGTTTTTGCTTGTTCAATGCTGCGCTTTATCACTTCGGCGCGTTGATCATTGGCTGGCAACAGCTTCAGCATAACCTGCCAGGCGCCAATCGCCTGCTTGAAATCCCCCTGTTCGAAGGCGTTGAACGCCAGCAGGCTCAGCACGCGCATATTGGTGTGATCTTCGGCGATCATCTTGCGCAGCATCTGAGTGGCCTGCTTGTTATCCTCCGGATCGTTAGAGCGCGTCAAGACTTCCGCGTAGCCGAGGCGGACTTCCAGACTATTCGGATCAAGTTGATAAGCATGAGCAAATGCCTGAGTGGCGGTGGTGGCGTTATTCAGCGCCATCCCCACGCGACCCAGCATCATCCAGTCGTTGATATTGCGATCGTCCTGCTGCAACGCGGTACGCAGCCCCAGCCCGAGGCGAGCAATCTCTTCCATGCTCAACGGTTGGGCGCGCTCATTAGCGACGCGCGCGCGCAGATCCGGCATTTGCGCCTCGACCTGTTGCCAGTCCAATACCTGCGCCAACCCACCGGTTTTCAGATAAAAGCCAAGGGTGACCACCACCAGCAAGGCAACCCCAGGCACCAATGCCCAGCGGTTAATGGGTTTCTCCTGCGTATCCTGCTGGCCGGGGATGTCATTGAGCAGGTTTTGCTGCAGCTCTTTCACCAGTTCAGGGCGCTCAGCAACCACGCCCTGCTGTTCGTCCTGCTCCAGCTCATGCAGACGATCCTGATAAAACGCCTTGTTCAGCGTATCGCGGCTCGCAGCGGTGCTTTTACCGCTGTGGCGCATCGCCGGTACCACCAGCAACGCCGCAGCGCCCACCAGCAGGACAATAATAATCAGCCAAAAAGCCATTAGGGTTTCTTCCTGTCAGTCTCTTTCAGCAGCGCCGCCAGACGCTGTTGCTCCTGCTCGGAGAATTCATCGTTAGCGTTAACGGCACCGGTACGACGGTGGCGAGTGCGCAGTATCACTACCGCACCGCCGATCAACACAAACAGCAACGGGCCTACCCACAGGATCAGCGTCGCCGGGGTCACCGGCGGTTCGTAGGTGACGAAATTACCGTAGCGCGCCACCATATAGTCGATAATCTGCTGCTTGTTCTGCCCCTGCATCATCAACTCGTACACCTTGGTACGCATATCGGCCGCTATGATGGCGTTAGAGTCGGCGATGCTGTTGTTCTGGCATTTCGGGCAGCGCAGCTGTTCGGTCAGCTCCCGGTATTGCTGTTCCTGCTCGACCGAATTGAACCGATAAGTGTCGATAGCCGCCGCGGCGCTCCAACTCAGTAACGCGGCAAATATCAGGGTCAGCAGCCTCATGCCTCACCCCCATATTTTTTGTACAGCGGCAGCACTTCCTGCTGCCAAACGCGCTCGTTCATGTCTCCGGCGTGGCGGTAGCGGATAATGCCCTGCCCGTCGATCAGGAAGGTTTCCGGTGCGCCGTACACGCCCAAATCCAGCCCCAGCATGCCGTCGCCGTCGTACAGGCTGAGCGCGTACGGGTTGCCCAGCGAGTTCAGCCAGGTCACCGCTTTGCCGCGATCGTCTTTATAGTTCAGCCCCACCACGCGGATACCGCGCGCGGCCAGCGTATTGAGGTATTGATGTTCGGCGCGGCACGTTGGGCACCAGGTCGCCCAGACGTTCAGCAGCATGGGTTTGCCATTGCGCAGCACCGCCTGGTCATAAGTTTTGCCAGGCTGGTCGAGGGATTCCAGTTTGAAAGCCGGCACCGGCTTGCCGATCAACGCCGATTCCAGCATGGTCGGGTCTTCGCCACCGGCGTTGCGCGTCAGCTGCACCATAAACGCCGCCACCAGCAGCAGGAACAGGATTAATGGGATAAACAGCAGCTTACGGTTCATGCCTGCTCCTCCAGCTTGCCTTCACGCTTGAGTTTTTTGCTCATCCGATAGCGCGGATCGAGTATGCACAGGATACCGCCCAGCGCCATAAACACCCCGCCGAACCAGATCCAGCGTACGAAAGGTTTGTAGTACAACCGCACTGCCCAAGAGCCGTCGTCCAGTTCTTCGCCCAGCGCGGCGTACAGGTCGCGGCTGAAGCCGCCGTCAATCGCCGCTTCGGTCATCATGCTGCGCGCCACGCTGTAATAGCGTTTTTCCGCGTGCAACGTCGCTTCCGGCTTGCCGTTGCGCGTGACATCGATAATGCCGACGCCGCCGCTGTAGTTCGGCCCACGAATATCGTGCACGTCACGGAACACAAAGTGATAGTTATGGATATCCACGCTGTCGCCGGCTTTCATGCGGACATCACGTTCCACACTGTAGTTTTGGCTGAAGGCAATGCCGATTACCGTTACCGCCACGCCAAGGTGACCCAGCACCATCCCCCAGTGGCTGCGGGAAAGATGGCTCAGCCCACGCCAGAAACCGTGGCGATGCGTTGCACGTTCGTGCAGTTCCATCAGCGTCAGGATTATCACCCAAACGGCCATGATCAGCCCCACCACCGTCATGCCGGCGATGCTGTCTTGCAACAGCCACGGCAGCAGGATCGACAGCACCAGCGTAATCACCAGCGCCACGCTCAGGCGGCGCCACAGCTTGGTCGGCTCGTCGCGGCGCCAGCGCACCAACGGGCCAATCCCCATCAGCAACGCCATCGGCGCCATCAGCCAGGTGAACATGGTGTTGAAGAACGGTTCGCCGATAGAAATGCTGCCCAGGCCCAACTGCTTATGCACCAGCGGCAGCAGCGTCCCCAACAGCACCACCAGCATGGCGGCGATCAGCAGTACGTTATTGCCCAGCAAGAAGGTTTCACGCGAGAAGGTTTCGTGCTGCACCCGGCTGCGCACTTGCCCGCCCTTGACCGCATACAGCAGCAGAGAACCGCCTATCACGATCACCAGATAAGCGAGGATAAACATGCCGCGTGCCGGGTCGGAAGCAAAGGAGTGCACCGAAACCAGCACCCCGGAGCGCACCAGGAAAGTGCCTAGCAGACACAATGAGAAGGCGGTAATCGCCAGCAATACCGTCCAGGCTTTGAAAGTGCCGCGTTTTTCGGTCACCGCCAACGAGTGCATCAGCGCGGTACCGGCCAGCCACGGCATAAATGAAGCGTTCTCGACCGGATCCCAGAACCACCAGCCGCCCCAGCCCAGTTCATAATAGGCCCAGGCGGAGCCCAGCACGATGCCCATGGTGAGGAACACCCAGGCGGCCGTGGTCCACGGCCGCGACCAGCGTGCCCAGGCCGTATCCAGGCGACCGGCCATCAGTGAAGCGATGGCGAAAGCAAAGGCCACCGAGAAACCGACATACCCCATGTACAGCAGCGGCGGATGGAAAATCAGGCCGATATCCTGCAGCAGCGGGTTAAGGTCGCTACCGTCGATCGGGAAGTTCGGCAGCGTACGGGTAAAGGGGTTGGAGGTCATGATGATAAACAGCAGGAAACCTGCCGTGATCATGCCCATCACTGACAATACGCGCGCCACGGCATCTTGCGGCATCGAACGGCTGCACAGCGCCACCGCCAGCGACCAGCAGCTCAGCAACAGCACCCACAGCAGCAGCGATCCCTCGTGGGCGCCCCAGGTGGCGGCAATGCGGTAATACACCGGCAGTTGGGTGTTGGAGTTGGCGGCCACATAGGCCACGGTAAAGTCATTAACGACAAAGGCGTGCACCAGACAGATGAACGCCAGGGCGATAGCGGCAAACATGCCGTAGGTCAGTGGGCGCGCCACCGCCATCATGCGACGGTCCTGACGCGCCGCGCCCCACTGCGGGTAAATACTCAGCAGCAGCGAAATCGCCAGCGCTAGGCATAACAGAAAACTTCCCGTTTCCGGCATCATGATTTAGCGCCCTCGTTCTGCGGGGTGGCGTAGGCCGAAGCCGGTCCCTTATGGTTTTCTTTCATCGCGTCGGCCACTTCCGGCGGCGTGTATTTTTCATCGTGTTTCGCCAGCACTTCACGCGCATTCACCACGTTGCCTTCGCCCAGCACGCCCTGTGCCACCACGCCCTGCCCCTCACGGAACAGATCCGGCAGAATGCCGGTGTAAGTGACGTCGATTGCACCGCGTGCATCATAAACTTTGAAACTGACCTGCAGCGTTTTCTGATCGCGCTTTACCGAACCCGGCATCACCATGCCACCGATGCGCAGGCGTTGGCCCACCTCCGGCTTCTCATGATTTTCGCCCTTGCCCTGCAGAATTTCGCTTGGGGTATAAAACAGATCGATGTTGGAACGCAGCGCATACAGCATCAGGGTCGCGGTCAGCGCAACGCCGATCAGCACTACGATCGCCAAATACAGGCGACTTTTACGACGAGGATTCACAATGATTTCTCCCGCGGGTTAGCGGTTTTTTGTTTCGACTGCTGCGAATGACGAATACGTCTTTCGCGTGCCTGACGGCGTCCAATCTCATCCAGCAATTGCCGGCGCTGCCAGAAAGTGTGGGCCACCAGCCCCAGCAACGAGAGCAGGGTTACGGCTACCGCCAACCAAACGTAGAAGGCATAGCCGCCCATGGCGAAAAACGCCTGCCAGGAAGTAAAGGCTGCATTCATGGTTGACGCTCCTTGTTAACCAGCCCTGCCACCCAAGGGCGCTGGCGTTCCTGAGACAAAATCAGATTGCGCAAGCGCAGCAAGGTGAGAGTGATGAAAAACAGCAGGTAACCGAGTATTGCCCAACGCAGCGGGGTGCGCATGCTTGGCGCGATGCTCTGTTGCATATTGGTGGAACCCTGATGCAGCGTGTTCCACCATTCGACCGAGAAGTGAATGATCGGGATGTTCACCACCCCGACCAGCACCAGAATGCCGGCGGCGCGGCCCGCCAGGCGGCGGTCCTCAAAGGCGTTGTACAGCGCAATAATGCCAATATAAAGAAACAGCAACACCAGTTCAGACGTCAGGCGGGCGTCCCACACCCACCAGGTGCCCCACATCGGCTTGCCCCAGGCGGAGCCGGTGACCAGCGCAATAAAGGTAAACACCGCGCCGACCGGTGCCATCGCCGCCACCACGTTATCGGACATTTTCATCTGCCACACCAAGCCGATAAACGCCGCTACCGCCATTGAGCCATAGATCCCCATCGACCACATCGCCGCCGGCACATGGATATACATGATGCGGAAGCTATCGCCCTGCTGGTAATCCTTGGGTGCGAAACCGAATCCCCAGACCCAGCCCAGCAACAGGCAAGCCGCTCCGGCCAGTCCCAGCCAGGGGATAAAGCGGCCACAGACGTGATACAGCCGTTCAGGCTGGGCAAACTGATGTAACCATTTCCACATTGTCGTCATTGCTCACGGTAAATTTATACGGTGGCCGCCCCGTTTACCGGGGCGACGAAAATTGCTTGTGCGGTGGAACACGCTCTTGATGGCGTTAACCCGCGTTTCAATAAGTTAGCTAGTGTACGCTCACTCGCAGCGCCGCTGCGGTGGCGAAAGGCGCCAGCGTTATGCTTCCCGCCAGCATCGCGCCCAGTATCGCCAGGTAACCGTCTATCGGCATGCCCATAGAGGCGGCGTCGATAGCGGCGGTAGAAAATATCAGCACCGGGATATACAGCGGCAGCACCAGCAGGCTCAGCAGCACGCCCCCCTTGCGCAACCCGACGGTCAGCGCCACGCCGATAGCGCCAATCAGGCTCAGCGTCGGCGTACCCAGCAACAGCGTAAACGCCACCGCCAGCCAGGTGTGAGTGTCCAACGACAGCAGCAGCGCCACCAGCGGCGACAGGATCAACAGGGGTAAGCCTGTTACTACCCAGTGAGCACACACTTTGCCTAACACCGTCATCGGCAGCGGCGTTGGCAATAACAACAGTTGTTCCAGCGAGCCGTCGAGGAAATCATCGCGAAACAAACGCTCCAGCGACAGCAGGGCCGCCAGCAGCGCCGCCACCCAGATAATCCCCGGCGATATACGCGCCAGCAGTTGCGGTTCTGGCCCAA
This sequence comes from Serratia sp. BIGb0234, assembly GCF_024809915.1. Lineage (NCBI taxonomy): Bacteria > Pseudomonadati > Pseudomonadota > Gammaproteobacteria > Enterobacterales > Yersiniaceae > Serratia > Serratia sp. BIGb0234. Next base: position 866,973 of record NZ_JANUEI010000002.1, read on the forward strand.
TCCCTAACGGAAACAGCGTGATAACGATCAGGAAGAACCACAACGGATTAACGATTTCCGACCCTTTGCGAAAGGCAATCTTCAGCTCACGGCGCAATACAGTCAAAAACATTAAAGAGTCTCCACGCGGTTTTCCGTCAGGCTTATTTTCCCTACCGCCTGCGTTGCGCCGGCCAAATCCTGATGCGTGGTCAACAATACCATGCCGCCCTGCTGAGCATGTTGCTCAAAAAGGCTTATTAATTCAGCCACACCCTGCTTGTCTATCGCCGTCAGCGGCTCATCCAGGATCCACAGCGGACTACTGCTGAGCCACAACCGCGCCAACGCCACACGCCGCTGTTGACCGGCGGAAAGCTGCGCCACCGGTAAATCCTCATAACCCACCAGACCGACCTGCTCCAGCGCTTGCCAAATGGCCTGACGATCGGGCGCACCGCGCACCGCCTGGTAAAACTGCAGGTTCTCAAAGGGCGTCAACATGGTTTTAATCCCCGGCTGATGGCCGAGGAATAACAAATCCTGATAATAACGTTCGCGATGACGCAACGTATTTTGCCCGTGCCAGCAGACTTCTCCGCTTTCCGGTCGCGCCAGGCCCGCCAGAATGCGCAGCAGGCTGGTTTTTCCCGCGCCGTTCGGCCCTTCTACCTGAATAATGTCGCCCGGTTTTACCGTAAAGCTTAACGCGCTAAACAGGGTGCGTTCATCACGGACGCAACTCAGATTTTTAGCTTCCAGCATCGGGAGAACTCATATTTTTCTTTGGGATAGCGATCATAGCATAAGCCATCTGTGGCTCGTAGCCCGCAGCCGGTCACTCAACTACTCCAATAGGGGTAATATTGCGCCCCAGATCAAAAATGCGTAGAAAAACCCGGCAACGTTAAACTCTTGTTACTTTTTTCTGCAATTTGCCACATCGCTTTCACAGCGTCCCTGAGCCAACTACGCTTAATCATGACCCTGACAGTCTTTGATGGAGATAACGGATAATGACCAATCAGCAGCAGCGCCCGGATGCAGAGCAGGAAAATAGCCTGCAGGTAGAAAGCAAAGAGCATGAACAGGGCAAGAGCGAAATTGAGGTAAAGGAAGAGAACCTGCCCTCGCGCGCAGCGGCGGTGCATGAGCTGATCCGCATGGAAGGCGAAAAAGAGCTGGAGCGCGACTGGCTGGCACTGCTGTGGTCAGCGGTGGCCGCCGGGCTGTCGATGGGAGCCTCACTGATGGCGAAAGGCATCTTCCACGCCCGCCTGCCGGACGATCCCAGCCGCTTCTTTATCGAAAATATCGGCTACACCTTTGGCTTTATCATCGTGATCATGGCCCGCCAACAGCTGTTTACCGAAAATACCGTCACCGCGGTACTGCCGATCATGCAAAAACCGACGCCGAGAAACCTCCTGCTCCTGTTTCGCCTGTGGGGCGTGGTGCTGCTGGGGAACCTGGTGGGGACCGGACTGGCGTCGCTGGCGTTCATCCACATGCCGATTTTCGACGAGAACACCCGCAGCGCCTTCGTTAGCCTGTCGGAAGAAGTGATGAAAAACTCGCCGTCTGAAATGTTCGCCAACGGCATTCTGGCGGGCTGGATCATCGCCACCATGGTGTGGATGTTCCCTTCCGCCGGGGCCGCCAAGATTTGGGTGATTGTACTGATGACCTACCTGGTGGCGATCTGCGATCTGACCCACATCGTGGTGGGATCGGTAGAGATCCTTTATCTGGTGTTTAGTGGCGTCATTCCCTGGCATGATTTTATCTACCCGTTCGCTATTCCAACGCTGGCCGGCAACATTATTGGTGGCACCTTTATCTTTGCGTTGATCAGCCATGCGCAGATCCGCAACGACATGAGCGACAAAAACAAGGCAGAGCGGCTGGCGGCGGAAAAACAAAGCGGCAAGGCGAGAAAACCGTGATCGCGATCAGCGCAGCGCGTGAAAATCACCGCATATTGGCGAGGGAATGAGCAAACGCACCGCTAAGCGCTTATTCTGCGGGTAAAAAAAGGTATACTGCCCCGGCAGCCTAGGTTGCCGGCCCGCAGCGTCCCCGTAGTTAAACGGATATAACAAGCCCCTCCTAAGGGCTAGTTACTGGTTCGATTCCAGTCGGGGACACCATAAATTTATATACTCGCCTCTACCGCACCCACTAACCCACAACGTACGCCCCCTCCAATCCTGAGTGATTTATCGAACTTCAAATTTGGTCAATGAACCCCGTTTTATCAGAATGATGCATCCTCTCGCCCACAATCTGGCACAACGTCGAATATTAAAGGTATAATCTCAGATACTATTTGATCGATTTTAGAAACGAACATGACAAAGCTGACATTACAAGAGCAGATGCTCAAAGCGGGATTAGTAAGCAGTAAAAAGCTGGAGAAAGTACAAAGAACCACGAAAAAATCACGCGTTCAGGCTCGCGAGGCAAGAGAAGCCGTTGAAATCAACAAAAAGGCGCAAATAGAGCGCGATAAACAGCTGAGTGAACAGCAAAAGCAGGCCGCTTTATCTAAAGAATATAAAGCTCAGGTAAAGCAGCTGATTGAAATGAACAGGATCGTCATTTCAAATGGTGACATTAGTTATAACTTCACAGACAACAATTTAATTAAAAATGTACGCGTAGATAAACTGACTCAATCTCAGTTAATTAACGGGCGTCTCGCCATTGCACGGCTGGTTAGTGATAATAACCCTGAGGGTGAATATGCCATTATCCCTGCGGTCGTGGCCAATAAAATTGCACAGCGCGACGCAAGCTATATTGTACTGAGCGCTGAACTCAGCCAGGAAGCCAAAGACGAAGAAGATCCTTACGCCGATTTTGTCGTCCCTGATGATTTGATGTGGTAATCAGAACTTTAGGGCAACGGACTCTCCCTCTTGCCCTAACATCAAAAATCCGTATTCCTGCCGCACCACGAAAAGATCACTTACTGCAAATCAGTGATTAGTATCCTCAGGCTAAAAAATATTTTCATCACGCTTAAAAATGACAAATTAAACGGTCACACCTACAGCATTAAAAAACTTAAAATCGTATTTTAGTTCCCTCCGTTAAAATGTTAATATTGGCAAATGATCCGGATGGAGTAATAGCATGTTTCCCAACAAAAAATATTCACGACGAGCAAACCCGCTGACCAGCTATCAATTTTCTCGTCTGCATACTTTTGAATGCGTCGCCCGTCATTTATCTTTTTCACTGGCGGCAGAAGAACTGTCTATTACTCCCAGCGCCGTAAGCCACAGAATTAACCTGCTGGAAAAAGAGCTGGGGTTTCTTTTATTTCAACGATTCCACCGCAGAATTACGCTAACACCGGATGGCGAGAGAATGCAATGGGCGTTAAATCATTCCTTCGATGCCCTGACACAGGAAATCCTGGATATCAAAAACCGCGAGCTGACGGGCAGCCTGACCATTTATTCTCACCCCTCTCTGGTCCAGTGTTTGCTGATACCCCGCATCGGCGATTTTATTGCTCTGCATCCGACCATTCATTTAAACATTCTCACCGGGCAGGAAAATATCAATTTGGCCAATCGGGGCGTGGATTTAGCCATGTATTTTGGCCGTCCACCATCGGATAAACAGCTGGACGAAATCTTTATGCGGGAGTCCATGGTCCCAATCTGCACGGAGAAATACGCCAAAACGCATAACCTTTATAATGCGCCTGGGAACCTGGCAGACTGCACTCTATTGCATGACAGATACAACTCCGGTGAAGACGAGTGGCAGATCTGGTCACAGCATTTTGATTTGGGCCTGGATACCGACGCCAAAAGCATGGAGTTCGACCGTTCGGACCTGGCGGTGTTGGCGGCAACTCAGCATCTTGGCGTGGCGATGGGGCGACTCAATCTGGTGCAGGACTGGATCAAAAGCGGCGAACTGATTATCCCGTTTACCGACATGATCTTGCCCTGCGAACACAGCTATTTTATGTCGACGCTCTCTGGGCGTCAGTGGCCTAAGATTATCGCATTCAAAGAATGGATGATGAAAATAACCCCTCTGGTCTGAGGGGCCAAAGGTGAAAAGATCGAAATGATCACCATTTTTTCGGAGTATACGAAAACTCAAGCGCACAGCTGTACAATCGTCCGGCCTTTGAATAATAAATATGCTTGCGGTTGTTATCCCACACCACAGCATAGTTATTAGCAAAGTTTATTATTTCAACCGGAGTTTGGTTTGATAATTTCCCCCGTTTCGTATTTTTCACTACAAAGAAATCACCATTATCGCTTAAGGTGATCAAAGGATAACCCCAGGCATATTTTGACACTTGTACGGTAATAATGAATTGGCTTTCACAGTTTATCTGATAGGTATGAATATCAACGTCCATAGTTTATATTTTTGGTGCAATCCTTCTGGTAAAATAAAACAAATATGAGCAGCTCACGACAATAAGCCCAAAAACGATCAGCACTGAACCCAAGACGAACTCGATCTGCAGCGGTTCTCCCAAGATCACCACACCGGCCAGAATGCCAAAAATAGGCGTCATAAACGTCAGGATACCCAGCGAAGAAGCCTGGTAATGACGCAGCAGGGAGAACCAAATTAAATAACTGATAAATGAGACGATAACCGTTTGAAATACCAAACTGCTCCAGGCCACGGAACTCAGCGTGAAATGTACGTTCTGCATCGTCATTGCCAACAGGGATAGCACAATGCAGGCGCCCGTCAGTTGGAACAGCAGCGTCTGTTTTGACGAGCAATTCGCCAAACCGGTTGTTCGAATAAGGATAGTAGAGCCGCCCCAGGATAATCCCGCTAACAAGCCATAAATATCGCCACGCAGCTGATTCACGCCCCCAGAGCTCTCGCCCATAGCGGAAATCGCAAGCACCACACCGCCGAAAGCGATGGCAATACCGGCCCACTGTACAGCCGACAAACGCTCGTGCCTGATGAAAAAATGCAGTCCGATGGCAGAAAAAAGAGGGGCCGTGTACAGAAAGACCGCCATGTGCGAGGCGCTGGTATAGCGCAAACCTTCAGAAACGAAAAAGAACTCCAGCGCGAACGACAGCCCAACGCCGAAACCGGCTAACAGCGTGCGGGGATCGAATAAAAACTTCTCGCCTTTAAAACGCGCCAAGAGATAGACCGCCAAAGCGGCAATCCCTGATCGGATGGCAATTTGCAGCACGGCGGAAATATCCGGCTCGGCTGCCTTGATCGCAACCTGCTGCAGCCCCCATATGGCACATATCATCACCATGGCGGCGCCGGCTTTGCCGTCTATATTATTTCTGGCACTCATCCAGCCTCCCGCAAACCGCTGAGTTATAAATGCACGCCTCCCTCACCACGAATAATCAGGTGATATACAATAAAATCGAGGGAAGCCGAAAAAATTATTCTTTAAAGACCAATATTTCCTGGTACATTTTAATCACTTCACTGTCGCTGTCAGTATCCCCGGTATATTCAGTTTGTTGTGCCACATGAATGACCTTCCAACCTCGTTTAGCGAGATCCGGAATAGTCATGCGCCCAATGTCGCGACAGTTAAACAAGGTATCATCACTCAGCCGCATCTCCCCGACACTGGCATAATCATAAGATTTTGACTGACAAACATGCGACTCAGCCGCCATTAACGGCATTGAAAAAATCCCGATTAACAGTATGAAACATCCTTTCATAATAACCTCCACAACCCTTATCAATTTCATCTGACTTGTAAATAACCCGTGTTAAATAACAAGGCGTAAAATCCATTTAAATATATTTCGTTACGATGAAATTACACGGTATATGCCATTCTCTGACAAGTGATAAATATAGAGCTTTGTGTTAGATGAATTCATCCGAAGATTGACCTCCCCCACGCCCTTCAATTGAGCATGTTTCGCTCACCTTGCCTCTCCCCAGCATCGAGCCGGTTAAAAACAAACCAAATAATTAGCAAGAAAAGTAACTCATTGTGACGCACATTGTGTTACATATGCGTTCCGCTTTACTCACGCCAAAAAACAATGAAAACGCTCAGAAAACAGCCTGGGCAACTCACTGATGCCAGAGGGTTTCGGAGAGGTTGGCAATCTATACACAGGGATAAAAAATGACATACAAATTGCGCACATTAACTCAGGCTATTGCTCTGGGACTGGTCGTTGGCAGTGCTTCTTTCGCTGCCCAGGCTGAGATCACATTGTTGAAGCAAGACCCGCAGGCCGGCGATCCGTTGAGCCGTCTTAACTTTACCGTTGGCGGCAGCATCCGCCCGCAGTTCAACAATATGACCGGCGATGGCGATAAGGGCTCTTACAAACGTAACGGTTTCGACGGCGGCACCCGCTTCCGTTTTGCCGCCGATTACTACCTGTTCGACGATATTAGCTGGATCAGCTATTACGAGCTGGGTGTCAATATTCCTGCGCTGTTCAACTGGGATAACCACTACGCCGACGGCGCCAATGACACCAGCCGCCGTATGCTCTACACCGGCCTGAAAAGCAAAACCTGGGGGCAGCTGACCTTCGGCCAGCAAAACAGCATTTACTATGACGTGGTCGGTGCCAAAACCGATATCTGGGACTATGACATGTTGGCTCAGGCGCCAGGCAACGGCATCAACGGCGACTACGACGGTTCCTACCGTTCACGCAAGATGCTGAAGTACAAAAACAGCTTCGGCGATGCGGATGTTTATGCCTCTTACCTGTTCAGCGATGGCGAATACCTGCCGGGCAACGGTCTGCGCTATAAACGCCAGGGCGGCGGCTCACTGGGCGTGGACTACCATCTGACACCGGATCTGACCTGGGGTACCGCGTGGAACTATACCCGCGCCGAGATGCGCAATCCTTCCACCAGCGGCTCGAAAAATTACGATCAGAATATTGTCGGTACGGCGATCAGCTGGAAGCCGGACAACTGGACTTTGACCTTTGGCGGCGGTTGGTACAACAACTTCCTGACCACCAAAAAAGCCAACGTTAACGACTACTTCGCTGGCGATGCCTGGGGGATTGAATATCTGGCGGGGTATACTGTGCCAGTAGGCCAATATGCGGTGAAATCCGTGATGCCGTACTTTATGGGTGACCGTCTTGAGTACGTAACCGGCCGCAACTATCAGCGTATCGATAACGGTCTTGGCGTGACGGTACAGTTTGATTACGGTTTCCGTGTGGACGTGGAACACGTACTGACGTCCAGCACCGATAACCTCGGCGACATGACTCTGGTGCGTTTGCGCTACGATTTCTGATTATCACCGATGTAAAAAAGGCCGCTTATGCGGCCTCTGACTGCTGACAAAATCCTCTGCACTTAAACGTTATGTTTTGTGCGCTCATAGAAACAAAGGATTCGGTCTTCAGGGTTTCCCCAAACACCCGAAAACCACGCTTTTCGGGTGTTTGTCATCTAACTAAGGCCGCTTATGCGGCCTTTTTCATTGCTGATCCGGCATCAGAATCCGCCGCGTGCCGACCGGCCCACCGCTTCACCCAACTGCCAAACCGCCATCGCATAATGGGTGCTGTGGTTATAGCGAGTGATGGTGTAGAAGTTTGGCAGGCCGTACCAATACTGATAACCGGTGCCAACATCCAGACGCAGCAGGCTGGCTTCCTGATTGTCGCCCAGCGATCCCTGTGGGCTCAACCCGGCCTCCGCCAGACTGGCGACGGAATAGCGGGTTTTAAACCCATTTTCCAATCCTGGCGCCTGGCCATTTGCCTGTACTGCCACGGGTTCACCCTTGGCCCAACCGTGTGCTTTAAAGTAGTTGGCAACGCTGCCGATGGCATCCACCGGATCCCACAGGTTGATGTGGCCGTCACCGTTGAAGTCAACCGCATAGCTCTTGAATGAAGACGGCATAAACTGACCGTAACCCATTGCCCCGGCGAATGAACCTCGCAGCTCCAGCGGGTCATCCCCTTCGGTGCGCGACATCAGCAAGAAGGTTTCCAGCTCGCCGGCAAAGTAGTCGGCGCGGCGCGGATAGTCGAAGGCCAGCGTCGCCAGCGCATCGATAATGCGGGTTTTACCCATCACGCGGCCCCAACGGGTTTCAACGCCGATAATGCCGACAATGATCTCCGGCGGCACGCCGTAAACCTGATAGGCACGCTGCAACGTGTCCTGGTACTGATTCCAGAACTGCACGCCGTTTTGCACGTTGTCCGGAGTGATGAATTTATTACGATAACGCAACCAGGAGCCGTTTGGTCCGGTCGGTCCCTGGGTGCTTGGCGTCGGCGCTTGGCGATCCATCAGCCGCAGCACGGAATCCAGCCGACGGGCCTGCGCCAATACGTCATGCAGTTGCTGGCGATCGAAACCGTGCTCCCGCACCATTTTATCGATAAAGCGGGCGGTGTTCGGGTTATTGGCAAAATCGCCGCCCAACGGCTGACCGGAATGCGCCGGCGTCAACAGGAATCCTCCTTTTACGGCGTTGTCCTGAGGCACGGCCGGGGTCGACTTCGGCCCGCTGCTACAGGCAGTGAGTAAGGTAAGCAGAGGGAGAAGAACAACTAAATGACGCATCGGATATCCATATAAGCCAGGCCAGTGATAAGTGTGGGTTATGTTAATCCATTGTCGGGTGCGAACAAACTGGATTATGTCGCTCATCACAGAGCAACAAGTCGAAGTATTTTCGAAATGTGATGCAAAGCACAGAAACAAAGCACCACTTAGGGTAGGTCCGCGATACAGACAAAAACCTAAACCTTGATTAAATGAGATAAACTCTCATTTTGACTCGACGCAAAGCCTCCCTACGCTGCTTTTTTAGCGGCTCTTCCCGTCGGCAATGACTGATACAACGGAGTGTAATTTTGGATTCTCTCGGACAGATCGCTAAAAACACCTTTAAAAAATGTATTACTCGCCGCACCTACCTTTTCTCCATGCTTATTTTCGCCGCTGGCCTGATCTTGTTGTCCTATCTGTCGGCCTATCTGGATGAAAATCGGTTTCGTGTCTACGCACACAGCGACATCGGCGAGTTTTTTGCGGTGTTCGTCTACCTGCTGTGCATAATGCTGTGGTCGCTGGGCTGGATAGGGTTAACCCTGTGGTTTGTCGCCCGAACCGCCTTTCGGTTCAACGACATCGGCACGCTCGGTTGGCCGCTTGCCCTGATACTGTATGGACTTAGCGTGGTGAATAACTACCATCCCGGCCCTGTCGAACGCTGGCTGATCCTGATAAGCCTGTTAGGACTGCTGTGCGCACTGCTGCTGCCCTCAGGGTTCCTGGCACGTAAGGCCGGTTAGGCGCGTCGCCGCTGGCTATCTGCGGGGCAAGCGGTCACAATGCCACATCTCTCCCGGCCCAAACAGGAAATGCCATGTCTTGCCACTACCCCGCCCATTACGCCTTCGATAACGAAAGCGACGCCTGGCAGATTCACTTTCGCGATTTTCCTGAACAGCAGGCCGCCTGCTATAAACGTGAAGATATCGAGCTGGAAGCGCAGGAAAGCCTGCTGCTTGCTATCGCCATGGAAATGGAAGAAGGCCGTACGGTGCCTGCCCCTTCCCCTGCTCTGCCGGATGAATTGGCTATCCACCTGCCGGTGTTGGTGAAGCTAAAACTCGAACTGCATAATATTATGCTGGCCGGTGCCACCTCCAAAGCCGATCTGGCGCGCAAAATGGGCTTTAACGCCGGCCAGATGGATCGCCTGCTGGATGTGGCCTATGCCTCAAAGGTGGAAGCGCTGGAACAGGCGCTTTACCTGTTGGGCTATGAAGTCCAGACCTCGGTAGCAGAAGTTTGTCGGGGTTAAGAAAAATATTTTTGTCGGGGGCTAAATATTCTTCACTTTTCGCCGATGTGTTCGTTACCGAATCACCAAAAGCAAAAAGTGAAGGCTAAAAATGGAGTGGAGTCGCCGCAATATCTGGACCGTTATTCTGCTGTCGTGCCTTGTCTTCTGGGTCATCCTGCTGACCGGCGCCAACGCCGTCGCCTGATCCCTTTTCATAACATCACAGCAAGCATAATTATAAGGCCCGCGTCAGCGGGCTAATCCTCTTTTGCCTGATAAAAAAGGTAAATAAAAATCGTTTAAAAACAGTCAGCGCTGGTTAAGAAATCGCCAAAAAATGTGATCAAAAACACAGTATTGTAATCGGGCTGGCAATGGGAGTACATTAGCGCCGATCCTGTCGTGGTTCATGTTTTACCTCAAGGACTATGAAGCGCGACGACCGGGTAATCCGTGGCCGAGGACGTTGTTCTTCCTTTTGAAGGATCCGCCTATTAGCCCTGGACTACCCACAAAACACTCAGCACAACAATCGGGATCATTGGCTTGCGAGGGACTCCAAACGGGAGTTGTTCAGTGAAATATTTTGTTATGGGCGTTTCATTCATGTTGGTGACATGGATTGGCACCTTTATGCTGATGGTTGCATAACCAAGGCATGACCGGGAATTTAGATAAAGGGGCGCACCAGCGCCCCTTTGTTGTTTCTGCTCCCCGGCTATTTCCCCGGCATCATGCGGCGCAAGGTATCGTCCTTACGCAGATAGTGATGGTACAGCGCCGCCAACGCATGCGCGCCAATAATAAAGTAACCGGTATTGGCCAGGGTCTCATGCGTACTTTTGATTATCCGGCGCAACCACGGATCTGGCGTAACAAACTGCGGGACCTGCCAGCCCAGCAAAACCCACTCCTTTCCCCCGTAAGCCAGCGTCAGTACGCCCAACACCGGCAACGTTAGAAACAGCAGATAGAGCAACGCATGAAAGATTTTGGCGCCCCATTCCTGCCACTCTTCCAGCGGCGGTGTGGTTGCCGGCGTAGCATAACGCCGACGTAATCCCAGCCGGATGAACATCAGCAAAAAGACCGCCAGGCCAAAGTTAAAATGCAGATTTTTTACCAGCGACGCCAGATCATCCGGTACCGAGTTCTTCAGCAGCATCGCCGCATAGGTGAGGATCACCATCAGCAGCGTCAGCCAGTGCAATACAATTTGCGATTTTGCGTAACGATTACCCATACAGGCTTCCAAATAAATAAAGAAAATCTTATTGGATCATAGTGGGTAAATAATGAAGAAAACCTTAGCGGGAAGAAAAAAGCCGGCGCGAATGCACCGGCCTGAAGGCATTACTTGGTCGCAGCCGGGGTGCTGCTCTTGACCGGCTTTATCAACCCGTCAGCACGGAACATCGCTTTGATACCGCGAACCGCCTGGCGAATACGATCCTGATTTTCAATCAATGCAAAACGCACGTGGGTGTCGCCGTAATCGCCAAAGCCAATGCCTGGCGATACGCAAACCTTGGCCTCCGCCAACAGGCGTTTGGCAAACTCCAGCGAACCGAGATGCGCATAAGGCTCGGGGATTTTGGCCCAAACGTACATCGAAGCTTTCGGATTTTCCACCATCCATCCCGCCTCATGCAGCCCTTTGACCAGCACGTTACGGCGCTGGCGATACTGTTCTGCAATATCCAGCACGCATTGTTGGTCGCCTTCCAGCGCAGCAATCGCGGCGACCTGCAGCGGGGTGAACGTCCCGTAGTCGTGATAGCTCTTGATGCGTGACAGTGCGTTGACCAGCTCCGGGTTGCCGACCATAAAGCCGATGCGCCAACCCGCCATGTTGTAGCTTTTCGACAGGGTGAAAAATTCTACCGCGATATCTTTGGCACCCGGCACCTGCATGATCGACGGCGCTTTCCAGCCGTCATAAACGATGTCGGCGTAAGCCAGATCGTGGATCACCAGCACGTCGTATTGCTTGGCCAGCGCCACCACGCGTTCGAAGAAGTCCAGCTCAACGCACTGGGCGGTAGGGTTCGACGGGAAGCCGAGGATCATCATTTTCGGACGCGGAATGGTTTCACGAATGGCGCGCTCCAGCTCACCAAAGAAATCCACGCCGTCCACCAGCGGCACAGAACGCACCTGCGCGCCGGCGATCACCGCACCGTAAATATGGATCGGGTAACTCGGGTTGGGCACCAGCACGGTATCGCCATGATCGAGCGTCGCCAGCATCAGGTGCGCCAGGCCTTCTTTCGAACCAATGGTGACAATGGCTTCAGTTTCGGGATCGATCTCCACCTGGTAGCGGTCGGCATACCAGCGTGAAATCGCACGGCGCAAACGCGGGATACCGCGCGAGGTAGAATAGCCGTGGGTGTCGTCACGCTGCGCAACGGTGCAGAGTTTTTCCACAATGTGCGGCGGCGTCGGCCCGTCGGGGTTGCCCATGCTGAAATCGATAATATCCTCGCCGCGACGGCGTGCAGCCATCTTGAGTTCGGCGGTGATGTTGAATACGTAAGGGGGGAGACGTTCAATACGCGTGAAACGGCGTTGCGGACTATTATCAGCCATAGGGACCTCAAAGTGACGTTAGCGCCCGGACCATCCGAGCGACGCTGGCCAATCTGTCGATTGACCGGATATTGAACATATCTCAGCCCCGGCAGGCTTGTCGATACCTCGCGCAATATTTTTATTTACCGGCCCTGAACTCGCTCGCCAACAGCCCGAACTGCCAGTCATCGCGCCATTGCCCCGCCAGCCGGTAGTTATCGCGCAACGTCCCCTCCAGCAAGAAACCGCATGACTCCAGCAGTCGGCGCGAGGCGATATTACCTTCGGTCACGGTGGCCGTCAGCTTATGAAAATCGCAGGCGTTAAAACCGAAATCCAGCACCGCCCGCAACGACTCCTTGCCGTAGCCCTTGCCCTGCCCGGACGGCAAACTGCCATAGCCCACTTCCGCCTGTTGGTAAGGTAACCACTGCGGACGAAAACCGGTCATCCCTACCACTTCTCCACTGGTCTTTTCTCGCATTACCAGGCACAACCACTGCTCCCCATATTTGTCCCAGACAGGGAGTCTGGCTTCAAAGCGCGTGCGAATTTCTGCTTCACTGAGCGGATCGGCGATATAACGAATCACCTCGGGATCCTGATACAAGCGCAGAAACAGCGGCCAATCGTTGGCCGTTATCGACTGCAGGGTCAAACGTTCAGTGACCAGTTTCATCTAAAATCTCCGAAAAACGAAAATGAGGAAGTTACGAATGAAAGATATCCCTTTATTTTCCTCTATTAAATTCAGATAATCATTAACGTCAAAACAACAAAACCATAACGCCTTACCCGGTCCCCTACAACCGTCCGTCGTTGCCCAGCGGCAGCGCGAGGAGAACACCATGGCTTCCTTACTGATTGACGATATTCCCAGCGCCATTACCGCCGTTAAAAGGCAATTGCGACAGGCTTTGCCAAATTATCGCGAAACCTTTCTGGCGCTGGAAGACAACATCCGCCAGCAGGTTGAACAAATTCGCCAGGAACTGGCCGCCGGTCAGAACCCGGTGCCGCAAATTGATGCCGAAGATATTCTGCAGCAACGCGTCAGCGAGCAGCAAAAAGCCTTGATCAAACAGCGTGGGGCCTGCGCCATCCGCGGCGTGTTTCCTCGCGATAAAGCCGAAGCCTGGAACCGGGAAGTTGGCAACTACCTTGAGCGCAACAACTTCGTTGAACGCCTGAAAGGCGCTGCCGAAGATAACTACTTCGGTAAACTGGCCGCCAGCAAACCGCAAATCTACGGTATTTACTGGTCAAAACCGCAGGTGGAAGCGCGTCAGGACGCGCGCATGCACGCTGTGCAGGTGTTCCTCAACAGCCTGTGGGAAACCGAGAGTAACGGCAAACAGCACTTTGACCCGACGCGCGTTACCACCTATGCCGATCGCACCCGCCGCCGTCCGCCAAACTCCTCTTCGCTCGGCCTGTCGCCGCACGTCGACAGCGGCACCATCGAACGCTGGCTGGATGAGAATTTCCGTTACGTCTATCGTCACGTGTTCTCAGGCAACTGGCAGGCTTACGATCCCTTTGCCGCCGATGGTCGCACCGAAGTTCGTGAAATCGCGTCACCGGCGGTGTGTTCGATGTTCCGCACCTTCCAGGGCTGGACAGCATTAACGCCGCAGCGCACCCACGCCGGCACGCTGAACCTGGTGCCGATTGCCAACGCCATGGCCTACGTGTTGCTGCGTGCGCTGCAGGATGACGTCGCGGATGACGATCTGTGCGATGCCGCACCAGGCCGGGCGCTGTCGATCTCCGAAAAATGGCATCCCCTTTTATTAAGTGGGATTTCCCCTATTCCCGATTTGGAACCGGGCGACACGGTGTTCTGGCACTGCGACGTGATCCATGCGGTGGAAAACGAGCATAACGGCGAGTTCGACAGCAACGTGATGTACATCGCCGCCGCACCGGGCTGCGAGAAGAACGACGCTTACCTGCAACGCCAACTGCCCAGTTTTATGAGCGGCAAAACACCGCCGGACTTCGCCCCCGATGATTTCGAGGTGGATTTCGACGGGCGCGCCACGGTCGACCTGCTGACCCCACTCGGCAAAGAACAGTTAGGCATCAAATAACCGCGTCCCCGTGGTGCGCCGCCGGCCGCCACGGGGCCAATCCGCTGTGATATACTCCGCCCTATCTTTCCGCCGCAGCGAGAGCCCGTCGTGCACCCTTTTTTTGAAATGCTGTTAGCGGTATTCGATCGCGCAGCGCTGATGCTGATCTGCCTGTTTTTCCTCACCCGCACCCGGTTGTTCCGCCAGTTGCTGCAAAAAGAGGACCATACGCCGCTTGAACTGGGCATGGTCACCGCCATTTTCTCGCTGTTTGCGCTGTTCAGCACCTATTCAGGCGTCAACGTGGAAGGCTCGCTGGTCAACGTGCGGGTGATCGCCATCATGGCCGGCGGCATCCTGTTCGGCCCCTGGGTAGGGATAGTCACGGGGATTATCGCCGGGGTGCACCGCTACCTGATTGATATCGACGGTATCACCTCGGTTCCCTGTCTGATCACCAGCATCATTGCCGGTATCAGCGCCGGCTATATCAACCTGAAGGTGAAGAAAGAGCAGCGTTGGCGCGCCGGGATCGTCGGCGGCATGCTGTGCGAATGTCTGACCATGCTGTTGATTGTGCTGTGGGCCAAGCCGACCGAGCTGGGGCTGGATATTGTCTCCAAAATCGCCCTGCCGATGATCCTCGGCACGGTGTGCATCGGCCTGATCGTGCTGCTGGTGCAGAGCGTGGAAGACGAAAAAGAAGTGATTGCCGCGCGGCAAGCCAAGCTGGCGCTGGATATTGCCCGCAAAACGCTGCCCTATTTCCGTAATATCAACAGCGAAACGCTGGCCACCATTTGCGACATCATTCGTCATGACATTCAGGCCGATGCGGTGGCCATCACGGATACCCACCAGGTGCTGGCCTACGTCGGCGTGGGCGAAGAGGCATACCCCATTGGGCGTGAAGGGTTGAGTCGCGTCACCCGCGAAAGCATCCGGCACGGCAAGATCATCATCAAAAATAACCTGGAAAACCCGGCCACGCCGCAGATCCACTCGCAGTTGGTGATCCCACTGTGGGAAAAGGGAGAAGTGACCGGCGCGCTGAAAATTTACTACTGCCACGCCCACCAGATCACCAATACGCTGAAGGTGATGGCGGTCGGTCTGTCGCAGATCATCTCCACCCAAATGGAGGTCTCGCGTATTGAGCATCTGCGTCAAATGGCGGACAAGGCGGAGATGCGCGCCCTGCAGAGCAAGATTAATCCCCATTTCCTGTTCAACGCCCTGAACGCCATTTCGTCCTCGATCCGCATCAATCCGGACACCGCTCGTCAGCTGATTATCAACCTGTCGCGCTACCTGCGTTATAATTTGGAGCTGAACGACGAGTTGATCGACATCCGCAAGGAACTGCATCAAATTCAGGATTACATCGCCATCGAACAGGCGCGTTTCGGCGCCAAGCTGACGGTGATCTATGATATCGATGACGACATCTCGGTGCGTATTCCCAGCCTGCTGATCCAGCCGCTGGTCGAGAACGCCATTGTGCACGGCATTCAACCGTGCAAGGGCAAAGGGGTAGTGGTGATTGCGGTGAAAGATCAGGGCGATCGGGTCAGGATTTCGGTCAAAGATACCGGTCACGGTATCGACCCGCAGGTCATCGAACGCGTCGCCCGCAATGAGATGCCAGGGCACAATATCGGCCTGCTGAACGTGCATCATCGCGTCTCCCTGCTGTACGGCGAAGGGTTGCGAATTCGTCGTCTGGAACCCGGCACCGAGATTGCCTTTTACATCAGCAAAAACGGCGGCAAACTGCCGGTGGATAACAGCGCGCTGCCAGCCGGAGAGCCATCATGAAAGCCATCATTGTCGAAGACGAGTTTCTCGCTCAGGAGGAGCTCAGTTATCTGATCAAGAAACACAGCAATATCGTCATCGAAGCCACCTTCGATGACGGGCTGGACGTGCTGAAATACCTGCAAAACCACCAGGTCGACGCCATTTTCCTCGACATCAATATTCCGTCATTGGACGGCGTACTGCTGGCGCAAAACATCAGCAAATTTGCGCACCGGCCCTCAATAGTGTTTATCACCGCCTATAAAGAACATGCGGTGGAAGCGTTCGAAATCGAAGCGTTTGACTACATCCTCAAGCCCTATCACGAGGCACGCATCGTCACCATGCTGCAAAAGCTGGAGGCGCTGCATAACCGCCCGGCCAACCTGCCGGAACAGGCCAGCGCACCGAACCGCAGCAGCCACAGCATTAACCTGATCAAAGACGAGCGGATTATCGTTACCGACATCAACGACATTTACTATGCCGCCGCCGATGAGAAAGTGACGCGGGTTTACACCCGGCGCGAAGAGTTTGTGATGCCGATGAACATCACCGAATTTTACGGCCGCCTGCCCGAGGAGCATTTCTTCCGCTGCCACCGTTCCTACTGCGTCAACCTGTCAAAAATTCGCGAGATCGTCCCTTGGTTCAATAACACCTATATTCTGCGGCTGAGCGACCTCGATTTTGAAGTGCCGGTCAGCCGCAGCAAGGTCAAAGAGTTTCGCAAGCTGATGCGCCTGTAATCGCCAGCGGCTACCAGCGTGGCCCCGGCCCGTAGTAATAACCTGGCGGTGGCGGAGGCGGCATGCGGTAATGCGGGCGTTCGCGCCATTCGCGCCGTGGCGGACCGTAATAGATCACCCGCGGTGGTGGGCCATAGTAATAGCCACGCGGACGTTCATAGCCACGATGTTCAGCCCACCAGCGTGGATCGCGCCAGCGACCGCCGTCCCAATAGTGACCGCGATTATCGCGATCGCCGATATGCAACGAAAGCCCCGGCACATTCACACCGATGGACACGTCCGCATGGCTCACTAACGGCAGCGACAGCAGTGCGGCCAGTAACAACACTGTTTTTTTCATCTTAACGACTCCTGCAAAGCGGAACCCGTCCGTTCACCGCTAACATAGGCCTGTGCCCGCCGCCGCTCTATAGGAACAGTGCCCATTTACGCCTTTCGCACACATCCTTCACAATTTACCCACAATCTTGCACCGATGATTTACAATAAATCGCTGATATTCTTGATGTAGATCACGTGGCATCAGCTGCATTTCATCCCCTTTTACCCCCTAAAACGGCAACTCATGCGCTGCCAGATGCATTTCATTCCTTCCCTTGTGCAACTCATTCCCGATCCGCCGCCGAGTGGTACTACCAGCCATATAATATGCCCATACCGCGGGGCTACAGACGCTACCGCAAATTCTCGCCAACGGCTGACCGCCCGGCAATACACACACAGGAAGGAGACCGGCCATGAACACTAAACCGGTAAATCGCAGCTTAATCGTTCTGGGCACCATCATCTGCCAGATGGGTCTCGGCACTATCTATACCTGGAGCCTGTTCAACCAGCCGCTGGTCGACAAGTTCCACTGGGGCCTCGGTGACGTCGCCACCACCTTCTCCATCACCAGCTTCTTCCTGGCCTTCGCCACCCTGTTTGCCGGCAAACTGCAGGAACGCTTCGGCATCCGTAACCTGACGCTGTTCTCCGGTATCCTGGTAGGTCTTGGACTGATTGCCAGCGCCTACGTCAGCTCGCTGGACATGATTTACCTGCTGGCCGGCGTGGTAGTCGGTTTCGCGGTAGGTATCGCCTATATCTCTACCCTGTCCAACCTGATCAAATGGTTCCCGGCCAACAAAGGCTTGATCTCGGGTATCTCTGTGGGGGCTTTTGGTAGCGGCAGCCTGTTGTTCAAATACGTCAACGCCGCGCTGATTGCCGACGTGGGCGTCTCCAGTGCCTTCTTCTACTGGGGTGCCATTGTTATGGCGCTGATTGTTCTGGGCTCCCTGCTGCTGAAAGAACCCGTACTGGCAAGCAAATCCGCACAGCAGAGCGCGGGTAACCTGGGTAACGACTTCAGCGTACGCCAGATGCTGGCGACCAAAGAAGCCTACCTGCTGTTCATGATTTTCTTCGCTGCCTGCATGAGTGGCCTCTACCTGATCGGTATCGTCAAAGACATGGGCGTGCAACTGGCCGGAATGGACCTGGCGACCGCCGCCAACACCGTGTCCGCCGTCGCTATCTTTAACACCGCAGGCCGCATCATTCTGGGCACGCTGTCTGACAAAGTGGGCCGTATGCGCGTCATCAGCTTCACCATGCTGGTTACCGTGCTGGCGATTGTGGCGCTGAGCTTCCTCACCCTGAATCACACACTGTTCTTTATCTGCGTCGGCGCAGTCGCCTTCTGCTTCGGGGGCAACATCACCGTGTTCCCAGCGATTGTCGGTGACTTCTTCGGCCTGAAAAACCACAGCAAAAACTACGGCATCATCTATCAAGGCTTCGGTTTGGGCGCGCTGGCGGGGTCATTTGTCGCCAAATACTTCGGCGGCTTCCACGCGACCTTTATGGTGATTGGCGTGCTGTCCATCGCTTCCCTGATTATCACCTTGTTCATCAAGGCACCGAAAGCGGTAGCGCAGGAAGAAGAAACATTCGAGCCGGCGCATCTGGCTAAAGCCTGATAGCTTAGACGGCAAAAAGGGGCGCAACCCACTGGGTTGCGCCCCTTTTTTTTATCGCTGCGTCAGGTTACAGATGCATCCCCAGCGTCTGGCGCAGGTGGGCACCGGCACCCAGCAAGCCCGGTTGGCCATGGGTAATCATGAATACCGGGATCTCACGTACATAATCTTTGAAACGTCCTTTATCCTCGAACGCCGCACGGAAACCGGAAGCTTTAAAGAATTCCATAAAGCGCGGCACAATGCCCCCGGCGATGTAAACGCCGCCAAAGGTCCCCAGGTTCAACGCCAGATTGCCGCCGAAACGGCCCAAAATTACGCAAAACAGCGACAGGGCACGGCGGCAATCGATGCAGCTGTCGGCCAATGCGCGCTCGGTAATGTCCTTCGGCTCCAGCTTTTCCGGCAGCCGGTTATCCGACTTGACGATAGCGCGGTAAAGATTGACCAGGCCGGGACCGGACAGGACGCGTTCGGCGGAGACATGACCCACTTCGGCGCGCAGTACCTCCAGAATGATGTCCTCTTCTTCGCTGTTCGGCGCAAAGTCCACGTGACCGCCCTCGCCCGGCAGGCTCACCCAGCAGCGGTTGACGTGCACCAGATGCGCCACCCCCAGGCCAGTCCCGGCACCGTATACCGCAATAGGTTTGTCTTTTTGCGCGTTACCGCCGCCGAACTGCAACACGTCGTCTTCTGACAGCATCGGGATCGCCATCGACACGGCGGTGAAGTCGTTGATCACTTCCAGATGGCTCAGCCCCAGGTTGGCCTTCATCTCTTTAATCGAAAACGCCCAGGTGTGATTGGTCATGGCAACCCAGTCTTCGGTGACCGGGCAGGCAATCGCGATACAGGCGTCCTGCACCTGAATATCATGCTCTTGCAAATATTGGCGGATCACCGCCTCCAGACTGTCAAACTCCAGGCCGGAATAGGTTTTCGCCTGGGTAATTTCACCCGTCGCCACAGTGCACAACGCCAGGCGGGCATTGGTGCCGCCTACATCACCTACGAGGGCATAGGTCATCAGTATCTTCTCCGCAAAATGAATAATAGAAAGCTGCCCACACTGTAAAATCCCGCCGCAAAAACAACAATCACCATCCTCCGCGCTGCCGTCCATTAGCGATCCAGATCACAAAAAACGTTTCAGCCTGGCGGCTTCAAGGCGATTTGAAACAAATTGCGGCAAAAAACGTCGCGCAGTGGCTGTTAACCGTCATAACTCGTAGGCACTATTACTCCGCTGTGGACCTGGCCCAGCCGGAAATTTCTTTGCGTGCCAGCGTGTCGATTGTCTGGCAAGCTAGCGCTATAACCCAATCACCCGTTCGCCCTGCCAGCCAGAGGGCCATTGACAAGGGATCCCCGCATGTTGCACCCGCGCGCCAATGCCATGTTGGCCTTCGCTCTGCCTGCTCTCATTATCGGTTCTGCCTCAAGTTTGGTGCTCATTCTGGTGATGAAGTTCGCCGAGGCCCTGCAACGGCTGCTCTGGGTCAATGTTCCCGCAGCGTTGAATATCGACACTCACTCCCCCTGGTGGCTGGTGGGCATGTTAACGCTCACCGGCGTCGCCGTCGGGCTGATTATCCGTTTTCTCCCCGGCCATGCAGGGCCGGATCCGGCGACCGAGTCTTTGATCGGTATGCCGTTGCCGCTTTCTGCGGTGCCTGGGCTGGGGCTGGCGTTGATTATTGGCCTGGCGGGCGGCGTCAGTTTGGGACCGGAAAATCCGATCACCGCCATCAATATTGCGCTGGTGGTGGCGGCAGGTTCGCGTTTGCTGCCGAAAGTGCCGCGTATGGACTGGATTATTCTCGCGGCGGCCGGCACCATCGGCGCGCTGTTTGGCACCCCGGTCGCCGCGGCGCTGATCTTTTCGCAAACCCTGGCGGGCAATAATGACGTTCCCTTGTGGGACAGGCTATTTGCCCCGCTGATGGCGGCAGCGGCGGGAGCGGTCACCACCCAGCTATTTTTCACCCCGAATTTCTCACTGCAAATTGATGCCTATGCCGCGACCCGGCTGGCAGATATTTTCAGCGGCTCGGTAGTCGCCCTGATCGCCATCGCGCTGGGTATGGTAGCCGTGTGGAGTTTTCCGCACATTCATCGCCTATTTCATTCGATTAAGAATCCGGTGCTGATGCTGGGGTTAGGCGGCTTTGTGCTCGGCCTGCTGGCGCTGATCGGCGGTGAAATCACGCTGTTCAAAGGGCTGGACGAAATGAAGCAGTTAGCCATCGGTGAGAATTTCTCCGTCACGGAACTGATGCTGATTACGCTGACTAAACTGGCGGCGCTGGTGATTGCCGCTGCCAGTGGTTTTCGCGGCGGGCGCATCTTCCCAGCGGTGTTTGTCGGCGTAGCCTTGGGGCTGATGCTGCATCAGCACGTGCCGGCCGTGCCGGCAGCCATTACCGTTTCCTGCGCCATTATGGGGTTGGTACTGGTGGTCACGCGTGACGGCTGGCTCAGCCTGTTTATGGCCGTTGCGGTGGTGCCGGAGCTGCATCTGCTGCCGGTGCTGTGCATCGTGATGCTGCCCGCCTGGCTGGTGCTGGCGGGCAAACCGCTGATGCTGGTGGGCAAGGGCAAACAGCTTCCCCCGCGCGAAGATTAAGCCAGCGCGAATTCCGCTGCGGCGCGCGCATGGATGTCGGTGGTGTCGAATACCGGCACTGACGCATCTTGCGCGCTGACCAGCAGGCCTATTTCGGTACAGCCGAAAATAATGCCCTGAGCCCCCTGCTGCTCCAGATCACCGATAATGCGGCGATACTCGTCGCGCGACGCATCGCGGATTTTACCCAGGCACAGTTCCTCATAAATAATGCGGTGCACAATGTCACGATCGGCGGCTACGGGAGTGACCACCTCGATACCGTGCTTTTCCTGCAGTCGCCCACGGTAGAACTCCTGCTCCATGGTAAAGCGCGTACCGAGCAGCCCAACGCGACGAATATCCTGTTGGCGCACCTGCAGCGCGGTGGCGTCGGCGATGTGGATCAGCGGTAAACCGCTGGCCTGCTCGACCGCATCCGCCACCTTGTGCATGGTGTTGGTGCAAATGACGATGGCCTGCGCACCGGCGGCGCGTAACGAGGTCGCCGCGTCAGCCAACAAGCGCCCGGCGCCGTCCCAGTCGCCCTGATGCTGCAGGCGTTCCACCTCGTGAAAGTCGACGCTGTAGAGCACGATTTTAGCGGAATGCAGACCGCCCAGCCGTTGCTTAACCTGTTCATTGATCGTGCGGTAATAAGGAATGGTCGATTCCCAGCTCATACCGCCCAGCAGTCCCAGCACTTTCATCATTGCTCCTCGTTTTCATCGCCGTAATTCTTCGACATTACCTCAGAATCACGGCGGATACGACGGCTTATTTCGCGCCGGAATTCACCGGCTGGCGCGCCTCGAACCAGCGCTGACGCAGCGTGTCGTACACCCAGTTATAGAGCATGGTGTACGGCAGGAAGAACAGGAAGAAACCGATCTCCAGCATAAAGGCCTGAACGAAAGAAATGCTCAGCATCCAGGCGGCAATCGGCACGCCGATCAGCACAAAACCGGCCTCAAAGCCCAGCGCGTGAAACACCCGCACTTTAAGGTTACGTGCCACACGGCTCACCGGCCACAGGCGGTCAAATACCGTGTTATAAACCATGTTCCAAACCATGGCGACGGTGGATAACATCACCGCCAACGCACCGATCTGCACCATCGAACGGTTGAGCAGCCAGGCGCCCAGCGGGGCGCAAATCATCACTGCGATAGCCTCAAAACCGACGGCGTGGACGATACGTTCAATGAAAGACTTGTTTTGCAGTTGCATACATCACCTGTTTTTTACCTTATAAATTTGTAGGGGCGCTGCAAGCCGCGCCCGTGTTACCAGGAGCGAATTTATTCGCCTCCTATGAAAACCAGGTGATTATCATCGAGTTTTTGAGTAGATTAAAGATAAGTTCCATCTATAAAGTAGATACATCATGCGTTACTCCCCCGAAGCTTTGCTGGCCTTCGTTGAAGCCGCCGCCCTGGGCTCTTTTTCCGCCGCGGCCCGTAAGCTGCGTAAAAGCCAGTCGACCATCAGTACCGCCATCGCCAATCTTGAGGCCGATCTGGGTTTGATCCTGTTCGATCGCCAGGCACGCCAGCCGGTACTGACAGCCGCTGGGCGGAAAGTGCTGGGCCATGTACAGGAAATTCTTGCGGCCAGCGAACGGTTGGATGCCCTGAGCATTCGGCTGGCGGACAATATAGAGCCGCGCTTAAGCGTAGTGTTTTCCGATACCTATCAGCCGAAACACCATGACCGGCTGATGCAGCAGTTCGAGCTGCGTTATCAGGATATCGAACTGGAGTGGATGATCGCTGAAGAAGGTGACGTGATTGACCTGCTGCAAATCGGTCGCGCGCACCTGGGCATGGTTGAGGTGCAAAAACAGTATCCGCCAGACATCGCCTTTGCCCGGCTGCCGGAGCAAACCGAAATGGGGCTGTTCGTCGCACATTCGCACCCGATGGCGCAAACTGCCTCGCCCACGCCTGAACAACTGTCCAGCACGCGGCAACTTATCCTGAACACCTATACCGGTGCCGAAACCGCCCGCTCTGGCGGGCTGGTATGGTCAGCCCCCAGCTATCTGCTGTTGCTGGAAATGGCGGAACAAGGGTTTGGCTGGGCGGTACTGCCCCGCTGGCTGGTGCAGCAATACGGTCACAACAGGCTCACCGAACTGCGTCCGCGCGGCTGGCCCAAGCTGATATCGGTGGATGCGGTTTGGTCTAAGCTGACCCCACCGGGACCGGCGGGGTACTGGATGCTGGAGCGGCTTTTGGAAAGCTAACAGGTTCAGGCCGCCGCGTTACGTGACTGTAGGGCACTTGAGATCGTTTGCAGCAGTTCGGGAATGTCCATCTTCGGCAGCACCACTTCGACAAAGGCCAGCTGTGGGCTGTCGGCCACTTCGCTCAGCGCCTGGCGCAGCTGTTCCGGTTCGGTAACGCGTAACGCTTTCACTTGACGTTCAGCACCTAACGCCTGCGGCAGTTGGGTCCAGTTCCAATGAGCGATGTCGTTATAACGCTGGTTCGGGCCGTGGATTGCCCGTTCAATGGTGTATCCGTCATTATTCAGCAGGAAGATCACCGGCTTCAGCCCATCGCGCAACATCGATCCCAATTCCTGCACCGTCAGCTGTGCTGAACCGTCGCCAATCAGCAGCACCACTCGCCGCTCCGGCTCCGCCGTCTGTGCACCGAACGCCGACGGCAGCGTGTAACCGATAGATCCCCACAGCGATTGGACGATGAAGCGGCAGCCTTGTGGCAAGCTTAGCGATGCCGCGCCAAAACAGGCAGACCCCTGCTCGGCGAGCAGGATATCGCCCGGCCGCAAAAAGCCCTGTATCTGTTGCCAGAAACCGTGCTGATCCAGACCACTGCCGTTCGGATCCGGCAACGCTGAACGTTTAATCTCAGACCGTTGCCATTGGTTGGCCAGCGACAACGTTAACTGGTGTAACGCGATAACCGCGTCACGCATCGGGATTTGACTGAATACCTGCTGCCCCACACGCGCTTCAAAGGGCTGAAGATCAATACATTTCTCGGCAGGAAGGTGCTGACTGAATCCGGCGGTAATGGTATCGGTAAAACGTACGCCAACATTAATGATCACGTCGGCGTTCTCAATCAGCTGTTTTACCTGTGGCTCGCTAGCCGCACCGACGTAGGTCCCGGTGAAACAGGCATGAGTTTCGTCCAATACGCTCTTGCCAAGCAGCAAGGTTGAATGTGGCATATCCACCTCATTCATCCACTGCTCCAGCACCTTTTCAGCACCGAAGCGTTCGGCCAGGAAATCGGCCAGCAGAGAAACCCGCCGGGCCGGTAACAGCAACTCCCGTGCGGCGGCGATAAAGGCCTGCAGTGATGCCGGTGAAAGATTGGCCTGTCGTAGCATTAACGGGGCAGGCTTTGACACCAGCGGCGCTTCAGCCACGTCGCTCGGCAGCAGCAGATAGACCGGACGACGCTCGAACAGCGCGGTAGTCAGCAGGCGATCTATTTCCCCTTCGGCGTTATCGGCGGTGAGGCTGGCCTGAGCCACGGTCACCTCTTTCGCCATGCGGGCGAAGTGACCAAAATCCCCGTCGCCCAGGGAGTGATGCAACAATTCACCAGCCCGTTGCGCACGCAGAGCCGGGGCGCCCACCACGTGGATCACCGGCAGGTATTCGGCATAGCTGCCGGCAATACCGTTGACTGCGCTCAGTTCACCTACGCCAAAAGTCGTCAACAAGGCGGCGGCTGGTTTACAACGCGCGTAACCGTCAGCAGCATAGGCGGCATTAAGTTCATTGGCGCACCCTACCCAGGTGATATGCGGGTGATCGATCACGTGATCAAGAAACTGCAGGTTATAGTCACCAGGCACGCCAAAGAAGTGCCGGATGCCGATCTGAGCTAAACGATCGAGTAGGTAATCAGCCACCGTATAGTTCTTATTCATGATCATCACCTGCCAAGGGTTAGGATTTTCAGTATTAAGTATCGAAGATGTTGTATAAATTTCGAACTTTATGTCTGAAAGGTAACTGGAAACCCTGCGTTACATCCCTGCCCCATTGGCTGGCATTGGGCCGCTCTGATAAGCCATGTTGATATACAGGCTGTTTAGCGTGATCGCAGCCTCTGACAAATGTGGTGAAAGCGCATACACTAAAATTCATTTCACCTCCGCTGAAAAGGGTTCGTATGCTCTACCAGGCTGATTCTTCACGTTATCAAAGTATGGAATACCGTCGCTGCGGTCGCAGCGGGCTAAAGCTCCCGGCCATTTCACTTGGCTTATGGCATAACTTTGGTGACGTCACGCTGTATGACAATGCTCGCAAGCTGATCCACTGCGCGTTTGATCTCGGCATTACCCATTTCGATCTGGCCAACAATTATGGCCCGCCGCCCGGCTCCGCCGAGGAAAACTTCGGTCGCATTCTCAAGGCGGATTTGAAGTCCTGGCGCGATGAACTGATCATCTCGTCAAAGGCCGGTTACACCATGTGGCCCGGGCCTTATGGGGATTGGGGATCGAAAAAGTACCTGGTCGCCAGCCTGAATCAAAGCCTGCAGCGCATGGGGCTGGAATACGTGGACATCTTCTATCACCATCGACCGGATCCGGACACGCCGCTGGAAGAAACCATGGCCGCCCTGGATTTGCTGGTACGACAGGGCAAGGCGCTTTACGTCGGGTTGTCCAACTACCCTGCCGATCGTGCGCGCCAGGCGTTCAGCATTCTGCAGCAGCTCGGCACGCCCTGCGTGATCCATCAGCCGAAATACTCCATGTTCGAACGTTGGGTGGAGCCAGAATTGTTGGATACGCTGGAAGAACACGGTGTGGGTTCTATCGCCTTCTCACCGCTGGCCGGCGGCCTGTTGACCGATCGTTATCTGCAGGGCATTCCCCAGGATTCACGCGCTGCCAGCGGCAGCCAGTTCCTGCAACCCGATCAGCTCACCGAGGATAAACTGGGAAAAATTCGTCGACTTAATGCACTGGCGCAGCAGCGCGGACAGAAGCTATCGCAAATGGCGCTGGCCTGGGTATTGCGTGGCGATCGCGTCACTTCGGCACTGATTGGCGCCAGCAAGACCAGCCAAATTGAAGACGCCGTAGGCATGTTGGCTAACCGCACCTTTAGCGATGATGAAATTAAGCAGATCGAGCAAATATTAATGTAATCGCTTACAATTATCGCCGGTTTATCGCCGGCGATAACGCCTGCCGCGCCAGACAAATCTTAAATCACTCTCCCTGCCCCGTTTTTAAGAATGCCGCTAAGATTCAACCCTATCCACAAAGGCTAATATGCCGATATTGCAGGTAAAACTATAAGGCTGTTTTATAAACTGATGAACGCGCTTCATTAATTGTAAAACCGGCCAAGCCGCTACGGCGGAAAGGAGCATTCA
Source organism: Serratia sp. BIGb0234 (assembly GCF_024809915.1). NCBI lineage: Bacteria > Pseudomonadati > Pseudomonadota > Gammaproteobacteria > Enterobacterales > Yersiniaceae > Serratia > Serratia sp. BIGb0234. Next base: position 893,905 of record NZ_JANUEI010000002.1, read on the forward strand.
TGTTTAAACCTCTGTTATTGGCCGCTCTGTTGGTGGTGTCAACGCTGCCTGCCATCCAGCCAGCGCAGGCGGAAGGGCTGAGTATCGATCTGATGCCGGGCGTCTCATTACGTATCGGTGAGCAAGACAATCGCGGCCGTTACTGGGACGGTTATGACTGGCGCGACCGCGACTGGTGGCAGGGCCATCAGGGTCGGTACCTGGGTGAACGCAATCGTCGGGGCTACAACTGGGATGGTTATCGCTGGCGAGACAACAATTACTGGCGCAAGAATTATTACTATCATGAGGGGCGCTATCGTAAATACGATAAGCACTATTATAAGCACCATGAGAAGCATCACGGGAAAGGCCGACGTCACGACGATCGCGATCATCGCCACCATGACCACGATGATTGACGGCCAAAGGCCGTCAGCCCGCCTAATACCCCTCATTTAACAGAGCGAGAAACCCGGGGCGCCCGGGTTTCCGCTGATATTGAGCTTTAGTGAACCGCATTAGACTCAATGTCGGCCTTTCATTTGGTGTCCGCTCAGAGAAGGCTGCTGACCAGCAGGTAGCCGTTCAGCCCAACCACCACCAGCACGATCACTTTCCCTATCGCCTGTATGCTGCGGCTGTTGACCATCTCCCCCATCAGCTCGCGGTTGCCGGTGAACGACAACAGCGGCACCAGCGCCAGCGCAATACCGAAACTCAGCAGCACCTGGCTCAGTACCAGAATACGCGTAGCGTCCATGCCCATCATAATGACGATAAACGACGGCAGCATGGTGACCACCCGGCGCACCCACAGCGGAATATAAAAGTGTACAAATCCCTGCATCACAACCTGCCCTGCCAGCGTCCCCACCACGGTGGAAGATAATCCGGCAGCGACCAGACTCAGTCCGAAGATGGTCGCTGCCGCCTGACCCAATAGCGGTTGCAGCGTCAGATAAGCCTGATCGAGATCGGCAATGCCGCTGTGGCCGTTAAAATGGAAGGCCGCAGCGGCGGTAGCCATCATCGCCAGGTTAACAAAACCGGCTATGGTCATGGCAATGGCGACGTCAAACTTGGTGGCCGCGTAGCGATCGGCTTTTGAATGCTCACCGCCGGTCTGGGTTAATGACGAATGCAGATAAATCACGTGCGGCATGATGGTGGCGCCGAGCACCCCGGCAGCCAAAAATACCGCGTCGCCGTTCGGCAGGTCCGGTATCGCCATGCCTTTCAACAAAGGCTCCAACTGCGGTTGTGAAAATACCAATTCCACCATATAAGCTGCGGCAACAAACAGCAGCAAACCGCCGATCACCATTTCCAGCGGTTTCTGCCCGCGTTTTTGCAGCATCAGGATAAGGAACGTGGCGATACCGGTCAGGATCGCCCCTTCCAACAGCGTAACGCCCAGCAGCAGTTTGAAGCCAATCGCTGCACCAATAAACTCGGCCAAATCTGTGGCCATGGCAATGATTTCCGCCTGAACCCAATAGGCCCAAACCGCCGGACGCGGGAAACGATCGCGAATGTGCTCTGCCAGATTTTTACCGGTGGCAATACCGAGTTTTGCGGACAACAGCTGGATCAACATCGCCATGACGTTGGCCCACACCACCACCCACAACAGGGTGTAGCCAAAGGAAGCGCCTGCCTGGATGTTGGTAGCAAAATTACCGGGATCGATATAGCCGATAGCCGCTATGAATGCGGGGCCCATCAAGGAAAGTTTGATCTTCCTGGCAGGGCGACTGGTGGTTTCAACCACATCACTGTTCAGCATGTTCTGAACCCTTACTTCTATTAAGCCTGTGGTTATCTTATGTAAATGATAATAATTATCAAGTGCATTTAGAGCGGTAATGCTTATCTCTGCAATAGAAAATAACCACGGGTTTAACGAAGGGTTTGGCGGGTAAGTGAACATTTACCGCACTGAACGAAGTTCTATCCTGGGAAAAATCCTTTGGATGATCCATTTAGCGCAAGAATATGAATTTCATATGGATTGATTAACCTCTTGATTTTTTATGCTTTACCGTACAAGTTTAAGATGTTTCCCCCTATGATTTTCCATATTTGCAATAGAGCTCTCGTTTTTAAACGTGGCGTTACATAAAATGACATCCGAAATTCAGCCTGCCTCAAGTTTGGAGCAAACATGTCCCATATTGCGCACTTTGCGTTGGCGTTAGTGGTCGTCGCGATCCTGGCACTTTTAGTGTGTCGCGATCGTAAAAGCATCCGCATTCGCTATGTTATTCAACTGTTGGTTATTGAAGTACTGCTGGCCTATTTTTTCCTGCATTCGGAAGCGGGTTTAGGCTTTGTAAAAGGATTTGCCGCGCTGTTTGACAAGCTGCTCGGGTTTGCTGGGCAAGGGACTGATTTTGTATTCGGCGGTATGGGCGACAAAGGTCTGGCCTTCTTCTTCCTGAAGGTACTGTGCCCAATCGTCTTTATCTCTGCGCTGATCGGTATTCTGCAATACATTAAAGTACTGCCGTTTATCATCCGCATTATTGGTACCGTGCTGTCAAAAGTAAACGGTATGGGCAAGCTGGAGTCCTTCAACGCCGTCAGCTCGCTGATCCTGGGCCAGTCTGAAAACTTCATCGCCTATAAAGATATTCTGGGCAAGATGTCAGAAAAGCGCATGTACACCATGGCGGCAACCGCGATGTCCACGGTTTCCATGTCCATCGTCGGCGCTTACATGACCATGCTGGACGCCAAGTTTGTGGTGGCGGCGCTGGTACTGAACATGTTCAGCACCTTTATCGTGCTGTCATTGGTCAACCCTTATGACACCAGTAAAGAAGAAGAGCTGCATCTGGGCAACCTGCACGAAGGCCAGAGCTTCTTCGAAATGCTGGGCGAATATATCCTGGCAGGTTTCAAAGTCGCGATTATCGTTGCTGCGATGCTGATCGGCTTTATTGCCCTGATCGCCGCGCTCAACGGCCTGTTCAGCGCCATCTTCGGCCTGAGCTTCCAGGAAATCCTGGGCTACTTCTTCTATCCATTTGCCTGGATTATGGGTATTCCTAAGCACGAAGCGTTGCAGGTTGGCAGCATCATGGCGACCAAGCTGGTTTCCAACGAATTCGTGGCGATGATGGAGCTGCAGAAGGTTTCTGCTGAACTCTCTCCGCGCAGCCTGGGTATCCTGTCGGTGTTCCTGGTTTCCTTCGCCAACTTCTCTTCCATCGGCATCGTAGCCGGTGCGATTAAAGGGCTGAACGAGCACCAGGGCAACGTGGTTTCCCGCTTTGGTCTGAAGCTGGTTTACGGTTCTACGCTGGTCAGCATCCTGTCTGCGTCGATCGCAGGCCTGGTTCTGGGCTAAGCTTAAAAGACAGTCATGCAAAGGTCGCTTCGGCGGCCTTTTTTATTGCCTGTAATTCTTCTGTAACTGCAGGCAAAACAGGAGGCGTTACGGCGATTCAGTATGGGAAAAGACAGAAAGCAAAAAGCCGACCCTAAGGTCGGCTTTTTAAATGGTGGTGGAGCTAGACGGGATCGAACCGTCGACCTCTTGCATGCCATGCAAGCGCTCTCCCAGCTGAGCTATAGCCCCACAAAAGTGGTACGCTTTAACCGGCGTTACGGTATTCCCCAACCCTTCTGAGATAAAGGTTGGTGGAGCTAGACGGGATCGAACCGTCGACCTCTTGCATGCCATGCAAGCGCTCTCCCAGCTGAGCTATAGCCCCAATCCACAATCACGAAATCCTGTGAACGGGGCGCATAATATGAAACCCCTGAAAAACTGTCAACGGCTAAATTGAATTAGTCGCTCAAGCGCTGAAAAAGCCGCCAAATCAGCGCGTTTCACGCTAAAAAATCGCCATGACGGACAAAAATCAGCCATCGTCGCCTGACTTCACAAAAAACAAAAAACCTTACCTATTGTGTTGATTTTTAATTAACGGAATGTTAGCGAAATACCCTTGAGTCATCTCGCCCACAGGCATAGACTTCCCCGCGTCTTAAATCCCACAACAATAAACCGAGTCAGTTATGTCGTTGCATTCACCAAAAGAAATCGCTGCGTTAGCCATTCAGGCCGGCGTAAACAAAAGCCGGGCGTCGCTCGCCAACCTGCTCATTCTGGGCTTTCTCGCCGGTGCCTTTATCGCGACCGGCTTCCTGTTGGATATCCACGTGATCGGCACCCTGCCGGCCGAATGGGGCTCCTTCGGCGCATTGCTGGGCGCTGCTGTCTTCCCGATAGGGCTTATCCTGACGATTCTGGCCGGCGGCGAGCTGCTGACCGGTAATATGATGACCTTGCCGATAGCCTGGTTTGCTCGCCAAATTTCGCTGCTTGCTGTCGTGCGCAACTGGTTCTGGGTCACCCTGGCCAACTTCGCCGGTAGCCTGGCCGTCGCCTATTTCTTTGGCCACCTGCTTGGCTTGACCGAAGGCGCCTTCCTGCACAAAACCCTGTCCATTGCACAAGCCAAGGTAGATGCCGACTTCCTGCACGCTTTTATATCCGGCGTAGGCTGCAATTGGTTGGTGTGCCTGGCGGTGTGGCTGGCCTTTGCCAGCAAGGATGTGCCGGGCAAAGTGATTGGCATGTGGTTCCCGGTGATGGCGTTTGTCGCCATCGGCTTCCAGCACGTGGTGGCGAACATGTTTATTATCCCGGCGGCCATTTTTGCCGGTGGTTTAAGTTGGAGCCAATACCTGCCCAACTTCACGGCCGTGTTTCTCGGTAACGCACTGGGCGGCGCCGGTTTCGTCGGCCTGATGTACTTCCTCGCCTACCGCCCCACCGTGCCGGCCGCTGAACAGGCCTGATAGACAGCGACAAAAAAAGCCCCGGGATTGCTCCACGGGGCTTTTTCATTATGGGCTCAGAAACTATCAGGCCTGAGCTTCACGCCCAGCGATATAAGCCAATGCCAGATCGATACGCTGTAAAGAACGTGCCTGCCCGATGGCATGCACGGTCACATCCATGCCTGGTGACTGACCGGCACCGGTGACCGCTACGCGCAGCGGCATACCTACCTTGCCCATACCGACGCCCAGCTCATCAGCCGTGCCCTGAATGGCATCATGCACGTTTTCCGGCGTCCAGGCGGTGATGGCCGCCAATTTGGCGCGTACCGCTTCCAGCGGCTGGCGAGCAACCGGGCGCAGGTGTTTTTTCGCAGCGTCAGCGTCGAACTCGCTGAAGTCTTCGTAGAAGTAACGGCAAGACTCAGCCATTTCCTTCAACGTTTTGCAGCGCTCGCCCAGCAGCTTAACGATATCTTTCAGCTCTGGACCGTTGCGGGTTTCAATGCCCAGTTGCTCCACGTGCCACGCCAGATACACGGCAACTTCTTCGGCCGGCATATGGTTAATGTAATGATGGTTCAGCCACTGCAGCTTTTCGGTATTGAAGGCGCTGGCGGATTTGTTGATCGCTTCCAGCGTGAAGAACTCTTTCATCTCATCAATAGAGAAGATTTCCTGATCGCCATGTGACCAACCCAGACGCACCAAATAGTTCAGCAACGCCTGCGGCAGATAACCGTCATCGCGATACTGCATCACGCCCACGGCACCGTGACGTTTAGACAGCTTTTTACCGTCGTCACCGAGGATCATCGAAACGTGGGCGTATTCCGGTACCGGTGCGCCCAGCGCTTTCAGGATGTTGATCTGGCGCGGGGTGTTGTTGATGTGGTCTTCACCGCGGATCACGTGGGTGATCTCCATATCCCAGTCGTCGATCACCACGCAGAAGTTATAGGTCGGCGCACCGTCGGTACGACGAATGATCAGATCGTCCAGTTCCTGGTTGCTGAATTCGATCGGACCACGGATCTTGTCATCGAAGATTACCGAGCCTTCCTGTGGGTTACGGAAACGCACCACGTGCGGCTCGTCGTCGGTGTGGCTGCATTGGCTGTCGCGGCAGTGGCCGTCGTAACGCGGTTTTTCACCGTTTTCCATCTGCTTTTCACGCAGCGCTTCCAGACGTTCCTTCGAGCAATAGCATTTATAAGCAGTTCCCTGCACCAGCATGTCGTCAATCACCGCGTTATAACGGTCAAAACGCTTGGTCTGGAAGTACGGGCCTTCGTCCCAATCCAGGTTTAACCAGTTCATGCCATCCATAATTGCGTCGATAGCATCCTGGGTTGAGCGTTCCAAATCGGTATCTTCGATACGCAGAACGAACTCACCGCCCGCATGGCGAGTGAATAGCCAGGAGTAAAGCGCAGTACGGGCGCCACCGACGTGAAGATAGCCGGTTGGGCTCGGTGCAAAACGGGTTTTGATTTTCATTGGGTTCACTGCCTTATTACGCAACGCATGTCAGCGGTTGCCGACGATTGCTCGGAATTTAAAAAAGTGGCCGACATTGTATCACCACGCGCTAATTCCTCAACGCTGACACGATATTGCTGCATCAGCTTTCATCATCTCTGCGGCGCTTTTCGCATAACAATGTGCAAAGAATCAGCATTGCTGGCGATAAATATCGCATCCTGTTTAAATTTGCGGCGAACGATTGAAATCATTTTAAAAACCGTTGACTCACTTTCAACTATCCCTATAATGCGACTCCAACAAGACGGGGCGATTAGCTCAGTTGGTAGAGCATCTCCTTTACACGGAGGGGGTCGGCGGTTCGAGCCCGTCATCGCCCACCATCTTGTTGAGCAGTAAAGCAGTAAGAAATGAGAAGAATGAGGGTGATTAGCTCAGTTGGTAGAGCATCTCCTTTACACGGAGGGGGTCGGCGGTTCGAGCCCGTCATCACCCACCACTCATTCTCTTGTTTAGCAGTACCTGGAAGTCCTGAAGTGGGTGATTAGCTCAGTTGGTAGAGCATCTCCTTTACACGGAGGGGGTCGGCGGTTCGAGCCCGTCATCACCCACCACTTCTGCGGGTCGTTAGCTCAGTTGGTAGAGCAGTTGACTTTTAATCAATTGGTCGCAGGTTCGAATCCTGCACGACCCACCAATACAGAAAAAAGCGCCTTTAGGCGCTTTTTTCGCATCTGCGCCACCTTATTCCCGCAAACTCCTTGATCACATACTCCGCCGTGTCGTGCTGGATGAGAACCTGCGTGCAGGTTCGAGCCGAGCGAAGCGAGACGACAACGCACAGCGTTGCCCGCAGGGCGAGGCCAGAGGCCGAGTCAATCCTGCACGACCCACCAATACAGAAAAAAGCGCCCTTTGGCGCTTTTTTCGCATCTGTACCACCTTAATTCCCGCAAACTCCTTGATCACATACTCCGCCGTGTCGTGCTGGATGAGAACCTGCGTTCAGGTTCAAGCCGAGCGAAGCGAGACGACAACGCACAGCGTTGCCCGCAGGGCGAGGCCCAAGGCCGAGTCAATCCTGCACGACCCACCAATACAGAAAAAGCGCCTTTAGGCGCTTTTTTCGCATCTGCGCCCTGATAACCTCTATAAGCCTCACCACGTCCGCCCTGCCCCTGAAAATAATAATGCCCCTGCGCCGCCAATAGAAAAGGCGCTGCAAGCAGCGCCCTTGGGCTATCCTGGCGTTGTCGAGCGGATTATCAGGCCGCCAGCGTCGCCCCGCCGTCAATCACGATATCCTGCATGGTGATATGGCTGGCGCGGTCGGAAGCCAGGAACAAAATGGCATCGGCGATTTCCTGCGGCTGGGCAATTTTACCCAGCGGAATACCCAGCTTGAACTGTTCCGGGAAACCGTTGATGGTGTTCTGTTCCCCCGTTTCGTCCTGCCACATGCCGCGCTGCATCGGGGTATTGGTCGAGCCGGGCGAAACCAGATTGCAACGTACGCCATAAGGCGCCATTTCCAACCCCACGGTTTGGCACAGGCTACGCAACGCCGCTTTGGAAGCGCAATAGGCCGCCATGCCAACACGCGGCACATGCGCCGCATTGGATGCCACGCTGACAATAGCGCCGCGTCTCTGGCGACGGAATACCGGCAGGGCATGGCGGAACATATTGAATGCACCACCGGCATTAACCGCCAGGCAGGCCTGCCAGTCTGCGGTGCTGGTTTCGTCCGCCAGCCCCATGCGCAGAATACCGGCGCCGTTGACCAACACGTCCAACTCACCCTGCTCCACCAGCAAACGCCCGCACAGGGCATCTACCGCATCGCTGTCGGCGATATCCAGCACTTCGGTGCGAAACGCGTATTCCGGTTCGCCAAAATGCTTATCGAAACCAATTACCTCGGCACCGGCCCGCACAAACGCCAATGCGGTCTCCAGGCCAATCCCGGCGCCCGCGCCGGTAACCCAGACTCGTTTGCCGGCAAAATCGCCCTGTTGACTCATCAGGCTTTCCCCTCTGACAACAGCGCCCACCAACCATCAATGGTCGGGTTCTTGGCCAGGGCGATAAAATCGATATCGCCGCGGATCTTACGCCAGCGTGCCGCCAACTCCATGATCCGCACTGAATCCAGACCGTAGTCGATCAGGTTCTCGTCGTCACCCATGTCTTCGCTGTCTTCGTCGAGGAAAGGCATGATTTGCTGACGCAACGCCGCTTTGCTGGTGATCCCTGGCAGCAGCTCGGCGGTGGTAACCACGCGGCCACAGCGGCCGGCCGTGTAACGCAGCGCCATCAGGTGCTCTTCGCGGGAGAAGTCGGCCAGACCATCAGCAACCATAAACGGCTGAATGTTACGCATAAAGGCATCGATCGCCGTGGTCATGCAGCCGATATGGGCGTAAACACCACAGATGATCAGCTGATCGCGGCCTGACTCCTGCAGAATTTCCTGCAGCGGTGAACGGTGGAAGGCGCTGTAACGCCATTTCACCAGCACAGTGTCGTCTTCTTCCGGCGCCAGCGCGGCGACCACCGCCTGTTGCTCCGGGTGCTTGTTCAATCCAGGCCCCCACATATCATTGAGCAACGCCCGATCTTCATCGCTCTGCTGATTAGGCTGCGCGGTGTAAAACACCGGGATGCCCTGAGATTTGCAGTAGCGGCGCAGGTTGGCGATGTTCTCCACTACCTGTTTGATCAACGGGCTGTCTTCACCCCAGAAATTCAGAAAATACTGCTGCATGTCGTGGATCAACAGTGCAGCGCGCTGCGGTTCCACCGTCCAGCTCACTTTGTTGGTCGGCAGTTCAGCCTGAGTCGGCAACGCGTAATCATTAAGTTTTGGAATGGCCATGACTTATTCTCCCTGGACCTGAGTCAGTTGTTGCGCCTCCAGGCGTTGGCGCAACAGTTTTTTATCCACTTTGCCAACCGGGGTGAGCGGCAGCGTCTCAACCTGTATAAAGCGGTCGGGTAATTTGAATTCGGCCACGCCCTCGGCGCGTAAATGGCGACGCAAAACGACCGGTTTCAATGGGCTGGTGGCGATAATGTAGGCGCAGCTTTTTTCGCCCATCAACTCGTCCGGCATCGAAACCAACGCCGCATTGATCACTTCCGGGTGACGCAGCAGCAGGTTTTCGATCTCCTCGGCGGCAATCTTCTCACCACCGCGGTTGATTTGGTCTTTCTGACGCCCTTCAACCTTCACGTAGCCGTCTTCAGTCAGGCTAATCAAGTCGCCGGAGCAGTAGAAACCGTCTTTATCGAAGGCGGCGGCATTATGTTCCGGGCTTTGGTAATAACCGCGGAAGGTATAGGGGCCACGGGTCATCAGACGCCCGGTCTCGCCGACAGGCAGCGGATTACCGTCGTCATCGGCCACCCAAAGTTCGTCATCCGGCGACATCGGGCAGCCCTGAGTAGTCAAAATATGTTGGTCGTCATCATCCAGCCGGGTGTAGTTCACCAGGCCTTCCGCCATGCCGAACACCTGCTGCAGCTGACAGCCGATTTCGGCCGGAATGCGCGCGGCCAGGGTTTCCCCCAGCTTGGCACCGCCCACCTGCAGCAGCTTCAGGCTGGCCAACTGCTGGCAACCGCCCCATTCCTCAATGGCCTGCAGCCACAGCGTTACCGCCGGCGGCACCAGCGCAGTCACGTTGATCTGATGCTGGTCGATCAAACGGAAGCATTGCCCGGCATCCGGATCGCTGGCGAACACCACCAGCCCACCACCGTAAAACACGCCCAATACGCCAGGCGAGCTCATCGGATAGTTGTGTGCTACCGGCAGTGCGCACAGATAACGGGTTTCGTCATCAAAATGACAAATCTCCACGCTGCGGCGAATGCTGTAGTAGTAGTCGTTGTGGGTACGTGGGATCAGCTTCGGCGTGCCGGTACTGCCACCGGAAAGTTGGAAGAACGCTACCTGATCGGCCGCGGTTGGCGCAGCCACGAAATCGCCGCAATCCTCTTCCAGCCAGCTCGCCAGCGACTGCTCACCCTGTTCCTCACTGCGCAAAGCGACCAGGCGCAATGAAGGATGTTCAGCGCGAAACGTCGTCAGGAATTCGTCGTTACCGAACAGGCCATGCTGACGATCGGCAATCAGCAACGCCGGTTTGATCTGTGCCGCATAGGCGTTCAGCTCATTGCGTTGGTGGCTAAACAGCGCATTCACCGGCACCACGCCAATTTTCAACAGCGCAAAGAAAGTCACGTAGAACTCGACCACGTTACCCAACTGCACCAGCGCGGTATCACCGCTGTGTATGCCCCGACGCAGCAAGGCCGCAGCCAGCCGATCGGAGAGTTGATTAAGCTGGCGATAGCTCAGGCTGCGTTGCGGGTCGATCAGCGCGATGGCGTCATTTTTAGCCTGGCGGGTGATGATGTCGGTCAATGGCCGGTCGGTCCAATATCCCCGTTCGCGATAGCGACGGGCTAATGCCTCAGGCCAGGGAGTAAAAGCAATGCTCATGGAAATGTCTATCCTTGGTTCAGGCCAAACGCCCGCGAAATGGTACTGAGTTTGGTGCCGGTTTCGTGCCATTCAGATTCCGGCGAAGAGTCTTGCACAATGCCGGCTCCGGCAAAGAGTCGTACCTGGTTGCCCTGCACCGTGCCACAGCGGATGGTCACTACCCACTCCCCGTTGCCTTCGGCATCACACCAGCCGACGATGCCGCCAAACAGGCCGCGATCAAAAGGCTCCAGTTGCTTGATCACCTGATGCGCCAGCGCCGTTGGCGTACCGCACAGCGCCGGTGTCGGATGCAGCAGGCAGGCCAACGACAACGCGTTTTCCGCCCGGCTGGCGGCCTCACCGTCGATTGGTGTAGACAAGTGCCACAGCGTGGTGGTGCTCAATAATTCAGGCGAGGTGGGGATATTCAAATAACTGCAGCGATCGGCCAGCACCTGCCGCATACCTTCGGTAACAAACTGGTGCTCGTAGAGATCTTTCTCGGAAACCAACAGCTGTTGGCTGACTTCACGATCCCGCTGCGGGTCGGCGTCACGACGGGCGGAGCCTGCCAGCGGGTTGGAATAAAATTGTGCGCCGGATTTACGCAGCAGCAGTTCAGGGCTGGCGCCAAGCAATGCTCCTTGTTCCAACGGCACATGGAAATGGAAGCCATGCGGGTTTTGCGCGATGATACGCGCCATCAATGCCTGACTGTCTACCGGTTCGCGTGTTTCAATCTCCAGCAGGCGTGACAGCACCACTTTATCCAGTTGGTCACCACGGGTTGCTTCCACCGCATCTGCCACCATCTGCATGAAAGGCTGTTGTGCCGGCACTTCATTTTGGCTGATAATTTCCGGCAGGGCTTCCTGTGGTGAGGTTACGCCAGCCAAAAAGGCATCGCGCTCAAACCACTGGGTGTGCTGGGGAATAAAAAGCGCAGAGGGTTGATGAGTATCGAACGGGATCGCGCCGCACAGGACCGGGTTTTTCACCCCCGCCAGTTTGGCTTCGGCAAAAGCATGCCGTACCGCCTGCTGGAACTCGCCGTTAAGCTGATCCCCGCCCTGGGCCGGCAGCGTGATTTTGGCGAAGCAGCCCTGGGTGCTCAGGCTACGGAAAGGAGAGGTAAAGAAAAAGCCGGAGGTCGGCGACACGCCTGCTACGGACGACTCGCTCTCCTTGCTGTGCGGCTTCTTCTGCCCGGTACCCTTTACTGTCACGCTCATCGGTTCTCCCTTTCGTATCATGAACAATAACCTGTATAATAATGATTATCATTTGTATTGAATCGCGTTAAATTACCCTCGTGAATATGCTATGTCAATAAATGTAAACAGTTCTTCTATTCATTATCGTGCTATAAAACCAGCAGTTTTAATTATATAAATGATAAGTATTACTATTTAAATTCTAAGGAATGCTTTATGAAGAAGAACCTGTTCTTCGGCTTCGCACTGTTTGGCATGTTAGCCATGGGTGCAGCCCATGCCACAGAGGCCGGTTGGCCGCGTAAAATCGAAACTTCACACGGCGTAGTCACCCTGCAGCAGCCCCCTACCCGCATCGTTTCCACCAGCGTAACCGTCACCGGCACCCTGCTGGCGATTGATGCGCCAGTGATCGCCAGCGGCGCCACCACGCCCGGCAGCCGTCTCGCGGACTCACAAGGTTTCTTCCACCAATGGAGCGCTATCGCAACGCAGCGCGGCGTAAAGCGCCTGTACATTGGCGAACCCAACGCAGAAGCCATTGCCGGTGAAGCGCCCGACCTGATCATCATCTCCGCTACCGGTGCCGACTCCGCCGTGCGCCTGTACGATCAGCTGTCCGCCATTGCCCCGGTGCTGGTGGTCAATTACGACGACAAAAGCTGGCAGGCGCTGGCGATAGAGCTGGGCCAGGCCACCGGGCACGAAGCTAAGGCGCAAAAAATCGTTGATGATTTCGATAGCCGGGAAAAGTCACTCAAACAACGTATGACGCTGCCGGAACAACCGACCTCCGCTCTGGTCTTCAGCGCCGACGGCAAGTCAGCCAACCTGTGGACCGCCGAATCTTCCCAGGGGCAAATGCTCAAGCAGCTGGGTTTCACCCTGGCGATTCCGTCTGACAAGCTGAACAACAGCCGCAGCATGGGTATGCGAAAGGACATCATTCAGCTCGCCGGGGAAAACCTGGCGGAAGGGCTGAACGGCCAGACGCTGATGCTGTTTGCCAACAACGAAAGCGATGCGCAGCGGCTGATGGACAATCCTTTCCTCGCTCACCTGCCGGCGGTGCAGCATAAGCGGGTTTATGCGCTGGGCAATGACACCTTCCGACTGGATTACTACAGCGCCAGCAACCTGCTGACGCTGTTGGAAAAACAGTTTATTTCTCAGTAGATCCCGCGGCGGGCTGGAGATCGCTTTCCTGCCCGCCAAGGCTCACCTGACGCAGACCTTTCATCGCGAACGCCAGTACCACACCCAGTACCGCCACGCCAAAACCGAAGCTGGTTGAAGTCATGGCCGGCAACATAAACGCCCCCATCGCCCCCAGCAGCAGGGCACCCAATGCGTCCCCCACCACGTTTTGCGCCGTCCACAGGCCATTAATGCGCCCCAGGAAAGCATCCGGCGTCAGGTTCTGAATCAGCCCGTACTGCAGTAATGAGTTCAATGCGCTCAGGTAGCCAAACACCACCAGGAAGAACAGTGCCAGACCGTACCAGGGCATCAGGCCGAACAGGCCGATAGCGACAAACGCGCCAATCGCCGTCATCAGCATCATCCAGCCCGGCCGCGCCACGTGCGCCACCCGGCCACTGGTAAAGGCGCCAATTGCCGCGCCCAGCGGCACGGCGGAATACATAAAGCCCAGCTGCGCCGCACTGACCTGCCACATGCCGGACATCGCCGGGTACAGCACTCGCACCGCGCTGGCCATGGTCAGCAACGCGCCGATCAGCGCCACCATGCCAATCACCCGGTTACGAAACAGGAAGCCAAATCCCCCGGCCAGTGCGCGCAGCGGATGCTCACGCGGCTGAGGGGGTGGCAACAGCTGTGGCAGCTGCAATAAAGGGATCAACGTCAGCAAGGTGCCGAAGGCCGCCAAAGCGTAGTTCCAGGTCACGCCGGCGTTGGCAATCACCAACCCGCCGATCGCCGGGGAAAGAATGGAGCCAAAACGCACCGTCAGCATGCTGATGGCACCGGCCTGAACGATATTTTCACGCCCAACCAGCGCAGGCGTCGCCGCCAGCAACGCCGTCACGCCTACCGCCCCGAAGAACCCGTCCCAAACCGCCAGCAGATAAATCAGCGTTAATGACGGCGCAGGTAAAGCGGCATTTAAACAAAGACCGATAAACCCAATACCACAGGTGGAACGGGCAAAGAGGATCAGACGGCGGCGCTCGTAGCGGTCAGCCAGTACGCCCCCCATCAGCAAACCGGCAAACATGCCGCTGCCGGCCAGCGTCACGGACAACCCGACCAGCAGCGTCGACCCGGTCAGGGCCTGGATCTGCACCGGGATGGCAATGGCCATCAGCCCGAGCGCCAGAATGGAAATAAAACGCGCGCAGAACACAGCGCGAAAGGCGCTATTGGTCTTAAGCAGGCCAAAATCAAGCAAAATAGAGGGCTTACTCATTAGCTTTCTCACCACAACTAAAGAAAAGGGGCAGCGTCTGTGCTGCAATAGCGAAGGGACTCATGGTACCATAGATGAAAACAATCAATAATGATAATAAATATCATTCATATTCAATCAAATAATGGATTGTTATGTTACGGATTACACGCAATTGCACACCGTCCATTCCGCTGTCCAGGGACCGTCTTGCGGGTGGCTCTCCCCGCTCATTTCGTCGCAAGCTGCTTGGCTTGCTGATTGCCGTTTGCGCCCTGTTGGTCGTCATGCTGCTCAGCCTGTCGCTCGGTGCCAAATCTATCCCCTTCGACACGGTTATCCAGGCGCTCAACGGCCAATGTAGCGGCGCCGACTGCACCATCATTACCAACGCCAGGCTGCCGCGCACGCTGATCGGCGTGCTGGCGGGTATCGCCCTGGGCCTGTCCGGCGTGCTGATGCAAACCCTCACCCGCAATCCGCTGGCCGACCCCGGCATTCTCGGCGTTAACGCCGGCGCGGGGTTTGCCGTGGTATTGGGCATCACTTTCTTTGGTGCCGCTCACGTCGGCGAATATCTGTGGTTCGCCTTTGCCGGCGCGATGTTTGCCGCCCTGCTGGTGGCGCTGATCGGCGCATTGGGTGGCAGCAGCCTGAACCCGGTTCGCCTGACGCTGGCCGGCGTCGCGCTGGCGGCGGTGCTGGAAGGCATGACCTCCGGCATTTCCCTGTTGAACCCGCTGGTGTTCGATCAGCTGCGTTTTTGGCAGGCCGGTTCGCTGGATATTCAAAATATGCAGGTGGTGCGCACCGTTGCCCTGCCGATCCTGCTGGGCACAGCAATCACGCTGTGGATGAGCAAATCGCTGAACAGCCTGAGTATGGGCAATGAGTTAGCCACCGCGCTGGGCACCGGCATCGTCCGCACCCAGTTGCTGGGGTTGCTGGCGATCACATTGCTGTGCGGTGGCGCCACCGCCGCCGTTGGTCCGATAGCCTTTGTCGGGCTGATGATGCCGCACATTGCCCGGCGACTGGCCGGCTCCGAGTTGCACTGGATGCTGCCGTGGACCTTGGTATTGACCCCGATCCTGCTGCTGAGCGCCGACCTGATCGGCCGCTTCCTGGTCGCCGGTGAACTGCGCGTTTCCATCGTCACCGCGCTTATTGGCGCACCGCTGCTGATCATGCTGGTGCGCCAACGCCATATGTTCAGGAGGCAGCGCTAATGTCGATGTCCGCAGCCCGCCTGATGGCCAACCACAAAATGCGCGCCTTGTCGCGCCCGGCGCTAACCGCGCTGCTGCTGTTGCTTGCCGCTCTGGCACTGGCGATTTATGCCCTGGGTTCCGGCGCTCTGTCGCTCAGCGCTCTGCAGGTGATCGACGCCCTACGCGGTGAAGGCCCGGCCAACCTGGCGGTGATCGTTACCCAGTGGCGTTTGCCTCGCGTGATAATGGCGCTGTTGTTGGGTGCCGCGCTCGGTATCAGCGGCGCCATCTTCCAATCGCTGCTGCGTAACCCGCTCGGCAGCCCGGACGTCATCGGTTTTAATACCGGTGCTTACAGCGGCGTACTGGTGGCAATAGTGCTGTTTAACGGCGGCATTCTCGGCATCACCTCCGGGGCACTGGCCGGTGGCTTGCTGACCGCCGCGCTGATTTATCTGCTGGCATGGCGCAACGGCGTCGAGTCATTCCGTTTGATTATCGTCGGTATTGCCGTTCGCGCCCTGCTGGTGGCCGGCAATACCTGGCTGATCATCAGCGCTTCGCTGGAATCCGCCATGACCGCCGGACTGTGGAGCGCCGGTTCGCTCAACGGCGTGACCTGGGCGAAAAGTTTGCCGGTGCTGGCGGTGATTGCGCTGTGCTGTCTGTTGCTGTTGATGCTGGCCCGCCGCATGCGGCTGCTGGAGATGGGCGATGACACCGCCTGCGCACTCGGTGTGCCGGTAGAGCGCTCACGCGTGCTGCTGTTATTGGTCGGCGTTACCCTGACTGCCGCCGCCACCGCCGTCGCCGGGCCGATCTCCTTTATTGCGCTGGTAGCCCCACAGATTGCGCGACGCCTGTGCGCCAACCGCAGCGTCCTGTTGCTGACAGCCCTGACGGGTGCCCTGTTGCTGCTGCTCGCCGATGTCGCGGCGCAACGCCTGTTTATGCCTTATCAGTTGCCGGTCGGGGTGTTGACCGTCAGCCTGGGCGGCATTTATCTGATTTGGCTATTAATCCGTGAGTCACGAAAAAAATGAATGCTGAACTCTTACAGCCCGCGCCGTTACGCGCCGAAAACCTGACGCTCGGCTATGACAAAAAAATCGTCGCGCGCGACCTTTCCGTTTCTATTCCGCACGGTGAACTGACGGTCATTATCGGGCCGAATGCCTGCGGTAAATCGACCTTGCTGCGCACTCTTAGCCGCCTGATGCAGCCGCAGGCCGGTGCCATCTGGCTCAACGGCAAACACATTAGCGACTATGCCACCAAAGAGGTGGCTCGCCAGTTGGGGCTGTTGCCACAAAGCTCGACCGCGCCAGGTGACATTACCGTGTTTGATCTGGTGGCACGCGGTCGCTATCCGCATCAGCGCCTGTTCAGCCGCTGGCGTGAAGAAGACCAGCAAGCGGTCGAACAGGCCATGCGCTCCACCGGCGTGTTTGAACTGGCTGAACAGCCGGTTGATACGCTTTCCGGCGGACAGCGTCAGCGGGTCTGGATTGCCATGGTATTGGCGCAGCAAACGCCGTTGCTGCTGTTGGATGAGCCGACCACCTGGCTGGATATCAGCCATCAGATCGACTTGCTGGAACTGATGCGCCAGTTAAACCGTGAAAATGGCCATACGCTGGTGGTGGTGCTGCACGATCTCAACCATGCCTGCCGTTACGCCACACATCTGATTGCCATGCGCGACGGTAAAGTGGTCGCCGAGGGTGCACCGAAGGATATTGTGACGCCGGAATTGATCGAAAAGGTCTACGGTCTGCGCTGCATGATCATTGACGATCCCGTCTCGCACACGCCGTTGGTGGTACCGCTGGGTAAGTAATCGAGATTGTAGGGGCCCAGCATGCTGGGCCCGCGTTAATCGGGACGAATGTATTCGTCCCCTACCATCCCTGGGTATTATAAAGCGCGAAGTATGCGGTTCAACAACGGTCCTAATACCTTGAACGACGTTGGTGAAACGATATCCACGTGCGCGCAGTCCAGTTCATGAACCTGTAGCGCGTCCACATATTGCGACCAGGTCTGCTGAACATCCATCCCCTCCTGCAACGTCTGGCGCGCGACAAACAGCGTCGCCTGTCCTTTGAAGTTCGCCGTATGGGTGGCTGAAAGCAGACGAACCGAATCGGCATAGTTGGCTTCGATATTATCGAACATGGCTACGCGGGTTTCGCCCAATGCCGGATCCAGCGCATCTTCAGACACCGCCAGGAACTGCTGACGTTCGCGCTGAACTTCTTTCAACACGTTGTCATCCAACATCACGTCCCAGTTTTGCGTTTCCGGCGGATAGGTATCCAGCAGCCCAAGGAAAGCCACTTCTTCGCCCCTTGCCTGTAAGCGCGCGGCAATGCCTTGTGCCAGAGTACCGCCCAGCGAGTAACCGATAAAGTGATACGGGCCGTGCGGTTGCACTTGCAACACCGTCTCCAGATGCGCGTCGCATACCTGGTCCATATTTTCGCTCAGCGCCAACGGGCCATCCGGCCGTGGAGACTGAATACCCACCAGCGACCAGTGCTGATCGATATAGCGCGGCAACACGCTGAACTGCCATGAGAAGCCGGACGCCGGATGCAGGCAGAACAGCGTTGGTCCTTCGGTGGTGCGCAGCGGCAGAACGCGGTCAAAACCGGTTTTGTCAGCTTCTTCCTGGGTGCGTTCTTCGGCCAACAGCTGCGCCAGCTGTTCCACGCGGGAAGCCACCATCACCTGCCCTACCGACACCGCCTTGCCCAGCTCACGCCGCAGCTCCGCCGCCAAACGCATCGCCAACAGCGAGTGCCCGCCGAGGGCAAAGAAGTCATCGTCGGCAAACACGGTTCCGCGTTGCAGCAGGCGAGCGAACACCGCAGCAATCGCCGTCTCCAGCCCCGCATGTGGCTCACGCCCTGCCGCGCGGGTTGCGCCCTGCGGTTGCGGCAACGCTTTACGATCCAGCTTGCCATTGGCACTCAGCGGCAGAGTATCCATCTCGACCAGCGCCACCGGCACCATATGCGGCGGCAGCCGATCGGCCAACGCTGCGCGGAGCGCGTCCAGATCAAGGCGCACACCGGGCTGCGCCACCAGATAGCCCACCAGTTGACGGGCATCGCCGCCGCCAGGATCGGTTGGCGTATTTTCCAGCACCAGCGCGTGAGTCACCGCCTGTTTAATCCCCGGCAGCGACAGCAAAGCATGATCGATTTCACTCAATTCAATGCGTTGCCCACGTATTTTTAACTGATCGTCACTGCGGCCAAGGTATTCCACCTCGCCTCCCGGCAACCAACGGGCGACGTCACCCGTGCGATACATCCGCCCACCATCGCCGTCAGGATCGGCTACAAAGCGGCTGGCGGTCAGTTCCGGTCGTCCCAGATAGCCGTGCGCCAGTTGCACACCGGTAAGGTACAAATCACCGGCGACGCCCGGCGGCACTGGCCGCAGGCGCGTATCGAGGATGCGTAAACCGGTATTCCAAACCGGTAAACCAATCGGCACATTGGCGCCAGTGACGGCAGCCAAGGCTTCGCCCCAGGCCGGATGCCAGCTGACGTCCACCGCCGCTTCGGTCGGCCCGTACAGGTTATGCAACGGCACCGCAGTGCGGCTTTGCCACAGGCGGCACAGTTCCGCCGGCAAGGCTTCACCACTGCAAAATACCTGACGTAACGGCGCACAACACGCCACCGCCTGCGGGCTATCCAACGCGCTGACGAAGGCCGCCAGCATCGAAGGGACAAAGTGCATGGTGGTGACACGATGTTGATCAATCAGCTGGAGCAGCTGTTCCGGATCGCGGTGCGCTTCAGGCGGGGCCATCACTAACTGGGCCCCCACTATCAGCGGCCAGAAGAATTCCCATACCGAAACGTCAAAACTGCAAGGCGTTTTCTGCAGCACCACATCGCCTGCCGCCATAGGATACTGATGTTGCATCCACAGCAACCGGTTGACGATCGCCTGATGCCCCACCAACACGCCTTTCGGTCGCCCGGTCGAGCCGGAGGTAAAGATAATGTAGGCCGGGTGATGCGGCGTCGGTCCATTGAGCGTGACGTTGGCTGCGCTGTCTATCGGCAACGGCGCGTCATACAGCAAGATCTCACCCTTGCCGGCAAAACGTGCCTGCTGGGTCGGTTCGGTGATAATCAGGCGCGGCGCAGCGTCCTCCAGCATCATGCCAAGACGCTCGTCAGGATAACCGGTATCCAGCGGCAAATAGGCCGCCCCGGCTTCGACGATGGCCATTAACGCCAGAGACAAAAAGACCGAGCGCGGTAAGGCGACGGCAACGATATCACCCGGTTGTACGCCCTGCTCCGTCAACTGACGCGCCAGCGCGGCAACCTGCTCACGAGTTTCGCGATAGGTAAATTGGTACTGCGCATCGGCCAGCGCCGGGGCGTCAGGGGTTTTCTGCGCCTGCTCCGCCAGCAGCCCGCTAAGGGTTTGCGCCTTCACCGGATGTGCCGTGTCATTAACCCGGGCCAACAGTTGGCGGTCTTGCTCGGTGAGCAAATCGGCATCGCCAATCGGCATCTGAGGCTGTGCGGCAAACTGACGCAACAACAGAGGCAGGCGTTGCAGATGCGCCGCCAGCTCATCACGCTGATAACGTTCGGCATTAGCCAACAGATCGACCTTCAGCGTACCGGCCTCGTCGAGGTACAACGCAATCTCCAGATCACGGACCGGCCCGGAGGCCAGCTCATGGGTGATGCCTTCGATACCGCCGAAGTCCAACTGGAAATCAAACATCTTAAAGTTGAATACCGTGCCGTACAGCGGTTGGGCATCGCCAATTCGCCCCAGATCGCGCTGCACCTGCTCCGCCTCGTAGCGCTGATGGCGGCGAACGGTTTTTAACTCACGACCAATATTACCGGCGACCTCGCTCAGCGTAGCCTGAGGGTCGAGGTGCATTTCGATCGGCAAGACGTTAATCACCGGTCCGTTGGCACAGAGCGCGGCCGAACCGGTACGGCGCATAAAGATAAAACCGGCGCTGAAGCTGGCATGTCCGCTCAGGCGTGAAACCCACAACGCAACCAACGCCAGTGCCATATCTGCCACGCTGAACTGCTGCTGACCGGCGTTCACCAACTGCGTGAAATCTTGTCGGTCGCACAGCTGTGACAAGCGGTGAATACGGGTGGTTGGCGTCTGCCCGGCCAACGGTTGCGGGCAAAGGGTGGCAGGCGTCGGCAATTGCTGTGCCTTGTTCAACCAGAAGGCAGCGTCGCGCTGAGAGGTGGACGATTGCGCATAACGCTGATATTCCTCGACCACTTCGCTGAATGCGCTGAAGGGCGTCGGATCCGGCCGTTCATTGTGCAACGTCCGGGTGTAAATATGGGCGATTCTGCGGGCAATGGCGGTAAAACTGAAGCCATCTACCAGAATATGATGATAACGCTGATACCAAAACCAGCGCTGTTCCGACAGGCGGATCAGCATATGACGATATAACGCATTGCCGCTACCGATGCGCAAATCACCGGACATATCCAACTGCATGAGGGCACGCGCTGCTGCAGCGGCATCGGGAGATTCGCTGAGATCGAAGTATTCTACCGGCAGGATCGCCAGCTCGGGGTCATGCCACTGCATCGGCACCCCGTCACGCTCTTCAAAGCGGAACTGCAGGGTATCTACTTCCGACAGCCCCTGCTCAATCGCACGCAACAGGCACGCCTGATCCAGCGGGCCATTCAGCTCAATATAGTGGGAAACCGCATAGGCGTTGGCATGCGGCGAAATCTGATCGGCAACCCAGATCCCGGGTTGCGCGGCGACCAACGGCAGTTCAGTGGCGAACGGCCGTTCGGTCGGTAATAAATTCCGGTCTGACAAGGTACTGACTCCTGTTATCGGTATTGGCGCCATCACGCCTTACGCAGCGAGGCGGGCCGCATATCCTGCCAATGCTGTTCCAGCCAAATCACGCACAGCGGACGCGCCGCCGGGCCAAACACCGGCGTCCACCCCGCCGGCACTGCGCTAAAGTCTGGCCACAGGCTGTATTGCAATTCATCATTCTGCACAATCAGGCAGCTTTGTTGCTCGTCATCGAACGGGTTCAGAGTTTCCATCGCGGACTCCTTGGGCAGTGAAGGTTAGCTTGATCGAGGGGGCAGAGGATTGGTCCGCCCACAGTGCCTGCAGACCGTCTATCAGACCGCCACGCCAGCACAAATGATCGTGTCCCCCGGCCACCACCCGGTATTGCACCCGGTGACCGGCATCACGCAGCAAGTCCGCCATCCGATCGTTGACCCGGCGCGCCACTTTTTCATGCACGCCGGCTTCCATAAACACCTTCAGCTTGCCTTTGCCAACGCCCTGCTCAACCTGATGCAGTAACCAACCGGCATCGGCCGGAATTTCCGCAAGCTGATACATGTCGCGACGTGGCCACCAGAAAGAGCTGGACTGGCAAATCACCCCGCCGAAGCTCTGCGGCCAGTGCAGCCCGGCATACAGCGATGACAAGCCGCCAAAACTTTGGCCGCACACCAGAGTACGGGCAGGATCGCGCTGGTACGGCGCCCATTCGGCGACCTGCGGCAGCAATTCTTCTTGTACCGCCAGCCAGAAATCTGCATTGCAGGCCAGCTCCTGGGAGCGGTGTTTGAGATCGATAATGTCAATCAGCAGATAAACCGCTTCCGGCAGCTTGCCCTCGCGGGTCAACTGCATCAGCGGATCCCAGACCGGCATGTTGCTCGCCCAGAATTGACCGTCCAGCAATATCGCCAGCGGACGTTGTGTTGGATCGCCTTCGCCGGTGGTATAAACCCAGACGTTACGGGTATTGCCCAGACGCTCGCTGTGCCAGCTGTGGCGCTGCAGTTTCGCCGGGGGAGCTGGAGTACAACGCCCGCTGGCGACCGCATAGCGATCGAAATCCTGCCAGGCCGGTTGCGGCAGCGCTTCCGGCATATGCAGGCCTGACAATACATGCCCGCCGACACCGGCCCAGGAACGATGGGGATTCAGCAGGTCCTGGGTCGCACCGGCAAACACCTGATGCCACCAATGGCGGACCGAATGCATATTAACGTGCGCATCCTCATCACTGGGGGCCAGTGGCCGGTCGTCCATACAGGGGATAAAGCAGTAGCTGCCGCGCCAGTCGGCGCTGAGCTCGGTTTGCCAGTACCAAACGTCGGTCCCTTCCAGCCGTTGCAGGCTCTGCGGCGGCGACGACTGATGATGGTCGGTCAGACAATTGATGTGGATCCAGACGCGTCGATAGGCGGAAGTGAGTTCACATCCCTGGGGGTCACGCCATAAAAAGGTGACCTTCCCGCGTCCATCCCCTTGCAGCTCCACCAGCGGCGTGCCGCGTTTGGCGATATTCAGCCACCATCCATGGCGCCCGGCGTGCTTGCTTGATAATAATCTGCTGCTTTCTGACTCGGATTTTGTTTTCAAACGCCTATTCACTATTTAGCTGGCAGCTTCAGGAAAGCCGGTAATTTCGCGGCGCGAGGCGCTGCCCAAGAAAACGGTAAGTCGAATACTATTGATAATTATTTGCGTTTGCAATAGTGTGTGTAGGCTCGTAAACAGGGCAGGTATTCTTCAACAGGGACGGATGCCGAATTTAAGCGCTGAATCCAATGTCGTGGCCGCTGCGTCTTGGCCGATTGGGTTTCTCTTTCCGAAAACAAAAAACTACAACCGCCCTTCTCATAGCCGGAGAGCTACTGCTTCGGTGCCCGGAGAAAGGCAGCAAGGTAGGAACTCTCAGATGAACAGCAAATTATCACGTTATTCCTTAGCCACACTCATCGGGTTAGGGTTAGGCGCGTCCGCTTTTGCACACGCCGCACAGCAAACCGACACCAGCCCAGAAACAGACAAGGTCGCCAAAAGTAAAAAAGAAGCCGCCGAGGACACTATTGTCGTCACTGCCGCCAAGCAAAACCTGCAGGCACCTGGGGTTTCTACCATTACCGCCGACGAAATCAAAAAACGCCCACCTGCCCGTGATATCAGCGAGCTGATCCGCACCATGCCCGGCGTTAACCTGACCGGTAACTCCACCAGCGGCCAGCGCGGCAACAACCGCCAGATCGATATCCGCGGCATGGGCCCGGAAAATACCCTGATCCTGATTGACGGAAAACCGGCCAGCAGCCGCAACTCGGTGCGTCAGGGCTGGCGCGGTGAGCGTGATACCCGCGGCGATACCGCCTGGGTCCCGCCGGAAATGATTGAACGTATCGAAGTGCTGCGCGGCCCCGCGGCAGCCCGTTACGGTAACGGCGCCGCCGGCGGCGTGGTCAACATCATCACCAAGAAGAACACCAAAGAGCTGCACGGCTCGCTGAACACCTATTTCGACGTGCCGGAGCACAAGCAGGAAGGCTCCACCAAGCGTACCGACTTCAGCCTGTCCGGCCCGCTGACCGACCAGTTGAGCTTCCGCCTGTTCGGGGGTTACAGCAAAACTCAGGCCGATGCCTGGGACATTAACGAATCGCATAAATCCGAGCGAGTGGGTGCCTACGCCAGCAGCATTCCTTCCGGCCGTGAAGGGGTGGTAGATAAAAATATCGACGCCTTGCTGCACTGGGACTTCGCGCACCTGCAGTCGCTGGAGTTTGAGTATTCCTATGGCCGTCAGGGCAACCTGTACGCCGGTGACACTCAGAACACCAACACCAATGCGCTGGTACAGAGCAACTACGGCAAAGAAACCAACCGTATCTATCGCGAGACCTTCGGCCTTAACCACCGCGGTGCCTGGGACAATGGCGTCAGCACCAATAACTACGTTCAGTTCGAGCGCACTCGCAATACCCGCCTGAACGAAGGATTGGCCGGCGGTACCGAAGGTATCTTTGACGCTAAAAACGAAGGCTTCGGCACCACCAAGCTGGATGATTTCCTGGCGCACAGCGAAGTCAGCGTGCCATTTGAACTGGGCGTGACGCAAACCGCCACCCTGGGTACCGAATGGAACCAGCAACGCATGAAGGACGGTTCATCCACCAGCCAAACGATGATGGGGGGCACCATTCCCGGTCAAGGTAGCGGTACTCGTAGCCCTTACGCATCCGCCCATATCTTCTCGCTGTTTGCCGAAGACAACATGGAGCTGACCGACAGCACCATGCTGACGCCGGGCCTGCGTTACGATCTGCACTCCGAAGCCGGTAACAACTGGAGCCCGTCGCTGAACCTGTCACAGGAACTGGGCGACAACTTCACCCTGAAAATGGGCATCGCCCGCGCCTACAAAGCGCCTAACCTGTACCAGACCAACCAGAACTATTTGCTGTACAGCAAAGGTCAGGGTTGTTCGTCCAGCGATGTCAAAAATGGCTGCTACCTGCTGGGTAACGACGACCTGAAGGCAGAAACCAGCGTCAATAAAGAAGTCGGGTTGGAATTCCACAATGAAGGCTGGCTGGCCGGCGTGACTTATTTCCGCAACGATTACCACAATAAAATCGAAGCGGGTAATAGCCGTATCGGCACCAGCAGCACCGGCACAGCCGTGTACCAATGGGAAAACGTGCCGAAAGCGGTAGTCCAGGGCCTGGAAGGCACGTTGAACGTGCCGGTCAGCGAGACCGTCTCCTGGAGCAACAACGCCACCTATATGATCGAGAACAAGAACAAGAGCACCGGCGACTACCTGTCGGTGATCCCCAAGTTCACCATCAACTCGACGCTGAGCTGGCAGGCGACCCAGGATCTGTCGATGCAATCGACCCTGACCTGGTACGGCCGTCAGAAACCGAAGAAGTACAACTACCAGGGTAAACCGGTCAGCGGTACCGAAACCAAGGAGGTCAGCCCTTACGCCGTGGTAGGTGCCAGCGCGACCTATGATGTGACCAAAAACATCAGCCTGACGGCGGGTATCGACAACCTGTTCGACAAACGTCAGTTCCGCGAAGGTAACTCGCAGAACGTGGGTGACCCAACCACCGGTGCCATTAACATTGCCGGTGCAGGTGCCGCCACCTACAACGAACCGGGTCGTACTTACTATATGAGCGTGAATACCCATTTCTAAACGGCCGGCTTAATCAAGACTGCTAACCCCCACTAAGGGGCTAAACCGGTAGGGGTCGAACATGTTCGACCCGATTAAATCCAGTGTTTATGCAACTGGGCGCAGCATGCAGCGCCCCTACCATAAAAAAGCAGAGCCGATTGCCAACGACCTAAGGGGCTGCCATGCAGCCCCTTTTTTATTATTTCTCCAGCGAAACCTGTTTGAAGATGTGTTTGCCGAAGGGATCGATCTCGTAGCCTTTCACCTCTTTGCGCACCGGTTCAAAAATGGTCGAATGGGCAATCATCAACGCCGGCATCTGATCATGCATCATCACCTGTGCCTGTTCATACATTGCCACCCGCTTGGCGTGATCGTTTTCCTCACGCGCTTGCGAAATCAACTTGTCGAACGGCGGATAGCACCACTTGGCCGAGTTCGAACCGCCGTTGGCCGATACGCAGGTAAACAACGGGCCAAAGAAGTTATCCGGATCGCCATTGGCCGTAGTCCAGCCCATCAATGCCGTTTGATGCTCGCCATTTTTTATCCGCTGCAGATATTCGCCCCACTCGAAGGTGACAATTTTGGCCTTCACGCCAATCTTCGCCCAGTCGGACTGGATCATCTCCGCCATGCGCTTGGCATTCGGGTTGTAGGGCCGCTGTACCGGCATCGCCCACAGATCTATCGCAAAGCCCTGCCCCAGCCCTGCCTCTTGCAGTAACTTTTTGGCTTTCTCCGGGGAATACGGGTAATCCTCAATCTTGTCATTGCTGCCCCACTGGGTCGGCGGCAACAGGTTCTTCGCCGGCTGGCCCGCGCCGTGGAACACCGCTTCGAGGATCGCTGGTTTGTTCACCGCCAGCGCCAGCGCCTGCCGCACCTTGACGTTATCCAGCGGTTTTTTCTGGGTATTGAACGCCAGGAAACCGATATTCAGACCGGACTTCTCCATGACCTGGATATTGGGATCCTGACGCATGCGTGTCAGATCCGCCGGGTTAGGAAACGGCATGACCTGGCACTCATTTTTTTGCAGCTTGGCATAACGCACCGCCGCATCCGGGGTAATTGAGAACACCAGACGGTCAACCTTGGGTTTGCCTTCCCAATAGTGGTTGAACGCCTTATAGAGGATCTTCGCATCCTTCTGGTACTGCACCAACTGGAAGGGACCGGTGCCGATCGGGTCGTTGTCCACCCGCTGCGGGGTACCGGCCTTTAGCATCGCATCGGCATATTCGGCGGAGAGAATGGTGGCGAAATACATGCCGAGATCGGCCACGAATGGCGCTTCAGCGCGTGAAAGTTCAAAGCGCACGGTGTTATCGTCCACTTTGACAATGTTGTTGATCAACGTGCCGAACTCCATCGACTCAAAGTTGGTGTAAGCGCCGTTGGAAACCTTGTGATAAGGGTTATTGGCGTCTTTTTGCCGCATGAAGGAGAAGATGACGTCGTCGGCGTTGAAATCGCGGGTGGGGGTAAAGTATTTATTGCTCTGGAATTTCACCCCCTTGCGCAGGTGAAAAGTGTAATTTTTGCCGTCTTCGCTCACCTGCCAGCTTTCGGCCAGGCTGGGCTGCAGCTCAACGGTGCCGGTTTTGAAGTCCACCAATCGGTTGTAGATCGTCGCCGAACTGGCGTCCACCGTCGGGCCCGAGGTAAACAGCTGCGGGTTAAACCCTTCCGGTGAGCTTTCGGAACAATAAACCAGCGTACTGGCGCGCGCACCGCCCATCGCTGCCAAAGCCAATAATCCCAGCGTCATTGTGAGTGTTTTTGTTTTCATCCTGCCATCCCCGGTATAGAAAATAGACTCGATGGATACCAATAAATCATGAAGTTAGGGATGTAAAGAACAAATTTTAGGCATAAAAAACGGGGAGCACCGCGTACGGCATTCCCCGTGGTTTTTACGCCTGATGAAATTAAATCATCTGGCTGAAGTTCATCTGCGCCATCAGCTTGTAGTTGTCGGCGTAATCGACCGGAATGGCCACCACGACCGGCCCCTGGATTTCCATCGCCTTGCGCAACATGGGCCGCAGGTCATCCACCGACTGCACCGCAAACCCGACCGCCCCGCACGCCTCGGCATAGGCTTTAAAATCGATAGGGCCGAATTCCACCCCGGATTTGCGGCGGTATTTGTTCACCTCCTGCATTTCCACCATGTTGTAGGCGTTATCCACCCAAATCACGTGCACGATGTTATTTTTCAGCCGCACGGCGGTTTCCAGTTCCATGCTCGACTGCATAAAACCGCCGTCGCCGGAAATCGACACCACTTTGTCGCCCGGCCGCACCAGCGCCGCGCCGATAGCCCACGGCAGCGCCACCCCCATGGTCTGCTGGCCGTTGGAAATCAGCAGTTGGCGCGCACGGAAGCTGTAAAGGTAACGCGCAATCCAAATGTGGAAACTGCCCATGTCCACACACAACGTCACGTCGTCGCTGACAATATCCTGCAGCTCTTTGACGATGCGCAGCGGGTGGATTGGCATGCCGCCGCGCCGTGCGGCACGTTCCGCCAGTTCGGTACGCTGGCGACCAAGATCGCTGAGGATCGATTCCACTTCGGCCGGCACGCTCACCACGCTGTTAAAGGCTTCGGTCATCATGTCGAGCGTGGCGCTGATATTGCCCACCAGCTCGACGTCCGGACGATAGCAGGTATCGATGTCCGCCGGCAGCACGTCGATATGCACCAGTTTCAATCGCCCCTGGCTGTTCCACATGCAGGGATCGTATTCGATCGGGCCATAGCCGACGCTGACCACCAAATCGGCTTTCTGCAGCAGTTGGTCGGCCGGTTGGTTGTTGAACAAGCCGACGCGGCCGGCAAAGCGTGCAAAGTGATTAACGTCGATCACCCCTGCCGCCTGGTAGGTCCCCACTACCGGCATATGGGTGCGATGCAGCAGTTGGCGCACCGCCTCGCTGTTTTCCGGGCGGCTGGCCTGCAGCCCGAGCAACAACACCGGGCACTTCGCCTGTTGGATCAGCTTAACTGCGGCGCGAATATCCTCGGCAGCGGCGGCCCCCATTCGCGGCAACCGACACCCCGCCAGCACCGGGGCGCTGACCGGCTCATTGACGATGTCCATCGGCAGGCTGACAAAAGACGCCCCCGGACGGCCGAATTCGGCGTGGCGGAAAGCGTTGGCAATCACTTCAGAAATCGCCGAACCGGCATGCACTTCGGCACAATACTTGGTCACCGGCCGAAACATACTGACGGTATCCATGCTCTGGTGGGTCTGTTTGAGGTTGTCGGCACGCTTCACCGCCCCGCCGAACGCCACGACCGCATCCCCTTCCGAGGTGGCGGTCGCCAGCCCGGTGATCAAATTGGAACTGCCCGGCCCGGAGGTCACCAACGCCACCCCGGCCTTGCCGGTCAAACGCCCCACCGCCGCCGCCATAAACGCCGCGTTGGCCTCGTGGCGCACCACCACCGTTTCTATCGACGGCGCGTCTTCCAGCGAATCGAATACCCGGTCAATCTTGGCGCCCGGAATACCGAATACGTGTTTAACCCCCTGCGCCTCCAGATTTTTCACCACCAAATCTGCGCCACATGCCCAGTTATTGTCTGTTTTTGCCTTGTTCATGGAATACCTCCTGAAAATACACCCAGGACTGTCGCGGAATTAACCCTCGGCAGAACGAATTGCGCTATCCAAATCCTCGGGACAGAGGTCGGCGCGCAGAAAATCCGCATCATGCGGCAATTGAAGATTGAGACGGGTGATCACGCCAAATTGCAGGCGACCGTGGTCAAGTTGGTAATCAAGCACGTGACCGCCACCGTTGCGATCGTCGGTGACAAAGTGCTCGTGATAACCGGCCACGCCAACGCCCTGCATATAATCAGGCGAACGGAAGCCAACCAGGGTACCCTGACGTCGATGGAAGGCAAAGGTCGGCTGCTCTTCTATCGCCTCCAGCATCGGACGATAAGGCCGCTCCTGACGCGGCACGGTGCGGGTTTCCACATGGCTGAATTCGCCGTCGACGCGCAGCGCGCAGAACAGGTTCGGCGAAGCCACCTGCTCATCGATGCACTGGTGCAACTGCGCCTTGGTGATCGGACTGTCGAAGTGTTGGGTAACGCTAGGTTGGAAAAAGGTGACAACGGCAAACGGGGTTTTCTGCTGCAAACTGGCCGGTCGTGCGCTGCCGTCGGCGCGCAACTGGTGAATTTCCTGGTCGAAGGCGATCAGTTCGCCGTCGAGGTGATTGAACGTTCCCAGGCCAAAGTTGCCGTGCTTGAGCAATTCGGCAATGGTGACCTCCCCTTCGTAAACGCCGCTGATCAGTGCGCTCATCAGCGAGATTTGATAGATCTCGCCCTCCCCAACGCTCAGCGACTGCCTGGCAAACCCTTGCGCCAAATGCTGCGCGCAGGAACACCCATGCTCTTCGTTCATAACTACTCCTCCACCAGCGCGGAGTGAAATGCTCCGCGCGTTCAAAAATGCCCACCCGTAGGTGAACAAAGATGTCGCCGGCAACGCGTTCAGTTGGAACGATTCAGCCAACGGCGACAAAAAAACCGGCACGGCAGGCCGGCGATGCCCAATGTCAACAACGGTTTAGATTCACTAATCATTGTTGGTAAACAGGGCATCAATTTGAACGGTTAATCTGGTGTTGAAGTCATCATCAATACCGCAGGTACACGGTGGAACCTGGGGGAAATTCTGTATTTAAAGTTCTAAAAACCGCGAGTTTTATGCATTTTCTCTCTGTGCGGCGGGGTTCACGGCATGCCATCGCTTTCCGTAAGCCCGAAAAAAGAGTAGCCGCATTGCGACGGACGGAGAACCTGGTATTCATAAGAAACGCTTTTGCATATAATGCAAAGATGAATGACGCCCGCTATGTTGAACATCTGCCGATATTTCTCGAGGTGGCCCTGTTGGGCAGCTTCTCCGCCGCCGCTCGCAAGCTGGGAATGGTGCCTTCTTCGCTGGTACGCCACATTGATGCGCTGGAAAACGCGCTGGACGCCACGCTGTTTATCCGCTCTACGCGGGGTTTGATGCTGACGGATGCGGGCGAAAGGCTGCAGGCGCGAGCAAGCACGCTGCTGACGGATATCACCGACATCCGTGCCGAACTGGCTTCGTGGAACGATATGCCGCAAGGCACGCTGCGTATCAGCTGTCTGCCCACCTTCGGCAAAACCTATATCCTGCCGCTGTTGCCGACGCTGGCCGAGCGCTATCCGCAACTGTTTGTCGACCTGGATTTGACCGAACGCCAAACCGATCCGACCCAGGAACTGTTGGATGCCGCCATTCGTATCGGCGAGCAAAAAGACAGCGGGCTGTACGCCAGCCGCATCGCGACCCAGCGCTGGGTGATGTGCGCCAGCCCTGATTATATCGCCCGTTACGGACAGCCGGCCGACCTCAATGCATTGCCGCAGCATCGACTGATTGCCCGCTACCATAAGCAACAACCGGCCTGTTGGGCGCAAATCCTCAGCGTTCCTCTGATGAGCCGCTGCAGCATGGTGCTGCGCTGTGACGACTTTACCGCTCAACGCCAGGCGGCGCTACTGGGGTTGGGGCTCACCTTTTTGCCCAACTGGGTGGTCGGGCCGGATATTCAGGCCGGCCGCTTGCTGCAGGTGCTGGAAGACCCGCGCCAGGAGCAACAGGGCATTTACCTGTTACGGCCGGTGGCGAAGGTATCCGCGCGGCTGAACCTGTTTATTACCCTGCTAAAACAAAGCATCGGTCAGCCACCGAGCTGGGAGTAACGCGGGGAAACCTGTCCCTGCAGCGCCGGGTTGTCGCTTTCATCTTTCAGCTCCACCCCGGTCAGCCGACGCTGGAAAGCCTGCTCCAGCAGCCAGGCCAGTTTGAACGCCGCCTGCGGATAATCCAGCCCTTCCGGACGCACGTTGGAGATGCAGTTGCGCTCCGACTCGCGCCGCCGGGTGTTCGGCCCCCAGGTAAGGTAGATACCAAGGCTGTCCGGCGACGATAAGCCCGGCCGCTCGCCGATCAACATCGCCACCGCTCTGGCCTGCAAACACTCGCCGATATCATCCCCCAGCGCGACCCGCGATTGGTGTGCCAATACCACAGGGGCAACCGAAAGCCCCATCCCATCGAGATAGGGTCGCAGCGCCTGCAACAACGGTAGCGCCTGACGGTGCACCGCCTTGGAGGATAAACCGTCCGCCACCACCAGCAGCAGATCGGCCGGTTTTTCCGGCAGGCCCAGCAGCAGGCTGCGGCTGTCAGGAGCCAAACGCCGCCCGAGGTCCGGCCGACGGAGATAGGCGGTGCGATCGGCGGCCTGACTGTGCACCGTCAGGGTTTGCCAACCTTGCTCCTGCAATGTCCCGGCCAGCGTATCGCTATCAAACGGCTGATGTACCGCATCACGCGCCTGCGCATGCGCCAGACCGAATTTAAGCAACTCCGCCGTAGGCAGGCTGGAACCGGTACGCCCCAATGCAATGCGCGCATCGGTAAAGGCGCGCAGCGCGTCCCAACGGTTAACGTGCACCGGTTTGCTCATCGTCTCTCTCCCTGCAAGGCCAGTAGCAAAGGGTGATTGGCGGCGGTATCGCGCAGTTGACCCCGTTCGTCGGTAATCTGCATTTTAGTCAGCCAGTCGGCAAACTCCGGTGCGTGTTTCAACCCCAGCAGCTCGCGGATATAGAGCGCGTCGTGGAATGAGGTGCTTTGATAATTGAGCATGATGTCGTCGGCACCCGGCACGCCAATCAGGAAAGTCAGCCCGCCGGTGGCCAACAGCGTCAGCAGCGTGTCCATGTCGTCCTGATCCGCCTCCGCATGATTGGTGTAGCACACGTCGCACCCTAGCGGCAGACCAAGTAGCTTGCCGCAAAAATGATCCTCCAAGCCGGCGCGGATAATTTGTTTACCATCGTACAGATATTCCGGGCCGATAAAGCCGACCACGGTGTTGATCAACAACGGGGAGAAATGACGCGCCACCGCATAGGCACGCGCTTCGCAGGTTTGCTGATCGACACCATGATGTGCGTTGGACGACAAACAGCTGCCCTGCCCGGTTTCGAAATACATCACGTTATTGCCCAAG
The DNA here is from genome assembly GCF_024809915.1 of Serratia sp. BIGb0234. NCBI lineage: Bacteria > Pseudomonadati > Pseudomonadota > Gammaproteobacteria > Enterobacterales > Yersiniaceae > Serratia > Serratia sp. BIGb0234. The sequence goes on from NZ_JANUEI010000002.1 coordinate 926,621, forward strand.
GTGCCGCGGTTAAGGCTCAGTGCCGCCTGCTGCGCTTCCGCCAGCAGCGCCAGATTGATGCCGAACCCCTGATTGGCCGCTTCGGTACCCGCGATCGACTGGAACACCAAATCCACAGGGACGCCACGCTCCATCAACCGTAGCGTATTGGTCACATGGGTCAGCACACAGGATTGCGTCGGAATGGCGAAGCGCTGGATCACGTCGTCCAGCATGTAGTTGAGCTTTTCCAGCAGCGGCAGGCTGTCGCTGGCCGGATTGATGCCGACGACCGCATCCCCGCAACCATACAGCAGGCCGTCGAGCATGCTGGCGGCGATGCCCTGCAGACTGTCGGTAGGATGATTCGGTTGCAACCGCACGCTGAGTCGCCCCGGCAGGCCGAGGGTATTGCGAAAACGCGTGATGACCCGGCACTTCTTCGCCACCAGGATCAGATCCTGATTGCGCATCAATTTACTCACTGCCGCCGCCATTTCCGGCGTAATGCCTGCAGCTACCCGTGCCAACATCGCGCTGTCCGCCTGCTCGCTCAAGAGCCAATCGCGGAAGTCCCCCACCGTCAGGTGCGATATCGGCGCAAAGGCCAACGCATCGTGGCTATCGACAATCAGCCGTGTGACCTCGTCATGTTCATAAGGCACCAGCAGTTGCTGAAGAAAGGTTTTCAGCGGCACATCCGCCAACGCGATGCGCGCCGCCATGCGTTCTTCTGCGCTGTCCGCCGCCACCTCCGCCAGATAATCGCCGGAACGTGCCGGCGATGCCTTGGCCAACAACTGGCGTAAATCGTTGAAGCGGTAGCTGCGCCGGCTAAGCGTGGCCTGATACATAACGCCCCCTGTTCTGCCCTGAATGGTCGGTGGAAGTTGCAAACCCTGTACCAAGTGTAGTCAGTGGGCGTGTGAAATTATTTTTTGGCGGAAATCAGCCTATTATCCCCATATCTCGGGCTATCCACGCTGCAGTGGCGTGCACTAAAATCATGCACGGCATTCCGCCTGCGGTCGCTTCGGGTTACAGTAGCCGCAACTAAGGAGCGGTAATGAGTCTGCAGCAGAAAATTATCCAATGGTTACAGCAAGATAACGAAAGAATGATGGCATTGCGCACCGCGCGACGCCTCGGGCTGAATGACTGGTGCCTGGGGGCCGGTTTTGTGCGCAATCTGGTGTGGGATCAGCGCCACGGTTACGTTACATCTACGCCGCTCAACGACATCGACGTGATCCATTTCGACCCACAGCGCCCGGAGGCGGAACGTGACCACATGCTGGAAACGCGGCTGCAAGAGTGGCTGCCACAGCCCTGGTCGGTGAAAAACCAGGCGCGTATGCATTTGCGTAGCGGTCGGGCTCCTTATCGCAATAGCGAAGACGCCATCAGCTTTTGGACCGAGGTGGAAACAGCCGTGGGTGCACGCCTGAATGCAGATGACAGCATTACGCTGGTCGCGCCGTTCGGTCTCGAGGGGCTGTTTGCCGACACTATTACCTTCAATGCCAAAAACGGCGACCTCGATGCCTATGAACAGCGGGTTGTCGGCAAGGGCTGGTTACAACGCTGGCCGCGCCTGCGGCAAATTCGCGGGTAAAGTTTTTCCCCACGCTGCCGATACCCTGAGTAGCCATATCAAGACTCAGGGAGAGCATTATGTCGACCAGCATTACCATGATTGTTCCGGTGAAAAATACCGTACCCGGCGTCAGCAACGTTTTTAGCGCCCCCGGTAATACAGGCCAGGTGCTGATGGCCAAGCCGGTACATCAGCAACCTGAAGGCGACAAGTCTAATGAAACCAAAGCGGCGGGCGGTAGCGACCGGGTTAGCGTTTCCGACAGCAGCGCTTCAGCGCGCATCAAAGTGCTGAACAAACAGATTCAGGCTCTGCAGCAAAAACTGGTAGACCTGAAAGATTCAGACAGCGATCCCAAAGAGATCGAAAAACAGAAACAGCTGATTCAGGCGCAGATCAAGATGCTGCAGGCCGAGATCGCGCGGATTCAAAAAGAAGAGATGGAAAAACAGCAGGCCGAGCAGATGGCCAAGGCCAATGAGAGCATTGTCCCTGCCAAGGGCGATGGCATCAACCGCCCGACGGCGGCCAACGCCGTGGACGTGTATATCTGACTCAGTAGTCCGCCTGTTGTCGGCGTTGCTGCTGCAACAATGCCGCCTGCTGGCCAACCACTTGCCAGATGGCTTCCGCCGCGGGTGTCAGCGAACGGTTTTTACGCCGCACCAGCATCAGCGCGCGGTTGATTTCCGGCAGCAGCCGACGCACCTTTAATTGCCCCCCTTCCGGCAGCGGTAACGCCAGCGCAGGAAAAATACTGATGCCGATACCTGCCGCCACCATCGGGAACAACGTTGCCGGGTGGCCTATCTCTTGTACCACCTGCGCTTCCACGCCTTGCTGGCGCAACGCGCTGTCAATCAGCGGCCGGCTACCGGACGCATAGTCCTGCAATACCAGACGACTGCCGTTCAGCGCCGACCAGTGCACCTCGGCCAGCCCGGCGAAGGGGTGATCGTTACGGCACAGCAGCAGGAAGGGCTCGTGCAGGATGGGTTCGCAGTCCAGATCCACCGCCTGGACCGGATCCACCACGATGCCAAAATCCACTTCGGCGTTGCGAATGCTGTGCAGGACCTGTTGCTGTGCCTGATCGCGCAGCATAATGCGAATATCCGGATACTGCTTTTCCCCTGCCGCAATGCATTGCGGCATCAGGTGTGCGGAGATGGTTTGGCTGGACGCCACCCGTACCGTACCGCTGCGCTGCACGCCGAAGCTGCGCGCATCCAGCAATGACGACTGCAGCTCATCCAGCAAGCGCTCAACGCGGTTGGCCAACCGCTGTCCGGCGTCGGTCAGCACCACTTCGCGAGTGGTGCGATCGAGCAGGCGAACGCCGACCTCCGCTTCCAGCTCTTTCACGCTGTGGCTGACCGCCGACTGCGTCAGACCAATGGCCTCACCGGCCCGGCTGAAACTGCGGTGGCGGGCAATGGCGACAAACACCTTGAGCTGCTTAATCGAGTAATTCATGTTTTTTATTCATAAATGAATTAAATAAATCAATTTAATTATTATATCCCGCCGCGCGACAATGGGCGCATTGATTTTTCATCCGAGTACGCCGCCATGAGATTCTTGCCCGATCGCTTTACCCTGACGTTGATCGCCACCGTGCTGCTGGCTTCGTTCCTGCCTGCGCGCGGCGAGTTCGTCGGCTGGCTGAATGCACTGACCATCGCCGCCATCGCCCTGCTGTTCTTTATGCACGGCGCCAAGCTGTCGCGCGAAGCCATTCTGGCTGGCAGCAACAACTGGCGGCTGCATCTGTGGGTGATGTTCAGCACCTTCATTATTTTCCCGGCGCTGGGCGTGCTGTTTAAATGGTGGTCGCCGGTCAACGTCAGCCCCGAGCTGTATTCCGGCTTTATTTATCTGTGCATTCTGCCCGCCACCGTGCAATCGGCCATCGCCTTTACTTCGCTGGCAGGCGGCAACGTGGCGGCGGCGGTATGCAGCGCTTCAGCGTCAAGCCTGTTGGGGATTTTCGTTTCGCCGCTGCTGGTGGGGCTGCTGATGAACGTTCACGGTGAAACCGGCAGCCTGCAGCAGGTAGGTTCCATCGTCCTGCAGCTGTTAGTGCCCTTTGTGGCCGGTCACCTGTCGCGCCCGCTGATTGGTAAATGGATTGAACGCAACCGTAAGCTGATTGGCAAGACCGATCAGACTTCGATCCTGTTGGTGGTTTACGCGGCCTTCAGCGAAGCCGTCACCCACGGTATCTGGCATCAGGTCGGGTTGGGTTCGCTGGTGTTTATCATCGTCGGCAGCCTGGTGCTGCTGACGATCGTGCTGGTGGTGAACACTTACATGGCGCGCTGGCTGGGCTTTAGTAAAGCCGATGAGATCACCATCGTGTTCTGCGGCTCGAAGAAAAGCCTGGCGAACGGTATCCCGATGGCCAATATCCTGTTCCCGGCCGCTACCGTGGGGATTATGGTGCTGCCGCTGATGGTGTTCCACCAGGTACAGCTGATGACCTGCGCCGTGCTGGCGCGGCGCTATCAAAAGAAACAGCAGGAAAAACAGGCGGTGCCAAACGCCGAAACGGCGCGGGGATAATCAAACGGGCGCGACGATTGCCGCGCCCGGCTACTCAACTTTTCTTCAGCGGCTTGACCAGGTGGTCGAGCCCTTCGATTTTAATCGCCAACGTCATTTCCATCAGCATGCCGAGTTTGCCGTTCGGGAACTCCCCCTTGCGAGCAAACCACAGCAGGTACTCCTCGGGCAGGTCAATCAGCACCCGCCCCTGGTATTTACCGAACGGCATCACGGTGTTGGCGATTTCCAGCAGGTTCTCTTTTTCCATCAGGCACCCAACAGGCGGATCATTTCCGCTTCGTCGATCACCGCAATGCCCAGTTCTTGCGCCTTCACCAGCTTGGAACCGGCGGCTTCCCCGGCAATCACCAAATCGGTTTTCTTCGAGACGCTGCCGCTGACCTTGGCGCCCAACGCCGTCAGGCGATCTTTGGCCTCATCGCGTGAAAGCTGGCTCAATGAGCCCGTCAGCACCACGGTTTTACCGGCAAACGGGCTGTCGATTTCGTCCGCGACTATCACCACCGGCGCCGGCCAGTTGATGCCTATTTCGTCGCTGATCAGTTCATTGATAACCTTCTGGTTAAGCTCCTCGTCCAGGAAATGCCGCGTGTGTTTCGCCACCACTTCACCGACGTCCGGCACTTCTTTCAAAGCCTCGATGTCAGCCGCAAACAGCTTCTCCAGCGTGCCAAAATGCGCGGCCAGATTGGCGGCCGTGGCTTCACCGACCTCACGGATGCCCAACGCGTACAGGAAGCGGGCGAAGGTGGTTTGCTTGGACTTCTCCAGCGCATTGACCAGATTCTGCGCTGATTTCGGCCCCATGCGATCCAACCCGGTGAGAATGCCGGCGGACAGGCGGAACAGATCGGCCGGGTTCTTGACGTACTCTTTTTCCACCAGCTGTTCGATGATTTTGTCACCCATGCCGTCGACGTCCAACGCTCTGCGGGAAACGAAATGCTTCAGTGCTTCTTTACGCTGCGCGGCGCAAATCAGCCCGCCGGTGCAGCGTGCCACCGCTTCGCCTTCGACTCTTTCGACATCGGAACCGCATACCGGACAGTGTTGCGGGAATACAACTTCACGCGCGTCTGCAGGGCGGCGATCGGTCATCACCCCAACCACCTGCGGGATCACATCACCCGCGCGGCGCACGATCACCGTGTCGCCAATGCGCAGGCCCAAACGTTCAATTTCGTCGGCGTTGTGCAGCGTGGCGTTGCTAACAATCACCCCGGCAACCAGCACCGGCTCCAGGCGCGCCACGGGGGTAATAGCCCCGGTACGACCAACCTGGAACTCCACCTCGCGCACCAGGGTAATCTGTTCCTGCGCCGGGAATTTGAACGCCGTTGCCCAACGTGGCGCACGCGCCACAAAGCCGAGCGTTTCTTGCAGATCGATATCGTCGATCTTCACCACCACGCCGTCGATATCAAAGCCGAGCTGCGCACGGTCCTGCTCTACCTGACGATAGAACGCCAATACCTCGTCACTGCCGGTACAACATTTGGCGCGATCGCTAACCGGCAAGCCCCACGCTTTGAACTGCATCAGCCGCTGCCAGTGGCTGCGCGGCAATTCGCCCCCTTCCAGCAGGCCAACGCCATAGCAGAAGAAGGTCAGTGGACGCTTGGCGGTGATGCGCGGATCAAGCTGACGGATCGACCCGGCGGCGGCGTTACGCGGATTGGCAAAGATTTTGCCGTCTTTGCGACGCGCCTCTTCGTTCATCTGCTCGAAACCGGCCTGCGGCATAAAGACTTCGCCACGCACTTCCAGCCGACGCGGGATGTTGTCACCGGTCAGACGCAGCGGAATGGCGCGGATGGTACGCACGTTGGAGGTAATGTTTTCACCGGTGGTGCCGTCGCCGCGCGTGGCAGCGCGCACCAGTTCGCCGTCTTCGTACAGCAAACTGACCGCCAGGCCGTCCAGTTTCAGTTCACAGCAGAAGGTCAGCGGCTCGCTGCTCTTCAGGCGATCCTGCACCCGCTTGTAGAACGCCAGGAAGCTCTCTTCGTCAAAAACGTTGTCCAGCGACAGCATCGGCACTTCATGGCGTACCTGATCGAACGCCGCCAAAGGGGCCGCGCCCACGCGCTGGGTGGGCGAGTCGGCGGTGATCAACTCAGGATGTGCGCTTTCCAGCTCGCGCAGTTCACGCATCAGGCGATCGTATTCCGCATCCGGCACTTCCGGCGCGTCGAGCACATGATATTGATATTCGTGATGGCGCAGTGAGGCTCGTAGTTGATTGATTTGTTGGATTATCGATTCCATGGCTCACCATCAAAGATAAAAAACCCCCGGCAGGCGGGGGCTTTGTTGTTACGGATGTTCAGTGCGCGTAGCAGCCGTTTAGTCGTTGTTATCCAACACTTCACGAATGCGCGCTTTGTAGGTTTCCAGCTTCTGCGGGGTCATCATGCGGCGCTCGTCGTCCAGCACCACACCACCCACGTCGTCGGCGATCCGCTGTGCCGACTGCAGCATCAGCTTGAAGTTCTGATTAGCGTCGCCATACGACGGCACCATCATGAACATCGATACGCCCGGCGTCGAGAAATCGGACATCATCTCAGGATCAAAGGACCCTGGTTTAACCATATTCGCCAGGCTAAACAGCACAGGACCGCTGCCCGCAGGGCTGATATGGCGATGGAAGATGCCCATTTCGCCAAACTGGAAGCCCGCCTGCAGCACGCTCTGCAGCAGAACTTCGCCGCCGATCACGCCACCCTGATGTGCGGTAACGTGCAGCACCAGTACGGTTTCTTTCAGTTTTGCCGGTTTGACGGCAGCAGGTGCAGGCTGAGGCTCGTGCACCACCGCTGGCTTCTCTTCCGGCTGTGGCTGATGAGCAGGTTCGGCGTGGAACGCCGGCTCCGCTGCATGCGCCACTGGCGGCAGATCGTCAACGCGCGGTTCACGGCGCGGCGCAGGCTGCTGCGGCTCGTCGTCTTCATCCTGCGCGTAGTTGTCCAGCAGGATGTCATCATAATCCGGTCGCTGAGACAGCGGTGGCGGAGACTGATGAGCAGCCGGTTGAACGGCACGCGGTGCTGGCTCAGCCGCCGGAGCGGGCTTGGGCGCAACCACGGGTTCTTCGCGAGCGGCATCAAAATGACCAAAGGACGGCTCATCTTGCGGGTGAGCGGAGCGTACACGCACCTCTCCCACGCCTTCATCGAGATCGTCGATCGGGGATTGTTCACGTTCCTTTTTGGAACGTTTGGCTGGGCGATCGCGAAAAAGCGATGAGCGTTCCTTACGACTGGTCCAAAGACCGTGCAATAACAACGCTATTATGGCGATCGCGCCAACAACGATTAATATCAGACGCAAATCCTGCATCATTGCTATCTCTGTTGTTCCAATACATTGCCACCGCGGCAAACATTCACTCTTTAACTCTATTTGCCCAAGCACACAAGTGCAAGTCCGTGCTGAACTTTATGCCAATAAAGATGATTATTCTGCCTTTTTTTGCTGTTTTTTCAGCCAATGTCACCCTAGCCAGTAGAAAATCATCCCGATATGATAGCGATGCCTGTTCAGACAAAGAGATAACTTAAGATATGTCCTATTCGCAGTCACCTTCTCACTCCACCAGCGGCCTTCATTATTTTGCCGAAGGCTGGCGCCTGATTTCGCGCCCGGGGATTAAACGCTATGTCGTCTTGCCGTTACTGGTCAACGTGCTGTTGATGGGATCCGCCTTCTGGTGGCTGTTCAGTCAGCTTGGTGACTGGATCCCCAGCATGATGAGCCATGTGCCGACCTGGCTGCAGTGGCTAAGCTACGTTTTGTGGCCGCTGGCGGTGATTTCCGTCCTGTTGGTGTTCAGCTATCTGTTCAGCACCATTACCAACCTGATTGCCGCCCCGTTCTGTGGCTTGCTGGCCGAACAGTTGGAAGGCAGCCTGACCGGCAAACCGCTGCCGGATACCGGCATTTTTGGCATTGTGAAAGATCTGCCGCGCATTATGGCGCGCGAATGGCGCAAGCTGGCCTACTACCTGCCGCGCGCGCTGGTGCTGTTGATACTCTATTTCATCCCGGGCATCGGCCAAACGGTGGCGCCGGTGCTGTGGTTCCTGTTCAGCGCCTGGATGTTGGCCATCCAGTATTGCGACTACCCGTTCGATAACCATAAGGTAAGCTTTGCCGATATGCGTCGCGCGCTGCGCCAGCATAAAACCGACAACCTGCAGTTTGGCGCCATGGTCAGCCTGTTCACCATGATCCCCATCCTTAACCTGGTGATCCTGCCGGTCGCGGTGTGCGGTGCCACCGCCATGTGGGTCGATCGTTATCGCCCACAATTCGTCCGTTCCTGAGCCGTTTTATTGGCCGCATTACGATTAATTCTTCGACAGGGCGCGCAATTTGCGCCCTTATCCTTGTGCTTAAAACTTATTTCCTAATAACATATAGATATACCAATTCTTTACTTCCCTGCCGGTACTGTTAGCGTATGCTTTCGACGTTCCCCACATTTTTCATAGAGTTAAAGGACGGGCTATGAGCAAGATATATGAAGACAACTCATTAACAATCGGCCATACGCCGCTGGTTCGTCTGAACCGTATCGGCAACGGACGCATTCTGGCCAAGGTTGAATCACGCAACCCCAGCTTTAGCGTTAAATGCCGCATCGGTGCCAATATGATTTGGGACGCAGAAAAACGTGGCATTTTGGTCGCCGGTAAAGAACTGGTGGAGCCGACCAGCGGCAACACCGGCATCGCGCTGGCGTTCGTCGCCGCGGCGCGTGGCTACAAGCTGACGCTGACCATGCCGGAAACCATGAGCATCGAACGCCGCAAGCTGCTTAAAGCGCTGGGCGCCAACCTGGTACTGACCGAAGGTGCAAAAGGCATGAAGGGCGCGATCGCCAAGGCGGAAGAAATCGTCGCCACCGATCCGAACCGCTACATCATCCTGCAGCAGTTCAGCAACCCGGCTAACCCGGCGATCCACGAACAAACTACCGGCCCGGAAATCTGGGACGACACCGATGGCGAAGTTGACGTATTCATCTCCGGCGTCGGTACCGGCGGCACGCTGACCGGTGTCAGCCGCTACATCAAAAACACCAAGGGCAAGGCGATCACCACCGTGGCGGTGGAGCCAACCGATTCACCGGTCATCAGCCAGGCGCTGGCGGGTGAAGAAATCAAACCGGGCCCGCACAAAATTCAGGGCATCGGCGCAGGCTTTATCCCCGGCAACCTGGATCTCGATCTGGTGGACCGCGTGGAACAAATCACCAACGACGAGGCCATCAGCATGGCGCGCCGCCTGATGGACGAAGAAGGCATCCTGGCGGGCATTTCCTCCGGTGCCGCGGTAGCCGCAGCGGTGAAATTGGCCGAAGAACCGGCGTTCGCCGACAAAACTATCGTGGTGATTTTGCCGTCTTCCGGCGAACGTTATTTGAGCACCGCCCTGTTCGCCGATTTGTTCACCGAGCAAGAATTGCAACAGTAGTGCCAGCCGCGCATAAATCGCTAAAAAAGCACCTTTCGGGGTGCTTTTTTGTGGGCTGGATCAAAGTTTATAGCAGTCAAAGATTGATTTTACCCGTCAGCTTTAGTATTTAACGGTGCATTATTTCGATGCGCAAAATTAATCGCCCTTCATTTCTTGTTTAGGCTGAATCGATTTACTCATTTGTCGCTGATGCGTTAAACACGGCATAATGAAGCGCGGATTGAAACGACGGCGGAAGCCAAATTTTTTGATCTGAAGTGCCAAACTCGTCGTTTTCTGTTGCATCAATGCTCGCCCCTGTACCATAGTCAGGCGCTAACCAGACAAGCTAAAGTCATACCCTTGGGCTAAACTTTAGCTCCACGACACACCAATAAGTTGGGGAAACATCAATGTTCCAGCAAGAAGTTACTATTACCGCTCCGAATGGTCTGCACACTCGCCCTGCCGCTCAGTTCGTTAAAGAAGCCAAAGGCTTCACTTCTGACATCACCGTGACCTCTAACGGGAAAAGCGCCAGCGCCAAAAGCCTGTTCAAACTGCAAACTCTGGGGCTGACTCAAGGGACCGTAGTGACCATCTCCGCTGAAGGTGAAGACGAGCAGAAAGCCGTTGAGCACTTGGTAAAACTGATGGCAGAGCTTGAGTAATCGGCCCGTCTTCTTAGTTAACACCAGTCAAGAGTAAGGTAGGGTTATGATTTCAGGCATTTTAGTATCACCGGGTATCGCTTTTGGTAAGGCTCTCCTACTGAAAGAAGATGAAATTGTCATCAACCGGAAGAAAATCTCTGCAGATGATGTAGAGCAGGAAGTCTCACGTTTTCTTGCCGGCCGCGCCAAAGCGTCCGAGCAGTTGGAAGCGATCAAGACCAAAGCTGGCGAAACCTTCGGCGAAGAGAAAGAAGCTATCTTCGAAGGCCACATCATGCTGTTGGAAGACGAAGAGCTTGAGCAGGAAATCATAGCCCTAATCAAAGATGAGTTGGCTTCTGCAGACGCTGCGGCCTACACCATCATCGAAGGCCAGGCGAAAGCACTGGAAGAACTTGACGATGAATACCTGAAAGAGCGTGCGGCCGACGTACGCGACATCGGTAAACGCCTGCTGCAGAACATTCTGGGCCTGGCTATCGTCGATCTGAGCGCCATCCAGGACGAAGTTATCCTGGTCGCTACCGATTTGACCCCGTCTGAGACCGCACAGTTGAACCTGGACAAAGTGCTGGGCTTCATTACCGATCTCGGCGGCCGGACTTCCCACACCTCCATCATGGCTCGCTCCCTGGAATTGCCGGCAATTGTAGGCACCAGCGACGTGACCAAGCAGGTGAAGAACGACGACTATCTGATTCTGGATGCGGTTAACAACAAAATTTACGTTAACCCGACCGCTGACGTTATCGATCAGCTGAAAGCCGAACAGAACCAGTACGTCACCGAGAAAAACGATCTGGCCAAGCTGAAAGATCTGCCGGCGATTACGCTGGACGGTCATCAGGTTGAAGTCTGTGCCAACATCGGTACCGTGCGCGACGTCGCCGGTGCAGAGCGCAACGGCGCAGAAGGTGTTGGCCTGTATCGTACCGAATTCCTGTTCATGGACCGCGATTCACTGCCGACTGAAGACGAGCAGTTCCAGGCTTACAAAGCCGTTGCGGAAGCCATGGGCTCACAGGCCGTGATCGTCCGTACCATGGACATCGGCGGCGACAAAGACCTGCCATACATGAACCTGCCGAAAGAAGAGAACCCGTTCCTCGGCTGGCGCGCGATTCGTATCGCCATGGACCGCAGAGAAATCCTGCACGCGCAACTGCGCGCCATCCTGCGCGCTTCCGCGTTCGGCAAACTGCGCATCATGTTCCCGATGATCATTTCCGTGGAAGAAGTCCGCGATCTGAAAGGTGAAATCGAGACGCTGAAGGCGCAGCTGCGTGAAGAATCCAAGGCCTTTGACGAGACCATTGAAGTGGGCGTAATGGTGGAAACACCGGCCGCGGCAGTGATTGCTCATCACCTGGCGAAAGAAGTCGACTTCTTTAGTATTGGGACAAACGATCTAACCCAGTATACTCTGGCGGTAGATCGCGGCAATGAGCTGATTTCTCATCTCTATAACCCGATGTCCCCATCAGTGCTTGGCCTGATCAAACAGGTTATTGATGCATCTCATGCAGAAGGCAAGTGGACCGGTATGTGCGGTGAACTGGCTGGCGATGAGCGTGCTACACTGTTGTTATTGGGCATGGGGCTGGATGAGTTCAGCATGAGTGCGATTTCAATCCCGCGCATCAAGAAAATTATTCGTAATACTAATTTCGAAGATGTGAAGGCGTTGGCAGCGCAAGCCTTGGCACAGCCAACGGCGCAAGATCTGATGAATTGCGTGAATAAATTCATCGAAGAAAAGACGCTCTGCTAAACTTCCACGACACTGGAACGCCGCCCAATTTAATGCTTAGGAGAAGATCATGGGTTTGTTCGATAAACTGAAATCTCTGGTTTCTGATGACAAGAAAGACACGGGCACTATCGAGATCGTAGCTCCACTTTCTGGCGAAATCGTTAATATCGAAGATGTGCCTGACGTAGTATTTGCTGAAAAAATCGTTGGCGACGGTATTGCCATCAAACCTACCGGCAACAAAATGGTTGCCCCGGTTGACGGTACTATCGGTAAAATTTTCGAAACCAACCATGCTTTCTCTATCGAATCCGACAGCGGCATCGAGCTGTTTGTCCACTTCGGTATCGACACCGTTGAACTGAAAGGCGAAGGCTTCAAACGCATCGCTGAAGAAGGCCAGCGCGTCAAGAAAGGTGACGTCGTTATCGAGTTCAACCTGGCCCTGCTGGAAGAGAAAGCCAAGTCTATCCTGACGCCGGTGGTTATCTCCAACATGGACGAGATCAAAGAGCTGATCAAACTGACCGGTAACGTAACCGTTGGTGAGACCCCAATCATCCGCATCAAGAAGTAATTGCGAATGAAATAAGAACGGCGCCCTTGGCGCCGTTTTTTTATGTCACCAGGCTGAATCAGTATGTACTGCACGTACACTCCGAGGCATTTTCAAACTGCCTGCGCAGATAACGCCTATTGCACAACTGAGAATACCCAACGAATTTCGAATTGCAGCCAGGCGGCAAGCGGGGGAATCCCCAGGAGCTTACTCAAGTAAGTGACTGGTGTGCGCACGAGCAGCCAACCAACAACGCGGCGGTTCTAAAGGCGAAGGGGGTTATTACTGCCAACGCGGAATGCGCAGAGTAATCACCAATCCTTCCTGTTCGCCGTTGCGCGCCTCAACCTGTCCGCCATGTGCCAGCACCACCTTGCGGGTGATCGCCAGTCCCAGTCCGTAACCCTTGCCCGACATCGACGATTTTACCCTGACGAACGGATCAAAGATGCTGGAAAGCTTCGACTCTTCTACCCCAGGCCCCTGATCGCTGACCTCTATTTGGAACAGTTGGTCGATTCGCGTCAACACCACCGTCACCCGCTGACCATGGCTGGAGAAACGTAACGCGTTGCGCACGATATTATCCACCGCGCGCCGCATCAGCTCGGCATTGCCCTTAACGGTATATTCCACGTCCGAACTGGCCTGTAGCACAATCTCGACGCCAGGGATTTGCGCTTCGTAACGCGCGTCGCTCACTACCGCATCCACCAGCCCGTACAGATCGAAATACTCTTCGTCCGGCAGACTGTTGCTCTCGGCACGTGACAGCGCCAACAGTTCGCCAATCATTTTATCCAGCCGCCCCGCTTCATGCTCAATGCGTTGCAGCGAGTTCTCGACGTTGCCTGCATTTTGCCGCGCCAGGCCAATGGCCAACTGCAACCGGGCCAACGGTGAACGAAGCTCGTGCGAAACGTCATGCAACAACTGTTCGCGGGCGCTGACCAACAGCTCCAGCCGCTCGGCCATGCTGTCAAAATCGCGCGCTACCTCGGACAGTTCATCATGCCGCCGGCGCATCGCCGGGAACAAACGCACCGATAAGTCGCCCTGGGCTACGCGGTCAAAACCATCGCGCAACTTGCGCATCGGCCGGGTCAGGTTCCAGGCCAGCACCGTACTGAACAGCAGCCCCGCCAGCCCCCCCACCCAAAGCATCGGCATAGGGATATTGAACACGTGCGGACGCCGGTTCGGGCTATATTCTTCCCGCAGGGCCCGCATGTCGTAACTCAACAGATAGCCCGTGCCACCCGAATCTTTCACCCACGCAGTCACCTCCTTTAACCTGCGGCGCCCCTCAAATACCGGTTCCTCCGCTGCAGGCGGCTGCGCCATCGGCGTTACGGACAACAAGCGCCGGTCATCATCCGACCAGTCTTTCAGCATGGCATTCAATGCCGGCAGTCCGCCCTCGCGCAATTGGGTGGCGGCCGAAGTCAGTTGCAGCGTAACCGCACGCCGGGCCATCGCGTTTTCCGGCGGCTCATAGCGATCGCCATACAAAGAAAAAGCGACCCACAGCGCCTGGGTCATGATGATAAAGGTCAGCCAGAAGCCGAGCAGGATTTTCCAGAATAGTCTTCCGCGCATGGCCATTACCGAATGCGGTAGCCGATGCTGCGCACCGTTTCAATGCTGAGTGCATTATCCGTCAACGCCCCCAACTTCTGGCGAATGTTGCTGATGTGAACGTCAACGCTGCGGTCATAGGCTTCGCGCGGGCGCCCCAACCCTTTTTCCGATAGCTCGTCTTTTGATACCACGCGTTCAGGCGCGCGCAGCAACAGCTCCAGCAAGTTGAATTCGGAAGCGGTCAGATCGAAAGGTTTACCGCGCCATTCGCTGCTGCGGGTCGATGGGTTGAGGGTCAGCTCACCGAAGTTAATGGCAATTTCGTCGTCCACTTCTTCCGGGCGCTCGTCGAAACGACGCAGTACCGCGCGCAGGCGCGCCACCAGTTCGCGGGGATAGCATGGCTTGGGCATGTAGTCGTCGGCCCCCATCTCCAACCCGATGACCCGGTCGATATTGTCGCCTTTGGCCGTCAGCATAATGATTGGCATGCGGCTCTTTTTACGCACGTCGCGCAGCACGTCGATGCCGCTCATGTCCGGCAGCATGATGTCGAGGATCATTGCGGTGTAATCGCCAGACAGCGCGCCTTCCACGCCCGCTTTGCCGGTCAGCACCAGCGTGGCATTGAAACCTTCGCCAGTCAGATATTCACTCAGCATGGTGCCGAGCTCGAGGTCATCATCGACCAATAAAATTTTCATGCCTTGCTCCTTCGCGGATTTTCGTCATTTTCACGCCTATTTGCCTGCTTCGCAGCCGGTTTTACTCAATCCTTACATATTCCTGAATGCCACTTAACCGCAGCCCGGCCGACGGCGCGTTAAATTAGTACCAACAGATTTTCGCCACGCTTTATGCCAGGGAAGCTTCTCCTCATGCCATCGTTTCAACGCTTAAAACGCTATCTGCCGCCCACTGTTATTGTGGCCGCTATCGCCCTATTTCTCTACTTCCGATCCCACGACGCTACAGAAACGCCCCGGTATATCACTGCGGTAGCGCAAACCCGTGACCTGGAACAAACGGTGCTGGCCGACGGTACGATAGAAGCGCAAAAACAGGTTAGCGTCGGCGCTCAGGTATCGGGCCAGATTAAGGCCCTGTACGTGGCGCTGGGCGACAAAGTGCATAAAGGCCAGCGAGTGGCTGAGATTGATGACTTAACCCAGCAGAATGCCCTGAGGGACGCGGAAGCGGCATTGAAGAACGTTCAGGCACAGCGCGCGTCCAAAATGGCGGCGCTGCACAACAATCAGCTGGTTTATCAGCGTCAGCAGGCCATAGTGGCGCGTGGCGTCGGGGTCCGCGCAGATTTGGACAGCGCTCAGGCCACGTTGATTGCCACCCGCGCCGATATCAACGCGCTGGATGCGCAGATCATTCAGGCGCAAATCGCGGTCAACACCGCGCAGGTTAACCTCGGTTACACCAAAATCACCTCGCCGATCGACGGCACCATCGTCGCGTTACCGGTAGAAGAAGGCCAAACGGTGAACGCAGTCCAAAGCGCCCCCACCATCGTCAAAGTCGCTCAGTTGGCGACCATGACTGTCGAAGCGCAAATATCCGAAGCCGATGTGGTCAAGGTGAAAACCGGCATGCCGGTCTATTTCACCATCCTCGGCGAACCGGGCAAGCGTTATAGCACTCAGCTGCGGGCCATAGAGCCGGCACCAGACTCGATCAACGACGAAACCACTTCGACCAGCACCAGCACGTCCAGCAGCACGTCCAGCTCCAGCACCGCGATTTACTACAACGGCCTGTTTGATGTGGCAAACCCGGACGGCGCGCTGCGTATTTCAATGACTGCGCAGGTGTATATCGTGTTGGCCAAAGCGGAAAATGCGGTGGTGATCCCGGCTACCGCGCTGGAAGGCGACTGGGTACAGGTGGTGGATAAGCAGGGCAATATCGCCCGCCGTCCGGTCAAGGTCGGTATCAATAATAACGTCGACGCACAGATTATCAGCGGCGTGTTGGCCGGTGAGAAAGTGATCGTCAGCCAGGCCAATGCCACGAGCCAAAGCCCCGCCCGTCGTATGGGCCCGCCACCGATGGGGATGTGATGATGACCCCACAACCCCTACTGCAACTGCACGGTATCAGCCGCCGTTTTCAGGCCGGTGACCAAAACGTCACCGTGCTCAAGGAGATCAATCTCAGCATTGCCCAAGGCGAGATGGTGGCCATCGTGGGCGCCTCCGGCTCGGGTAAATCAACCTTGATGAACATTCTCGGCTGCCTCGATCGCCCAAGCGAAGGGGATTATCAGGTGGCCGGCCGCAGTACCGCACAGCTGGATCGCGACAGCCTGGCCGAACTGCGCCGCGAACATTTCGGTTTTATCTTCCAACGCTATCATTTGCTGGGAGATCTTAGCGCCCAAGGCAACGTGGAAGTCCCTGCGGTGTATGCCGGCCATGCCCGCAGCGCACGCCAACAACGCGCCGCCGATCTGCTGCAAAAGCTCGGCCTGGCGCAACGGTTGAATTATCGTCCCAGCCAGCTCTCCGGTGGCCAGCAGCAACGCGTCAGTATCGCTCGCGCATTGATGAACGGTGGCGAGGTGATTTTGGCAGACGAACCCACCGGCGCGCTGGACAGCCACAGCGGGCAAGAAGTGATGAGCATCCTGAAAGACTTGCACGCTCGCGGCCATACGGTGGTGATTGTCACTCACGATATGCAAGTTGCCGAACATGCTCAGCGCATCATTGAGCTTAGTGACGGCGAGATTGTCGCCGACCGACGGAAAACAACGGCCCACACCGTGGCACGCCTACCGATAGCGCTGGATAACGCCGTCAGCCGCTGGCAATCGCAACGCGATCGCCTGTACGAAGCATTCAAAATGGCGCTGCTGGCGATGGCCTCCCAACGCCTGCGCACCCTACTGACCATGCTCGGCATTATCATCGGCATTGCCTCGGTAGTATCGGTGGTGGCGCTGGGCAAAGGCTCTCAGCAGCAGGTGCTGGCCAACATCAACGCCATGGGCACCAGCACGCTGGAGGTCTATCCGGGCAAAGATTTCGGCGATATGCGTTCTGCTGCAGTACAGACGCTGCGGGCCACCGACGCCGATGCGCTGGCGCAGCAGGGCTACGTGCACAGCGTCACGCCGACCGTTTCAAGCAGCACCACCTTCCGCTATGGCAATCAGTCGGTCAGCGGCACGGTCAATGGCGTCGGTGAGCAGTATTTTCTGGTGCGCGGTTACAGCATCGACAGCGGCATGGCGTTTAACCGCCATAGCGTCGACCAGTTGATGCAGGAAGCGGTGATTGACGAAAACACCCGCAACAAACTGTTTCCTCACGGCGCCAACCCGCTTGGCGAAGTGATCCTGCTCGGCTCGCTGCCGTGTCGCATTATCGGCGTCGCCGCCAAAAAACAGAGCGGTTTCGGCAGCGACGAGAATCTGAACGTCTGGATCCCCTACACCACCGCCATGAAACGCATGCTGGGCCAGAGCTACCTGAAAAGCATCACCGTGCGGGTGAACGACGATATCGATCTCACCAGCGCCGAAGACGGCGTCACCCGTCAGCTGAGCCAGCGCCATGGCGGCAAGGACTTCTTTGTGATGAATACCGACAGCATTCGCCAAACCATTGAGAAAACCACCGCCACCCTGACGCTGCTGGTGTCGATGATCGCATTGATTTCTCTGGTGGTGGGTGGCATTGGGGTAATGAATATCATGCTGGTGTCGGTGACCGAACGCACCCGAGAAATCGGCGTGCGTATGGCGGTCGGTGCCCGCGCCAGCGACATCATGCAACAATTTTTAATTGAGGCGGTACTGGTGTGCCTGCTGGGCGGCACATTGGGGGTTCTGCTGTCGCTGGGGATTGGCGTGGTGTTCAGTCAATTCAGCGACAATTTCACGATGGTGTATTCCACCGAGTCCATTATCGCCGCGTTTATCTGTTCGACGCTGATCGGGGTGATTTTTGGCTTCTTCCCGGCAAGACGCGCTGCCGGGATGGATCCGATACATGCGTTGGAAAGGGAGTAACCCTCAACCGAAAACGCCGGTGGAGAGGTAGCGATCGCCGCGATCGCAGATGATCGCCACAATCACGCTGCCCGGGTTCGCCGCTGCGATCCGCAACGCACCGGCTACCGCACCGCCGGAGCTGACGCCGCAGAAAATGCCTTCGCGCTGCGCCAGCTGACGCATGGTCTGCTCGGCGTCGGTTTGCTCGATATCCAACACCTGATCCACCAGATCCGGGCGGAAAATACCCGGCAGATAGGCCGGTGCCCAGCGGCGAATACCGGGAATATTGCTGCCTTCCGCCGGTTGCAGGCCAATGATCTGCACCTGCGGATTTTGGCTCTTCAGGTAGCCGCCCACGCCGGTAATGGTGCCGGTGGTGCCCATGCTGGAGACGAAATGGGTGACCCGCTGCTGGCTCTGCTGCCAAATTTCCGGGCCGGTGGTGGTGAAGTGGGCGTAGGGATTGTCCAGATTGTTGAACTGATCCAGCACCTTGCCCTGCCCCTGATTCTGCATGTCCAACGCCAGGTCACGCGCCCCTTCCATGCCCACTTCCCGGCTGACCAGGATCAGATCTGCCCCGTAGGCGCGCATCGCCGCCTGGCGTTCCAGACTCATGTTTTCCGGCATCAGCAGCGTCAAAGCGTAGCCTTTCAACGCCGCGATCATCGCCAGCGCAATGCCGGTATTGCCGCTGGTGGCCTCAATCAGCCGGTCACCGGGTTTTATCTCACCGCGCAATTCCGCCTGCTGGATCATCGCCAGCGCGGCGCGGTCCTTCACCGAGCCCGCCGGATTATTGCCTTCCAGCTTGACCCAAACCTCGCTGCCCAGTCCTGCGGCCAGACGTTGTAATTTTACCAGCGGGGTATTGCCGATGCATTGTTCGAGCGTTGTCACGTGCTTTGCCTGTGTGTTGAAGTGCGTAAAGTAAAAAGGCAACCCCAGGGTTGCCTTTAAAATGATGTTGGGAGGTAAAAACTATCAGGCGCTTTTAGCTAACGCAACTGGTTGTAGCAGCCGATCGCCAGCGTACAGGCGCGCATTCAGGCTGCCGACGTAATAACGGCCACCGCGAACCGGCGGCTCGTTGCCGTCAGGCAACACCACGCTGATAGGTTCCTGGTGCCAACCGATCGGCTGAACGGTCATCTGCCAGAAGTGGCCACGCGGGCTAACCTCCAGCACCTGCACCGGCAACGGGCAGCGTTCGCTGCTCTCGGTGCCCACTTCCATCTCCCAAGGCCGCAGGAACAGATCCACGCTGCCCTGATGCATCGGCTGGAACGACAGCGGCCACTGGTGCGCGCCGACGAACAGTTGCGAGCCGCGGATTTCGCCGCTCAGGCGGTTCACTTCGCCCATGAACTCCAGCACAAAGCGGCTGGCCGGTTCGCGGACAATTTCTTCCGGCGAACCTACCTGCTCAATATTACCCTGGCTCATCACCACGATGCGGTCGGCCACTTCCATCGCCTCTTCCTGATCGTGGGTGACGAACACGCTGGTAAACTTCAGCTCTTCATGCAACTGACGCAACCAACGGCGCAGCTCTTTACGCACCTGGGCATCCAGCGCACCAAAAGGTTCGTCCAGCAGCAGAATCTGCGGCTCTACCGCCAGTGCACGAGCCAAAGCTACGCGTTGCTTCTGGCCGCCGGAAAGCTGTGAGGGATAGCGGTTGGCCAAATGACCCAGCTGCACCATCTCCAGCAGTTGGGTCACTTTTTGTTTGATTGCCGCGGCATTCGGACGCTCACGACGCGGCAGCACGCTCAGGCCAAAGGCAATGTTGTCGAACACCGTCATATGGCGGAACAGCGCGTAATGCTGGAACACGAAACCCACCCGGCGATCGCGGGCATGCACATGGCTGACGTCGGTGCCGTGGAAGCCCAGCTTGCCGCCGCTCTGGTTTTCCAGCCCGGCAATAATGCGCAGCAGCGTGGTTTTGCCGGAGCCCGACGGCCCCAACAACGCCACCATCTCACCGGAGGCAATATCGAGCGAGATATCGTTCAATACCTTGGTACGACCGAAGAACTTGTTGATACCGTTAATCTCAATGCTCATGACTTTCCTCCCGCTCGAGACGTGCATTTTGACGTTCCAGACGCCATTGCAGGCCACTCTTCAAAAATAGGGTCACTATCGCCATCAGGGTCAGTAACCCGGCGGCGGTAAAGGAGCCAACAGTGTTGTAATCCTGTTGCAATAACTCGACCTGCAGCGGCAGGCTAAAGGTCTCGCCGCGAATAGAACCGGACACCACCGACACCGCGCCGAATTCGCCAATGGCGCGCGCGTTGGTCAGCACCACGCCGTACAGCAGCGCCCAGCGAATGTTCGGCAACGTCACCCGGCGGAACATCTGCCAGCCGGAAGCGCCCAGTAAAATGGCGGCCTCGTCTTCCTGGCTACCCTGGCTCAGCATCATCGGCACCAGCTCACGCACCACGAACGGACAGGTCACGAAAATGGTCACCAACACCATGCCCGGCCAGGAGAACATGATCTGGATATTGTGCGCATCCAGCCAACCGCCCAGCAGGCCATTGCTGCCGTAAAACAGCAGGTAAATCAGCCCCGCTACTACCGGTGAAACGGCAAACGGGATGTCGATCAGCGTCAGCAGCAGCTGGCGGCCCGGGAAAGTGAACCGCGTCACCAGCCAGGCCAGCAAGGTGCCGAACACCAGGTTGAACGGCACGGTAATCAGGGCAATCAGCACCGTCAGCCAGATAGCGTGCAACATGTCGCGATCGACCAGGTTGCTCCACATCGCGCCAGCGCCCTTGGAAAAGGCTTCGGCGAAAATCGAAACGATCGGCACCACCAGCAGCAATACCGAAAACAGCACGCCGATACCGATCAGCGTCCACTTGCCCCAATTGACGCGCGGGCGTTCGACGCCGTTGAACTCAGAGATATCCGCCATCAGTGCCCCCCGATGCGTCGGCCAAAGCGGCTTTGCAGAACGTTAATGCTGAACAGCAACAGCAGCGAAGCCGCCAGGATCACCGAGGCAATCGCACTGGCCGCCGGATAATCGAACTCCTGCAGACGAACGAAAATCATCAGCGAGGTCACTTCCGTCTTCCAGGCGATGTTGCCGGCGATGAAAATCACCGCGCCAAACTCGCCCAGGCTGCGGGTAAAGGAAATGGCCGTACCGGCCAGCAGCGCCGGTGCCAGCTCAGGCATCACCACGCGGCGAAAACTCTGCCAGCGGGTTGCGCCCAGGGTCTCTGCGGCCTCTTCATATTCGGGCCCCAGCTCTTCCAGCACCGGTTGAACGGTACGCACCACGAAGGGCAAGCTGGTGAAGGCCATCGCCACCGCGATGCCAAGCCAGGTGAACGTCACCTTGATGTCAAAATGCGCCAACCATTGGCCATACCATCCGGTGGTGGAGAACAGCCCCGCCAGCGTCAAACCGGCCACCGCCGTCGGCAGCGCAAACGGCAGGTCGATCAGGCCGTCCAGCAGCGTGCGCCCGGGGAAACGATAGCGAGTCAGGATCCAGGCCATCAGCATGCCGAACACCGCGTTGAACAAGCTGGCGACGCCCGCCGCCAGCAACGTGACCTTATAGGCTGCAACCACCTGCGGGTTGGAAACCACTTCCCAATATTGCGCCAGGCTCATCTGCGCCAGCTGCATCACCAGTGCGCTGAGCGGCAGCAGCAGGATCAGGCAAGTGTAAAACAGGCTGCTTCCCAGACTGAGACCAAACCCAGGCAGAACCCGTTTGCTGGACAACAACATTACTTATGCCCTGCCGCTAACAGTTGATCCAACTCGCCACCGGTAGAAAAGTGCGTCTTCATCACCTGTGGCCAGCCACCAAACTGATCTTCTACACGGAACAGTTTGGTCTGCGGGAACTGGCCCTTCGCGGCCGCCATCGCCTGCTTGTCATACACGCGATAGTAGAAGCTGGTGATCACCTGCTGCGCAGCCGGGCTGTAGAGGTAATTCAAATAATCTTTGGCGGCCTGTTCAGTGCCGTTTCTTTCCACGTTTTTGTCGACCCAGGCGACCGGGAACTCCGCCAGAATATCGACCGGCGGCACGATCACCTGATACTTGTCTTCGCCATACTGCTTGCGGATATTGTTCACTTCCGACTCAAAACTGATCAGCACATCACCCAGGCCGCGTTCCACAAAGGTAGTGGTCGCACCGCGACCGCCGGTGTCAAACACCAGCACGTTTTTCAGGAAACGGGTCATAAAGGCACGGGTTTTGGCCTGATCGTTGCCGTCAGCCTGGCTGGCGGCTCCCCAGGCAGCCAGATAGGTATAACGGCCGTTGCCGGAGGTTTTCGGGTTCGGGAACACCAGCTTCACATCGTCGCGCACCAAATCGTTCCAGCTATGGATACCTTTTGGGTTGTCCTTGCGCACCAGGAAAGCCATGGTGGAATAGAAAGGTGAGCTGTTGTTCGGTAAGCGAGCCTGCCAGTCAGCCGGAATAAGTTGGCCGCGATCGTGCAGGATCTGCACGTCGGTCACCTGGTTGTAGGTCACGACGTCGGCACGTAACCCCTGCAATATGGCCAGCGCCTGCTTGGAAGAGCCAGCGTGAGATTGTTTGATGGTCAGCTTGTCGCCCGGATGCTGCTGGTTCCACTGCTGTTCAAAACCCGGGTTCAGTGCGGTAAACAATTCACGGGAAACGTCATAGGAGCTGTTCAGCAGCTCAGCGGCCGAAACGGTACCGCTGGCTAACAGCGCCGCCGCCAACCATCCTTTCAGCATGAAATTTTTAACCCGTGTTTGTTTCATTGTGCACCTTATAGCTGAATCAATCCGCCGGGCTTTCGCCCTGATGTTGACCAGTGTATTTATAACTAGGTGCGGAGCTGTAACGCTTTTATATACCGTTTAGTGATTTTCAAGCATCAAACGCTATAAGGCAGGGGCAGAGCGGTGTGGCAGAGGAGGAAGTTAATCCGGAGCCGGCATGGCCGACCCCGGAGGAAAGGTTAAAGCGACAGCAGGCGCGTCAGCGAAGGCGCAAAGTAATAGCTGCCGGTCACCGCGCGGCTGAAACGCAGCATCGCATCACGTTTGCCGTCCAAATCGCCAAACATGCTCAGCAGCTGTTTTTCGATGTTATGCAGGCGGGCGCAATAGGCGATGAAATACAGCCCGTGTTTACCGCTGGCAGTACCGTAAGGCAGGCTCTGACGCAAAATCTTCAGGCCTTTGCCGTCTTCTTTCAGATCGACACGGCTGACATGCGAGGTGTCAGGACGCTGCTCCGGCGGCAACTCTTCGCTGTCGTGCTTGGTGCGGCCGATAATCTGCTCCTGCTGCTCGGTGGTAAAGCGCTGCCACTGACGCAGGTTATGTTCATAACGCTGCACCAGCACATAGCTACCACCTGCGTCTTCTTCACCTTCGGCGATAACAGCCACTTCAGGACGTTTATCGCCCTGCGGGTTTTCAGTGCCGTCGATAAAGCCGCTCAGATCGCGCTCTTCCACCCAGCGGAATCCGTGGGTTTCTTCTTCAATCTTGATGGCGTTGCCGAACGCTGCCAGCGCCGCCTGCGCCAGCGTAAAGTTAACGTCATGACGCAGGGATTGGATGTGGATCAACAGATCGCGCTGGGTGGCCGGGGCCAACCCTTTGCCCAGCGGGGTGAATGGCTTCAGCTCTTTTGCGCCCTGACCGCTGGAAAGGTCGTGCCAGACGTCATAGCCAAAGGCGATCACCGCACCCAAATGCGCATCGGGAAACTGCTGTTGCAGCTCGGTCAACGTCTGGCAAAACTGCTTGCAGCCCTGGCGCAAATCGGCGAATTCGCCCTGCACGGTGGCTTCCATAAAAATGGCGAAGCGGCAGTGTTCCAGTAAAATACCGCTCTGAACCTGGGTCATTATCGTTATCCTCAAAATCGAAATCGAGTAACAGGCTGCTGTATACCCGTCGTCTTTAAAGTCGCAGCGTTGTTACCTGCTTACAAGACCCCTCCGTAGGTCTTGCCCCTTCGGGGCCGCTACAAGCAGCGTTCAAATCTGTTCCCGACAGATTTGTCGCTCACCCCCGTTACTTACTCAAGTAAGCGCCCGGGGTGAGCGAGCTGGCCGCCTGGCTGCAACTTTAAAGCCATAGGGTATATGTCTAGATTTCCTGTTACGAATGCGCAGTATCATACCCGATGAAAACGGGATTGCCTTGCATCAGCGCAAAGAAAATAGGGTTACCCATAACCGGGCAATCTCGCCCAAAGGTAGCGGTGATTTAACGTTCAGCGGGGATGGAAACCAGATAAATCAGGGGCGCCGCGGATCGGGCGCCCAGGGGGAAGCTTTATTGCGGTTTGGCGTGCCAGATGATCTTGCTGACCGTCCAGCTTTTCAGCGTGTCATCCGGTGGGATGATATCTTGCGGGCCGGCCCACTTGCCGTCGAAGATATAGGTGACGTACTTGCTCTGCTGTGCGACGCACTCGACCTTGCCGGCATCGTCGCCGTCGGCCGGTTTACAGGCACCGAACGCCTTGCTGTACAGGTCACTGAACGGCGTGCCCAGCTTGCTGCCCCACTCGGTCGCGACTTTGCTGTCCATCACGTCCACGCGCTGCACGTGACCCTTGGGTTCCCCGGTGATCACCAGCTTCACGTCGTTGCCGTCCATCGCCTGGTAGTAGGAAACTATTTTGCCCTGGCTGGTAGCCATGCCACCGCGCAGGCGGTAATCGCCATTCAGCCCGTCGTTAATGGCGCTTTCCGACATCGGGGTACCGGCGTTGAGGTCACCAACGCCCTTGGCGCTGACTTCGAGGCTGCTGCCAAACCAGTTAAATGGCGACAGGCTGGACCAAGAGAAATTGGACATCGTCGAACAGCCGGTCAGTAACAGCGGAAGCCCTAACAACAGTGGGCGAACATTCATTTTTAGCTCCTTAACATCAATGACGGGGCACAGCCTGCTCTGCCCTGCCGCACTTGGCGTTTTGTTGCGTGTCAGCCTCTCACAACTGTCCACGCATCGCCATCGGTTGCGAGCTTGGAGTGCGGAAAATGAGAAAAGTGCCGCACTGTGCGGCAATTAACCCGCCTCATCCTGTACCACGAAACAGGCCTTAAGACGCGCACTCAGCAGCAAGTAAGCCAGCGCCAACGCATCGAGCAACGCCAGCACGATGTCTAACGCCGAAGGATTGTCGTCTTGCTGCCACAGGCTAAACAGGGAACCACCCAGCGCGGCCAGCAGCGAAGCAATCAATACCCAGCGCCAGGCACGCCATAGCCGTGGCCACTGGTGACGACGCGGAGCAATCAAAAATGCCAACGCCGCCGGCAGCCCCAGCACGATGCCATACCAGAACCATTGGGTGTCCGGGTAAAACAGCGATAGCAGGCCTTCCCCCTGCTGGCGCGAAACCCCGGCCATCACAAACAGGATCCAGGTGCGGGCCTGTAAAATCAGTACGCCCCAAAACCACAGCGGCAAACGCAACGCACCGTGCTGATCGTAATCGTCGGGGGAAAAACGGGGTGGGAGTGGCTTCAACATCGATTCCTTGCCAATATCATGATGATTTTTCAAATGGGTGCCGTGTTTATTGTTTTCAATGCGCGCGCTTAAGAACCCCTTAAGATTTTCATGCTTTACTTAACCCCATCAAACCAGCAGTCCTGATTGGCAGGGCTTTGATTCTAGATTGAGATAAGGAAGCTTAAGATGAAAAAATATACCCTGGCAGCATTAATTGCTCTGTGTAGCGCACCGGTTCTGGCTCAGCAAGGCGGGTTCCTCGATCCTGCGGCACCGCAAACGCACACCCAAAACACGCAGCAAGGCGGATTTTCCGGCCCTAGCGCCGCGTTGACCACCGTCGACAAGGTCAAATCAATGAGTGATGACACCTGGGTGATGCTGCAAGGCAACATTGAGCAACGCGTCGGCGACGAGACCTATACCTTCCGCGACGCCAGCGGCACGCTGACGGTCGAGATCGACAAAAAACGCTGGAACGGTCAGACCATCACCCCGAAAGATAAAGTGCAGTTGGAAGGGAAAGTGGATAAAGACTGGAGCAACGTGGAAGTCGACGTGAAAACCATCAAAAAACTGCCCTAACGCGCAGTTTGGGCGGTGAAGCCTCACCGCCCAAAGTATCGCTCAATATTCCTGATCTTCGATCAGCCGCTTGCCCAGGCTGGTAATGCTCTGGATCTCGTAACCGAGTTTCTCGTACATCTCGATCACCGTGTCGTTATCTTCCCGCACCATCAGTTGGATCTTCGGGCAACCGCGCGCGATCAATTTTTTCTCTAACCGGCTGATCAACGCATTGGCGATACCGCGTCCGCGATAATCCGGATGCACCCCGAGATAATACGCCGAGCCACGATGACCGTCGTATCCCCCCATCACCGATCCCACGACTTCCCCGCCCACTTCCGCGACCAGAAACAGATCCGGATCGTGATTCAGTTTGCGCTCAATATCCATCTCAGGATCGTTCCACGGCCGCAGCAGATCGCAGCGCTCCCACAGGGTAATGACTTCTTCAAAGTCGTCTTGTCGAAATACGCGAATTTCCATCGATGTTCGCCGCTGTTAATTAAGATGTTTATCTGATTATCGCGGGATTATTCACTTACGCAATATCAAACTGCGATTTCCCCGGGCAATAATGCAGAAATCCCCGGTAACTCGCGTAATAAATGGACATAGTTATCCGGTCGATTAATGATTATCAATACGATATAACGTCGCAAAATAGAATTTGTCGATGGAGCGTAGCGTTATGAAAAAGCAGGTTAAACCCTTCCTCAATTTTAAACCGCTCCCCGTTTCCCCCACGCGACGTCAATTACTGCTTTCTGGTCTGGCGCTGGTGCTGCTCGGCAGCAAGAGCCAAACGGCCCAAGCCGAAACCGGCGGCATGCTGCGCAAGCAACACGCTAAAACTGCGCCCAAACCCAACGGCAGCAAAAGGCTGGTGATGATCGACCCCGGTCACGGCGGCATCGATTCGGGCGCCGTCGGCAGAGAAGGTTCGCAGGAAAAACACGTGGTGCTGGAGATTGCCAACCACGTGCGTCGCATTCTGCACGAACAGGAACACGTTGAAGTGCGCCTGACGCGGGAAGAAGACGAGTTTATCCCCCTGTTTCAGCGGGTGGAGATTGCCCACCAGCATCAGGCCGATCTGTTTATCTCTATCCATGCCGACGGTTTTACCAGCCCGGAAGCCTCCGGCGCCTCGGTGTTTGCCCTATCCAATCGCGGTGCCAGCAGCGCCATGGCGCGTTATCTGTCCAACCGCGAAAATGCCGCCGATGACGTGGCCGGCGGCAAATACAAAAATCAGGACAACTATCTGCAGCAGGTGCTGTTCGACCTGGTGCAAACCGATACCATCAACAACAGCCTGACGCTCGGCCGCCACGTGCTCGGCCAGATCCGTCCGGTACATCATCTGCACAGCAACAGCACCGAACAAGCGGCGTTCGCGGTTCTGAAATCCCCGTCGATTCCGTCGGTACTGGTCGAAACCTCGTTTATCACCAATCCGGCGGAAGAACGCCTGCTTGGCACCACCGCATTCCGCGAGAAAATCGCCCGCGCCATCGCCGACGGCGTGATCAGTTTCTTCAGCTATTACGATTCACACCAACGAAAACCCGGCTGATACTGCCAGCCACGGTGAATAAAGGTATACTCTGCGGCTTGTTCAGTCAGACGCTGTGAATTAATCCGTATGAGTTTATCGACCATCGCAGAAGTAAAATCCTTCCTGCTGGCACTGCAGGACCGCATCTGCACGCAGCTGGCTCAGGCCGACGGCGGCGCCGTTTTCAACGAGGACCGCTGGACGCGGGAAGAAGGCGGCGGTGGCCGCAGCCGGGTATTGACCGACGGCGCGGTGTTCGAACAAGCGGGCGTCAACTTCTCACACGTCTCCGGTGCCACCCTGCCCGCCTCCGCTACCGCGCACCGCCCCGAGCTGGCCGGCCGCAGCTTCCAGGCGATGGGCGTGTCGTTGGTGATCCACCCGCGCAGCCCTTATATCCCAACCAGCCACGCCAACGTGCGGTTTTTCATTGCGGAAAAGCCGGGCGAAGAACCGGTGTGGTGGTTTGGCGGCGGCTTTGATCTGACCCCCTTCTACGGCTTTAAAGAAGATGCCATTCATTGGCACCGCACCGCCGAACAGCTGTGCGCCCCCTTCGGCGAGCAGGTGTATTCCAAATACAAAAAGTGGTGCGATGACTATTTCTTTATCAAGCACCGCAACGAAGCGCGCGGCATCGGCGGCCTGTTCTTTGACGATCTCAACACGCCCGACTTCGCTACCTGTTTCGCGTTTACCCAAGCGGTGGGCGAAGGCTTCCTCGATGCCTATTTGCCGATCGTGGAAAAACGCAAGGCGCTGAGTTGGGGCGATAACCAACGTCAGTTCCAGCTGTATCGCCGTGGCCGCTACGTCGAGTTCAATTTAGTCTGGGATCGCGGCACGCTGTTTGGCTTGCAAACCGGCGGACGTACCGAATCCATCCTGATGTCGATGCCGCCGCTGGTACGCTGGGAATACAACTATCAACCGGCGGATGACAGCCCGGAAGCGGCGCTGTACCGTGATTTCCTGCCGGTGCGCGATTGGTTGAAGGAGCCGGAATAATGCAGATTTGGGTCGATGCGGACGCCTGTCCCAACGTGATCAAAGAAGTGCTGTTCCGCGCGGCGGATCGTACCGCCATGTCGGTAACGCTGGTTGCCAACCAACCGCTGAGAACGCCGCCTTCCAGGCATATCCACACTCTGCAGGTGGCGGCCGGTTTTGACGTGGCGGATAACGAAATCGTGCGCCGCTGCGAGAAAGGCGATCTGGTGATCACCGCCGATATCCCGCTGGCTGCCGAGGTGATCGAAAAAGGCGCGGTGGCGCTGAATCCGCGCGGGGAACGCTATACGCCGGACACCATTCGTGAGCGCCTGAACATGCGCGACTTTATGGACACCCTGCGCTCCAGCGGTATCCAGACCGGCGGCCCGAATACGCTGAACCAGCGCGACCGTCAGCAGTTCGCCAACGAGCTGGACAAGTGGTTGCAGCAGGCAAAACGGGCGCAGTGATTGCGCCCGTACTCAGCTTAGAATCGCACCTCCCCGCCGAAGATATAGGTTCGGCCGCGGGCGGTGTTGGTCGGTGTGAAGTCCTGTGACTGGGATGGCATCGAGTTCATCTTGTTCAACGCATCGGAATAGTCTCTGTCCATCAGGTTCTGTACGCTGAATTTCAACAGCAGGTTACGGTTGAACTGATAGGTGCTGTACAGATCGATAATCGTCGGGATGTGCGGCGCAGGCTCTTTCAGCAATTGCTCATTTTCGTCCCGATCCGAATTTGGCGACAGGCGAACCGCTTTACCCGTGTATTTGACCAATCCGCCCAGCGTCAGTTTCTCGTCCAGCAAACGAACCCCAGAATCTAACGTGAAATAAAATTCCGGCAGTTCGCTGATGTCACCGGCACCGAATTCGTTGCTGGCCTGATTGGTCGGTTGGCTGGTGTGCTCTTTGCTCAGGGAGAGTTTGGTGTAGGCGAAACCGGCATCATACATTGCCTCTACTTCCACCCCACGCATTCTGACCGGCTCATAAGCATTGCTGTACATGGTCATCACGACATTCACATCGGCGTTATCCCACTCTTCCTGCGTCGCCTGAGAGCGGTTGCACTTCTCGCGATTGCTGCACACCATGTAGTTTTGGCTGGAAATGTAATTTTTGATCTTTGATTCAAAATACACCGCCTTCAGCTGGAAGCTGTCCTGCTTGAACAACAGGTCATGAGCATTGGCGTTGAAGCCGGCCTGGTAGGTTTCAGCGGTTTCGCCCTTCAGGAACGGGTTCATCGACTGCCCGCCGCTGTTGGCGAAGAATACCTCCTGAATATTCGGCCCGCGCATCGACTTGCTGTAGCTGACAAACGGCTGCAACCATGGCGTCACCTGCGCCGATAACAGCACCGACGGATTAAAACCGTGCTCTTTCAAATTGATATTGCTGGCCCCCTGCGGGAAGCAGGCCACGCGCTCATCACAGGCAGGTTTATAACCGGAAATATCATAGGAACTGTAGTTCAGATCAAAGTTGCTCTGCCAGATGCCGTAGTTAAGCTGCAGCCCGCTGTAAAGGCTGGCGATATTTTGTTTACCCGCGATCCCCACCGGCGAACTTTCCGCCTGGTTATCGTCGGTTACCAGCCCGGATGCGTGCTTCTTGTATTCGTTACGGATCAGCTTGCCACCATAGCTGAAGGCAAAATCGACCTCCTGCAGGCTGAAACGGCTGGTGTTATTGACGTCCAGCGCGTCCGAGATATTTTTCGCCTTGCTGTCGCTAAACCCTGCCATATTGTCAGACATGAATTTCTGCTCACCGCGGCTGGTACTGGCTGTCAGATTAAAATCAATCAGCTCGGAGAAAGGCGCATAGTGATATTTAATATAGAAGTCATTACTGTCGATATGACGGCGGGTTATTTTATTCTGGTAGGTCCTGGCCGACAGTTCGATACTATTAAAAGCGTCTGGCTTAATATCGACTTTGAATAACTGGGATTTAGGGTTCTGTCGATAAGTTTTATCAACGTTAAACTCTTCACTGTCAAAACCGGAGCCGTTTTTGTAATTAGACGTGATGGAACTGCCGCTGATGGCTGCCATCGCGCCCAGGCTGCCGCCTTCACCAAAGGCGCCGGTTTTCCCACCCACGGCAATCATGCCGCTGCGGCCAATGCCGTTGTTGCCCACGGAAAATTTGGTGCGCACGCCAAAGGGATTATCGGAAAACACCACGTCATCCACACCCAGGGTGCGGAAGTTGGCGCTGCCTGCCAACGCATTCACTCCGGCGGAGCCCGTCGCATTGCCGCGCGCTACATCAACGCCGACGATAAAATTGGGGTCGATCAGCGCACCGAACTGGCTGGTGGGTAACCCGCCATGGGCTGCATCGCTCGGCGAACTGCCGTAGTAGTTCTGGGTAATACCGTCCACCATGGTATTAACGCGGCCAAAGCCGCTCATGCCGCGGATATTGACGCTAACCGATCCCTGGCCCGGATCGATTTGGGTATAGGTGCCCGGCATGCTGCGCAAAATGCTGTCTACCGATTCGAGATTCTTATTTTCCCCTCGTGAGCTGAAGGCACCCGGTTTTTCCAACGCCTCCTTTTCGCTACGGTCGCTTTCTGTCGCAGCCGAAACGTTCAACGGGCTAAACACCACGTTGCCCTTGCCATTGTCTGCCCCGTCTTGCGCAGCCGTCGCCGTCCCGCTCAGCGCTATTCCCGCACCGATCAGGCTTACCAGTAATTTAATTTTCATAGATCCCCAGAAATGACCAAAAAGATGTTATGGCCGACAATGCCCAGCACAAAGCCCGCCGAAATCGACGGTAAAATTAACGCTTTATCGTTTTAATAAGCCGCCAGGTTATTTCCTGGCGGCCAGAAGGGTTATTTCCGCGTTTTCTGATCCACCGCCAAAATAAAGCTGTATTCCAGGGCGCTATTTTCCAGCCGCGTCAGTCGGCCCGATTTTCCGCCGTGCCCGGCCGTCATATCGGTGGCCAGCAGCAGCAGCGAATCGCCCTGTTTAAAGCGACGCAGTTTGGCCACCCATTTTGCCGGCTCCCAATATTGCACCTGCGAATCATACAGGCCGCTGGTCACCAACAGGTTCGGGTACGTCTGCTTGCGTACGTTGTCGTAGGGGCTATAAGACTTCATCAGCTCATAGGCTTCTGGTTGATTTGGGTTGCCCCACTCTTCATATTCACCGACGGTCAGTGGAATGCTGTCGTCGAGCATGGTGGTCAAAACATCCACGAAAGGCACCTGCGCCACCACCGCGTTATACAGCTGCGGCGCCTGATTGATCACCGCGCCCATCAGCAAGCCGCCGGCGCTGCCCCCCATGGCATAGATACGCCCCGGCTGGCCGTAACCCTGTTTGATTAACGCCTGGGTTGCATCGATAAAGTCGCTGAAGGTGTTGGGTTTATGGCTCAGTTTGCCCTGCTGATACCAGTTCTGCCCCAATTCTCCGCCGCCACGCACGTGGATCAGCGCATAAACAAAACCGCGATCCAGTAAACTGATGCGGTTGGCGCTGAAGGCCGGATCCATACTCATGCCATAGGCGCCATAGCCGTACACCAGCAGCGGGCTGAGCCCCGGTTTGAACATCGCACGGTTGTAGACCAGCGAGACGGGTACCTTCACACCGTCACGCGCGCTGATCCACACCCGTTCGCTGTGGTACTGGCTGGGATCAACGCCTTTCACTTCCTGCTGTTTCAACAGGGTACGAGTGCCTTTATCAAGATCCCATTCGTAGGTGCTGGTCGGCGTGGTCATCGCCGAATAGCCGTAGCGCAGGTGCTGATTGTCCGGATCGGGGTTATAGCCCAGCCAGGCCATGTAGCTGGCATCATCGAACGGAATGCTGCGCTGGGTTTTGCCGTCCCAACTGATTTGCCGTAGCTGTACCAGGCCATCGCCACGCTCTTTCACCACCAGCCAGTCGCGGAATAAGGTGAAACCTTCGACCTCGCGCTTTTCCTGCGGTGCAATCAGCGTCTGCCACGGTTTATCGAGCGCCGCGGTGTGATAGAGACCAAAATGCGGGCTTTGGTGATTGGAGCGTAAATAGAACTCGCCGCGATAATGGTCGAGGTAATATTCATGGCCGTTCCGACGGGCGGCAAACAGCACCGGCGCTTTCAGCGGTTGGTTGGCATCGATCAGCCGCGCCTCAGAGGTAGTGTTGCCGCTGATGGTAATAATGAGGTAGTCGCGGGAGGAGGAATGAGCCAGGCTCAGATAAAACGCCGCGTCATCTTCCTGATACACCAGTTTATCGTCCGCGACCGGCGTACCGAACTGATGGCGATAAACCTGATACGGCAACAGGGTTTGCGGATGGTTGCGAATATAAAACAGCGTCTTGCCATCGTTGGCCCACACCATGTCGCCAGAGGTGTTTTCAATCACTTCCGCGGCCCATTTCTCGCTGTCGACATTACGCAACGAAATACGGTACTGCCTGCGCCCCTGATAATCTTCGGCGATCGCCATCCGCTGATTGTCCTGGCTGATCTCCAGACCGCCAACACGGTAATAAGCCTGCCCTGTCGCGCGCTGGTTGGCATCCAGCAACGTTTGCCATGGCGCATCGGCGGTAAGGGCCTGACGCTGGTACAGGGCAAAATCCTTGCCCGCCGCATAGCTTTCCTGATAGCGGTAGCCGTTCAGTTGATAAGGTACCGAGCGATCTTCCGGGCTCATGCGGCCGAGCATTTCCTGGTACAGCGTATCGCGCAGTTTTTTGTACGGCTGCATCATCTGTTCGGTATAACGGTTTTCCGCCGTCAAATAATCCAGCATCTTTTTATTCTGGCGGCTGTCGTCGCGCAACCAATAGTAATCATCTACCCGGGTTTCACCCTGGGCGGTCAACTTTTTCGGGATGATTTCCGCGCTGGGAGCCTGCGGTGCCGCCTGAACGGCCTGGCCCATTAAGCTTAATGAGATCACGACAGAGGTTGCCGCACGCCAACAACGACCCGGCAAAAGTGGATATTTCATAGTCCCTCACGATGGTTTGACATCGGCAACGCCTGCTTTTGTTTCAGCAAACAAAAGGCCGCTGCCGTGGGCATAAACTATTGGACGGCGTGCAACGCCGCCAGATTAAAATCGATGGGCATCGTCACCCGAACCTTGTCCTGCTGAAGCATCTCCACCGGCGGCTGCGGCAAAGGCTGCGCCCGAGTCACCACCGCCAGTGCCTCCCGATCCAGCGAGGCGGTGCCTGACGACGCCTGCAATCTCAAATCAGACACCCGGCCCTGCACATCCACCGTAAAGACCACCTGCGGCATGCCTGTACGGCGGCGGCGCTGTGCATCCGACGGATAGCGTTTGATGCGGTTCAGCAGCCCCTTAACCTGACTTTCCCACGACAGCTTGGCCTGCAGTTGACTGGCGGAATCACTGTTCAGCGGTGCCGCCGCCTGCCGGGCAACATTCAACGCTTTCGGTGCCGCGGCGCTGGAGGCCGCAGCGTGTTTGGTCTCTTTTGCCTGCTCCTCGGGCTTCGGCTGAGTTTTCTGCGGCGGCCGCTGTTCAGTTCGCTTCTTTTCGGCCACGGCAATCTTGGTTTTTTCAGCCCGTGCCAGCTTTGGTAAGTCGGGTTGTTCTTGCTGTTCAGCCGGTTGTGCAGCAGACGACTGCGCCTGCTGTACGCCTAGCGGTAAGGGTTTGGGACTTTCCGGCGCTTCAATCTGCGCGGCCCAGCTCATCATTACCGCCGGAGGCGGCAATTGCATCGGCGGCAGCGAGCGTGGCGGCCAGTAAAACAACAGTACCAGCGCCACATGTGCCGCGATAGCGCACAAAAAACCGCGCGCCCAGCGCGGTTGCGGCATCGCAGGGGCCGAAAAAGAGAAAGACTGACTTAGCATAGGGACATTAGATTACTTAATTGCGAATGATTGCAGATCACATTTGCTAATGATAATCATTTGTAATTATTATTAACAGTCCTTTTCACTGCCTTAACAGATTCATTTTACGGCCGGGGTGATCCACAGGTAATCGGCCACCTGTTTGTCGACCTGCACCCCGGGTTCCGCCAGCATCAGTACCGTTGGCAACGCAGCCGGTTGCAAATCCTGCACGTGCAGTGGCACTCCTACGGATTTGGCGGCATGGTAGCCACCGGCAATCAACAGCGCGGGAGTGGGCGCGGCCAGCAGGCGTTCGGCCATGCGGCGGTCACGCTGCTGTTGGATCGCCAGCATCGCATGCAATTGTTGAGGTTCAATCTTGCCGCCGTGCGAAGTGCGGATAGTTTCCTCCAGCGCTTTCTGCACCACCGGACGCACCGACAGTTGGCCCTGCGGGAAACTTGGCTGCTGATAAAAAGCCATGATTTCATCGCGATCCAGATTAGCCGACCACAGCGGATAGGGTGCACGCATCGCCGCCATTACCACATCGCCGTACAGCGACCATTTCCATCCCGACTGCCAGCCGATCAACTCCGCTACGCGTCCGTCGCGAACGCTGGGGTCCCCCTGCAGCCACTGTTTCACCTGGTTAACCTTGTCTTGCTGATTCGGGTTAATCATTTCCATCAGCACGCTACCCTGGGGACGCTGCTGCGGTAGGTTTTGCACCAGCCACAGCTCAATCTGATGGTGATAGGGGTTATCGTGTTTTTCGCCGACAATGACCCGCGGTTGAGCGGCCAAACGGGCCAGAAGCTGGTCAGGTGACAGGCTTTCTCCACTGCGCAAATCCGTAATTTTGCCCAAACTATCAAGGGTAGTTTTTGGCGAGGAAACCGGGGTTTGGCTACAGGCGGCGAGCGCCAGCGCGGCCAATAAAATCAAAAGTCTCATGATGCTGCCCTGTCATAAAAAGTGGCGACATTATAGATAATAATTATCATTTGCATATAGACAACCCCCTTTCCTGCGACATCGATAACTATTTTTTTACTTTTGGATCCCTGACTACGCATTGATTTCATGAAGTATTGCGGGTATAACCAATAGCCATTTAGCAGCTTAGACGTCTATACGGGTAAAATACCATGCATTCACCTGTCCCCGCCGAAGGGCAATTCAAACGCACCATGAAGGCCCGGCACCTGGTGATGCTGTCGCTGGGTGGCGTGATCGGTACCGGGCTGTTTTTCAACACCGGCTATATCATTTCCACCACCGGCGCCCTGGGTACCCTGCTGGCCTATCTGATTGGCGCACTGGTGGTCTATCTGGTCATGCTGTGCCTGGGCGAGCTTTCCGTGGCGATGCCGGAAACCGGCGCCTTCCACGTTTACGCCTCCCGCTATCTTGGTCCGGCGACCGGTTATACCGTGGCCTGGCTCTATTGGCTCACCTGGACCGTCGCACTCGGTTCCAGCCTGACCGCCGCCGGTTTCTGCATGCAGTATTGGTTCCCACAGTCGCCGGTTTGGCTGTGGTGTTTGATTTTCTGCGCGGCCATTTTCCTGCTCAACGTAGTCACCACTCGCTTCTTCGCGGAGAGCGAATTCTGGTTCTCGTTGATCAAGGTGATCACTATTTTGGCGTTTATCATCCTCGGCGGAGCAGCCATGTTTGGCCTGCTGCCGATGAAAGACGGCACTCCGGCTCCCTTTCTGCATAACCTGACCGCCTCCGGCTGGCTGCCCAACGGCACCCTGCCGATCCTGATGACGATGGTGGCGGTCAACTTCGCTTTCTCCGGCACGGAGCTTATCGGCATTGCCGCAGGCGAAACCGAAAATCCGGAAAAGGTGGTGCCCTGGGCGATACGCACCACGGTGATCCGCCTGATGCTGTTCTTTGTCGGCACGGTGTTTATTCTGGCTGCGCTGATCCCGATGGATCAGGCCGGGATTGTCAAAAGCCCGTTTGTGTTGGTGTTTGAACGCATCGGCGTGCCCTATGCCGCCGATATTTTTAATTTCGTCATCCTGACCGCCATCCTGTCTGCCGCCAACTCAGGCCTGTACGCTTCGGGCCGCATGCTGTGGTCGCTGGCCAACCAGCGCACCCTGCCGGCCTATTTTTCTCGCGTCAATAAACGTGGCATTCCGATCAATGCGCTGACCTTCAGCATGCTTGGCGGCGTACTGGCGCTGTTAACCAGCGTGATTGCGCCGGACACGGTGTTTGTCGCCCTGTCGGCCATTTCCGGCTTTGCCGTGGTGGCAGTTTGGTTGAGCATCTGCGCCTCACACTACGCTTTCCGCCGCCACTATCTGCGCAGCGGCCAGCCGATCGCCGGCCTGAAGTACCGCGCGCCGGGCTATCCGTTAACGCCGATCGTCGGTTTTTCCCTGTGCCTGCTGGCCTGTATCGGACTGGCGTTCGATCCGGAGCAGCGCATCGCGCTTTACTGCGGGCTGCCGTTCGTCGCACTGTGCTACGCCGCCTATTATCTGACCCGCCGCAGCGGACAAAAAACATCTTTGGGAGAAAATCATGTCGGTTAACAACCCCGTCGCCACGCTGTTGGCCACCCACAACACGCTGATCCTTGACGGCGCACTGGCGACCGAACTGGAGGCTCGCGGCTGTGACCTCAGTGATCCCCTGTGGTCGGCCAAGGTGCTGATCGAAAACCCCGAGCTGATTTATCAGGTTCATCTCGACTATTTCAACGCGGGGGCGCAGTGCGCCATCACCGCCAGCTATCAGGCCACGCCGCAGGGATTTTTGCGCCGGGGGCTGGATCACGAGCAGTCACTGGCGCTGATCGCCAAAAGCGTGCACCTGGCGCAACAGGCGCGCAGCGACTATCTGGCTCAGCACCCGCAGGCAACCCCCTTGCCGATCGCCGGCTCGGTCGGCCCCTATGGCGCTTATCTGGCCGACGGCTCTGAATATCGCGGCGATTACGCATTACCGCAGGAAGAAATGATCGCCTTCCACCGCCCACGCATCCGTGCGTTGGCCGAGGCCGGCGTAGATCTGTTGGCCTGTGAAACCCTGCCCTCGTTCAGTGAGCTGCAGGCGTTGCTCACGCTGTTGCAAGAATTCCCGACGCTCGGCGCCTGGTTCGCCTTCACCCTGCGCGACAGCCAACACCTCAGCGACGGCACGCCGCTGACGCAGGTGCTGGCATCGCTGCACGGCAATCCGCAGGCGTTGGCGATTGGCATCAACTGCATTGCGCTGGAAAATGTGGCCCCGGCGCTGCGCCAATTTGCCGTGCTGACCGATAAACCGCTGTTGGTCTATCCTAACTCCGGCGAACATTACGACGCGGTGAGCAAAACCTGGCACGCCTGCGGCGGCGAGCACGGCAGCCTGATTGATCAGGTAGGAGAATGGCAACGCATCGGCGCACGGCTGATCGGCGGCTGCTGCCGGACTACGCCAAAGGATATTCGCCAGATCGCGGCACTCTGCAAGGCATAAAAAAGCCCCCTGCGCCAAGGCGTCAGGGGGCGGTTTAATGCCGAAGGCTTATAACGGTGCGGTCTGCGCTTCCACAACCGCCAGCGCCACCATGTTGACGATGCGGCGCACCGAGGCGATTGGCGTCAGGATGTGTACCGGTTTCGCTACTCCCATCAGCACCGGCCCCACGGTAACCCCTTCCGAAGACGACACACGCAGCAGGTTGTAGCTGATACGCGCCGCTTCCATGTTCGGCATAATCAGCACGTTGGCCGAGCCTTTCAGCGGGCTGTCCGGCATCAGATCATTACGAATGCTCTCAACCAACGCGGCATCGCCGTGCATCTCGCCGTCGATTTCCAGCTCCGGTGCCATCTGATTCACCAACTCGAGCGTTTTACGCATCTTGCAGGCTGCCGGGTTATCGGAAGAACCAAAGCTGGAATGGGACAGCAACGCGACCTTCGGCTCAATGCCGAAACGACGCACGGTTTCCGCCGCCATCAGGGTGATTTCCGCCAGTTGCTCCGGCGTCGGATCGTCATTGACATAGGTGTCAGCGATAAAGGTGTTGCCGCTTGGCAGCAGCAGCGCATTCATCGCCCCGGCGACATGGGCGCCCTCACGGAAGCCAAATACTTTTTCAACCACGTCGTAATGCTCGTGATAGCTGCCGATGGTGCCGCAGATCATCGCATCCGCCTCGCCACGATGCAGCATGATGGCGGCAATCAGCGTCGGGTTGCCGATCACCGCACGGCGCGCCTGTTCCTGCGAAACGCCGCGGCGTTTCATGATCTGGTAGTACTCGCCCCAGTATTCATTGAAACGCGGATCGGACTCGTTGTTCACCACTTCAAAGTCTTTACCCGGCGTCAGCTGCAGACCGAGTTTTTTCAGCCGCATTTCGATCACGCTCGGGCGCCCCACCAGAATCGGATAGGCCAAGCCTTGCGACACCAGTTCCTGAGTGGCGTGCAGTACCCTTTCTTCTTCGCCTTCCGCCATCACCACCCGCTTCATTTCCTTCTTCGCCTGGGCAAAGATCGGTTTCATGAACAGGTTGGTTTTGTAAACGAATTCAGACAGCTTTTCGACATAGGCATCAAAGTCTTCGATCGGCCGCGTCGCCACGCCAGACTCCATCGCCGCCTTGGCCACTGCCGGAGCGATTTTAACAATCAGGCGCGGATCGAAAGGTTTGGGAATGATGTATTCAGGGCCAAATGACAGATCCTGATCACCATAGGCCGACGCCACCACGTCGCTTTGCTCTGCCAGCGCCAGATCGGCAATCGCATGTACGCAGGCCAGCTTCATCTCTTCGTTAATGGTGGTCGCCCCCACGTCCAGCGCACCGCGGAAGATGAACGGGAAGCACAGCACGTTGTTTACCTGGTTCGGGTAATCGGAGCGGCCGGTACAGATAATGGCGTCCGGGCGCACGGCTTTCGCCAGCGGCGGCAGGATTTCCGGTTCTGGGTTGGCCAGCGCCATGATCAACGGATCCCTGGCCATGGTTTTCACCATATCCTGAGTCAAGACACCCGGGCCGGAACAACCGAGGAAGATGTCGGCGTTAGGGATAGCGTCACCCAGCGTACGCTGGCCGTTATCTTCAATCGCATAAGCCGCCTTGGTCTGCTCCATATTGGCGTCACGGCCTTTGTAGATCACCCCTTTGGAGTCGCAGACGGTAATGTTCTGCTGGCGCAGCCCCAGGGCCACCAGCAGGTTCAGACAGGCGATCGACGCGGCGCCGGCTCCGGAAACCACCAGCCGCACGTCGGAAATATTCTTTTTCACTACCCGCAGGCCGTTCAACACTGCGGCGGTCGTGATGATCGCGGTACCGTGCTGATCGTCGTGGAACACCGGGATCTTCATGCGCTCGCGCAGTTTCTGCTCGATGTAGAAACACTCCGGCGCTTTGATGTCTTCCAGATTAATGCCGCCGAAAGTCGGCTCCAGCGCGGCGATGATGTCGATCAGCTTGTCAGGGTTTAGCTCATCGACTTCGATATCAAACACGTCGATACCGGAAAATTTCTTGAACAGGACGCCCTTCCCTTCCATCACTGGTTTACCGGCCAGCGCACCGATATTGCCCAGGCCCAGCACGGCCGTGCCGTTGGAAATGACCGCCACCAGGTTGCCACGCGCGGTATATTTGTAGGCCGCCAGCGGATCGGCAGCAATTTCCAGACAAGGTGCCGCGACGCCCGGCGAATAGGCCAGCGCCAGATCGCGTTGCGTTGCCAGCGGCTTGGTGGGGGATACCTGGATCTTCCCTGGGACCGGATATTGGTGGAAATCAAGCGCACTCTGTTTGAGCTGTTCGTCCATTGTAGGTTCCTATGCTTTTTGCTTTTATGTTGAGGTAAGGCTATTAAGCTGTGTCCTGCCATTGTTCGTGCCAGCGTCGCAGACCCAAAAGCCCGTAATCAAGGCGGAGGATGCTGGACATAGCGTGCCTATGTTCAAACCCGACAACGCTAAGTACGGTTTTTTGGGGCGCGGCCCGAAGGGCTGGCGCTCACGTACAATGGCAGGACGCAGCCTTGTAGTATAGTGAGAGAAACGTCACAAACTTTGAAGCGGGCCAAAACCTTGATCGAAATAGTTTTATAAAAGTAAAAAAAGAAGTACCACAGGACGAAGAAGAAAAACACTGCCATCAGTGCGCTGGCAGTTGGGCGCGCCAGGCATTCAGCGTGGCCACCCGGCCTGCGCAGATTTGTAACGAGGTTTGTAGCGCCAGGGTATAACTCAGCGCATCGCCCCAGGTATTGCCCAGCAGCTGCGGCTGCTCGCACGGAATAAACACCGTTTCAGGGGGCAACAGTACCACCGGCACTGCCGGCTGCGGCGGTTGGGCGCAGGAGCTCAATAACAGCGCCAGGCATAGGCTGCCCAGCGCAGGCGTCATTTTTAATCGCTTCAAGGTATTTCCTCTGATAAACATCGCTTTGCTGCCGCAGCAGTTGCTCCTGTTGCTGCTGAGCCGCCATCAGCGCACGATTCTGTGCATCCTGAGTTTGCAGCGTGGCAATCAACCCCGCCTGCTGCGCCAGGGTCTTTTGCTGCTCTAACGCCTGCTGCCGCGCCAGCTCCAACCGGTGCGACAACAGCGAGCTGTAGCCGCCAAGGCAGATGGCTACCAACAACAACAGCAGCAATCCGCCCTGCGCCAGCCTGCTCAGCCAACCGCTCATGCCGGGTAATCCTTAAAGGAAAGCTGGAAGTGCGGCCCGTCCTTCAGCGTCTTCCATTCCCCGCCCCACTCAACGGCAACCGCACACTCTCGCGCTGCACGACGGACCGCCACCGCGATTTGCGCATAATAGTCCCACTCCCAGGACACCACGCCTGCCGGCATAGCCACCACGTCCACCGCGTGGCCGGTCAAATGGCGGCTTTTCAGCGTCTGGCTTTGCCCACCCCGCACCAGGTCACGCTGACGCGCCATGCT
Organism: Serratia sp. BIGb0234; assembly: GCF_024809915.1. Taxonomy (NCBI): domain Bacteria; kingdom Pseudomonadati; phylum Pseudomonadota; class Gammaproteobacteria; order Enterobacterales; family Yersiniaceae; genus Serratia; species Serratia sp. BIGb0234. The sequence continues at coordinate 968,240 of NZ_JANUEI010000002.1, forward strand.
GCGGCGCCCTTCGGTGATGGAAAAAGGCACCAGCGAATAATGCAGCGCCAGCCGCATCACCCGCACCAGATCCGGATGCACGTCCATTAAATTGGTCTCGCTGCGTGCGGTAAAACGAATGTCTTCAATTTCATTTGTCATCTTTAAACCCCGTTTTTTTGCCAATAAATCTTTTAATTAATGCGCTGATATAATCAGCCCCAAGAAAACCAATCAGCACGCTGGCAAGGTTCGCCCACTTTAATTCCAGCCCGGTCAGCGCCAAGGCGTCGCGCACCGTCCAGGCCAATAACGCGCACATGCCTGCATTTAATAAACGGCGCCGCATACCGACATTGCGATAAGCCCCGTGCAATAGCGCCATGAGCCCTGCCAAAATGGCATTCATCACCGGCTGAAGATATTCACATGCTCGCTGGATAATTAAGCCAACAGCGTCTGGCTCTAAGCTGGACATAGCTACACTCCTATTTTATTTTAATTAAACGCCAATCACGGCCGGTGGAATATCGGTACCATCAGAATCTAGTTAAGGATGCTATAACAAAGCAAATGAATAAATACAGCCTCTAAAGTCAAATTCATTCATGCTCACCCATGGCACAACACCACCCTGCCAAATAACTTGGCAAGCCGATAAAAAATTCATCTTTATTGTGATTTATTTCGACTTCTCTTTATCCGATAAATAAACATTAATAGCGGCGGGAGATTCACTCTCAATGACAAAAACCTTAACTCTGGAGAAATACCATGTCAGAACGTAAAGCCGTTATTGGTTATTATTTCATTCCTACTAACCAAATTAATCACTATACCGAGTCCGATACTTCAATCGTACCTTTCCCGGTGTCCAATATTACACCGGCTAAGGCCAGGCAACTGACCCACATTAATTTCTCGTTCCTCGACATTAACAGCAATCTGGAGTGCGCCTGGGATCCGGAAACCAATGACGCCAAGGCGCGTGATGTGGTTAGCCGTTTGACTGCGCTGAAGGCGCATAACCCGAATCTGCGCATCATGTTCTCTATCGGCGGCTGGTATTACTCCAACGATCTGGGGGTGTCCCATGCCAACTATGTCAACGCGGTCAAAACCCCGGCGGCACGCACCAAATTTGCGCAATCCTGCGTCCGCATCATGAAAGATTATGGCTTTGACGGCGTAGACATTGACTGGGAATACCCGCAGAGCAGCGAGGTCGACGGTTTTGTCGCCGCGCTGCAGGAAATCCGCACCCTGCTCAATCAGCAAACCCAGGCCGACGGCCGTCAGGCGCTGCCTTACCAACTGACCATCGCCGGTGCAGGTGGCGCGTTCTTCCTGTCTCGCTACTACAGCAAGCTGCCGCAGATCGTCGCCTCACTCGATTACATCAACCTGATGACCTACGATCTGGCCGGCCCATGGGAAAAAATCACCAACCACCAGGCAGGCTTGTTCGGCGACAGCGCCGGGCCAACCTTCTATAACGCGCTGCGTGAAGCCAATCTCGGCTGGAGTTGGGAAGAGCTGACTCGCGCCTTCCCCAGCCCGTTCAGCCTGACGGTAGACGCCGCCGTACAGCAACATCTGATGCTGGAAGGCGTGCCGAGCAGCAAGATCGTCATGGGCGTGCCGTTCTACGGCCGGGCGTTCAAAGGCGTCAGCGCCACTAACGGCGGCCAGTACAGCAGCCACAGCACGCCGGGGGAAGATCCCTTCCCTGGCACCGATTACTGGTTGGTCGGCTGTGAAGAGTGCGTCCGCGACAAGGATCCCCGCATCGCCTCTTACCGCCAGCTGGAGCAAATGCTGTTGGGCAACTACGGCTATCAGCGCCTGTGGAACGATAAAACCAAAACGCCGTATCTGTACCACGCGGCCAATGGCCTGTTCGTCACCTATGACGATGCCGAAAGCTTCAAGTACAAGGCGAAGTACATCAAACAGCAGCAGTTGGGCGGCGTGATGTTCTGGCACCTGGGCCAGGACAACCGCAATGGCGATCTGTTGGCCTCACTCGACCGTTACTTCAACGCACCGGACTATGACGACAGCCAGTTGGATATGGGCACCGGCTTGCGCTATACCGGCGTTGGCCCAGGTAATCTGCCAATCATGAGCGCCCCGGCCTACGTTGCCGGTACCACCTATAACCAAGGAGCATTGGTGTCGTATCAGGGCTATGTCTGGCAGGCCAAGTGGGGCTATATCACTGCCGTGCCGGGTTCCGATACCGCCTGGCTGAAAGTGGGTCGAGTGGCGTAACGGTCAGCGACGACATAAAAAAACCCCGGGGCTGATGGCGACGGGGTTATAGGCTGCGTCCCACCATTGCACATGACGCCGTCGCAGACCCAAAAGCCCGTAATCAAGGCGGAGGGTGCTGGGCATAGCGGGCCTACGTTCAAGCCCGACAACGCAGAGTACGGGCTTTTGGGGCGCGACCCGAAGGGCTGGGGCCATTTGAACGCGCACCTGTGTTACGAGCCGCTTATTTGGCCTGCCAAACCTCACGACTCGCGCCTTGCTGCGCGTCCAAATGACCGCCAGCGGCGCCCACGTGCAATGGTGGGACGCAGCCTGCAAATTAAACGTTTAATTTTCGCATCCCTTCGTGGTCACTCCCTCAGTTGTTACACCAAGGATAACCCCCATCACGTATTACTTCCCGCCCCAGCAGACTGAAGACGTCGCTCTTGCGCGTCAGCCGCTCATGCCACCAGCTAAAACCGGCCCCTTTGCTGGCCGGATGCCAGGCCAGCCAAATCATTTCATCGCCTTTTTGCATATCGACCGGTACCGTCACCAACTCGCCGCTGGCCAGCTCTTTTTCTATCAGCGCCGGCGGCAAGAAGCCGTGCCCAATACCCCGCTTCAACAGCGCCAATTTGCTCTCGACGTCGCATACCATCAGTTGGCGCTGCAACGGCATGGCACCGTGGTTACGCTTGGGCAGCTCGTGGCTGCTGTCGGCAATGCCCACCACGATATCGTTCAGCCGCTGGTTTTTATCCACCGGCTTTTTCTGCGCCGCAAAGGGATGAGAAGGAGAAACGCACAGCACAAAATTCAGCTTGCCGAGCATCAGCGTCTTGGCCTGCACGCTGTCCGGGATCTGGCCGATGGCAATAATCAAATCCGCCCGGTTGTTCTTCAACGCATCCCAGGTGCCATTCAGCGCTTCACGCTGCACGGATATGTTGGCGTTTGGGCTGTGCTGGATATAGTCGCGGATATCCTGGGTGAGCGTTTCCAGCGGAAAGAAATTATCAACCACGATGCGGATATTATTATCGAACTTTGGGATGTTTCTTACCCTACTCTCCAGATCCTGTACCGCATTTAAAATCCAGCCACCTTCCTGCAATAAGAATTCCCCTTCATCTGTCAGGGTGATCATCGGCCCATTACGATGAAAAAGTTTCACGCAGAGTTTACTTTCTATATTGGAAACCCGGTAAGATATTGCCGAAGGGGTTTTATGCAACGCCTCCGCCGCCATTGAGAAAGAGCCGGTACTTTTGATGGTGCTGATTATTTTAATCGCATCCAGGGATAATCTAGTCATACAAATTCCTCTTTGACATAAAATAAGAAAAAAATGACACTAAATTCCCAAGTGGTTGGCGCGTAAAAGTCGTTCAAGTCACACAAGAGTAAGCAAAACCACAAGCAATATACTCTATATTGCAGCACGTCATCTGAAAGACTATTCATCAACACTTTAAATAAAATTCATCATGACGCCGTTTTTTTAGACAGCAGTGTTTAAATAAATTCAATCAAGAAATAAAAGACAATCATCATAATAATTTTAGTTAATAGCCTATAAAACATTCCACCCTGACAGCTGAGTCTAAGGGTAAAAATAAAACAAGCCGCCAAGAATGATGTTTTTAATTTTTTAATAACCTCTCTTTTTGTCGGTGAAAATAAACCCAACTTACAATACAACTTCAGTCAGGAGTGACTTATGAACAATACTTCCCGTACCCTTATGTCCCTTGGCCTGCTGAGCGCCGCGTTGTTCGGCGTATCACAACAGGCCGCCGCCCACGGTTACGTCGAAACGCCGGCCAGCCGCTCCTATCAGTGCAAACTGCAGCTCAATACCCAATGCGGCAGTGTGCAATACGAACCACAGAGCGTTGAAGGCTTGAAAGGCTTCCCACAGGCGGGTCCGGCTGACGGGCATATCGCCAGCGCCGACAAATCCACCTTCTTCGAACTGGATCAGCAAACGCCAACCCGTTGGAACAAGATCAATCTGCACACCGGCGCCAACTCCTTCACCTGGAGACTGACCGCTCGCCACAGCACCACCAGTTGGCGTTATTTCATTACCAAGCCGAACTGGGATGCGTCACAGCCACTGACCCGTGCGTCCTTTGACCTGACGCCGTTCTGTCAACAGAACGACGGCGGTGCGATTCCAGCCGCGCAGGTCACCCACCAGTGCAACATACCTGCAGACCGCAGCGGTTCGCACGTCATCCTCGCCGTGTGGGATGTAGCAGATACGACCAATGCCTTCTATCAGGCGATTGACGTTAACTTGACCAAATAATAAGGAAGCGAAATACCACAGGGTTCAGCCGGGTGCTGAACCCTTTTTTATTGCGAGTGCGCTATGCCACATCTTTTTCCCCTCGGTCAGCCCATACTGACACCGCCTTCGCAGGTGAGGTAAGCGGCTGCAAAACCGCGCCCTACCTGGCTCGTTTCGGGATCCATTGTTCTTATCCATCGCAACAATCAGAAAAAGCGCATTTTAATCATCGGGCTTCTGATGCAGTGTGTTCAGCCTACGATGAAAAACGTTCTCATTTCCCTACATTGACGTTTGGTCAAGGAGCTTATTAATGAACCAATTAGACGCACTCAAGCAGCTCACCACGGTGGTAGCCGACAGCGGCGATATCGAATCCATCCGCCAGTTCGAACCGCAGGATGCCACCACTAACCCTTCATTGATTCTGAAAGCCGCTGCGCTGCCTCAATATAAGCCACTGATCATCGAAGCTCTGAACTATGCCCGCCAGCAAGGTGGCAATAAAGAAACCCAACTGATCAACGCCAGCGACAAACTGGCGGTGAACATCGGCGTCGAAATTCTCAAAAGCGTGCCGGGCCGCATTTCCACCGAAGTGGACGCACGCCTGTCCTTCGATCGCGGCATGTGCGTGGCCAAGGCGCGTAAGTTGATCGGCATGTATCAGGAACAGGGTATTGATAAGTCGCGTATTCTGATCAAGCTGGCCTCCACCTGGGAAGGCATCAAAGCCGCCGAAGAACTGGAAAAAGAAGGCATCAACACCAACCTGACGCTGCTGTTCTCTTTTGCCCAGGCCCGCGCCTGTGCCGAAGCCGGCGTGTTCCTGATTTCCCCGTTCGTGGGGCGTATCTATGACTGGTATCAGGCCAAACAGCCTGCTGCAGACTATGACGCCGAGCAGGATCCGGGCGTCAAATCGGTGCGCAACATTTATGAATACTACAAACAGCACCGCTATCAGACCGTGATTATGGGTGCCAGCTTCCGTAAGGTAGAGCAGATCCTGGCTTTGGCCGGTTGCGATCGTCTGACTATTGCGCCGAACCTGCTGGAGCAGCTCAAACAAAGCGAGCAACCGGTAGAACGCAAACTGACGCCATCCACCGAAGCCTTCCACCAACCTGCCCCGCTGGCCGAAGCCGAATTCCGCTGGCTGCATAATCAGGACGCCATGGCCGTTGAAAAACTGGCCGAAGGTATTCGTCTGTTCGCCGTTGACCAGCAAAAGCTGGAAGACATGCTGTCCGCTGAACTGTAATCACTCAGGAGTAAAACATGTCCTCTCGTAAAGAGCTTGCCAACGCCATCCGCGCACTCAGCATGGACGCCGTACAAAAAGCAAATTCCGGCCACCCGGGTGCACCTATGGGCATGGCGGACATCGCCGAAGTCCTGTGGCGTGACTACCTGAACCACAACCCGACCAACCCGCACTGGGCTGACCGTGACCGCTTCGTCCTCTCCAACGGCCATGGCTCCATGCTGATTTACAGCCTGCTGCACCTCACCGGCTACGACCTGCCGATGAGCGAGCTGGAAAACTTCCGCCAGCTGCACTCCAAAACCCCGGGTCACCCGGAATACGGCTACACCCCAGGCGTGGAAACCACCACCGGCCCACTGGGCCAGGGCATCGCCAACGCCGTCGGCTTCGCCATTGCCGAACGCACCCTGGCTGCGCAGTTCAACCGCCCGGGCCATGACGTGGTCGACCACCACACCTACGCCTTTATGGGCGACGGCTGCATGATGGAAGGCATCTCTCACGAAGTCTGTTCCCTGGCCGGTACCCTCAAGCTCGGCAAACTGACCGCGTTCTACGATGACAACGGCATCTCCATCGACGGTCACGTGGAAGGCTGGTTCACCGACAACACCGCCGAGCGCTTTGAAGCCTACGGCTGGCACGTGGTGCGTCACGTGGACGGCCACAACCCGGATGCCATCAAGGCCGCGATTGAAGAAGCCCGCAAGGTCACTGACAAGCCGTCCCTGCTGATGTGCAAAACCGTGATTGGTTTCGGCTCCCCGAACAAGGCCGGTACCCACGACGTGCACGGTGCTGCGCTGGGCGCCGCCGAAGTGGCCGCCACCCGCGAAGCCCTGGGCTGGAAATACGCCGCCTTCGAAATCCCGCAGGACATCTATGCCCAGTGGGATGCCAAAGAAGCCGGCAAGGCGAAAGAAGCGGCCTGGAACGACAAGTTCGCCGCCTACGCCAAGGCCTTCCCGGAACTGGCTGCCGAGTTCAAACGCCGCATGAACGGCGAACTGCCGGCCAACTGGAAAGCCGACGCCAAAGCCTTCGTTGAGCAGCTGCAGGCCAACCCGGCCAACATCGCCAGCCGCAAGGCCTCGCAGAACGCGCTGGAAGCCTTCGGCAAGGTGCTGCCTGAGTTCCTCGGCGGCTCCGCTGACCTGGCGCCAAGCAACCTGACCATGTGGTCCGGCTCGAAAGCGCTGAACGTTGACCCGGCGGGTAACTACATCCACTACGGCGTGCGCGAGTTCGGCATGACCGCCATCACCAACGGCATCGCGCTGCACGGCGGCTTCCTGCCGTACTCCGCGACCTTCCTGATGTTCGTGGAATACGCCCGTAACGCGGTGCGCATGGCGGCGCTGATGAAAATCCGCAACGTGTTCGTTTATACCCACGACTCCATCGGTCTGGGCGAAGACGGCCCGACGCACCAGCCGGTTGAGCAGATTGCCAGCCTGCGCGTGACCCCGAACATGAGCACCTGGCGTCCGTGTGACCAGGTGGAATCGGCGATTGCCTGGCAGTACGGCATCGAGCGCAATGACGGCCCGACCACGCTGATTTTCTCGCGTCAGAACCTGACCCAGCAGCCGCGTACCGCGGAGCAGCTGGCCAACGTTTACCGCGGCGGCTACGTGCTGAAGGACTGTGCCGGTACGCCGGACGTCATCCTGATTGCCACCGGTTCGGAAGTGGGCATCACCGTGGAAGCGGCAGACAAGCTGAGCGCGGCGGGCACCAAGGTGCGCGTGGTCTCGATGCCGTCTACCGACGCCTTCGACAAGCAGGATGCGGCTTACCGTGAATCCGTGCTGCCGGCGGCGGTCACTGCCCGCGTGGCGGTGGAAGCGGGTATCGCGGACTACTGGTACAAGTACGTGGGCCTGAACGGCGCTATCGTGGGCATGACCACCTTTGGTGAGTCGGCACCGGCAGAGCAGCTGTTCAAAGAGTTTGGCTTCACCGTGGATAACGTGGTGGCCAAGGCGCAGGCACTGCTGAAATAAGGCATCTCGCGTCGCATTACCCCAGGTCCGGCATCTTGCCGGGCTTAGTCTAATGACAAACAGCCGAAAAACGTGGTTTTCGGCTGTTTGGGGTAAATCTGAAGACATAATCCTTTGTTTTTATTCGTCCCCAGATCGGAATTTTTAACTGCAAAGGACTTTGTCATCAATCTGAGCCCGGCATCTTGCCGGGCTTTTTCATTTGGGCAGATACGCGCTTTAAATTCTATATTCCCCTCCCCCTCGATTGAGTTAATCATAATCGGGTAGCTTATACCCTTACTTTATTTTAAACGGCGCCCACTCCATCACAATGGCATAATTAAAACAAAATAACCCCCGCGATAGTTTTATTAAGAAATCAATTCCTGAGATATTTATTGATTTTTAGTGCCATTATTTTTATTGCAAAACGGAATATTGGTAAACATCTCATATAACCAATGAGTCTGTATTACTTAGGATAATTCGCACACACTCAAACAATAAAGTTAAAATACAGAAAAAAATCAATAACTTAAAAATAAACACATCATAATTCAATAGATTGTAACTATTGATAGTTATTTTTCGATCGATGACACCGATAGATTTGACCGATCAAAAAATAAAAATTAATAGATTGAACGATACGATTATAGCGTGTAATTTTCATTCCTATTTTAAAACCACAAAGGAATAAAATAAAAAATCATAAGACAAAAAATGTTTCCTTCCGCATTTAGAATCACCCAACAAATGAAATAGGGATATTTACATCCAACATGAGGGAGACACCATGATTATTATCAGTGAAACACTTGGAAACATAAATCAGCACAAAGAGTGGCAAGACAAGATCAGCGGAACCTCACCAGACTACCTTATTTTGGACGCTGCGCAGTTGGAAAAGGAATGTCATCAACAATCCACCCATGATGGGCTGAGGCTGGCCGTGTTTATGCCGCCCAACAGCTCACTGGCGGATGGCGACATTTTAATCTGGGATGAAGAGACGAAAAACGCCGTTATCGTGAAGGTTATCTCGCATGACATTATGGTAATTAACCTGCAGCGCCTGCTCTGCGTCAATGCAGACGCCATTATTCACTATACGTTCAAACTGGGTTTGATTTTGGGGCAGCATAAGCTGCACGCCATGATAAAGAACAACCTGGTTTACGTCCCGATCACCATCGCGACCAGCACGTTGGACGCCCTGTTCAAAGAAAACAGTTTCCACTCGCTGTCCTATTGGTATGTCAACGGCGCCGATATTTCATCCTTGTTAACCCCCAATGAAATCGATCTGCTGTTCGACGGTATCTTTCCCTCTAGCCATGCATGACACCAGTAACCTACCCCGCTCGCTGTCAGCATTCTTTTTATAAATCAGAGGCCATTCACCCAAGCAACAGAGTATGAACACCCCAAAAAGCCGATGCGATAAAAGGAGTTTTCCATGGCAATTAATATGCAGATTTTTATTAATGACATGCTTAAATGGATAGAAAGCAATTTGGGCGCAGAGCTGGATATAGAGACCATTGCCAAGAAATCCGGCTACAGCAGATTCCATATTCAGCGGCTTTTCAAATTGCATGCCGGACTGACCATTGCCCAATATATCAGAATGCGACGAGTCACCGAGGCGGCGATCGCCCTGAGGTTCACCGACAGAAAAATCATGGATATCGCACTAGACTATGGCTTTGACTCTCAGCAGGTTTTTACCCGAATATTCAAAAAACAGCTAAAGACCACGCCAGGCGAGCTGAGGAGAAGCAAGCAATTGAACAATAAGCGGCTCTGCCATTCCTTATACATGCCGACGATGCCACAAAAAATACCGACGGGCCCACCTAACGCCCACAAGCATAGTTAGCGAACGTGGGGTCATCTCGCCGTTCACCGGCGAGATGACCAGCAGGTCTCAGCCCATGATCCGATGAATTTGCAGGTACTGCAGCAGCATGATGGTTTTGCCGTCTTTAATACGGCCGTCGGCAATCATCGCCACCGCTTCGGTAAAGGGCATTTCTACTACCTCAATATCTTCGTCTTCGATACCGCCGCCGGCCGCATTGCGCTCGTCGTCATGGTACTCGGCAATAAAGAAATGGACGATCTCGGTTACGCCGCCTGGCGACATATAGGCTTCGAAAATCTTCTGCACGTCACCGACCTGAAAACCGGTTTCTTCTACCGCTTCGCGACGGGCGCATTGCTCTGGAGAATCGGCATCCAACAAGCCGGCACAGGCCTCTAACAGCATGCCGCTGTCGTTGCCGTTCACATAGGTCGGCATGCGGAACTGATTGGTCAGCACCACGGTCCCTTTGGCACGGTTGTACAACAAAATGGTGGCGCCATTGCCACGATCGTAGACTTCGCGCATCTGCTGAACGGAGCCGCCATCCTTACGCTTGAGATCAAAAGTATATTTGTGCAGCACATACCAGTTATCAGAAAGCAGCTCTTTCTTCACATTCTCAATTTTCGCCGACATGAACCCTTCTTCTTTTCCGTTAGCTGAAACGCAAAAATGATACCGCGATTAAGCGCCGAAGGGGCAATGGATTTGCAACAAAAAGCCCCGCGGCTCATGGAGCGCTACGGGGCATTTGACCGCAAAAGATTTAGAACCCGTTAGGAACGTCGCGCATGTCCGGCAGCTTGTGCGCAATCCCCTTGTGGCAATCGATGCAGGTCTTGCCTTCCGTTACCGCCTTGTCGTGCATCTTCGCCGCCACGGTTTTCTGCGCGGTGAAGTCCATATACTCGAAGTTGTGGCAGTTACGGCACTCCTGAGAATCGTTGGCCTTCATTCGCGCCCATTCGTTGCTCGCCATCGCCAACCGATGCTGGTCAAACTTCTGCGGCGTGTCGATCAGGCCGAACGCCTTGGCGTACAACTCCTTGCTGGCCTTTATCTTGCGCAGCATTTTCGGCGCCCATTCATGAGGCACATGGCAATCCGGGCAGGTCGCACGCACGCCGCTGCGGTTGTTGTAATGAACCGTGCCCATGTACTCCTCGTAGACGTTTTCACGCATTTCATGGCAGCCGATACAGAACTGCTCGGTATTCGCCGCCTCCATGCCGGTATTGAAGCCGCCCCAGAAGATGATCCCGGCGCCAAAGCCCAGCAGCAACAGCGTGCCCAACGCCAGGCGGCTTGGCCTGCGCCACCAGCGCCATAAACGTAACAGCAGGCCGGGCTTTTTCTCAGTCGTGGTGTGTTTGCGTTCGCTCATAGCTCCCCCGCTTAGCGCCCAAAGCCCGGCATGGGCTGGAAATCATTGCCGACAATCGGCGCCGCGTCGGTTTGCGGTACGTGGCACTGCAGGCAGAAGTAGCGACGTGGCGCGACATCGCTCAGCACCTTGCCGTCCCGGTCCATAAAGTGCGTCGGGCTGATGCGCGGTGCGCCAGTGGTGCGGTAATGCTCCACCCCGTGGCACTGCAGGCAACGGTTGGTGTTCTTGCTGATCTGGTAACCGTCAACGCTGTGCGGGATCATCGGCGGCTGATTGACATAGTTCAGCGCCATCCGTTCCTGCTGTTTCGGCATCGAAATCGGCCCGCCGACCGAGGCGGACACTTCCGGAGACTTGCTGAGATCAACATCACCCGCGGCAAACGCCAGGCCGGCGAACGCCAGCGACAATAAGGTCACCCACAGGGCAAGCGTCTTTTTCATAACAGGGCTTTTCATTTTTATTTGGCTCCCGGGTAATAAAATGGGGTCTTCATTCGCAATTCGTCAGCCTCACACCTTCTGCAACTTCACGGCGCATTTCTTGAAGTCGACTTCTTTAGAAAGCGGATCGGTGGCGTCCAGCGTCAGGTTGTTCACCAACTGCGCCGCATCGAAGAACGGCATGTACACCAGCCCTCTTGGCGGGCGGTTGCGGCCACGAGTTTCGACAGAACTGATCACCTCACCGCGGCGCGACAGCACCTTGACTTTGTCACCACGACGCAGGCCACGGCTTTTGGCATCCAGCGGATGGATAAACAACACCGCCTGCGGGAAGGCGCGATGCAGCTCCGGTACCCGTCGGGTCATGGTGCCGGTGTGCCAATGCTCCAGTACCCGACCGGTGGAAAGCCAAAGATCGTATTCGCCGTCCGGGCTTTCCGCCGCCGGTTCAAACGGCAGCGCAAAGATCACCGCCTTGCCGTCGGGTTTACCGTAGAAACGCACCGCTTCGCCCGCCTTCACATACGGATCCGTTCCTTCGCGGTAGCGCCACAGCGTTTCTTTGCCGTCCACCACCGGCCAACGCAGACCGCGTGCCTGGTGGTAACTGTCGAACGGCGCCAAATCGTGACCGTGGCCACGCCCGAAACCGGCATACTCCTCAAACAACCCTTTCTGCAGATAGAAGCCGACTTCCCGCGCTTCATCGTTGAGCTGGTCCGCCGGGATTTCCGACAGCGGGTACTTATTGACCTGGCCGTTGGCGAACAGCACGTCGTACAACGTTTTGCCGCGATATTCCGGTTTTTGCGCCAGCAGATCGGCCGGCCACACTTCCTCAACCTTGAAGCGTTTGGAGAACTCCACCAGTTGCCACAGATCGGATTTTGCCTCGCCCGGCGCTTTCACCTGCTGACGCCAGAACTGAGTACGACGCTCCGCATTGCCATAGGCGCCCTCTTTCTCCACCCACATGGCAGTCGGCAGGATCAGATCGGCGGCTAATGCGCTGACGGTCGGATAGGGATCGGACACCACCACAAAGTTGCGCGGATCGCGCCAGCCCGGCATCCTTTCTTCATTGATGTTCGGCCCGGCCTGCATGTTGTTGTTACACATCACCCAGTAGGCGTTCAGCTTGCCGTCTTTCAGCGCACGGTCTTGCGCCACCGCATGCAAACCGACTTTCGCCGGGATGGTGCCGGCCGGCAGTAGCCATTTCTGTTCGGCGATTTGGCGGTGTTTCTCATTGGTGACCACCATGTCAGCCGGCAGACGGTGAGAGAAAGTCCCGACCTCACGTGCGGTGCCGCACGCAGAAGGCTGGCCGGTCAGGGAGAACGGCCCGCAGCCGGGCTTGGAGATCTTGCCGGTCAGCAAATGCAGGTTGTAGCACAGGTTATTGGCCCACACGCCGCGCGTATGCTGGTTGAAGCCCATGGTCCAGTACGACACCACCTTGATGTTCGGGTCGGCATACAGCTTCGCCAGCGCTTCCAACTGGTCTTCCGGCACGCCGCTCATTTGGGCCGTTTTTTCCAGCGTGTATTCCGCCACGAAGGTTTTGTACTCTTCGAAACTCATCGGCTCGGAGGCATCTGAACCCGGGTTTTTCGCTTTTTTCTCCAGCGGATGCGTCGGGCGCAAGCCGTAGCCGATATCCGTCGCACCGCGGCGGAAGTTGACGTGCCGATTCAGGAAGTCCTGATCCACCGCGTTGTTTTGAATGATGTAGTTGGCGATGTAGTTCATGATCGCCAAATCGGTCTGCGGCGTGAACACCATGCCGTTGTCCGCCAGTTCGAAGCTGCGGTGCTCAAAGGTGGACAACACCGAGACGTTGACGTGCTGGTTGCTCAGGCGACGGTCGGTAATGCGCGACCACAGGATCGGGTGCATCTCCGCCATGTTGGAGCCCCACAGCACGAAGGCGTCGGCCTGCTCGATATCGTCATAGCAGCCCATAGGCTCGTCCATGCCGAAAGTACGCATAAAGCCCACCACCGCCGACGCCATGCAGTGACGTGCGTTAGGATCCAGGTTATTGGAACGCAGCCCGGCCTTGAGCAACTTGGCGGCAGCGTAGCCTTCCCACACCGTCCACTGGCCGGAGCCGAACATACCGACCGCCTCTGGGCCTTTCTCTTTCAAAGCCTGCTTGAACTTGTCGGCCATGACGTCGAAAGCCTGCTGCCAACTGACCGGGGTAAATTCGCCTTCTTTATGGTACTGGCCGTCTTTCATGCGCAGCAGCGGCTGAGTCAGACGGTCTTTGCCGTACATGATTTTTGGCAGGAAATAGCCTTTGATGCAGCTCAACCCACGGTTGACCGCCGCGTCCGGATCGCCCTGCGAGGCAACGATACGGCCATTCTGAGTGCCGACCAGCACCCCGCAGCCGGTGCCGCAGAAACGGCATGGCGCTTTGTCCCATTTGATAGCGTCAGCACTGCCCGCCACCGCCTGTGCCACCGTGGGAATAGTCAGTCCGGCGGCGGCCGCAGCGGCTACCGCGGCATTAGCTTTCATGAAGTCTCGACGACTGAGTTTCATGGCGTTACCTCACCTTGAGTGTCCAGCTGGTGATAAACCAGCGATACCGCCAGCACGCCGTCCAGATTGCGCACCGACTCAATTTTTTCCAGCAGCCCTTGAGAGCATGCCGCTTGCATCACTACCACCAGCTTGCCGTTCTGCTGATCCTGCGCCGGAATTTCCGTGTCAGCGATCGCCAGCAAGGCCGTGACGAGTTGGGGAAAGCTTTCCGGTCTCGCCTGCACGACCAGACCGCTGACATGCCATTCGCTATTCATCATTATTATTTTCGCTCTGGGTTAAGGTGACGGCGCCGGTCGGGCAACCGGCGACACAGGCACCGCAGCCGTTGCAGGCTGCTACATCCAGTACCGGCTGCGCCATTTCGCCCAAGCGGGGCCGAAAGCGGATCGCCTGGGGCTCGCAGCTGTCCTGGCAGCTGCGGCACTCCACGCCCCGCTGTGCCAGGCAGGCAGTACCGAATACCGCGTGTTGTCGCCAGGGGGTTTCCGTCAGTGGACGAAACACGGGTTCCGCGCAGGCCTGCGCACAACGCCCGCAAAACGTGCATTCCGCGCGTTGGAAATCAATTTCGGGAAAACCGCCGCTGCCGCTGATGAGCACCCCGGTTTCACAGGCGCGAACGCAGGCCTGACAGCGGGTGCAATCGGTAATAAAAAGGGATCCTTGCCGCGACCACGGGGGACGGATCGCAGCGGTTGGCTGACGCCATTGTCCTCCGAGCAGTTTGCGTCGCGACAATATGGTCATGCTGGTTATCCTTGACATTGCAAACACGGCATCGCGTGTAAATAGAACCTGTTTTTGTATTGTTATTGTTGCTGCTGTGCCCAGTGGGTTTCATCATGCTGACAGGCATAAACCCCTGAGAAAGACGGGGGTAAGATAAGAGGAGCGCGGGGGGTATATAATCCCCCTAAAGGGGTAAATACGGGGGTAGCTTGCGCCAGATCAATCTATTAATGGGGGTCACGGGGTTTTCATCCCCGATCTGCCGTCAAACGCTATCTAGTTGATTATATAACGTAGATGCTTACCGCTGCGACGAACGACCTGGCGCACAATGCCACGCATTTTAGTTGCAAAAGTTATAATTTTGCTTTCGAATGAAACCCGGCAATACCCATTGCCTGCAAGAGAAGGATGAAGGATTGCTTGTTAAACGTTCAGTGACCAGCAGCCTGGCCAAGGCGCTGTTTTGCATTGTGATTCTGTCCGTGCTCTCTACCGGGTTGGCGCTGACCACCGTCGCGGACAGCCTGCGCGATGCCGAAGCGGTCAACATCGCCGGTTCACTGCGCATGCAGAGCTACCGGCTGGCGTATGATCTCACCCGCTCCGCCCCGGAGCTGGAACAACACCTGCTGCAGTATCAGCAGTCTCTGCAAGCCCCGGCATTGCAAAAGCTCGATCGTTTTTACGTGCCTGCAGACGTGCGGGAAAAATACCTGTCGCTGCAGCACGCCTGGCAACCACTGGCACAGCAAATCCAGGCCGGTCAGTCGGCCGATTATCAGGCCAATATCGCCGGCTATGTGAACCAGATTGACCATTTCGTGTTAGCGCTGCAGCGTTATTCCGAGTTGAAACTGACCATCGTGGCCACCATTAGCGTCGTGGGCTATATCGCCATCATCGGTCTGGTGCTGTTTTGCATCCGTTTTATGCGCCGTCAGGTAGTGGCGCCGCTCAAGCATCTGGTAGACGCCAGCCAGCGTGTGCAACAGCGCGACTTTAACCATCTCCCGTTGGATACCGCACTGCCGAACGAGCTGGGCGTGCTGTCGCAGGCCTTTACCGCCATGTCCGGCGATCTGGCCAAACTCTACCAGTCGCTGGAACAGAAAGTGCAGGTGAAAACCCAGCGCCTGCAACAGGCGAACAAGACGCTGGAGGTGCTGTACAACTGCTCGCAGGCGCTGAGCGTGCGGCAGATAGATCAGCAGGCTTTTGAGAAAATCCTGCATATCGTGCGTCAAAGTGAAGATTTGCATTGCATCCGCTTAAAAGTGGCGGACAGCCTCAGCGAATGGCAGTTGCACAGCGGTCTCCCTTCATCGACGCTGGACTGGCAATCGCTGACCATCATCCAGGGCGACAAACCGCTGGGGGAACTGAGCTGGCAATATCAGGAACATCCGCCGCATCCGCACCTGATGCAGAGCGTGGCCAACATGCTCAGCCGCGGGGTTTATTTTAACCGGGCGCAGAAACAGCACATGCAATTCCTGTTGATGGAAGAGCGCGCCACCATCGCCCGGGAACTGCACGACTCTCTGGCGCAGGCCCTCTCCTTTTTACGCATTCAGCTCACCTTGCTCAAGCGCACGTTGGCGGACAGCACCCCCGACGCACAAGAGATTATCGCCGATTTTGATCGGGCTCTGGCCGATGCTTATCGCCAGCTGCGCGAGCTATTGACCACCTTCCGCCTGAACATTCAGGAAGCCGACTTGAACACCGCATTGAACCAATTGTTGGCGCCATTAAAGGTTCTTACCGCAGCGCGGATTCAGTTACACTGTCGGCTTTCTTCTCAGGCGCTTAACGCTCAGCAGCAGGTACATGCGCTGCAAATTGTGCGTGAAGCGGTGCTCAACGCCATCAAACATGCCGATGCACGGGAGATCGTGATTCGCTGTGAGGTCACGGCCGAGGGGGACAACAGGATCAGCATCGCTGACGATGGCTGCGGTATTGCCAGCCTGAATGAACCAGAAGGTCACTACGGGCTGACCATCATGAGCGAACGCGCCGCGCGGCTGGGGGGAACGCTGCGCATCCAGCGGGGTGAGCCAGACGGCACGGAAGTCCGCCTGACATTTCCGCCATAAAACCACGGCCGTTCACCCTTCGTTACGGTTTAACGATGTCCGACGGTCATTTCAGGATGTTTGTGGCGCCAATTGCCACTATTTTATAAGAGTCAGTCCCACTGTGAAGCGTGCTGGACAGCGCGTTTGAGTGGCTTTACTCGCTACAGGGAGCATATTTCATGGTGATGAAGAATTACCGAGTGATGATCGTCGACGACCACCCGCTGATGCGCCGAGGCATCAAGCAGCTGTTGGGGCTGGATCCGCTGTTCAACGTGGTCGCCGAAGCCAGCAACGGCAACGAAGCCATTACTTTCGCGCTGCAGCAGGCTCCGGACGTGATCCTGCTCGATCTGAATATGAAAGGTTTGTCCGGCCTGGACACGCTGAAAGCGCTGCGCAATGAAGGCGTCGATGCGCGGATCATCGTGCTGACGGTATCAGACTCGCGCAACGACGTTTATGCGCTGATTGACGCGGGAGCCGACGGCTACCTGCTGAAAGACAGCGAACCTGAACAGCTGCTGGAGCATATTCGCTCAGCGGCGGAAGGACAAAACGTGATCAGCGACGCGGTGGCGGACTACCTGTTATCCCGCAGTGAACAACATAATCCCTTTGCCGAGTTGACCGAACGCGAGCTGGACGTCTTGCAGGAAGTGGCGCGTGGCCTGTCCAATAAACAGGTGGCGGCGCAACTGCATATTTCTGAAGAGACGGTGAAGGTGCATATCCGTAACATGCTGCGCAAACTGGACGTGCGTTCACGCGTGGCCGCGACGGTGATGTATCTGGAACACCGGAGTCAATAAGGCTTCCCCGGCGCGCCGGGGAGGGTTTATTCGATGGCGGCAAGCAGCGCCTGATGATGCTGGTGAACCCAGCTCTTGTTGATCGGCCCCCAGCTTTCCAACTGGTAAAAACCGTCGTTATTGCGCACGCCCTGCTGAACAAACTGCAATGCCACTCCCAAGCCCGGCAAGGCTTTCAACACGTCTTGCAGGGTGCGACGCGGCCAGCCGGTCAATTCCATCAGCCGCGGGACGTTTGGCCGTTCGCTGTGGCTGATTAACCAGCACAGATAAAGACGACGGGCAAATACCGGGTTAATTTCCATGCCTTGCTCCTGCTTTAAGGTGAGTCCTGATGACGTCGCGGGAACCCCAGCGGTCAGGTCCTTGATTGCAATAAAATTGTCTTAATGACGTTTTTAACGGCAATGATGGCAATATTGCGCGTTTATCCTACCGTTATTTACATTATCTCCTTTTTTTCTCCACGCTTTACTCCCACTTCCCGAGTAAAGTGCATAAGCGCCGGAATCCTTCCCAGCCGCTGATAAACGCAATTCTGATGCGTCTTAAAGATAGAACAAGTCACAACGAGGTTCGCGCTGCATGGCCAATTTTTTTATTGATCGCCCGATTTTCGCCTGGGTTCTGGCAATTATTCTTTGCCTGACCGGCGCCTTGGCGATTTTTTCATTACCGGTGGAACAGTACCCTAACCTCGCGCCGCCAAACGTTCGCATCAGCGCCAACTACCCTGGCGCCTCGGCGCAAACGCTGGAAAACACCGTCACCCAAATTATCGAACAGAACATGACCGGCCTGGACAACATGATGTATATGTCGTCACAGAGCACCAATACAGGCCGGGCGACGGTCACGCTGACCTTTGAGGCCGGCACCGATCCCAACGAGGCGATGCAGCAGGTGCAAAACCAGCTGCAGGCGGCCATCAAACGACTGCCGCAGGCGGTGCAGACCCAGGGCGTGACGGTGTCGAAATCCGGCGATACCACGCTGATGATGGTAGCCTTCGTCTCCACCGACGGCAGCATGGACAAGCAGGACATTGCCGATTACATCGTTTCCAACCTGCAGGATCCGCTCAGCCGTATCAACGGCGTGGGCAGCATGGACGTCTACGGCTCGCAATACGCCATGCGCATCTGGCTCGATCCCAACAAGCTCAACAGCTACCAGCTCACCACCCAGGATGTGGTCAGCGCGATCCAATCGCAGAATGCGCAGGTGGCGGTCGGCCAGCTTGGTGGTACGCCGTCGGTCGACAAGCAGGCGCTCAACGCCACCATTAACGCACAATCGCAGTTGCAAACGCCGGAACAATTCAAGCAAATCACCCTGCGGGTCAATCAGGACGGCTCACTGGTAACGCTGGGCGATGTTTCCACCATTGAACTGGGTGGAGAAAACTACGACTACCTCAGCCGCTATAACGGCATGCAGGCCGCCGGCATGAACATCAAGCTGGCCTCCGGGGCCAACGAGCTGCAAACCGATCAGTTGGTTAAAGACAAGATTGCCGAACTGTCGCAGTATTTCCCGCACGGGCTGGAGGCGAAAGTCGCCTATGAAACCACCCCGTTCGTTAAGGCCTCAATCAAAGACGTGGTGAAAACCCTGCTGGAAGCCATTGTATTGGTGTTCCTGGTGATGTACCTGTTCCTGCAGAATTTCCGCGC
Organism: Serratia sp. BIGb0234; assembly: GCF_024809915.1. Classification (NCBI taxonomy): domain Bacteria; kingdom Pseudomonadati; phylum Pseudomonadota; class Gammaproteobacteria; order Enterobacterales; family Yersiniaceae; genus Serratia; species Serratia sp. BIGb0234. The sequence continues at coordinate 987,598 of NZ_JANUEI010000002.1, forward strand.
CACGCTGATCCCCACCATCGCCGTGCCGGTGGTGCTGATGGGCACCTTTGCCATCCTTTCCGCCTGCGGATTCAGTATCAACACCCTGACCATGTTCGCCATGGTGCTGGCCATCGGGCTGCTGGTGGATGACGCCATCGTGGTGGTGGAAAACGTCGAACGCGTGATGAGCGAAGAAGGCTTGCCGCCACGGGAAGCTACGCGCAAATCCATGGGGCAAATCCAGAGTGCGTTGGTCGGTATCGCCATGGTGCTGTCGGCGGTATTTATCCCGATGGCGTTCTTCGGCGGCACTACCGGCGCCATTTACCGCCAGTTCTCCATCACCATCGTTTCCGCCATGGTGCTGTCGGTGCTGGTGGCGATGATCCTGACCCCTGCCCTGTGCGCCACCCTGCTCAAACCCATTGCCAAAGGCCACCATCACGGCAAGCGCGGCTTCTTCGGCTGGTTCAACCGCATGTTCAACCGCAACGCCGACCGCTACGAGCGTGGTGTGGCGCGGGTGCTCCATTCCAGCCTGCGTTATATGCTGATTTACGTGTTGCTGCTCGGCGGGATGGCGCTGCTGTTCATCAAGCTGCCGACCTCCTTCCTGCCTCAGGAGGACCGTGGCGTATTCACCGTTCAGGTGCAGCTGCCGCCAGGATCGACCCTGCAGCAAACCACCAAGGTCGTGGAAAAGGTGGAAAACTACTTCCTGACCAAAGAAAAAGAAGATGTGCTGTCGGTGTTCTCCACCATCGGTGCCGGGCCGGGCGGTAACGGACAGAACGTGGCGCGTATGTTTATTCGTTTGAAAGACTGGGAGTTGCGCACCTCAGGTGCCAATAGCTCTTTCGATATCATCGATCGCGCGACTCATGAGTTTAATAAGATTAACGAGGCTCGGGTGATAGCCAGCAGCCCGCCGGCCATCACCGGCCTGGGCAACTCATCCGGTTTCGATATGGAACTGGAAGATCACGCAGGCCTGGGGCACGACAAACTGATGGCGGCACGCGATCAGCTGCTGCAACTGGCTGCGGCCAATCCCCTGCTTTCACGGGTGCGTCACAATGGCCTGGATGACAGCCCGCAGTTGCAAATCGATATCGACCAACGCAAGGCGCAGGCGCTGGGCGTCTCCATCGATGACATCAACAACACGCTGTCGACCGCCTGGGGTTCCACCTACGTTAACGACTTTGTCGATCGCGGCCGGGTGAAGAAGGTGTATGTGCAGGCTGCCGCACCGTTCCGCATGCTGCCCGGCGATATCGACAAATGGTACGTGCGTAACAGCGCAGGCGGCATGGTGCCGTTCACCGCCTTCGCCACCTCGCATTGGGAATACGGCTCACCGCGCCTGGAACGCTATAACGGCAACTCGGCGCTGGAGATTGTCGGCGAAGCGGCTGAGGGCGTCAGTAGCGGTACCGCGATGGCGGAAATGGAGAAAATCGTCAGCCAGTTACCGACCGGCTTCGGTCTGGAATGGACCGCCATGTCCTACCAGGAACGCCTTTCCGGTTCGCAAGCGCCGGCGCTGTACGCCATTTCACTGCTGGTGGTGTTCCTGTGCCTGGCGGCGCTTTATGAAAGCTGGTCGATTCCGTTCTCGGTGATGCTGGTGGTGCCGCTCGGCCTGATTGGTGCCGTTGCCGCCACCTGGCTGCGTGGGTTGGAAAATGACGTTTACTTCCAGGTGGGGATGCTGACCATTATCGGGCTGTCGGCGAAAAACGCCATTCTGATCGTCGAATTCGCCAACGAGCTGAATCAAAAAGGGCAGGATCTGATGTCGGCCACGCTGGAAGCCTCGCGCATGCGCCTGCGGCCGATTTTGATGACCTCGCTGGCCTTTATCTTCGGCGTACTGCCGATGACCATCAGCAGCGGCGCCGGCTCCGGCAGCCAACATGCGGTGGGCACCGGGGTGATGGGCGGCATGATTTCCGCTACCCTGCTGGCGATCTTCTTCGTGCCATTATTCTTCGTGCTGGTACGCCGCCGTTACCCAGGCAAGCAACCTATACCCTAAATAATTGGAGTTGCATCGAGGCAGCAACGCAGCGAATCCCCAGGAGCTTACACTAGTAAGTGACTGGGGTGAGTGAGGAAAGCCAACAAAGATGCAGCTTTAAGTATGACGGGTATTTAGCCACTACAACGGAAGACGCAGGGGAATAACGGACATAAAAAAGCAGCGTCGGGTAACCGATGCTGCTTTATTTCGAACCCGAGGCTCGATCCCAAGGTGTTTCAATGACCAACCAATAAACCAACCTTGCTATCAACTTTACCGCAGTGTCAGTTACCTAACATCTCATCGATGAAGTCTTTCCAGTTTCCCAACTCACGATCAACCATAATAATTCACAACCTCAATTAATAGACGAAGCGAATTCTACGCCTGTTTTTTGAGCAAGTGAAGCACCTCGGGAACGATGCCACCCGCGAAAACAGGGGATAGTGCACATTTTCGTACTTATCTTATCGAGCAAGAACTACGGCTATTCCCTTCCGATATCAATCCAGCAAATGAGATAGATAAAAGATCTAAACCGACCGCCATTGGCTGGCGGCCGGAGCTTTAACTCAGCGAGATTTAGAAATCAACGCGCAGGCCAAGGTTATAGTGACGGCCTTCAAGCTGCGGATAAGCGCCCCAATTGGTGGTGCGTTTAGGGGCCGTATCCAAGATGTTATACACGCCGGCCATCACCTGAGTGTGCTTATCCAGGCGATAAATCACGCCGGCATCCAACAAGGCATAAGCGCTATAGCGGGTATGATTACCGGTATCCTCGTTGCGGCTGCGATAATTGACCTTGGACCAAACGTCCAATGCCGAAGCTGCGGCCCACTTGGCGGATAAGTTGGCCATGTGTTTCGGGAAGTCATTCAGCGCATAACCCTTGTTGATGCCGTTTTTCTGTTCACTCTTGTTAAACGTATAGTTTGCGCTGAGGTTCAAACTATCGGTCGCCTGCCAATCGGCATTGAGCTCCACACCGTAGACATTGGCCTTGCCGATATTGAAATATTTATCAATGGAATCGGCGTTATAGCCGTTAACCACGCAAGGGTGATTCTCACTCGCCTCGCAGATGTTAACTTCTGCGATTTTGTCCTTGAAGTCGGTATAAAACACCGTGGCGTCGAGGGATAAATCACGGTTGTTGTTCCAGTACAGGCCCAGCTCGGTATTCACGCTGGTTTCCGGCTTCAGCTCGCTGTTGCCCACCGACAGATAGGGATAAGGCGGGTTGCTGCCACGCGGCGTAATGAATTGATCCGAGTTTTCCCGCAGCGAAGGTTTTTTATAGCCGGAAGAGATACCGCCCTTCAGCGCCCAGGCTTCGTCTAAAATCCAGTTGCCGTAGAGTTTCGGGCTGATGTGGGTGCCGAAGTAGTTGTCCCTGTCCATACGCGCCGAGGTTGTCAGCGAAAAGTCATCGATATTCCACTGCCCTTCGGCAAACAGTGCCCACCCATCACGCGAAATTTTGGTTACCGGATCGATCCCCGGCGCTTTTTTACTGTCGGCGTAGAAATCGTCATTGAGCGTTTCGCGGCTGTAATTGGCACCGACGGTCAGGTTATGTTCCCCCAAACTCAGTTTAGCCTGGCTATTCAGCACATAATTTTCGGTCTGGATATGCTGCGGGGCCAGGCTGACGGAGCGATATACCGATTCGCCTTTCTCGTACTGGAAATAACTGGTGGTGGCGACACTGTCATCCGCGTACCAACCTGAATGAGTCAGGCTCAGAGCATCGCGATCGAAGTCCCAGCCCCACGGCGTACCGCCACCTTTGGCAGAACGGCTGCGTTTTTTCTCTCCTTTGGCCAGGTTCAGATCGAACAGGTTAGTTTCATTGGCGGCAAAGCCGAGCGTCATGTCGAGCGACTTCTTGTTGTTTTTGCTGAAGGCGTTAGGTTTTTCATCTTCACGGCGATCGAGGTAGTCCGCCGACAGGCTGAGGCCCAGTACATCGGGCACCAAGGGCCCCATCAAAAACAGATTGGCTTGTTGGGTGTTACCGAAGTCCTGATGCTGTTGCAGGAAGCTGTTGCCGGCAATCGAGCCAATCCACTCCCGTACGCCAAACGGCTTTTTGGTGATCACGTTGACCACGCCGCCAATGGAGTCGGAACCGTATAACGATGACATAGGGCCACGGATCACTTCAATGCGGTCGATGGCCGCCAGCGGCGGTAAAAAACCGGCTTCGGTACCGATATTCTGACCATACGGGCGCGACTCGCCGGTATTTTGTTTGATGCTGTTGACCATGAACGAGGTGTAACTCGAGTCCATGCCGCGGATCATCACATCGCCGGTCACTTCGCTCCCGGCCCCGTTGCTGACGAACACCCCGGAGACATCCTGCACCGCTTCGGCGACATCCCGGCTGTTCTGCTTTTCGAAGGTCTTTTTATCGATGACGGAGATACTGGCGGGGGCATATTTTTTGTTCTGCTTGAACCCGGAGGCGGTCACCACGACCTGATCCTCTTGCAAGGCATCCTTGTCTTTTTCTGTCCCGCCTTCCTGTGCGTAAACCTGGGGTGCGCACATCAAAGCCAGCGCTATGGCCGTGGCGATGCGGGAGCCCTTTCCCATGGAGGGTTGATTGATCATTTCCTTTCCTAATAAAGCCTGTTTCCGGTGGGTGTTGTCGCCCACAAAGCCTTCCCAAAACGGCTGACGCAATAAAACGCAGTACGCATCAATGCCACCACCAGCGTCGCCATAACGATCTGTCGTTATGATTTTTTATTTACACTTCTTAACAGTCGCCGGGCGAATATAGCGGATATTTTCAGACATTAAAACGAAATGAAAATCATTACATAGTTTAAACATACCGGAAACATCGCCATTCAATAACATGATTTTATAAGGGATATTTAATAAATCATTATATTTCAATGCCAAGCAACCATATCTTCATATGATTAATTAAATGATATTGATATTAATAATCAATATCATTAGCATCGGCGAATCGTAAACTGATGTAAAGGAATGTATATGAAGATACACCTGTCCACTTCAGGCAAAGGTTTCTCCCTCAGCGCCCTGGCGTCTGCCGTGCTGCTGTTGTCTTGTTCAACGCTGGCCGCTGACCTTTCCGAGAGTCAATTTCAAACCAAACCGGTCGGGCACGGCCTGTATGAACTGGCTTTTGATGGCACCAGCAACACCCTGTTTGCCGCCTCTACGCCTTCCTTCGCCAAAGAAAAAAACGGCGGTATCGTCTTTAGAATCAACCCCGCCACGCTGGCCACCGACGCCAATATCGTCACTAAGCGACGTGCCTTCGCCACCGCATTGGATGAGCAGCGCCATCTGTTGTACATCGGCAACACCGTCGACGGATCAGTCACGGTGATCGATACCCAGACCGGTAAAGAACTCGCTACTATTCAACTCAATGAAAGCGTGAAAGACGATCAGTTTGTCCCGACGCGCGAACTGCTGCTCGATAAGAAAAATCAGCGCCTTTATGTTTCCGGCACGGCGCAAAAAGGCGTGCTGTGGGTCATCGATACCGCCAAGCGGGAAAAAATTGCCACGCTGGGCAACATGGGTGAATACCCGACCGGCATTGCGCTGGACAGTGAACGCGGCCATATCTACTGCGTTAACGGCCGTGGCGAACTGATTACGCTGGACGCCACCAGCCATAAGATCCTCAAACGCGTGGTGGTCGAACCGACCAAGAAACACTTCTTCCTCAATATCGCTCTGGACAGCAAAACCGGTCGTGCGTTTATCACCGATCCGGATCTGCCAAACGTCCTGGTCGTGGACGTCAACAGCGGGAAAATCTTGCACCAGATTGACGTAATCAATTCTCTGGCGGTGCTATTTAACCCGCTGCGCAGCGAGATCTACATCACTCACCGTGAAGCCAAACGCATCAGCATCGTCGACAGCAACAGCTATCAGGTGAAAAACAGCATCACTACCCATGCATTGCCTAACAGCCTGGCGCTTTCTTCTGACGGCCAGCAGCTGTTCGCCAGCATCAAGCAGTCCAAGGAAGAGATGGAGAAAAAACAGGATTACCTGATCAAGATTGATCTTGGCGGATTGTGAGGCATCTCCATGGCTAGTTTTATGATTCGCCTCTCCGGCGGCGCACTGTTGTGCGTCCCGGTGATGATGGCGCAGGCGGCAGGCACCGAGCAGACCGCCCACAGCCAAAAAGAAGAAACCCTGGAGGTGGTCGCGTCCCCCTTCAGCGATGACGGCAGCACCGAGAATACCGGCTCCTACACCACCAAACAGATGACCACGGCAACCGGGTTGCCGTTGAGCATTAAGGATACGCCACAGTCGGTTTCGGTGATCTCGCGCCAATTGATTGACGATCTCAACGCCAACTCGCTGAAGGAAATTCTGCGCTGGTCTACCGGCGTCAGTGAAAGCAATTACGATAGTGAACGTTCTTCGTTCAACTACCGTGGTTTCAGTGTGGACAGCTATCAATACGATGGTATCCCTACTTTCTTTGACTCCGGCTATTCCGGCGGGGAATCCGAAATTGACTCGATCACGCTCGATCACGTGGAGATCGTCAGGGGTGCGGCAGGATTGTTGAACGGCGTCGGAAACCCGGGCGCTGCGATCAATCTGGTCAGGAAAAAAGCCTCCAGCCTTTCTCCTTTTGCCCGTACCGAGCTTTCGGCCGGTTCCTGGGATCACTATCGCACCACGATCGATGCCGGTACCCCGCTCAATGATGAAGGTACCGTCAGGGTGCGCGTCGCTGCCTCCGGTGAACGCAGCCACTCTTTCATGGATCGCCATCAAGAACGCAAAGGGACGGTCTACGGGACGTTGGAAGCTGACCTGACCAGCGCCACCCTGCTGCGTCTGGGGGCTGACTATCAGCAAAACCGGCCAAAAGCTTCCACCTGGGGCGGCGCGCTGCCGACCGGCTGGTTCAGCGACGGCAGCGAGATCAACTGGGATCGCCACTACAGCGGGGCTTCTGACTGGTCAAGCTGGGACACCACCCTCAGCACCCAGTTCGCCACGCTGGAACACCAGTTCGCTAACGACTGGAAAGGCGTAGCCAACTACACCCACAACCGTCAGGCCTTCGATGCCAAAATGGCGATGAGTCTCGGCGGCCTGATCGACCCGGACACCTGGGCGGTGAAGCCTTCAACCCCTTACGCCGGGCGCTATGAAGGCTATCGGGATCAGCACGCGGTAGACCTGAAGCTGAACGGGGACTTTTCACTGCTGGGCCGCACCCACAAGTTTGTGGTGGGCAGCTCCTCCGCCTGGCAACACAGCTACAGCACCTATCGCAGTGCCAGTACCACACAGCTGTTTAGCGGCAGCCTGAAGGACTGGAACGGCGGCCTGGGTGAACCTGCGTGGTCAGACAAAATGCCGCAGCAGGATTTCCGTACGCGGCAAATCGGGATTTACAGCAGCGCCGACTTCTCGGTGACGGATCAACTGGATCTGGTGCTCGGTGCCCGCTTCAACAGCTTTAAAAACACCACCACCACCACGGCGAACAAAGTGACTCCGTTCCTGGGGGCGGTGTATAAGCTGACCGATCAGGTCTCTGCCTATGCCAGCTACACCGACATCTTCAAGGACCAGAACTATCTCGACAGCAGCGGCCACTATCTGGCGCCAATCGAAGGGGTCAACAAAGAGGTGGGCATCAAGGCCGCGCTGCTGGATGAGCGTCTCAACGTTTCGCTGTCGGCGTTCCGCATTACTCAGGATAATCTGGGCGTACTGGATGAAAATCCGGAAAACATCAACGCGCTGCAACAGACCTATCATGAGAGTCAGGGCGCAACCAGCAAAGGGGTGGAGTTCGAGCTGAGCGGTGAACTGGCGCAGGGCTGGAATGCCCAGTTGGGCATCACCCATTTCTCCTTGAAGGACAAGGATAAGGTTGATCTCAACACCGAGCAGCCCCGCACTCGCATCACTCTGTTCACCACCTATCAGTTGACGGGTGCGCTGCGCGATCTGACGCTGGGCGGTGGCGCACGCTGGCAGAGTAATGTTTATGCCAACGTCCAGGGCGCCAGCAACGGTGAATTTGTCGAGCGCAAAGCCGAGCAAGGGTCCTACGTGCTGGTCGATGCGATGGCGCGTTACAAGCTGACGCCGCAAACCTCGGTGCAGTTGAACCTGAACAACGTTTTCGACGAGAAATACTACTCGCAGGTGAATTTCTACAGCACCCGCAACTATGGCGAGCCACGTAACGTTATGGTGACGCTGAAGCACGAGTTCTGATCGCCCTACAGTATTAAACGGCCCCGGATAACGGGGCCGATTTATTTCTAACCGCTATATCCCTTGTATGATGAATTCTTCCGTAGTAGCGTGCCAAAGGTATAAAAAACCCCCATTTCTCTGAGGCCATGTCATGTCCCCTACGCTGACCATCGAACAACTGAAAGAGCTGGGCCGTTATCAAGACGCCACCGAACTGGCGCAGCAGCAGTTGCTGCAACAACCGGAAGACGCGGTGCTGCACTACCAATTAGCCTGTCTGTACGACGTGCAAGGATTCGAGCAACAGGCAATTCCCTGCTACCAGGCCGCGCTGGCGCGCAATTTACCGGCTCCGCAGCGACAGGAAGCCTGGCTTGGCCTGGGCAGCACCTATCGGGCGCTTGGACTGTATCAGCAATCGCTGGCCACCTTCGACCAGGGGTTGGCCGAATTTCCCGAGGCCAAAGAGATCACCCTGTTTCGCGCCATGACGCTGTACAACCTGGGTGAAACCAAACAGGCGGTGGCCGATTTGTTGGTGCTGTTAGCGGAAACCTCCTCACACAGCGACATCAGCAGTTATCAGCGCGCCATTCGCCAATACGCTGCCGATCTGGACCGTATCGGCTAGGAGGAAAACATGGAAATTGTCACCGATCCAAATCGCTATGGCGTCGACTGGTCGCAATTGGCCGCGCTGTTGGAAGCTGCAGGGCTGGGCCAGCGTGACCCGCAGGTGCTGCAGCGCGTTTACCAACACAGCCAATTTTGCTACTGGGGCTATCGCGACGGCCGATTGATGGCCACCGCCCACGCCATCAGCGACATGACCTCAGTAGCCTATCTGGCCGACGTGGCAATCCATCCGGACTTTCAGGGGCTGGGACTGGGGCGACAGCTGATGGATCGGGTGATGCAGGATTTGGCGCCGCTCGGCAAAGTGTTTATCTACTCGGTTCCCGACAAGCTGGCATTCTACAAAAAATACCGCTTCCGCGAGCTGACCACCGGTATGGTCTATGCTGACAGCGCCGCTTTGGAACGCCTGGAGCAGAATGGCTATGTCCGCTAAACAGTCAATTTAACGAGGAAAGTTGCAGAATATGTCTGACCTATGCTGGCTTGGTGAAACCGAGCTGAAAAGCGACAACGTCAGCCTGCTCCCACTGCGTAGAGAGCATGCGCAGCCCCTGGTACAGGCAGCCGCCGACGGACGCCTTTGGGAACTTTGGTTTACCTCGGTACCCACAGAAAATACCGTCTCAGATTACATCGACTTTGCCTTGAGTGAACAGGCCGCAGGACGAGCGTTGCCGTTCGTCGTCGTGCACAACGCCACGCAAAAAATCATCGGTACCACCCGTGTTTGTCATGCCGATGCGCAAAACCGTCGCGTTGAAATTGGCTACACCTGGTATGCCAAGAGTCATCAAAAAACCACCGTCAACACCGAGTGCAAACTACTGCTACTCAGTTATCTGTTTGACTCTCTGGCGGTGATTGCCGTTGAGTTTCGCACTCACTGGCACAACCAGGCTTCCAGAGCAGCTATCGCGCGACTGGGTGCCAAGCAAGACGGAGTCCTCCGGAATCACCAGAAAAATGCGGATGGCAGCTATCGGGATACGGTGGTTTTCTCCATCATCGACCACGAATGGCCGATGGTGAAAAAGAACCTGGGTTATAAGTTGCGACAGGTCAGAGACGAGTAACGGTCCGCTAAGCTACAGCGTCTTCATCATGAAAACGCGGCTGGTGCCCGCCGGCAGACAGGGTACCTCGCCAAAGCGCGTCCAGCCGTTCAATTCATAAAACTTCGGCGCCTGAAAGCTGATGGTGTACAGCACGGCGGAAACACAGCCTCTGCGCCGCCCTTCCAGCTCGAAACGGCGCAGCAGTTCGCTGCCCAACCCCGATCCGCGCAGCGATTTTGGCAAATGAAACAGATCCACAAACAGCATGCCCAACGATGAACGTCCGCTGATGCCGCCCAACACTTCACCGCTGGCCGGATCTCGCACCACCACCGCCAACGGGCGACGATCGTTGGTGCCGGTTATCTCGTCGTTATATTGATTCAGCCCGGCTTCGATCAGGGCTTCTATTTCTTCCGTCGCATTTTCGGCAACTTCAATCAGGTATTTTTCCATGCTCATCTTCTTCTTATGTAGGGTGACTGAATAGCGCACTAAGATTAGCAAAATCCGCCGCAATAAATGCGCGCCGTTTTTTTTCAGCTTTTCCCCGGCTTTCAGGCCATTGGACGGTGGAACTCCCCGCCATTTTTCGGCATGCTGGTCGCTGGTTTTCATTTCACCGCCCCCGGCGGTTTACCACCGGCCACACGCGCCGGTGTGGGTTGCAAAGAAGGTTCTTACTCCATGACGTTAACCATGTACGGCATCAAAAATTGTGACACTATCAAAAAAGCACGCCGCTGGCTGGAAGAACAGGGCGTGGCTTATCACTTTCACGACTACCGCGCCGACGGGCTGGACGAACAGCAACTGCGGGGTTTTGTCGAACTTTTGGGCTGGGAACCGCTGCTGAACACTCGCGGCACCACCTGGCGCAAACTGGACGAAGCGCAGCGCAACGCCTGCGATAATGCCGATGCGGCCATCGAACTGATGCTGGCCCAGCCGGCCATCATCAAGCGCCCGCTGCTGAGCGACGGCAAGGGGCATGCTCTGCTCGGTTTCAACGCCGACAGCTATCAGCAATTTATTTCCGAGGTGGCAGCATGACTTGCCCGGTAATCGAACTGGCCCAACAGCTGATTAAACGTCCTTCCCTCAGCCCGCACGACGAAGGCTGTCAGGCGTTGATGATTGAACGTCTTGAGGCCATCGGCTTTACCGTTGAGCCTATGCCTTTCGGCGATACCCTGAATTTTTGGGCCTGGCGTGGCGAGGGGCAAACCCTGGCATTTGCCGGCCACACCGACGTGGTGCCGACCGGCGACGAAAAACGCTGGGACAACCCGCCGTTTGAACCGACCATCCGCGACGGCATGCTGTATGGCCGCGGCGCGGCGGACATGAAAGGTTCGTTGGCAGCCATGGTAGTGGCGGCCGAGCGCTTTGTGGCCGCCAATCCGCACCATCAGGGGCGTCTGGCATTCCTGATCACCTCCGATGAAGAGGCCAGCGCAACCCACGGCACGGTGAAAGTGGTCGAAGCCCTGATGGCACGCAACGAGCGTCTGGATTACTGTCTGGTCGGCGAGCCGTCCAGTACCGAACGCGTTGGTGACGTGGTGAAAAACGGCCGTCGTGGCTCTATCACCGCAAACCTGCACATCCACGGCATTCAGGGCCACGTCGCCTACCCGCACCTGGCGGATAACCCGGTACATCGCGCCATGCCGGCGCTGAATGAGCTGGTGGCGATAGAATGGGATCGCGGCAATGAATTCTTCCCGCCGACCAGCATGCAGATCGCCAACGTGCAGGCCGGTACCGGCAGCAACAACGTGATCCCCGGAGAGATGTTCGTCCAGTTCAACTTCCGTTTCAGCACCGAATCGACCGATGCGACGATCAAACAACGCGTGGAAGAGCTGCTCGAGCGTCATCAACTGAACTACAGCATCGAATGGCGTCTGTCTGGTCAGCCGTTCCTCACTGCGCGCGGCGCATTGGTGGATGCGGTGGTTAATGCCGTCGAACATTATTCTGAGCTGACGCCGCAGTTGCTGACCACCGGCGGGACTTCTGACGGTCGCTTCATCGCCCAGATGGGGGCGCAAGTGGTTGAGCTGGGCCCGGTAAACGCCACCATCCATAAGGTTAACGAATGCGTACACGCGGCCGATCTGCAACTGCTGAGCCGCATGTATCAACGCATCATGGAGCAATTGATCGCATGATCACGCCAGAAATGCTGACCGGGCGCTCGACCGACCATCTGGCGCCGCTAAGCGGTAACCACCGCATGCAGCCTGCCGCAGTGGCCGCGTTTCTCGCCATGCAGCAAGCGGCGCATGCCGCCGGGTTCAATCTGCAACCCGCCAGCACATTTCGCGATTTTGAACGGCAACAGGCGATCTGGAATGGAAAATTCTGCGGCGAGCGACCAGTATTAGATAAGGACAGCCGACCGATCGACATCACGCCGCTGTCTGACGCCGAGCGCTGCGAAGCGATCCTGCGTTGGTCGGCCTTGCCGGGCGCCAGCCGCCATCACTGGGGCAGCGACCTGGATGTCTATGACCCCGCACTGTTGCCCGAAGGGCAAAAGCTGCAGCTGGAGCCGTGGGAATACGAACAAGGCGGTTACTTTTACCCGCTCAATCAGTGGATGACGGAACACATGGCCGAATTTGGCTTTTATCGTCCGTTCACCGAAGACGGCGACGGCGTGGCGGTGGAGCCCTGGCACCTGAGCTACCGCCCGCTGGCGCAGGAAGCCGAACATCTGCTGACGCCTGCGCTGCTGTTGGCGGCCTGGAAAGATAAGGACATTGCCGGAGCTCAATGGCTTGAAGCCCATCTGCCAGCGATATTTTCGCGTTTTATACGCGCCGAAGGAAAGGAGTGAATATGGAATGGTTAGCTGACTACTGGTGGATTATCCTGCTGATTCTAGTAGGGATGATCATCAGCGGGATCAAAGAACTACGCCGCGTCGACGTGAAAGGCTATCTGGCCGATAAGCCGAAGCTGCCGCCGCACCGCGATAACAACGCCGAGTGGGATGACGAAGACGACTGGCCGAAGAAAAAATGACATCAGGGCGCATTATGCGCCCTGAAGCTTATTTAAAGGCGATCAAGTCGCCGCGCTTGCCGAACATAGCCTCTTCCCAGTAGCGCTGCGGCACGTAGTAATGCAGCCGTTCAAGCGCGCTGTCCATCATGTCCTGATTGATGGCATGCCCCACGCCCTCTTCCACATCCAGCGTAAAATCGACGCCGTTGGCCTGCAGCCTTTCCGCCGCCGCCTGGGCATGTTGCACTGAAATCACCGCATCCTGCTCACCGTGGATCAAATGCACCACGCTGTCACCGAACGCCTGGTCGGGCAGACTGGCAAAGCGCCCGCTGAAAGCCACCACGCGGCCGGCCAATTTAGGTTCCGCCTTCAGGGCTTCCAGCGCCATGATAGACCCCTGAGAGAAGCCCACCAACGCCGTGCCGGCGTCATTCACGCCGCTGTGTTGCTGCCAGTAACGCACGGTTTCAATAAACAGTGGCATCACTTCGGCAATGCGCTCAACGCGATTTTCTTCGGTGACGTCCTGCACTGAAAACCACTGGCGGCCGCTGCCGTTACCAAAAGCAGAGGGGCCACCCACGCTGACCACCAGCGCCTGCGGGAATTCTTTAGCGAAATAACGGCCAATTTCCCCCATTGCCACCGGGGTATCGCCGACACCGTGAAACAGCAGGATCAGCTGCGCAGCCGGTGTTGCCGGGCTCTGGACAACGAAATGCTCATGTTTCATCGGTGACTCCTCGTGTGATTAAGATCCTGTCCGGCGCCAGATGCCCCGGTTTCTGCCAGCTACTATACGCCGCTGAGAAATCAGGAAAATCGGGTTTTATTGAGCAACATCTTCAATTTATTGCAACGACTGGGCCCACGCTTTCCAGCGCAGACCGTGCTGCGCATCCAGCTGTTCGAGCGCCAGTCCTGCCTCGTGTCGCCAGCGGCGCAGCAAGGCTTTCTGCCCGCTAAACCCTAGCCGTGCCACGCAGACTGCCGGCGCCAGCGACTGCTGCAGATGCATCCGCAGTGCGGGCAATGATAGCGTACTGGCCAACAGTAAGCGTTGCAGTGCCCCCAGACTGGCCTCCAGCGGCCGATGCGCGAAGGCAAATCCTGCCAGCTCACGCCAGTCGTCCTCCCCGAGCTGCGTATCGCCGTCGTCTCCGGGGATCTCTATTTGCAGATCAATGCGCGGCTGCAACCAGCGCCAGTCACGTGCCAGGTGTTTATGGGCGGCATGGCGCAACGCCTCGCCCTGTTCGCTCAGCGGCAGGATCGCCATCGCGGTGTAACAACCACTGCTGGCCTCCGTCTTGCTGCCGATACGAGCCAGTTCAAAACCGCAAGATTGCCAGAAACGCCACAGCGGCTCGGTATAGCCAAAGCTGACCGAGAGATAATCCAGCCCCTGTACTTGCTGGCGCTGCTGAGCAATGAGATCGCGGGCAATGCCCTGTTGACGCAGTGCGGGTAACACCGCAATGCGGGTGATGCGCCGCGAACGTAGCGTAGGTGCCCACCATTGCCCCCCGTGTGCCGCCAGCGATTGTGCCACCAGGTTGCCACGCGGACGCCGTCGACCGGCCCAGACTTCGTGTGCCAGTTCGGCGCTCAACCCGCCTTCCTCCACCAGCCACAGGGCGCCGACAACCTCATCGTCTACCTGAGCCAAACCAAAGTGCATGCCCGGCGCATCCATCAACCGCCGTAAATCCAGTGGTGAAGTACGGTAATGGGCACTGCTCAACAAAGCGTAAAAACGCGCTAACCTTTGCGGATCGGCGCACAGCATGGCTTGCTCAGCCCCGCTGATGCTCACCGGCTTATCCGTTACCTGCCAAGAGGGTTGCTCGTTAAACAGCAGCGCGTTATCTATAATGCGCTCCAGCGCATCGCCCTGCGCCCAACGCATCGGTTGATCTAACCCCAATGGCTGGAACGCAGGCAGTCCGGCGCAGAATTTCAGTAAAAAACCCCGGCCGGTGCCTTCATAACCCTGCACCGTGGTGGTCAGCAAAACGCGCGGGAAATAGCTCACCAACTGCTGCAGCAGCGGGCCAGGTATCGCCGCCGCTTCGTCCACCAGCAACCACCCAACGTCGCTGACGTCCTGTTCGCGGCAATGGGCCAACAGCGCATCCGGTGCCCAGAATTGCGCACGTCCCTGCGCCCATTCGGCGGCGACTTCGGTAGCGGCGCGGCTCGGTCCGACCAACCAGCAGGTGTGCGAGGTGTTCGCCACCAGCATCCCCGCTACCGTTGACTTGCCGCGCCCGCGTGCAGCGGTCAAAACCCAAATGCCCGATGCCGCGCTCAGTAATTGCGCCAGCAGCCGCTGCTGCTCGGCGGTGGGTTGGCCGTCTGGTGCCTGCCACTGCGGACGCAGCGGCAATGGCGCCAGCGTCAGCGCCTCACCCTGCCGCCAGACGGTGACTTCGCTGTCCGCCGTCAGATGCCGCTGCAGATGATGAATAAAATTTAGGGTGGTGATCGGTTGTGGGCAATCGCTCCAGCGCAGGCTGTCGTCATCCGGTTGCTGAGGCCACTGCTGCCACGGCGGCGTCAGCAACAGCAGCCAACTGCCGGCTCGCAGCGTGCCCGACAGCGCGGCCAGAGCTTCAACGTCCAGCCCTTTCGTCGCATCAAATACCGCGTGCTGGCGCTCTTGCCCCAGCAGCGTCCGCACCGCACCGCTCGCCAATGCCTGCAGGCCCGGCGGCGGGTTTTCCCCTACCCACGGCCAGTCACCCGGCAGGGTACTCGCCAGTTGTAGCGCCTGCTGGCGACACCATTGCGGCTCGCCACTGATCACCAGCAGGCGCCTGATGCCCTGCTGCTGCATAATTTGTTGCATTGCCAGTAACATAACCGTGGATCCAGACCTGAAAAAAATGCCGGAGTCAGGCTCCGGCATGGCATGTTAACGGGATGCGAAGGTATTGCAGGTGTTCGGATCGCCGCTGTCGAAGCCCTGTTTAAACCAGGTGTAGCGCTGCTGCGAAGTACCGTGGGTGAAGCTGTCTGGCACCACCCGTCCCTGCCCTTGCTGCTGCAAACGGTCATCGCCGATCGCCTGCGCGGCGTTCAATGCCGCCTGCAAGTCGCCCTCTTCCAACATCTGCTGTTTCTCGGCGTATTTGCCCCACACGCCGGCAAAGCAGTCCGCCTGCAGTTCCATTTTCACCGACAGGCGGTTCACTTCCGCCTGGCTGGCACCCTGCTGCATTTGGCGCACTTTCGGCTCGATACCCAGCAGGTTCTGCACATGGTGGCCGACTTCGTGCGCCACCACGTAGGCCTGGGCAAAGTCACCGCCGGCACCCAGCTTGGTTTTCATATCCTGATAGAACGACAGGTCGATATACACCGTTTTGTCACCCGGGCAATAGAACGGCCCCATCGCCGCCTGGCCGGTACCGCAACTGGTGCGCGTTACGCCACGATACATCACCAGTTTGGGTGGCTGATAGGTTTTGCCCATACGCTGGAAAACTTCTTTCCAGTTATCTTCGGTAGACGCCAGCACCACCGAGGTAAATTTAGCCAGCTCATCGTCTTTTGGACTGATGCTGGCGCTTTGTTGCTGAGTTTGCGGGCTCACGTCCCCACCGTTCAACAGCGGCGAGAGATCGATGCCGTAATAGCCGGCCACCAACACCACCACCAGAATGGCGATACCGCCTTTGCCGCGAGGAACACGAAAGCCGCCACCACCGCCACCCAGACCTGAAGACTGCCCGCGACGATCCTCAACATTGTCACTTTCACGACGCCCTTGCCAACGCATAAATAAACTCCAGATTAGGTTTTTGTCATTGTACGCAATACCCAAAATAATTGGAGTTGCATCAAGGCGGCAAATCAGTGAATCCCAATGAACTTACTCATGTAAGTGATTCGGGTGAACGAGTGCAGCCAACACAGATGCAGCTTCAAGTATGCCGGGTATTATCATTATAAGTGCTGAGCAGCGGAGGAAATGTAGAATTTTTCCGGAAATGCAGTCAGAGAGAAATATTGCGGGAAGTTAACGGGCCGAATGGCTCCGTGAGACTGCTGACAAACAGAGAATGTTTGGCGGCAGGCGCTAAAGGTTTTGAAAATAAATCTGGAAAATCAATTTATTGATTTTCGGCTGATAACACAAAGGGGGAAAAACCACGCTTTATCCCCCTTTGTCAAAATCTGACGGGGCCGGATGACCCCGTAGAGCGCGACAACGCTTAGTCGAGCTTGACGCCGATGCGGCGGGCCACTTCTTCGTAGGCTTCGATCAGGCCACCCAGGCTCTGGCGGAAGCGGTCTTTATCCATCTTGTCCAGGGTGTTTTTATCCCACAGGCGGCTGCCGTCCGGCGAGAACTCATCGCCCAGCACCACTTCACCGTTGAACAGGCCGAACTCCAGCTTGAAGTCGACCAGGATCAGGCCCGCGTCGTCAAACAGCTTGCTCAGCACGTCGTTTGCCTTGTAGCTCAGCTCGCGCATACGCGCCAGGTGCTCTTTGTTCACCCAGCCGAAGGTTTCACAGTAGGATTCGTTGACCATCGGATCGTGCATGGCATCGTTTTTCAGGAACAGGTCGAACAGCGGCGGGTTCAGTACCAGGCCTTCTTCGATGCCCAGACGCTTCACCAGTGAACCGGCAGCGCGGTTGCGGATCACGCATTCGACCGGCACCATGTCCAGCTTCTTCACCAGCACTTCGTTGTCTGACAGCAGGCGTTCCATTTGTGTCGGGATGCCGGCCTCTTCCAGTTTGCTCATAATGAAATGGTTAAACTTGTTGTTCACCATGCCTTTGCGATCGAACTGCTCAATGCGCTGACCATCCAGTGCTGACGTATCGTTGCGGAACTCCAACACCAGCAAATCAGGGTTTTCGGTGGTGTAGACGGTTTTTGCCTTTCCGCGATACAACTCAGCTAGCTTTTGCATCTTACATACTCCAATAAAGAATTGTTTTAAAAATGCTTTAACACACAGGCGTGATATACCCAAAATAATTGGAGTTACAGCAAGGCGGCAGGTGCGGAACTCCCCGCGAGCTTACTCAAGTAAGTGACAGGGCGAGTGCACGTAGCCAACACGGTTGTAGCTTCAAAAATGATGGGTATATTGTGCCAAAACTGCGACGCAAACGATACCGTATTGTTCAAAGAAAAAGGGGCCGTAGCCCCTTTTCAATCAGTTAACGCTGGTTTTACTGAATGCTGCCTGGAAGGCCGCCACCAAGCCGTCGTTTTGCGACTGGGTCAATGGCTTCCCTTTAGGATCGATAAATTGCAGGCTGGTGCGGTTGTTCAAATCCCCGACCTGCAGTTTGTAATCGCCCTCTTTCAGTTCAGGATCCTTGGCGCCCAACGCATCCCAATCGCTACCGCTCAGGGATTTGTAGGTGACGGCGACGGTGCCCTGCGGACGGCTGCGGTCACCCACTTTCATCCCCAGTTTCTCCAACGCCGCAGGCAGGCGATCCCACACCACGGTGTAAGGGCCGCGCACTACCAGCATCGGCAGGCCGGTGTCATCAGCGCTGCTCTGCACGTCCAGCGCGCCGAAGCGGTTGGCCGTCTGGCTGCTTGCCAGGTTGTCCTGCTTGTCCAGGCCTTCAACGATGGTGTTCATCATCATGCCGTTGTAGCGCTGCACTTCTGACGGGTCGGTAATCTGTTCGGTTTTACCCTGCTGCTGCAGGCCCACGGTTTTCACCGTCAGCGCCTGCTGGTAACCCTGCTGCTGTACGCTGATCTGGTAGCGGCCTTCGTACTGGTTGTCTTCATCCAGACGGTTCCACTTCACCCAGTCGGTGGTCAGCGTCTGACCGGCGTCCTGACGTGAGGCGATTGCGATATTTTTCGTCTGCAGCATGCTGACAACGCGCGACCACAGATTCTGGTTCTGCGGGTTGTTTTCCAACAGCAGCGTACCGCTGTCGCCGGCATATTGCGCGCGTGAACCGCTCAGCAATGCCAGTGGCTGCACCGGCGGACGAATATCCAGTTGCTTGCCGACGCCGCCTTTCAGCGTGGTGGCCGGAACATCATAATTACCGCTTTGCACCGGCAGGATCATACCGGCTGGTGCGTTCAGTGGCTTGAGCACCGACGCATCGAGGTAAGACTCATCGCCGCTCACCTGGCGTTTGTAACGCTGATCGGTGGTGCAGGCGGCCAGCATCATAACCAGCGAAATACCCACGACTTTTGCTACCGTCGACTTTTGCAATGAATAAACCATCAAATTTCCCTTAGAGTTACAGCAAACCGGCGCTTTTCAACGCGCGTTCCACTACCGGACGGGCAGCCTCGGTCAACGGCGTCATAGGCAGACGCATCGTATCGGTTGCCATCAATCCCAATGCCTTACAGGCCCATTTCACCGGAATTGGGTTTGCTTCTACAAACAAATCCTGATGCAACGGCATCAAGCGCTGATTTAAGCGGCGTGCTTCAGCAAAGTCGCCCTGTGCTGCCAGCGCGCAAAGCTGCGCCATTTCACGCGCCGCCACGTTGGCCGTCACGGAAATCACCCCTTTGCCGCCCAGTTGCATGAAATCCAGACCGCTGGCGTCATCGCCGCTCAGCAAAATGAAATCTTCATCATCAACCAGCACTTGGATCTGACTTACACGACTTAAGTTCCCTGTTGCCTCTTTAACAGCAACAATATTCTTAATTTTTGCCAAACGCGCAATCACCGGCGGCAGCATGTCACACCCGGTGCGCGAAGGCACGTTATAGAGGATCTGCGGCAGTGCGGTGCTTTCGGCAATCGCCTTGAAGTGCTGGTACAGCCCTTCCTGAGTCGGTTTGTTGTAGTAAGGCGTGACCGTCAGGCAACCCACTACGCCGGTATTTTCAAAGCGCTGGGTCAGCGAAATGGCTTCGGCGGTGGCGTTGGCGCCGGTACCTGCGATCACCGGAATACGGCCTGCGGCCAGTTCCAGCGTCTGCAATACCACGTCAACGTGCTCGTCATGGGCAAGCGTTGCGGACTCGCCGGTAGTCCCTACGGAAACGATGGCCGCAGTTCCACTGGCTACATGATAATCAATCAATTTTTTTAGGCTCGCGCGATCGACAGCACCTGTGTCGTCCATCGGCGTAACCAGTGCAACAATACTTCCCGTAAACATTGGCCGTCCCCTCCACAAACAAGTCACTCATGGTACTTTTGCTGCCTATCCAAAAGCAAGCAAACAACGGCGTTGTAAGCGCTTGGCAGGCGGTTTTTTTTATGTTTACCATGGTAACCCCATTGAGCACGACAGGAAGCTCCATTTTGCCTAAGCCAGATGAACACTATCTCGTGATTACCGCGCTCGGCGCCGATCGCCCCGGAATCGTCAATGCCATCACCCGCCACGTCAGCAGCTGCGGGTGCAATATCGAAGATAGCCGTCTGGCCATGCTGGGTGAAGAGTTCACTTTCATCATGCTGCTTTCCGGCAGTTGGAACGCCATTACCCTGATCGAATCAACCCTGCCGCAAAAAGGCGCGGAGCTGGAGCTGCTGATTGTGATGAAGCGCACCAACTCACACGAAAGGCCACCGATGCCGGCCACGGTGTGGGTGCAGGTTGAGGTGAAAGACTCGCCGCACATCATCGAACGCTTTACCGATTTGTTCGACTCCAGCCAGATGAACATTGCCGAGCTGGTATCGCGCACCCAGCCTGCGGAAGGTGACCTGCCGCCGCAGCTGTATATCCAGATCACCGCGCACAGCCCCGGCAATCAGGATGCCTCAAATATTGAACAAGCCTTTCATCGCCTATGTACAGAATTGAAAGCACAAGGCAGTATTAGCGTTGTGAACTATCCACAGCATGATGAGAAAGATGGAGAGTAGTGATGAGCCCATTGAAAGCCGGTGACACAGCGCCGAAGTTTAGTTTGCCTGACCAGGACGGTGAGGAAATTAATTTGGCCGACTTCCAGGGACAGCGAGTGCTTGTTTATTTTTATCCCAAGGCGATGACGCCGGGCTGTACCGTACAGGCCTGCGGTTTGCGGGATAACATGGATGACTTGAAAAAAGCGGGTGTCGAAGTTCTGGGCATCAGCACGGATAAACCAGAGAAACTGTCGCGTTTTGCCGAGAAAGAGTTGTTAAACTTCACGTTGTTGTCTGATGAGGATCATCAGGTGGCGCAGCAGTTCGGCGTTTGGGGTGAGAAAACCTTCATGGGGAAAACCTATGACGGCATCCACCGCATCAGCTTCCTGATCGACGCCAAAGGCAAGGTTGAAAAAGTGTTTGATGATTTTAAGACCACCAATCATCACGACATCGTTCTGGATTACCTGAAACAATAATCCTCACGAAGCGCAGCGACCTGCTGCGCTTCGTTATCCACGCTTATTCCTGTTCCGTTTCTACCCGCAGTTCGTCCGGCCAGGCATGGATCACCGCCTTCACCAAGGTTGCCAGCGGGATAGCGAAGAACACGCCCCAGAAACCCCACAGCCCGCCAAAGATAATCACCGACAGAATGATCACCAGCGGATGCAGGTTGACCGCTTCAGAGAACAGAATCGGCACCAGCAGGTTGCCATCCAGCCCCTGCACCACCAGATAGGCGACGATCAGCGTCCAGAAATCGGCGCCAACACCCCATTGGAACATCGCCACTACCACCACCGGAATGGTCACCAGAACCGCACCGATATAGGGGATCAGCACCGAAAAACCGACCAGCACCGCCAGCAGCAGCGAATAGCGCATATCGAGAACCGCGAACACCAGATAGGTCGCCACCCCGACGATCACCATCTCCAGCACCTTGCCGCGAATATAGTTGGTGATCTGCTGGTTCATTTCGATCCACACCTGCCCGGCCAGCCCACGGTTGCGTGGCAGTACCCGGCGCACGGCATTGAGCATCTGTTCCTTGTCCTTCAACAGGAAGAACATCATCATCGGGACCAGGATCAGATAAATCGCCAGCGTCAGCAGGCCCACCAGCGACGCCAGCGAGAATTTCACCACCGACTCGCCCATGCCCGACAGGCGTCCGCGCAGGTTCTCCGCCATCATGTCGATGATGCCGGCATCCACCAGCGCCGGGTAACGCTTCGGCAGCGTCGCGGCGAAGTTATAGAACTGGTTGAGCATGCCCGGCAGATCGGTCATCAGGTTGATGCCCTGTTGCCAGGCGGTCGGCGCCACCACGAAGACCAGCAGCATCGCGATACCGGCAAACAGGATCATCACCATGCTTGCCGCCCAATTTCGCGAACAGCCGATGCGCTGCAACCGCGCGGTTGGCCACTCCAGCAGATACGCCAGCACGATGGCCACCAGCAGCGGGGTCAGAATACCATGCAGAAAATAGAGAATGAGGAACCCGGCGAGCAGGATCACCAACAGCGCGATGGCTTGCGGATCGGTGAAGCGGCGGCGGTACCACTGTAATAACATCTCCAGCATCAGAGAGGGCTCCTAGAGGTTTGACTGGCAGGCATTGCTGTTCCTGTAATAAGTATTATTGACCCTACGCTGGCCAAGCCAAAAAGAGGAAAGGCTGAAGGCCGGGCATTCAGCGTATGGTTGTACCATGCCGCCCCTTTGCCATCCAGCGATTGTCGGCACAGACCGGGGGAAAGAAAACGATCGATTTACCGCGGGGAAAGTCGCGGCGGTTTAACGGTGAGTCAAACCGCCGCTATGCCATCAGGCCTGAGAAGATCAGAAGTCGTAAGTCAGCGAGGCTTTAAGGGTGCGCGATTGCCCCTGGAAGATATAGGTGCCGTTGCTCTCCACGCTGGACCAATACTTCTCGTTGGTGACGTTATCCACGCCAACGCGCCAAACCAGGGTGTTTTGATCCGCGTTCATGCGCATCCGGTAACGCACACCGAGATCCAGCGTGGTGTAACTGTCGAGTTTCTTGGTGTTCGCCGCGTCGGCAAACTGCGAGCCGGTATGGCGAACCCTGGCGGTCGCAGTCAGGCCTTCAACCGGTTGGATGTCATACTCGGCGCCCATCACCATATAGAAATTCGAAACGCCGATAGCATCTTTGCCGTCGTTGGTGCCATTTTTGGTTTTGGTCAGCTCAGGCGACAGCCAGGTGGTGCTGCCGTTAAGGCGCAGCCCGAGCATCGGCTCACCGAACACGTTCAGTTCCACGCCGCGGTTACGTTGCTCGCCATCCAGCGCATAATAATTCTCGCTGTTGAGCATGGCTGAAGGCTTCTTGATTTCAAACAGCGCCAGCGAACCGCCCACGCGTTCGAAATCGACCTTCACCCCCACTTCATTTTGTTTGGAACGGGCAATACCGGTGCTCTGGCCAAAGTTCGTGGCTTCCTTCGGCGCGTTGCTCCCCGGCTGCAGGGCTTCGGTGTGGTTGGCGTAGAGCGACACTTCTTCCCACGGCTTGTAGACCAGACCAAAGGTCGGCATCCAGCGGCTTTGGGTATAACGGGATGAAGTATCCTCCAGGCCGGTCGCGTTGCTGTAGTTGCGCACCACCACTTTCTGATGGCGCGCCGCTGCGGTAAACAGCACCCGATCGCTAAAGAACCCCAAAGTATCGCTGAACAGCCAGCCCTGGGTGCGATTACGGGCGGTGGTTAACGGATCGGAATAGTTGCCGCCAAAGTAAGCGTTATCCGGCACCGCCACATCGTGATTGTCATAAATATTGGTCGTCGGGTTGTTGGCCGACATGCGCCAGGCGGTTTTGTCGCGTTTGATTTGCGCAGAATAACCCAGGTTCACCTTGTGCGAGACATCCCAGGTATTGAATTCGCCGCTGACCCCGGCCATGCCGCTGAACGCATCGATAATGCGGTTGGTGTCCAGACGCCCTACCGTGGCGTCGCCGTTGGCATTGATCAGCTTGGGTGCGCTGTAGAGCCCGGTTTCATGAGCATGCTGCGCGCCCAGCCCGGTATAAATTTTCCAGCGTTGAGTGAGGTCGTATTCCGCCTTCACCATACCGAATTCGTTTTCGATATCGCTGTAGCCCCATTTCTGGCTGTAGTTTTTGGTCGGATCCGGCACGGCTGGAATAAAGTCGACGCCGCTGATGTTGACCCCCATGGTTCCACCGTGGAAGGTCTTCTTCTGGTAGCCGAAATCCAGCGAAGTGCGGAAGCGATCGCCACGGTAATCCAGTCCCACCGAGGCCAGCGTGGTACGGCGTTTGTCGTCGTTGACGGCAGCTTCACCTTCGCGGTGTACCAGGTTCACCCGCGCGCCAAACTGGTTGTCGTCACCGAAGCGACGGCCTACATCCAGCTTGCCGCCGACCTGAGAGTCAGAGGTGTAATCGATGCCCACCTGCGTGGTAGGCGTCTCTTCCGCACGTTTGGGTTCGAGGTTAATCATACCGCCCACCCCACTGGTGGCTACGCCGTTCAGCAAGGCGTTAGCGCCTTTGAACACCTCCACGCGCTCCAGCATTTGGGTATCCATCACCTGACGCGGCACCACGCCCGACAGGCCGCCCATGGTCATGTCCTCACCATCCAACTGGAAGCCGCGAATGCGGTAGGTTTCGGCGAAGTTGCCGTAGCCCTGCACCGCCTGAACGCCTGCGTCATTGCTGATGACATCGGCAATGGTTTTCGCCTGTTGATCCTGCACCAGCTTCGCGGTGTAGCCGACCACGTTAAAAGGTACGTCCATGGCTTTTTGTTCGCCCAGCATCCCCAGACGTCCGCCATGCGCGATTTGTCCGTCGAGATAAGCGGGAACCAGATCTTCGCCGCCGGCTTTAAAATCGCTCTCTTTGGTGGCCTGAACCACCAGGGTTTCTTCCTGATTTTTTTTGCTGCTTTCTGCCGGAGCGGCCAGCGCGCCCTGGCTTACCGCACCGATGGCCAGCGCCAATAACGTCAGGCGTTGCGGAAATGATGTTGAACTGGTGTTGTGCATAATTCACTCATGTATGAGGAGAAGTGGAACAAAATGGCCCGTTACCGGGCCGATAGAGCTTATTTATTTAAATCAATGCGAACGACGCTGTCCGGCCCCTGAGTAGAGTGATCCTTATTAAAGGGTTGCTTGACGGTGACAAACAGCACCTGGCCGTCTGGGGAAAGCTGCAGGCTGTTTGGATTTGGCGTTACCGCCCAGCTCTGTTTCACGGCATAGGTCGTGGCATTGAGGCTCAGCACCTTGCCGGACTCACGCTGCGAGAGGTAGATTTCATTGCGTTTGGCATTGAACAGCACCGCCAGAGAGTCGCCGACATCCAGCTGCTTGAGCAGTTTTCCACTATGAATATCCAGCACCAGCGTGGTTTTGGCTTTGGAATTGTCGGTCACAAACAGGCGCCCGGTTTCGCTGTCTTCTGCCAGGTTAAGCAGCAGCGCCGGCTTCTCGCCCAATGGCTTCCAGCGTTTTTCGATTCGGTTGTTTTTCGGGTTGATGACCAGAATTTCACCGTTGCCGTTCGCGGCGTACAAACGCTGAGTTTGTTCCGAGTAATGCAGGCCGGTCATCCATTTGCCGGTGTTTTTGATCCGCGCTTTTAATTTCAGCGTGTTGGCGTCCACCACCCAAATCAACGCCGGGTCAGCCACAGCACCTACGTACAGCGTATCTTTGTGCAGCAGAATTTGACGCGCGCCATACGGCAGCCCTTTCTCGTTGCGCTCGCTAAACAGCAAGCGGCCTTTCACTTTGCCGTCGGCGGTAGTGATCGCGCTGATGCCGCCGTCCAGGGAGTTAGTGACATAAAGGGTTTTGCCATCCGGGGAGATCTGCATGGCGAAGTTTTTCAGATCGGTGTGGGTAGCGCCGAGCGTTTTCAGCGTTTTCGCATCCAGCTTATAAACCACCCCGCCCTGCACATCTTTAAAGCCTTCGGAACTGGCCACGTACAAGGCATCGCCCGCCGGCGTCAGCGCCATCTCATACAGGCCATCCGCCAGATCGCGTCTAACCACGTTGTCGGCAGATTGAGCCGCCGCAGCGACAGGTTGGGCAATCGGAGAAGCGGCGTGTTGCTTAGGGGCGACGCAACCGCTCAGCACCAGGGTCATCACCACGGCGAGCGCAGAAACTTTCATCTTCATCAGGAAATCCTTGGCCATATAAACTGATTGAGTGGAGGCTCTTGCGGATTATTTTTGGCTTTCTCAACAGGAGAAATGAGCTCCACCGTACGTCTCAATGTTTCCTTGTGAATGGGGTTCACTTTATCGCAGGCGGCTGGACCGCCTTGGCTGCGAATAACAAAGAGAATAATAATCATACTCATTACTTTTTTGGCGAGCAAATGTAATTGGTCATCTTGAACGTGGGAAAACGTCGTGCTGCGAATGCCCTCCGCCGCTCACAGAATTATCTCGCGACATTGGCAAACGCGGCGGGAAGTGGTCATGCTGTAAGGCCATCTCATCCTCATGTCTGACCAAGGAGAATTTATGTCAGTTTCAGCCCGTAACCAGTTATCCGGCACCGTGTCTGCCGTCGCTAAAGGCGCCGTAAATGACGAGGTGGAAATCACTTTGCCGGGCGGCGAGAAGTTAGTCGCTATTGTGACGGTACAAAGCCAGCAGTCGCTTGGCCTGGTCGCCGGTAAGGAAGCGGTGGCGCTGATTAAGGCCCCCTGGGTTATTTTGGCTTCGGAAGACTGCGGACTGCGTTTCTCCGCCCGCAATCAATTCGCCGGGGAAGTCAGTGCAGTGGAGCAAGGGGCGGTGAACAGCACCGTGCACATTAAAACGGATGCCGGTTTCAAACTGACCTCGGTGATCACCAATGAAAGCCTGCAGGAGATGGCGTTAAAGAACGGGGCCCGTGTCATCGCTCTGGTCAAAGCCTCCTCCGTGCTGCTTGCCGTCAGGGCGTAGTGTCCAGGCCCTTTCAAGCCCGCATCGGCGGGCTTTTTAGTGAGGCAACTGCCTGAGACATTACTTTATCCCCTGCTCGACAAGCAGCCCGACGGCGATCAACACCATGGCCGCGCCGGAAAAACGGCTGACAACCCGTGCAGCCTGCGGGCGCGTCTGCAGTACCGACTGCGAGCCATACCCCACGATCAAATAAACCACCCCGCAGCTGATCAGATGCAACAAGCCAAGCGCGAGAATTTGGTTGGGGATCGACCAACTGGCACCCGCATCGGTGAACTGAGGCAGTAAAGCCAAAAATAGCAGGAATACCTTGGGGTTCAGGCCGCTGACGCAAATGCCCTTGCCAGCCCAACGCAGCCAGGAGCCAGACGCCTGCGCATCGCCGGCGCTCGGCGTCGGGGGATGGCGCAGCATGTTGATGCCAATCCACAACAGGTAGCCGGCCCCCAGCAGGGTGAGCGCCGTGAGGGCCATAGGACTGCCTGTCACCAAAGCGCCCACGCCTGCCGCCACGATCGCTATAGCGATAAGGTGCCCACACAGCAACCCTACTACCGCAGGCACCACCACCCGCCCACGGATGCCGGCCGAGATGATGTACGCCCAGTCCAACCCCGGCGTGATAACGAACAGAATCGAAACGGCCCAGAAAGCCGCAAAAATGGCGAGCGTCATAAATATCGCCCCCGCCACCGACACCCAGCAGTCTGGCTTATCCATTTCATCACTTCGCGTTCCTCCGCTGGACAGCGTTAACAGGCCAAAAGCCATTTATGTCCAAAGTTGTTCAATTATTGAAAAGAATATCCCCAAGTTGTTAGAATGTGGTTTCAATTATTTGCTTATAAATCGCAAATTGAGGGAAATTTTTCCAAATGGACAAGATTGACCGCAAAATCCTTGCTGAACTTCAGTTTGATGGGCGTCTTTCTGTTACCGACCTGGCTGACCGAATTGGGCTGAGCGTTTCCCCCTGCCACCGCAGGGTGCGAGCGTTGGAACAATCTGGCGTGATCAGAGGCTATCGTGCTCACCTCGATCCCGGCAGTCTGGGCTTTAACTTTTCCGCGCTGGTTTTCGTCACCATGCGGGAAGGGGATCGCCAGGCTGTTGAAGCCTTCGAAAACGCCATGGTGGATATTCCCCAGGTTATCCAGGCGCAGCGATTGTTCGGCGATCCCGACTACCTGTTGCATGTCATCGCCCGCGATTTACCGGCTTTTCAGCGGCTTTACGACGAACAGCTTTCCGCCCTGCCCGGCGTTCAACGCCTGACCTCCACGCTGGTGATGAAAAGCGTGGTGCAGGATCGGCCCTTTCTGCCGTTGTAGATCACAATCAAATCCAGAAGGATACAGTTATGAACAGTGGTTTCGAGGACTCAAAGGCCTTGTACATCGGCATATGCACGGTGGTAGGCGATGCCTTTCTGGCGTTGGCCAATGAAGAGCATGAAACGCAAAAAGCGGACGTGATCAATGAGCTTAAAACGGCGATCACCCGCGAAGGTCGTGATGTCAATTTGGATGAAGCGCGCGAATTGGCGATTGAATGGCTGGAGCGATAAGTAGCGCCGGTTACCTTGCTTTTACGGGCGTTACCAGGGTCATTACCGCGCTCTGGGCTGCCGTTCTGGTGAAAAAAATGGGAGCGTCTCCGCTCCCATAGGGTATTCAGGGCACAATCACGTAGTCGGGATTGGCAACGGCGAACAACGCCTGCCGATCCGCTGCCGGTGGATAAATCCACTGCGTATTGATTTCCTGTTTGATCTTTTTGCCCTCTTCACGCGTAAAGCGCACCTGACGATCCCAACCTTCGGTGTAGAGCGCGCCCCAGGCTCCAAGATCAAGGCAGGTCACATACTTTGGCTGGCTGTAAGGGTGCAGCGGCAAACCTACCAGTTCCGCTGCGGCATTGTGGCCCGCTACACGGCCCAGACTCATCGCATGCTGGCAGGTCATCAGGTTGTGATTGCCCAGCTCGTCGGTCGCTGCCTTGACCGTGTCCCCGCTAACAAACACGCCGTCCGCCGCGGGCGCGTGCAGGAAGGCATCACCGACAATACGTCCAGCACTGTCGCGCTCACCCGGGATTTGCTCAACTAATGGATGCGCCCGTACCCCGGCGGCCAGAATCACCGTATCGGTGGCGATGCGCTCACCGCTCGACAAGGTCACACTGCCTGCGTCAATAGCCGTAACGCGAACCCCGGCTCGAGACTCAACGCCACATTCTTCCAGTGCCTGGCGGATCACCACGGCAGGTTCAGCCCCCATGCCGGCGCCAACTTCGGCCGCCGTATCGACAATCACCACGCGAATATCGGCTTGGTTGCCCAAAATGGCACGTAAGCGCATCGGCATTTCAGCAGCGCTTTCCAGCCCGGTAAGCCCACCACCGACCACCACCACGGTATTGCGTGCCGGGGTCTCAGGTTGAGTCGCCAACGCTTTTAAATGGGCATCCAGCCGTTGCGCGCTTTGCAGCGTATCAACATTAAAACCATGCTCGGCAAAACCGGCGACCGCAGGCACGAACAGTTTGCTGCCGGTTGCCAGTACCAGCCGGTCATACGCCAACTGAAGTTTTTTCCCTTCGGCGCTCTCCACCACCAGCGTCTTGTTTTCGCCGTCTATCTGCTCAACCAGACCGGCCAAATGACGAACGCCAATCGCAGCGAGCTGTGCCGAAATGTCCGGGCTCATATTTTCCAGTACGGCTTCGTACAATCTAGGGCGGATGGTGACGTTCGGGGTCGGCGAAACCATCGTCACCTCAACGCTCTGTTCCTTACCGGCAAGCGCTACGGCTCGCATGGCGGAGACAGCGGCCCAAAACCCGGCAAAACCAGAACCGGCGATCACTATTTTCTGCGTCATGGAATGACTCCTTCAAATACCTGTTGTCGAGCGCCTGACGTATTTTTCAGGCGAGTTTTACCGCTGCCCCCCTGAAAAAGGGTGCAGAAGGGTGACCGCCTGTGGCACACAGGCGGGTAAAAAGCATCAGAAAAATGACGGGGGCGTTATTGCGGTTTGGCGCGAGGGGGCTTGCCGCTGCGAGTCGTACGCTCGCTCAGGCGTTCATCAAGCCAGATATTGACCTCGCCAAAGAACCCTTCTGGCGCCTTGCGCCCAAAACGAGAGGCGACAGTGCCCAGTGTTTGTAGCGCCAGCGCATCGCGCATGGCCTTTTCGGCCTGCAGCATCACTGCATGGATCGCACACTTGCCTGATATGGCCCAGTCAGGCGGGCTATCATCGAATACCGCGCAACGACCGCGGACTTCCTGACAATCGAACAACGGCTTGTGCCCTTCAATGGCATCGATAATCTCCAGGAAAGTGATTTCCTCTGCCGGACGGGCCAACCGATACCCACCGCGCACGCCTTCGCTGGCGGCGACGATCCCCGCCTTCTCCAGCTTGGGGAAAATCTTGGCCAGGAAACTGGGTGAAATTCCCTGTAGTTCCGCGAGATCGCGACTGCTTAACGCGCGTTGATCCTCGCCGACCAACCAAAGCAAGCAGTGGATGCCGTATTCAACGCTGGTAGTGATGTAAGCCATATTGGGTTTGCGCTGCACTATTGAATTCAATAACGCAGACTATATTAGTCCACGTTTATTCTGTCAATTAAAACGCGGACAAACTTTATCTTTGTTTTTGTGAGTGACGAAAAAGCGGCATCGACGAGGCCCAAGGACGTTGATCATCAAGGGAAGATCCAGAAATGAAAAATCAAACAATTCTGTCTGATTATTGCCGAACAGAAGTTTCCTTGTCGTCTTCGGCTGACTATGATGTTATCTGCCGACAGGGCGCCGCAATGCGTGCATTTTTGTGAGCCAACACGCTTTCGCACTGATTGTTTTGGCGAGTCCGGCAAGGAAGAAGAACTCTTGTGTGATGCTGACGTCTTAGAGATGACTATTTAAGGGAAAGGCCTGACTATGACCACCCGGTTGACCAAAACAGCGATTGCAGTACTGTTGCTCGGCACACTCAACGCCACGGCGCTGGCGCCGGTGCAGGCGGAAACCCAGGATCAACTGCCGGATATGGGCACCTCTGCGGGTGGCACCCTGAGTATTGGCCAGGAAATGGCAATGGGTGATTTCTACGTGCGTCAGCTTCGCGCCAGCGCGCCCCTGATCAACGATCCCCTACTCACACAATATATTAACCAATTGGGTAACCGGTTGGTGGCGAGCGCCTATTCGGTACGCACGCCGTTTCATTTTTATCTGGTGCGCAACGACGAGATCAACGCCTTCGCCTTCTTTGGCGGTAACGTGGTGTTGCACTCAGCCCTGTTCCGCGAAACCGACAACGAAAGCCAACTCGCCTCGGTACTGGCGCACGAAATCTCGCACGTGACTCAACGCCACCTGGCGCGTGCGATGGAAGACCAGCAACGCAACGCCCCGCTGACCTGGGTAGGCGCCCTTGGCTCCATCCTGCTGGCGATGGCCAACCCGACCATGGGGATGGCGGCGTTGAGCGGCACTCTGGCCGGTACCCAGCAAGGCATGATCAGCTTTACCCAATCGAACGAACAAGAAGCCGATCGTATTGGCATTCAGGTGCTGCAACGCGCCGGGTTCGATCCTGAAGCCATGCCCGACTTTTTGCAAAAGCTGTCCGATCAGTCACGCTACGCCTCCAAACCACCGGAAATGCTGTTGACCCACCCCCTGCCCGACAGCCGCCTGTCCGATGCGCGCAACCGCGCCAACCAGATGCCCAAGCACCTGGTGCAATCGACGCAGGATTATCTGATGGCCAAGGTGCGTTCGCTTGGTATGTACAGCTCAGAGGGGTACGGCCTGCGTGAAGAGCTGCTCGATACTTACAGCAAAGGTAACGTACGCGAGCAGACGGCAGCCAAATATGGCCGCGCCATTTTGTTCTACGAGGCCAAAAAGTATGACGATGCCCGTAACATCATTCAGCCACTGCTGACGCAAGATCCGAAAAACGTCTGGCTGATCGATCTGATGACCGATATCGACCTCGGTCAGAAACGTGCACCGCAGGCGATTGCCCGTCTGCAGGCCGCCAATGCCGCTCAAAGCAACAACCCGGTGCTGCAGCTCAACCTGGCCAACGCCTACGTGGAAGGTAACCAACCGGCGCAGGCGTCAAAAATTCTCAACCGTTATACCTTCGCCCATCCGGACGATCCCAACGCCTGGGATCTGCTGGCGCAGGCCAGCGCCGCACAGGGGCTGCGCGATGAAGAGCTTTCCGCCCGTGCCGAAAGCCTGGCCCTGACCGGCCGTCTCGATCAGGCTATTGGCTTGCTCAGCAATGCCAGTTCACTGCAAAAACTCGGCAGCCTGAAACAGGCGCGTTATGATGCTCGCATCGACCAACTGCGCCAGTTGCAACAGCGTTTCCGCCAGTACCAGCGCAGCTGATTTTCATAAAGGATGAAGTTAAATGAAAAACGTCACTATTTACCACAACCCACGCTGCTCCAAGAGCCGTGAAACCCTGGCGCTGTTGGAACAGCATGGCGTGACACCCGACGTGGTGCTGTATCTGGAAACGCCGCCGTCGGTAGACCAACTGAAGAAACTGCTGAAAGAACTGGGTTTCAGTTCCGCACGCGAGTTAATGCGCAAAAAAGAAGATCTGTACAAGGCATTGAAGCTGGCGGATGAAAGCCTGAGCGAAGCCCAACTGTTGCAGGCGATGGTAGACAATCCAAAGCTGATTGAGCGTCCCATCGTGGTCAAAGGCACCCAGGCACGCATCGGCCGGCCACCGGAACAGGTGCTGGAGATTTTATAAGTCTCTCGGCACTCTATTGAGCAACATTATGATAATAGCCCTTACCTGGGCTATTTTTAATTGATTGTTATATAAATAATTTTCATCATCCCCCTGAGTCCTGACTGATATTATCCTCCCGGTGTGTTGTATTAACGCACAGCCAGCGTTGACATACGTCAACAGCTAAAATATTCTCAATAAAGACGGCAGGCAGGTGATGAAAAACCATCCTAATAAACATATTCAGGCTGCGTTAGCCTATGCCATTTCGCAGGGTTGGTTATTTCGCGCCAGCAATGGACATGCGTTCGGCCGCCTCCAGTGCGCTCTTCCTCAGCACAGGGAGCATATGATGAGTATCTGGTCTACACCGAGGAACCCAGAACAACATGCCAAACAGATTCGCCGTAAAGTCGATGAATGTCTGGCTCTTTCCCAGAAAGGATAAAGGAGGTCATTATGGCGCTCTATAATTTCTCGTTAACACTCTCCGGTGTGACGTCGCAAACTCCGGGTTTGGAAGATGCTCTCTACGCCAGTGGTTGCGATGACGGGTTGATTTGTTTCTATGGCAAAGCGGTTTACGTGGAGTTCGATAGAGAAAGCGATAGCTTCGCCAACGCCATTCTTGGGGCCATCAAAAATATCGAATCCGCCGGTCTGGGCGCGCAGGTAATGGCAGTCGATTCTCATCTGGTAGGATTAAGTGATATCGCAGCACTCGCCGGCATGTCTCGGCAAGCTATCGCGATGCTAAAGGACGGTACTCGCGGCTCTGGAGACTTCCCTTCTCCCATTCAAAGGCTTAAGGGGTCATCCCCTTTGTGGCGTTGGCATAGCGTTGCAGACTGGTTGGCAAGCAAGGGGAAAATTGGCCAGGCACTGGCCGAGAATGCGCAGTATCTGGAAAATATCAATTTGGCGTTGCAGCTCCGGGCCAGCAATCAACGCAGCCAGATCGATAGCTACGTAACCCTGCTGGAGCACGGCGAGAATTGAGCCTGGCGAGCCAGAATTATAACCCGAGGATCTCTTTCACAAACGGGATGGTCAGCTTGCGTTGGGCGGTGATCGAGGCGTGATCGAGTTGATCCAGGGTCATAAACAAGGTGCGCATTTCGCGATCCAGCCGCTTCAGCAGGAAACGACCGACGTCTTCCGGCAGCTCAAAGCCGCGCAGTTTGCCGCGCAGTTGCAGGGCCAGCAGTTTTTCTTCATCCGACAGCGGCTGTAACTTGTAGATTTGCCCCCAGTCCAGGCGCGAAGCCAGGTCCGGCAGGTTCAGATTCAATTGGCGTGGTGGGCGATCGCCGGTAATAAACAGGCGCGTGCGGCCGGTTTCCAGAATGCGGTTGTAGAGATTAAAGATCGCCATTTCCCACTCTTCGTCACCGGCAATGCATTCGATATTGTCGATGCACACCAGCGCCAGCTGCTCCATCCCATCCAAGACTTCCGGCACGAAATAGGCTCGCTTATCCAGCGGCACATAGCCCACGGCTTCACCACGCTGCGAAAGCTCCGCACAGGCCGCATGCAACAGGTGACTGCGCCCACCGCCCTCGCGTGACCAGAAATAGATATAGCTGCCATGTTCCTGACGAACGGCGGACTGGATCGCGCTCAATAGGGATGGGTTCTCCCCCGGATAAAAACTGGCGAAAGTCTCATCATCGGGAAGATAAAGTGGCAGTGAAAGCTGTGCCGGCGTATTCAGAAAAGCACCTCAACCAAAACTGGCAGGAAAACGCGGTAAGTCTACCACAGAAAACGGGCTCTGTTGAACCGGCAGGATTTTATGGCGTAATAGTGAACAACGCTCGGCAGCAAGATTAAATTGCCAACGACTTTCACCGGTGAAATTTGTATTTTATCCAAGAGTTATCCTAGTATAGAGGGGCGAAACGCAATCTCCTTAAACAAGGTTTCTACAAGGATATAGACAATGAAAGTATGGAATAAAGTGCTTTTGGCCTCAATCATTGGGCTATTGCTTGCCGGCTGTGATGACTCATCCAAAGTCGACGCCAATCTTGAAAAAGCCAAAGACAGCGCTGAGCAAATGAAAGATGCCGCACAGAAAAAAGCGGACGATCTGACCGATAAAGCCGCCGCAGTGGCCAAGGACATCAAGAAAGAGGCCACCACTCAGGCCGACCAATTGAAAGACAAGGCTTCGGCAATCAAAGACGATGCCGCCAAGCAGGCTGATGCCATCACCAATGATGCGAAAGCCAAGGCTGACGCCATCAAAGAGGATGCCAGCAAGCAAAGCCAGCAGTTGGTTGATCAGGCTAAAACCATTAAGAACGATGCCATTAATGGTGCCAATGATTTGACCGAGCAAGCCAAAGCGAAAACCGAAGCGATTAAAAACAGCGCAGAAAATAAAGCGGAAGAATTAAAAAGTGATGCCGACGCAGCAGGGAAAGAAAATACCCCGCCGGCCGCACAACAATAATACTTAGCAATAAAGAAAGGAGCAGTAAATGGGGATTATTTCCTGGATTATCTTCGGTCTGATCGCCGGTATTTTAGCCAAGTGGATTATGCCAGGCAAAGACGGCGGCGGTTTTATTCTGACCGTTGTCCTGGGTATCGTCGGTGCCGTGGTTGGGGGTTATATCAGCACCTTCTTTGGCTACGGCAGAGTTGACGGTTTCAACTTCGGCAGCTTCGTGGTGGCGGTGATTGGTGCCATCGTGGTGCTGTTTGTATACCGTAAAATCCGCAGTTAATTTATTGCGCATCAACAAACCGGGCAGCCCATTGGCTGCCCGTTTTCCTTACTACTTCTGTTCGGCCGACTCGTCCGGCGCTTCGATCACTTCCTCTTCCATGCGGTACAGGCTGATGACCTTAAACAGCAGGCTGAGGCCGATGCCGACGATGGTCGCCAGCGCCATGCCTTTCAATTCGGCAGCACCGATGTGCACCTTAGCCCCGCTGACGCCGATAATCAGGATCACCGAGGTCAGGATCAGGTTTTGCGCCTTGTTGTAATCCACTTTGGATTCAATCAGCACACGAATACCTGACGCGCCGATCACCCCATACAGCAGCAAAGAGACCCCGCCCATCACCGGCACAGGTACCGCCTGGATAGCCGCCGCCAGTTTACCGACGCAGGACAGCAGAATGGCCAGAACCGCCGCGCCGCCGATCACCCAGGTGCTGTATACCTTGGTGATAGCCATCACGCCGATATTCTCACCGTAGGTGGTGTTTGGCGTGGAGCCGAAGAAGCCTGAAATCACTGTCGATATGCCATTAGCGAACATTGAACGGTGCAGGCCAGGGTCACGGAGCAGGTCTTTTTTGACGATATTCGCAGTCACCACCAAGTGGCCGACGTGCTCGGCGATCACCACCAGCGCCGCCGGCAGGATGGTGAAGATTGCGAACCATTCAAAACGCGGGGTGTAGAACGTCGGCAGCGCGAACCAGTGCGCCTCGCGGATCGGGGTCAGATCCACCACGCCCATAAAGAACGACAGCGCATACCCTACCAGCACACCGATCAGGATCGGGATAATCGCCAGAAAACCACGGAACAGCACGGAACCCAGGATGGTCACACCCAGCGTCACCAGCGAGATAGTGATGGTTGTGGTGTCTGCGCTGACGCCGTCAGCCGGCAACAAGCCCGCCATATTCGCCGCCACACCGGCCAATTCCAGGCCGATGACCGCCACAATCGCCCCCATCGCCGCCGGAGGGAAAATGACGTCCAGCCAGCCGGTACCGGCTTTTTTAACCAGCAACGCGACCAGGCAAAACAGCACCCCGCACATGATAAAACCGCCCAACGCCACTTCATAACCCAACGGCAACAGCAGCAGCACCGGGGAAATGAACGCAAAGCTGGAGCCGAGATAGGCCGGGATCTTGCCCTTGCAGATAAACAGGTACAGCAAGGTTCCGACGCCGTTAAACAGCAGCACCGTCGCCGGGTTAATCTTGAACAAAATAGGCACCAGCACGGTCGCGCCAAACATGGCGAACAGGTGTTGGAAGCTGAGCGGAATAGTCTGGAGTAGCGGCGGGCGTTCGCTTACGCCTATCACGCGACGGGTCATGGATGTTTTTCCTCTGGGTCGTTATCAGTTGTGTAAGCCTAATGATATATGCTCAATGGATTTCAAATTACAGCTAGGCGGCAAGGGCGTTAATCCCCAGGAGCTTATTTATAATAAGTGACTGGGGTTAGCGCCCGCAGACAACAACGCTGTAGCTTGAAAGACGACGAGCATTAAAAAGCCGACTCATCAGTCGGCTTTATTTTTGTTTATTTGGTACCAAATATCTTGTCGCCCGCATCACCCAGGCCCGGTACGATGTAGCCCTTCTCGTTCAGGCATTGATCGATGGAGGCCGTATACAGCTCGACGTCCGGGTGCGCTTTCTCCAGCGCGGCGATCCCTTCCGGCGCGGCAACCAGCACCAGCACCTTGATGCTGTTGCAGCCGGCTTTCTTCAGCAGATCGATAGTGGCGATCATCGAGCCGCCGGTAGCCAGCATAGGGTCGACAACCAGTGCCAAACGCTCTTCGATGTTGGACACCAGCTTTTGGAAATACGGCACCGGCTCCAGAGTTTCTTCGTCACGGTAAACGCCAACCACGCTGATACGTGCGCTCGGTACGTTTTCCAGTACCCCTTCCATCATGCCCAGACCGGCACGCAGAATAGGCACAACGGTAATTTTTTTCCCTTTAATCTGGTCTATTTCAACCGGGCCGCACCAGCCATCGATGGTGACTTTCTCTGTTTCCAGATCGGCGGTCGCTTCATAGGTCAGCAAACTACCCACTTCTGAGGCCAGCTCACGGAAGCGTTTGGTGCTGATATCATTTTCACGCATCAGGCCAAGCTTGTGTTTCACCAGCGGGTGTTTCACCTCAACGATCTTCATCATTTTTCTCCTATTAAGGTGGTTTACGGCCAAAAAAATCGCCGGATTATACCTCCTTTTGCCGACTGCGCCACCCACAATAGCCCGATCGGGATCAACAAAAGTTTGAATAACAGTATAGATGACGAAAAAGCGGAGCTGGTTCACAAGCCACTCGCAAACGTTTGCCTGCGCTGTTAGAATTGCCGCGCCTTATTCCGGAATCAATGCCGGAAGCACAGTATTCAAACCGCAAACCGTCGTGGGGATCGCGCAGTGACCGACAAAACCTCTCTCAGCTATAAAGACGCAGGTGTCGATATCGATGCTGGCAATGCATTGGTAGACCGCATCAAAGGTGTAGTAAAACAGACCCGCCGCCCGGAAGTGATGGGTGGTCTGGGCGGTTTTGGCGCCCTGTGTGCGTTGCCGCAGAAATACCGCGAGCCGATACTGGTTTCCGGTACCGACGGCGTAGGCACCAAGCTGCGTCTGGCGATGGACCTGAAACGACACGACACCATCGGCATCGATCTGGTCGCAATGTGTGTGAACGACCTGGTGGTTCAGGGTGCTGAGCCGTTGTTCTTCTTGGATTACTTTGCCACCGGCAAACTGGACGTGGACACCGCGGCCAGCGTGATCACCGGTATCGCCGAAGGCTGTAAGCAGTCTGGCTGTGCTCTGGTGGGCGGTGAAACCGCTGAAATGCCGGGCATGTACCACGGCGAAGACTACGACGTGGCCGGCTTTTGCGTCGGCGTGGTCGAAAAGTCCGAGATTATCGACGGCAGCAAGGTGCAGTCCGGCGACGCACTGATCGCCCTGGGCGCTTCCGGCCCGCACTCCAACGGCTACTCGCTGGTACGCAAAATCCTGGAAGTCAGCAACACCGACCCGACCACTACCGTTTTGGAAGGCAGACCGCTGGCGGACCACCTGCTGGCGCCGACCAAGATTTACGTGAAATCGGTGCTGGAGCTGATCGAGAAAATCGACGTGCACGCTATCGCCCACCTGACCGGTGGCGGCTTCTGGGAAAACATCCCGCGCGTGCTGCCGGAAGGCATGCAGGCCGTTATCGAAGAATCCAGCTGGCAATGGCCGGCCGTCTTCAACTGGCTGCAGCAAAACGGCAACGTCAGCCGTCACGAAATGTACCGCACCTTTAACTGTGGCGTGGGCATGGTGATCGCGCTGCCGGAAGAAGCCGTGGAACCCGCCATCGCATTGTTGACCGCAGCCGGTGAAAAAGCGTGGAAGATCGGTAAACTGACCGCTTCTTCTGACGAACAACAAGTGGTCATCAACGGATGAAAAAGATCGTGGTGTTGGTCTCCGGCCAGGGGAGTAATCTCCAGGCGCTGATTGACGCCTGCCAGCAGGGCAGAATTGCCGGCGAGATTGTGGCGGTGTTCAGCAACAGGGCGCAGGCTTACGGTTTGCAACGTGCAGAAGCGGCAGGTATTGTCGCTCATGCACTGGACGCCAAGGCCTTTGCCGACCGGGCCGCGTTTGACGTCGCCCTGGCGGATGCCATCGACCAATACCAACCGGACCTGGTGGTGCTGGCCGGTTACATGCGCATTCTCAGCCCGCAGTTCGTGCAGCGCTATGCCGGACGCATGCTGAATATCCACCCTTCCCTGCTGCCCAAATACCCTGGGCTGCATACTCACCGTCAGGCCATCGACAACGGCGACAGCGAACACGGCACTTCGGTGCACTTCGTGACCGAACAGCTCGACGGCGGCCCGGTGATCCTGCAGGCCAAGGTGCCAATCTTCCCCGGTGACGAGGAAGACGAGGTGGTTGAACGGGTACAGGCTCAGGAACATACCCTTTACCCGCTGGTGGTGAACTGGTTTGTCGAAGGCCGCCTGGCGATGCGCGATAACGCCGCCTGGCTGGATGGCGAGCGCCTGCCCGAACAAGGGCATGCGGCAGACTAAAAAGCCAATCTTAACCCCTTCTAAACGGTGCCGCTCACGGCGCCGTTTTTTTTTCGCCGCAACCCATCGCCGAAGTTATACTTGCCCACAGTAGCAACCGCCCCTATCTATAACGACATTGAGGAACCCCCATGTCCAGCACTACCAACGTCAGGCTACGCCCACTGGAACGGGATGATTTGACGTTTGTCCATCAGATGGACAACAACGCCAGCGTGATGCGCTACTGGTTTGAAGAACCCTATGAAGCCTTCGTAGAACTTTCCGATCTCTACGACAAACATATCCACGACCAGAGCGAACGCCGCTTTATTATTGAACACCAGGGCGCCAAGGTCGGGCTGGTGGAACTGGTGGAGATCGACCATATCCACCGCCGCGCGGAATTTCAGATCATCATCGACCCGACGCATCAGGGCAAAGGCTACGCCACTATCGCCGCCAAGCTGGCGATGGACTACGGTTTCTCGGTACTGAACCTGTACAAGCTGTACCTGATCGTCGATAAAGAAAACCCGAAGGCAATCCACATCTACAGCAAATTGGGCTTTGAAGTCGAAGGCGAGCTGATTGACGAATTCTTCGTTAACGGTGAATACCGTACCGTGCTGCGCATGTGCATCTTCCAGCCGCAGTACATGGCGAAATTCAAAACCGCCGCCAGCGATCAACCTTTGGTTAAGTGACAACAAAAACCCGCGAGAGCGGGTTTTTACTATCATGATATTCGGGCTTATCCCAACGGCAGGAAAAGACAGCAGCGGCATCAACCATAGCGTCCGGTAATATAATCCTCGGTGCGGCGCTGGCGCGGTGAAGTAAAGATGTCGTCGGTGTCGTTGTATTCCACCAATCGGCCCTGGTGAATAAACGCCGTGTAATCCGAGACGCGTGCCGCCTGCTGCATGTTGTGCGTCACCAGCACCACGCTGTACTGCTGCTTCAGCGCGGAAATCAGCTCTTCAATGGTCAATGTGGAGATCGGATCCAACGCCGAGGTCGGCTCATCCAGCAGCAGCACTTCCGGCTCGATGGCTATCGCCCGGGCAATCACCAACCTTTGCTGCTGGCCGCTGGAAAGACGAAACGCGTTCTCGCGCAGCCGGTCTTTGACCTCGTGCCACAGCGCGGCGGCACGCAGCGAACGCTCCACCGCCTCATCAAGGATCCGTCGGTCACGTACGCCCTGCAGACGCAGGCCGTAAACCACGTTTTCATAAATCGATTTCGGGAAAGGGTTCGGCCGTTGGAAAACCATGCCGACCCGCCGTCTTAACGCCGCAACGTCGATTTGCGCGCCGCCAATGCTTTGACCGTTCAGTTGCAAATCGCCTTCAATCCGGCAGTTGTCCACCAAATCATTCATACGGTTGAAACAGCGCAGCAGCGTGGATTTGCCGCAGCCGGACGGGCCGATCAGCGCCGTCACCCGGTGCTTGGGAATACGCAGCGAGATATCGTGCAGCACCTGTTTTTCGCCATAAAACAGGTTGAGGTCGTTTACCGCCAGCGCGGTATGTTCATCATCAAGGTGCTGGACATCCAACCGGGGCAAACTGCCTGGCGTCATCAAACTCATTAGGCACTCCCCAGGAATAACATCGTTGTTACTGCGACCATGCTCTGTACCGCTCCCTCAGCGAATGGCGAATGCCCATCGCCGCCAGATTCAAGCCCACGACAATCGCCACCAGCAGGAAGGCGGTGGCGAACACCAGCGGCCGGGCTGCCTCCACGCTCGGGCTCTGGAAGGCCATATCGTAGATCTGGAAGCTCAGGTGCATAAACTTCCGCTCCAGATGCAGATACGGGAAAATATCATCTACCGGCAGCACCGGCACGGATTTCACTACCCCCACCAGCATTAATGGTGCCGTCTCCCCGGCGGCGCGCGCCACCGCCAGGATCAGGCCGGTCATCATCGCCGGCGCCGCCATCGGCAACACAATACGCCACAGCGTTTCCGCCCGGCTGGCGCCCAGCGCCAACGAGCCCTGGCGCAACGAAGCAGGAATGCGCGACAGCCCCTCTTCGGTAGCGACAATCACCACCGGCAACGTCAACAGCGCCAGCGTCAAGGCCGCCCACAGCACGCCCGGCGTGCCAAAGGTCGGGTTAGGCAACGACTCCGGGTAGAACAGCTGATCGAGCGTGCCGCCAATCATATAGACGAAGAAGCCAAGACCAAACACGCCATAGACAATCGACGGTACGCCGGCCAGATTAACCACGGCAATGCGGATCAGCCGCGTCAGCAGATTATTGCCTGCGTATTCATGCAGGTAAACGGCGGCAATCACGCCAAACGGCATCACCACGATCGACATCAGGATCACCATCAGCACCGTGCCAAAAATCGCCGGGAATACGCCGCCTTCGGTATTGGCCTCTCGCGGGCTGTCGCTGAGGAATTTCTTCACCTGTTCGGCCCAGTGCACCAGCTTTTGCGTGGTATTCATCGCGTTGGGGTACCAGGCATCGCGCACCTGGCTTAGCGCAATGGTATGGGTCTGGCCATGCATGTCACGCAGCAACAGCGCATCGCGGTGGCGATCGCGGTTCAAACCTTCCAGACGGTCGGAAAGCAGTCGATATTGACGTTGCAGTTCCAGCCGCTCGGCGTTGATTGACGCCTGTGCGCGGGCGTCTAGCTTATCTTCCCGCTGTAAGCTTTTCTCTCGCAGACGCAGCGTATCGAACCGCTGGTTAATGCGCGCCATATCGCGAAACTGAATATCATGGGCCTGACGCGAAAGCGCGGCAATCTGCGGCAAACGTTGCAGCAGCGCCTGGCTAAGATTGCGGCCGGTCAGCGGCTGACCATCCTCCAGCATACCGGCCAGATAACCGTAAGCGGTGCCGTTGTTATTACGTTCCAGCACCAGCAGATCGCGCGGTGTGCTTTGGCGAACAATGTCACCGGCCAGCAGCGTCCGGAAGTCTTGTCCTTCGCTCTCGCGGTTGCCCACCTTGATCAGATAGCGCTCAAAACTCTGCGCATTCCCCGGCGGCAGTGCGATACCGGACTCCAGCAGTTGCCGGCGCGGAATGCTTTGCTGCTGATACAGCTCGCCGATCATCGTCACCGGCCCTGCGGCACTCTGGTTGAGCTCAAACTGATAGACCGGGCTCGGCCAGAAATAGCGCATCCCCTGTCCGGCCAGCAGCAGCATGATGCCGATCAGCGCCAACAGGCTGACGGCCACCGACCCGGCGGTCAGCCAGATCCACGGCGAACCGCTCTTCGCCCAGCGCTTCATGGCGCCTCCTGGTTCAGGGTATAGCGCTCACGCAGCCGCAGTCGGACCGCCTCCGCCAGCGTGTTGAAGACAAAGGTGAAAATAAACAGCACCAGCGCAGTCAGGAACAGCACCCGGTAATGGCTGCTGCCAGCGACCGCTTCCGGCATTTCTATGGCGATATTGGCCGCCAGGGCGCGCAGGCCCTGGAACAGGCTGCCGTCGATAACCGGCGTATTTCCGGTCGCCATCAGCACAATCATGGTCTCCCCCACCGCGCGGCCAAAGCCAATCATCAGCGCCGAGAAAATGCCGGCGCTGGCCGAAGGCAGCACCACGCGTATCACGGTTTGCCACTGGGTCGCCCCCAACGCCAGCGACCCTTGGCTCAGGGTTGCCGGTACGCTGAACAACGCGTCTTCCGCCAAAGAGAAAATAATCGGCACTAACGCAAAGCCCATCGCCACGCCAACCACCAGCGCATTGCGCTGGTCATAATCATCACCCAGCCAGAAATGCAGCGGCTCGCCGAACAGTTTCACTTCCAGCCAGGGTCCCACGCTAAACGCCAGCCAGACGGTCAGTACAATCAGCGGCAACAGGATCAGCAGATCGACGCCCGGCGGCAGGCGCCGCGGGGCAAACCGGTTCATCAGCGCACCGCA
The DNA here is from genome assembly GCF_024809915.1 of Serratia sp. BIGb0234. Classification (NCBI taxonomy): domain Bacteria; kingdom Pseudomonadati; phylum Pseudomonadota; class Gammaproteobacteria; order Enterobacterales; family Yersiniaceae; genus Serratia; species Serratia sp. BIGb0234. The sequence continues at coordinate 1,030,919 of NZ_JANUEI010000002.1, forward strand.
TGCCAGCACCACCGCCGCCAACAGCAAGGGGAGCGACAACACCGCCAGCAGATAATATTCAATCACCGGCGCCAGCCAGATGCCCGCCACCAGCCCGATTACCACCGTCGGTAAAGCCCCCATCACCTCAATCGCCGGTTTAATCACCCGCCGCAGTCCGGCCGACATGAAATAGGCGGTATAAACTGCCCCGGCCAGCGCCAGCGGAATGGCGAACAGCATGGCATAGGCCGCGGCCTTGAAGGTGCCAAAAATCACCGGCATCAGGCTGAATTTGGCCTGATAGCTGTCCTCGCCAGAGGTGGATTGCCAGACGTAAGCCGGTTCGGGGTAATTCTCGTACCACACCTTGTGCCAAAGCGAGCGCCAGGTGACGTCGGGATAAGGGTTGTCGATCGCATAATGTTGCCAGCCCTGTGCCGTTTCCAGCAGCAGGCCATCACCGCGTGGAGCGAACGCCATCTGCTGTACCCCGGCGCTCAGCCTGCCGTTCAACAGTGGCTGCGGCTGGATGCTGGAAAACAGCGAGAAACCGCCGTCCGGTCTCAGGGTGGCGAACACCCGGCGATAAGGTTCGGCCACCAGCAAATCCTGCGGCTCGGACTGGTGGTCGAAATGCTGCACCGGCGTCAGTTGCCAGCGCCGATCTTTTTCGACATCAAACCATTCGCGTACGCTGCCGTCAGGCGCTTCGATCAGCAACGCGCTGCCGCCAGGCAACGCCGTCAGCTGATAAGGAGAATGTTCGCCAAGCGTACGCGTTTCTTTTAGCTGCAGCTGCGTGTCGTTAATTTGGTAGCGCGCCAGCCGATTCCCCGCCAGCAGATACAATTGGCGACCGTCGGGCGTCAACACCAACTGCTGCACCGCACTGTCCAGCGTGATCTCACTTAGCTGCGGTGGGTGGTCGCTGCCGAAACGGCCAAACACCAAACGACGATCTTCGGTAACACCGGCCAGAAGGTACTGCCCATGGCGTGCTTCAGCCAACGTCAGCAGCGTTAATGCTCGCCCCTGTTTATCCAACGTCAGCGGTCGTTGCCCAAGCGGAAACAACCACTGCGGTGCCGACGCCCCGGCTGCTGCGAAGTCCGCACTGGCGACGATAAACCGGCCGTCGGCCTGTGCCAAAGCAAACAGATCGCGTTCGCCGGCCGCCTGAGTCAGCAGCGTCGGTTTGGCCAGCAGCGTCTGTTGCGTCAGAGGATGGGCGTTCTGCTGCGTCAGAGGATAGAACTGCCCCTGCCCTTGCGCATCGATGCGGTAACCTATCCGCTGCTGCACATCCATACCCAGCGCCAGCGCAGGTGCAGAGGCACTGATCGTCAGCGGTTTCGCCTGCCCCATTGCCGCCGGTTTAAACAGCGGCAACACCGCAAACAGCAGGTAAACGAAGATCAGCATCAGCGTCATCAACACCAGCAGCCCGCTGACGGTAACCGCCGCCTGAACGCTACGGTCGATGCGCGCGCGCAGGCGATCCCGGGGATGTTGGTTTACCGTAGTTTGTGCCATGTCTCTCGCTGTCGCTGATGTAAGCAGGCTTGCGCCATAGAATAACCGGGCATCTTATGTCAGTTTTGTGACGTTTGCATGACAAAGTTGCCTGCCGCCATTATCGAATTTAACGCTATTCATTAGCATTATTAACCCTATATATTGCTGAAAAATGATGGTTAAGCCGATCATCTGTAGAGATATTTAGCATTATTGTCTTCATTTTATATTGCTCCGACATGTTCAACGCCCCGGACGCCGCAGAGAATATTTTTACGCCTTAAAATGCCTCGCCCCAAGGTAATGGATATGTTGGACTTTCCTGTCAATCTCTCGCAATAATGATGAAGGACACTAGAGCGGCATCCGGGCGCTGCGTCCCGGATCCTTTTCTAAAATTGAACTGGAGTGGCAATGGGTCAGGAAAAGCTCTACATCGAAAAAGAACTAAGCTGGTTATCCTTTAATGAACGCGTGTTGCAGGAAGCCGCAGATAAGAGCAATCCCCTGATTGAGCGCATGCGTTTTCTGGGCATTTATTCCAATAACCTTGACGAGTTCTATAAGGTCCGCTTTGCCGATCTCAAACGACGCATTCTGATCAGCGAAGAACAGGGCTCTGGCGGCGCTTCACGCCATCTGCTGAAAAAGATCCAGGCCAAGGTATTAAAAACCGATCAAGAATTCGACAGCCTGTATAACGATTTGCTGCTGGAAATGGCACGCAACCAGATCTTCCTGATCAACGAACGCCAGGTGTCGGAAAACCAGCAAATCTGGCTGCGGCAATACTTTAAACAGCATCTGCGCCAGCACATCACGCCGATCCTGATCAACAATGAAACCAACCTGGTGCAGTTCCTGAAAGACGATTACACCTATCTGGCGGTGGAGATTATCCGCGGTACGCGCATCGATTACGCGCTGCTGGAGATCCCCTCCGACAAGGTACCGCGCTTCGTCAACCTGCCGCCGGAAGCCCCTCGTCGCCGCAAGCCGATGATCCTGCTGGATAACATTCTTCGCTACTGCCTGGACGACATCTTCAAGGGCTTCTTCGATTACGACGCGCTCAACGCCTATTCGATGAAAATGACCCGCGATGCGGAATACGATCTGGTTACCGAGATGGAATCCAGCCTGCTGGAACTGATGTCTTCCAGCCTGAAGCAGCGCCTGACTGCAGAGCCGGTGCGCTTTGTTTATCAGCGCGACATGCCCAATGAAATGGTGGAACTGCTGCGCGGCAAGCTCGGTATTTCCAACTATGATTCGGTCATTGCCGGCGGCCGTTACCATAACTTCAAAGACTTCATCGGTTTTCCGAACGTCGGCAAGGCCAACCTGGTCAACAAACCGCTGCCGCGCCTGCGCCATACCTGGTTCGAAAAATTCCGCAACGGGTTTGACGCCATTCGCGAGCACGACGTGCTGCTTTACTACCCGTACCACACCTTTGAACACGTGCTGGAGTTGGTGCGCCAGGCGTCGTTCGACCCCAGCGTGCTGGCGATCAAAATCAATATTTACCGCGTGGCAAAAGACTCGCGCATCATCGAATCGATGATCCACGCCGCCCATAACGGCAAAAAAGTCACGGTGGTGGTGGAACTGCAGGCGCGCTTTGATGAAGAGGCCAATATCCACTGGGCCAAGCGCCTGACGGAAGCCGGGGTGCACGTTATTTTCTCCGCGCCTGGCTTGAAAATTCACGCCAAACTGTTCCTGATCTCACGCCGTGAAGGCGACGAGATTGTGCGCTATGCTCATATCGGCACCGGTAACTTTAACGAGAAAACCGCGCGCATTTACACCGACTATTCATTGCTGACCGCCGATTCGCGCATCACCAACGAAGTACGCCGGGTGTTCAACTTTATCGAAAACCCGTACCGGCCGGTCACCTTCGACAACCTGATGGTGTCGCCGCAGAACTCGCGTCTGAAACTGTATGAGTTGATCGACAACGAAATTGCCAACGCCGAAGCCGGGCTTCCGGCCGGCATTATGCTGAAAATCAACAATCTGGTGGATAAAGGGCTGGTAGATCGGTTATATACCGCCTCCGGCGCCGGCGTAAAAATCCGCCTGTTGGTGCGCGGGATGTGTTCTTTGATTCCCAACCTGCCGGGGATCAGTGACAATATTCAGATAATCAGCATCGTCGACCGCTATCTGGAACACGATCGGGTTTACGTTTTCGAAAACAAAGGTGACAAACTGGTTTATCTGTCCTCTGCCGACTGGATGACCCGTAACATAGATTACCGCATCGAAGTCGCGGTCTCGCTGCTGGATCCAACGCTGAAACAACGGGTTCTGGATATTCTGGAAATCCTGTTCAGCGACACGGTCAAGGCGCGTTACCTCGATAAAGAACTGAGCAACCAGTACGTGCCGCGCGGCAACCGCCGCAAAGTCCGTTCTCAGGTTGCCATTTACGAGTATTTAAAAGCTCTGGAACAACCAGGACAGTAGGCCAGCAACTATGCCGCTAAAAAGCACTGCAACGAACAAACCGCAGGAAATCGCTGCCATCGACCTCGGGTCGAACAGCTTCCACATGGTGATTGCCCGCGTCGTCAATGGCGCCTTACAGGTATTGGGGCGTTTAAAACAGCGGGTCCACCTCGCCGATGGATTGGACAGCAACAATGTGCTCAGTGAAGAGGCAATAGAACGCGGCCTGGCCTGCCTGGCGCTTTTCGCCGAACGGCTGCAAGGCTTCCCGGCGGATAACGTCACCATCGTCGGTACCCACACCTTGCGCCAGGCGGTGAACGCCGAGGTATTCCTCAAGCGCGCAGCCAAAGTGATCCCCTACCCGATCGAAATCATCGCCGGGCAGGAAGAGGCGCGCCTGATCTTTATGGGTGTGGAACATACCCAACCGGAAAAAGGTCGCAAGCTGGTGATCGACATCGGTGGCGGTTCTACCGAACTGGTGATCGGCGAAGATTTTGAACCCCTGCTGGCGGAAAGCCGCCGCATGGGCTGCGTCAGCTTCGCCCAACAGTTCTTCCCGGGCGGGGAAATCAGCAAAAACAACTTCAAACGCGCACGCCTGGCGGCGGCACAGAAGCTGGAAACGCTGGCCTGGCAGTACCGCATTCAGGGCTGGCAATATGCTCTGGGCGCGTCGGGCACCATCAAGGCCGCGCACGAAGTGCTGGTGGCAATGGGCGAAAAAGATGGCCTGATCACCCTCGAGCGGCTGGAAATGATGGCGGAACAGGTGCTGCAGTTTAAAAATTTCAGCGCAATGAGCCTGCCGGGGCTGTCGGAAGACCGCCAGTCGGTGTTTGTGCCGGGGTTGGCAATCCTGTGCGGCGTGTTCGATGCGTTGGCGATCCGCGACCTGCGCCTTTCCGACGGTGCGCTGCGCGAAGGCGTGCTGTATGAGATGGAGGGCCGTTTCCGTCATCAGGACATTCGCAGCCGCACCGCCAAGAGCCTGGCCGATCACTACAATATCGACCGCGAGCAGGCCAAACGGGTGCTGGATACCACTGAGCTATTGTATGCGCAGTGGATGGCGCAAAATACCAAGCTGGCGAACCCGCAGTTGGAAGCCTTGCTGAAATGGGCAGCGATGTTGCACGAGGTGGGGTTGAGCATCAACCACAGCGGCATGCATCGCCACTCGGCCTACATTCTGCAAAACACCAACCTGCCGGGCTTCAACCAGGAGCAGCAGTTGCTGCTGTCGGCGCTGGTACGCTTCCATCGCAAGGGTATCAAGCTGGAAGAATTGCCGCGCCTGAACCTGTTCAAGAAAAAGCATTACCTGCCGCTGATCCAACTGTTGCGTCTGAGTACCCTGCTCAACAACCAGCGCCAGTCGACCACCACGCCGGAAACGCTGCGCCTGAGCACCGACGATAACCACTGGACGCTGCGCTTCCCGACCGGTTATCTGGCGCTGAACAACCTGGTGCAACTGGATCTCGAACGTGAACAGGCCTATTGGAACGACGTCGTGGGCTGGAAACTGATTTGCGAAGAGGAAGGTTCGCAAGACGAGCAGCGCTCGGCCTGAGTCTGTCGCCCCCGTACTGCGGGGGCGACAATCAATTCTGTTCTGATAGCAACGTCGCCAAGGGTTGCGGTTCGCCGACGAAATACCCCTGCATATAGTCTACGCCCACCCCTTTCAACGCGACCAACTGCTCCAGGCTTTCTACGTATTCCGCCACAATGGTCAAGCGCTTCATTCGCGCGACTTTACAAATAGACGCAATCACCTGGAAATCCACCGCGCTGGTCAGCATGTCACGTACAAAGCTGCCGTCGATTTTCAGCATATCAACCGGCAACATCTTGAGCCGATCGTAACCGGCATAACCGGTGCCGAAGTCATCCAGAGCAATGCGGCACCCCATCTCGCGCAGCGCCTGCAGATTGGCGCCGGCGTAATCCGTATTCTGCAGCAGATGCGACTCGGTCACTTCCAACGTCAGTTGATATGGCTCAATTCGGTACCGCTGTAACAGGTTGTCTACATCCTGGCTGAGCATTGGACGGCACAGCGAAGAAGGCGACAAGTTCACCGCAAAGCGCGCGCTGGGCAGCGCAATACGGTGCTGGTCCATAAACTTCAACGTATTGCGCAGGACCCACAGATCCAGCCGATAAGCCAGGCCAAACTCATGTGCCACCGGCAGAAAATCATTCGGCGATACTGTGTTCCCCTGATCGTCGCGCATACGCAGCAGAATCTCATAATAACGATCACCTCGCAGGCCCACTATCGGCTGCGCCATCAAGATAAAGCCGTCGTTATCCAACGAACGTTGTACCCCATGCAAGAGCGCCACCTTGCGTTTGACTTCATCCTGCACCAAATTACCGCTGCTCTGCACATTCTCCGGCTTACCGCTGGTCAGAGACACTTCCGCCAACGCGCTAAGCTCCCCCAGCAACTGGTAGAGGTGTTCAAAATCGGGCAGCACGCTGCAATACCCTAACCCCAGCGGGGGGTGCAGCGGCAAACCGTTCCAGATCAGGCGGAATTTTTCCAATGCGCGGTAAATCGCTTCGACCTTTTCTTCGCTATTGTCCGCATCCACTCGCAGCAACAAGTCATAGCCCGGCAGATGATAAACCCCTTCACCGGGGGCCAATACCTGATGCAGCAGCGCCGCCAGTTGCTGTTTGAAACGAATACGAAGCTGCATGCCATAGTTACGGCTCAGCAAATCCAGTTCGCTGACGCGCAGGAAACACAGGGTTGAAGGCGGAGACTGAGCCAGATCACGCTTGAGGGCACGCAGGTTCGGCAGGCCAATTACCGGATCTTGTAGCGAGGCGCTTTGTGCCCTGGCATGGCTTAACCGTTGGTGAGTATTGAGCGCCGACATCAGGAAAATGCACAGGGTGAACACCACCATCATCGAAGAGATGACCGCCAGGTTATGCAACAGGTTGTCGGGTTGTGAAGCGCCGGGATAATGAAAAAACAGCACCAACAGAGTGGCAGACCAGATAAGGCAGTTGAATTGATAGCCAAAACGCATCGCACCGTAGAGCATTACCGGCAGCAGTAAGACCAATCCGTACCCCCCGAGCAACAGGGGAATGGCCTCTTTAGCGTGATGGGACAGCACCGCCACCATCCCCACCAGCACCAACAGCCACAGCGACAGCTCTTTTTTATCGACGTTTGGCGCCATTTCACGACCAAAGCGTCGCCAGAGCGTCAGGGCAAAACGGGGTTTATTCAAGATGCGCAACATGATGTAGAGCAAGGGCATGGCGGAGAGACAGCCCAGCAACAGCGCTTGAAAATTAACCAGTGCCATCAGGTAGCTGTTATCGCCGGGCATCATCCCGAGTTCGTCGGGCAACCGGGCAAAGGCGACCAGCAGTTTCAGGCCGAAGACAAACAGCAATGCCGGTAGCACCACCAGCCAGATTAGCCGCTCCTTCACCAGCGCCGCGCCACCCGGGGCCGCACACCAACGGCGTTGCGTTTGCCTGCGATACCCCAGCCAACACAGGCTCAGGCAAGACAGGTACAGCAGCGTCACCAGCAAGCCACTTTCCAGCCCCAGCCGGTGGGCGTAACGCAGCATGATGGCGAGGGCAATACCCGGCAGCGCCCGCCAGTCGTAGACCATCAACAGCGCAATACAGGCGGTGAGCGGTAGATAGAGCAGATAGACTTTGCCTTCAGGCAGCATTATCCGCGGCGATAGCCAACCGGCGAACGGGATCAATAACAGGCTCCAGAGGAGGGGACACCCCCACCAGCGCTCGCGTAAATGCTTCCAGAATGTTGGCTTGATCATAAAAATAACGAGTCCGTCAGGGCGTAATTCCATTCACGCGTTCGGGTAACAAGGCAGGTTCCTTTTCGTACCTCTATCCATTCATGAGGCAAGCTGAAAGTATCATATGCGACAGGAGAATGGCGGAAATTTTAGGCGCCGGGCGGGGGTGAGGCTTGACTCCGATCAACCAAAGAGGAAAAGTTGGGTAAAAATGTGTAAGCCTATTTTTTGCCTCATCTTAAGCTGCTGATCCGACAGATAAAGCCAAACTTAAGCTAAACAGCGGCGAGATACCGGGTTTTGCTGCCCGGAAATATATACTCTAAATAATTGGAGTTGCATCGAGGCGGCAACGCAGCGAATCCCCAGAAGCTTACACTAGTAAGTGACTGGGGTGAGTGAGGAAAGCCAACAAAGATGCAGCTTCAAGTATGACGGGTATAGACAATATTTGTCATCAATGGCTAGAATTCCGTTTACACTCTATGGGCCTGCATCAGCGTTCAATATCTCTATAAATTTCAAGTGGCCGCAGCACGGCCAGCGTGAAAGATGGCGGGCATAACACAGGAAACCGGCATGCCGGGTGATATATGCGTAGAAAATCCACCGGACAGATGACCAAAATAGTGCTGTTTGTCAGCTTTATCATTTTAGTCGGCCGTCTGCTGTATGCCGCGGTCGTCGCGGTGCCCCACCATCAGGAAAAAAAACTCGCCCCTCAGCAAAGCACCACTGAGATGAGCGACGAAAACCGGGACACTACTCCCTGAACTCACAGATTCAAGTTATCCCGCAGGGCTTGCGAATAGTTAAGCAGCCTGCCGTCGGCCAGTATCTCGGCGCGCCAGACCCCTTACTTATTCCTCAGCAACTGCTCCCATTTCATAAAAATGACGCCTGCATTCACTATGCTCTATCTAGTCCAGAGTGGGTCTTAAGGATCACTGAGTGCCAGTAAGGAAGACCATGTCAGCTGCAACACATAACGTTAAAAAAGTCGCTGAGTACCGCCAGCGCATTCTTTCTCTGCTGTTAAACAACAAAGATCTGGTCGATGGCATTCTCGGCCGGCCAGGGGATGAGAACGCCCTCAGCAAAAGCGAGCTGCTAAACCAGACTGCAGAAATCACCGGCCTGCTGGACGACATGCACGCCGCTGACCTCGCGGACCTGCTGGAAGCGCTGCCCCAAGACGAGCGACTGGCACTGTGGCGGCTGGTGGGGAACGCCAAACGCGGTCAAACGCTGGTGGAAGTTGCCGAGCCCGTGTGGGACAGCCTGATCGAAGAGATGAGCGACAAGGACCTGCTCAAAGCGATCAAGACGCTGGACGTCGATGAACAGGCCTATTTGGCACAATACCTGCCGCGTAACCTGATGGGACGCCTGTTGACCTCCATGGAGCCGGATCAACGCGCACAGGTGCGCGAGATGATCCACTACGGCAAGGACACCGTCGGCTGGATGATGGATTTTGAACTGGTCACGGTACGCCCCGACGTCACTATCGGTGCCGTACATCGCTTCTTGCGCCTGCGCAAAACCATCCCGGAAGCCACCGACAAGCTCTTCGTCACCGATCGTAAAAATACTCTGCTGGGCGAACTGCCGCTCACCGCCGTGCTGCTTAATGACCCGGAAACCCTGGTCCAGACGGTGATGGACAGCGACCCTACCAGCTTCCAGCCGGATGACAAGGCCGAAGCGGCAGCCAGCGCATTCGAACGTTATGACCTGATCAGCGCCCCGGTGGTCGACGCCAAGGGCAAGCTGATGGGCCGTTTGACCATCGAAGAAATCGTCGATGTGGTCAATGAAGAAAGCGACAGTAACCTGCGCCGCATGGGGGGCTTAAGCCCGGAAGAAGATGTGTTTGCCCCGGTCAGCAAGGCGGTGAAAACCCGTTGGGCATGGCTGGCCATCAACCTGTGTACCGCGTTTATCGCCTCGCGCGTCATCGGCCTGTTCGAACACACCATTTCACAACTGGTGGCACTGGCGGCGTTAATGCCGATCGTCGCGGGGATCGGCGGCAATACCGGTAATCAGACCATCACCATGATCGTACGCGCGCTGGCACTGCACCAAATTGAGGTCGGCAACATTTCCCGCCTGATGTTCAGAGAACTGGGGGTGGCCATTATCAACGGCGTGGTCTGGGGCGGCATCATGGGAGTCGTGACCTGGCTGCTGTACGGCGACTGGGCGATGGGCGGCGTCATGACGCTGGCGATGATCCTCAACCTGCTGGTAGCCGCGCTGATGGGGGTGGTGATCCCGATGACCATGCTCAAACTGGGGCGCGATCCGGCGGTAGGTTCCAGCGTATTGATCACCGCTCTGACCGATACCGGCGGCTTCTTTATCTTCCTCGGGCTGGCCACCTTGTTCCTGCTTTAAACCTCCAGAAGGCCGGCCCCGCGCCGGCTTTTGCGTTTGCTCACTAAAGCTGTCTGATTCAGTGGGTTTTATTGCCGCGCTGTACTACCCTTTGCCAATAAACTTTCCATCTCATTCGCGTCATGACCTCGTTCAGTGACAGATGCCAGAGTTAAGGGTTGTCTATGGATATCAGCGCACCGAATCATCTCATCACGCGTCAGGGCGCCTTGTTTACGCACAGCCTGCTGGCGGCGATGGCGGTATTTTTACTGGCATTGCTGTGCCTGACGCTGTCGAACGAATCCAGCCACTTTACCCCGCTGTGGTTCCCCACTGCCGCCATTATTGCCGTGCTGTTTCGCCACTCGCCACGCCAATGGGGGTTACCGCTGCTGGCATGCGGGGTTGGCATCGTGGCCGCCAGCTTCACGCTGTTCGGCTTTAGCTGGTTCCCGGTAAAACTGACACTGATCAACCTGCTGGAAGCCGTGGTTTGCACCCTGCTGTTGCGCCGCATGCTGCTGCAGGACGATCCGCTGAACAGCCTGGCCAGTTGGCTTAAATTTGTCGTCTGCGCGGTGATATTCACCCCTTTGTTCAGCGCCCTGCTGGCCGCCTGGTGGGTTCCCGCCCCGGGGCACCCTTTCTGGCACCCCTTCAGTACCTGGTTTATTTCAGAAGCTATTGGCGTCCTGTCGCTGACGCCCATCGGGCTGGTCTATCGCCGTCGCATGCTGGATACGCTGAATCTGTACACTCTGCTGCTAACGTTGATAGTCGCGCTGACCTTCAGCTATCTGGCGCTGAGCTACCTGCCCTTTCCGTTCACCTTCGTCATTCTGCCGCTGCTGTGGGCGGCAATCGCGCTGCCGCGGCTCGAGGCTTTCGTCATCTGCTTTTGCACCACGCTGATGATCACCGTGATGATTTCCATCGGGTTGCTGCATTTTCATGCGCCCACCGGTCCGTTCAGCGATATCGAGATTTACCTGCCGATCCTGTTGATTTTGATCCCGGCGCACTCGATGGCCATGGTGATGCACGCCTTCCGGGTGGAGAAACAGCATATCGTCGAGAGTGAAACTCGCTTTCGTAATGCGTTGGAATATTCGGCCATCGGCATGGCGCTGGTGTCGCCGCAGGGGAAATGGCTGCAGGTCAATCAGGCGTTGTGCAAACTGCTCGACTATACCCCGGAGGCTCTGCGGCGCCTGACTTTCCAGGAAATCACCCACCCGGACGATCTGAACGCCGATCTGACGCAGCTGCACGATCTGCTCGACGGGCATATCAGCAGTTACACCCTGGAGAAACGCTATATTCGCAGCGACGGCGAGCACGTCTGGGCGTTACTGGCTGTATCGCTGGTGCGCGATGCCGAAGGGCTACCGCTGTATTTTATTTCGCAGGTAGAAGACATCAGCGAATTGAAACGCACGGCCGCAGAGAACCATCGACTGATGGAGCGCATTACGCTGGCGAATAAAGTGGGCGGCATCGGCGTTTGGGAATGGATGATGCACGGCGAAGAGCTTACCTGGGACAAGCGTATGTTTGAACTTTACGACCTCAGCCCGGACCAGACGCCAACGTTTTCGCTATGGCGGACGCTGCTGGTACCGGAAGATCGTGAACGCACCGACCGTGAGATGGCCACATTGTTGAAGCGGCCGGGCCCCTTTGTTCTGGAGTTCCGACTGCTCACCCGCGAGGGAAAAGTGCGGCATATCCGCGGCCAGGGTAACGTTATTTTAGACGCTCAGGGTCTGCCGCTGCGCATGATCGGCACCAATATCGACATGACGGAGGTCCGTAATCTGACCGAAGCGCTGCACGAAGAAAAAGAGCGTCTGCACATTACGCTCGATGCGATCGGCGAAGCGGTGATATCCACCGACGACGAAATGCACATTACCTTTATGAACCCGGTGGCCGAACAAATGTGCGGCTGGCCGCTCAGTCTGGCGATCGGCATGCCCGTCGCCGGCGTGGTTCGAATGACCAACGGCAAAGACGGCGAAGAGGTAGAAAACCCGATCCAGTGCTGCCTGCAGGAAAACCGGCAGCTGTCCGCAGACTATGCCCTGGTGCTGCATGGTCGCGACGGTCGCTGTTTTGACATCCAGCAGTCGGTATCACCATTGAAAACGATCGACGGCAACGTCATGGGCGCGGTGATGGTACTGCAGGATGTCACGGCCTCGCGCGAACTGATGCAGAAGTTGAGTTACAGCGCGTCGCACGATGCCCTGACCACGCTGCCCAATCGCACCAGTTTTGAAAAGCGCCTGAAGGCCGCTATCGCCAACGCCACTGAAAAACGACTGCAGCACGCGCTGGTGTTCCTCGATCTCGACCGTTTCAAGGCGGTCAATGACAATGCCGGCCACGCCGCGGGCGACGCGCTGTTGAAAGATCTTTCCCTGTTGATGCGGCACCATCTGCGTAACAGCGACTGTCTGGCCCGGCTTGGCGGCGATGAGTTCGGGCTGATCCTGTTCGACTGCACGCGGGAACAGGCCCAGTCGCTGATACAGCAATTGGTTAATCACATCAGCCAGCACCCGTTCTTTTGGGAAGGGAAGATTTACCACGTCGGCGCCAGTGCAGGCGTAACCCGTATTGATGCCGATGCCGGCAAGAGCAGCGAGCTGCTGGCGCAGGCGGATATTGCCTGTTATACCGCCAAGCATCGCGGACGTGGCCAGGTTTATCTCTATGAGGCGCGTCAAAAAATGATCCTGGAACGTCAGCATGAACTGCTGACGCGTCAGGAAGTGACGGACATCATCAACGATGGGCAATTATTGCTGCATGTCAGGGCGGTCGCACCGCCAAAAACGCCGCTGGCGGTCTGTTTCTATCAGTTGAAACTGCAGGTGAGGGATCAGGACGGTCAGGCGCTGGCGAGCGACGATTTTATCTCCGCTGCCCGGCTATACGATCTGACGAAAGAGGTTGACCGCTGGATCATCGGGCAGATTTTGACGCAGCGCGCCCCTGATATTGCCCGCAAGGGGTTGTCCATCGCGCTGCCGCTGACAACCGACAGTCTGCTGGACGCCAGCTTCCAGGACGAGCTGCTGACAGCGCTGGACGCCTCCCCCTTGCAACCAGGGGCATTGCTGCTGGCGGTCGATGATGCGGTGGTGCTGGAGCACGCCGGCATTTGCAGGCCGTTCCTCCAGCAGTTGCAGCAACGGGGCTGCAAGCTGATCGTTAACGGTTTTGGGCACAGCCTCAACGCCTTTGACGAGTTGCATGGCCAAAAGATTGACTATATCCGCGTCGACGAACGCTTCATCACCAACGTGCACTGCAACCAGATGGACGAACTGATGGTGTCGATGCTCAATGGGGCGACGCATCGGGTGCACGCCCAAACGCTGGCCGGCCCGGCACACCAGCAGATAACGCTGAACACCCTGCAGGCGATTGGCATCGATCTGTCGGACGGCGACGCCATCGCACTGGAACAATCGCTGACGGAACTGCTCAGCGGCGGTTACTTTGGTATCCGCTAGTCGCTATTCCCAGCAATATCCCCCTGCCTTTCGAGCGGCGGCCTCGCCGCCGCATCTCATCCATTCTGCTTTTTTTGCTTAGCCCGCCTGAGGTTAGTGGTATAACTAACAGGTCAAAGTTAATCGCTTGCATAACACGTGGATACGGAAATCAGCATGCGAATTAATTTTTTCCTCTCTCAATACACCTAATTGTTCAGGGATGAATGGCTATGAAAAAAGAGTGGTTTGCCGCCAGAGAGCTGACCGGCATTGCAGGACTGCCCTCCTCGCCACAGGGCATCAATTTAATGGCCCGCCGCGAGGGCTGGATCAGTCGCCGGCGCAAAGGCGTGCAGGGCAAAGCGGTGGAATACCACATCAACAGCCTGCCGATCGGCGCGCGCAGCTTACTGATACTGCAAGAAGATCCTGCTGAATATCAGGTTGAACGCCAGGATCCGCTGGCGGTGTGGATTGAGTATTACCATCATCTGAGTGAAAGCGAGCGCGAGAAGGTACTGGCCTTCCTGATGCGCGAAGGAATAGACGGCCTGCTGACGCGCATTGCTGCCAAAGACTAGCCCGTAGCCGCTACCCGACAGCCTCCGTTGACGGCGCCCAGCCATCGTTATGCCACAGATGCAGCGTGGCGTAGGAACGCCAGGGTCGCCAGCTTTCAGCATAGCGCTCAATCTGGCGTGGCGTCATGCCGGGAAAACGCTGTTTGATCAGATAATCCCCCGCCAGGAACACGTCCGGCCACGACCAGGCTCGCATGGCGATGTAGCTGGCGGTCCAACTGCCAATCCCCGGTAGCGCAGTCAGCGCCTTGATCCCCTGCTCAATATCCAGCACGTTCTCCAGTTGCAACCGCCCTTCGGTAACCGCCTGCGCAATACCGATTAACGCCGCCGCCCGTTTCAGTTGCACGCCCAAGGGGCGCAGCGCCTCAGGCTGTAATCGCGCAATCTGTTCGGCAGTGGGAAAGACGTGGGTAATGCCACCGTAGGGCTGTTCCAGCGGGGTACCCCAGAGTTCAGCCATCCGTCCAGCAAAAGTCGCCGCCATTTTGACGCTGACCAACTGCCCAAGCACCGCGCGGGTCGCCTGTTCGAATGCGTTGACGCAGCCCGGTAGCCGCAGGCCCGGCGCATCGGCAGCCAACGGCCCCAATGCCTGAGCGATAAGGTCCGGCGCGGCGTCGAGATCAAACAGTTGGCGAGTGCGGCGCAGCACTTCCGTCGTCACCCGGCTCAGGGAAGGTGCAATTTCCACCCGTACCCGATTATGCGCCTCTTCCGGCTGCACGCTGACCCAGCCACGATATTCGATGCAGCCCTGAGTGATGGCTATCGCCCGCAGGTACTGTTGCCCCTCCACCCGCTCCACACCGCTCACCGCACGGGTTTGCAAAAAACCCAGCATGCGCGACCAGTCATAGGGCGGTCGATAGCCCAGATGAAACACCAGCCCGCTGGCGACGGTACGTTCGTTACGGCCGCTGCTGCTGCGCAGTGCCGAGGGGATCAGCCGGTAGCGCGCCTTGAACAGTTCGTTAAAACGCCGCAGGCTGCCGAAACCGGCGGCAAAGGCCACCTCACTCAACGGCATATCGGTATCCGCCAGCAGGCGTTTGGCCTGCAACAGCCGGTGCGACTGGGCATAATCAATCGGCGAGGCGCCAAACTGATCGGCAAAAATACGCCGCAGGTGGCGATCGGAAATGCCTAGCCGCGTCGCCAGTTGCTCGCAGCTGTGCTCCGACAGATACCCCTGCTCAATCAACTGCACCGCCACCTGAGCATAACGATTACCGAGATCGATCAACGCCAACCCCGGCGCCAATTCCGGCCGACACTTCAGGCAGGGGCGAAACCCCGCCAGTTCCGCCGCCGCCGCGCTTGGGTAAAAGGTGCAGTTTTCAATTTTTGGCGTACGGGCGCTGCACACCGGGCGACAATAAATACCGGTCGACGAAACGCCGACGAAGAAGCGACCGTCAAATTTGCGATCGCGCGCACTCAGTGCTTCATACAACGCCTGCTGTTGGTTTTTCATAGCCACACTCGGGGTCAGTTTTTTGTGCATTATGCGACTCGATGGGTGCGCTGACGTGCGGGATTCGGACATTAAGTTAAGCATGCTAGCGCCGTCGCCGCTAAATTTTTCGTCAGTTAAGCGCTCTCAGATTGCCCAGGGGCCGAGTCTCGGGTAAAGTCGCCCCCCTTCATTGGCATGGGGATAGAGAAAAGACATGTTTATTGGATTTGACTACGGAACGGCCAACTGTTCCGTCGCAGTGATGCGAGAAAATGGCCCCGAGCTGCTGACGCTGGAAAACAACGAGCCCTATCTGCCGTCGATGCTGTGTGCTCCGACGCGCGAAGCCGTCAGCGAGTGTTTGCACCGCCACTGGCAGGTGCCGACCGCCAGCGAGGAAAACCAGCAGTTGCTACGCCGGGCAATCAACTATAACCGCGAAGAAGATATCCCGGTCGCCAGCGACAGCGTGCTGTTTGGCCTGCAGGCGCTGGCGCACTACGTTGAAGATCCGGAAGAAGTGTATTTTGTCCGCTCACCGAAATCCTTCCTCGGCGCCAACGGCCTGAAACCACAACAGATCGCGCTGTTTGAAGATCTGGTGTGCGCCATGATGTTCCACATCAAACGTCAGGCGGAAAACGTACTGCAAGACAGCATCAGCCAGGCGGTGATCGGCCGTCCGATCAACTTCCAGGGCATCGGTGGCGAAGAAGCCAACCGCCAGGCGCAGGGTATTTTGCACCGCGCTGCCGAGCGTGCAGGCTTCAAAGACATTGAATTCCAGTTCGAGCCGGTCGCCGCAGGCCTGGATTTCGAAGCGACCCTGGAAGAAGAAAAAACCGTGCTGGTGGTGGATATCGGCGGCGGGACAACCGACTGTTCGGTGCTGTTGATGGGGCCGCAATGGCGTGACCGTGCCGATCGCCAGCAAAGCCTGCTGGGCCACAGCGGTTGCCGCGTTGGCGGTAACGATCTGGACATCATGCTGGCGTTCAAACAGTTGATGCCGCTGTTCGGTATGGGTGGCGAAACTGAAAAAGGCATCGCTTTGCCTGCGTTGCCTTACTGGAACGCGGTAGCCACCAACGACGTTCCGGCGCAGATCGACTTTTACAGCGCTGCCAATGGCCGCATGCTGCGCGATTTGATCCGCGATGCCGCCGAGCCTGAAAAAGTTAAACGCCTGCTGAAAGTGCATCAGCAACGCCTGAGCTACCGTCTGGTGCGCGCCGCGGAGGAGAGTAAAATCGCCCTGTCGGCACAGCAAAACATCAGCGCTCCGCTGGCCTTCGTCCAGACTGATTTGGCAGAAACCATCAGCCAGGATCAGCTTGCCGAGGCCATCTCACAGCCGCTGCTGCGCATTCAGGAACAGGTCAGCGCCGCGCTGGCCAGTAGCCAGACCGCACCGCAGGTGATTTATCTCACCGGCGGCAGCGCACGTTCCCCGCTGTTGCGCGCCGCGCTACAACAGCAGTTGCCGGGCATTCCTATCGTCGGCGGCAACGACTTCGGCTCGGTCACCGCCGGGTTGGCTCGCTGGGCGCAGACGCTGTTCCGTTAAGGGCACCAGGGCGCGGTAGCTCAATGCCGCGCCCTGCCGCCAAGCCATTCGCTGCGAAATCAGGTACTGTATCGGCTGGAACCATAATCATGGCAGGAACAACAATGCTGATCGTTCTTTCCGGGCTGCCAGGCAGTGGTAAAACTACGCTCGCACGGGCGCTGGCTCGCGCATTACCGGCAATGCATCTGCGTATCGATACCCTTGAACAAGCTATCCGTAACAGTGGCTCCCTGGCCGATGACGTCGGCCCCGCCGGGTATTTTGCCGCTTATGGCGTTGCCGAAGACAACCTGCGTCTGGGCCACTGGGTGATTGCCGACTCGGTCAACCCGTTGCCGGTCACTCGCGAAGCCTGGCATAACGTCGCACAACGGGCTGGTGTAGCCTGCATAGATTTTGAGGTGGTTTGCTCAGACAGTGCCGAGCACCGTCGCAGGGTTGAAACCCGCGACGGGGACGTTGCCGGACTGCGCCTCCCTAACTGGCACAGCGTCACCCGCCACGATTACCTACCCTGGCATACCCCGGTGGCCCGTATTGATACCGCAGGCCAGCCAGTGGAAGCCAGCGTGGCTCAGTTGCTGTCCTTGATTAACGCCGTCGGCAACTGAGCAGGTCACCAGGCGCTGGCGTCGTTCAGGATGCGGATATCCTCGGCATCCAGCCGCAGCCGGGTAGCGCTGATCAGCTCATCCAACTGCTTTAGCGACGTGGCGCTGACGATCGGCGCGGTGATGTCCGGCCGCGCTATCAGCCAGGCCAGTGAAACCTGCGTTGGCGAGGTGTGGTGTTTTTCCGCAACCCGATCCAGCGCAGCCAAAATCTTGAAACCGCGTGGATTAAGGTATCGCTCAACGATGGTGTCACCACGTTGGCTCTTGCCGATATCTTTTTCACTGCGGTATTTGCCGGTCAGGAAACCGCTGGCCAGCGAGAAGAAGTTAATCACGCCCAATCCATGGCGCTGCACCACCGGCGCCAGGCTGCGTTCATACTCCTCACGCGCATAAAGATTGTACTCCGGTTGCAGGGTCTCATAGCGCGCCAACCCATTCTCTTCACTGACTTTCAATGCCTCCTCCAGACGATCGGCCTGATAGTTGGAAGCGCCTATCGCCCGCACCTTACCGGCCTTGATCAAGTCGTCGAACGCCGCCAGGGTTTCCGCCAACGGCGTGTCCCGGTCGTCGTCATGCGATTGATAAAGGTCGATATAATCGGTCTGCAAACGCCGCAGTGAATCCTCTACCGCCTGCTGGATATAGCGTGGTGACAGCCCCTGCTTACCCTCGCCCATCGGCTTGCCGACTTTGGTAGCGATGATCACCTGGTCACGCTTGCCGCTCTTTTTTAGCCACTGGCCGATGGTGGTTTCCGATTCACCGCCCTGATTGCCCGGCACCCAGCTCGAGTACACGTCGGCGGTATCGATAAAGTTGAGCTGATTTTCCACCAGCGCATCCAACAGGCTGAATGAAGTTTCGCGATCCGCCGTCCAGCCAAACACGTTACCGCCGAAGGTCAATGCCGGCACTTTGATGCCCGAACGGCCCAGTTCTTTATGACTCATTGCATGCTCCATGGAGTTGATGATTCGCAGGATAATTATTAGCGCGAAAGCAGGAAATCCGCTAAAACGCATTCGCTATAAGCCGGATGGCAACGCTTATAAACATAGCATGATCAAATCTACAACTTATTCGGACAATGCTGACGGTTCCTCCATATTTCCTTCATTTTTATGCCGTCTTTCCTCGCTAAACTAGTATTCTGTAAGGAGTGTAACTTTTTTGGCAATGAGTGCCCGCACGCCTGCCTTTTGGAGAGATTTTCGCCACCATGAATGCAAAAAACCCACGTCGTTCACTGTTACTACGCCTGTTGGTGGTGGTTATTGTGGCTATTGCCGCCGTGCTGATTTGGCGTCACTTCAGCGCTCCGCAGCCGGCCGACAATGCTGCCCCTGGGGCGCGTCACGCCGGTGGGGGCAAAGCGGCGGCAGGCGCAGGACGACGGGGAGCGCCAATGTCACCGGTACAGGCTGCGACCGCCACACAGCAAACGGTGCCGCGTTACCTTTCCGGGCTGGGCACGGCTACCGCCGCCAACACCGTGACCGTCACCAGCCGGGTCGATGGCCAACTGATGGCGATCCACTTCACCGAAGGGCAACAGGTCAAAGCCGGCGATTTGCTGGTTGAAATTGACCCGCGTCCGTTCCAGGTACAACTGGCTCAAGCGCAGGGACAACTGGCCAAAGATCAGGCCACCCTCGCCAATGCCCGGCGCGATCTGGCACGTTATCAGCAACTGGCCAAAACCAATCTGGTGTCGCGGCAGGATCTGGACACTCAGCTGTCGCTGGTGCAACAGACCGAAGGCGCAATCAAAGCCGATCAGGGCTCCGTCGACAGCGCCAAGCTGCAAATCACCTACAGCCGTATCACCGCACCAATTGACGGTCGTGTCGGTCTGAAGCTGGTGGACGTCGGTAATTACATCACCAGCGGCAGCACCACCGGCATTGTGGTGATCACCCAAACTCACCCTATCGATGTGGTATTTACCCTGCCTGAGGCTACTATCAGCGATTTGATCAAAGCGCAAAAAGCTGGCCCGGTCAGCGTCGAAGCCTGGGATCGCACCAACCAAAATCTGCTTTCGACCGGTTCACTGCTGAGCCTGGATAACCAAATCGACACCACCACCGGCACCATCAAACTGAAAGCGCGCTTCACCAACGAGGATGACGCGCTGTTCCCCAACCAATTTGTTAATGCACGCCTGAAAGTGGCCACGCTGCTGGATGCGATCGTTATCCCTACGGCGGCCTTGCAGATGGGCAACGAAGGCAACTTCGTCTGGACCCTGAGCGAAGATAACAAGGTCAGTAAACATTTGGTGACCACCGGCGTGCAGGACAGCCAAAAAGTGGTGATTAACGCCGGGCTGAACGCCGGTGACCGGGTGGTGACCGACGGCATAGATCGCCTGACCGAAGGCATGCAGGTTGAGGTGGTCACGCCGCAGGCGGCTTCTGCGGCCGGCAAACCAATCCACTCACCTCGCACCCAGGGGAAATCCTGATGCAGGTGATGCCACCTAACGCCGGCGGCGGTCCATCCCGCCTGTTTATACTGCGGCCGGTTGCCACCACGCTGTTGATGTTGGCGATCCTGCTGGCGGGGATCATCGGTTATCGCGCTCTGCCGGTGTCCGCCCTGCCGGAGGTCGACTATCCGACCATTCAGGTGGTCACGCTGTATCCCGGAGCCAGCCCGGACGTGGTCACCTCGGCGATCACGGCTCCGCTGGAGCGTCAGTTTGGCCAGATGTCCGGCCTCAAGCAGATGGCATCGCAAAGTTCCGGTGGCGCCTCGGTCGTCACCTTGCAATTCCAGCTTGAGCTGCCGCTCGACGTCGCCGAACAGGAAGTGCAGGCGGCAATCAACTCCGCCACTAACCTGTTACCGAACGATCTGCCCTACCCGCCGATTTACAGCAAGGTTAACCCGGCCGATCCACCGATCCTGACGCTGGCCGTGACCTCCAGCGCCATGCCGATGACCCAGGTGGAAGACATGGTGGAAACCCGTGTCGCGCAGAAAATATCTCAGGTCACCGGCGTCGGACTGGTGACCATTTCCGGTGGCCAACGGCCGGCAGTCCGCGTGAAGCTCAATGCGGCGGCCGTTGCCGCCTACGGTCTGGACAGCGAAACCATCCGCACCGCCATCAGCAACGCCAACGTCAACTCTGCCAAAGGTAGCCTGGACGGCCCGACGCGTTCGGTCACCCTTTCGGCCAATGACCAGATGAAATCAGCCAACGACTATCGTCAGCTGATTGTCGCTTACCAGAACGGTGCGGCTATCCGCCTGCAGGATATCGCCACCATCGAACAAGGCGCGGAAAATACCCGGCTGGCGGCCTGGGCCAATAAGCAGCCGGCCATCGTGCTCAATATTCAGCGCCAGCCAGGCGTAAACGTCATCACCACCGCCGACAGCATCCGCGAGATGCTGCCTCAGTTGATTAAAAGCCTGCCCAAGTCGGTCGACGTCAAGGTGCTGACCGATCGAACCACCACCATTCGCGCCTCAGTCAGCGACGTGCAGTTCGAGCTGCTCTTGGCGGTAGCACTGGTGGTGATGGTGATTTACGTGTTCTTGCGCAATGTCCCGGCCACTATTATTCCCAGCGTCGCCGTACCGCTGTCGTTGATCGGTACCTTCGCCGCCATGTACTTTTTGGACTTTTCGATCAATAACCTGACGCTGATGGCGCTGACTATCGCCACCGGTTTTGTGGTCGATGACGCCATCGTGGTGATCGAGAACATTTCACGCTATATCGAAAAGGGCGAGAAACCGCTCGACGCCGCCTTAAAAGGCGCCGGCGAAATCGGCTTCACCATTATTTCACTGACCTTCTCGCTGGTAGCCGTGCTGATCCCCTTGCTGTTTATGGGCGATATCGTTGGCAGGTTGTTCCGTGAATTTGCCGTGACGCTGGCGGTGGCAATTTTGATTTCGGCGGTGGTTTCGCTGACGCTGACGCCGATGATGTGCGCACGCATGCTGAGCCACGAATCCCTGCGCAAGCAGAACCGTTTTTCCGCCGCTTCTGAACGCTTCTTTGACCGGGTCATCACCCGCTACGGCAAATGGCTGAAAACCGTGCTGAATCATCCCTGGTTGACGCTAGGCGTGGCGTTCAGCACGCTGGTGCTCACCGTCTTGCTTTACCTGCTGATCCCGAAAGGATTCTTCCCGGTACAGGACAACGGCATTATTCAGGGCACGCTGGAGGCGCCGCAGTCGGTGTCGTTCAGTAATATGGCCGAGCGCCAACAGCAGGTGGCGGCAGAAATCCTCAAGGATCCGGCGGTGGAGAGCCTGACGTCGTTTGTTGGCGTCGATGGCAGCAACGCCACGCTCAACAGCGGCCGGCTGCAAATCAACCTCAAACCCTTGAGCGAACGCAGCGACCGTATTCCGGCCATCATCACTCGTCTGCAGCAGTTGAGCACACAGTTTCCTGGCGTGAAGCTGTATCTGCAACCGGTGCAGGATCTGACCATCGACACCCAGGTCAGCCGCACCCAGTACCAGTTTACCCTGCAGGCCATGTCGCTGGACGAGCTCAGCCTGTGGGTACCGCAGCTGATGGCGGAATTGAAACAGGCACCGCAGTTGGCGGACGTCACCAGTAACTGGCAGGATCAAGGACTGGTGGCCTACGTGAACGTCGATCGCGATTCGGCTTCCCGCCTCGGTATCAGTATGAGTGACGTGGATAACGCCCTGTACAACGCTTTCGGCCAGCGGTTGATCTCCACCATTTACACCCAGGCCAATCAGTACCGGGTGGTGCTGGAACATGACGTCAGCACCACGCCAGGGTTGGCGGCGCTGAGTGAGATCCGCCTGACCAGCAGCAACGGCACCATCGTGCCGCTGAACACCATTGCCAAAATCGAAGAGCGTTTCGGGCCGCTATCGGTCAATCATCTCGATCAGTTCCCGGCGGCCACCATCTCCTTTAACGTGGCCGGCAATTATTCGCTTGGGGAAGCGGTCGACGCCATCACCCTGGCGGAAAAAAATCTCGATATGCCGAAAGATATCACCACCCAGTTCCAGGGCGCGACGCTGGCGTTCCAGGCGGCGTTGGGGGGGACCCTGTGGCTGATCCTGGCGGCGGTGGTAGCGATGTATATCGTGCTGGGCGTGCTGTATGAGAGCTTTATTCACCCGGTTACCATTCTTTCAACCTTGCCCACCGCCGGGGTCGGTGCCTTGCTGGCACTGATGATGGCCGGCAGCGAACTGGATGTGATCGCCATCATCGGCATCATCTTGCTGATCGGCATCGTGAAGAAAAACGCCATCATGATGATCGACTTCGCGCTGGCCGCCGAACGTGAGCAAGGTATGACGCCGTACGATGCGATTTATCAGGCCTGCCTGCTGCGTTTCCGGCCGATACTGATGACCACGCTGGCGGCGTTGCTGGGGGCACTGCCGCTGATGCTCAGCACCGGCGTCGGCGCGGAACTGCGACACCCGCTCGGGGTTTGCATGGTCGGCGGGCTGGTAATGAGCCAGATCCTGACGCTGTTCACCACCCCGGTGATCTACCTGCTGTTTGACAAGCTGGCGCGTAACACTCGCCGGCAGCCGGATGTGCAGGAGCTGCCGTGAAATTCTTCGCCCTGTTCATCTACCGACCGGTGGCCACCACGCTGCTGACGTTGGCAATTGCCATCAGCGGTGTGATTGGTTTTAGCCTGTTGCCAGTATCGCCGCTGCCACAGGTCGACTATCCGGTGATTTCGATCAGCGCTTCGTTGCCGGGTGCCGATCCGGAAACCATGGCCTCGTCGGTGGCTACGCCGCTGGAACGCGCTCTGGGCCGGATAGCCGGGGTCAATGAAATGACCTCGATGAGTTCACTCGGCAGCACCCGGGTCATTTTGCAGTTCGATCTCGACCGTGATATCAACGGCGCGGCCCGTGACGTGCAGGCGGCGATCAACGCGGCGCAAAGCCTGTTGCCCACCGGCATGCCGAGCCGCCCGAGCTACCGTAAGGTCAATCCGTCAGATGCGCCAATCATGATCCTGACGCTGACCTCCGACACCTACAGCCAGGGACAGCTTTACGACTTCGCCTCGACTCAGCTGGCGCAAAAAATCGCCCAGACCGAAGGGGTGGGCGACGTCTCGGTGGGCGGCAGTTCACTGCCTGCTGTGCGGGTCGAACTTAACCCAAGTGCGCTGTTCAATCAGGGGATATCGCTCGATGCGGTGCGCCAAACCATCAGTGATGCCAACGTACGCAGGCCGCAGGGTTCGGTAGACAATCAGCAGCAGCGCTGGCAGATCCAGGCTAATGATGAATTGAAAACCGCCGAGGCTTATCGCCCGCTGATTATCCACTACAACAACGGCGCGGCGGTACGCCTGAGCGACGTGGCCGAGATCAAAGACTCGGTACAGGACGTACGCAACGCCGGGATGACCAACGCCAAACCGGCGATTATTCTGGCCATCAGCCGGGCGCCGGACGCCAACATCATCGAAACCGTCGATCGCATTCGCGCCGAATTGCCCGCCTTGCAAGACAACATCCCGGCGTCCATTCAGCTGAATATCGCGCAGGATCGCTCGCCAACCATCCGTGCTTCGCTGGCGGAAGTGGAACAGTCGCTGGTGATCGCCATTGGGCTGGTGATATTGGTGGTGTTCATCTTCCTGCGGTCCGGGCGCGCGACGCTGATCCCGGCGGTGGCAGTACCGGTGTCGCTGATCGGCTCTTTTGCCGCGATGTACCTGTGCGGCTTCAGCCTGAATAACCTGTCGCTGATGGCGCTGACCATCGCCACCGGCTTTGTGGTCGATGATGCCATCGTGGTGCTGGAAAATATTTCGCGCCACGTCGAAGCCGGCATGAAACCGCTGAACGCCGCGTTGCAGGGGGTTCGGGAGGTCGGCTTTACCGTGCTGTCGATGAGCGTGTCGCTGGTGGCGGTATTTATCCCGCTGCTGCTGATGGAAGGCCTGCCCGGCAGGCTGTTCCGCGAGTTTGCCGTCACTCTGTCAGTCTCGATCGGGCTGTCTTTGATTATCTCTCTAACGCTGACGCCGATGATGTGCGCCTACCTGCTGCGTCACCAGCCGCCGCGAGCGCAGCGGCGCATTCGTGGTTTCGGTAAAATGCTGCTGGCGCTGCAAAAAGGCTATGGACGCTCGCTGAGCTGGGTGCTTGGCCATTCACGCTGGGTATTGGCCCTATTTCTCGCCACCATCGCGCTCAATGTCTGGCTGTATATCAGCATTCCGAAAACCTTCTTCCCGGAGCAGGACACCGGCCGACTGATGGGCTTTATCCAGGCAGACCAGAGCATCTCCTTCCAGGCTATGCGCGTTAAGCTGGAAGATTTCATGAAGATCGTGCGTGAAGATCCGGATGTGGAAAACGTCACCGGTTTCACCGGCGGTTCACGCACCAACAGCGGATCGATGTTTATCTCGTTAAAACCGCTGTCAGTGCGCAGCGACGATGCACAGAAAGTGATTGCCCGGCTGCGTGCCCGGTTAGCGAAAGAACCAGGAGCCAGTCTGTTCCTGATGGCGGTGCAGGATATCCGCGTCGGCGGCCGGCAGGCTAACGCCAGTTACCAGTACACGCTGTTGGCGGACGATCTCGCCGCGCTGCGCGAATGGGAACCGAAAATCCGTATTGCGCTGGCTGCACTGCCAGAGCTGGCAGACGTCAACTCCGATCAGCAGGACAAAGGTTCAGAAATGGATCTGGTTTACGATCGCGAGACCATGGCCCGTTTGGGTATTTCGGTTTCCGATGCCAACAACCTGCTGAATAACGCCTTTGGCCAACGTCAGATTTCGACTATCTATCAACCGCTCAATCAGTACAAAGTGGTGATGGAAGTCGCCCCCCCATACACCCAGGACGTCAGCTCACTGGACAAAATGTTTGTGATCAACAAAGACGGCAAGGCAATCCCGCTGTCCTACTTTGCCAGTTGGCGCCCCGCCAATGCACCGCTGTCGGTCAATCATCAGGGTCTGTCGGCCGCGTCGACTATTTCGTTTAACCTGCCGGACGGCGGCAGCCTGTCGGACGCCACCTCCGCCGTAGAGCGAACCATGACGGCGCTCGGCGTGCCTTCCACCGTACGCGGCGCTTTTGCCGGGACCGCCCAGGTGTTCCAGGAAACGCTGAAATCTCAGTTGCTGCTGATCGCCGCCGCCATCGCTACTGTGTATATCGTGCTGGGCATTCTTTATGAAAGTTACATTCATCCGCTGACCATTCTGTCCACCCTGCCCTCCGCCGGGGTGGGTGCCCTGCTGGCGCTGGAGCTGTTCGGTGCGCCGTTCAGCCTGATAGCGTTGATTGGCATTATGCTGTTGATCGGTATCGTGAAGAAAAACGCCATCATGATGGTCGATTTTGCCCTCGACGCGCAGCGCAATGGCGGCATCAGCGCACATGACGCCATTTTCCAGGCGTGCCTGCTGCGCTTCAGGCCAATCATGATGACCACCCTGGCGGCGCTGTTTGGCGCATTGCCGCTGGTGTTGACCCACGGCGACGGCGCCGAGCTGCGTCAACCGCTTGGCATCACCATCGCCGGAGGCCTGATCGTCAGCCAGCTGTTGACGCTGTACACCACCCCGGTGGTGTACCTGTATTTTGACCGGCTGCAGATAAAATTCCGTCGCGGCAAGAAACTGGATCCATTGTCTCAATAATGGCCACCCGATGCTGATAAAACACACCGCCTCCGTACAATGGCAACTTTGGATCGTGGCGTTCGGCTTCTTTATGCAGACGCTGGACACCACTATCGTCAACACCGCCCTGCCGTCGATGGCCGTCAGCCTGGGGGAGAACCCGCTGCGCATGCAGTCAGTGATTGTCTCCTATGTGCTGACGGTGGCGGTGATGCTGCCTGCCAGCGGCTGGTTGGCGGATCGATTTGGGGTTCAGCGGGTGTTCTTCAGCGCCATCGTGTTGTTTACTCTGGGGTCCATTCTGTGCGCCCGTTCTGAGACGCTGAATGAGCTGATCGCCTCGCGCGTGATCCAGGGCATCGGCGGCGCCATGATGGTACCGGTGGGTCGCCTGACGGTGATGAAAATCGTCCCGCGCGAACAGTATATGGCCGCGATGACCTTCGTCACCCTGCCCGGCCAAATTGGCCCGTTAATGGGGCCGGCGTTGGGCGGTTTTCTGGTGCAGTACGCCAGTTGGCACTGGATTTTCCTGATCAATATCCCGGTGGGGATCGCCGGTGCCATCGCCACGTTGCTGCTGATGCCCAATTACCGCATGCAGACCCGTCGCTTCGACATCAGCGGCTTTATCATGCTGGCGATCGGCATGGCGACGCTGACGCTGGCGCTCGACGGCCACAAAGGAATGGGGCTCTCCTCTCCCGCCATCGCCGCGCTGGTGGTTGCCGGCATCGCGGCACTGGCGGGTTACTGGTGGCATGCGCATGGCAACAGCCGCGCATTGTTCTCACTGCGGTTATTCAAAACCCAAACCTATAAAGTGGGGCTGACGGCCAGCCTGCTGGGCCGTATCGGCAGCGGCATGTTGCCCTTTATGACACCGCTGTTTATGCAGGTCGGCATGGGCTTCTCCCCGTTCCACGCCGGGCTGATGATGATCCCGATGATTATCGGCAGCATGGGAATGAAACGCATTGTGGTGCGGGTGGTTAACCGTTTCGGTTACCGTAACGTGCTGGTTGCCGCCACGCTGATGCTGGCGTTGATCAGCCTGAGTTTCCCGCTGGTGGCGATGCTGGGCTGGATCTGGCTGCTGCCGGTAGTACTGTTCTTCCAGGGCATGGTCAACTCATTGCGCTTCTCGGCCATGAACACCCTGACGCTGAAAGATCTGCCGGATCGACTGGCCAGCAGCGGCAACAGCCTGCTGTCGATGGTGATGCAGCTGTCGATGAGCCTCGGCGTCAGCATCGCCGGTATTCTGATCGGCAGCTTTGCCCATCATCAGGTGGTTACCGACAGCCCGGCCATCCATAGCGCATTTATTTACAGCTACTGTTGCATGGCGTTGATCATCGCGCTGCCCGCGCTGGCCTTCGCCCGCGTTCCGGCCGATACCGCCCCCAACCGTACGCTGACCAAAGAGCCGGGGACCGGCTCCACGAGGTTGCAATAATGAAAATAGGCATCACCGGCAAGCTGTTCATGGCCATTTTCGCCACCTGCATGTTGGTGCTCATTACCATGCATTGGGGCGTTCGCATCAGCTTCGAGCGCGGTTTTATCGACTACATCAAAAACAGCAACGAGCAGCGCATCAACATGCTGAGCGAAGCATTGGAAGAACAGTACAGTCGTCACGGTAACTGGGTTTTTCTGCGCAATAACGATCAGGTGATTTACCAGATCATGCGTTCGTTCGAACAAAACAGCGACAGCAGCCACAATTTGCCGCCCAAAGGCTGGCGCACCCAGTTTTGGGTGGTGGACAGCCAGTACAACCGGCTGGTGGGGCATTCCGGCCCGGTACCGAAGGAGGGCCCGCGTCATCCGATTCGCTACAACAATGAAATCGTCGGCTGGGTAATTACGACGCCCATAGAGAGGCTGACACGTAATACCGACATCAGTTTCGATCAGCAGCAAAGACGCACCAGTTGGATGATTGTCGCCCTGTCCACCCTGCTGGCAGCGGCGGTCACCTGGCTGATGTCGCGCGGGTTGCTGGCGCCGGTCAAACGGCTGGTAGCCGGTACCCACCGGCTGGCGGCTGGCGATTTCAGCACCCGCGTAGCCGTCAGCAGCCAGGATGAACTGGGCCGGCTAGCGCATGACTTCAACCAGCTCGCTACCTCATTGGAAAAAAATGAGCAGATGCGGCGCGCCGTAATGGCCGACGTCTCGCACGAGTTGCGTACCCCGCTGGCGGTGCTGCGCGGTGAGCTGGAGGCACTGCAGGACGGCGTACGTCAGCCTACGGCTGCTTCGCTGGGCTCCTTGCAGGCCGAAGTCTCCACCCTGACCAAACTGGTGGACGATCTGCATCAACTGTCGTTATCCGATCTCGGTGCGCTCGCCTACCGTAAATCGCAGGTTGATTGCGTGCATTTACTGCAAATCGCGGTTGCCAGCTTCCGCGAGCGTTTTCACGCCAAAGGGTTGGACATCGTGACCCAACTGCCAGAACAGGCACCGCTGTTTGGCGATCCGGACAGGCTTAACCAACTATTCAACAACCTGCTGGAAAACAGCCTGCGTTACACCGACGCCGGCGGCAAGCTGGAGATTGGCGCCCAGACGCAGCCAGGCCGCCTGCTGATTTACTGGCAGGATAGCGCGCCGGGCGTCAATGACGATCAGTTGGCGCGCATTTTCGAACGTTTTTACCGTACCGAAGGTTCGCGTAACCGCGCCAGTGGCGGCTCCGGTCTGGGGTTGTCAATCTGTCAAAACATAGTGGAAGCACACAACGGGACGATCTACGCCCAGCACTCGCCTTTGGGCGGCGTGCGGATTACAGTAGAATTCGCCACCCCGGTAATGAATAAGGCGTCATGATGGAAACCCAGAATCAACCGTTGCAAATTATGATTGTTGAAGATGAGCCCAAGCTCGGCCAACTGCTGGTGGACTACCTGCAGGCGGCGGGATATGCCACGCGTTGGCTGACCAACGGCAGCGAGGTGGTCCCGGCGGTACATGAACATTCGCCGGCGCTGATCCTGTTGGATCTGATGCTGCCGGGCAGCGATGGGTTAACGGTATGCCGAGAACTGCGCCGTTTCACCGATATTCCGGTGGTGATGGTGACGGCAAAAATTGAAGAGATCGACCGCCTGCTGGGGCTGGAGATCGGTGCAGACGATTATATCTGCAAACCTTACAGCCCGCGTGAAGTGGTTGCGCGCGTAAAAACCATTTTGCGCCGCTGCTATCGCCCATTGGACAATATGCAGGAAGAAACGCAGCTTCACATTGACGAACCGCGCTTTCAGGCCAGCTATCAGGGGCAGATGCTGGATCTCACTCCGGCGGAGTTTCGCCTGTTGAAAACCCTGGCCAGCCAGCCGGGCAACGTGTTCTCGCGCGAGCAGCTGCTGAATAATCTGTATGACGACTACCGGGTGGTGACCGATCGTACCATCGACAGCCACATCAAAAACCTGCGGCGCAAACTGGAGCTGATCGACGGCGAGAAATCATTTATCCGCTCCGTGTACGGCGTCGGTTACCGCTGGGAGTCCGAACCTTGCCGCCTGGTGAACGGGCTTTAATCGGCCCTAGGTCCAGTCTTCTACCGTCAGGCCTGGCACCATGGCAAACGCCCGGTCGTTAGTCACTATTGTCGCTCCGCGGCTCTGCGCGTGGGCGGCAATAAGCTGATCCAAGGCCCCCATCACCCGCCCCTTTTGCGTCATTTCCGCCCGCAGCGTGCCATAGCAATGCGCGGCTTCACTGTCCCAGGCATATACCGTCACGGAATCAAGAAATGCCGCGACCGTCGCTTTCAGCGCAAGGTTCTGCCGCTTGGCTACGCCATAAAGCAGTTCCGCCTGCGTAATGCTGGAAATGCATACCGCAGAAGGCGGGATTTTTTCCATTAGGCTCAGCAAGCGGGGATGCCGACGGAACAGTTGGCTGACCGTATTGGTGTCAAACATATACATGCTTACTCTTCCCCGGCGAACGGATCGCGGGTGGCACTGCCCTGCTGACGTTCATCAGCCGCCAGAAAGTCATGCGGTACCTGCGTTTTTTCGATCATTTGCAGCAGCGGAGCCCAGCTGTCAGGTTTGGCCGGATATTTAGATAAAATCACGTTTCCCTCCCGATCGCGGCGGATATACACACGATCTGTATCAAATTCGAATTCCACGGGTAACCTCACCGCCTGATTTCTGCCGTTTTTAAACAGTTTCGCGACTCTTTCCATTTCCATCCCCCTTAACAGGCATAGGCCTAAGCATATGCCTGTTAAGGGGAGATGCCAATATGCGCGCTTATTTTTTGACCGCAATAATGCAACGGCCTCACCCTAGCCTTCCCAGGTTGCGGTTGAAAGACTGCGGGCTCAAGAATGCGGCGGGCTGCGCAAAATTTCGGCATGACAATCCCCCGTTAGCTTCCCGTGCTACAGCAGTATCCGCTGCACAAAACTCCCTGTCAGCGCAAAAAAATGGCGTTTTTTTTGCGCTACCCTTCTCAAGTCCGGTTTATTAGCCGCTCAATTTCAAGCCATTGGCTACACTTACATCACTAATCGGAACCCACAGGAGAAGAACCATGGCAATCGGTCACTATGAGCTGAAAAAAGCAAAGAATGGGCAATACCACTTCAACCTGAAAGCCAGCAATGGCGAAATCATTCTGGCCAGCGAGATGTACGCCAGCAAGGCCTCGGCGGAGAATGGCATTGCCTCGGTGCAAACCAATTCCCCCCACGAAGCACAATACGAACTGAAGCACAGCACCAGCAATCAGCCTTATTTCGTGCTGAAAGCCAAAAACCATCAGGTGATCGGCGTCAGTGAGATGTACAGCTCTGAAACTGCGGCAAAGAACGGTATTCAGTCGGTGATCAAAAACGGTCCGGCCACCGACGTGCGCGATCTGAGCGCGTGATGCATCTGTAAGGCGCGCGATGCCCGCCATCGCGCGTTTTTCTTATGACCAGGATCAATCTCCCTGTAATAAATCCGGTTACCTGCTGATTTCTCGCCGCGCTGCGGCTACAATTCCCCGCTTTTACTGTTACTGCGCCATTTGGGGCGCGTTATACCCACTGGCTTTCATACAGCAGCTAGGCGGCAAGTTCGTGAGTCTCCGGGAGCTTGGTAGACCAAGTGACTGGGGTGAACGAATGCAGCCAACAACGCTGCGGTTAGAAAGACAGAGGTATACTGACCTGAAATCAGACCGAGACTCATTATGTTTACACCGGAACTCCTCTCCCCAGCCGGCACGCTGAAAAACATGCGTTACGCCTTTGCCTATGGCGCCGACGCGGTTTATGCAGGCCAGCCGCGTTACAGCCTGCGGGTACGTAACAATGAATTCAACCACGAGAATCTGGCGCAGGGGATTAACGAAGCCCATGCGTTGGGAAAACGCTTCTACGTGGTAGTGAATATCGCCCCGCACAATGCCAAGCTGAAAACCTTCCTGCGCGATCTTAAACCCGTGATCGACATGGGCCCGGACGCGCTGATCATGTCCGATCCCGGCCTGATCATGATGGTACGTGAAGCCTTCCCGCAGATGGATATCCACCTGTCGGTGCAGGCAAACGCGGTAAACTGGGCGACGGTAAAATTCTGGCAGCAAATGGGCCTGACGCGGGTGATCCTGTCGCGTGAACTGTCGCTGGAGGAGATCGCCGAAATCCGCACCCAGGTGCCGGAGATGGAACTGGAAATCTTCGTCCACGGTGCGCTGTGCATGGCCTACTCCGGCCGCTGCCTGCTGTCCGGCTATATCAACAAACGCGATCCTAACCAGGGCACCTGCACCAACGCCTGCCGCTGGCAGTACAAAGCGGAAGAAGGTAAAGAAGACGAGACCGGCAACATCGTGCATATGCATGAACCGATCCCGGTACAGACCGTCGAGCCGACGCTGGGCATCGGGGCCCCCACCGACAAGGTGTTCATGCTGTCCGAAGCGCAGAAACCGGGTGAATACATGAGCGCCTTTGAGGATGAACACGGCACTTACATCATGAACTCGAAGGATTTGCGCGCCATCCAGCACGTGGAACGCCTGACGCAACTTGGTGTGCATTCGCTGAAGATTGAAGGCCGCACCAAATCCTTCTACTACTGCGCGCGTACCGCGCAGGTCTATCGTCGCGCCATCGATGACGCCGTCGCCGGCAAGCCTTTCGATCCCACTCTGTTGACCACGCTCGAAGGCCTGGCACATCGGGGTTACACCGAAGGCTTCCTGCGCCGTCACGTACACGAAGCGCAGCAAAACTACGATTACGGTTCATCGCTGTCTGAGCGCCAACAGTTTGTCGGCGAATTCACCGGGGTACGGCGTGACGGCTGGGCTGAAGTTGACGTGAAAAACAAATTCCTACTCGGCGACAGCGTAGAAATGATGACCCCAGGAGGTAACGTCTTGTTTACCCTGGAGAGCATGCAAAATAAGAAAGGTGAAGCGATCGACGTAGCGCCGGGTAACGGCCATATCGTTTATTTGCCGATCCCGCAAGATATCGATCTCAATTACGCGTTGCTGATCCGAAATTTGCCGGATACCAATACTCCTGCGGCATAAAATGCAGGGAGCGATCCTTTAATGGCATTTTTTAGCAAATATTAGAATTGGATCACATCAATTACTCCGCAGCTTGGTTAACATCAGGCTGCTTAAAACTAAGAACGAAAAAGATTTGCATAGCAATACTAGGAACCACCTCCTTAGCCAGTCCAATCTCCCTTGGACTGGCTTTTTCTTTGATATCGTAAAATAATCCTATCTAATATATCCATTAGCTTTCAATTCACTGACTTGCCTATTTTTCATTACGGCCTGTTGTCATGGCGATATAAAAATAAAGCTACAACGATTAATTAATGCATTAACAAAAACCACTAACTTTCCCACGGATATATCTTAATTTAAGTCAATCCTGCAGAAATAATCTCTGCCAGGTCAGGATTAATCAGAATTAACTGAATATTCTGATGGCCTGCCGCCGATGGGTAGTTTATCGTTGCCCTATAGTTTACAGCCGGGAGATATCGGGAATGCATTCACCAGCACCAGCGCTTCTTATCATTAACGGCAAAGGCGCCGGCAACGACGAGGTGCGCCTTGCAGTACAAAAGTTGCGAGATGAAGGCCAGCCTCTTCACGTTCGCGTAACCTGGGAACAGGGTGACGCAGCGCGTTACGCACGGGAAGCCTGCCAACTGGGTGTTAAAACGCTGATTGCCGGCGGTGGTGACGGCACCATCAACGAAGTGGCTGCGGCGCTAACGGCCTTGCCGGCGGCCGGGCGCCCGGTACTGGGTATTCTGCCGCTGGGCACCGCCAATGACTTTGCCATGGCCTGCAACATTCCTTTGATGCCGGAACAGGCATTGCGGTTGGCAGTAAAAGGCCGCGCGGTGCCGATAGACCTGGCGAAAGTGAACGATGAACGCTATTTCATCAATATGGCGACCGGCGGATTCGGCACACGCATCACCACCGAAACACCAGAAAAGCTGAAGGCGGCGCTGGGTGGCGTGTCCTACTTTATCCACGGTTTGTTGCGCATGGATACGCTCAAGGCCGACCGCTGCGAGATCCGCGGGCCGGATTTCCACTGGGCAGGCAATGCGTTGGTCATCGGCATCGGCAATGGCAAACAGGCCGGAGGTGGTCAGCAACTCTGCCCGGACGCGCTGATCAACGACGGCTTGCTGCAACTGCGCCTGTTGATCGCGGATGAACTACTGCCGGCGCTGGTAGCCAGCCTGTTTAACGATGAAGAAAACAAAAACGTCATCAGCGCCGCACTGCCGTGGTTGGAGATCAAGGCCCCGCACGAGATGACCTTTAACCTCGACGGTGAACCCCTGAAGGGCAAGCATTTTCGCATTGAAGTGTTGCCGCATGCCATTGAATGTCGCCTGCCGCCAAACTGCGGGCTGTTGGGTCAAGGCCCTACCCCCGAATAACCGTCTATGGCGCTCACCGGCAAGGCTGAGCGCCACTCGTCATAGCATCAGCCCCTTTATCCCAAATAATTTACCGCCTGTCGCTTGCACTTTATTCCGCATCGAAATGTGATCCTCTCCGGCAAATCCTTTAAATCATACTTGTATGGTAGTTCGTTCATGGCGTATTTTCCGTCCAATATGATGACCCGTGCGAACAGGATAAAGACGTTATGAAGATTGTTAACGCAGAGGTATTTGTGACCTGCCCAGGCAGGAATTTTGTCACGCTGAAGATCACCACCGACGAGGGCATTACCGGTATCGGTGACGCCACGCTTAATGGCCGTGAACTACCGGTGGCGTCCTATCTGAAAGATCATGTCTGTCCGCAGTTGATCGGCCGGGACGCCCATCAGATCGAAGACATATGGCAGTTCTTCTATAAAGGCGCCTACTGGCGCCGCGGGCCTGTCACCATGTCCGCCATCTCTGCCGTAGACATGGCGCTGTGGGACATCAAGGGCAAGGCCGCCAATATGCCGCTGTACCAATTGCTCGGTGGCGCATCGCGTACCGGCGTCATGGTGTACTGCCACACCACCGGCCATTCCATCGACGAAGTGCTCGACGACTACGCCAAACATAAAGAGTTGGGCTTTAAAGCCATTCGTGCCCAATGCGGTGTGCCTGGCATGAAAACCACCTACGGCATGGCCAAAGGCAAAGGCCTGGCTTATGAACCCGCCACCAAAGGCAACTGGCCGGAAGAACAGCTGTGGTCAACGGAAAAATACCTCGATTTCACCCCCAAGCTGTTTGAAGCAGTACGTAACCGTTTCGGTTTCGACGAACATCTGCTGCACGACATGCACCATCGGCTGACCCCTATCGAAGCCGCCCGCTTCGGTAAAAGCATTGAACAATACCGCCTGTTCTGGATGGAGGATCCGACCCCGGCAGAAAATCAGGAATGCTTCCGTTTGATCCGCCAGCATACCGTGACCCCTATCGCCGTCGGCGAAGTCTTCAACAGTATTTGGGACTGCAAGCAACTGATCGAAGAACAGCTGATCGACTATATCCGTACCACCCTGACCCACGCCGGCGGCATTACCGGCATGCGCCGTATCGCCGACTTTGCCTCGCTGTATCAGGTACGTACCGGTTCACACGGGCCATCCGATTTGTCCCCTATCTGCATGGCGGCGGCGCTGCACTTTGATCTGTGGGTCCCTAACTTCGGCGTACAAGAATACATGGGCTACTCCGAACAGATGCTCGAAGTATTCCCGCACAGCTGGAGCTTCAACGACGGCTACATGCATCCGGGCAACAAGCCGGGGCTGGGTATCGAGTTCGATGAAAAACTGGCGGCCCGTTATCCCTATGAACCGGCTTATCTGCCGGTCGCACGCCTGGAGGATGGCACCTTATGGAACTGGTAACAGAAGAACGCACCATGCACAGCGTGGTCATTGAAAAACCAGGCCAACTGGTTATCCAGCAACGCCCCTTGCCGCAGCCGGCAGCCAACGAAGTGCGGGTGAAGATAAAGTTCGCCGGTATTTGCGGCTCAGATGTGCATATCTACCATGGCCATAACCCTTTCGCTCGCTACCCGCGCGTCATCGGGCATGAGTTTTTTGGCGTCATTGACCAAGTGGGGTGCGATGTCGATCCACAACGCATCGGGGAACGCGTTGCGGTCGATCCGGTCGTCAGTTGCGGGCATTGCTACCCTTGCTCTATAGGCCGCCCTAACGTCTGCACCGAGCTGCAGGTAATTGGCGTGCACCGCGACGGGGGATTCAGCGACTACGCCTGCGCCCCGGCGCGCAATGCCTACCGCATCCCGGACAGCATCAGCGATCGCCATGCCGCCATGGTCGAACCCTTCACCATTGGCGCCAATATCACCGCCCACCTGCAACCCACTGCCGATGACATCGCACTGATCTACGGCGCCGGGCCGATGGGGCTGACGGTGATCCAAACGCTGAAAGGGGTCTACGGCGTGAAGCAGGTGATCGTGACCGACCGCATCAGTGAGCGCCTGGTGATGGCGCAGGAAAACGGTGCCGACTGGACCTTCAATAACGCTGAAGGCTCGCTGCAAGCCGAGTTGGAGCGGCGCGGACTCCAGCCGACGCTGATCGTCGACGCCGCCTGCCATCCGGCCATTTTGCAGGAGGCGATTAACCTGGCATCACCGGCGGCGCGTATCGGCATCATGGGCTTCTCCGGCGAGGCCTGCACCCTGACCCAGCAAAGCATCACCAGCAAGGAGCTGTCGATTTTCTCCTCACGCCTAAACAGCGGGCGCTTCCCGCAGGTCATCGATTGGATGGCCTGCGGCAAAATCGATCCGCAACGATTAATTACCCACTGCGTGTCGGCCAGCGAGGTTGAGCAGGCGATGCTGATGTTCGAACAAGACCAGCGCACCTGCTGCAAGGTGTTATTACAGTTCGATTAGCACCCGGCGTCGCCACCTTTGCAAAGAACTAAGCATCACAATGAAAACAACATAAGTGGAGTGCTTTATGTTTAAAAACCTGCGTTGGACCATCGTATTCCTGCTGTTTATGGTATACATGATCAACTACCTCGACCGCGTTGCGCTGTCGATTACCGTGCCGATGATCGAGAAGGATCTGATGTTAAATGCCGAACAGTTCGGCATCATCTTCGGCAGCTTCTTCTTCGGTTACGCCATCTTCAACTTTGTCGGCGGGCTGGCGGTAGACAAGTTCGGCCCGACGCTGGTGCTCGGTGTCGCCGTTGGCCTGTGGTCGATTTTCTGCGGCATGACGGCATTAGCCACCGGTTTCTATTCCATGCTGATCCTGCGCGTGCTGTTCGGCATGGCAGAAGGGCCAATCTGCGCCTCGGCCAATAAGATGATCAACGGCTGGTTCCCGAAGAAACAGGCCGCAACCGCCATGGGGCTGCTCAGCGCCGGTTCACCTTTGGGTGGTGCCGTCGCCGGGCCAATCGTCGGCTATCTGGCACTGGCGTTCGGCTGGCGACCGGCGTTTATGATTATCTGCTCGATCGGTATCGTCTGGATGCTGGTGTGGTTCTTCGTGGTGGCGGATAATCCGGCGAAAAGCAAACGCGTCAGCGATGAGGAACTTGCGCTGGTCAACCGGATGAAACAGGAAACCCACAGCGCGGAAGAAGAGCTGAGCAACGCGGCACACGGGTTGGGTTACTACCTGAAACAGCCGATCATCCTGGTCACTGCGTTCGCTTTCTTCTGCTACAACTACATCCTGTTCTTCTTCCTGAGCTGGTTCCCTTCCTATCTGGTTCAGGCGCATAACCTGAACATCAAGGAAATGAGCCTCACCACCATGATCCCGTGGATTGTCGGCTTTGTCGGGCTGGCGCTCGGCGGCTATATCTCCGACAAGATTTTCAATATCACCGGCAAGCTATTGCTGTCGCGCAAGATCGTGCTGGTCACCAGCCTGCTGGCGGCGGCCATCTGCGTGGCCCTGGCGGGTACCGTCAGCAGCGTAGTACCGGCGGTGGTACTGATGTCAGTATCGATCTTCTTCCTGTACATCACCGGCGCCATTTACTGGGCGATTATTCAGGACGTGGTGCATAAGTCCCGGGTCGGCGGTGCCAGTGGCTTTATCCATTTGGTCGGCAGCGTTTCCGGCATCATTGGCCCTATCGTGACCGGCTACATTGTGCAAAACACCGGTAAGTTCGACAGCGCCTTTATGTTGGCTGGCGGCGTGGCTGCGCTGGGTGCAGTGCTGGTGCTGTTGGTGATCAAGGCACCGCGCAACACCGTACAGCCGCAAATCTCGAAATCTTAATGCTTCAGGGGCGGCCAAGGTCGCCCCGCTTTCCCCTTCTTCAGGAACGACAACATGACGCTTTCCAGCACCGCCGCGCTACCGGCGGCAATTGCAGCACCAGGCTACGATCGCCAACGGCTAAAACCCCGAATCGTACACCTCGGTTTTGGCGCATTTTTCCGGGCTCATCAGGCGATTTACGCCGAGCTTCTGGCAAAGGATCACGCCAGCGATTGGGGCTACGGCGTGATCAGCATGCACAACGGCCAGCAAAAAATCGCCGATATACAACGTCAGGACCTGTTATATACGGTGGCCGAAATGGACGACAGCGGCTGGCGAGGTCAGGTTGTCGGCATTATCAGGCAAGCGCTGCATCTGCAGGTCGACGGGCTGGAAGCCGTACTTGAAGCTATGGCGCAGCCGGAAGTCGCTATCGTTTCACTGACCATCAGCGAGAAAGGCTACTGTTATCATCCCGCCAGTGGCCAGTTGCTGGCTGAACATCCGGACATTCAGCATGATATCGCCCACCCGCAGCGGCCAAAGTCCGCCCCCGGTTTGCTGCTGGCGGGGCTACGGCTACGTCGTGAGCGCGGGCTGCCGGCATTCGCCGTGATGTCCTGCGACAACATGCCGGCCAATGGCCAGGTGACCCGCAACCTGCTCTGCCAACTGGCGCTGCGACAGGATGCGGAACTGGCGGCGTGGGTTCAACAGCATGTCGCTTTTCCCTCCACCATGGTCGACCGCATTGTTCCAGCGATGACGGCGGAAACGCTGCGGCAGATTGAAGGTTTACTGGGTGGTATCGTCGATCCGGTCGCTGTCGCCTGCGAGCCCTTCAGCCAATGGGTAATAGAAGATAACTTCCCACAGGGGCGTCCGGCGTGGGAAAAGGTCGGCGCCGAACTGGTCCACGACGTGCTGCCTTACGAAGAAATGAAGCTGCGGATGCTCAACGGCAGCCATTCTTTTCTGGCTTATCTGGGCTATTTGGCCGGCTATGCGCACATCAGCGACTGCATGCAGGATGCGCATTTTGTGGGTGCGGCGCGCCATCTGATGCTGGCGGAACAGGCGCCGACGCTGCAAGTCAGCGGTGTGGATCTGACGCAGTACGCCGAATCGCTGCTGGCTCGCTATCGCAATGGTGCGCTGAAACACCGCACCGGACAAATCGCCATGGACGGCACGCAAAAACTGCCACAGCGTTTGCTGGACGCCATCCGCTGGCACCTGGCACAGGGCAGCGATTTTAGCTGCCTGGCTTTAGGGGTGGCCGCCTGGATGCGTTACGTCGGCGGCCAGGACGAACAGGGTCAGGTTATCGAAATCAACGATCCCCTGCGTGAACGTCTTGCCGAACGGGTCGGCAACAGCCGCGAAGGCGCCGAACGGGTATTGGCGCTGCTGCAGCTTGAAACGGTGTTTGGGTGCGATCTGCCGGACAGCTTACGGTTCGTCAAGGTGGTGACCGATGCCTACCTTACGCTGCTGGCGCAGGGGGCTCGAGCCACCGTTGCCGCGCTGCCCGTCATCGAAAACACATCGGAAGCACGATGATGGATGTCACTGTGCCGAAGCCCCTGGCCAGCGAATGACATCATTGAGTTATCATATTAAGTGGGTGGATTAATCCGCCCGCCATCAAAGAATAATCTGCTAGTATGGTGGCACCCGAATCTCAGCCAGATTACCGATCTTCACCATGTCTGAAACCTACAGCCTTACCAACAACCTCCCGGTCAATCAGCAAATCTATCGGTTCCTACGTAAGGATATCGTCGATTGCACCATTCCCCCCGGCACCTTGTTGTCTGAGAAAGAGATCTCCACCCGCTTTAGCGTTTCACGTCAGCCGGTGCGCGAGGCCTTTATCAAGCTGGCGGAAGCGGGACTGGTGCAGATCCTGCCGCAGCGCGGTACTTTCGTGATGAAGATTTCCGCCAAGCGGGTAGCCGACGGGCGCTTTATTCGTCAGGCAGTGGAATGCGCGATTGTTCGTCGTGTCGCAGAACGGATCACGGCGGAGCAGCTGATGACGCTGGAGCATAATTTGCATCGCCAGACGTTGGCGGCGCAAAATCGGCAAACCCGTGAGTTTTTGGCACTGGACGACGAGTTCCACCAGTTGCTAACCCAGTTTGCCGACTGCCCGCTGGCCTGGGAAACCATCGAAACCATCAAGGCCACCATGGATCGGGTGCGCTTTCTCAGCCTGAGCGAGGTTTCGCCGCCGGAAAGCCTGATCCAACAGCATTACCGCATTTTTGAAGCGCTGAAAGCACAGGATACCGACGCTGCCGAGCGCGCCATTCATGAACACCTGCAAGAGATGATTTACTCCATTACCCCTATCTCTATGCAAAATACCGAGTGGTTTGAGGTCGAATAATCAGCCACAAATCTTCCGTGGGGCGATCGTCCCCACGTATTTGGCCACGCAAATGGCAATTCCTCTCAATCGCATCTATTGTTTCTCCTTGCCGTCAGGATTTCATTACTATCGTTCTATCAGCTTCAATCACCGCTTTTTGCTACGCCGGTGGTCAGATACCTTAGGTTGCCGGTGTATGAAGAAGCTAAATCGGGAGTTAATCATGACTGATATTGCACAGTTGTTAGGAAAGGAAGCGGAAGACCTGTTGCAACACCGCTGTACTACCATCCCTGCTGAAAATCTCTACCTGCCGGGCGCCGACTTTGTTGACCGGATAATGATCGATAACAACCGCCCCAACACCGTGTTGCGTTCAATGCAAAGCCTGCTTAACCATGGCCGCCTGGCCGGCACCGGCTACCTGTCTATTCTGCCGGTCGATCAGGGCATTGAGCATTCTGCCGGCGCGTCTTTCGCCGCTAACCCGCTGTATTTTGATCCGAAAAATATCGTCGAACTGGCCATTGAGGCCGGTTGTAACTGCGTCGCCTCCACTTATGGCGTGCTGGCGTCAGTCTCGCGCCGCTACGCGCACAAAATTCCGTTCCTGGTCAAACTGAACCATAACGAAACCCTGAGCTACCCGACCCAATACGACCAGACGCTGTACGCCAGCGTCGAGCAAGCGTTCAACATGGGCGCGGTTGCGGTCGGCGCCACTATTTACTTTGGTTCCGAGCAGTCACGCCGCCAGATTGAAGAAATTTCCAGCGCCTTCGAGCGCGCTCACGAGCTGGGTATGGTCACCGTGCTGTGGGCCTATCTGCGCAACCCGGCGTTCAACAAAGATGGCGTGGACTATCATTCCAGTGCCGATCTCACCGGCCAGGCCAACCACATTGCCGCCACTATCGGCGCCGATATCGTTAAGCAAAAAATGGCGGAAAACAACGGCGGCTACCGCGCGGTGAAATTCGGTTATACCGATGACCGCGTTTACAGCAAGCTAACTACCGACCATCCGATCGATTTGGTGCGCTACCAACTGGCCAACTGCTATATGGGCCGCGCCGGGTTGATTAACTCCGGCGGTGCCGCCGGTGAGAATGACCTGCAGGAGTCGGTTCGCACCGCGGTCATCAACAAACGCGCAGGCGGCATGGGCCTGATTCTGGGGCGCAAGGCGTTCAAGAAATCGATGAAAGAAGGCGTGGCGTTGATCAATGCCGTTCAGGACACCTACCTGGACAAGAAAGTCACCATCGCCTGATCCCAAGCCACACCCAGTTCGTTTCTCCAGCCCGGTTCGCCGGGCTTTTTTGTCGCATTTTTCTGTCGATCCCCGCTCCCCTTTTCTGCTCCCCCGCCGCTTAATGTTATTTTTCTTTCATTATTAACTTTCACAATAAAATATTTATCTTTCAAATTGTGATCTATTTAAAACAAATGAATCCATAAAGTGATTAGTGTAAGGCCCATG
The DNA here is from genome assembly GCF_024809915.1 of Serratia sp. BIGb0234. NCBI lineage: Bacteria > Pseudomonadati > Pseudomonadota > Gammaproteobacteria > Enterobacterales > Yersiniaceae > Serratia > Serratia sp. BIGb0234. The sequence continues at coordinate 1,073,069 of NZ_JANUEI010000002.1, forward strand.
GCGACAGAGCCGCCGTTCGCTCCAGGCCATACCTTCCATCACAGGAGAATAATAATGATTGAGCTAATCACCCACGGAGCCGAATGGTTTATCGGCCTGTTTCAGAAAGGCGGTGAAGTGTTTGTCGGCATGGTGACGGGCATTTTACCTTTGTTAATCAGCCTGTTGGTCATTATGAACGCGCTGATCAAATTTGTAGGCCAGGAACGTATCGAACGCTTGGCGCAGCGCTGTGCGGGAAACCCGGTTTCTCGTTATCTGCTGCTGCCGCTGATCGGCACCTTTGTTTTTTGCAACCCGATGACCCTCAGCCTAGGGCGCTTTATGCCGGAGAAATACAAACCCAGCTATTACGCGGCAGCGTCCTACAGTTGCCACTCGATGAACGGTCTATTCCCGCATATCAACCCTGGCGAACTCTTCGTTTATCTCGGCATTGCCAGCGGGTTGACCACCCTCGGCCTGCCACTGGGGCCGCTGGCGGTGAGCTATTTTCTGGTCGGGCTGTTCACCAACTTTTTCCGCGGCTGGATCACCGATCTCACCACCAGCCTGTTCGAACGCAAGATGGGGATCCGCCTGGATCGCCAGGTGCAACTTTAATTCGTGGAGTGCAGCATGAGTGCTTATATCCGTATTGAGAAAGGCGCCAGCGGCTGGGGTGGCCCATTAACGTTGCCGATCGAACCTGGCAAAAAAGTGGTGTACATCACTGCCGGTACCCGCCCATCGATCGTCGACCGGATTAGCGAACTGACCGGCTGGCCTGCCGTCGATGGCTTTAAAGAAGGCGAACCGCCAGCAGACGAAATTGGCGTCATGGTGATCGACTGCGGCGGTACCCTGCGCTGCGGCCTGTACCCGAAGCGCCGTATTCCGACGGTCAACATTCACGCTACCGGCCAATCCGGCCCGTTGGCGAAGTTTATCCTCGAGGATATTTACGTCTCCGGCGTGCGTGATAGCAACATCAGCCGGGTGGAAGCGGCTACCGATCAGATCCCGACAGCCACGTCGCAACCCAAGGGACGGGATTACGACACCAGCAAAAAAATCACCGAGCAGAGCGACGGCCTGTTGGCCAAAGTGGGTATGGGCATGGGATCGGTGGTGGCGGTGTTCTTCCAGGCCGGGCGCGACACCATCGACACGGTGCTGAAGACCATACTGCCGTTTATGGCGTTCGTCTCGGCGCTGATCGGCATCATCATGGCTTCCGGCCTGGGGGATTTTATCGCCCATGGCCTGACGCCATTGGCCAACAGCCCGATTGGGCTAGTGACGCTGGCGCTGATCTGCTCCTTCCCACTGCTGTCGCCGTTCCTCGGCCCTGGCGCGGTGATCGCTCAGGTGATCGGCGTATTGGTCGGGGTGCAGATAGGCCTCGGCCATATTCCGCCGCAGCTGGCGCTGCCCGCGCTGTTCGCGATTAACGCGCAGGCCGCCTGTGACTTTATTCCCGTCGGCCTGTCGCTGGCGGAGGCCAAGCAGGACACGGTTCGGGTCGGCGTTCCTTCGGTATTGGTCGGACGTTTCCTGACCGGCGCACCGACGGTGCTGATCGCCTGGGCCGCATCCGCCTTCATCTACCAATAACTTCGTTTGCCAGGGAGCCGTTATGAATACCATTTTCCAGACCACCATCACCCAGATTGGCGACTGCGCCCGCGAGGCGCTGCAAGATGACATGTTGATCACCTTCCGTGAAGGCGCACCGGCAGACATCGAAGAATTCTGTTTCATCCACCAGCACGGCAACACCTCCGGTGAATTGCAGGCCGGGGGGTGGATGGAGCTGGCAGAGCAACGTTATCCAATCACCGCCGTCGGCGACGTCGCCACTCAAAACCTGCGTGAATTGGGTCACCTCACCGTACGTTTCGACGGAGAGCCACAGGCCGAATTCCCCGGTTCGATCCACGTATCCGGCACCACGCCGGCGGATATCCCGCTGGGCAGCACGCTGAAATTTATCGCATAAGGAGTAAACCATGTCTGAAGTAGCTGTAGTGATTGGCGGTGGCCAAACGTTGGGTGCATTTCTGTGCCAGGGTCTGGCGCAGGCGGGCTATCGCGTGGCGGTCGCCGATTTAAACGCGGATAACGCCCGGCAGGTAGCACAACAGATTAACGAACAATACGGCGCGGGCAGCGCGCGTGGTTTCCAGGCCGACGCCACCGACGAACAAAGCGTGATTGCGCTGGCGGCAGCGGTTGACGATGAATTCGGCCCGGCCAACCTGCTGGTGTACAGCGCCGGTATCGCCAAGGCGGCACCGATCACCGATTTCCCGCTGGGGGATTTCGACCGCTCGCTGCAGGTCAATCTGGTGGGCTATTTTCTCTGTGCCCGCGAGTTTTCTCGCCTGATGATCCGCGACGGCATTGCCGGACGCATCATTCAGATCAACTCTAAATCCGGCAAGGTCGGCAGCAAGCACAACTCCGGCTACAGCGCCGCCAAGTTCGGCGGCGTGGGGCTGACACAGTCGTTGGCGCTCGATCTGGCGGAATACGGCATTACCGTGCATTCCTTAATGCTGGGTAACCTGTTGAAGTCGCCGATGTTCCAGTCGCTGCTGCCGCAGTACGCACAAAAACTGGGGATCGCGCCGGATCAGGTTGAAAAGTATTACACCGACAAGGTGCCGCTGAAACGCGGATGTGACTACCAGGACGTGCTCAATACCCTGCTGTTTTACGCCAGCGATAAGGCTTCTTACTGCACCGGCCAGTCGATCAACATTACCGGCGGTCAGGTGATGTTCTGATCTTGTCAACGCTCCCTCTCCTTCGGGAGAGGGAAAACAAACAGGAGGCTATATGACTCAGGCATTAATCACCTTCGCAGTTCTGGCCTGGCTACTGCAAATCGCCCTCGGCTGGTGGCAGATCCAACGTTTCAACCGTGCCTTCGACGGCCTGTGCCGACTGGGTACCGTCGGTGTCGGGCGTTCCGGCGGACGCTTTCAACCCCGGGTGGTGCTGGCGCTGGCCTTTGATTCCGAGCGGCGGGTTTGCGGCAGCATGTTAATGCGCGGCCTGACCATCTTTGCCCAACCGAAACCTATCGCCAGGCTGCACGGCCTGCATCAGCGCGATCTTCGCCCGGATGTGATCTTCCCCGAGGATCCCGCATGCCAGACTGCACTATCGTTAGCGATTGCCCCTAAATCATGATATTTTCACATTAAAAGACATTACCTTTCATATTGAATTGTTAGCCGAAGGGAAATGCGCAACTCTTGTGAACAGGACGGGCTATGAAACCAAAGCAGCGGCAGGCCGCTATCCTTGAATATCTGCAGCGGCATGGCAAAACGGCAGTGGATGCCCTGGCAGCGCACTTTGCCACCACCGGCACCACCATCCGCAAGGATCTCACCCTGCTGGAAGAGGAAGGTGAAGTGATCCGCACTTATGGCGGCGTGGTGCTCAGCCGCGACGATGGCGATCAGCCTATCGACCGCAAAACCCATATCAATACCGAAAAGAAACGCCAGATCGCCTATGCCGCCATCGGGCTTATCAACGACGGCGACTCGCTGATTTTCGACGCCGGCAGCACCGTGCTGCAAATGGTGCCGCATCTGGCGCAGTTCAATAACATCACGGTCATGACCAATAGCCTGCACATCGTCAATGCGCTGGTGGAGCTGGATAACGACCAAACCATCTTGATGCCCGGCGGCACCTATCGCAAAAAGTCGGCGTCCTTTCACGGCAGCCTGGCGGAATCGGCTTTCCAGCAGTTCAGCTTCGACAAACTGTTTATCGGGGCGGACGGCGTGGACCTTAATGCCGGCGTCACCACCTTTAACGAAGTGCACAACGTCAGCAAGGCGATGTGCGAAGCCGCCAGCCGCATTATCCTGCTGGTGGACTCGTCAAAGTTCGGCCGCAAAAGCCCGAACGTGGTCTGCGACCTGAGCGCCGTGGATACCCTGATCACCGATAAAAACATCAATCCGGATTACCTCGCCGCATTGCAGGCGAAAGGGATCAATATCATTCTGGTAGGAGATTTTGATGAGTAACGCCGCTGCCCTGCTGGCCTTTGCCCGCGAAACGCTGGAAATTGAGCTGACTGAAGCACAACGCCTGCTGGCGCGACTGGACGATAATTTCGTCTGCGCCTGCGAACTGCTGCTGAACTGCCGGGGCAAGGCGGTGATTTCCGGTATCGGCAAGTCCGGCCACGTCGGTAAAAAAATTGCCGCCTCGCTGGCCAGTACCGGCACTCCGTCGTTCTTCGTGCACCCGGCAGAAGCACTGCATGGCGATCTCGGCATGATTGGCGCCGACGACGTGGTGGTGTTTATCTCTTATTCCGGCCGCGCCAAAGAGCTGGATTTAATCCTGCCGTTGCTGGCGGAAAATAACATCCCGGTGATTGCCATCACCGGCGGAAAAGAGTCACCTCTGGCGTTGGCTGCGGCCTGCATGCTGGACATCAGCGTCGAACGCGAGGCTTGCCCGATGGGTTTGGCGCCGACCTCCAGCGCGGTCAATACGCTGATGATGGGCGACGCATTGGCAATGGCTTTAATGCGCCAGCGCGGTTTCAACGCCGAGGACTTTGCCCGTTCCCATCCGGGCGGCAGCCTGGGTGCGCGTTTGCTCAACCGGGTACATCACCTGATGCGCACCGGCGATCGTCTGCCGAAAGTCAGTGAAAGCGCCAACGTGATGGAAGCCATGCTCGAACTGAGCCGCACCGGGCTGGGGTTAGTCGCGGTGTGCGACGCACAGCAGAAAGTGGTGGGGGTATTTACCGATGGCGACCTGCGCCGCTGGCTGGTAAAAGGCAATAGCCTGCAGGATGCGTTGAGCCCGGCCATTACCCGCCCTGGCTATCGCTTGCCGGAGCAGTGGCGCGCAGGGGAAGCCCTGGAAGCTTTGCACGAACAGCATATCAGTGCCGCACCGGTGGTCAATCTGGACGGCGTGCTGGTCGGCGCGATCAACCTGCACGATTTGCATCAGGCCGGGATCGGCTAATTAAACTGAAGAAACCCGCAGCAATGCGGGTTCCTCCTTGCCTATTCATCTCGGTTATCAATTCGGTACAGCCTCGACGATCGACAAATAACAACCGGTATCGATAATCCGGTTCAGCTTCAGGTCGGCGCTGGCTAACAGCGCCTTCAGTTCTTCTTCGGTGCGCACCTGCCCACCGTCAAAACTGCCCATCAGAACCAAATCAAGCTCCCGGCAGCTGTCCCAGGCGGTGTTATTCGGCACTATTACAGGTTCAATAAGCAATAGCTTCGATTGCGGGTGCATCGCATTACGACAGGTGCGTAATATGCGACTGGCCGGCTCATCGGCCCAGTCCATGACGATAAATTTCAACAGATAAAAGTCTGCCGTCGGACAGGCTTCAAAGAAACTGCCCGCGCAGGTTTCCCAACGCGAATCATCACCCAATTCACCAAGGCGGTTTCTTGGCAATACCTGCGGTTGGTCAAAAAGAATGCCTTTAACCGTCGGATTGGCGCGCAATACGCTCAGCAGCAATCCGCCAAATCCCCCGGCGATATCTACCACCGTAGAATGCTCGGGGAATTTATAACTGCGCATCAAAATTTTATTTTCCAACGCCGACATCGATGCCATGCCGATATGGAAATCATTTTCCGCGTCAGGAATATCCTCTTGCGACCAATAATCATAGAATGGCATGCCGAATATTTGTTTAAATACCGGCTCGCCGCGTAACGTTGCCGCCAATTTTCCCAACGGACGCCACATTGTTTCATCCGTCAGCATCATTACACCGCCGCGCAGTGAATCCGGCAAGTCTGAACGTAAATATTGCGCTACCGGGTTAAGCGAGAAACGTCCGTCTTCGGAAACGGAAAAAATATTGCGCGATGCCAGAATACTCAAGACCCGATGCAGCATTCTGCTATTTACTTCCAGCTTCCTTGCCAGCTCCTGGGCCGTTTTGGGGCCGTCGATCAGATGATCGGCCACGCACAGCTCAGCCGCAGCCCGCAAGGCGGCCTGCACGGTGAATCCCATCGTTTGATCCAACAAATACAAAGAGGCTTTTTCATCTTCAGAAAGAGTGACGTGATTAGTTGCCATGATCATAATGCTCCGTTTGGATATTTAACCCCAGACACCATTGCAAAATTAACAATGATTATTTATTTCAGGAGAAATAAATTCACCAAACAAGATCATAGACACTAAATAAAATAAAACCATAAATCCAACAAGGTTATCAGGAAAAAATAACCATAAATCATGCAACCAATTAAATGACAAAGGAATATATATAACAAGAAAAACAAAATGATAAAGCATAGATACAATTAGATAATTAATTCATGGTGAAGCAATATATTCCTCACTAGGATTTATTTTATATAAATTTCATTTCAATAATAGACACATACCTTAAAAATTCGGCTGAATGCAGATGCCTTCAGCCGAAAACTGATTATTTCCAGTCGGGATTATTCTCAAACTGTTGTTTCAGCAACGCCTTCATGTTGTCGTCAGGCTTACCCAACCATTGGTATTTGGCGTATTTCTTTGGATGGTCAACCGCTTCCGGCTTATCCGCCACCTCAACGCGCACCGCCCAGGCCTGTGATTTGTCTTCCTTAAACGCCACTATCATAAAGTTGTTGGCGCAGTCATGCGGCTTGCACAAATTGCCCACCAGATAGTTCTGCCCTTTCCAGCTCAGGCTCTGCGCCGGCGTGGAGGTTCCCATCCCCTTGCGCGCCCAACCCGGCAAGCGAGCCTGACCTTTGACCATATTTTGCCAACTGGTCTGGTAACCCGGTTGTTGGATCACGTCCGAGGTGGTGACGATCTGCTGAGCGAAACCACCCACGCTGAAGCTGAGTAACGCGCCGAAGATGGCGCCGCGAAGTGCGTTTTGTCCTGTCATGGCCTTCTCCCTAGAAAAATTCGGTTGCACCCGGCCCAAGCCGGGTCTGGATCTAGTCAGACCACAAGGGTAGCAAAAAGTTGACTTACCACCAGGCATGAAAATGATGTACCGGCCCAATACCGTGCCCCACTTCCAGGGTATCCGCCTGCAGCAGGGCCTGTTGCAAATAGTCCTTGGCGGCAGCGACCGTTCCGGCCCAGTCATCGTGACGCGGTCGCAGCGCCGCCAGGGCGGCAGACAGCGTACAGCCGGTGCCGTGAGTATGTCGGGTCGCCACGCGCGGCGCGGTAAAGCGCAGCTCCTGCTCGGCCGTAAACAGCCAATCCGGACTTTCGCTTTCGCTAAGGTGACCCCCTTTCATCAACACCGCCTGACACCCCATCGCCAGGAGCGCCCGGCCCTGCTCGCGCATCTGGCGCTCATTTTCCGCCGGGGCGCACGCCAGCAGCGCCGCCGCCTCCGGCAGGTTCGGCGTGATGATCGACACCAGCGGCAACAGTTCACGACGGATCGAATCCACCGCTTCCGGCGCCAGCAGCGGATCGCCGCTTTTTGCCAGCATCACGGTATCCAGTACCACAAAAGACGGCTGATAATGGCGCAAACGCTCCGCCACCGCCTGCACAATATCGGCGTTGGCCAACATGCCAATCTTGGTGCTGTCGATGCGCAGGTCGCTGAAGACGGAATCCAGCTGAGCGGCGACAAAGGCCGGATCTATGTTGTAGACCGACTGCACACCACGGGTGTTTTGCGCCACCAGCGCGGTAATCACCGAGGCACCATAGGCCCCCAACGCAGAAAAAGCTTTTAGATCGGCCTGAATGCCGGCGCCGCCGCTCGGATCGGTCCCGGCAATTGTCAGTGCGTTAATGCGTTTCATTGCAGTTCCTCCGGGCGCAGTTGATACAGTGCGTCGAGGAACGCTGGGGTGAAACTGCCCGGCCCGGCGGCACGGCGCGTGGCCCGTTCACCGCAAAGCGACATCACCCGGCAGGCGGTCGCCACGTTATCGAGCCGATCGCCCGGTAAACTGCAAAATGCCGCCACCACCGCAGAAAGTGCACAACCGGTACCGACCACCCGCGTCATCAGCACATCGCCGCCGGTGACCGCCCAGTCACGCTGGCCATCGGTGATGTAATCAACAACGCCGGTTACTGTCACTACCGCACCGCTGCTGCGCGCCAATTCGCGCGCCGCCGGCAATGCCGCCAGCGAGTCGTCTGCACTGTCTACGCCACGTCCGTTAGCCTGCAAACCGCTCAGCGCCATGATTTCAGAAGCGTTACCGCGGATCGCCGCCGGCTTCTCACCCAACAAACGATGGGCAAACGCGGTGCGATACACCAACCCGCCGACCGCTACCGGATCCAGCGTCCAGGGGGTTTGTGCCACGTTGGCAGCTTCCACCGCGGCCAGCATGGATTCGGCGCGTGATGCATTGAGGGTGCCAATGTTGATCAGCACCGCATCCGCCAGTCGGCTGAACTGCGCCGCTTCGGTCGGTTCCACCACCATTGCCGGCGAAGCGCCGAGCGCCAACAGGACGTTAGCCGTCAGTTCCTGCACCACTTCGTTGGTCAGGCAATGGATCAGGGGCGATTGGCGTTTAAATTGAGTCAAACAGGCCGCGGCGCGGGCGCCGGGGAAAACATCAGGTCGAGCGAGCATATTCCTCCCAACCGGCGTTCAAGAAGGCGGGTACCGGTTGGGGCACCGAGACTTCCCTACGCTGGCATAATCCAGATCAGGTAATACGGGTAAAATCTCAGCCACCGCGCATCGCGCAGGGCACCCCGAGTCAAGACGGCCATTATTGGGGTTGCCGCCGGCGAGGTCAATCGCGCTATAGTGTCAAAAAATAAAAAGGAGGCGCCATGCAGATAAGAAAATACCAAGAGGCCGATCGCCCCTTCCTGCGCACCCTGTATCTGGCTTCGCGCAAAGCGGCATTTCCGTGGCGCGATACCGAAGATTACCGGCTGGAGGATTTCGATCGCTCAACGCTGGGCGAAGATATTTGGGTGGCGGAAGATCAGGGGAAGCGGCTGGGATTTGTGTCGATTTATCGCCAGGACAACTTTATTCACAACCTGTATGTCGATCCGCATCTGCCGCCGCTCGGCGTCGGCAGCGCACTGTTACAAGCGGCGGAACAGACCTTTACCGCCACCGGTTCGCTGAAATGCCTGGTGAAAAATGAGAAGGCGCTGGCGTTCTACCACAAGCATGGTTGGCGAATCATCACTACCGGCAATGACGGCGGGGAAGAATATTACCTGCTGCACTCCCCGGCAAAATAAAATAAGGGCACAGCGCAAACCGTGCCCGTTCATTAAAGCCCCCGGCTTAGGCGACAGAAGCTGCCGGGGTCAGTTTTGCGCGTGCGCGGATATTTCTGACCAACAGCCCTGATACTATGATCCCGGCACAGGCAAACATGCCCATCAGCCCGAAAACGATCTTGTAACCGGTCAGTCCTGGGAAGGCATCGAGAATATGACCGTACAGGCTAAAACAGAACATCGCCGGGGCATAACCGATAAAGCTGCCCAGCGCCATAGCCGCACCGGTATGTTCTTCGTCAATGCCGGCCTCACCGATGGGGGCAAAGAACACCGCTCTTTGGGTAAAGACCACTGCACCAAATCCCAGCGTACAGGCCATGCCCAAGTAAACCGGCATTTGTTCATGCGGTAACAGGATCAATAGCGCCAGCGCAATGGCGCTGATAATAAAGGTATAGAATAAATACTTGCTGGGAGACTTTAATACTTTATCGGCAATGAGACCACCAATCGGCCCCCCCACCATTTTTAAGCAGTATTGATTAATGATCCCGTAAGCACCCACCAGTGCAATCGGCAGCGCATAGACATGACTCAGGAAAGGAATAAAGAACGTCAATCCGCAATACACCGCGTAAACACAGAAAACGCTGAAGGCAATCAGCCATACCGTTTTGTTTTTCAATACGCTGCCCATGCCCGGTTTTTTATTAACGAGGGTTTGTTCTTTAGCGGGTAATTTTTCCTCTGGGCTTTCTTTCATCACCAACAGAATAATAATCCCTACGCAAATAGCGATGGCCGAATAAAACAATATGCCGACTTTAAAACCCAGGTAGCCGCTACCAAATGCGGTAAACAGCGCCAGCGCAGAAAAGGCCACCACCGTGTCCACAACCCCGCGCCCGGTTTCAAAAAAGCCGAACAACCGCCCCTGCTGAGTATTATCCCCCAGCATACTCACCGATTTGAGCAGCACCGGCCAATTCAGCATGTCACAGGTCACGCCGAACAGCGCCCAGACGAACAGTATGCCCCAGTACCCCGGCATGCTGGACAGGTAGATACCAAGCAAGCCAGTAGCAATCAGCGAAAACGACATGGTAAAACGTCGCGGCAGACGATCGGAAAAATAGATTGATAAGAAGAAGCCAATGGTCGTCACAATCGAGTTAACCGACATGGCATTGCCTATTTCGCCGTTACTCAAGTGAAAATACTGTTGCATCGGAACATAAAAAGCATCTTTAAGGGAAGGCAATTTATAGATTGTCCCTCCACATAAAACCAACAAGCTAAATAATGCCCATCTTTTTTTAGTTAACATAGTCCCCTCACAGCCAATAATTAATAAGCGGTGTTGTTTACCCGATTATGAGACGAGCGTTCATCGCTCATCAGCGAGAATATGTGATTTATAGATTTATTTTTATATTATGCCGGATTTAGCAGTTCCTGAGCTTGCTGCCTTAAACTGTCAATGATGGTGCGAACATAGTGAATTTGATTTAAAGCATCTTGAGATTCTTTCTTTAATCGCGCTTCCAACCCTTGCTCCGGTAACGCTGTTTCACTCATTTCTCGCCATGGAATGGGAGGATTATTCCCTTCGTCGCTGAAACGAAACGGCGGTGCGTAATAATCCACCTCTTCTTCCAGCCCGTAGGCGGTGACCTGCGGTTGATCTTCACCCAGACAGATCAGCCCCAATAACAGTTCTCGGAATGGCAGATCTCCCTGTCCGGAAATACAGGCACGATGCCCCATCCCCTTGTTCTCTCGCACAATAATTGCGTCCTTGATATGCACCTGAGTGATTTCCCCACTCATTGCCGCCAGTGCCGGCAGCGGCTCTTCATTGGCGTTAATCATGTTGGCGAAATCAAACAGCAGGGAAAGCTGAGGGAAATCTGCCGCCCGGACCAGGCTGACCAATTCATGGCTCTTGAGATCTTCATGCTGTTCCAGAGTAAAACTCAGACCGCTGTGTTGATAACGCTGTTTGATGTACTGAATATCCGCACCGATACGCGCCAACACCTCTTGCAAAGGGCCCTGATAGCGCGGATAAAAACGCACTGAGCTGGCCCCACATTTCAGCGCGATATTCACCGCCTGATCGATAGTTTGCGAGTCGGAGGCGCTGGTTTCGATATGAATATCCAATCCATAGCGCCGAGCCTGTTCGCCAAACCGGCGCAGCCGGGCATCATCAGCATGGCAAAGCGACTGACTTTCCCCATCCAGCACATGCACCTTCACCCCTCGCAGCCGCTGCTGATGGGCGATGACCAGCAAATCCTCTGGCAGGATCTTCTCCATACGCATATTGAGATGAAAGGCGTAAGCATGCAGGTAAAGGGGCAAGTTCTGCGCCCGTAGAAGGACTTTCTCCGCCGTTAAGCGATCCATGATATTCACCTATAAGTTAATAAAGAAATCTACCGACTCGAAGCGCCAGTGCTCGATATCCACCTGCACGATACGACGCTCGGCATCGGCACGATGCTTTTCGACCAAAATCGCAGGGGTGCTGGCGTTTCCGCCCATCACCTTGCAGGCCTCTCCGGATAACCGGGTGGGTTTAAAGGCCAGATGACGGGTTCGCGTGGAAGTGCCATAAGCCTGTTCCCAGACCTCGGCAAACGAGTTCTCACCCAGACGTTCGATAAAACCGGGTGCCACTCGCGGGCTGATAAAGGTTTCGTGATAAAACACGATGTGATTATCCAGCGCTCCCCAACCAGAAATCTTGTAGATCTCGCTCGCCGCGTCGACCTGCAATAACTCTTTGATAAACCCCGGAGCTGCCAATACGCACTCTTTGGTCATATAGTCCCAGGAGGGACAACGGCCCTGCTCGATAGCCGCCTGTTTGAAACTGGTAGAGGAATTAGGGTTGTAGTTAAAACGCGGCAGTGCCGCAAACCAACCCCGTCGATCCTTGCGGAAGATCCTCGATTCGCTTTCCAGGAACAACAGCGCCTGACGTAACGTCATGCGTTTGATGTTCAGCAATTCTCCCAGTTCTCGCTCCGAAGGAAGCTTGTCACCGGGGGCGATTGCCCCCAGGCTCAGCCAGTCATTCAACCTGGCCTTTGCCAATTCAACGGTTGAGCTGTTTTCCATATCCATACCTAATTGGTTTAAACCAGATTGCACAACAGTATCGCGGTGAATTATGACAAACAATGGGGGTATTGGATTTTATGTGTGACTTCGGTCCCAGAACAGAAGGGATCTTGGCAACCTTGGGCAAGATCCCCCCTCCGGTCCTCTCTTACTGCGGATTAAGCAAGGGGCCAGGCAGAATCAAAAACGCCGTCATTTTCCCAATGCCGTCGGCATCGCACGCAGCGTCAGCCCCCAGAACACCAGGGCAATAAAGCTGACGCCCGCCCCCAGCCAGCACACCCCCTGCCAACCAGCCAGGGCGAATACGTGAGTGCTGGCAAAAGCGCCGAGCCCACTGCCAATGGCATAGAACAGCATGTAGACGCCCACTAACCGGCTATGCGCCTGCGGATGTGCGCTGAAAATCAGGCTCTGATTCAACACATGAATGGCTTGGCCTGCCAAATCGAGCAATACAATGCCGATAATCAACCACCCCAGGCCATAATCCAGCATGCCGAGCGGCAGCCAGGCAAGCACCAACAGCAGCAGGCAGATACCGCTCGCCACCTGCGCCAAGCCGCGGTCCGCCAGGTGCCCTGCTCTTACCGCCGCCAGCGCCCCCACCGCGCCCACCAGGCCAAAGGCGCCAATCACCGCATGCGAAAAGTTGAACGGTGCCTGACTCAGCGGCAGCACCAATGCGCTCCAGAAGATGCTGAATGCCGCAAACATCAACAGCGCCAGCATGCCGCGAATTTGCAACGTGCGATCGCGCAGCAACAGCGTCAGCATCGAACGCAGCAAGGCGGTGTAGCTAAGCGTTGAAGGCGGCGTGCTCGGTGCAGGCAGCAAACGTGCCAGAATCGGCAGCAAGATCAGCGTCACTCCGGCGGAAAAAAAATACACCGTGCGCCAACCTCCTGCGTCTGCCAACGCGCCGGACAGGGTTCTCGCCAATAGCAGACCCAGCACCACGCCGCCCTGCGCCGCCCCCACGACCCGCCCACGCTCATGAGGTGCCGCGAGCGTGGCGGCAAAAGCGATGAGTCCTTGCGTCATGGCGGTGCCCAATAATCCCACCAGCAACATGCCGATCAGCATAAGCAGGCTGCTGTTTGCCCAACCGACCATGCACAATGCGGCAATCAACAACAGTTGCTGTACCGCTAACAGCCGATGGCGATTAATGCGATCCCCCAGCGGGACCACCAATACCAGCGCCAACGCGCAACCAAGCTGGGTGGCGGTGATCACCATACCCACCGACGCCACGCTGATAGCAAATTCCTGGGCTATGGCATCCAACAACGGCTGGGCGTAATAGACATTAGCCACGCTAAAAGCGCTGGCGCCGGCCAGCAACAACACCAGCGAAGCCGGCAGCCGGCTCAGTCCCCTCGCCTGAGATACGCAGATCGGATCCAGCGTTTTGTCACTCATCGTTTTCTCCAAAGTGGTTTCATTATTAAACCCAATGGACATTACGCGCAGAGGTTTTATAATGCAACCAGATAGTGTGGCAGGAGGGATAACGTGAAACGTAAAAGCCTGGAAGATGCGCCGTGCCCGGTGGCACGCACTTTGGATGTGATTGGCGACTGGTGGTCACTGTTGATTGTGCGCGACGCGTTCGACGGCGTGCGCCGCTTCAGTGAATTCCAAAAGGGGCTGGGGATGGCGAAAAATATCCTTTCCACCCGTCTGCGCACCCTGGTGGCACAGGGCATTCTGGAGATCGCACCGGCCTCAGACGGCAGCGCCTATCAGGAGTATATTCTCACCGACAAGGGCCGAGCCCTGTTCCCGGTGATCGTCGGCTTGCGCCAATGGGGGGAAGACCATCTGTTTGCCGAGCAAGAGGCGCATTCAACCTTGGTCGAAAGCGACAGCGGCCAACCGATCCCGCGCATGACGCCGACCGGCAGCGTCGGGCAAACGCTCACACCGCTGAATACCCGGGTGGTAAAGGTGGGTGAAGAGTAAAATCTCATTAGTTGAACCTTAGAGCCGCTGAGGCAGATGTTTGGCTGGAACGCGGCTTTGGTGCAAAACTGCAAGAATGGTAATTTCGCTGTTTGCTGTAGCGTAATAAATCATATGGCTGAGGTAGGGAAAGCTATAAACACCGTTCCCTAGATCCTCGACTCGATGCTGCCCAATGCCTGGTATTTCCGCCAGGTTGGTTAATCATTGGCGCAGTCTTACAAGGTAATCTCTGGATTGCTGCATGCCCCAGTTGCTCAATGTGTAGTCGCGAATCTCCCGGATATCGTTTTGCGCCTCACCGGTCAGTCGTTAACTGGCCATTTATCCTTTATCCTGCTCCAGCAGCTCAGAGAAAAACGTCTCGCCATCAACGGCATTGCCGATCGCCATATCATGCTGGGAACGCTGAATCTTCATTTGTAACAGTTGGAGTTTCATCGCTTCAATTTGCTCGTAATCTTCGGCAGACACCACAACCGCAACGGGCTTGCCATTACGGGTGATTTGTACCGGTTCACGCTGAGCCTTACGCAGCAAATCGCCAAACTGGGTTTTGGCTTCATTGGCTGTCAGAATATGCATTTTCATTACCTTTCGACTGAATCGTTCGATTCGCTCATTCGATTTCTTGAGCAAAAATTATTCACACGATTTTATTGGGGGCGATCTTTCGGTTTACGCATTACCCCATATGCCCCTTCGCAAGGCCTTAAGGGTTACTGTATAGTCCGCGTTTTACGGGGAAATCATGCTGACTCAATCATCCATTCGCCTTAATAAATACATTAGCGACAGCGGCATCTGTTCACGCCGCAGTGCCGATCGTCATATCAAACAGGGCAACGTTTTCATCAACGGCAACGTAGCCGCCGTGGCCGCTCAGGTATTTGTCGGGGACGTGGTGCAAGTTAACGGCCAGCGGATTGAGCCACGTAATGCGGAAGATTTGGTGCTTATCGCGCTGAACAAGCCGGTGGGCATCATCACCAGCATGGGAAAGCACGTGCAAAATAACATCGGTGATTTCGTCAATCACAGCAAGCGCACCTTTCCTATAGGCCGTCTGGACAAAGATTCCCAGGGGCTGATTTTCCTGACCAATCACGGCGAACTGGTCAATAAGATCCTTCGTGCCGGCAATAACCACGAAAAAGAGTATCTGGTTACCGTCGATAAGCCGCTGACCGACGCGTTTATTCAGGGGATGAGCGCCGGTGTCCCCATCCTGGATACGGTGACGAAAAAGTGCCGGGTGGAGAAAATCGCGCCGCAGATGTTTCGCATCACGCTGGTTCAGGGCCTTAACCGCCAAATCCGCCGTATGAGCAAATACTTTGGTTATCACGTCACCAAACTTGAGCGTGTGCGCATTATGAATGTCGATCTGACAGGATTGCCGCTGGGCGAATGGCGAGATTTGACCGGTGACGAAAAGAACGTGCTGTTTAAACTGATTGAGCACTCATCTTGCGAGGATGTTCGCCTGCCCGTTTCGCTAGCGCCTGATGTCAGCGAAAGTCTCGACAGGGAGTGAAGGTTTTCTGGAGCAGAGATATCGCCAGGCAACCAGGTAAAACTGCAAGTTGCCCAACGACATCTCAAGACCAAAGGCCCTTTTCCTCAGTGAATCAGAACGACCATCTGATATTGGCATTGACCGAATTGACCTGGGTATCAGAACCGTACTGCCCCTGATAACCGAGAGCCAACGTAGTGGAACGCGACAGCTTCACGCTCACCCCCACATCCGCCACCAGCAGATTGTCATCTACCGCCTGTCCCTGCGTGATAAATGCGTCGCTGCCGGCAAATGCCATGCGCGATGACGTATTTTTATCGCCGTAAGCGTGCTGCCAGCCTAATGAACCGTAAAGGCTGACATTTTTCGGCAGTTCGGTAGATCCCCGCACGCCCAGCGTTGAATAGAACGTATTCATCGTTTCATTACGGACGCTCAGCGCCGCTGCCCCGCCTTTCTCCTGGAAGTTATCGGTATGCAAACGGATATAACTCAGGTTGACGAATGGCTCGATATTCGCATCCAACTGACCAAAACGGTAACCCGCTTCGGTGAACGCCAGCAGCGAGTCTGCGTCATAGTCCGCCTTGAGCCGATCCGAGTAATTGCCGAAATTAACGTTGCGCTCATTTTCGAGTCGGTGCCAGGTATAGCCCAGCGCACCGCGCAGGGAGAAGGCATCCTGCTGCCCAGCAGCGTAAAGACCCAGGTGGTAATTATCGCTGTCGGAACTGGAGCGACGGCTATCGACATCATAGTCGCCACGGCTATAGCCTACGTATCCCCCAACCCGGATACTGTGGTCAGCGAGTTTACGATCGGCGCCCAACAGGAAACCGCTGGTGTGGCCGTCCAATTTCCCAACGTTATCGTTACCGCTGTTTCTCATCCAGGAGCCGAACGTCTGCCCCCAAACGCCGTTATTTTCAGCCTGAGCCGGTTGAACCAACGTCATCGCCATCGGTGGAACAGGCAGCGCATCATTATCAAATACGCGAAGCATGCGCTGATTCAACACGTTGAGCAGCATGCTACTGCCGGCGATCAGGTTAGACTGAATGGACGGATAAACTTCACCGGACAGTTGATTGAACGCCTCGCGCGCTTCCGGTGCGCTCAACAGCAGCACAGAGTTATACAAGGCCAGCGAAGGACCGCTTTGCGTTAACGTCGAGAGCGCACCGGCGGTATTCCACTGGTTACTGGTTTGCGCGACCGTTTGGAAAATACCGGGCTTGCCGCCTTCACCTGGGTTGCCGCCTTCGCCTGGGTTACCGCCCTCGCCTGGGTTACCGCCCTCGCCTGGGTTACCGCCCTCGCCTGGGTTACCGCCCTCGCCTGGGTTGCCGCCCTCACCTGGGTTACCGCCTTCGCCTGGGTTGCCACCTTCACCTGGGTTACCGCCCTCGCCTGGGTTGCCACCTTCGCCTGGATTACCGTCCTTTTGTGCAATCGTCAGATCCACAGCGTTGGTGCTGTGGTTAAGCGCAACGTCCAAAAATGCAGATTTTGAGACGGCTTCAGCAAACCGACCGTCAATCCCGCCATCCGAGGTCAAAATGCGATAGCTTTGGCCGGTTTGATAGCTGGTTTGCGGATCCAACGCGGTCACCTGCACCTTGGCCTGATCGCTGATGGTGGTTTTGCCTGAAACGACCAGTTTGTCGCTGCTGCCATCACCGGCGATATCGACGTCATAGAAGGATTCACCCAGGAAATTCAGATAGCGTTTCAGCGTCAGGGTACCGATGTTGCCGTCGCCAGGGGAAATATGGCCGCCGGACTGGATTTCAGTCTGCCCCAAGGTGCCGTTGCCGCCCAGCGTCCCGCCGGCTTTGATTGACGCGGCGCTGCTGTAACCCAGACCATTGCTGACGTCGGAACCGGCAGTGGCGTTCAGGATCAGCGTGCCGCCATTCTCGGCGCTCAGCGTCTGCACATCGAAAACGTTGTCTTCTTGCTGCTTATTGATGTCGCTGGCGATGGTGATTTTGCCGCCGCGTGCGGTGACATTCGCCTGGAGTTGAGTCAGGTCGCCGCTCAGCGTCGTCTGGCCGGCCGTGTTGATGACTTCGCCTTCGCCGACCATCTTGTTGCGGAAGTCGTAGTTATCTGAGTTGTGATTAAAGTAAACGTAGCTGCCGAACAACCCGCCACGCAGATTGACCACCGTTTGGGCATCGACAGTACCCGCACCACCCGCCGCGCCGAGCGTAGGTTCGGTCAAGCCGGTGCCGGTATCCATGTTGCCGCGGCTGCCGATAATCAACGCGCCGCGGTTAGAGCCGGACCCGGTATCCCCCAGCCGCAATTCGTTGCTGCCGGCAGAGAATGAGCCGCCATCAACAACCGACAGCACCCCGTTGCCATAATCCCCAACGTTGACATTGCCCGCACTGGTAAAGCGCGAGCCGTTGCCGGCGATGTAAAGCTCTGCGGTTTTTCTTGAGCCTGAAACACCGGCAATCTCCGCGCTACCGACGTTGACCGCACCGCCGTTCAGCACGTCCACATCGCCATTGGCGGTGAGCGACTGGGTGATATTCCACAGAGAGTTATTACCGGTCACCGTGGCTTTGGGGTTGAGCTTGTCAGCTTCATCGGGGCGAAAACCGCTGTCGATTCTGGCGGCGGCCGTGGTGGTCACTACCCCGCCATCTTCAATCAGCAAGGTTGAACGTGCGCCCTGTCCGAAGCCGAGACCGAGTCTCTCACTGATCACCTGGGAACCGGCCCCTTTGACATTAAGATGGCTGTCATACCCCCCGGTGGTGCCGACGATAATCTCTTCCGCCGTCGCCAATCCTCCCTCTTCTACCCGTAACGTCCCCAGTCCCAGATTCAGACTGCCGTGCATAACGGATTGGTCATTGATCGCATTTAATACGGCATTCGGCCCTTTGACCGTGACCAGGCTTTCGTATATCTGGCCATTAGCACGACGGCCAATATTGACGTTATAGGCATTGATTTGGCCATTATCGATCAACAGGTTTCCGCTTTGATTACGGCCGACGTAAACATCCCCGGTGTAAGTCAAAGATTCGGTAATACGTGATTCACCATCAAAAATAGCATCATCGGCACGCGCCACGTCGGCTGGGCCAATCAATATCAACGGTGCGGAAAAAAGTGCGAGGTAAACTTTCGAAAGCGGTTTTCTTACCGCTAAGTTATGCGATGTTTTATCTTTCATGTTTTCTCTCCGGCCCAATTATCTGATGCCATCAAAGTTATTATTTATATGAAAAACTCAATGCATTAGAGGATGCGCGGCGCGTTTTGCGAGAACACAGGCTGATTTGTCATCGAGACACTAGCTTATTGCCCCCCAGCGCTAACGTCTCGATGCCAAAATTATGGGGACTGCGGATCGGTATTGATCATCCACCCTCGCTAAACGCGTCAGGTGAATTATTTATGCGTAACGACCGGGGTACAGCTTGGTGTGCTTAACGACGGGGCTGAACCTAAAATACCCGGCATCATCATCGAGGAACAGTCAAAGATTCGTCCTTTCTCCGTAGTGGCACGGTAAGAAAGTTTTTGCCCGCCAAGGGCGTCGGGTTGGGCACCATTAACATTGGTGACGGTAATTTCATCCGATGAACCCAGGCCCAGCATTTTGGCCGTTTCCGCCTGCAGCAGCGGTATTGCCTGATCGGTTTTCAATGTGGAACAGCCAGCTACCAGAAGCGTAACGGTTAATGCGATAAGTGGTTTTCTCATAAAATGTCCTTTGTAACCAAACAGTTCCAAATGCTGAATGGCTTTATGTTTTACCTTATCAAAATCCCTGAATAATATATTTCCCTTTCCTAACCGAAAAAACCCTCCTAAAGTAGGGAGGGTAGAAAATAACAAGTCGTCAGACCAATCTGATAGGTTTTAGCAAAAGGAGATACCCTTGGGGCAGGATTATGCGTTGGTCGTTGATGACCATCCGTTGGTGGCAAGTGGCATCGCCAATTTCCTGAATACGCACTGTCGATTTAAACACGCCTACGTGATGACAAACGAGGAGAGTTGTTATCGACATATTCTGGAAAATGGCGCCCCGCGTTTAATCGTCATCGACTTTTGGTTATCCGACGGCACGGCATTAAAATTACTCAAAGAGATCAGACAGCTTTACCCACAGGTAAGATTATTAGTGGTCAGCGGCGATGAAAATAATGAAATAGGCCAAAAGGTACGTGATGCCGGAGGCCATGGTTTCGTGCTCAAAAATGAGCCACCAGAATTATTCGCCAAAGCCGTTGCTGCGCTGTTAGAAAATCAAAGCTGGTTTCCTATGGATAATCTATTGGAGGCTTCCAGTGCCAAAAACCATCTTCAAAACTTCAATTTAACGCCGCGACAAATTGACGTTTTGACCATGATGATGCGCGGTTTTCCCAATAAGAGAATAGCCTCTCAGCTTGCTATTTCCGAACCTACGGTTAAAGAACACATCAGCAATATCCTTAAAAAGATAGGCGTAAACAGCCGGGTAGAAGCTATTACGTTACTGCATGGCAGGCAGGGGCCGTCCGAATGAAACTACTTCAATCTTTACAAGATGATGGCATTTCGTCGCACGCGCAAATCCGATTATTGAACAATACGTTTATTCGATTGGTCTTTAGTTTCAGTGCTGTGCCCTGCGTCGGCATCCCCTTTGCTATTTGGATTTATTTACTGGGTGAACCGCTGTGGCCGATAATCAGCTGGATAATAGTGTATTTATTCTGCGCTTTGGCTATCCGATTATGGCACCAAAGATATCAACGCGAAGCGGAGAAAGAGGATGCTGGCGTTATTCTTAACCGCTGGCTCCCACATATCAACAAAGTTGCCTTCGTACATGGGATAGGTATATCCTCATTATATTTAATAACCCCACAAATAAATAATTTCGATTTTTTCCTGTTATTAAATATCAGCATCGCGGCCATCGTCGCGGCGAACGCGACCCATTTGACGCCCATCATCAGTACCTTTACCCTGTTCTTCTTTGCCTGCTGGGGCATGCTTAACATTGGCATCATCTGGCGCTTAAACGACGTCATGCTCATTGTGTTGATGCTCAACCTGCTTTATGGGTTCGCCATCTACCGCCACGCATTGAGTTCTCATCAGTTTTTTATTCAGCAAGCCCGTCTCGAAGAGAAGAGCTCTCGCCTTGCGGAGCAATTTCGCCAGGCCAAAGAGGAGGCGGAACAAGCCCTGCTCGATAAAAACCAGTTTCTGACCACCGCCAGTCACGACTTGCGCCAACCGGTACATGCCATGGGTTTCCTGATCGAGGCCATCATCCATAAAAATCGCGATGCCTCTTTAACCCCGCAGCTATTGGATCTGCAGCAGAGCGTGCGCTCCGTGCACCTGATGTTCAATTCTTTGCTCGATCTCAGCAAGATTGAGTCCGGCAACGTCAGTACGGCGACCACCCATGTCGATATTGGAACCCTGCTTGACTCGGTGATAACCCTGTTCCGTGAAGAAGCGAACAGCCGGGGATTATCCCTGCGGACATGGCGCCCCAAGCGACGCATTGCCGTTATGGGCGATCAATTGCTCATCCGACAATCGCTGATTAATCTGATACAAAATGCGCTGCGCTACACCCAGAAAGGCGGCGTTTTGATCGCCATCCGCCCACAAAAGGGAGAATGCCTGATCGAAGTCTGGGACACCGGCGTGGGCATCGCCGACGAAGAGAAAGGCAAAATCTTCTCCCCCTACTATCGTCCCGAACTGGCGTGGAAAATCGATAGCGCCGGTCATGGGTTAGGCCTTGCGGTAGTGGCCCGCTGCGCCAAATTGATGAAGGTGAAATACGGCATGCGCTCCGTGGAGGGCAAGGGATCGCATTTCTGGATGCGTTTTGCCCTCTATACCGGCGAAGTCAAAGCGCCAGAAAACCTCAACGCCTATACCCACAGCCAGATCCCTACCCGCTATGAGTCATTGAGCGGCGCCTGCCTGGTGGTGGATGATGATCCGCTGGTCACCTCCGCCTGGTCGAGTTTGATGAGTACCTGGGGGATCACCGTGCGTTGCGCCGCTTCCGCCGAGGAGGCTTTTTCGATTATCGACGCAGGCTTCACCCCCTTCGCCGTGCTTTGCGATCAACGGCTCCGCTCCGGTGAAAGCGGCTTCGATATATTGAAAGCGCTGTTCGAACGCCTGCCGGACACCAGCGGCGCCATGGTCAGCGGGGAATTTAACTCCCCCATTTTGCAAGAGGCCGAACAGGAAGGTTATCTGGTATTAAGAAAGCCGCTGGAACCTGCGAAGCTGCATGCCTTGCTGTCGCAGTGGTCATCCTGCTAGCCGGTGCCAGGCCTGCTCGGGGCTTTATGCTGCCGACGTTGCATTTCCGACATCGGCAAGATTGCGGCTGAGACTGCCGCTTAGGCACCAAGATTGCGCAGCAGGCCTTCGAGGTTGCGCTCACCCACTTTGGTTTGGGCGCCTGCCTTCAGTCCGTCCCGAATGAGTCTCTCCGCTGCAGGGCGTTCAAAAAGCCCCGCCCAGGCCTCATGCTCACGATAAAAACCTTCCCGCAGATCTGCCGCCGGCATCGCCTGCTTGGCCGCCGCGATAACCCCTTCGGGCAGTGCCGCAATGTTGTGCGCCAGGCGTTCGACAAAGTCGTCGAGTTCGGATGCGGGCAAGGCGCGGTTAATCCAGCCATAGCGCTCTGCGGTCGCTGCATCGATAAGATCGGCCCCCAGGATCACTTCAAGCGCTCGGCCACGCGTCATGCGGTTCGTCAGGTATTGCGTCGCGCCGCCACCGGGCGTAATGCCCATCAAGGCTTCGCATTGGGCCAGTCCTGCCCGCCCTTCGGCGGCAAAAGCCATGTCGGCCGCCGCAACGAATTCTGCGCCGCCCCCACGCGCCAGCCCGGCAAGCTTAACGATAGTCACCTGGGGCTGGCTGCGCAGCAACTCACCGAATACCTGGAACGGGTTGAGCCCTTCCGGCGCATTACGCGCCAGCTCATCGAAAGCATGCGGTTCATCGATTAAGGTCATGTCGACATGAGCAATGAAGAACTCCGGATCCGCACTCTGGAAAACCAGCACGCGAGTATCCGGGTCGTCGCGCACGGCACGCAGTAAGCGGCTGATTTCCGACATCAAAGCCACATCAAGCACGTTGACCGGCGGATTATTGAGGGTGATCGTCAAGACCCCCTTTGCGTGAGACAAGCTGAGTTTGCTGAAATCGGTATCTTTCATGTCGATGTCCTTGTTTGTCAGGCATATCGGCGCTGGACTTTCGCGCCGCCGATCGAATGGTATACTTTGCATACCTGGCGTCAATTACGCACTTGAAGCATCCCAGGGATGCTGGAGGATACCGATGGAGACGAATGAAACTGTCTACCGCGCTGACTGCCCGAGCCGAATCATTCTCGACCAGATCGCGGACAAATGGTCAATGATGGTGCTGGAGGTGCTGCGTGAGCCGAGGCGCTTCAATGCGATCAAGCGTCGCCTTGATGGCGTCACTCAACGTGTGCTCACCCAGACGCTGCGCAAGCTGGAGCGTAACGGCATGGTGAACCGCAAGGTTTTGGATGGGCGGGTGCTCGGCGTCGAGTATTCGCTGACGCCGCTCGGCCAATCATTGCAAGGGCCGTTCTCTATTCTGTTTGAGTGGACTATGGGGAATATGGAGGCTATTCAGGACTGCCGGCGCAGATATGATGAGCAAAACCAGCAGCTTGAACAGTGAGGCTCCTGCCTCACTTTTCCTTGCGATGAATGGCCGCGTACATCCAGTAATCACCCGGCGATAACCGAAACTCTAGAAATGAGTGGGAGGCGATCAGAGGTTGCGGAATATTCCCGAGATCAGCGTCCTGGAAAGCAGAGAAGTCGGGTCAGCCCACTCCATCAGCACATCGAAATGGTTGCAATGGGGCACCTCGAGCATATTCGTTTCCGCACCGGCCGCTTTATACAAAGAGGCAAAGGCTTCGGACTGTCGCTTGAAGCCGGGCGGATCGCCTTCAGCCCAGGCAACGGTGATGGGGCACCCCGGCGCAGGGATGTGACGCATCGGGCTGTAATCGGCCACGCTGGTGTCGGAGAGTGCCAGCCATGCCTGCACGGGCGTCTTCATCAAAGGTGCGAGTTCAAAAAGCCCGCTGATGGGAAAAGCAAACTTCACCACATCGGTCGGCACGCCAAAAGCTACATGCCAGCCTGGTGCTAATAGTGTTGCAAGCAAATGGCCACCAGCAGAGCTGCCACCCAGCGAGATCCGTTGCGGATCCAGCCCAAACTCATGTCCCCGCCGCCAAATGAACGCCACGGCACTGCGTACGGCATGGACGATGTCACCGATGCCGGCTGCCGGCGCGAGTGGATAATCTATAACCACCGTGGCAATGCCATTTACCGCCAATGTGCCCGCCATCATCGCGGAATCTGCTTTCGACAGCGCTCGCCAGTATCCCCCGTGAATAAAAAGAAAAACGGGCAGCAGCGGCCCGTTTCCATTCACCATTGGCCCATAAATATCCAGAGCCTGGCCACTTTTCTGACAATAGGTGATATCAAAATGGAGGCCATAAGCCTGTTTCATCTTTTCAGACTGCGAGCGATAACACGCCATTTCTTTGGCGAAGCCGTCAACACCTACCGTAGCGCGTGCATCGTAATCCTCATTGAGGCGTGCCGGATCCATAAACACTTCGTCTGCCAAAAGCGTCATTTTTCAACCTCCCTGATGAACACCGCCTTATCCCAGCGGCTGCGGACTAAAAAAGTGGTTACTCCCGGCCCCGTTTCTCGGGCCGGAGCAATGATCAGGCCAAAGTGCCCGTCGGCAGGCTTAACGCCGTTTTCATACGCTCTGCGCCGATCTGCTCGCAGCGTCCGGTGATACGCAAAACGGCCGAACGAACGTCGTCTGGCCACAGGTTCATATGCCCCATGCGTTCCGCCGTGTCTTGGGTATGTTCGGTCAACGGCCTTTCCTGCGCTTCCCAGGCTGCCAGCGCCGCCGGAATATCCCGGTTATTTTCCAGACTGACCGCCAATCCAAGAGCATTCATCAGTGCGCAACCGCCCCCTTGGCCGAGGTAAGGCGGCATCGCATGGGCTGCATCGCCGAGGATCGCCACCTGCCCTTTGCTCCAGGCCTTGAGTTTCAGCACCTCAAACGCATCCCAGCGGCCGGCCTCGCCAAAACGTGCGATCAGGCCGGAAAGGTGTGGGAAGGATTTGCGCCAAAGTTCCGGGGCAATCGGAAGCTGATAGGCACCCACATCGTCCTCAGCGCAGCACAGTGCAACATAAAGATCGGTCGCGCTGGCGGGCGTATAAAGGATCCGCCTCGTGCCTGAAAAGTACTCAATGTAGTTCGAACGATCTGCAGGCGGTACGTCATCGTCATCACGCTTCAACATCATTCTGACCGCGCCATAGTGCAGCGGCTTGCGGTACATCAGCAGGTCCAGAGATTCTCTCACCCGCGAGTTGATACCGTCAGCGCCGATCACCAAATCGGCTGACAGCATTCGCTTGTCCGCCATCAGCAGCTTTCCATCCGGTGTCGCCCCCACCGCCTCGGAATCGCTGACAATTTCAGCACCGGCGCGGCGAGCCGCATTGAGCAAAGACAGCAGCAGCCGCTCGCGCAGGATGGTAACCAGACGTGGGGCACCGCTGCTGTTGATCGGAATATCCTCCATCGTTGCGTTGCCGTGATCCCGGGTCTGGAATACGGCCCCTTCGTGTGCCCCCACCATAGCTTCGTCATAGGCTCCAATCGCCTCGAGCACACGCAGCCCATTACTCCAGATATAGATGCCCGCACCAAAGGTGCGCAGGTTTGCCGAACGCTCATGCACTCTCACGCTCCAGCCACGCTGAGCCAGCGCCGCCGCCGCCGTAAGCCCGGCGATACCTGCCCCAGCAATTTCTGCATGCAGTTGCTTCATACCCTCTCCTCAGCCCCGTTTGTTTTTGATCGTACCCGTCGTTAAGAACCCGCCTGTACCGCAAACAGATCCTTTCTCCTGGTCATGCAGAACAACGCCAAAGCGGCAATTAATGCGGGAATCGCCATCCAGTAGAAAAAATTCTGCAAATCACCAACCACGGTATATAGCCAAGAGCCAAGATAAGCCCCCGTGATGGAACCCACATGACCCACGCCGATCCCCCATGACACTCCGGTCGCACGTGCCGTGGTGGGATAAAGGCCAGCGCTCAAAATACTGATGTTGTTCAATGCTCCCGTGAGGGTAAAACCCACGAAAAAAACGCAAACCAATAAACGGGTAGAACTGCCGAGCTGGCTGCCGGTAACCAGCAGCGCGACCGAGGCCAATAAGGCTAAAGGAGGGAGTATTTTGGCGATACCGATACGATCGATGAGAAGTGCGGTGATGATGCCACCAATCATACCCCCCAGCGGCAGCATTGCGGCAACATGTAAGGCCATCCGAGCGTCAAAGCCGCTGCTGCGCAATACCGTGGGTAGCCAATTGCTCAACAGGTAGAACGAGAATAAGCAGCAGAAAAAGGTCAGCCAGAGTAGCAGCGTACGCTCGGTTCGCCCTTCAGAAAATAGCGCTGCCACGGGAGACAGCTGCAGGTTTTTTTCGCCGGGCTTTCTGTCCATACCGTCGGTAAAGATTACGTCCTGCCAATTCCTATGGCCGCCAATCCGCTCGACGATCCGCAGTAATTTAGCCCTCTGTTGCGGCCTGTTGGCCAGGAAACAGATCGACTCAGGGAGCATGAAATACAGTGCAGGCAGCATCACCAAAGGAGCGATACTGCCCACAAAGAGCAGGCCTCTCCAGCCCAGCACCGGCAGCAGTAAGTCGGCCACCCAGCCGCCGAGCGCCATACCCAAGGTAAAACCGGAAAAGCTCAAGGTGACCAGCAACATGCGCCAGCGAATGGGCGAATACTCTGACACCAGAGTAATGCAACCGGGCAATACGCCGCCTAGTCCCATGCCAGTCAGTAACCGCAGTGCCACAAGCACGGTAATCGATGAGGAAAAGGCATAACCCAGGGTGCCTAAAGCGACGATAACCGAGCAGATCAGCAACACCGTTTTGCGCCCATAACGGTCCGCCGCGGGGCCACAAATGAAACTGCCGAGTAACATGCCGAACAGACCTGCAGCGAAAGCCGGGCCCAACTCGGCGCGATCAATCCCCCATTCTTGAGCCAATTCAGGGGCGATATAACCCATCGCGCTGGCATCCAGACCATTAATCATCAATACAATAAAACAGAAGAGCAGCGTCATTATCTGTAAACCACCGATCGGGCTTTGATCGACAATGTCGGTGACGGATTGTTTGTTCATGGCAAAAATCCTCTTTTCTTGTTTTTGTATTACCTTGCATCATGAAAAGCACGCCACCACCGGCAGGAAGACCCGGGATTAACCGGTGAATAAAATGGCATCAACATACTGATTAGTAATGATTTACCTTCTGCCAGTTCCGGAGCTTATGCATAACCTGGTGTTTTACTGGGTAGCGCTGCAGGGGCAGGTTTTCCAGAGAGCAGGGTTTGATCGAGTATAGGGCTGTGCTGATATCAGGGAATAATCAAAAAAGGGATCTTTGGTATAACCAAAATGAATACAAGGAGGCGCGCAAAGGGAATATTTCGTGGGCGTCGGAAAAAAGAAAACCCCCGCACAGCATAGCCGCAACGGGGGTTTTTAAATCATCACTGATAGTCAGTGATTAGCGGTTCATCATTCCCACTCAATGGTAGCCGGTGGCTTACCGCTGATGTCATAAACCACACGGGAAATGCCGTTGACTTCGTTGATGATGCGGTTGGAGACGCGGCCGAGGAAATCGTACGGCAGGTGCGCCCAATGTGCGGTCATAAAGTCGATGGTTTCCACTGCGCGCAGTGAAACAACCCAGTCGTATTTACGGCCATCGCCCATCACGCCAACCGAACGCACCGGCAGGAACACGGTGAATGCCTGGCTGACTTTGTTGTAGAGATCGGCTTTGTGCAGCTCTTCGATGAAGATCGCATCGGCACGGCGCAGCAGATCGCAGTACTCTTTCTTCACTTCGCCCAGTACGCGCACGCCCAAACCTGGGCCCGGGAACGGGTGACGGTAAAGCATGTCGTACGGCAGGCCCAGTTCCAGACCGATTTTGCGCACTTCGTCTTTGAACAGCTCTTTCAGCGGCTCGACCAGGCCCAGCTTCATCTCTTTCGGCAGGCCACCCACGTTGTGGTGCGATTTGATCACGTGCGCTTTGCCGGTGGCGGAAGCGGCGGATTCGATCACGTCCGGGTAGATGGTGCCCTGCGCCAGCCATTTCACTTCAGTCTGCTTGCAGGCTTCTTCGTCGAACAGTTCAACGAACACGCGGCCGATGATCTTGCGCTTGGCTTCCGGTTCGTCAACGCCGGCTAACGCGCTCAGGAAGCGATCTTCCGCCGCCACGTGAACGATGTTCAGGCCGAAGTGGTCGCCAAACATTTCCAGCACCTGGTCTGCTTCATTCAGACGCAGCAGGCCGTTATCGACGAACACGCAGGTCAGGCGTTTACCGATGGCGCGATGCAGCAGCATTGCGGTCACGGAAGAGTCGACGCCGCCGGACAGGCCGAGGATCACGTGATCTTCGCCCACCTGCTCACGAATGCGCTCTACCGCATCTTCGATGATGGTCGCCGGGGTCCACAGGGCTTCACACTGGCAGATATCCAGCACGAAACGCTCCAGCATGCGCTGGCCCTGACGGGTGTGGGTCACTTCCGGGTGGAACTGCACGCCGTAGAAGCGTTTTTCTTCGTTGGCCATAATGGCAAACGGGCAGGTATCGGTGCTGGCAACGGTCACGAAGTCGGACGGGATAGCGGTCACTTTGTCGCCGTGGCTCATCCACACGTCGAGCAGCGGTTTACCGGTTGGGCTCAGCGCGTCTTCGATGCCGCGAACCAGTGCGCTGTCGGTGGTAATTTCCACCTGCGCGTAACCGAATTCACGCTCGTTGGAACCTTGCACATGGCCGCCCAGCTGCATTGCCATGGTCTGCATGCCGTAGCATACGCCCAGCACAGGTACACCGGCGGTGAACACGTATTCTGGCGCACGCGGGCTGTTGGTTTCGGTGGTGCTTTCCGGGCCGCCGGACAGGATGATGCCGCTCGGATTGAATTCGCGGATTTGCTCTTCGCTAACGTCCCAGGCCCACAGCTCGCAGTAAACGCCGATTTCGCGCACGCGGCGGGCGACCAGTTGGGTGTATTGCGAACCAAAGTCCAGAATCAGAATGCGATGCTTATGGATATTTTTTGTCATGTGAGGCGAATTCCAGCAACAGAGAAAAAGGAAAATCTAAAACGTTAGGACAGTTTCAGTCGGCGAGGCCAAACAGTTGGTGGTCGCCCGCAGCACAGCATGCGCAGTTGACATAAAGTCAATGAGCAATGCGAGCAGCGGACGGCGAACAAATGCGCCGGCCGCAGCCCCTGAAATTAACCCATGCGGTAGTTCGGTGACTCTTTGGTGATGGTCACGTCATGCACGTGGCTTTCCTGAATACCGGCGCCGCTGATGCGAACAAATTCAGCCTTGGTACGCAGGTCGTCGATGGTGGCGCAGCCGGTCAGGCCCATGCAAGAACGCAGGCCGCCCATTTGCTGGTGTACGATCGCTTTCAGCATGCCTTTGTAAGCCACGCGGCCTTCGATACCTTCCGGCACCAGTTTGTCGGCGGCGTTATCGGTCTGGAAGTAACGGTCGGAAGAGCCTTTGGACATCGCGCCCAGTGAACCCATACCACGGTAGGATTTGAACGAACGGCCCTGATACAGCTCGATTTCGCCCGGTGATTCTTCGGTACCCGCCAGCATGGAGCCGACCATTACGCAGGATGCGCCGGCCGCGATAGCTTTGGCGATGTCACCGGAGAAGCGAATGCCGCCGTCGGCGATGACCGGGATACCTGTCCCTTCCAGCGCTTCAACCGCATCGGCGATGGCCGTGATCTGCGGTACGCCTACGCCGGTTACGATACGAGTAGTACAGATGGAGCCAGGGCCGATACCTACTTTGACCGCGCTGACGCCAGCGTCAGCCAGCGCTTTGGCACCGGCTGCGGTAGCCACGTTGCCGCCCACGATCTGCAGATCCGGGTATTTGGCGCGCGTTTCGCGAATACGCTGCAATACGCCTTCGGAATGGCCATGCGAGGAGTCGATCAGCAGCACGTCAACGCCGGCGGCGACCAGCGCATCAACGCGCTCTTCGTTACCTGCACCTGCACCCACCGCTGCGCCAACGCGCAGACGGCCATGCTCGTCTTTACAGGCGTTTGGCTTGCGTTCCGCTTTCTGGAAGTCTTTTACGGTGATCATGCCCAGCAGGTGGAAGCTGTCGTCCACTACCAGCGCTTTCTCAACGCGTTTTTCGTGCATTTTCTGCAGCACGACTTCACGCGCTTCGCCTTCTTTCACCGTAACCAGACGCTCTTTCGGCGTCATCACGGCGGTAACAGGCTGGTTCAGATCGGTGACGAAGCGGACGTCGCGGCCGGTAATGATACCGACCAGTTCGTTCTCTTCGGTGACGACAGGGTAACCGGCGAAGCCGTTACGTGCGGTCAGCTCTTTCACTTCTTTCAGGGTAGTGGCAGGGGTTACGGCTTGTGGATCGGTTACCACGCCGCTTTCATGTTTTTTCACGCGGCGGACTTCTTCTGCCTGACGCTCGATAGACATGTTTTTGTGAATGAAGCCCAGACCGCCTTCCTGCGCCAGCGCGATGGCCAGGCCGGATTCGGTAACGGTATCCATGGCTGCGGACAGCATAGGGATATTCAGGCGGATATTTTTGGTCAGTTGGGTGCCGAGCTCAGCGGTATTAGGCAGAACCGTAGAGTGAGCTGGAACCAGGAGAACGTCGTCAAACGTTAGTGCTTCTTTCGCGATACGTAGCATGGGCAATATCTCACCAGAGTGGGCTGTGAAAAAGATAAAATATTGCCGCGGCATTATACAGAGCGTAATCGGTTGCCTCCAGCACTTTCTCACAAAAACTCTTGATTACCTTTTTCAGCCATGTAGTATCGACCAATTAAGTGCTTGTTTTGAAATTTGATCTGGGTCACATGTCGATACCTGTTTCGCCTTCCATTTTTACCGTAAGCCGCCTGAATCAGACGGTTCGACAGCTGCTGGAAATGGAAATGGGCCAGATTTGGCTCTCCGCCGAGATCTCCAACTTCTCCCAGCCGTCTTCCGGTCATTGGTATTTCACGCTGAAAGACGACCGCGCGCAGGTGCGTTGCGCGATGTTCCGCAACACTAACCGTCGTACTACCTTCCGCCCGCAAAATGGCCAACAGGTGCTGGTGCGTGCCAGCATCACGCTGTATGAGCCGCGCGGCGACTATCAGCTGATCGCCGAAAGCATGCAGCCCGCCGGCGACGGCCTGTTGCAACAGCAGTTCGATCAGTTAAAACAGCGACTGAGCGCCGAAGGCCTTTTCGACCAACAGTTCAAACAGCCGCTGCCCAGCCCGGCCAAACGCGTCGGGGTGATTACCTCCGCCAGCGGCGCGGCGCTGCACGATGTGCTGCAGGTGCTGCAACGGCGCGATCCTTCGTTGCCCATCGTTATCTACCCTACTTCGGTGCAGGGCGCGGAAGCCCCCCTGCAGATTGTACGTGCCATCGAAACGGCCAACCGCCGTGACGAGTGCGACGTGCTGATCGTCGGCCGTGGCGGGGGTTCACTGGAAGACCTGTGGAGCTTTAACGACGAACGCGTTGCGCGGGCGATTTTCGCCAGCCGCATTCCGATTGTCAGCGCCGTCGGCCACGAAACCGACGTCACCATTGCCGACTTTGTCGCCGATCTGCGTGCGCCAACCCCTTCTGCCGCTGCCGAACTGGTCAGTCGCAATCAGTTGGAACTGCTGCGTCAGTTGCAATCACAGCAACAGCGGATGGAAATGGCGATGGACTACTACCTGGCGCAGCGCCAGCAGCAGTTCACCCGCATCAACCACCGTTTGCAGCAGCAGCACCCGCACCTGCGTCTGGCGCGCCAACAAACGCTGTTGTTCAAACTGCAACGTCGGTTGGAAGACGGCATGCAAAACCAACTGCGTCTGTCTTCGCGTCGCAGCGAGCGGGTTCAGCAACGGCTGGCGCAGATGCAACCGCAGGCGCGTATTCACCGCTACCAACAACGCGTGCAGCAACAGGAATACCGTTTGCAGCAGGCGTGGGATCGCCAGCTTAACGGCCTGCGCCAGCGCTTCGGCGTCGCCTGCAGCCAACTCGAGGCCGTCAGCCCGCTGGCGACGCTGGCCCGCGGCTACAGCGTGACGCAAACCCCGCGCGGCGAACTGCTGAAAACCACTAAGCAGGCTCAGGTTGGCGAACTGCTGAAAACCCGCCTGCAGGATGGCTGGGTGGAAAGCGAGGTGAAAACCATCACCGTGGCCAAGAAGCCGCGCAAAAAACGCGCGGCCGAATAATCCCGTCATACTTGAAGCCGCATCTGTGTTGGCTTCACCCGCTCACCCGAATCACTTACCTGAGTAAGCTCGTCGGGATGAGCGTTCTTGCCGCCTTGATGCCACTCCAATTATTTAGGGTATAACTTTTACTACTCCAGCGTAAAACGGCTGCGCGGCACGCCGTTAATCCACAGTTCTCGCGTCTCTCCAGTTGGCAAACTGCAGGCCAAAGTCTGCCACGCCGGTTTGAACCGGCCTTCGGCAGTGATGTTCAGCATGATGCGTTGAGTGTCGCTGAGCATCTCCCAGCGCAGCCACAGCGCATCGCCCTGCTGCCAGCCATAACTTTCCCCGTCATCTTCGAATAACAGCCCAGAAGCGCTGCCACAGCCTTTGAGCGGATACAGCTTCAGCTCGCGCCGATCGTCCGCCGTCACGTCAACATGCGCCAATCGCGACGACAAAGGTATCGCGGCACCGGCACGTACCAGCAGCGGCAAGCGCTCCAGCGGTGCTTCCAGCAGCACCTCCTGGCCGCCGCTGAACCATTGGCCGCTGTAGAAGCAGTACCAGCCGTCGCCGTTATCCGGCAGATACACCGGCCGCTGACGCTGCCCCGGCTCCACCACGCTGGCCACCAGCAGATTGCGCCCCATCATAAAATCATCGGTTTCGTTCAACGTGCGCTCATCATGCTCGTGGTCGAGGAAGGTCGGGCGCAGCATCGGTTCGTCGTCGACGCAGGCCTGCCACAGCAAGGTGTAGAAATACGGCATCAGCCGATAACGCAAAGCAATCGCCTCGCGCACTGCCGGCGTCACCGCAGGGTACATCCAGGGTTCGTTAACCGTGGCGTCGTCGTTCCAGGAGTGGATGGTGAAACGCGGATGCATCACGCCATTTTGCACCCAACGCACCAGCAGTTCGGCGTCCGGCCTGTCGCCGGAGAAACCACCCACGTCATGCCCGAGGTTGTACAAACCGGACAGGCTCATGCCCAGCCCCATGCGAATGTTGTAACGCAGGGTTTGCCAACTGGTACGGTTATCGCCGCTCCAGGTCTGCACATAACGTTGCATACCGGCACAGCCGGAGCGTGAAATCAGGTACGGCCGCAGCTCAGGGGCAAAGCGCTGCTGCGCCTCCATCGAGGCGCGCATCATCAGCAACGGCATCACCGGACGAATATGTTTGATGGCGATCGGCTGACCAAAACCGTGGCAACGCGCCTCGCCGTCCCACACTTCATATTCGTTATTGTCATTCCAGGTGGAATCGATGCCCATCTCCAGCAGTTGCTGAGTCACGCCCTGCTGCCACCAGTGCACTGCCGCCGGGTTGGTGAAGTCCAGATGTGAGCCTTCGTCGTCCCAAAAGCTGGAGCGCTCCGGCCTATCGCTTTCTGAATCGCGGATAAACAGCCCTAACTGCGCCGCCTGTTGATACTGCGGATGATCCTGCAACAAGCACGGCTTGATGTTGGCCGCCAATTTCAATCCGGCATCGTGGAAAGCCTGACTCAGCTGCTTGGGTTGCGGCACCTTGTCGTAGTTCCAGTTGAACACGTAACGCTTGTTGCCGATCGAGGTATAACCCGAGGACAGCTGGAAGGAGTCACAGGGAATGTCATGTTGGTGACAAAGCTCAATAAACTGCCGTAGCTGCTGTTGAGCATCCGGCGCGTCGGTGTAATGCATGGTGGATCCGCTGTAGCCCAGGCTCCATTTTGGCCCGAAGTGTGTCTTGCCGGTCAGGCGCACAAACGCCTTGGTGACATCCAGCACCTTTGGCCCGAGGAACAGGTAATAATCCAAATCCCCCGCCTCGGCCTGATAGCGGCGATAGGCCAGGTGGTAATTGTCGATCTCGTTACCCAAATCCAGCCAGCAACTGCTCAGGTTGTCGTAAAACAGCCCAAAGCTGGCCTCTTCTCCACGGGTGATGGTGAAAGGAATGTGCTTGTACAACGGGTCAGTGCTGGCGGCGTTGTAACCCATGGCATCCAGATTGCGCATTTCAAAACGGCGGCCGCTGCGTTCCAGATCACCGGCCTTCTCGCCTAGTCCATAATAGCGCTCGGCGGCATGGCGACGTTGATAATGGGCCACGCCGTCACCGTGCGGGTTAAGCAAATAGGCGCTGGTGGGCCGATCGGCTGCCAGCGGACGCCATTCACCGGCGGCGTTACAGTGTTCCCATTCCAGCCACAGCGGCTGATGCACGGTCACGCGCAGCGTAGAGGTGGTCAGCACCAACCGATCCTCATGCTGCTGCAAGTGGTAACCCGGCAGGCTGAAACCGGCGACGCTCAGCCGGTCGCGCCCTTCCCAGGGCACGTCGGTCTGTGGCGCAATGCTCCAGGTGCGGTCCAGCGCCAGCTCTCCGCTGCGCTTGATCAACACGCGACACAGGTGGTTTTCCAACACGTACAGGCAAAACAGATGGCGTTCATCGACCAACAGTTCAATACGATCG
This sequence comes from Serratia sp. BIGb0234, assembly GCF_024809915.1. Taxonomy (NCBI): domain Bacteria; kingdom Pseudomonadati; phylum Pseudomonadota; class Gammaproteobacteria; order Enterobacterales; family Yersiniaceae; genus Serratia; species Serratia sp. BIGb0234. Next base: position 1,107,850 of record NZ_JANUEI010000002.1, read on the forward strand.
GCATACTGTCCTGCCAGCGTCCAGTTTTTTAAGGTTTTCATAGGCATCCAACTTAACTATTGAGTGTTTTTTTACCGCCGCGTTCGGCGATCAAAGCAATCAGGAACAGGGCACCGATCAGGTCGAAGAAGCCCATGGCGATGAATAAGGGGTTAAAACCGACGGTGTCGGAGACCGCACCGATCAGCAACGTAAACAGGAAGCTGGCGATCCAGGCGCTGGAGCCGCGCATGCCGTTGACGGTCGCCATTTGGTTTTTATCGAACGACTCCACCACCAGCGCGCTGAGCATGCAGGAGATCACCTGGTGCCCGAAGCCACCGATCGAGATCAGGGCGATCGCCACGTAGGGATCTTTGGTGATCGCCACAAACGCCAGCGAAACCATCATAAAGGCGCCCGTCACCGAGCTGGCAACCACCGAGTTGACGCGGCTGCAGCCGAACCATTTGCGGTACAGGGTGGTGAGATAGCCGCTGGCGACGCTGCCGATGTCCGCCGCCAAAAACGGCAGCCAGGCAAACATGGCGATGTGCTTTAAGTCCATGCCGCGCTCGGTGGCCAGGTACAGCGGTACCCAGAAACTGAACACCGCCCAGGCCGGTTCGGCGAGAAAGGCCGGAATGGCGATGCCATAGAACTTTTTGTTGCGGCACAAAATCGCCAGCGACTTGAGAAACGGCAATCTGGGCAGTTCCGGTTCATTGTCTTCGCGGATCAGATCCAGTTCCTGCTGGCTCAGATTGGGGTGCTGCTGCGGCGAGTGATAGAACAACCACCACAACACTACCCAGATCAACGCCAGCGCGCCGGAGAACAAAAAAGCGCCCTGCCAGCCAAAGGAAACGTGGGCAATCACGATAATTGGCGGAGCCAGCATGGCGCCAATAGAGAAACCGACGCCCGCCCAACCGGCGGCGATCGGCCGCTCCTTTTTAGGGAACCAGTCGGAAATCGCCTTGGCGTTGGCCGGCGTGGCCGCCGCTTCCGCCCCGCCCATAAAGAACCGCAGGATAGCCAGTTGAACCCAACTGCCCGCGCCGGCATGCAGCATGCAAACAACCGCCCAGATACTGGCGCAGATCAGAAAGCCCATCTTCAGGCCAATCACGTCGATCAGCCAGCCGCAGATCGGCTGAAATACCGTATAGGCCAGTTGGAACGACGCCACCACCCAGGAGTACTGCTCGGTGGTCATGTTGAGGCTGGTTTTCAGTTCAGGTGCCAGAATGCCCAACGAATTACGGGTGATGTAGTTGACCGTTACGCCCAGTAAAAACAGCGCCAACATCCACCAGCGCAGCGATTTGAACTTGCGCCGGCCGGTATCGGCGACCCTTTGATTAATTTCAACACTCATCTGTCTTCTCTCCACGACGGCTGCCCGGTGCAACAGCGCGCCTTTTGGTAGGGTACGTTTTGGTATCGAAGGTATGGGCCGTGGAAAACTGCGGTATGTCTGACAAAGACCAACGCATCACGATCACAACCACATGATTTATTTTCGTTTTATTTATAATTCAGTCCATTAATTGGACTGATAAATCTATAAAGTTGACATACCAATTCAGACTAACCAGCCGGAAGCGTGAGCGAAACGAGGTTTTTTGCAAAAATTCTCATGCATAGAATAAAAGCTCGCCATAATGGCGACAGAAGCCTGACAGTACGCTGAAAAAACACCGTGAAAATATTTTCATTACCGAATTTGAAGGAGATCACAGAATGAACGGAAAGCTGAAAATACAGGAAATTGCCCGGCAAACCGGGCTGTCGATCAGCACCGTTTCACGTGTATTAGCCGGTAAGTCCAATACCAGCGTCGAAGCTCGACAAAAGGTGTTGGCCTGCGCTCAACAGAACGGCATTCTGCAGGGCATTTCCAGCGGCAGGCTGATGCTCAATAACGTGATGGTCTTCGCCCCCCAGCGCGCTTTTGATGTGCGCACCGATATCTTCTACTACAAGGTGATCCAGGGGATCTCCGCCGCATTAGCTGAGCATGAAGTTCGGATCCGCTATTGTGGGCTGGAAGAACTGCACAGCGACGGCGCGTTGTTTCTGGAAAAAATGAGCGATCCGCAAACTCAGGCGGCGCTGATTATCGGCATCGACGACGAACACATTCACCAGTTGGCCGCCGACCTGAATAAACCCTGCGTACTGATTAACTGCACCGACCGCCAGATGCGGCTCGACAGCGTGTCACCCGATCACCAACTGATTGGCGAGTTCTCCGCCAACTATCTGATGCAACAAGGGCACAGCCATATTTTGAATCTGCAATGCCTGCGCCGCCACACCATGGAACTGCGGCTGGCGGGTATTAAACAAGCCTATGCGCGGCACAATATCGCCTTTGACGACGGCCGCCATCTGGTGACTACTTCCGGCTTCGGCAGCGAAGAGGCCGAACAGGCGCTTACCACCTTTATCAACCGGGTGAGCCACCGCTCGCAGCTGCCAACGGCCATTCTTGCCGGTGGCGACTACATGGCGGTCGGCGCGGTCAAAGCACTGAATAAACTGCAGCTGAGCGTGCCGGGCGATATCTCGGTGATGAGCACCGACGGCTTCAATCTGGCGGAAATTCACGACGTGCCGCTCACCTCGGTGCAGGTACCGCGCGACGAGCTGGGTTATGAGGCGATCCAACTGCTGCAACGCCGCATGCTGCGCGCCGATGCACCGCCTTGTAACCTGCTGCTGCACGGCAAACTGGCGGTACGCGCCTCGGTCAAACGCATCAGTCCCCATAAAACCAGCCCGGCGGTCAGCACCCATGACCACCGCCTTTACGATGTCTGAACTACACTTAGTGGCAGAATATTTATAAATACCCGATAGCTTGAAAGATGAGGGCTAAATTTTTTGCCTAAGGAGAGCCACTATGCCGACCCTGACAGCACGTTCAGTCATTCCCCCTTATATGCTGCGCCGAATCATTGAACATGGCAGCCTACCGCAGCGCGACTGCGCATTGCACACCCTGAACCACGTCCAGAGCCTGCTCGGTAACAAGCCGTTGCGTGCGCCCGGCGCGAAAACCGCCAGCGCCGGCCAGGTTATTCGCGATATTTACGACGCCGAAAACGGTACCCAACTGCCCGGAAAACAGGTGCGTAATGAGGGCCAACCCAGTAACCACGACGTCGCAGTAGATGAAGCTTACGACTACCTCGGCGTGACCTACGATTTCTTCTGGCAGGCATTCAAACGTAATTCTCTGGACAATCGCGGTCTGCCGCTGACCGGCAGCGTACATTACGGCAAGGAATACCAAAACGCCTTTTGGAACGGCCAGCAGATGGTCTTCGGCGACGGTGACGGCGAAATATTTAACCGTTTTACCATCGCCATCGACGTGGTTGGCCATGAACTGGCGCATGGCGTTACCGAAAGCGAAGCAGGGTTAATTTACTTCCAGCAGGCTGGTGCGCTGAATGAGTCGCTGTCCGACGTGTTTGGTTCTCTGGTTAAACAATTCCACCTCAAACAGACCGCGGATAAAGCCGACTGGCTGATTGGCGAGGGACTGCTGGCGAAAGGCATCAACGGCAAGGGCCTGCGTTCCATGTCGGCCCCCGGTACGGCTTACGACGATCCGCTGCTGGGGAAAGACCCGCAACCGGCCAGCATGAAGGACTATATTCAGACCAAAGAGGATAACGGCGGCGTACACCTTAACTCCGGCATTCCCAACCGCGCTTTCTATCTGGCAGCTAAAGCACTGGGGGGTTTTGCCTGGGAAAAAGCGGGCTATATTTGGTACGACACGCTTTGCGACAAGACGCTGCCGCAGGACGCCGACTTCGCTACCTTTGCCCGCACTACGGTAAAACATGCGCAACAACGTTTCGACGGTGACGTGGCGGATAAGGTGCAGCAGGCCTGGCATCAGGTGGGGGTGGAATAATGAAACCCTTGCCGACGCTCAATCAGGACACGGTCATTGAGCTGGCACGTGAAGGCGGCTTCGCCTTTATTCCCAAACTGGCTGGCCAGCGGCGCATTGCGCTGGCCGATATTACGCCGGAACAGCGGCAACGTCTGAATCAACTGTTGAACCAGACGCTGCCCTACGCGCAAGAGGAGGGGCAGCCAGGTTCTCCCGGCTGCGGCGACCAGCGCTACTTCCGCGTGCAAATCAGCTATTACAGCCAAACATTGAGTAGTGAAATCGTGCTGCTGATACCGGAAACCAGCGCCCCGCAGGCATTGATCGACCTTTGGAAAACCGGTCAGGTCGATGAGTGAACCGTTCTAAAGTGAGGGACGCAACGGCGAGTTAATCGGGGCGAATCTATTCGCCCTCTACCCAAGGTGTATAGCTGAACAACACGCGCTTTTTCGATATCAGCCCATGACCGTTTTGGCACAGATAATCTACCGCACCGCAGGCCTTCAATTCTTGCAGCGGCTGCCGGCATTCCGGACACTCGGCCAACTGACGATAATCGCGGTGACAGGCTTCGCAATGATAGTGACCCTTCACCCACTGCATTGCCTGGTGACATTGCGGACATAGCGCTTCCATAGACTCTCCCTAGTTAAATTACGCCCCATGAGCGTAAGAAATAGATCCCCAGCGCGGTGGTGAAAAACGACCCGACGGTGGTGATGGCGATAATGTTCGCCGCCAGCGTGGCATTGCCGCCCATGGCGCGCGTCATGACATAACTGCCGGAGGCGGTTGGCGTGGCCGAGAACAGGAAGATAATCCCCAATGCCGCGCCCTGGAAACCGCATAGCCAGCCACCCAACGTCATCAATATCGGCACCAGAAACAGTTTGGCGCTGGAGGACAGCGCCGCCACATTAGACGAGCGGAACATGGCGCGCAAATCCAGGCTGGCACCGGTGCACAGCAGCGCCAGTGGCAACGACAACCCTGAGATATAGCTGCCGGTTTGCCGGATAACCTGTGGGATTTCCAGCCCGGTCTGGGCGAACAGCAACCCACATACCAGGCCGATAATCAGCGGGTTAGTGACGATACTGCGCAACAGCGACAGCCGGCTGATCTTCTTACCCTCTCCACCCTGCAGGCTGCGGGTCAGGGTCACCACCGACAGTACGTTAAACAGGATCACCGTGACCGTCAGGTATAACGACCCCAGCGCAACCCCTTCGCTGCCATAAGCGGTCATGGCATAAGCCAGGCCGACGATAGCGGTATTGGCACGAAAGCCTCCCTGAACAAAGACGCCGCGCTCACGCGGTTCTTTCACCAGCCAGACGGCGGCTATCTCCAGCAACAGGAAAGTGGCGACGGTGCCGACCGCACCGTAGATCACCAGCGACAGGTTACCCAGCAGTTGCGGATGATTGGTGGCAATGCTGAAGAACAGCAAGCAAGGCAGCGCCAGATTGAACACCAACCGCGTGGCGCCATCAATAAAGCGGTCGTCCATCATCCGCCAGTGGCGTAGCAGCACGCCCAGCAACATCATTAACAGATTGGGTACGGTGACGCTGAACGCAAAACTCCAGGTTTCCCAGGACATGGTGTTCCTTCAGGCTGACGGCGGTAATCTTCAGATAATAAAACGATTTTGGCGCAATAAAAAAGGGGCGCGGTATGGTTACCGCGCCCCTCGTACTGATTATTTGCTTTTCTTCAGGTGGCTCATCAGGCGTTTACGTTTACGCATCTGGTTCGGCGTCAGCAGGTTGCGCTTGCCGGCGAACGGGTTTTCACCCTCTTTGAACTGGATGCGAATTGGCGTACCCATCACCTTCAGAGAACGACGGAAGTAGTTCATCAGATAGCGTTTGTACGAGTCGGCCAGATCGGTTACCTGGTTGCCGTGGATCACCACAATCGGCGGGTTGTACCCACCGGCGTGCGCGTATTTCAGCTTCACGCGGCGGCCACGCACCAACGGTGGCTGGTGGTCATCAGCAGCCATCTGCATGATTTTGGTCAGCATCGAGGTGTTCACACGACGCGTCGCGCACTCGTAAGCTTCCTGTACCGATTCGAACAGGTTACCCACGCCGCTGCCGTGCAAAGCGGAAATGAAGTGCACACGGGCGAAGTCGACAAAGCCCAGGCGCAGATCGAGCATCTCTTTGACGTGCTCGCGATCTTCTTCGCTCATGCCATCCCACTTGTTGACCGCAATCACCAGTGAGCGCCCACTATTGAGGATAAAGCCGAGCAGCGAGAGATCCTGATCGGAAATGCCTTCGCGCGCATCGACGACCAGCAGCACGACGTTTGCGTCTTCGATCGCCTGCAGGGTTTTGATTACCGAGAATTTCTCTACGGTTTCCGTTACCTTGCCGCGTTTACGCACCCCGGCGGTGTCGATCAGCACGTATTCGCGCTCGTCGCGGACCATCGGGATATAAATGCTGTCACGGGTGGTGCCCGGCATGTCGTACACCACCACACGCTCCTCGCCGAGGATACGGTTAGTCAGTGTGGACTTACCAACGTTAGGACGGCCAACGATTGCCAGCTTGATCGGCAAATCTTGCGGGTTGAAGTCGTCTTCCGGCTCTTCTTCCTCGTCTTCAGGCAGTTCACCTTCTTGCTCGGCCCAATAAGCAGCGTTAGCCTCTTCTTCGGTCAGCTCGACTTCTTCCGGTTTTTCACCGACAAACGGCACCAGCACGTGTTCGATCAGCTGCGCCACGCCACGACCGTGTGAAGCGGCAATCGCATGCACGTCACCCAGCCCCAGCGAGTAGAAATCGGCGGTGGCCATGTCTGGATCCATGCCGTCGGTTTTGTTGGCGACCAGGAAGGTGGCTTTCTGGCGGTTGCGCAGATGCTGGGCGATGCCCTGATCGGCAGGCATCAGACCGGCGCGGGCATCGACCATAAACAGCACGATGTCTGCTTCTTCGATCGCCAATAGCGACTGGCCAGCCATGCGGGTTTCAACGCCGTCTTCGGTACCGTCAATACCCCCGGTATCGACGATGATGAATTCATTGCCCTCAACTTCTGCACGACCATACTTGCGGTCTCGCGTTAGCCCGGGGAAATCCGCCACCAGCGCATCGCGCGTATGTGTTAAACGGTTAAACAAGGTGGATTTACCCACATTCGGGCGCCCAACTAGCGCGACGACAGGTATCATTGTGAAGCCTCATTACTTAATAATCAATGCGTTACTGCACTATGGATAGACACCAGAAGTGCAGCTTATAAAATACGAAACGGCCCCTGAACACTCAGGAGCCGTTTTCCCCTTCATCTTTCGCGCCACAGCGGCGTTGTCTGCGCACCTTCGCCCCGGTCACTTAGTTCACTAAGCTCCCGAGGACTCATGCGCTTGCCGCCTGGCTGCAACCCGAAAGCTTTCGGGTGCAAGAAGGGTCACGACGAGCGGCGTTAGCGGGTGAAAGCGTAAACTTTTCCGCCCTTCGCCTGGATGACCAGCTTATCGCCGGCTACCATCGGCGCAGACAGGAAGCCGGAGCTATCCACTTCCTGCTGGGCAACAAAACGGCCGTCCGTGGTGTTAATCCAGTGCAGGTAACCTTCGGAGTCACCGGTCACCAGGTAACCATTATACATCACTGGCGGGGTCAGGTTGCGGTGCAACAGCTCGCTCTGCGTCCATACGGTGACGCCACCTTCGGTGCTCAGCGCGACCACGCGATCGTTCTGATCGACCAGGTAAATGCGGCCTGCATCAACGATAAAGTCGTTTACCGAGCCCAGTTCACGTTTCCACAAAATCTGGCCGGAACGCAGATCCAGCGCAGTCAGGTTGCCATTGTAACCTAATGCGTAGACAACGCCTTCAACAATCACCGGCGTAGTGTCGACATCGTTCAGACGATCGATTTCGGTCGCGCCGCTCGGCTGGGAAATACGCTGCTGCCAGATCAACTGACCTTGCTGCATCAGCACGGCACTGACGCGGCCGTTATCACCGCCGACAATGGCTGCGCCAAAGGCAACGGCCGGAGCAGACTCGCCGCGCAACGACAGCGAAGGCATATCCAGGTTAACCGTCCACTTCACTGCGCCATCAGATTCATTCAGCGCCTGCAATTGACCGTTGGAGGTATGGATCAGTACCATGCCGTCGCTGATCACCGGACGCGAAATCGCTTCCCCGGCCACCTTGGTCTGCCAGGCTACCTTACCGTCAGCGGTGTTCAGAGCGTAAACGACGGCTTTCTCGCTGCCGACATAAACTTTGTCGCCCGAAACAGCCATACCGCCCGACAGCAGCGCCGGCAGGTTGCTGGAGAAGAAGCCGGTCTTCTCGGAGAGATCAACCTTCCACTTTTCGTTACCGCTGTCGGCATCCATCGCTTTCACGAGACCGTGGCGATCGGCAGCATAAATGGTGTTGTCCTGGAAAGCAGGACGCAGGTGAGAATAGAACTCACCGACGCCGTCGCCGACCGAGGTACTCCACGCCTTGCTTGGCGTGAACTGATTTTCAACTTTCGGCAGCGGCGACATGGTAACCACGTCTTCTTCACTGTTGAACAGTGAGCAACCACTCAACAAGGCAACGGAAACCAGTCCGACCAAGAGTGTTTTACGCAATTGCATGGGAATTCCCCTTAGCTGGACAAGTTATTCAATTTCATGCGCAGCAGAACCTGCAGCGCCTGAGAAGCGTTAGACTCAATGCCTTTGCTGTACGCCTCGCGCGCACCTTTGGTGTCACCTTTGGCCAACAGCACGTCGCCGCGCGTATCCTGCGCCATCGCCGCCCAGCCTTCGCCTTTCACGCCATCCAGCGTTTTCAGCGCTTCATCCAGCTTTTTCTCCTGCAACTGCACACGGGCCAGACGCAGGTTAATCATCGAAAGCAGGTTTTCATCTTTGGTCTGGCCCTGAGCCAGCACCAGCTGTTGGTCCGCTTTGGCAAAGTCGTTCTGCTCAACAAAATGCTTCGCCAGTTCCAGCGAGGCCAGCACGCCGTAGCTGTTGCTGTTGGCCTGGGCGAACTTCTCCGCAGCGGCCACGTCGTCCGGTTTACCGACCGCCAGACGATCGCTGGCTTCCTGATAAGATTGGGACGCAATCATCATGTTGGAGTTCTCGTGGCTCTGCCAGTAACGCCAGCCGACCAGGGCACCAATTCCGAGCACCACGCCCACTGCCAGCGCTTTGCCGTTTTCGGCAAAGAACCGACGCACGGCGTCGACTTGTTCGTTTTCAGTGGTATAGACTTCCACGGTGTCCTTCTCCTTAACCTAACATCAAAGCCAGACGCACAGCGACTTCGCTCTGCGCCAGCGTTTCTTGTTCACCACTGCGCAGGTCCTTGACGACCACCTGCTCGGCTGCGACTTCGTTCTCGCCCAGGATCAAGGCAACGCGCGCGCCCCATTTATCCGCACGGGTGATCTGCTTCTTAAAGTTACCGCCGCCGTAGTTGGTCATCAGTTTCAACTGCGGCGCGGCATCGCGAACGCGTTCAGCCAACTGCATCGCCGCGCTCTGCGTACCGGCACCGGAAGAGATCACGTACACGTCAATGGTCGCCGGAGCTTTAAACTCTGGGTTGACCGCCTGAACCAGCAGCACCAAACGCTCCAGGCCCATCGCGAAACCGACTGCCGGCGTTGCACGCCCGCCCAGTTGCTCGACCAGACCGTCATAACGGCCACCGGCGCACACCGTCCCCTGAGCGCCCAGACTGGTGGTCACCCATTCGAATACCGTACGGTTGTAATAGTCCAGACCGCGCACCAGGCGTTCATTGATGGTATATGGGATACCTGCCTGGGCCAAAAGTTCACACAGGCCTTCAAAGTGGGCTTTGGATTCTTCATCCAGATACTCGGACAGGCGCGGCGCATCGTTCAACAACGCTTGCACTTCCGGGTTTTTGGAGTCCAGCACGCGCAGCGGGTTGCTGTACATACGGCGTTTGCAATCTTCGTCCAGCTTGTCTTGATGCTGTTCCAGGAACGCCACCAAAGCATCACGGTAATTGGCGCGAGCTTCCAGTGAGCCGATGGAATTCAGCTCCAGCTTAACGTGATCAGCGATGCCCAGCGCTTTCCACCAGCGGGCGCTCAGCAGGATCAGCTCGGCGTCGATATCCGGGCCCTGCAGGCCAAACACTTCGGCACCCAGTTGGTGGAATTGACGGTAGCGGCCTTTTTGCGGACGCTCGTAGCGGAACATCGGACCGACGTACCAAAGACGCTGCTCCTGATTGTACAGCAGACCATGTTCGATGCCGGCGCGAACGCAACCAGCGGTCCCTTCCGGACGCAGCGTCAGGCTTTCGCCATTGCGATCGTCGAAGGTATACATCTCTTTTTCTACGACGTCGGTCACTTCGCCGATCGCGCGTTTGAATAACGGGGTCTGCTCTACAATCGGCAAGCGGATTTCGCTGTAACCGTAGCCGCTCAGCACCTGCTTGAGGATGCCTTCAATACGCTGCCATAATGCCGTTTCTTCCGGCAGGTAGTCGTTCATGCCGCGAATGGCTTGAATGTTCTTTGCCACGTGAGTTCTCTGTCCGTTGTCTATAAAAATGAACCCGATTATAGGGACTTTGCCGTCCCGTATTCAACGCGAATGCAGAGTTCTGCTCCCGGGTTCATAAACAAGCGGGCTAAAAAGCCCGCCGTATCGGTATAATGCTTATTTTTCCAGCAGGTTGACCGAGATGCGATTGCTCTCATCCATCATCGACGCCTTGGCGCGAATTTTGGCTTCCAACTGGTCAATCATCTGCTCGTTGTCGAAACGATCTTTCTGGCGCACGCCGTCTTCGTAGAAGCCGCTCTTTTTATGGCCGCCGGTAACGCCCAGCGTGGACACCAGCGCTTCGCCCGGCCCATTGACCACGCAGCCGATAATCGAAATGTCCATCGGCGTGATGATATCTTCCAGGCGCTGTTCCAGCGCGTTCACCGTACCGATAACGTCAAACTCCTGACGTGAACAGGTCGGGCACGCGATGAAGTTAATGCCGCGAGCGCGGATACGCAGTGACTTCAGAATGTCGAAACCAACCTTAACCTCTTCCACCGGATCGGCCGCCAGCGAGATACGCAGGGTATCGCCAATGCCTTCCGACAGCAGCAGACCCAGGCCAATCGCCGACTTGACCGAACCACTGCGTGCGCCACCGGCTTCGGTAATGCCGAGATGCAGCGGCTGATCGATACGCGCCGCCAGCAGCCGGTAGGATTGCACCGCCAGGAACACATCGGAAGCCTTGACGCTGACCTTGAACTGGTCGAAGTTGAGGCGATCGAGGATATCAACGTGGCGCATGGCGGATTCAAGCAGGGCTTCCGGCGTAGGTTCACCGTACTTTTCCTGGATGTCTTTCTCCAGCGAGCCGCCGTTTACCCCGATACGGATTGGGATATTTTTATCGCGTGCGCAGTCCACAACTGAACGGATACGCGACTCGTTACCGATATTGCCCGGGTTGATACGCAGGCAGTCTACGCCGTATTCAGCCACCTGCAGCGCAATGCGGTAATCGAAGTGGATATCGGCGACCAGCGGCACGTTGACCTGTTGCTTGATCAGCTTGAATGCCTCGGCGGCATCCATGGTGGGGACTGAAACGCGGACGATATCGACGCCGACGCGCTCCAGCGCTTTAATCTGATTGACCGTGGCTTCGACATCGGTAGTACGGGTGTTAGTCATCGACTGCACAGCAATCGGCGCACCATCACCAATAGGCACATTGCCGACGTAAATTCGCGTTGATTTTCGACGGATGATGGGCGATTGGTTATGCATTACTTACTCTCCATTGTTGCTCTGACTTAACGACAATGGCCGCGCAATTACTGCGCGGCAACGGTCAGACGAGCAACACGGTTTGACTTAACAAACCGGCTTAAATCAACCGGCTTACCTTGATATTGAATCTGTACTGCGGCCGGTGCGCCAATGGTCAGTTTATAAGGCGCGGTGCCCGCCAGGCTCAGCTTACCGCCGTTCTTCTGGCTACCGCTGTACAGCGTTTTGCCGCTGGCGTCAGTCACCTGCAACCAGCAGTCGGCGGTGAAGTTCATCACCAGCGCATTAGGATCAACCGCCGGTGCAGCTACGCCCGCATCTGCCGTCGGCAACGGTGCGGTTGGCGCCGCAGGCGTTGTCTCAGGCAACGTGGTTTGGCTTGGTGAAACCACCGCAGGCTGCTGCGCGGTTGCACTGCCGGTCACGGCCGGAGTCTGTGATTGCTGTGCTGCTGCGCCCGCACCGGTGTCAACCGGTGTGGAGCCATTGTCGGCCAAAGGTGCGCTGTTGTCGGCATTACTGTCGGTCAACGGTACGGATTGGCCTTCATTGTTTTGTGAAAGCTGGGCAGAAGATTGATCGGCCATAGTGGCGATCTCTTCCTGCTGGGCCTTGTGATTTTGCCACCACCAGGCACCGGTCAAGCCGACCACCACGAAAACGATCAACCAGGTGAAGCTCATCAGCCAGCCGTCGCGTTTTTTACGGCGCTTGCCCAGAGAGAAGCTTTGCATCGGAGCCACTTTCGCGACCTTCAACGGTGCCTGCTTGGCCAGCATCGGCAGCAGTTCATCCTCTGGCAAACGCACCAGCTTGGCATAGGAACGGATATAACCACGCACGAAGGTTGAAGCCAGGTCTGCGGACAGATTGTCTTCTTCAATATCGCGCACGGTAGACATTTTGAGGCACAGGCGTTCTGCAACGGCCTGTTGACTCAACCCGAGTTGTTCACGGGCCTGACGCAGACGTTCGCCTGTCGTCATTGATACGGTTTTATCTTGGGAGGCTTCAGTATTCATTAGCTAAGAACTGCTGGTACTGTTTGGATTGTGGAAAACTTCGCGATAACTGCTTGCCATAACGTTGCACGCTATCTTGGCGCCCGGCTAACGCGGCGAAACGAATCTGTAACCATAAGCTGTCGGCGCTGGCCGGCAGAACATGTTGATAACTATCCAATAAAAGTTGCGACTGTGCGCGCTTCCCTTCTCCAAATTGCTTTTCCGCCTCCACCAACAGTGGAGTGCCCTTGTCCGGATCGATCTTCAAAGCACGTGTTAACAAAATACGTGCCTCGTCGTTTTGTCCGGCTTTGAGAAAACAGTAACCTGCGTTTTCCAGGCTGTCGGCAACCTGACCGTAATCCGGTGCCACGGCTGCTGCGCTAAACTGCTGTTGTGCCGGTACATACTGCCCTAAACTGCAAAGAAACGCACCGTAATTATTCAGCACTGTGCCATTGTTCGGCGCAAGTTTGAGCGCCTGCTGATAACGCTGTTCAGCCGCGCTGTTCTCGCCAATCCGCTGCTCGTAGAGCGCCATACCCAATTGGGTACGGTAATCCTGTGGGGCGGCGTCTGCCGCTTTCTCCAGATTCTGGCGCGCGGCGTTTAAATCGCCCTGCTTCAGATATTCCAGACCCAGTTGCAATCGCGTCTGACCGGCTTCAGGCAGCGCGTCTTTTTCTTCCGGCGCTGAACCGGAACAACCGGCCAGTAACCCGGCCGCCAGCAACGTACCCCACAGAATCAGCTTCATGCCTGCATTCATTTCCTTGTCTGATGTTACCTTGACGTCTTTTCACATAACAGACTGTAAGATAACAAAAATCATGCTATAGGATTCAGACCGCACGCACGGTGATAGGTTCCCCGGCCATTTTCTTTTTCAGGGTACGCTTGGTGCGGTCGATCACTTCACCCGCCAGTTGCCCGCAGGCGGCATCGATATCGTCACCACGGGTTTTACGAACAATAGTCGTAAAGCCGTATTCCATCAACACTTTGGAAAAACGATCCACGCGGCTGTTGGAGCTGCGGCCGTAAGGTGCGCCCGGGAACGGGTTCCATGGGATCAGGTTGATCTTGCATGGCGTGTCCTTGAGGACTTCCGCCAGCTGGTGTGCGTCGTCGGTGCTGTCGTTGATATGATCCAGCATCACGTACTCGACCGTCACCCTGCCCTGATTGGCGTTGGATTTTTCCAGATAGCGGCGTACCGCAGCCAGGAAGGTCTCAATGTTGTATTTGCGGTTGATCGGCACGATGTCATCGCGGATCTTGTCGTTCGGCGCATGCAGCGAGATCGCCAGCGCGACGTCGATCATATCACCCAGCTTGTCCAGCGCAGGCACTACGCCCGAGGTCGACAGGGTCACGCGGCGTTTTGACAGGCCAAAACCGAAATCATCCAGCATGATTTCCATCGCCGGCACCACGTTGGTCAGGTTAAGCAAGGGCTCACCCATGCCCATCATCACCACGTTGGTGATCGGGCGCTCGCCGGTGACTTTCAGTGCACCGATGATTTTCGCCGCACGCCACACCTGGCCGATGATTTCCGACACGCGCAGGTTGCGGTTAAAGCCCTGCTGAGCGGTCGAACAGAATTTGCATTCCAGCGCGCAACCCACCTGGGAAGAAACACACAGGGTCGCACGGTCGCCGTCCGGGATATACACGGTTTCGACCTGCTGATCGCCCACCTTGATAGCCCATTTAATGGTGCCGTCGGCTGAGCGTTGTTCTTCCGCCACTTCTGGCGCACGGATTTCGGCGACGCTTTGCAATTTATTGCGCAGGACCTTGTTGATATCGGTCATCTGCTCAAAATCATCGCAGCAATAGTGGTACATCCACTTCATCACCTGATCGGCACGGAAGGGTTTCTCGCCCATTTTGGCGAAAAACTCACGCATTTGCTGACGGTTCAGATCCAGCAGATTAATTTTGGCCACAGCCGGTTTTTCCGCGTTAACGGATTGAGTAGTCAGCGAATTATTTTCAGACACGATGTGCTCGGACGTGATGGGTTCTAACATAATTGATCTCTGGCCTCGTTGTTACACTTTATGGCGCGAAAGAGTGGAAAGTAAGTGCGTCGCTCAGCCCGTATAAATCGGGCGACGGCGCTAAAAGCGCGCCCCTGACAAGATGACTCATCAGGGGCGCGGCATTGTACAAATTTTAGTAGTAGCTTTCCACGTCTGAAAGGCATTCAGGGCATTTTTATTGTTTCAGCCAGTGAATGCCATACTTCAGCGTCGAAATGACAGCAATTAACGCGGGCAGATTTCGCTTTCGTTGAAGAAGTAAGCGATTTCGCGCTGAGCAGATTCTACTGCGTCAGAACCGTGCACGGCGTTGGCAGTGAAGCTGTCCGCGTAGTCAGCACGCAGGGTGCCGGCCAGAGCGTTGTCTGGGTTGGTTGCGCCCATGATGTCACGGTTGCGCTGTACTGCATTTTCCGCTTCCAGAACCTGAACCACGATCGGGCCAGAGGTCATGAATTCAACCAGACCATCGAAGAATGGGCGGCCTTTGTGCTCAGCGTAGAAGCCTTCGGCTTGTTCGCGAGTCAGACGCAGCATTTTGGATGCGATGATTTTGAAACCGGCACGCTCAAAGCGAGCATAGATTGCGCCGATGTCGTTGTTAGCTACAGCGTTTGGTTTAATGATGGAAAAGGTACGTTCTACGGTCATGATGGCCTCTGTATAACTTCCAAAACAGGCCGGTCTGAAAACAGGTGCCGGCCTTCTCAAGTGGCGCAGATTATATGTGTGCCGTTAACGCTTGCCTACGGGAAAATCAACATTTCATTAAAAAATTATTATCCTGATTCTTCACTTTGCGGCACAGAGCACAGGTTGTACGAACTCATACGGACCGAGTCTCAAAACGCGCTGCCGTTACCGACCCTTCCCTGCTTCACAACGAACTGCCATGCCGATCACAGTGCGTGACACTCTGGGTTGAGTTTATGACTATATTCTTTTAAAACAAAAAGATAATAAAAATCATCCAGACTTGGCCCCGCCCATTTCGGCAGCCGCGAAACCAGCAGGAAATGATATGGCCACCATGAAAGACGTTGCCCGACGCGCTGGCGTTTCCACCGCCACCGTCAGCAGGGTGATCAACAGCACCGCTTATGTTGAACCCGTCACCCGTGAACGCGTTGAAAAAGCCATGCGCGAGTTTAACTATCATCGAAATGCCGCCGCGCTGGCGCTGGCGAAACGCAGCGGCAATATGCTGGGGTTGCTGACCGGTAACCTCGACGATCCGTTTTTCTCGCGACTGGCCCGAGGCGTGGAAGATATCACGCGCAAAGACGGTGTAAAATTGATGGTCTGTAGCGGTGGCCATCAGGCCGAACTGGAGAAAAACGGCCTGGATTTCCTGATCAATCAAGGCTGCGAATCGATTGTTGCCCACGTCACCCGCATGAGCGATGCCGATATTCTGCGCTATGCCGCCCACACTCCGGCGATGGTGGTGATCAACCGTTATTTGCCCGCCATCGCCAATCGCTGCATCTGGCTGGACAACGTAAGCGCTTCTCAGGCTGCCACCCGAATGCTCATCGAGCGCGGACACCGCAACATTGCCTGCATCACCACAGATCTGCCGATCGATGACCGCAAGCAGCGTCTCGAGGGATATCGAACCGCGATGGCCGAAGCCGGGATTGCGGTGCCGGGTGACTGGATCATCAGCGTCCCCTTCAATGAGCAAGGGGGCGAAGCAGCGGCAGAGAAAATCCTCGCCAGTAAGCAGGCTTTTACCGCCGCGCTGACATTCAACGACGTAATGGCCGCCGGCATGATGCGCACCTTTCGCCAGCGGCGGATGAACCTGCCCGAAGATATCTCGATTGTCGGCTTCGATGACGTAGCCCTGGCAAAATACCTCCACCCGCCGTTGACCACCGTGCATTATCCGATTGAGAAAATGGCCCGACGCGCGGCCAATTTGGCGCTGCAACTCAATTCAGGCACCGCCGTTACGCCGCAGAACAATCGGTTTTCCGCTGAGCTGATCCTGCGGGACTCGGTGGCCTTTGTGGAAAAAAATCCCCCATTTGAAGAAAACAAGGCCGCCAAGTGAGAGATCTCTCACATAACGCGCCTTCATGTAACCGATTACATCGCCAATGGCCCGCGCTCACACCTCATTCACTGCAAATTCATTAGGCTTGCGTCACTTCCCCATCCTTAACCGGAGTTGTAAATGAATGACAAAAAGAAGCTCAACCTGGGGTTAGCGATGCTCCCCATTGTGGCCATGCTGTTGCTGCTTATCATAGGCTATGGCCAGTTGGGACTGCGGATCGAACCGCTGCTGCTGGCTTCCGCTGGCATTGCCGCTGCGCTGGCCTACTGGCAGGGCTACCGCTGGGACGACATCATTGATTCCATCGTCGCCAAACTGGCCAAAGCCATGCCGGTGATTATGATATTGATTTGCGTGGGCGGGCTGATCGGCACCTGGATGTTCAGCGGTACCATTCCTTATATGGTTTATTGGGGGCTCAAACTGATCAGCCCTCAATATATCCTGATCGCCGCGTTCTTCATTACCAGCGTGATTTCCGTGTGTACCGGTACATCCTGGGGGGCAGCAGGCACCGTCGGGGTCGCGCTGATGGGCGTAGCCGCCGGGCTGGATGTGCCATTGGCCGCCGCCGCGGGCGCCGTCGTTTCCGGGGCCTATTTTGGCGACAAAATCTCCCCATTGTCTGACTCAACCAATTTCGCGGCCATCGTTGCGGACACCGACCTTTACAGCCATATCCAGCACCTGATGTATACAACGCTTCCGAGCTTCATTTTAGCGGCGGTGGTGTATCTGATTGCCGGACACACCAGCGCCGTCGGCAGCGTGGCTACACCGGAAAAAGTCACCGAGATCGTGACGGCGCTAGAGAGCCTTTATCACTTCAACCTGTTGCTAATCCTGCCCCCGGTTCTGGTGCTGTGGGGCGCGGTGACCAAACGTCCGGTGATCCCAGTCATGCTGGCAGCCTGTGCGCTGGCTATCGCCATCGGCGTACTTCTGCAGGGGTTCAGTCTGCAACAAGGCTTAAATGCGCTGATGGATGGTTTTAACCTTTCAATGTTTGCCACTCAAGGGCACGGCATCAACGGTATCGTCGAAGATGTGCCTCGCCTGCTCAACCGGGGCGGTATGTTTTCGATGATGAGTACCATCCTGCTGGTCTTCTGCGCCTTTTCCTTTGCGGGCGCATTAACCCTGACCGGGGCATTGACCGTCATCATCAATCGGCTGCTGAAAGTGGTTCACACTACCGGCCAACTGATCGCCGCAACGGTTGCAACCACCATTCTGGTCACCGGCGCCACCAGCGACGGCAAATTGGCGCTGCTGATCCCCGCTGAACTCTTCAAAGGCGCCTATCGCCGCATGGGCCTGGACAATAAAAACCTGTCGCGGACCGTAGAAGATGCAGGCACCGTCATCGAACCGTTAATCCCGTGGACCGCCGCGGGCATTTATATGGCGACAACCCTGGGAGTCAGCACGCTGGATTTGCTGCCCTGGGCCATTCAATGCTACGCCGCCGTAGTATTCGCCCTGATTTACGGATTTACCGGTTTCGGCATTGCCAAGATACAGCCACAGCAAGATTTACAGCGTAAGGAAGCCTGACGTGAAACAAACCGATTTTAACCAGATCATCAACCGCCACCACACCGGCTCGGTGAAATGGGACTTTATCGACCGCTATCTGCAGCTCGATGAAACCGATCTTTTGCCGATGTGGGTGTCCGATTTTGACTTTCAGTGTCCGCTGGAAGTCCGACAGGCGCTGCATCACCGCGTTGAACACGGCATATTCGGTTACAGCGAACGCGATGACCAGTATTACCAGGCGGTGATGGATTGGTTCTCAAAACGGCACCAGTTGCCTTTGCAGCGGGAGTGGTTCACCTCCATCGAAGGCGTGGTTCCCGGTCTGGCGATCCTGATCCAACTGCTAAGCCAGCCCGGAGATCCGATCGTGATCCAGGGGCCGTACTACGGATCTTTTGCCAAGATCGTTACCCTGAACGGCAGAGAGGTGCTTGAAAATCCTTTAGCCCTCGGCCCGCAAGGCTATCAATTCGACTTCGATCATCTGGAGGCGTGTTTTGAACAGCGCAAGCCCCCGTTGCTGCTGCTGTGCAATCCGCATAACCCAACGGGCCGGTGCTGGACCCGCGACGAACTGACGCAGTTGATGACGCTGTGCAGCCGCTATGGCGTAACGGTTATCTCCGATGAAATCTGGGCCGATCTGCTGCTGCCTGGCGAGACCTTCACCTCCGTGCTGCATCTGGACGAGAGCTGGCAAGACCATGTGATTTCTGCGACTTCCGCCAGCAAGAGCTTTGGCCTGTCGTCACTGCGCATCTCAAACTTCCTGATCCCCAACGATCAAACCCGAAATGCGTTTGTCGAACGCCTCAATGCCCATGGGTTGGATGTCTTCAATGCGCTGTCGATGACCGCCGCCACGGCCGCCTATCAGCAAGGGGAAACCTGGCTTGATGCTCTGCAGCAATATCTGGCAGACAACCGGCGCTGGTTTGAACAGGCCTTAGCCTATGCCGCCCCCTGGTGCAAAATGACCCGGGCCGAAGGCACCTATCTTGCCTGGCTGAATTGTCGCGCTTTGGGCCTGGATGACAATGCGCTTCAACAGGCGCTGATCCACCAGTCAAAAATTGCTGCTTCAATGGGCGTCAGTTTTGGCGAACAGGGAAAAGGATTTATCCGCCTCAATCTCGGCTGCCCGCGTCAATATCTTGAAAGCGCCATTGCAGGGCTTGCGCGATTAAAACCGTCGCTTTGATCAGCAGGAAAAAGCAAGCGCTACCGGCAGAATGCGCGCCGGTAGCGAAAAGCAGGATTACTGGGTTTTATCGGTCGAAGGAATGATATTACGCAGCCAACTGCCCCAGCGGCGCTGGTAGAAGGGTTGGGTATGGGTGATCAGGTAATGGCTGACCCCACGCTCCTTTTCAGAGACCAGACAAAAATCTACCGGCTCGTCGTTGGGCGCAGTTTCGCTGGCAACGCTTCCTGCTTCGTTGATCAGCGCTTCAATTTCCGCCGGCTCACCGTCCACTTCCAGTCCGACCAACAGATTTGGTTTTTCGTCGACCGCCTGATCGTGCATCAGCGCCAAAAACGCACGGCGTACCGGCTTGCGTTGACTGAAAAGCGTGGTCAAGGCATCGACCATCGCCGACGGGTACTCCTCCGGCTGACCCAACAGGATCTGGGTATCCTTGTCGATATAACGTTCCGCCGGTTTGGCTACGCCACCGGTAGCCAGCAGCATTGCCACTTCTTCAGGATAAAACTCTTTGCCGTACTCGGCCTTAGGGTTGAGAAACAGATCCGCGCCCTGAGTGATTTCGAACAATACCCGCGCCGGCATGGCGATAAACGGCTGTTCGTCTTCAACGGCCTTTTGCAGCGCTTCTACCGAGCTAAAAAACGGAATGATGCTGCCGCCGTCCTGTTTTTCCCAGTGCTGAATATTCACCGGCGTATCGGCGTTCAGCGTGATGTCACCGCCATGCTGTACCTGTTCGCTGTCACCGAGGATCAACACCGTCGCGTCGAGCAACTCACGGAAAAACGCCGGGCGATGGGCCGGCTCCGTCACCGCCAGCTTCAGCAGGCGTTCAAGTTCGTTTTCGCCTGTGGCGGTATCGTGATGGTGAGAACTCATGACAAACTCCAGCAATCAAATAACGGGGCCCAGCATGCTGGGCCCCGACAATAAAACGACGTTCAAGCCGCCCGCCAAGGCGGGCATGCCATTATTTGGCTTTGCTCAGCAACAGGTTGGCCAGGGCACGCACACCCAGACCGGTCGCACCGGCAGACCATTGATCCACCGCGCCCTTACGGTAAGTGGCGGAGCAGTCAATGTGCAACCAGCCTTTCTGATAATTCTGCACAAAATGCGACAGGAATGCAGCCGCGGTGCTGGCACCGGCAGTGTAGGCCGGACCGGCAATATTGTTCAGTTCAGCAAAGTTGGACGGCAGTTGGCTGCGGTGGAACTCAGCCAACGGCAGGCGCCAGAAAGGCTCTTGCTCGGCAGCCGCGCTGGTCAGCAGTTCCTGTGCCAAAGCATCATCGAAGCTGAACAACGCATGGTAATCGTTACCCACCGCGGTTTTCGCCGCACCAGTCAGGGTGGCGCAGTCGATGATCAACTCAGGGTTTTGTGCAGAAGCATCGATCAGTCCGTCAGCCAGTACCAGGCGCCCTTCCGCATCGGTGTTCATAACCTCAACGGTTTTGCCGTTACGATAACGGATGATGTCACCCAGTTTGAAGGCGTTGCCGCTAACCATGTTATCGGCGCAGCACAGATAGAGTTTCACGCGCTGTTTCAGACCACGTGCCGCCGCCAGCGCCAGTGCGCCGGTAATGGTGGCCGCCCCGCCCATATCCGCTTTCATGGAATCCATAAATGCACTTTGCTTCAGGCTGTAGCCACCGGTGTCAAAGGTGATGCCTTTGCCCACCAGGCAAGCAAATACCGGCGCTTCCGGGTTGCCGGTCGGGTTGAAGTCCAGTGCCAACAGCACCGGTGAACGATCGGAACCCCGGCCCACGGTGTGAATACCGGCGTAGTTTTGCTCGCGCAGATCTTCACCCTTGGTAATACGATAGCTGACGGCATCGCAGCCAACGTCACACATCAGATCAACCGCGCGCGTAGCCAGTTGTTCCGGCCCCAGCTCTTCCGCCGGCATATTGATGGTGTCGCGTACCCAGTCAACAATCTTCAGACGCTGTTCCAGCTCTTTGCGTTCCGCTTCCGGCAGCTCTGCCCATTCGACGCTGCGCTTGCCTTTTGGCCCGCGGAAACCTTGCCAGAACGCCCAGCTGTTCTCCAGATCCCAGCCATCGCCGGCCAGTTTGACGTTTTTGACACCTTGGCCGTCAATCTTGCGGGCAGCACGCTGGATGCCCCCCAGCTTATCGTTGCCGGTCAGGTGAATGGTCATTCCTCGATCATCAGTGCTCAGCAGCGCTTTTTCGCCCCAGCGAGCGTCGGCAGGTTGGTTCGACAGCGTTACCTGCATGAATTCAGTTGTCATAGCCTTCTTACTCCGGATTATTCTTTTATTAATCGTGTCGGATACAAAATAAACGGGCCGCCTATGGCAGCCCGTTACGCTATTTACTCCGCTTCATCTAACCAGACCAGCAGGATCGCTTCCAGTATTTTCTCATTGGAAGCCTGTGGATCGTCGTCAAAATCTTCCAGATCGCAAATCCACTGATGCATGTCGGTAAAACGTACGGTTTTCGGATCGGTATCCGGGTATTGGTCGTACAGGGCTTCGCCGATTTCACGGCTATCGGTCCACTTCAGTCCCATTATTATCTCCAGCTCTGCGCCGCGGCTAGCAATTAATGCTCACGCGCATGGTTAACGGTATAACGCGGCATTTCGACCACCAAATCTTCGTCGGCCACCAGCGCCTGGCAGCTCAGGCGGCTTTCCGGCTCCAGACCCCAGGCCTTGTCCAGCATGTCGTCTTCCAGCTCGCTGCTCTCTTCAAGAGAGTCAAAGCCTTCGCGCACGATGCAGTGACAGGTGGTGCAGGCGCAGGATTTCTCGCAGGCGTGCTCAATTTCGATACCGTTGCGCAGTGCAACGTTGAGGATTGACTCCCCTTGCTCAGCTTCCAGTACCGCCCCCTCCGGGCATAAATCTTGATGGGGCAGGAAAACAATTTTAGGCATGATTAAACCTCATCCACAGAATGGCCAGCCAGCGCACGGCGAATGGAAGCATCCATGCGGCGCGCGGCAAAGTCTTGCGTTTGTGCATCTAATGTTTTTATTGCGGCTTCGATAGCGGCAGGATCGGTGCCCTGCGTCGCCTGTTGCAAAGCGTCCACCGCAGCGGCGATCGCCGTACTTTCGGCCTCGCTCAGTAAAGCAGCATCGCTTGCCAGTGCGCCCTGCAGACTTTCCAGCACCCGAGACGCCTCTACCCGCTGTTCTGCCAGTTTGCGTGCGCCAACATCGCTCTGCGCATTGGCCATCGAGTCTTTGATCATACCGGCGATTTCGGCGTCAGAAAGGCCATACGAAGGTTTAACCTGAATCGAAGCCTCAACGCCGGTGGATTTCTCCATCGCGGTAACGCTCAACAGGCCGTCGGCATCCACCTGGAAGGTGACGCGAATATGCGCGCCACCGGCAGGCAGCGGCGGTAAGCCACGCAGCGAGAAACGCGCCAGCGAACGGCAATCCTGTACCAGCTCACGCTCACCCTGCAGCACGTGGATCATCATCGCGCTTTGGCCGTCTTTGAAAGTGGTGAATTCCTGGGCACGCGCCACCGGAATGGTGGTGTTGCGCGGGATCACTTTTTCGACCAGACCGCCCATGGTTTCCAGACCCAGCGACAGCGGGATCACGTCCAGCAGCAGCATGTCGCTGTCCGGCTTGTTGCCCACCAGAATATCGGCCTGAATGGCGGCACCGATGGCGACCACTTTATCGGGATCAATCGAGGTCAGCGGCGTGCGGCCAAAGAACGCGCCTACCTGCTCGCGCACCAAAGGTACGCGAGTGGAACCGCCAACCATCACCACTTCCAACACGTCTTCAGCATTGACGCCGGCGTCTTTCAGCGCACGGCGGCAAGCCATCAGGGTGCGTTTAACCAGTGTGGCGATCAAAGCGTCGAACTGTGCTCGCGTCACTTCGCCCTGCCAACCGGCAACTTCCACGCTCACGCTGTCGGCATCGCTCAGAGCTATCTTGGCGGCAATGGCTGCGTCCAGCAGTTGACGCTGAACCCCGTGATCGCTACGGTCGGCCACGCCGGCCTGTTCCCGCAGCCAATCGGCCAGCAGGTGGTCAAAGTCGTCGCCGCCCAACGCGGAATCGCCGCCGGTGGCCAACACTTCGAACACGCCGCGGCTCAGCCGCAGAATGGAAATATCAAAGGTGCCGCCGCCCAAATCGTAAACCGCGATGATGCCTTCCTGCCCGGAATCCAGGCCATAGGCAATCGCTGCCGCCGTAGGTTCGTTCAGCAGGCGCAGCACGTGCAGCCCGGCCAGACGCGCAGCGTCCTTGGTGCCCTGGCGCTGTGCATCGTCAAAATATGCGGGAACGGTGATCACCACGCCGTCTAAATCCCCTTCCAGCGCGGTTTGCGCACGCGCTGCAAGCGCTTTGAGGATATCGGCGGAAACGCCTACCGGGTTAACCGGTCCGGCGGCGGTCAGGATCATCGGCAAGCCGTTTTCACTGGCCTGGAACTGGTACGGCAGGTTCGGGTAACGCTGCTGTACGTCGGCCAGAGAGCGACCCATCATGCGTTTGATTGAGCTGATGGTGTTAGCGGGATCCTGTGCGGCCTGCTGGCGCGCATCCCAACCGACACGCAAGGTATCAGCCTGATAGTGCACCACCGAGGGCAGTAAATCGCGCCCCTGAGCATCGGCCAGCGTTTCCGCCTGCCCGCTGCGCACCGTGGCGACCAGAGAGTTGGTGGTGCCTAAATCAATACCGGCAGCCAGACGGCGCTGGTGCGGCGCGGCGCTAAGGCCGGGCTCACTAATTTGTAATAAGGCCATATTGAAGCTTCCCATATCCTTCATACTTGAAGCTGCTTGGGTGTTGGCTGCCTTCACTCACCCCAGTCTCTTACTTGAGTAAGCTCCTGGGGATTCACTCAGTTGCCGCCTACAAGCAACTCCAATTATTTTGGGTATAAATGAAAAGAATTACTCAAAACCCAGCAGTTTTTCTTCGAGTTGTTCAACCTGTTGCTGGAGTTTGTCCAAAAAGCGTAGCTTGCGCACGGTATCGGCGGCCTCGGGCCACTGCTGGTTATCCAGCTGCTGCACCATCAGCGCAGTGCGCTGTTTGACCGTTTCGTTCACCCGCGCGCCAAAGTCGGCCAGCAGGCTTTCCGCCTCCGCTTTGCGCTCAATGGCGTCGAGCTCTTCACGCAATTCCAGCTGTTCCATCAGGAAAGCGGTATCCCGAAGAGTATGCTGCTCGTTGCCCAAATCAAAACCGTGCAAAGATAACATATACTCTGCGCGTTTTAATGGGTGCTTCAGCGTTTGGTAGGCTTCATTGATAGTCGCCGCCTGTTGCAACGCCATCAGGCGTTCGCGTTCCGGCTGGAGAGCATTGCGATCGGGATGGAATTGGCGTTGCATATCCTGATAGCGAGATGCAAGCAGGCTGCCGTCCACGAGATAGCGAACTGGCAGCCCGAATAAAGTAAAGTAATCCATAGCGTGCTCTGGGCTTTATCGGATGAAGTTCCCCCGCGCCGGCGGGGGAGCTTGACGGACTGTCAGACGTTGAAACTTTCGCCGCAGCCGCACTCGCTTGAGACATTGGGGTTGTTGAACTTGAAGCCTTCGTTCAGGCCTTCCTTAACGAAATCAAGCTCGGTGCCGTCAAGGTAGACCAGGCTCTTGCCGTCAATGATCACCTTAACGCCTTTGTTTTCAAAAACGATGTCGTCATCGTTCATTTCGTCAACAAATTCCAGCACGTACGCCATCCCGGAGCAGCCAGAGGTTCTCACCCCCAGACGCAGGCCAAGACCCTTGCCGCGGTTATTCATAAATGCCTGAACACGCTGCGCAGCGCTGTCGCTCATGGTAATTGACATCACAACCTCATACTCAATATTCCCAACCTGTAGCAAAACCGATGTTGGGGGGCTAACCGGTGTAGGGGGCGAATATATTCGCCCCAATCAATGCGGGCGCGGCATACGGCGCCCCTACACAAGAATTACTTGGCGTTATGTTTGCTCTTGTAGTCGGCAATCGCTGCTTTAATGGCGTCTTCCGCCAGGATAGAGCAGTGAATTTTTACCGGCGGTAATTCCAGTTCTTCGGCGATTTGGGTGTTTTTAATCGCTTCGGCCTGATCAAGAGATTTGCCTTTCATCCATTCGGTCACCAGCGAGCTGGAAGCGATGGCGGAACCGCAGCCGTACGTTTTAAAACGCGCGTCTTCAATGATGCCTTCATTGTTGACCTTGATCTGCAGCTTCATGACGTCGCCACAAGCCGGTGCGCCAACCATACCGCTACCGACGCTAGGATCTTCGTTGTCGAAAGAACCCACGTTACGCGGGTTTTCATAGTGATCGATTACTTTTTCGCTGTAAGCCATGACCTTGCTCCTGAATCCTGAGAATTAATGATGTGCCCATTCGATGCTGTTGATATCCACGCCCTGCTTGAACATATCCCACAGTGGAGACAAGTCGCGCAGACGGCCAATGGATTTACGCACCAGTTGAATGGTGTAATCGATCTCTTCTTCCGTGGTGAAACGCCCCAGGGAGAAACGGATCGAGCTATGCGCCAACTCGTCGGTCATACCCAACGCGCGCAGCACGTAAGATGGCTCAAGGCTAGCGGAGGTACAGGCGGAGCCTGAAGAGACGGCAAGGTCTTTCAGCGCCATGATCAGCGATTCACCTTCAACATAGTTGAAGCTGACATTCAGAATGTTAGGAACGCCGTGTTCCAGGTCGCCGTTCAGATACACTTCTTCCATATCTTTCACGCCGTTCCACAGTCGGTCACGCAGCGTACGCAGACGCGCCATTTCGGTCGGCATTTCTTCTTTGGCGATACGGTAGGCTTCACCCATACCGGCGATCTGATGCACTGGCAACGTACCTG
The DNA here is from genome assembly GCF_024809915.1 of Serratia sp. BIGb0234. Classification (NCBI taxonomy): domain Bacteria; kingdom Pseudomonadati; phylum Pseudomonadota; class Gammaproteobacteria; order Enterobacterales; family Yersiniaceae; genus Serratia; species Serratia sp. BIGb0234. The sequence continues at coordinate 1,134,294 of NZ_JANUEI010000002.1, forward strand.
AACGCATACCGCGCTCATGACCGCCACCGTGGATCTGGGCTTCGATACGGATACGCGGTTTACGACGCACGTACAGCGCACCGATACCTTTCGGGCCATAAATCTTGTGGCCGGAGAAGGACATCAGATCGACTTTCAATTTGCTCAGGTCGATAGGCAGTTTGCCCACGCTCTGGGTCGCATCAACGTGGTAGATGATACCGCGTGCGCGGCACATTTCGCCGATCGCTTCGATATCCTGCACCACGCCGATTTCGTTGTTCACGTGCATGATCGAAACCAGAATGGTGTCGTCGCGCATCGCGGCTTCGAGGGCTTGCAGGCTGATGATACCGTTGCTTTGCGGTGCCAGGTAGGTCACTTCAAAGCCTTCACGCTCGAGCTGGCGACAGGTGTCCAGCACGGCTTTGTGTTCGGTTTTGCTGGTGATGATGTGCTTGCCTTTCTTTTGATAGAAATTGGCAGCGCCTTTAATCGCCAGGTTGTCGGATTCGGTTGCTCCGGAAGTGAACACGATTTCGCGCGGGTCAGCGCCAACCAGTTCAGCAATTTGGTTACGGGCGATATCTACCGCTTCTTCCGCCTGCCACCCGAAACGGTGGGAACGGGAAGCCGGGTTACCGAAAGTCCCGTCCAGAGTCAAAAACTGCATCATTTTCTCAGCGACGCGCGGATCAACCGGCGTCGTTGCTGAGTAATCCAGATAAATCGGTAATTTCATTGCTCTTGTGCTCCGTACATCACTTCCAAAAACTAAAAAAAGTATCGCCAGCTGCTTATGCGCGCAGATTAACGTTGATAGTTTCTTGCGGACGACCGTTGGCCGTGCGACGGGTATCGTTGTTTTGACGGTCCGCCACCACCAGCACTTCCTGGTTGTTCACCAGTTCAGCCAGCGTAATGTTGTTCAGGAACCCGCTGATGCGCTCACTCAGATCGCGCCACAGGGTATGGGTCAGGCAGCGATCGCCACCCTGACAGCCTTCTTTACCCTGGCAACGGGTTGCATCTACCGATTCATCGACGGCAGTGATAACTGCACCAACGGCAATCTCACCCGCGTCTTTGCCCAGCAGATAACCACCGCCCGGTCCGCGTACGCTGGCAACCAGGCCATTTTTACGCAGACGGGAGAATAATTGTTCCAGATAAGAGAGCGAGATACCTTGGCGCTCAGAAATATCCGCCAGAGGGACTGGCCCTTCCTGGGAGTGCAATGCCACGTCAAGCATAGCGGTTACGGCATAACGGCCTTTAGATGTCAGTCTCATAGCTAAGTGGTTACCTGTTGGTCAAACATGGCCGAAAGTCTGACATTCCCGAGTAAATCAGTCAACTATTTAACCTAGTAATTTACTCAAGTATTAGCACATTTTGTACTTAGCCATGCAAAATGCATATAAAATACATGTTATAACCCTTGGATAACTAATGCTATTACCGTTAACCGTTACGCAGCCCCAAAATTAATGACCTTGCTGTTTGTCCTGTTTCTCTATCGACGTCAGCATGCCGCGCAGAATATTCAGCTCTTGAGCTTCCGGCCGTGCGCGGGTGAATAAACGGCGTAAACGACTCATCACCTGCCCCGGATGGGACGGACGAATGAAGCCGCTATTTTGCAGCGTTTGTTCCAGATGCTGATAGAAACGTTCGAGATCATCCACCAGCGGATACGGCGTCTCTTCCAACGGCGGCACGCCCGCCTGTTGACGATCGAGGTAAGCCACGCGCACTTCATAGGCCAGGATCTGCACCGCCATCGCCAGATTCAGCGAGCTGTAATCCGGGTTGGCAGGAATGGCGACGTGATAATGACACTTTTGCAGTTCGTCATTGGTCAGGCCGACACGTTCACGGCCGAAGACCAACGCCACTGGCGCATGCTCACCTTCGTGCACCGCGCGTACGCCGCATTCACGGGGTTCCAGCATCGGCCACGGCAAAGTACGTGAACGCGCGCTGGTACCCACCACCAGGCTACAGCCGGCAATGGCGTCGTCCAAAGTGTCAACAATAGTGGCGTTGCCGATCACGTCGCTGGCGCCAGCGGCCAGGGCGATCGCCTGAGAATCGGGTTTTATCAGCGGGTTAACCAGATAAAGGTTGGTTAGCCCCATGGTTTTCATGGCTCTGGCGGTCGAGCCCATGTTGCCGGTATGAGAGGTTTCTACCAGAACAATGCGGATGTTATGCAGCATACAAACTCTGAGCGTAGCGGAAAATCACAGCATCTTAACACAGCCGTAGGCATTTTACCGAACACCTGCTATACTTCGCGCCGTTTCCTGTTCTTTAACATCCTAGTTGGAAGATACCCATGCATCCGATGCTGACGATCGCCGTGCGCGCTGCGCGCAAGGCCGGTAACCTGATTGCCAAAAACTACGAAACCCCAGACGCTGTAGAAGCGAGTCAAAAAGGGACCAATGACTTTGTCACTAACGTCGATCGCGATGCAGAGCATCTGATCATCGAAGTCATTCGCAAGTCCTATCCGCAACATACTATTGTTACCGAAGAACGCGGCGAATTGGTCGGCGAAGATAAAGACGTACAATGGGTGATCGATCCACTGGATGGCACATCAAACTTCATCAAACGTTTCCCACACTTCTCAGTCTCTATCGCTGTACGCATTAAAGGCCGTACCGAAGTCGCTGTGGTTTACGATCCAATGCGTAACGAACTGTTCACCGCTACCCGCGGTCAGGGCGCACAGCTCAACGGTTACCGTCTGCGCGGCACCAACGCCAAAGACCTGGATGGCACCATCCTGGCAACCGGCTTCCCGTTCAAAGTTAAGCAGCACGCAACGCCATACATCAACGTGGTTGGCAAGCTGTTTACCCAATGTGCCGACTTCCGTCGTACCGGTTCTGCCGCACTGGATCTGGCCTACGTGGCTGCCGGTCGCGTGGACGGTTTCTTCGAAATTGGCCTGAAGCCATGGGATTTCGCCGCGGGTGAACTGCTGGTGCGCGAATCTGGCGGCCTGGTGACCGACTTCGTTGGCGGCCACAACCACTTCAGCTCCGGCAACGTGGTAGCCGGTAACCCACGCGTTGTGAAAGCCATGCTTTCTACCATGCGTGATGAACTGAGCGAAGCGCTGAAGCGTTAATTCAGGCTATTACGCTGGCCATTTTAGGCTTGGGCAGTGCTCGAACTCCTCACGTACTGCGTGTACGCTCCGGGTTCTCCGCGCTGGCCGTACCCAAACTGCCTGCGCTCATCACGCCTGAACCTGTTTTGAATAATGAAGCGCTGCAACCACTGCAGCGCTTTTTTTATGCCTGCTAGCGGGAGAAAGGCCGAATGCCGCCGCCGAATTCCGGCTGGGCACTGGCGTATAACAACAACCCGGCAAACAGCAAAATCAAACCGCCGGCCAGCGCCAGCGAACCCCAGGCCACCGCACTCCAGGCGGCAGGCGCACGTGAGCGGCTGAGTCGCACCGCCAATCGGCGGCTGTAATGCACCAGCAAGGCCAACAACGAGATAGTCAGTGAAGTGCCGAGTGCCATCGCCAATGCGGAAACCACTCCCCAGGCGAAAACGCCAATCACTTTGGAAAACAGCAATACCAGAATCGCCCCCGAGCAGGGCCGCATACCCATCGCCAGTACGATGGCAGTCTGTGTACGCCAATCGCTGCCGGCCTGCAGCTCTGTATCACTCGGCAAATGGCGGTGACCACAGCCACAATGCTCGCTGTGAACGTGATCCGCCGGCAGAGGTTGCAGGCTGTTGATTCGCAACACCGGTTGCGGACGCAGGGTTTTCACCGCGTGATACAAACGCTTCAACGCACGCCAAGTGAGCAGCACCCCGAGCAACATCACCAGAACAAAACTGCCCTTCTCCAACCAGAAACTGCTCTGATGCAACTGCCGTGATGACAGTTGCAGCACCACCAGCATCAGCGTTACCAGGGCGATAGCCACCAGCCCCTGCACCAACGAGGCGGCAAAAGTCAGTTTCAGACTGCTTTTCAGCCGCGCCGGATGGGTAGCCAGATAGGTGGCAATCACTACCTTGCCGTGACCGGGGCCAAGCGCATGCAACACCCCATAGCTCAGGCTGAACAGCATCAAAGCCAATCCGGCTTGCTGCGGTGCCGCTTTGACCTGCTGCAACAGACCGGCCATCTGCAGATGCAATCCTTTTTGCCACACCACGCTTTGCAACAGCAACTGCGGCCAATAGTGCCACGCCAACCGGGCCCCCAGTGCCAGCAGCAGCGCAAACAGCAACAGCGGCCACAGGCTGAAGACCCAGTGCCGTTTACGCGTGGCGGGCTGGCTGAGATTTACTGACATTGCAGGCTGACCTTCTGCGCAAACTGTTGCCCCAGCTCCATATCTTCACCGGGTGAATCGTTCTTATCGAGGGATAACGCATAAGCCTGCAAGGAGGAGTTCGGTTTTGGCGTCATCAGCTTGAACTTGCATTGAGCGGCCATTTCCGGCGGCAAATGCAGCGCCGTTTTATCTTTATAGGTCATATCAACAAAGTAGGTGGGATCGTAGGTGGCGATTTCAAACGGCTTGCCCGCCAGCGGCTGCGGCTCGGCCAACGGCAACACAAACTCCAGCACCGCCTGATGCCCCTGACGCGACAGGTGATATTCAGTCGGCAGGTTCAGGTACTTCACTCGTTTGCCGTCGCGATAGATGTCGGTGAAATAGTGTTGGCCAAGCACATTGGCCATCACCTGCGCCGCCAACTTCTTCCACACTTCCGAGTCGTCTTTGGCGTTTTCCGCATCGTACAGCAGATCCGCCGAGGTAATTTCATCCATAACCCAAACCATTTTCAAGCCAACCAGCTGTTGATCCTTAGCCACGAAAGTGGTGTTCATATCAATAAAGCTGTGTGGGTGAGCGACAGCACCGGTGCTGAAAAGCGTCAAAAAACCGGCCAGAATAAATCGTAACTTCATCATCAAACGATACTCATTATTGTTATAAAGTAACATCAACCAACCTTAAACCGTCGCCATTACAGCCAATAATTGTGACGAAAGTTGTAAGCCGAAGTAAAACCGGGTGCCGTCGCCGCGCCGCGCATCGCCTTTTGCTATGCTTATTCATAATTTAATCGTTACCCGCCAGAAGGTGATATGAGCCTGGACACTTCCCCCGTGCCTGAGCTCTCCGGTCAACAGCGACGCTGCCATCTGTTATTGATGCTGTACGCGCCGGTGCCCGCAGTACAACTGGAGACTATCAGCCAAATTAATGGCGTCGCCCCCCTCATCACCCGGCAAGATATAGCCGAGGTTGCCAGTGAAATCCAGCGTTTCCATCACCTGGAAATTGACGGCAATCCCGACGAAGGCTACCGGATCAGAGGCAGCGCGCTCAACCAACGCCTCTGCCTGATCCACTGGCTGCGACGAGCCCTGCGCTGTAGCCCGGAGTTTGTCGAACGTCACTTTTCCCAATGGTTACAGCAGGCGCTGGGACGAGGTGCAGAGCTGACGCCAGAGTTGGAGCAGTGCATCGGCGAATGCGAAGCGTTGCTCAACCGCAGTTTTGATCGACGCGATCGTCAGTTTCTGCAGCACTACCTGCGCTTTTGTGTCTGGGAAAACCAGCGCCAACGACACCCTGTTTTCACCCCTGCTCAGCACGACTGGCTGCATCAGAAACCGGAATACCAGGCGGCCACTTTGCTGCATCATTCGTTAAATCAGCTCTTTACCCTGCCGCCCGTGGCCAACGAAAGTGACTTTTTGGTATTGACGTTCACCATGTTGAAAAACCACAGTTACCACAGCAACGACTCAGCGGAAGATCTGCGGCTGATGGCGGCGATAAAAAACATGGTCGATCGCTTCCAACAGATCTCCGGCATGACCTTCAGCAGTGAAGAGGATTTGATTAGCCAGTTATTTGCTCATCTGGCGCCGGCGGTGGAGCGCTGTCGCTTTGAGATTGGCATCGATAACCAACTGCTGGAAGAGGTCGAACGTAAGTATCCACGCCTGATGCGTACCGCTCAGGAGGCACTGGCGCCGCTGGAGCAGGAGTACGATATTCATTTTTCCAGTGAGGAGGCGGGCTTGGTCGCCATCAGTTTTGGCGCCTGGCTGATGCAGGGCAATGCGCTACAGGAAAAGCAGGTGCTGTTGCTGACGCTGGACAACCCGCAGTTGGAAGAGCAAGTGGAGTATCAAATCCGTGAATTAACGCTGCTGCCGTTGAACATCAAATATTTGCCGCTACGCGATTATCTGCGCTCTGGCGCGCCGCAGGGCATCACGCTGGTGATTACCCCTTATGCCGCAGAACACACCGAGTCGGAGCCACCGCTGATTTACACCGAATTACCGCTGGAACGCCAGCAGCGCAAAGCCATCCGTGCGCTGCTGGAAACCTCTTAACGGCTGCCGCTGACTGCCACCGCCGGCGGGCGAATAAACATCGCCGGCAGAGCCACCGCTGCCATCACCCAGAACACCCCGCCCTGCAGATGTTCGAACAGGAAGCCGGCAATCACCGTCATAATCGCAATGCCGCCGCCCATCGCCAGCGCCGAGTAGACCGCCTGCAACCGGATCACTTCCGGCCCCTTGCGCGCGGCGATAAAACGCATGGCCGCCAGATGGCAAACGGTGAAAGTGCCGCAATGCAGAATTTGGATCACCAGCAACCACCCCAGTTCGGTACTGGACGCCATCAGGCCCCAGCGCAGTACGCCACAGCAGGCGGAAAGCAGCAGCAGATTGCGGGCATTCCAGCGACGGAACAGGAAATTACTGCTAGCGAAAATGATCACTTCCGCTACCACACCCAACGACCACAGGTAGCCAATGGTCGAAGCCGAATACCCCGCTTCCTGCCAATAGATCGAACCGAAGCTGTAATAGCCGGCATGTGCGCCCTGCAACAAGGTGACGCACAGCAGGAAGCGCCAGACCGGCCCCTCTTTTAACATCTCCCACAATGAACGGTCGGCTTCGCTGTGGCTGCGCGCTTCTCCCTGTGGCATCACGCTCGGTTTCAGCATCATGCCCAACAGCATCGCCAAAATACTGATGATCAGGCTGTAAAGGATCGCGTTATGCCCCCAGACGGAAACCATCTGTCCGGTCAGCGCCGAACCGATGACAAACGCCAGCGAGCCCCACAGTCTGACCCGGCCGTAATCCATGGTGATCTGTTTTTGCCAGGTCGCAGCCAGTGCGTCGGTCAGCGGCACCAGCGGCGAAAAGAACAGGTTGAAACCGGCAATCACCAGCATCAGCCAGCCCCAGCCGTTACCGAAACAGAACCCGATGGCAAAAGCCAGCGTCAGCAATGCCAGCAGCCGCAAAGCCGTCACCAAATGAGAGGGATCCTTAACCCGGGGAGCAATCAGCAAACTTCCGAGGAAACGCGCAACCAACCCGGCACCGAGCAGAATACCGATGGTTTCAGGGGGTATCCCCTCGCCTTTTAACCAAACGCCCCAAAAGGGTAAGAAAATGCCGTAAGAAAAGAAGTAGGTGAAATAACTGAGAGCGAGCCAACGCGTTGATTGCAGTACCATGATCCCTCCGGTGTGAAGGCAATACTTTGACAGAGCTCACACTGGCTAGCAATGTACATTCAGGTACGAGGCCATAGACTGCTAAGCAGTTCACAGTTTGCCTGCCACGGGCATAAAAAAACCCGCCGAAGCGGGTTTTTAAACAGAAAGCGGAATTAAGCGTAAACCGGCAGGCGGGCGCAAATATCCAACACTTTCTTCTTGGTGCGTTCGATGGTGGCCTCATCATTGATGTTGTCCAACACGTCGCAGATCCAACCGGCCAGCTCACGCACTTCCGCTTCTTTGAAGCCGCGACGCGTTACAGCCGGAGTACCGATACGCACACCTGAGGTGACGAACGGGCTCTTAGGATCGTTTGGCACGCTGTTTTTGTTCACGGTGATGTTGGCGCGGCCCAGGGCGGCGTCGGCTTCTTTACCGGTCAGGTTCTTGTCAACCAGATCCAACAGGAACAGGTGGTTATGGGTGCCACCGGAAACCACTTTGTAGCCGCGCTCCAGGAACACTTCCACCATCGCTTTGGCGTTATCGGCCACTTGCTGCTGGTAGATCTTGAACTCAGGCTCCATCGCTTCTTTCAGCGCTACCGCTTTACCGGCAATCACGTGCATCAGCGGGCCGCCCTGGCCGCCCGGGAACACGGCGGAGTTCAGCTTCTTGTACAGATCTTCATCACCGCCTTTCGCCAGGATCAGGCCGCCGCGCGGACCCGCCAGGGTTTTGTGGGTGGTGGTGGTCACGATGTGAGCGTGTGGAACCGGGTTCGGATAAACGCCGGCGGCGATCAGGCCCGCAACGTGCGCCATATCAACGAACAGGTAAGCGCCGATGCTGTCGGCGATTTCACGCATTTTTGCCCAGTCTACGATACCGGAGAAGGCAGAGAAGCCGCCGATGATCATTTTTGGCTTGTGAGTTTGCGCCTGCTTGGCCAGATCTTCGTAATCGATTTGACCTTTATCGTCGATACCGTAAGGCACCACGTTATACAGTTTGCCGGACAGGTTAACCGGAGAACCGTGGGTCAGGTGGCCACCGTGCGCCAAGTTCATCCCCAAAATGGTATCGCCCGGCTGCAGCAGCGCGGTGTAAACGGCGAAGTTAGCCTGGGAGCCGGAGTGCGGCTGTACGTTGGCATAATCGGCACCGAACAGCTCTTTGGCACGGTCGATAGCCAGTTGCTCAACGATATCCACGTATTCGCAGCCGCCGTAATAGCGCTTGCCCGGATAACCTTCAGCGTATTTGTTGGTCAGTTGGGAACCCTGAGCCTGCATTACGCGCGGGCTGGTGTAGTTCTCAGACGCAATCAGCTCAATGTGCTCTTCCTGACGCACCACTTCTTGCTCCATTGCACGCCACAGTTCGGCATCGTAATCAGCAATGTTCATTTCACGCTTTAACATCCGGCTTCTCCTGACTTAAATCGGCTAACTAAAAAATCACCAAATAACTACCCGTTTGGGTTCTGGGGCACAGTGTAAACTGTTTCCCCCCACCGAGGATAGGCCTTGACAGAGGTTTTTACGCAAACGATTGGCATTAGGCGCGGCAAGGCTTTGATCCGATAAATCTCCCCATTCGGCAACGGACTTTTACTCATGCTGGGAATGCGGTTTTTTCATGTTCTGTGAGCGGGATCGCCGCTCGCCGACCCCGCAACAAAAACAGGGGTATTTACAGCCACCACAGAAACCGTTAGGATGCGCTTAAACTTAAAGATGCATTTAAAATGCATCATTACATTATTCCAATAATGATCGACCAAGGAGCGCTGCCATGCTGGATAGCCAAACCATCGCCACCGTAAAATCTACTATTCCCCTGCTGGCCGCTACCGGGCCGAAGCTGACCGCACATTTCTACGATCGTATGTTCGAGCACAATCCCGAGCTCAAAGACGTGTTCAATATGAACAATCAGCGCAATGGCGATCAGCGTCAGGCGCTGTTCGATGCGATCTGCGCCTATGCCGCGAATATCGAAAATCTGGCGGCGCTGCTGCCGGCGGTAGAACGTATTGCCCAGAAGCACACCAGCCTGAATATTCAGCCGGATCAATATCAGATTGTCGGTGGCCATTTACTGGCGACCCTGGACGAAATGTTCAGCCCGGGTCAGGAAGTGCTGGACGCCTGGGGCAAAGCCTATGGCGTATTGGCGGACGTGTTTATCCAGCGTGAAGGCCAGATTTATCAGGCCAGCGAAAGCGCCGACGGCGGCTGGCGCGATCTGCGCGCTTTCCGCATCGTCAAAAAACAACCGCAGAGCGAGGTGATTTGCAGCTTCGTGCTGGCGCCGGTTGACGGTGGCCGGGTGATCGACTTCAAACCGGGGCAATACCTGGCGGTCTATATCAAGCACGACAGCATGGAGAATCAGGAGATTCGCCAATACTCGCTGACCACCTCACCGAACGGCGAATACTATCGCATTGCGGTGAAGCGTGAAGATCAGGGTAAGGTTTCGAATTTCCTGCATCAGCAGGCCAAAGAAGGCGACGTAATTTACCTTGCTCCGCCGCACGGGGATTTCTTCCTCGAAGCCAAGCCGGATACTCCGGTGGCGTTGATCTCCGCCGGCGTTGGCCAAACGCCTATGCTCGGCATGCTCAATACCCTGCACGATAACCAGCATCAGGCGGACGTGCACTGGCTGCACGCGGCGGAAAATGGCAGCGTTCACGCCTTTGCCGATGAAGTGGCGGACATCGCCGGGCGCATGCCAAACCTGAGCCGCCACGTGTGGTACAACCAACCGAATGCTAATGATGTGGAAGGCCGAGACTACCAGAGCCGTGGCCTGATGGATCTCAGCGCCCTGCGCGAAACGCTCAGCACCCCGCAGATGCATTACTACTTCTGCGGACCGGTGCCGTTTATGCAACACGTGGGCAAACAGTTGCTGGAGATGGGCGTCAGCGACGATCGTATCCACTACGAATGCTTCGGCCCACATAAAGTGATGTAATTGAAAAGGGCGCAGTTCATCCACAACCGCGCCCTATACGCTAAATAATTGGCGTTGCATCGCGGCGGCAACTAAGCGCATCCCCAGAAATGTACAATAAGTACGTGACTGGGGTAAGCGCAGGCAGCCAACAAAGAGGCAGCTTCAAGTATGACGGGTATGATTATTTCTCCGCCAGCTTGCGTGTCTCCTGCACCTGCTGCGCCGTCACCGGCGCAGCCTGATTCCCCCAACTGCCTCTTAGATAGCTCATCAGATCGGCTGCCTGCTGGTCGTTCAACGTCCAGGCGTAGCCCGGCATGGCGATCGCGGTGGCGTGCTGGGTGATTGGCGTGTGTGCACCTTCCAGCACCACGCGTAGCGCAGTGATCGGATTTTCCGCCGTCACCGTCGTGTTGCCCGCCAGCGCAGGAATGGTGTTGTCGCTGCCCTCGCCCTTATTGCCATGACAGGTTGAACAGTACATCGCATAGCTGCGCTGCCCCGCCTGCTGATGGTCGGCGGCCAGCGGCGTCACTTTCTGCGCCGCGGGTTGTTCCGCCGCCAGGCTGTGCAAATAGGTGGCAATAGCGTTCAGATCGCCGTCGGTAAGATACTGCGTACTGTGGCTCACCACTTCGCTCATCGGCCCGGAAACCGCGGCATGTTGGCTGCGCCCGGTTTTCAACAGGGCAACCACTTCGTCCTGCTTCATTCCGCGTAACCCGGAAGCGTACCAACCGTCCAGCTCGGCGCCGCTCAGGAAGGCTGGCTCTTTGCTGTCCAGACCTTTTTCCTGCATCGCCCAGCCACGCGGCGTATGGCAACTGCCACAGTGCCCCGCCCCCTGAACCAAATAGGCGCCGCGATTCCACTCTGCGCTCTGGTTGTGGTCAGGCTGGTAAGGCGTATCGTCATGGAACAGCTGATTCCATACCGCCAGCGGCCAACGCATCGACAACGGCCAACTGATGTCACTGGCGCGGTTGGCGGTATTCTGCGCCGGCACTTCGTTCATCAGGTAGTCATACAGCGCGCGCATATCTTCCGCATTCATTTTGGCGTAAGAGGTATACGGCATCGCCGGGTAAAGCCGGTGGCCGTCTTTAGCGATCCCCTGACGCATGGCGCGGTCAAACTCATCAAAAGAATAAGCGCCGATGCCCTGCTGTTTGTCCGGCGTGATATTGGTGGCGTAGATATTGCCCAGCGGCGTCGGGAACTTCATGCCGCCGGCAAACAATGCGCCGCCTGGCGAGGTATGGCAGGCGGTACAGTCACCGGCCTTGGCCACGTATTCCCCGGCCGACATCGCCTGGGCCGAACCGCCCGCCACCAGTAAGGTCAGCAAATACAGTGAACGCATTCTCATGCTCCCTCCTTCGCGGCAACCTTGCCATAGGCCAGCTCATTGACCGCACGCCATGCCTGGTCGATCGCCGAGTTGGCGTACGGGCTCCAGTCTGAATCCGAGTTGGCAATCACGATTTTGCCGATCGGCTGGCGCGCCGTCTCAATGATTTTCTTCGCTTCGTCCTCGTCGTCAAACAAGCCGTTGAGGAAATAGGAGTAACCGTGCGACCAGCGGTTGACGGTAATGGCTTCAATATCACGCTGGTGATCGAATCCGGCCGACCCCAGCATGCCCTGCAATTGTTCGCGGATCATCTGCTCATGCACTTCAAATGGCGTACCCAACAGCAGGGCACGGCCTTTACGTGACTGTTCGCGCGGGCTGAGTCCGCTGCCCGCCAACGTCGGCACGTATACCATATGCAGGCCAATGGGCTGGTTGGGATCGCGCGGGTGCTGATAGCCGCCCATACTCACTGGATAATCCAGCTTCACGCGGCAATAAGGGGCGGTTGGGGAGTAAACTTCATGTACGCCCAGTTTGATAAACGGCTGCCAGTTGCGGATCACCACTTTGCTGTACACCAGCGGTGACTTCACGTTCTGCTTCAGCGCCTCTTGCTGTTCGGCCGACATTTCCGGTACCAGGTACGGGATCATCATGTTGTACCCGGCCATCACCACCTGCCCGGCGCGCACCTTGGTCATTTTCTCGCCGGTCATATAGGTCACTTCGACCTTGTCACCGACGTTAGCCGCGTGCAATCCGGTACTGTTCAATCGCAGTTTTACCGGCGAATCGGCCCGGTCTAGCTGGCTGTAATCGAACCTGGCGAGAACGATGTCATTCATGTCTTTGCCGCCCGGTGAAACCGCCGGGATCAGATGGCGTACCATCAGACGCGTCAGGGTAGCGTTGCCGTCCGGGAAGTGGAACACGTAAGGATCGTCGAGATCCGCCTGCGACTCTTCGTCCAGCGGCGGCAGGTTCATACCGTTCAGGCCCGGCAGGTCACAAATACGGGCGTCGCTGCATGAAGTCGCGTCAATGCCCACCGCCTGGAAATCACTGGTAGTTTGCTGGAAATAGCGGATAGCCATTTCGCTCAGCCCCACCTTTTCACGCAGGAATTCGGTATAGCTGTGCTTGTCGAGCCATTCGCTTTTCTGCTCCTGGCTCATTTCCGGCAGGTAGTCCTTGTCCACCGTATGCAGTGCAATCAGCGCCTGACGGTCGCTTTCCGGCAGCGGGAAATCGCCGATAAAAGCTTCATAGGAACGGCCGTTGAGTCGGTCATGCGGAATATCGTCCGCCACCATACGCCCGGGATCGCCGCTCACCACTTTGTCGACGCCAAAGTTCTTACGGTCGAAATAGACACCGCGGCTCAGGTTCAGATTGGGGTAAAAAGTGGTGTCGAAAGCCTTTTCCAGGTTGTCGATGCTGACACCCAGTTTTTTCAGCAGCCCCATCGCTACCGGGCTAAAGTTGGAACGCGGCGACTGCAGCGACTCGCTGCCGCCATAGCCGAGGATGGTCCCGTTCTCACTGCTGAATTCATTGCGTTTGGCATGACCACCAAAATCATCATGGTTGTCGATCAGCAAAATACGCTGCTGCGTCCCCTTCATTTGCTGCCAGAAACAGGCCGCGGCCAGCCCGCTGATCCCGGCACCGACCACCACCAGATCAAACTCTTCCGTCGCCGGTACGGCGGCAAAATCGAAGGCTCGGCCGTCACGCCCCAATTGGTGCGCATGTTCAAAGGAACCGGGGTGGTTGCCCCGCAGTCCGGTCAGCGTCGGCGGATAGTAGAGGGTTTGATTGGCGGTTTGCGGCGATGCCCGCAGGATCTGCATCGGCGTCAGCCCGGCAGCGATGGTGATCGCCACCCCATTAAGAAAATCGCGTCTGGTGATACCCATAATTGGCTTCCTTTCAGTTTTTATTATCATCAGACCGGCGGGGCCGGTCTGAAGGCCGCGTTATTTTGCGGATAAATACTGTAAAATCAATGTTTGAACATCACATGGCGTATCGCAGTGTAGTCTTCCAGGCCATACATCGACATATCCTTGCCGTAGCCGGACAGCTTCTGGCCACCGTGCGGCATCTCGCTCACCAGCATGAAATGGGTATTCACCCAGGTGCAGCCATACTGCAGGCGAGCGCTTAGACGGTGTGCCCGACCAACATCCCGGGTCCACAACGACGACGCCAGGCCATACTGTGACTCGTTGGCCCAGGCCAATACCTGCGCCTCATCTTCGAACTCCGTGACGGTTACCACCGGCCCGAACACTTCACGCTGCACAATCTCATCTTCCTGACGCGCACCGGCCAGCAGCGTTGGCTGGAAATAGTAGCCGGGGCCGTTGACTCGCTCACCGCCGGTTACCACCTGCACGTGCGGCAGCGCCTTGGCTCGCTCCACAAAACCCACCACCCGCTCCAGATGCTGAGCGGTGATCAACGGGCCCAGCTCGCTGTCTGGATCTTCCGGCGGGCCTATCTTCAGGCTACCAATAGCCTCACCCAAGGCCTTTACCAACTGCGGGTAAATGCCTTTCTGGGCGTAAATCCGGCAGGCGGCGGTGCAATCCTGGCCAGCGTTGTAGAAACCAAAGCTGCGAATGCTGTCCACCACCTGTTGCAGATCGACGTCGTCGAACACCAGTACCGGCGCCTTGCCGCCCAGTTCCATATGGGTACGTTTAATGCCGGGCGCGGTATGGGCAATGATATGTTCGCCGGTAGCGATTGAGCCGGTCAGCGACACCATGCGCACCTTGTCATGGCCGGTCAGCCGGTCACCGACGCTGGCGCCGCGGCCAAACAGCACGTTGAATACGCCCGCAGGGAACACATCGGCGGCCAGCTCCGCCAGCTTGAAGGTGGTCAGCGGGGTTTGTTCCGAAGGCTTAAGCACCACGCAGTTACCTGCCGCCAATGCCGGAGCCAGCTTCCACGCCGCCATCATCAGCGGGTAGTTCCAGGGAGCGATTGAAGCAACCACCCCCAACGCATCGCGGCGGATCATTGACGTGTGCCCAGCAAGGTATTCACCGGCCGCCAGCCCACTCAGGCAACGGCTGGCACCGGCGAAGAAGCGGAAGACATCCGCCACCGCCGGCAACTCATCGTTCAATACACAGTGGTAAGGTTTGCCGCAGTTAAGCGACTCCAGACGGGCAAAGGTTTCCGCATGGTGGTCGATCAGGTCCGCCAGCTTCAGCAGGTGCTCGGCACGCTCTTTCGGTGTGGTCTGGCCCCATTCGACAAACGCGGCGTCGGCTGCCAACACCGCCTGATCGACCTGCTCTGCACTGGCTTCAGCCACCTGCACCACCACCTCTCCGGTCGCCGGGTTATACACCGGCAACAACGCCCCCTGGCCGGCAACCAGTTGGCCGTTAATCAACAATTGGCTTTGCATATAGACGAACCCCTCAGTTATTTATTTTTAGCGACATGATCCCTTTCCCCAATGGATTTCAAGTTGCAGCTAGGCGGCAAGAGCGTAAATCCCCCGGAGCTTATACAAAATAAGTGACTGGGGTTTACGCTCGCAGCCAACAACGCTGCAGCTTGAAAGACGAAGGGGAAAGCTATTTGCCGCTGCCGGCGACGCTTTCGCCACCTTTGGTCAGGTAATAGGCCCCCAAAATCGGGATCATGGTCAGCAACATCACCGACAGCGCCACCACGTTGGTGATCGGCACGTCACGCGGGCGACCGAGCTGGTTCAGCAACCACAGCGGCAGCGTGCGCTCATGGCCGGCGGTGAAGGTGGTGACAATGATTTCATCAAACGACAACGCGAACGCCAGCATGCCCCCGGCCAGCAGCGCCGAACCAAGGTTGGGCAATATCACGTAGCGGAAGGTTTGCCAGCCGTCGGCACCGAGATCCATAGAGGCCTCGATCAGGCTGTAGGAGGTTCGGCGGAAACGGGCAATCACGTTGTTGAACACGATCACCACGCAGAAGGTGGCATGGCCAATAACGATGGTCAGCACCCCAGGTTCGATATTCAGCGCCTTAAACGCCGCCAGCAGTGCCAGACCGGTGACAATGCCCGGCAGCGCGATCGGCAACAGCAGCAGCAACGAAATGCTGTCTTTACCGAAGAAGTCACGCCGGTAGAGAGCCGCTGCCGCCAGCGTGCCCAGCACCAGCGCCACGACGGTGGCCAGCGCGGCAATCTGTGCGGACAGCAGCATCGCATCGATAATGTCCTGGCGCCCGGCGGCAACGCTGAACCAATGCAGCGTAAACCCCTGCGGCGGGAAGCTGAAAGCCGCATCCTCGGTGTTGAAGGCGTAGATGGCGATAATCGCCAACGGGAAATGCAGGAAAATCAGTCCGCCCCAGGCGGCCAGTTTTAGCCCTAACGGCGCGCGTTCAGAGTGCATCGAAAGCCCCCAGACGTTTCACAATGGAAAGATAAATCGCGATCAGCACGATCGGCACCAGAGTAAAGGCCGCAGCCATCGGCATATTGCCGATCGCCCCTTGCTGGGCGTACACCATGCTGCCGATAAAGTAGCCCGGCGGCCCCACCAGTTGCGGCACGATAAAGTCCCCCAGCGTCAGCGAAAAGGTAAAGATTGACCCGGCGGCGATCCCCGGCACCGCCAAAGGCAGGATCACGTAACGAAAGGTCTGCGCAGGGCGTGCGCCCAGATCCGCCGAAGCATGCAGCAGCGAAGGGGGCAGGCGTTCCAGTGCCGCCTGGATCGGCAGGATCATGAACGGCAGCCAGATATAAACAAACACCAGAAAACGGCCTAACCCGGAGGTGGATAGCGTGTTACCGCCGACACCCGGTACGGTCAGGATCGCCGCCAGCAACGGCTCCAGCCCGAGATGCTGCAGGAACCATTGCGCTACGCCATCCTTCGCCAACAGCAGCGTCCAGGCGTAGGCCTTGACGATATAGCTGGCCCACATCGGCATCATTACCGCGATGTAGAAAAACGCCTTGGTGCGGCCGCTGGTGTAGCGTGCCATGTAATAGGCAATGGGAAACGCCAGCACCGCGCTGGCCAGGGACACCAGTATCGCCATCGTCAGCGTGCGCAGAATGATGTCGTAATTGGCCGGATTGAACAGCGCCCGCAGGTTATCGAAGGTCAGATCCGGCGTCACCGTCATGGTGAAGTCGTCGAAGGTGTAAAAACCCTGCCACAGCAGCGTCAGCAATGAGCCGAGGTAGACCGCGCCAAACCACAGCAGCGGCGGCACCAGTAACAGCAGCAGGTACAGCGTCGGCCGGCGATAGAGGTAGGTCGACAGGGTGCGCAAGGTACCGCGGCGCGGCGCGGGATAATCGATGCTCATCTCCATTTCACCTCGCCTCCAGCAATGGCACCATCGCCTCACGCGACCAGCAGGCGGTGACCGGTTGGCCGATCAGATGTGGCTGCCCGTCGGCGTGCCACTGAGGATTCGCCTGGCTGACCAGCAGTTTCTCACCGCTGTTCAAGGCAATTTCGTAGCGCGTCGCCGCCCCCTGGTAATGGATCTCCTGCAGCGTACCCTGCACCTGAATTTCCCCCTGCGCTGCGCCGGCCTGATCCGCGAGCCGAATATGCTCGGGACGGATCGAGAAGGTGGCGGCCTGGCCCAACAACCGCTGCGCCAAATCGCTGTGCACCACGTTAGAGGTGCCGACAAACTCGGCGACAAACGGCGTCTTCGGTCGCATGTAGAGTTCGCGCGGCGCGTCCACCTGTTCAATACGGCCATTGTTGAACACCGCCACCCGGTCGGACATCGACAATGCTTCGCTCTGATCGTGGGTGACGAAAATAAAGGTGATGCCGAGCTGGCGCTGCAGCTTTTTCAACTCCCCCTGCATCTGCTCGCGCAGCTTGAGATCCAGCGCGCCGAGCGGTTCATCCAACAGCAGCACCCGCGGCCGATTGACCAGTGCGCGAGCCAGTGCGACACGCTGCCGCTGGCCGCCGGAAAGGTGCGCCGGTTTGCGCTCGGCTACAAACCCCAACGCCACGCTGTCCAGCGCTTCCTGCGCACGGGCCAGGCGTTCACGCTTGGCGACGCCTTTAACCATCAGCCCGTAAGCGACGTTTTCCAGCACCGACATATGTGGGAACAGCGCGTAATCCTGGAAGACGGTATTCACGTCGCGCTGATACGGCGGCAAATTGGCGGCCTCCTGCCCGTGAATACGAATCGAGCCGGCAGTAAGCTGTTCGAAACCGGCGATCAACCGCAGGCAGGTGGTTTTCCCCGAGCCGGAAGGCCCGAGCATGGAGAAGAATTCCCCGTCTTGTATCTCGATTGAAACCCGGTCCACGGCGCGAACCTCGCCGAAGCTTCGCGAAACATCGATAAATTGCACGGCAATGGTCATGATCTGCGCTCCTGATTGACGTTAATCGGGCGTAGCGAACTACGCCCGCACGGGTTACCGACCGCCCATGATGGCAATGTAATCCTGAGTCCAGCGGCTGTAGGGCACGAATTTTCCGCCCTGCGCCTGTGGCGTTTTCCAGAAGGCAATCTTGTCGAACTGGTTGAAACCGTTGGTCTCGCAACCTTTATCACCCAACAGCGTGCTGGCCTTGCAACCCGCCGGTGACGCCGGGACAGAACCGAACCAGGCGGCAACGTCGCCCTGCACTTTCGGTTCCAGCGACCAGTTCATCCACAGATAGGCGCAGTTCGGGTGTTTGGCATCGGCGTGCAGCATGGTAGTGTCGGCCCAACCGGTCACCCCCTCTTTCGGGAATACCGTACCGATCGGCTGGCCTTCCCCTTTCAGGGCATTGGCCTGATACGGCCAGGCGCTGGAGGCGACCACGCCTTCGTTTTTGAAATCGCTCATTTGTACCGAGGTGTCATGCCAGTAGCGGTGGATCAGTGCATGCTGGGTACGCAACAGCTTCAACGCCGCCTGATACTGCTCTTCGTTAAGCTGATACGGATCGCTGATGCCAAGCTGCGGTTGCGTGGCCTTCAGGAACAACGCCGCATCGGCGATATAGATTGGCCCATCGTAGGCCTGAACCCGGCCCTGGTTGGTTTTGCCATCCGGCAGGTTCTGCTGCTGGAACACTACTGCCCAACTGTCCGGCGGTGTCGGGAAGGTTTTGGTGTTATACATCAGCAGGTTCGGGCCCCACTGATAGGGCGTGCCGTAAGTTTTGCCGTCCAGGGTGTACCAGGCACCGTTTAACAGGCGCGGGTCGATGTTTTTCCAGTTAGGGATCAACGCGGTATTGATCGGCTGCACCCGCTTGCCGAAAATCAGCCGCAGCGAAGCGTCGCCGGAAGCGGTGACCAGGTCGTAGCCTCCTTTTGCCATCAGGCTGACCATTTCGTCGGAAGTGGCGGCGGTTTTCACATTCACCGCGCAGCTGGTTTGCTTCTCAAACTGGCTGACCCAGTCGTAGTTTTTATCGGACTGACCGCGTTCGATGTAACCGGGCCAGGCAATGATATCCAGTCGCCCTTCGCCCTTGCCGAGCACCTGCGGCAGATCGGCCGCCTGGGCCAAACCGCAAAGTACGGTGAAACAAAGTGCGGAAACTGTGGTGGTGACTGCGGTAGTTTTTCCCATCGTAATTACCCCTGTGTGGCCTATCTGTGTGCGGCAGGGAACGGCTGCCGCCCTAGTCTCATTTTATTTACCCTATGAATTTCAAGTTGGCCGCTCTAGCGCGTCCATGCGCTCGCGGCATTTGTACATCCCTGTACAGCACAGCCAGGCGACCAGCTCACTCATCCCCAGGCGCTTACTTGAGTAAGCTACTGGGATGAGTGCAGGTAACATCGCTGCAGCTTGAAAAGCGACGGGTATGCTGCCTTTAGAAGCTGGCTTTAAATTTCGCCATCACATGCCTGACAACGCTGTAGTCCTGCAGTGAATCGCTGGAAAGATCCTTGCCGTAGCCGGAGCGTTTCAGGCCCCCGTGCGGCATTTCACTCGCCAGGGTGAAATGGGTGTTGATCCAGGTACTGCCGTATTGCAGATGAGCGGCGATATGCAGCGCCCGATCGATATTCTGCGTCCAGACCGATGAGGCCAGGCCGTATTCGGAATCGTTTGCCCAGTTGACCGCCTGCTCCAGATGTTCAAAGCGGGTGATGCTCACCACCGGGCCAAACACCTCCCGCTGGACGATTTCATCGTTTTGCAGACAGCCGGCAAGCAGCGTGGGCTGGTAATAGAAACCCGGACCGGAATGCGCGGCGGCGCCGGTGATCAATTCAATGTGTGGCTGGCTGAGCGCACGTTCGACAAAGCTGGCGACGCGATCGCGCTGACGACTGCTGATCAGCGGACCGATTTCGTTATCCTCATCGCGTTTACGGGCAAAACGCAGGCTGGCAACCGCCTCGCCCAACGCATCCACCAGCTTTGGATAGATCCCCGCCTGCGCGTAGATACGGCAAGCCGCGGTGCAGTCTTGCCCGGCGTTGTAGTAGCCATAGGTGCGAATGCTGTTGACCACCTCGTCCAAATCGGCGTCATCGCAGACAATCACCGGTGCCTTGCCCCCCAACTCCAGGTGCGTGCGTTTGACGCTTTTCGCCGCCGCCTGCAGAATTTTCTGCCCGGTAACGATATCGCCGGTGACCGACACCAACCGCACCTGCGGGTGACCGACCAAATGGCTGCCGACCCCTTCCCCGCCGCCGTAGACGATATTCAGCACCCCCGGCGGCAGGATCTCCTGTAACGCGGGCACCAGCGCCAAAATGGTCAGAGGGGTGTGTTCGGAAGGTTTGAATACCACGGTGTTGCCCGCGGCCAGCGCTGGCGCAATTTTCCACGCCGCCATCATCAACGGGTAATTCCAGGGCGCAATAGAGGCCACCACGCCGATCGGATCACGGCGGATCATTGAAGTGTGCCCTTCGATATATTCCCCGGCCAACTGCCCCTGCTGGGTGCGCACCGCGCCGGCAAAGAAGCGAAAGACGTCGATGGCCGCCGGCAGGTCGTCATTAAGCGCCTGATGCAGCGGTTTGCCGCAGTTGAGCGCCTCCAGACCGGCCAGGCGCTCGGCCTGACGCTCGATGGCATCGGCAATACGCAACAGAATAGCCGCGCGGTAGGCGGGGGTAGTCCGCGACCAGGAAGCGAACGCCTGTTGCGCCGCTTTCACTGCGTTGCCGACCTGGACAGATGAGGCTTCGGTGATCGAGACCAGCGTCTCGCCATTCGCCGGATTAACGATGCACTCTTGCTGGCCTTCGCCTTCGACCGATTGACCGTTAATAAATTGCTGACAGGATAAACCTGAAAGGAGGTGCACATCTGCCATTGCGTATCGCCTCTGAGTGACAAAAACGTTAACTAAATGTGAAATAAGTTAGTTTTAATCAGACTAAGCGAGCATCAGGCAGCCAACAAATTCTAAATACTGAACGACGCGTTCGATTAAATCGAATGCTTCAGCCCAGCCGCGTGCATATTGCCGTTTTCACGCGCAATAGTGAGGAACGGCGTAACCAGCTCCGGCCGCGCACTGCCGCGCCGCCATGCCAAACCGATATCCAACGGTTCCAGCAGATCCGCCAGCTTGCGCGCCTCAATCATATTGCCTTCCAGAGACCAGGCACGGTAGGCCATGTCCGGCAAGATAGAAACGCCCATTCCCGCCGCCACCAGGCTGCGTACCGCCTCCGTTGAAGCGGTTTTCATGGCTATTTCCGGTTTTAAGCCTGCGCGCGCCCAGATACGCCGCGCATGCACGTCCATTTCGTCGGCATTAAGCTGGATCAGCGGCAGCTTCGCCACATCCGCCAGGCTGATGCTTTCATGATCCAGCAGTGGATGCAGCGGCGGTAACCACAGGCGATAAGGTGAATGCATCAGGACTTCGCTTTGCAGCGCATCGCGGTCTTCGATGTTCGACAAGATCAGCACGCCGATATCGATTTCCCCACTGACCAGCAGATGCTCAATATAGGGCCGCTCGTCTTCAATCACCTGAATGGTGACGTTGGGGTATGCCGATTTAAAGCGCTTAAGCAGCTCGACCAAAAAGTAGCCCGCTACCAGACTGGTCACACCGATGGTCAGCTTGCCGGTCAGGCTTTCGGTTCCCAGTTGCAAACTGCGCTTGGCGTTGTCCACCGTGGCAAGGATCAGATATGACTGGCGCAGAAACTGGTGACCCTGATGCGTCAGGTTCATGCCCTTGGCGTGACGCTCAAACAGACGTACGCCGATGTCGGTTTCCAACTGCTGAATAGCCAGCGTCAGCGAAGACTGGGAAACAAACACCGCCTGGGCGGCGGCAGAGATCGAGCCGGTTTCGGCCACCGCGATAAAATGGCGGATTTGGCGCAGCGTCATCATCCCCATCGCCTTTTAAGCCGCTGCGTTGTTGTCTGCGTGCGCTTACCCCAGTCACTTACTTGAGTAAGCTCCTGGGGATGCACGCCCTTGCCGCCTAGCCGCAACCTGAAATTCATTGGGGATCGCCTTAATCAAAATAGTTGAGTTGAGTGTAGACGCCGCGCGTAAAGCGATCGGGAAAAGTATCAAAAACGCGATAGCCTTCGCTTTTTTAGAATGCTAATGATGAAAACAATCAGAACAGCGGAGAGGTTGAAGGAGATTTGGGGCGTAGCGAGCGCCAGCCAGATTGGGTGCGGCCTGCGCGCAGTGCCCCGGAGTGTACACGCAGTACACGAGGAGGCCGAGCACAGCCCAAACTCAAGCTGGCGGTGCTCGGTAGAGGATCACAGACTCGGGAATCAAGGGCGTAGCGAGCGCCAGCCAGATTGGGTGCGGCCTGCGCGCAGTGCCCCGGAGTGTACACGCAGTACACGAGGAGGCCGAGCACAGCCCAAGCTCAAGCTGGCGGTGCTCGGTAGACGATCACATTAAATAGCTTCTTCGTCTTGTTCGCCGGTCCTGATACGCACCACCCGCGCCACGTCGAAGACAAAGATTTTACCGTCGCCGATTTTACCGGTCTGCGCGGTCTGCATGATGGTTTCCACGCAGGTATCGACGATATCGTCGGCCACGACGATCTCAATTTTCACCTTCGGCAGAAAATCGACCATGTACTCAGCGCCACGGTACAGCTCAGTGTGCCCTTTCTGACGGCCGAAGCCTTTCACTTCGGTCACGGTCATCCCGGTAATGCCAACTTCAGCCAGCGCTTCACGGACATCATCCAGTTTGAACGGCTTGATAATAGCGTCGATCTTTTTCATCTTCTTTCCTTTACCAATTTTTGCGGCCAAAGCCGGATGTGATTGGGTAGCGGCGGTCTTTGCCGAAATTGCGGGCGGTGATGCGCGGCCCGACGGCGGCCTGACGCCGCTTGTATTCGTTAATATCCACCAGGCGTATCACCTTGCGAACGATCGCCTCGTCGAAGCCTTCTGCCACCAGATCGGCAACCGATTTATCGCGCTCGACGTAACCTTCCAGAATCGCATCCAGAATGTCGTACGGCGGCAGGCTGTCCTGATCGAGCTGATCCGGCGCCAGCTCGGCGGACGGTGGACGATCGATAACGCGCTGCGGGATCACGTAAGAGACGGTATTGCGGTATTCGGACAGCTTGAACACCAGCGTTTTAGGCACGTCCTTCAACACGTCGAAGCCACCGGCCATATCACCATACAGCGTGGCGTAACCTACGGCCATCTCGCTTTTGTTGCCGGTGGTCAACACGATGCTGCGACGCTTGTTGGAGAGCGCCATCAACACCACGCCGCGACAGCGCGCCTGCAGGTTCTCTTCCGTGGTATCACGCTCGGTCCCAGCGAACATTGGCGTCAGCTGGCCCATAAAGGCGTCGAACATCGGCTCAATCGAGACGATATCGAATTCAATGCCCAGGATTTCTGCTTCTTCCCTGGCGTCGGCAATACTGATGTCCGCGGTATAACGGAACGGCATCATCAGCGCCTGCACCTTGTCTTTGCCCAGCGCATCGACGGCAATCGCCAGCGTCAACGCCGAATCGATACCGCCAGAAAGCCCCAGCACGGCACCCTTGAAGCCGTTTTTGGTCACGTAATCGCGCACCGCCAGCACCAGGGCTTCATAGACCTGCGCCAACTGCGGCAGCTCGGCGGCCGGAGCGGTCATCGGCACCACGTCCAGCTCGTTGAACTCCAGCAGGGTTACCTGCTCGGCAAACGCCGCCAGGCGATGGGTCATGTTGCCAGCCGCGTCGAAGACTTTCGAACAACCGTCAAAAATCAGCTCATCCTGTCCGCCAATCTGGTTCAGATAGACCAGCGGCAAATGGGTGCGCTGGCAATGACCGGCCATCAGGGTTTTACGGATGTACGGTTTTTCGCGGTTGTAAGGTGAGGCGTTGATCGACAGAATCATTTCGGCTCCGGCGGCCTTGGCGGCATCCACCGGCTCCGGGAACCACAGATCTTCGCAAATCAGCAGGCCCAAACGGTAGCCTTTCAGCTCAACCACGCAGGTGTCGTTACCGGCCTGGAAGTAGCGCTTCTCGTCGAATACGCCGTAGTTCGGCAACTGCTGCTTGAAGTAACGCGCCAGCAATTGCCCTTCAGAAAACAGCGACAGCGCATTATAGAGTTTGTCGCCTTCGCGCCACGGGTGGCCGACCAGGATCGCCACGTCGGTGGAGGCCTGCTGCAAACGCAAAAGTTGCTCGTCACAACGTTGGTAAAAATCGTTGCGATACAGCAGGTCTTCCGGCGGATAACCGGACAGCGCCAGTTCGGTGAACATGACCAGATCGGCTCCCGCCTTCTGCTGCTGTTGCACGGTTTGCAACATTCGTTCGGTGTTGCCTTCGATGTCACCGACCAACAGATTCAACTGGGCCAGTGCGATGGAAAGTGATCTGCTCATTGTTTAGGGTCCCGCTTAATACGTTCCATGGTGCTTTGCGTTTGGTCATGCCAGCAATTGAGAACGGAGTGTAAATCATTCCGCCGCGTTTGTTGAGAACCTGCGTGCGCAGGCCGCGGCGGAAAACATCATTCTTTAAAATCGTTGGCGTCCAGCTCATGGCGCGACAGCAATTTATAAAACTCGGTACGGTTACGGCCCGCCATGCGCGCGGCCTGGGTGACGTTACCCTTGGTGATCTGCAACAGTTTGCGTAAGTAATGCAATTCAAACTGATTACGCGCCTCGACAAAGGTCGGCAAGGCGGTGTTTTCCCCTTCCAACGCCTGCTCTACCAGCGCTTCGCTGATAACAGGTGCGGAAGTCAGGGCTACGCACTGCTCGATCACGTTCACCAATTGGCGCACGTTGCCCGGCCAGGTGGCGGTCATCAGGCGTTTCATGGCGTCCGAAGAGAAGCTGCGGACAAACGGCTTGTGTCGCTTGGCAGATTCGCGCAGCAGATGATTGGCCAGCAGTGGAATATCCTCGGCCCGCTCGTTCAGCGCCGGGATCTTCAGGTTCACCACGTTGAGGCGATAATACAAATCCTCGCGGAATTCGTTTTTCGCCATCGCCTTTTGCAGATCGCGGTGGGTGGCGGAAATAATGCGTACATCGATGTCCAGATCGCGGTTACTGCCCAGCGGACGCACCTTGCGTTCCTGCAGCACGCGCAGCAACTTCACCTGCAGCGAAAGCGGCATATCGCCAATCTCGTCGAGGAACAGCGTCCCACCTGCCGCCGCCTGGAACAAACCTTCACGGCTGCTAACCGCGCCGGTAAACGCCCCTTTGGCATGACCGAACAGCTCGGACTCCAGCAGTTGCTCCGGCAACGCACCGCAGTTAATGGCGATAAACGCCTTCTTGCCGCGCGGGCTGGCGCCGTGGATCGCCTGTGCCAACACTTCTTTACCAGTGCCACTATGGCCGTTGATCAAGACGCTGACATCTGACTGCGCCACCATTTTTGCCTGCTCCAGCAGGCGCAGCATAATGGGGCTGCGGGTGACGATATCCTCACGCCAGCTGTCGTCACCGGCCGGTAATGATTGGGACAGCGCTTCGTCGATGGCTTTGTAAAGCGCATCGCGGTCCACCGGTTTGGTCAGGAAGCTAAACACCCCCTGCTGAGTGGCCGCCACCGCGTCCGGGATCGAGCCGTGGGCGGTCAGGATGATCACCGGCATGCCCGGTTGGTGCTTTTGGATCTCGGCAAACAGCGCCATGCCGTCCATTTCATCCATCCGCAGATCGCTGATCACCAGATCAATCTTCTCGCGCCCTAACAGGCGTAGCGCTTCCTGGCCACTTTCGGCGGTGGTGACATGAAACCCTTCGCTGGTCAGGCGCATGCCCAACAGCTTGAGCAGGCTGGGATCGTCGTCAACCAATAACAAATTGGCCGGTTTGCGTGCTGTCATTGCGCGTGAGACTCCTTATTAGCGGGGGGCGGCGCGTAAGTATCTTCCGGCTCGACCGGCAGGGCGGTGCCCTTTTCCGGCTCGGCGTCCGATTCTTCGGCCTTGGCCGGCGCCACTTTCTTGCCCGCTGCGTCGGTTTTTGGCTGTGTCCCGTTGTTATCCGGGATTTCACTTTGCAGCTGCTTGCGTGAAGAGAGCTGACGTTCGATATCGGTCAGGTTTTCCAGCTTGCGTGACGTGTCCTGCAGCTGCGCTTGTAGGCGTATTTGATTCTGGCGTAGCAGATCTATCTGGCTGTCGGAGCTTTCCTGCAGGTGCTGATAACGTGCTTTTTCATCAAACAGGGTGACCTGCAGTACCTGCTGTTGACGCCACAGCTGCAGCAGCGGGCGCAGCGAGCTTGGGAACTCAAGGCGATAGCTGTTCAGGCGGTCAATTATCTGGCGTCGCTCGCCCGAAGTCGGTTCGGCGCTGCCCAGCAGAATGCTCTGTTTGAAAATGCCGTCCCAGCTGTTGCCGGGTAGAGTTTTCGCCAGCGCACGTGCCTGGGTAGAACCGATACGATCGGCACAGTCCATAGCGCGCAGCCAGTACAGTGAATTATTCAACGCATCTTTATCATCCAGCGCCCACAGACTGTCACAGGCCGCAATGCGGTAATCCACCACTTTGGTGTCCGGGATCGCTTCCTGCTGCGGTTGATTCAGACCACCGCTGACTGCGCGATCGACACAGCCTGCCAACAGAAACGGCATAAAAAGCACGCTGCCTAAAAAAGAAAATCGACGCTTGCCGAGTGGCGTACCCAGTGCGGCACGCGGTGAACGTTCGGTCTGCGTAAGACGAAGGCGTTTAGACCATGTGTACATTATTATTCATTCTCGGCGGTTAATGGCAATTCAATACGGAAACAGACGTCTGCGCCGGCGACTTCAACCAGCTGCAGTTCACCGCGCATCCGGCGGATACAATCCTGCGCGATGCTCAGCCCCAGACCGCTTCCTTTTACCGCCCCTTTTCGCTGGTGGCTACCCTGGAAAAAAGGCTCGAAAATCATGGTTTGCTCGGCCTCGGGGATTGGCGTGCCGCTGTTGGCGACATCAATCTGCACCCGTTGTCCAACCTGACGGCTGCGGATCCAAATGTTACCGGATTCCTTGCCGTAGTGCACCGCATTGGAGTAGAGATTATCCAGCACGCGCATTAATAGAGTAGGCTCTGCCCAGCATATTTCCGCATCCAGTTGGATCTCGGTGCGGATCATTTTTGCCCGGGCCGGCAAACTGTGCGCAGCCACGACCATCTCGACCATTTCGGTCAACTCGACATTTTCATGTTCTGCCGGGCCATCGGCCAGTTTGCGGTTGTAATCCAGCAGTTGTTCAATCAGTTGCTGCAGGTGTCGGCTGCTTTGATCGAGGATGGTCACCACCTCTTTTTGATCGGAGGTCAGCGGCCCTGCCACTTCATCTGCCAGCAGTTCGGTGCCTTCACGCATGCTGGCCAGCGGCGTTTTCAGTTCATGCGAGATATGGCGCAAGAACTCATGGCGCTGCGACTCCAGCCAGGCCAGGCGCTCGCTCAACCAAATAATGCGCTGCGCCAGCGAACGTAATTCACGCGGCCCCTTAAAGGAAGCCGTACTGCCCAAGGCTCGCCCTTCCCCCAAACGGTTGATCATTCGCTCTACCGCCTTGACCGGGCCGATAATCATGCGGGTGAACAATACCACCAGCATCACGCTGACTAAAAACAGCATCAGCGCCTGCCAGCCGAAGAACTGGCCGCGCTCGGCAATCGCCTGCTGTAGCTGCTGGCCACGTGAAAACACCACGGCACGCGTCGCCTGTACCATCTCGGCATTGGAGCGTGAAAACGATTCTAACAGCGTGGAAGCCTGCGGATCCGGACCGCTGCTTTGGCATTTAATCGCTGCCAGTTGAGTCAACAGATCGCGCAAGGTTTGATAGTAGCGTTCATCCGGCAGGATTGGGGCATGGGCATCCAGCATTTGCGAATACTGTTTGCGCTGATTCTGATAGAGGCGCGCCAGTGTGGGATCCACCAGCACGCAATATTGGCGATAGCTACGCTCCATTTCCAACGCCACGCTGGTCATCGCCTCGCTGCGTCGTGCATCCACCAACGTAGTGCGGTTGATGTCCGCCGCCTGGGCGCTGAGGTGATCCAGGCTCTGGTAAGCCTGATAGGCCAACACCAGCAGCGGCAACAGCACCAGCAAGAACGCCATCAACACCAGTTGACGTAGCGAACGGGGAAATAAACGCCATCTTTTCAACGAAATCATCTCATTGTCTCTAGTCTGCTTCGATGCTAACCGAGTCGCCGATGAGAGGAAAGCCCGGCGTTCAGCGGAGCGTCAGGAAATAAGGAGAATCAGGCCATAGGTAGGGAGTACGGGTCAGAACTTATCGGTAAAGAGTGGTGAGCATGCTTTGGTATTTGACGTTGGGGCAAGACTGCCCCATCGCAAGAAAGTGTGGATGCCCTTAATTTCTCGTCCCCAGGGTGATGTAGCCCAAGGGCTGGCATCGAACAGGACGAATAGCATCCGTAAGTATCCGGAATTGATGAACACTCATCACAGTTGGATACAGGCGGTGCCTCACTCCACGTGTCGCCCGATGCTTGATAAAGCGCTTACGCGGCTATTATCGGTTTAGTTGGACGATAGGCACCATTTCTTTGGCATCATTCGGGGGGCTTATGAGGTAACTGTTCCGTCTATTTACGGGGCCGTCATAAAAAGTTGAATGAGCAACTGAGCAGAATAATGCACTTAACGTGCCAACTTTTCAATAAATTTATTAACCAACTGAATTTAAAATAAAAAAAACAAAAACCCATGCCAAAGCACTCTCATTTTCAGATGTGCTGGCGAAGAAAAAAACACCGTCCTGTCGCCAAAAACCGACAACTTAAGCCAATTAATTTCTGGTCATTAAAAATCAATAAGTTACGTGTCTCTTTTTAGAGACAATGAAAATACCCTCTGTCGCAAAATGCAGACAATCGCCATCGTCTTAACCATGGCCATAAATAAATAGAAAAGGGACGCAATCTCTTGCGTCCCTTTCGGCTAGCACAGCGTTATCGCTTAGCCCAGCTGCTTACGGGCGTTGCGGAACATGCGCATCCACGGGCTGTCTTCACCCCATTCTTCCGGATGCCATGAGTTGCTGACGGTGCGGAACACACGCTCCGGATGCGGCATCATTACCGTCGCACGCCCATTGGCGCTGGTGACGGCGGTGATACCGTTCGGCGAACCGTTCGGGTTGGCCGGGTAGCTTTCCGTTACCTGACCGGCATTATCGACAAAGCGCAACGCCACCAGACCATGATGCTCCAACGCCGCCAGATGTGCCGTATCGCGCACTTCGACGTGACCTTCACCATGCGATACCGCAATCGGCATACGCGAACCCGCCATCCCCTGCATGAACAGCGACGGGCTGGCCGCCACTTCCACCAGGCTGAAACGAGCCTCGAAACGGTCTGACAGGTTACGTACGAAACGCGGCCAATGTTCGGCTCCGGGGATCAGATCGCGCAGGTTCGACATCATCTGACAGCCGTTGCACACGCCCAGTGCCAGGGTCTGCGGACGGTGGAAGAAAGATTCGAACTCGTCGCGCACGCGCTCGTTGAACAGAATCGACTTCGCCCAACCTTCGCCTGCGCCCAACACGTCACCGTAAGAGAAACCGCCGCAGGCCACCAGGGTATGGAAGTCCTGCAGGTCACGGCGCCCTTCCAGCAGATCGCTCATGTGTACGTCCACCGCATCAAAACCGGCGCGATGGAATGCCGCCGCCATCTCAACGTGGGAGTTAACGCCCTGCTCGCGCAGTACCGCCACTTTAGGGCGAGCCCCCTTGGCGATATAAGGTGCTGCAATATCTTCTTCAGGTGCGAAGCTCAGTTTGACGTTCAGGCCAGGATCGCGTTCATTCTGCTTGGCCTGATGCTCCTGATCGGCACATTCAGGGTTATCGCGCAGGCGCTGCATCTGCCAGGTCGTTTCCGCCCACCAGGTGCGTAACGTGGCACGACTTTCGCTGTACACCGGTTTGTCGCCCTGGGTAATCACAAAGCGATCGCCGGCCTGTACGCTGCCGATGTGGTGCACATTGTCCGTCAGGCCATGCTGAGCAAACGCCTGTTGGACCGCTTCAAGCCGATCGGCCGTCACCTGAATCACCGCGCCCAACTCTTCGTTGAACAGCGCTGCCAGCGCGTCGTCGCCCAACCCTTGAATATCTACCTGTACACCGCAGTGGCCGGCAAACGCCATTTCCGCCAGCGTCACCAACAGGCCGCCATCGGAGCGGTCGTGGTAGGCCAGCAGTGCGCGGTCGGCGACCAATTGTTGCATCGCGTTGAAGAAGCCTGCCAGTTGCTCGACGTTACGCACATCGGCCGGTTTGTCGCCCAGTTGACGGTAAACCTGCGCCAGCGCAGTGGCACCCAGCGCGTTATGGCCGTTACCCAGGTCAACCAGCAGCAATGCCGTGTCGCCCTTGTCGGTACGCAGTTGTGGCGTCACGGTGTGGCGAACATCTTCCACGCGGGCAAAACCAGTGATCACCAGAGACAACGGCGACGTCATTTCGCGCTGCTCGTTGCCTTCCTGCCAGCGGGTTTTCATCGACATTGAGTCTTTGCCCACCGGAATGGTGATGCCCAGCGCCGGGCAAAGCTCTTCGCCCACCGCTTTTACCGCTTCATACAGGCCGGCATCTTCACCCGGGTGACCGGCTGCCGCCATCCAGTTAGCGGAAAGTTTGACGCGCTTGAGCGAACCGATCTCGGTCGCCGCCAGGTTGGTCAGCGCTTCCCCCACCGCCAGGCGGCCGGAAGCGGCAAAGTCCAGCAGGGCAACCGGCGCACGTTCGCCGATCGACATCGCTTCACCGTAGTAACTGTCCAGGCTGGCGGTGGTAACCGCGCAGTCGGCTACCGGGATCTGCCATGGCCCGACCATCTGATCGCGTGCCACCATGCCGGTCACGGTACGGTCGCCGATGGTGATCAGGAAAGTTTTCTCGGCAACTGCCGGCAGGTGCAGAACGCGTTTTACCGCATCGGCCAGAGTAATGTTGTCGCGCTGTACCGGCTGGCCTTTAGCCTGCAAACGAGTCACATCGCGCGTCATCTTCGGCGTTTTGCCCAGCAGCACGTCCAACGGCATGTCGATCGGCTGGTTGTCGAAATGGCTGTCGTTCAGCGTCAAATGCTGTTCTTCGGTGGCTTCACCGATCACCGCATAAGGGGCACGCTCACGGCGGCAAATTTCGTCGAACTGCGCCATCTGCGCCGGGGCAATCGCCATCACATAGCGTTCCTGCGATTCATTGCACCAGACTTCCAGCGGGCTCATGCCCGGTTCGTCGTTAAGAATATCGCGCAGTTCGAAACGGCCGCCGCGGCCACCGTCGCTGACCAGCTCCGGCATGGCGTTAGACAAACCGCCCGCCCCCACATCGTGGATAAACAGAATCGGGTTCTGTTCGCCCAACTGCCAGCAGCGGTCTATCACTTCCTGGCAGCGGCGTTCCATTTCCGGGTTGTCGCGCTGTACCGAGGCAAAATCCAGATCGGCGTCGGACTGGCCGGAGGCCATAGAAGAGGCTGCGCCGCCGCCCAGACCGATGTTCATCGCCGGGCCACCCAGCACCACCAGTTTGGCGCCGACGGTGATTTCACCTTTTTGCACGTGATCGGCGCGGATGTTGCCGATACCGCCCGCCAGCATGATCGGTTTGTGATAACCGCGCAGTTCGACGCCGTTATGGCTGTTAACCTGTTCTTCGTAGGTACGGAAGTATCCCACCAGCGCCGGACGGCCAAATTCATTATTGAACGCCGCGCCGCCCAGTGGGCCGTCGGTCATGATATCCAGTGCGGTTACGATGCGATCCGGCTTGCCAAAATCCTGCTCCCAGGGCTGCTCGAAGCCGGGAATGCGCAGGTTGGAAACAGAGAAGCCCACCAGACCGGCTTTGGGTTTGGCACCGCGACCTGTAGCGCCTTCGTCGCGGATCTCGCCACCGGAACCGGTAGCGGCACCCGGCCACGGGGAGATCGCCGTCGGGTGGTTATGAGTTTCCACCTTCATCAGGATATGGGCCTCTTCCTGATGATAGTCATACTGACCGCTTTGCGGCGCAGCGAAGAAACGGCCAACCTGCGAACCTTCCATCACGGCGGCGTTGTCTTTATAAGCCGACAGCACATAATCCGGCGTCTGCTCGAAGGTGTTTTTGATCATTTTGAACAGCGACTTCGGCTGCTGTTCGCCGTCGATGATCCAATCGGCGTTGAAAATTTTATGACGGCAGTGCTCCGAGTTGGCCTGCGCGAACATATAGAGTTCGATATCCGTCGGGTTGCGCCCCAGCCCGGTAAAGGCATTCAGCAGATAGTCGATTTCATCTTCGGCCAGCGCCAGACCCAGCTTGAGGTTGGCCTGTTCCAGCGCGCTGCGCCCTTCCCCCAGCATATCGATCGCCTGATAAGGCGTCGGCTGATGCTGAGCAAACAGCTGTTCTGCCTGTTGCAAGCTGCTGAAGACGGTTTCCATCATCCGGTCGTGCAGCAATGCGGCAAGCTGTTGCCACTGCGCTTCAGTCAGCGTCGGTGCCTTGACGTAAAACGCCAGACCGCGCTCCAACCGCACCACCTGCTTCAAACCGCAGTTATGGGCGATATCGGTGGCTTTGGAAGACCAGGGAGAAATGGTGCCCGGACGCGGTGTCACCAACAGCAGGCGACCTTCAGGGGCATGTTCGGCGAGAGAGGGACCGTACTTGAGCAGGCGCGTGAGCTTGCCGTGTTCTTCGGCATTGAGCGGTGCGCTGACATCGGCAAAGTGGACGTACTCGGCGTAGATATCACTGACCGGAAGTTGGGCGTCCTGACAGCGGGACAACAGTTTGGTAACACGAAAAGCCGACAAAGCGGGCGAACCACGCAGTATTTCCATAATCAAAGTTCTCTCGTCTTCGAAGCAACTGACTTCAGCACTTCATTGGGCGCAACAGGGGGAAAACGCGCGCCATTATAGAGAATCTGCGCGACAGACGAAACCGTTTGCGTAGCTATTATTGATAAAAGCTGTTCGCGCCATCGAATTGTCATAACGTATCAATAAAGTTGCACGCTGGCGTTTTGTTGCGCAAAATGCCCCGGCACTGGTGATTTAACCATAAGAAAAAGCGGGATGACAATCGGCAGTGCACCTGTGCCACCACTGGATAACTATTTGAAACGCCTTAAAATAAACTACATTCTAATCGGTGTTGTCACCCTGCTTCTGGCGCTCGCCCTGTGGCCCAATATTACCTGGCGCGGCGGCCAGGGCGGGCAACTCGAAGAGATCAAATCCCGCGGAGAGTTGCGTATCAGTACGCTAAACTCGCCGTTAACCTATTTCACCACCAAGCAGGGGCCAAGTGGTCTCGACTACGAGTTGGCGAAACGTTTCGCCAACTATCTGGGGGTGAAGTTGGTGGTGATCCCGCATAAGAACATCAACGACCTGTTCGACGATCTGGACGATGACGATGCCGACCTGCTGGCCGCCGGCCTGATCTACAATCAGGATCGTCTCAGTCGCGCCCGAACCGGCCCGGCTTACTATTCCGTTTCCCAGCAGTTGGTTTATCGCCTGGGCACCGCACGCCCCAAAAGCTTTGCCGATATTAAAGGCAAGCTGGCGGTCGCCTCCGGCTCGGCCCACGTCAGTACGCTGAAACAGCTCAAACAAAGTAAGTTCCCAGACCTCAGTTGGGAAGCTTCCAGCGATCTCACCTCCAAAGAGCTGCTCGAGCAGGTCGCCGACGGCAAACTGGATTACACCCTCGGCGACTCCGTGACCATCGCCCTGCTGCAGCGCATCCATCCGCAGCTGGCGGTGGCTTTCGACGTCACCGATGAAGAACCTGTCACCTGGTACCTGAAGCGCGGCACCGACGACAGCCTGTACGCGGCCATGCTGGATTTTTACAGCCAGATGGTGGATGACGGCACGCTGGCGCGGCTGGAAGAGAAATACCTCGGCCACGTGGGCAGTTTCGATTACGTTGATACCAAAACCTTCCTGTCGGCGATAGATTCGGTACTGCCCACCTTCCGTTCGCTGTTTGAAAAATACGCCAGCGAGATCGACTGGAAGCTGCTGGCCGCCATTGCCTATCAGGAATCGCATTGGAACCCGCAGGCCACTTCACCCACCGGCGTTCGTGGTCTGATGATGCTGACGCGGGCCACCGCCGACGGTCTGGGGGTTAACGATCGCCTCGATCCCGAGGAGAGCATTCAGGGCGGCGCACTCTATTTACAGCGGCTGATGGCCAAGGTGCCCGACACCGTGCCGGAAGATGAGCGTATCTGGTTTGCGCTGGCGGCCTACAACATGGGCTGGGGCCATATGCTCGACGCCCGCAAGCTGACCAAAATGCAAAAAGGCAACCCGGACAGTTGGGTCGACGTCAAACAGCGCCTGCCGATGCTCAGCCAGAAGCGCTACTACCCGCAGTTGACCTACGGCTATGCGCGCGGACGCGAAGCCTATAACTACGTGGAAAACATCCGCCGCTATCAGGTCAGCCTGGTGGGGTATCTGCAAGAAAGGGAAAGAAAGGCGGCGCAGGAAGCGGCCGAACAGGCGGAGCTGGGGAAAGGCTATCCGGCAGTGGCGCCGGAGTTGGCACTTAACTTCTGATTATTCGGGATCCTTATCTGCCTGCGCGCGTTGCGCTTGCTTCAACGCCTTTTGCTGTTCACGACGCATGCGGAAAAAGTTGCTCAAGGTAGCCGCGCATTCCTCGGCCAGCACGCCGGAGAGGATCTCCACCTGATGATTCATTCCGGGATGGCGTAAAATATCCACCAGCGATCCCGCTGCCCCGGTTTTCACATCGGCAGCACCGTAAACCAATCGACGAATGCGGCTATGCACCATCGCCCCCGCACACATCACGCACGGCTCCAGGGTCACGTACAAGGTCGCATTCAACAGGCGGTAATTCTGCAACACGGCCCCGCCCTGCCGCAGCGCCATGATTTCTGCATGCGCGGTCGGATCGTGGCGGCCAATCGGCCGGTTCCAGCCTTCGCCAATCACCTGATTGTCCAGTACCAACAGCGCCCCGACCGGCACCTCTCCCTCTTCCTGCGCACGCAGGGCCAGCCGCAATGCCTGACGCATCCAGTATTCATCGTTATATTCAGTCATTGCATTATTCCTCGTGCACTTTGCGGCGGGCATTATACACAGTAGCGGCGCTGCATGCTGCGCCCGTGTTAACCGGGGAAAATATAGCCGTCCCTTCTCAGCGGCGGAGAAATGACTCACTGCGGCTTGAAATACAACGGGTATATACTGATTGAATCACGGTGTTTTTCAGGGACAGGAAACATGAAACTCAGCAAGAAAAACGCCACCGTCGTGCGCAAAGCGCTGGACGGCTGGGTAGATGAAGGTGCGCTGACGGCGCAACAGCAGCAACAGCTGCTGCAACACGTTGAGGTACAACCCTTCGATTGGCGACGGCTGGCACGTTATGCGTTTCTCGCCGCGCTGGCTTCGCTGGTGATTGCCATCAGCAGCCTGTTCGCTGACAGCAAATTGCTTTATCGCCTGGGGGAATTATTCCGCTTTGATGCGCCAGTACGTATGGCGATCGCCGCCGTAGTGGCCGCGCTTTGCTATGTCTGGGCGCTGAGACGCCGCCGTCGGCATCCGGAGAAACGCTACGGTAATGAAGCCGCCTTGTTCGTTGCCGTGCTGTTCACCGCCTGCGCCCTG
Organism: Serratia sp. BIGb0234; assembly: GCF_024809915.1. NCBI lineage: Bacteria > Pseudomonadati > Pseudomonadota > Gammaproteobacteria > Enterobacterales > Yersiniaceae > Serratia > Serratia sp. BIGb0234. The sequence goes on from NZ_JANUEI010000002.1 coordinate 1,170,281, forward strand.
TGGCAAATGGGCGTCTGGCTGGATAACGGCAGTGGCCGGGTCTCGTTGCTGTTGACGTTCGCCGCGCTGCTGTATGGCGTGATTGGCTGGTGCAGCCGTTCCGGGCTGGTGTGGTGGTTTGCCCTGCTGTCGCTCGGCAATGCTTTTGGTGCCGAGACCGGCTATCTGTCCGGCTGGGGGGCTTATTGGCTGGGCATGAGCTTCCCGATTCGCTTTATCGCCTTTGGCGTGGTGCTGATCGCCGCAGCATTGCTGTTGCAACCACTGCTCGCTCGCCGTGGACTGGAGCGAGTTTCGCTGGCGATGGGCTTGCTGTATCTGTTCATCGCCCTATGGTTGCTGTCGATTTTCGGGAATTATGGCGATCTCGACAGCTGGTATAACGCACGTCAGATTGAACTGCTCCACTGGAGTCTGTTGTTCGGCCTCGCCGCCGTCGGGTGCATCTGGCTGGGGCTGAAACGCGACGACGCCATGCTACGTGGGTTTGGGTTGACCTTCCTCGGTATTAACCTCTATACCCGCTTCTTCGAATTTTTCTGGGACGCCATGCCCAAGGCGATTTTCTTTGTGGTGCTCGGCCTGAGCCTGTGGGCGCTGGGACATTACGCGGAAAAAGTCTGGCAATGGGGCCGTAAACCGCATGACCAAACCGATGATTAAGGCTCGCCGGTTTTAACGGTAAGAGTTACTGCTGGGTTTGACTCTGACCGGGCCAAACCCACAAAGTGTAAATGGTTAAACTAAAACTAAATCAATCACCTGACCTAATCTCTGTGATGTTGCGATAGATCATGATGACTTAATAATTAGCGGAGTAGTGTTTGGGGCAAGCAATAAAGCTTTTATCCAGGAGTGACTTATGGCTGCCTCAACTTTCTTTATCCCTTCCGTCAACATGATTGGCTCCGGCTGTTTGGACCAAGCGGCAAAAACCCTGAAACAGCAGGGATTGCGTCAGGCGTTGATCGTGACCGACAAAGTGTTGAATAACATTGGCGTAGTCGCCCAGGTTCAACAGTTGCTCGCCGCGCAGCAAATCGAAAGCTGCGTTTATGACGGCACTCACCCTAACCCCACCACGCTGAACGTGAAACAGGGCCTGGCCCTGCTGCAAGAGCATCAATGCGACTGCGTGATCTCCCTGGGGGGCGGCTCACCGCACGATTGTGCCAAAGGCATCGCGTTGCTGGCCACCAACGGCGGCGACATCAAGGACTATGAAGGCGTAGACCGCTCTGCAAAACCGCAGTTACCGATGATCGCCATTAATACTACCGCCGGCACCGCCTCTGAAATGACCCGTTTTTGCATCATCACCGATGAAGCACGCCACATAAAAATGGCGATTGTCGACAAACACGTTACGCCGCTCCTGTCGGTAAACGATCCGCATCTGATGGCCGGGATGCCGAAAGGCCTGACCGCCGCTACCGGCATGGATGCCTTAACCCACGCGATTGAGGCCTACGTTTCCAGCGCCGCCAACCCGATTACCGACGCCTGTGCGTTGAAGGCCGTCACCATGATCGCCGAATCGCTGCGCGACGCCGTTGCCGACGGCAGCAATATGCAAGCGCGCGAAAATATGGCCTATGCCCAATTCCTGGCTGGGATGGCCTTCAACAACGCTTCTCTCGGTTATGTGCATGCGATGGCGCACCAGCTCGGCGGTTTCTACGACCTGCCGCATGGGGTGTGTAATGCGGTGTTGCTGCCACACGTGCAGGAATTTAACGCCAGCGTTTGTGCGTCTCGCCTGAAGGATATCGCCGCCGCCATGGGGTTGGATGTGAGCTACCTTAACGATCAGCAGGGTGCCGCGGCCTGTATTGCCGCCATTCGATTACTGGCACAAGACGTTGGCATCCCGGCCGGGCTGCGTGATTTGCAGGTGAAAGAACAGGATCTGGATACGTTGGCCACCAACGCGCTGAAAGACGCTTGCGGCTTCACTAACCCAATACAGGCCACTCACGCGCAGATTGTCGCCATTTTCCGCGCGGCAATGTAAGTCATCAAAAACGGCAAAGGGCGGAAAATCCGCCCTTTGGTTATTCCAACTGCTGCAGCTCACCCAGTTTACTGACTCGCCAGCGGTGCTCGCAGAAATACAACAGCGGGTTATCCTGCTTGCTGTCGCTATAGCCGCTATACAGCTTAAGCGGCGTGCCTAGACGTTGTTCCAACTGCGTCACCTTCTGGACACCCAGGCAACGTAAAGCCAGCACCCAACCACCGTAACGCCGCAGGATGCGGCTGCCCACCAAGTGAATCTGCGGCAGAAAGGCCGAATCCTGATACACCTGCTCCACCAGCCGTTCCGGTGAACCGGTAATCAACCATACCTGCGCATCATGCGCCTCGAGGTACTGCCGCAAACGCATTTGCACCACCGGGAAAGCGGTCACCTTATTGCGGAAATAAGTCACAAAACGCTGCTCCAGCGCCTTTAACCTGGCCTCCGAACGCCCAAAGGTGATCGACCACAGCAGTACGCTCATTGGCCAACGGGCTGCACGGCCCATCACCAGCAGCGCCAACCCGACAACCGGCAGCAGCGGCACCACCAGCAGCAGATTCAACGGCAGATGGCGCAGCAAAAAACGCAAGAAACTGCCAAACATGTCTTCCTGATGCAGCGTGCCGTCCAGATCAAAGAACACCACGCGGCGGCCTTCCCCGGCCTGCTGGCTCTGTTTCTCGCTCAAGGGCTACTCCTCAGGATCGTTGAATCCCATTATCCAGGTGAAAATAAATCCAGCGGCAATGGTAATCACCAGGCCGGTCAGATACAACATCACCTTACCCGAGACGATGGTTAACGCCAAAGGTAAACCCGAGATGCCAAAGGTGATCACCGTTGCCACTTTCCAATAGCTGATCAGCGCCCCGCCCACCGCACCGCCGAGACAGGCGGCAATAAAAGGTTTGCCCAGCGGCAGAGTGACACCAAAAATCAAGGGTTCGCCAATACCGAGAATGCCGACCGGCAACGCCCCTTTGATGACCTTTTTGAGGCGCGCATTGCGGGTTTTCATCAATACCGCCAACGCGGCCCCGACCTGCCCAACCCCGGCCATCGCCAAAATAGGCAATAGCGGGTTGGAACCATGCGCCTGAACCAGTTCGACGTGGATCGGCACCAGGCCCTGATGCAAACCGGACAGCACCAGCGGCAGAAACAGCCCGGACAGCACCGCGCCCACCAGTAAGCCACCTTTATCGATCGCCAGATTGGCGCCGTGGGCAATCACGTCTGAAATATAACCGCCCAACGGCTGCAGGATCACAATAGCCAGGGATGCGGTCACCAAGGTGGTGATCAGCGGGTTGAGGATCAGCTCTATCGACTCCGGCAGCCAGTTGCGCAGGCGTTTTTCTACCCAACACATCAACGCCACCACCAACAGCACGGCAATCACCCCACCGCGCCCCGGCTGCAGCGCTTCGCCGAATAAAGTAATCTGCGCCAATGCCGGGCTTGAGAGAATCCCGGCCATCACACCGCCCATCGCCTGCGAACCGCCAAACACCCGTGCGGCGTTAACCCCCACCAAAATATTCATGATGGCAAACACCGCGCTGCCGAAAATGGCCAGCAGCCCGAGCACGTTGGGGTAATTCACCGCCAGTTCGCCGGCAATGTCCGGCCGCTTCAAGAGGTTGATGATGCCGGTAATCAGGCCTGAGGCGATGAAAGCCGGGATCAAAGGGATAAAGACATCGGCCAGCTTTTTCAGCGCGCCGCTCATCGGCGCGGCATATTTCTGCTTGGCCTGCGCCTTGTTGCGGGCGATGTTGTCCCCGGCAGCCGCAACTGCAACCGCAGGGGCCCCCGTAAGCAATGAGCGCATCGCGTCCACCACTTTGGCGGCGGCGCCGGGCCCGACAATGAACTGATGCTGTTCGCCCTGTTTGATGTAGCCCTTGACGCCTGGCAACTGCTTGAGCGCCGCCAGATCAAGGCGTTGCTCGTCGCTAACCTCGACGCGTACCCGTGTCATGCAGTTCTCCAGCCGCAGGATATTCCCTTCCCCACCCATGCCTGCCAGAATCTGTGTTGCCAGTGCCGTTGTTTTGTCCATCGCCCGCCCCAGGTGTCGTTAGCGCGTCAACGCCGCGCGTAAATAGCCGTCGTGCTGCTTTAAGCGCAACTGCGCCTCTTCAGCGTCGACGCCGGCCAGAATCATCAGGATTGCCGGTTTAACCTCAAAACCGGTCTGTGTCAGCGCCGCTTCGGCCTGACTGCGTTCAGCACCGGTGGCCTCCACCACGATGCGGCAGGCACGATCCACCAGTTTGACGTTGGTGGCTTTTACATCCACCATCAGGTTTTGGTAGACCTTCCCCAGTTTGACCATCGCCCCGGTCGACAACATGTTCAGCACCAGCTTCTGTGCGGTGCCCGACTTCAGCCGAGTGGACCCCGTCAGGGCCTCTGGCCCCACTACCGGCGAAATCGCCACCTGCGCTTCATGGGCGATCGGTGAGTCCGGATTGCAGGAGATTGCCGCCGTCGGGCAGCCCAGTTGTCGCGCATAGCGCAGCGCACCAATCACATAAGGCGTGCGCCCGGATGCCGCCAGCCCCACCACCATGTCGGTCGCGGTCAAATCCAGTGCGATAAGATCGGCTTCACCCAACGCCGCATCATCCTCCGCGCCTTCTACCGCTTTGAGCAACGCACCTGGACCGCCGGCAATCAACCCGATGACCATGCCGTGCGGCACGCCGAAGGTTGGTGGGCATTCAGAGGCATCCAACACGCCAAGGCGGCCGCTGGTCCCGGCACCGAGATAAATCAGCCGACCGCCGGCCTTCAATGCCGCCGCCGCCAGGTCCACTGCCTGTGCGATAGCCGGCAACACCTTTTCTATCGCCTCCGGCACCTTGCGGTCTTCCTGATTGAAGCAACTCACCATTTCCAACGTTGTCATCTCGTCGAGTCGAAGCGTGGCCGGGTTGCGGCTTTCGGATACTAATGCGCCTAAATTCATCTCTTCACCTTTGAATTTTTAATTCACAAACTGAAATCATTATTTGAATATTTTATTCAACAAAGCGAGCGCTTTTTGCTATTTTAAAGTCTCGCTCACAAAAAATTTTCACCGCGCGTTTTCGCCTCCCACGTGGCAGAATGGCCGCTGGCCTCAAGGGAAAAATGAATGAGTACCCTTCTTCGTATTCGCCAGATGTATCCAACGCTGGCTCAAAATGACCGCAAGCTGGCGGACTTTCTGCTGCATAACGCGGAGCAGGCACGCCATCTCAGTTCGCAGAAGCTGGCTCAACTGGCCGGCATCAGCCAGTCGAGCGTGGTGAAGTTTGCTCAGAAGATGGGCTACAAAGGCTTCCCGGCGCTAAAGTTGGCACTGAGTGAAACGCTAGCCCAGCCGCAAAAGGAACCTGTGGTCACGGTGCATAACCAGATCCTCAGCAGCGACTCGTTGAAAGCCGTCGGCGAAAAACTGTTGGTGGAAAAGCAGGCTGCACTGCGCGCCACGCTGGATATCAACAGTGAAGAGCGTCTGCATCAAGCGTTGGAAATGCTGCGTCAGGCGCGGAGGGTCATTTTATTGGGGATCGGCGCTTCCGGATTGGTCGCCAAGGACTTCTCATACAAGCTGTTGAAAATCGGCGTTATTGCCGTAGCCGAGCAGGATATGCACGTTCAGCTGGCGGCGGTTCAGGCGCTGGATAAGCGGGATTTATTGCTGGCAATTTCGTTCAGCGGTGAACGGCGGGAAATCAATCTGGCGGCGGAAGAAGCCCGCATTGCCGGCGCAAAAGTGCTGGCGCTCACCAGTTTTTCACCCAACGGCCTGCAGCAACGTGCCGATCACTGTTTGTATACCATTGCCGAAGAGCCCAATACCCGCAGCGCTGCCATTTCTTCCAGTACCGCTCAATATGCCCTCACCGACCTGCTGTTTATGGCCTTAATTCAGCACGATCTCGATCGCGCCCCCGAACGCATCAAACACAGCGAACAATTAATGAAAAAACTCGTCTGAGTCGTATAATGTCCGGGCCACAAATATCCAGGTATAAAAAACCTATCTAATAATAGAGTACGTGGCTCTTATTGTTCAAATTCCGAGCAGGGTTTGAACTGGCATGGACAGCAATATATTGACAACTGAGCTTAATGAAAACACACACAGCCATTCTAAATAAACTCCACACATCCGTAACACTTTACGCACTCCGAGATTTATTACTTTTCGTTGTCACTTCGTTGATATTAATAAAATCGATGGGCTACGGCGGCGGTAAAGGGGTTGATATTATTTTTATTTCCCTTACGCTATTATTATTGTCTATTTCTCCTCTCACTCGGTATTTCCTGGTCATTCCCTACATTATACTTTGTGCTATCTATGCCCCTGTCGGCATGATATATGGCCCACCTTCCGTTGCAGTGGTCTCGGCGCTGTTTCAAACCAACAGGGTCGAGGCCGTTGAATTCCTGCATGCCATACCGACAGGCTGTTATCTGTTACCCTTCGCTACACTGATGATGCTGTTTCTTCTCGCCCGCTATTGCTGGCGTCAACCGCTCTCGGCGCGTAAGGCTATGCCGTTTTTTCTGATTTTAATTGTGGTACTGTTTGCCAGAATACTCAGTGGAAACGCCGGAAATATTAAGTTGATAGATTTCTTTTCCTCATTGATGTCCTCATACCAAAGTTATAATCGGCAAATGATAGAAATCAATGCCGGCATGCTGGCCGAGCCCCGCTGGACTATTGATAGCGTAAATAGTAATCAGACTAACTATGTCATTATAGTGGGTGAGAGCATGCGCAGGGATTATATGTCCTTATTTGGGTACCCGACGTCAACAACCCCATTTTTGGATCGCGTAAACGGCACCTTTTACAGTAATTATATTTCTACCGCGCCGAACACCTTCGAATCCCTGCCGAGAACTCTGGCACTGAGCGACGGAAAAATCAGCTATATCTCAGATAATATTATCACGTTGGCAAAAGCAGCAGGATTACATACTTATTGGTTTTCCAATCAGGGACTGCTTGGTCAATTTGATGCACCGGTATCCAAAATAGCCATGTTCAGTGATGAATATCAGTTCCTGAAAAAAGGAGATTATCAATCGCGTAACACCGATGATGATGAACTGCTGCCATTGTTACAAACCGCGTTGGCTAACAACTCACCGGGGAACCTATATGTTCTGCATATTATGGGTTCGCATTCTGACTTTTGCGAACGACTCGGTGGTGAGCCGCCGGTTTTCACCAGCAGCAATACTGAGCTCGCCTGCTACCTTTCCACCTACCGCAAGACGGATAGGTTCATCGAACATACTTACCAAATGCTGCAAGATACCCATTCACCGTTTAAATTAATCTATTTCTCTGATCACGGTCTCTCTCAGCGAACTATTGATGGCAAAGTGTATCTGCGACATAGCGGCGATACACGACAGAATTACGAAGTCCCGCTCTTGGTGCTTTCTGATACCGATCGCCAACGTATCTTTGTTGACGAGCCACACAGTGCCTTTGAGTTTATCCGTCTTTTTGCCCGGCAGGCAGGCATAGTCGTGACTCATCCAGAACTGAATACGCGAGTAGCAGGGCCTGGTAAGCGGCCTACTTTCAATGGTCAGGAAATGGTTGATTTCGATCAGTTGGCCAATGACCCGCCAGAGTTATTATGACGGCCATCTCAAGGGGTGAGCGCTCTGCAGCAACGCATTGGCGGGCGCCGGTGGAAAAACGCCCAATAAAATGGGTTTTATGATAGATTGCGCGCCTGTTCGTGTGCACCGATTAAAAGATAACTGAAATGGCACTGCTGATTACCAAAAAATGCATCAACTGCGACATGTGCGAACCGGAATGCCCAAATCAGGCCATTTCGATGGGCGATGATATCTACCAGATCGATACCGATCGCTGTACCGAATGCGTCGGTCATTACGATATCCCAACCTGCCAGCAGGTGTGTCCGATCGACAACACCATTATCGTCAATCCAGAGCACCGCGAAACCAACGAACAGCTGTGGGACAAATTTGTGGTGCTGCATCATGCCGATCGGCTGTGACACAGAAATTCAGATCGACAAGGGCGCCAACAGGCGCCCTTTTTTTAATGGCCGATCGCCGGCTTACCCTTCGATAATCACCGTCGCGCAAGCATAACGGCGTTCATCTGCCAGCGAAACGTGAATGGAGGTCACCCCCATTTGCTGCGCCAGCTCGGCGGCGCGAGCATGCAAGCGGATATTCGGCTTGCCGAGACCGTCGTTGAACACTTCAAACTGATTAAACGCCAATCCGTTTCGTATCCCGGTGCCGAAGGCCTTGGCGGCAGCTTCTTTCACTGCAAAACGCTTGGCGAGAAAGCGCACCGGCTGCTGATGCTGCTGATACACTTCCCATTCGGCATCGCTCAGTACGCGACGCGCCAGGCGATCGCCGCTGCGCTCTACGACCGCTTCGATACGCGCCATTTCAACGATATCGGTGCCCAGCCCCAGCACGGCCATTAGCGGCGCGCTTCACGCATCAGCAGTTTCATATCCGTCACCGCCGCCGGCAGGCCGCACATGACCGCCTGGCCTATAATCGCATGACCGATATTCAGCTCATGCATTTCCGGCAGGGCCGCGATCGGCTGAACGTTATGGTAAGTCAGGCCGTGGCCAGCGTTAACCTTCAGGCCTTTCTCTGCGGCGTAGGTGGCGGCAACGGCGATACGATGCAGCTCGGCTTTGACCGCAAGTTCGCCTTCAGCTTCCGCATAGGCGCCGGTATGAATTTCAATGTAAGGGGCGCCCACCGCGACCGCTGCATCAATTTGGCGATGATCGGGATCGATAAACAGCGAAACCAGAATACCGGCCTGCGCCAAGCGTTCAACGGCGATGGCCATTTTGTCCTGCTGCCCGGCAACGTCCAGCCCACCTTCGGTCGTCACTTCTTCGCGCTTTTCCGGTACCAGACAGCAAAAGTGCGGTTTCAGCTCAACGGCGATATCCACCATTTCATCGGTCACGGCCATTTCCAGATTCATGCGCGTCTGGATGGTCTGGCGCAAAATGCGAACATCGCGATCGGTGATATGACGACGGTCTTCGCGCAGGTGCACCGTGATCCCGTCAGCCCCTGCTTGCTCGGCAATAAATGCCGCCTGAACCGGATCCGGATATTGGGTTCCGCGCGCGTTACGTAACGTGGCGATGTGATCGATATTGACGCCCAGCAGCAAATCAGCCATGACAACCCTCTAAAAAACGATTTTCAGTAGCGGTAGTTTACACGCGGGTGCAGTAGCGCAAAAGGAGAAAAGGTCAGGCGTCGTCGACCGGCGTATCCGGCTGTTTACGGACAAACTGACGGAACAGCTCACGGCTCTTGAGCGGCTTACCGCCCAGGTAGGGTTTAAGCGCCATACGGGTAAAACGCTTGGCGGCACGCAAGGTTTGCACATCAGGGAACTGACGCTCCGCCAGCGCGCGTAATTCGCGGCCGGTAAAGCTGTAGTGATCCACCACCAGGCTGGCGATAAAGCCTTTTTCCTCACGGTAGCGGTAGGTCATACCATCATCGACCGGCAGACCGCTGCCGGCGCAGTGCAGGAAGTCCAGACCGTAACCCAGGTGATTCAGCAAGGCCAATTCGAACTGGCGCAGTGCCTGCTCCGGCGAAACGTCTTCTGCCGCCAGCGCCTGCAAACATTGCAGATAGTCGAAGAACAATACCGAGTAATTGGCTTCCTGCTCAAGCACCCGTGACAGCAGCTCATTCACGTAGAGGCCGCTGTACAGCATCATGCCGCTGAGAGGTAAACCTAGGGACACCGCTTCGGCGTTACGCAGCGTTTTGACTTCGCCACGACCGCCCCAGCGGACTAACAGAGGGGTAAAGGGCTGCAGACAACCCTTCAGATTAGAACGACGGCTGCGCGCGCCTTTTGCCAGCAAGCGCACCCGTCCATGACCTTCCGTAAACATATCCAGCATCAGGCTGGTTTCACTGTACGGGCGTCCATGCAGGACGAAAGCGCGCTCCCAGCCGTCCATTGGAGAGGTTATTTCAGATCGTCGGTATAGCCCAGGCTACGCAACGCACGTTCGTCGTCCGCCCAGCCCGATTTCACTTTCACCCACAGTTCCAGATGCACTTTGGTTTCAAACATCTGTTCCATGTCCTGACGGGCTTCGATACCGATGGTTTTGATCTTCGCACCTTTGTTGCCGATGACCATTTTCTTCTGGCCTTCGCGCTCAACCAGGATCAGACCGTGCACGTTGTAACCACCGCGCTCGTTCGGCACAAACTGTTCGATCTCAACCGTCACCGAGTAAGGCAACTCTTCACCCAGGAAACGCATCAGCTTTTCACGGATGATTTCCGACGCCATAAAGCGCTGGGAACGGTCGGTGATGTAATCGTCCGGGAAGTGGTGTTCCGCTTCCGGCAATACCTTGCGCGCGATAGCGGCGATGGTATCGACATTCATGCCTTTCTCCGCAGAGATTGGCACCACATCGAGGAAGTTCATCTGTTGGCTGAGGAACGCAATGTGCGGCAACAGCTTGGACTTGTCGGTGACGTTGTCGACCTTGTTGATCGCCAGCACAACCGGGCATTTCAGGCTGCGCAGTTTGTTGACCACCATTTCATCGTCGGCGGTCCAGTTAGTACCTTCAACTACGAAGATCACCAGCTCGACGTCGCCGATTGAGCTGCTGGCGGCGCGGTTCATCAAACGGTTGATGGCGCGCTTTTCTTCGATGTGCAGACCCGGGGTATCGACGTAAATGGCCTGATAGGCGCCATCGGTGTCGATACCCATAATGCGGTGACGGGTCGTCTGCGGTTTACGCGAGGTGATGGAGACTTTTTGCCCCAGCAGTTGGTTCAGCAACGTGGATTTGCCCACGTTGGGACGACCGACTATCGCAATAAAACCACAGTATTGTTTTACTTCGCTCATTCAAGCTCCAGATTTTTCAGCGCTTGTTCCGCTGCCGCCTGCTCGGCTTTACGACGGCTTGAGCCGGTACCCATCACGGGTTCGCTCAAACCACTCACCTGACAGTGGATAGTAAACTCCTGATCGTGCGCCTCACCGCGAACCTGCACCACCAGATAAGAAGGTAATGGCAGATGACGACCTTGCAAAAACTCCTGTAAACGGGTTTTGGGGTCTTTCTGCTTATCACCGGGGCTGATTTCGTCCAACCGGCTGCGATACCAGTCCAAAATCAGTCGTTCAACAGTTTGAATATCGCTATCCAGGAACACGCCGCCAATTAAAGCTTCCACCGTATCCGCCAGGATTGATTCGCGGCGGAATCCACCACTTTTCAACTCACCCGGCCCGAGGCGAAGACACTCGCCCAGATCGAACTCGCGCCCCATCTCCGCCAGCGTATTGCCACGCACCAGCGTGGCACGCATGCGGCTCATATCGCCCTCGTCTACGCGAGGAAAACGATGATAGAGCGCATTGGCGATGACAAAACTAAGAATAGAGTCACCCAGAAACTCAAGACGTTCATTGTGTTTACTGCTGGCGCTACGGTGAGTTAACGCTTGCAGCAAGAGCTCCTGCTGTTGAAAAGTGTAGCCCAGCTTCCGCTGTAGCCTATTTATTACGATGGGGTTCATGAGTTACCAATAGATCAAGAATGCGTCAAAAACTTGCAGCATACGGAACAGGCCTGCTTCGCCGAAAGCCAATCCAAAGCTGTTTCGTTTGCAGTGGCTCCCAACAGGGAGCCAACTTTTTATCGCTCGAGCCGGTATTCTACAACGAGTGGAAATATAATGCTGCGTTTATAGACGCCTGATTAATGAATTCCACCGATGCGGCTAAATCTTACGCCGGTAGGCCATTCGCCTTCCTGCTTTTCAAAACTCATCCAGATAGCCGTGGCTTTACCCACCAGATTTTTCTCCGGTACGAAGCCCCAGTAACGGCTGTCGGCGCTGTTGTCGCGGTTATCACCCATCATGAAGTAATGACCCGCCGGCACAACCCATTCCGCCAACTGTTTACCCGGCTGCTGGTAGTAAGCGCCCACCTGATCCTGCGTGCCCGGCACGGTCAGAATATGGTGAGAAACCGAGCCCAGCGTCTCCTGGCGTTCACGCAGACGGATACCGCCCTGCGGCACGTTGTCGCTCAGCGGGATCTGGTAAAAGCCATTGCTGGCTTCGCCCATACCGCTGCGGCTGAACAATTGAACAAAGTCGCTTGGCTGCGCATCGTTGTAAGTCACCGCTAACGCGGTATCGCATGACTGACCGCTATTACAGGATGGCTGAACGGTTACGCGCTTATTGACCGGATCGTAACTTACACGGTCGCCCGGCAGGCCGACTACGCGCTTGATATAATCCAATTTAGGATCCAACGGATATTTAAATACCGCAATATCACCGCGTTTCGGATGGCCGGTTTCAATTAGCGTGGTCTGGGTAATAGGATCTTTAATGCCGTAGGCATATTTCTCCACCAGAATAAAATCGCCAATCAACAACGTCGGCATCATCGAACCGGACGGGATCTGGAAAGGTTCGTAAATAAACGAACGCACCACAAAGACCAGCAGCAACACCGGGAACACCGACGCGCCGGTTTCAATCCAACCCGGCTGCTTCGCCACTTTCGCCAGCGTTTTGTCGTCCACGGCACCCGCAGTCTGCGCATTCACCGCCGCAATTTTGGCGCGGCGGGCAGGCGCCCATTTAAAGCGCTCAAAGGCCCAAATGATCCCGGTGACCAACGTTGCCAGCGCCAGGATCAGGGCAAACATATTCGCCATGCAAACTCCCTAATTACGCGAACTAATCGCTCTTACTTACTGTCTTTGCCAACGTGCAGAATGGCCAGGAACGCTTCTTGCGGCAACTCTACGTTACCGACCTGCTTCATACGTTTCTTACCGTCTTTCTGTTTCTGCAACAGCTTCTTCTTACGGCTAACGTCGCCGCCGTAGCATTTTGCCAGAACGTTTTTACGCAGCTGCTTCACCGTGGAGCGCGCGATGATATGGGTGCCGATCGCCGCCTGAATGGCGATGTCGAACTGCTGACGAGGGATCAGCTCTTTCATCTTCTCCACCAGCTCGCGGCCACGGTATTGCGCATTGTCGCGGTGGGTAATCAGCGCCAGCGCATCCACACGCTCGTTGTTGATCAGCACGTCGACACGCACCATGTCAGAGGTCTGGAAGCGCTTGAAGTTGTAATCCAGCGACGCATAACCGCGTGACGTAGACTTCAGGCGGTCGAAGAAGTCGAGTACCACTTCCGCCATCGGGATTTCGTAAGTCAGCGCAACCTGATTGCCGTGATAAACCATGTTGGTTTGCACGCCGCGTTTTTCGATACACAGCGTGATGACGTTACCCAGGAATTCCTGCGGCATCAGCATGTGACACTCGGCGATCGGCTCACGCAACTCTTCGATATTGTTCAGAGGCGGCAGCTTGGACGGGCTATCAACGTAAATCGTCTCTTTGCTGGTAGTTTCCACTTCATACACTACCGTCGGTGCGGTGGTGATCAGCTCCAGATCGTATTCACGCTCCAGACGTTCCTGGATGATCTCCATGTGCAGCAGGCCGAGGAAGCCACAACGGAAGCCGAAGCCCAGCGCGGTGGAGCTCTCTGGCTCATAGAACAGGGAGGCGTCGTTCAGGCTCAGCTTGCCCAACGCATCGCGGAAGGACTCATAGTCGTCGGAGCTGATCGGGAACAGGCCTGCATAAACCTGCGGCTTCACTTTTTTGAAGCCCGGCAAGGCCTTGTCCGCCGGCTGGCGCGCCAACGTCAGGGTATCACCCACCGGCGCACCGAGGATGTCTTTGATTGCACAGACCAACCAGCCTACTTCGCCACAGTTCAACACGTCGCGATCGACACGCTTCGGCGTGAAGATACCCAGACGATCGGCGTTGTAGGTTTGGCCGGTGCTCATGACTTTAATCTTGTCGCCCTTGCGCATGGTGCCGTTTTTAACGCGCACCAGGGAAACTACGCCCAGGTAGTTATCGAACCAGGAGTCGATGATCAGGGCCTGCAGTGGCGCATCCGGATCGCCTTGCGGCCCCGGGATATCGCGCACCAGACGTTCGAGCACTTCCGGCACGCCAACACCGGTTTTGGCGGAACAACGCACCGCGTCGGTCGCGTCGATGCCTACGATATCTTCAATTTCCTGCGCGGCGCGGTCAGGATCGGCAGCCGGCAAGTCAATTTTGTTCAGTACCGGCACCACTTCCAGATCCATATCCAGCGCGGTGTAACAGTTAGCCAGAGTCTGAGCTTCTACGCCCTGCCCGGCATCGACCACCAGCAGCGCGCCCTCACAGGCGGCCAGTGAGCGCGAAACTTCGTAAGAGAAGTCAACGTGCCCTGGGGTGTCGATAAAGTTGAGCTGATAGGTTTGACCGTCCTGCGCCTTATAATCCAGCGTAACGCTCTGCGCTTTGATGGTAATACCGCGCTCGCGCTCCAGATCCATAGAATCGAGCACCTGCGCGGCCATTTCACGTTCGGTCAAGCCACCGCAAATTTGAATGATGCGGTCGGACAGCGTCGACTTACCGTGGTCAATGTGGGCAATAATGGAGAAATTTCGTATATGCTTCATTATAAAAGTTTTTCTGCCTTGGTATTTCTGAATTACTCGCCTATAGAAACCCGCATGGACCTAAAGCGACAGTGAATGGGTTCGGCCGTCTTGCGCCTGAATCGCTGCATTCTACATGTCACAACACTGAAAACCTAGCGATCGGTGCAGTGAAGGCATTCTATTATGTGCACTTTAATGTTACAGAGCGCCCCGGGTTATGAAAGCCGATGTTAACAAAACTCAGCGTGCTCACAACACCGAGTTGCAACAGCCGTTGCCCTCCGCATTTCTTTCTCCGCCATCGGCGGGATCCGGCAGTAATACATAACCGCCAATAACGCAATAAACCCTCTCCGAGTTATTGATTAAATAATATCTGGATCAATATCTTAGAATTGCAGTCTCCCCCTTCGGCTTTAGGAAAAACCCCATATACGCCTCCCGGTAGCTTCTATAGAAATGAAGGTGAACACCGTGACAAAACATAATTCAGGGCACTACATCGGCATGCCCACCGGGGTTCACCAGCATATCTCTACGTATTGATTGGAAGGTGCAAAATGATCGATAAAGGGCAAATGCTGAGCCGGCACGATTTTTCTAAGGTCAATTGGGGCATTCTGACGGCAGCGGCGCTGCTGTTAACCATTGGTGCGGCGCTGCTGTTGCTGCCGCTGCTGAGCAATATGGATGAAAATGCAATACTGACCCTACTGCAAACCGGCGCAGCCACTATTGTACTCGGCTGTATTCTTCTGGCGCTACGCCACTATCTGCGGCCAGCGGTGACTTACCGTCTGTACGAACATGGCGTTAGGGTGATAAACCAACATAGTCACAAAGAACGCTTTATCCCCTTTGAAAAAATTGGGGATATTTATCGTTTTCGCGGCGGGCGCCTGTTTGGCGGGCTATTCGACGTAATGGCATTTCGTGCCTCGGCTGAACACCCCTGGTACCCGGTGTTCAGCAACCTGTCTCACTCCTGGCGGCTGGCGGATACCATTATTAATCAGCAGATCCAGCAACGTGGGCCGCTGGCGCTGAATGCGTTGTATCAGGGGGAAGTGCTGTCGTTTCACTATCTCAGCTGCGGAGCTCGCTGGCTGAATCATTTATTGCCCGGAAACCGACAAGGAAAACAGGTTCAAACGCTACAGTTGAGCGCAACTGCGGTTATCACGGCACAAGGATCAATCCCGATTGAACAGATCCGTGAACTCGAGAATAATCCACGACGTGGCACCATTCGACTGCTGGATAACCAGGGGAATGCGTTGTTTACGATAGGGTATTTTTCGCTGCTCAGCGCAGACCTGTTTGTCGCACTGTTAGAGCATATGATCTACAGCCGCATCCCCGCCTACCATAACCGGCGGTGACGCGGCCGAAGTTTTAACGCAGAGGTTCGTTTTCCGTCTGCAGGCGCATGGCCCCAGGCGGTAAACCAATTTGCAAAACGACAGGTTGGTAATTGGCTTGCTCGCCGAGACGATGAGCCAGACCACGCGCCAGAATAAAAGCCAGGCCACCGCCAAGCAATGCACCGAGCGCGGCAGAAGCGTCAGTACCCAGCCAGTATTGCAACAGGCTGCCACCCAGCATCATTCCCACCAGCGGCGTCAGATAAACCAGCATCGCAGAACGCAGCAAGCTGCCTTCTGCAATGCCTACTTCGACGCGTTGACCCGGCTCGAGCGGCTGCTCAATGCGTACCTGCAGTTGGTGTTCGGTTTCCGGCACCAATTCGTTTAACGCGCGCGCACCGCATCCAGAGCGAGCAGTGCAGCTGCCGCATCCGGCTTTCGGCTCACAACGCAACAGCGCCACGCCCTGTTGCCACGAAACGACCGTGGCCCACTCTTTCATCATTGTGGTGATACCTTGAAGGAAATACTGTCTGCAATACGTTTGGCCGTTGCCGGCGGTAATTCGCCAACAATGGTAATTTCATTACCGTTACGCACTTCGGTTTGAATCGTGCGTCGACCCTGACGATAATACTGCTGGCCCGCACCGCTGCCCGCAGGGCTGATATTGACCGAGAAGCTGAATAAACCATCGCTGTAAAGCCGTGACTCTACCGGCTCTGTCACATTCGGCAGTTTACGGCGATTACGCGCCACCTCGTCCACCCCAGCCGGTAACCAGCCCGTGCTCCAGCTCAGCTTGATTTTATCTACCGCAGGCAGCGACAGCAATGGTGGCAGGTTAGCTTTGATCAGCCCTTCCATCACGCCCTGCACTTGCGGCCCGACCACGAACGAAATCACCCGATATTGCTCCAGCGTTTCGCCGTCGCGATCGATCAGATCAACCCGCAGTGGCAGCTTGGTATCTTCGTCCATCCAGACTATATAGCTATAGCGCGAGCCATCACGCGCAACCACGCGGATCACTTCGCAGGGACGATCGGAAATACGGGTGCTGCCAACGGAGATGAAATCGTAATATTTCGCCAGGCGGCTGAAATCGGCATAAACAATCGCCGGCAACGCATCGACGATATGATCGCCGGACAGCGTAAAGGGTTCCAAACCGGGTTCGAAATAGCTGATCCCGCCGCCGCGCTGTAACACTTCACGACGTGGACCATCCATATGCAGCAATTGACCGAGCGGCAATTGATCGATCACCGCATGACGATAACGCAGCGATTCAATCCCCTGCTTGCTGATGCTGATATAGGCGAGTTCATAATTGAGCGAACGGCTGGCACTGCTCATCTGTTGCAACAACGCCCCGGACGCAGTGGGCTGCGCCGGGGCGATGCTTGAGTAGAGCAGGCTGCCCGTCAATAGACAGACGGAGAACCAAATTTGCTTCATTACTGCTGTTGCATTCCTAAAGACTGAGTTCCGGGAACCTGAACGGCAGCCTGTTGTGGTGTGCTTTGCTCAAGCTGCAGCTGATCAGAATGCAAACGACGTTGCAACTCATAATCTTGCAGCATAGCGTTAATGCGTTTGCGCTGTTCCTGCACCTGCTGCTGTTGTCCGCTGCCGGTAGAGAAACTGTCTGCCGGCACGCCGAGGCTAACCGGTGACGCCTGCCCCATGATTGGCAGGGTAGTGAACGCTGGTGATTCAGCGGCAGCCGATTGCTCAGCCGGCTGGTTGTACTGCTGAACGCCGACAATCACCGCGAGCGACACGCAGGCCGCCATGCCAATCTGTGTGATCTGGCTGGCCCAAGGACGAACTTTGTCCCAGAACGGCATTTTTTGCCAGGTGTGCGGTTGCGGCTGAGACTCCGGCACGGCAGAAGGAACCAGACGTGCGGGTTCTTTCTCAAGTGCAGCAGCAACACGATCTGCGATATCGAAATGCATGACTTGCCCGATATCACCCCGTAGTGTGTCACGTATCAGGTGATAGCTCTGCCAGCTTTGTTGAAGCGCCCTGTCTTTAGACAATGAACTCAGTAGCTCGCTGTCGAGCGATTCTCCATCCATCAGAGCGGAAAGCTTTTCTTTCTGCATGCCTAAGTACCCTTCCTGTGTCCGCCATTGCTAACGTTGAATCAGCGGTTGAACTTTATTATCGATAGCCTCCCTGGCGCGGAAAATACGCGAACGTACGGTTCCGACCGGGCAATCCATGATGGCCGCTATCTCTTCGTAGCTTAGACCATCCAGCTCCCGCAGGGTAATCGCCATGCGAAGATCCTCAGGGAGAGACTCAATGGTACGGAAAACTATCTGTCTCAGCTCTTCTGACAACATTAAGTTCTCAGGGTTCGAAATTTCTTTCAGTGCACCCGCACTTTCGTAATTTTCTGCGTCGTTGGCATCCACATCGCTGGATGGCGGACGACGGCCCTGAGCAACCAAATAATTCTTTGCCGTGTTCACGGCGATTCGATACAACCAGGTATAGAAAGCGCTATCCCCACGGAATGATTCCAGTGCGCGATAGGCTTTAATAAACGACTCCTGCACCACATCCGGCACATCGCCCTGCGGTACATACCGGGAAACCAGACTCGCAACTTTATGCTGGTAACGAATTACCAGTAAGTTAAACGATTTCTGATCGCCCTTTTGGACCCGCTCAACCAGAACTTGATCCGTTAACTGCTCGCTCATCCGAGGTAAACTCTCCCCAAATCCGTCTCCACGCGTAAAATTGTACTGCCAGCCATACATTATTTTCCTGAGCAAGCACTCGCTTGGAGTTCATACAGAACGCGAAGTTCCGTATTGCCATTGTTTTTTATGTTGATGTCACCCATCCGTGGCTTTTGCCCGGACAATTAGGCTAACATGAATTTCACTCTTCTTCTGCACACATCATACGTTATGCAACCATCATCTGAACATGTTAGCGATGTACTGATCGTCGGCAGCGGTGCTGCGGGCTTGTCACTGGCGTTGCGCCTGGCGCAGCATTGCAAGGTTACCGTACTCAGCAAGGGGCCGCTCAACGAAGGCGCAACATTCTATGCCCAAGGCGGGATCGCCGCGGTTTTCGATGAAACGGACAGTATTGCCTCACACGTTGATGACACTTTAATTGCCGGAGCCGGCCTGTGTGACAGAGACGCCGTTGAGTTTATCGCTGGCAATGCCCGCCACTGCGTGCAGTGGTTGATTGACCAAGGGGTCTTGTTCGACACCGAAGTCAACGCTCAGGGCGAAGAGCATTACCACCTGACGCGGGAGGGGGGGCACAGCCACCGCCGTATCCTGCATGCCGCTGATGCTACAGGTAAAGAAGTAGAGACCACACTGGTAGGGAAAGCAAGCGCCCACCCCAATATTTGCGTGATGGAACGCCGCAATGCGGTCGATCTGATCACCTCCAACAAAATCGGCCTGCCGGGCACCCGCAGAGTCGTCGGCGCCTACGTCTGGAACCGCGAGCTGGAGCAGGTAGAAACCTATCGTGCCAAAACGGTGGTGCTGGCAACCGGTGGTGCCGCCAAGGTGTATCAATACACCACCAACCCTGATATCTCTTCCGGAGATGGCATCGCCATGGCCTGGCGCGCAGGATGCCGGGTCGCCAACCTCGAATTTAACCAGTTTCACCCGACCTGCCTGTTCCACCCGCAGGCACGTAACTTCCTGCTGACCGAAGCCTTGCGCGGTGAAGGGGCTTATCTGAAGCGCCCGGACGGCAGCCGCTTTATGCCCGATTTTGACCCACGGGGCGAACTGGCACCACGCGATGTCGTTGCCCGCGCCATCGACCACGAAATGAAGCGCCTGGGTGCGGACTGCATGTATCTGGATATCAGCCATAAACCGGCTGAATTCATTACTCAGCATTTCCCAATGATCCATGAAAAACTGCTGACGCTGGGTTTCGATCTGACTACGCAACCTATCCCTATCGTACCCGCCGCGCACTACACCTGCGGCGGCGTAATGGTCGATCAGCATGGCCGTACCGATCTGGATGGGCTGTATGCCATTGGCGAAGTCAGCTATACCGGCCTGCATGGCGCCAACCGCATGGCGTCCAACTCGCTGTTGGAGTGCTTGGTTTACGGCTGGTCAGCGGCAGAAGACATCAAGATGCGTCTGCCGTTTATCAAGTTGGCGAAACAGCTGCCGCAATGGGATGAGAGCCGGGTGGATGACGCGGATGAACGAGTGGTCATTCAGCACAACTGGCATGAGTTGCGGCTATTTATGTGGGACTACGTGGGTATTGTGCGCACCACCAAACGGTTGGAGCGTGCACTGCGCCGCATCAATACGCTGCAGGCGGAAATTGATGAGTACTACGCCAACTTCCGTATCTCCAACAATTTGCTGGAGCTGCGAAATCTGGTGCAGGTGGCGGAATTGATCGTACGCAGCGCCATGGCGCGTAAGGAAAGCCGTGGGTTGCACTTTACGCTGGACTATCCGGATATGCTGCCGGAAGCGCTGCCGACCATACTGCAACCCTAGCAGCAACACCGCAAGGGCGCCCACTGTGGTGCCCTTTTCATTTCAATAGAACAAGTAGAAATCGGTAATCAAACGGCGGAACGCCTCGGTGTAACTGCCATCAGCCAGCTTGATCGCCAGGCTTTGCGCCGCTTTTTCTTCCGTCGGTTGACGGGTCAGAGCCAGCAGCACCCGATGCAACGGCGTATCAGCACGATCGCTGACGTTCAGCCGTTGCGCAGTATGCCATCCACGGCGTTGTGCATTACTTTCAAAGGCCTCACCAATATCATGCGGCAGCACTACGCAAAAATTCCCCTGTGGGGCAATCAACCGTTCCGCGCTTTCCAACAAAGCATCGTGGGTAAGCGTTTCAGTATAACGCGCGTTGTGACGAGCCTGGTCCCGGCAGGCGACAGCCGGCTCAAAATATGGCGGATTGCTGACGATCAGGTCGTATTGGCCGGCATGGTGCTGGGCATAATGATGAATGTCCTGCGCATGCACCCGGATACGCTCAGGCCAAGGCGATTCCTGCACGTTGTCACGCGCCTGCGCGGCGGCAGCCTCGTCCAGCTCCACGGCGTCAATCAGCACGGACTCGGCTGAACGCTGTGCCAACATCAGCGCGATCAGTCCGCTACCGCTACCGATATCCAGCACGCGTTGCGCCTGTGCCAAGGGCGCCCATGCGCCGAGCAGCACGCCATCGGTGCCCACCTTCATTGCACAGCGATCGTGAGCAACAAAAAACTGCTTAAAGGTAAAACCACCGCGACGCGGGGTGAAATTTGCTTTCGATTGAGTACTCACAATAACCACCTGAAGACAAAACTGGCGTAGCATAAGGCAATCTGATTTTTGGGAAAAGAGATGCTTTCCGCTTAAATAGGTGAAGAACGCGGCCAACCCGTCTATAATCGGCGCCCCAAGTAGAGGTAGACCATGACAGTAACCAATTTTTCCGAACTCGAACTCGATGAACGCCTGATAAACGCCCTGCGCGATAAAGGCTACGAACGCCCAACCGCCATTCAAGCCGAGGCGATCCCGCCTGCGATGGATGGGCGCGACGTATTGGGTTCGGCGCCAACCGGCACCGGCAAGACCGCGGCATTTTTGCTGCCGGTATTGCAACATCTGCTCGACTTCCCACGTAAGAAGTCCGGCCCACCGCGCGTACTGATCCTGACTCCGACGCGCGAGCTGGCGATGCAGGTAGCCGATCAGGCTCGTGAACTGGCTGCTCATACTTCGCTGGATATCGCCACCATCACCGGCGGCGTCGCCTATATGAACCACGCGGAAGTCTTCAGTGAAAACCAGGACGTGGTGGTCGCGACCACCGGCCGCCTGCTGCAGTATATTAAAGAAGAAAACTTCGACTGCCGCGCAGTAGAGACGCTGATCCTCGATGAAGCCGACCGCATGCTCGACATGGGCTTCGCGCAGGACATCGAAACCATTTCCGCCGAGACCCGCTGGCGTAACCAGACCCTGCTGTTCTCCGCGACGCTGGAAGGCGATGCCATCCGCGAATTCGCCGAACGCATTCTGAAAGAACCGGTAGAGGTCGAAGCCGATCCGTCACGCCGCGAACGTAAAAAGATCCTGCAATGGTACTACCGCGCCGACGACGTACAGCATAAAACCGCCCTGTTGGTGCACTTGCTGCAGCAACCGGACGTGCAGAAATCCGTTATCTTCGTGCGCAAACGTGAGCGTGTGCATGAGCTGGCCGGCTGGCTGCGCGAGGCAGGCATCAACACCTGTTACCTCGAAGGCGAAATGGTGCAGGCCAAGCGCAACGAAGCGGTAAAACGTATGATGGACGGCCGTGTGAACGTGCTGGTCGCAACCGACGTTGCCGCCCGAGGTCTGGATATCCTGGATATCACCCACGTGTTCAACTTCGACATGCCGCGCACCGCAGATACCTATCTGCACCGTATCGGCCGTACCGGTCGTGCCGGGCGTAAGGGCACCGCAATTTCGCTGGTTGAAGCACACGACCACCTGCTGCTGGGCAAAGTGGGCCGTTATCTGAACGAGCCGCTGAAAGCACGCGTGATCGATGAGCTGCGTCCATCAACCAAAGTGCCAAGCGAAAAGAGCAACGGCAAGCCTTCGAAGAAGGTACTGGCCAAACGCGCGTCAGACAAAGAAAAGAACAAAGAAAAAGCCAAGGTAAAAGTACGTCATCGCGATGCGAAAAACGTAGGCAAACGCCGCCAGCCAAAGGCCAAGCCTGAGGGCAGCGGCGCGAAGTAATACCGCCGCAGTGAATAAAAACCGCCTCCTTTTCCGCAGGCGGTTTTTTTATGCCCCGTTACTGCTGTCCGTATTGCGCCGCCTGTTGATGGGCTTTCAACCAGGCGTTCAGTTGACGATAGCGATCGCGCATTTCTTCATTCTGCAATGCCGTCGGCGTCTGCGATAAATAGAACTGGAAGGCCACGCCTTGCTGATTGCGCGCTTTGGCGTCCGCCCCCGCCTGCAACAGCATCAGCGCCAACTGCGGCGCATTGATTTTTGCCGCCAGGTGCAAAGGCGTATCCCCCAGCCGATCGCTAAGGGTGACATCGGCACCGGACACCAACAGCAGCCGTACTTGCTCCTCACGCCCCGCCAAGACTGCCGCTGCCAGCGGCGTAGCACCGGTCACCGCATTGCGCGGATTCAGCGGCACTCCGTGTGCCAACAGCAATCGAAGATACTGCGGGTCCTGCACCGCAGCGGCAGTATGCAACGCGCTATTGCCATCCAGGCCCGGAGTGGTCGCATCGGCCCCCAACGCCAGCAGCAAGCTTAGGCTTTGCGTTTGCTGCGACAGTATGGCCCATTGCAGCAAAGTGACCTGACGGTCCCCCTGTTCATGCAGGCGCGCCTCAGTTGCCTGTTCGGCAATCCCGTTGGTGTCACCACGCGCCACTGCCTGAGCCAGTGCCAGATTGCTGCGCCCGTTAAACGGAGAAATTTCCTGATTCATCTGTTGTTCCTTAGCCATCATCAGCAAACCGGCGATCGCGATTACCGCCAGCGTGGCGACCATTAACGTCTGCCATAGGCGCCGCCGTTCAGGCATTGGCCTTCGTCTCCCATGGCTTTTGCTCCGCCATCGAGCCGATCACCTTATCAATCCCATGAGCAGTCAGGCTGCGATCCAGGTGTTTGCTCGGGCGCCAGTCGTCAATGCCGCTCAGGGTGTCGTTATTGGCCAGCGTGATTTTATGCCCAATGGCATCCGGGATCAGCGAAGTGGATTCCTGCGTGCCGGTCAGCATGTCGTATTGCTCGCTGTAACGGCGGATACCGCCGGCTTGTGCATCCTGCTTCGCCGCTGCCGGATCGATCCCCATACGATTCAGCGTATAATCGGAAACCCCGGCAGCGTTAAAAGTCACCGCCACCGTGCCCGTTGCCAGCGCTGCCGTAGCCGCCAGACCGCCGCCAAGCGAATGACCGGTGATCACCAGCGCATCACCAAAGGCTGCCTTGGCGCTTTTCGCAAGGGATACCGCCTGATTGTACTGCACATCGTCATAGCCGGTCGCCTGGCGCACGTTGCTCAACCAGTCGCGCATATCATTGGTGCCGGCGAAGGCCAACACATACTGCTGATTATCACTGTAAATCCCGGCCTGAAAACCCGACGCTGCATCTTGCAGACTGGCAGGATCAATGCCAACCCCCAGCAAAGCATCGGCACTCAACCGATTGAACCCCTCGATGCCCTGACTGCCGATGCTGTAAACGTCTTTAGCCAGTAACGCCAGCGTATAGTCCCCCTGCTGTGGCTGCTGACCGCGTGTCACGCCCTGATTCGCCGCCGCCGGCGCTGCTGCCGACAAATCGCTCGCCAGCGTGTTCAGCAGGTTCTGGGCATTCAGGCTATTCTGGGAAAGCGTGGCCGCGGGGGCCTTTGATGCCGAGGGTTCAGTAGGCTGGGAAGGATCCAAACGCTCTGGCAGCGTACGCGTTGCCGGGGGGTGAATCGCCGCAGGGCTGACCGCAGAGGTAAAACTCAAAGACATACTCATGCCGACTCCTTGTCGATAGACTTATCAATGCCGCACCTCATTGGGTGCTGATGTAGCTATCGGCAGGTCGGAGCAGTTCTGTAATGAGAAGAATTATCTTTGCGAGGAATGTGATCCGGATTCACTTTCTGGCCGTTGCGACAAGAAAAAAGGGAGCCGAAGCTCCCTTATATTAAGCGTGCGTAAAATTACAGACTTTCTGTAAAAGTACGTGTAATCACGTCACGCTGCTGTTCTGGCGTCAGCGAGTTGAAACGCACTGCATAGCCGGACACGCGGATGGTCAGCTGCGGGTATTTTTCCGGATGCTTAACCGCGTCTTCCAGAGTTTCGCGACGCAACACGTTCACATTCAGGTGCTGGCCACCTTCTACGCGAACGGTCGATTGCATTTCCAATGGCACTTCACGGTACTCGATCTGGCCCAGTTCGCTGACCGGTACCACCTGATCTTCCGCATAGTTGGCTTTAGCGCAAACGCAGCGGGCTTCTGATGTTTCGTCGTCCAGCAGCCAGAAAGAGTTCACCAGCGCCTGGTCGTTCGCTTTAGTGATTTGAATACCAGTAATCATTTTGTTGCCTCCGTACAAGGGCGAAAAATTCTACTTCGAAAGAAAACCCAATGTTGGTTTCGGCCATTTGGTAAAACCATTGTTGTCTTGTTGTTCTGTATACCAGTCTGGCCGGGGCAATTCTTTGATTAAAGTCAATTTTCACGGGGTACCCACAGAGCGAGAATGGGCAAGTTTATGTTTTATGTCAATTTTCCCTGTAGAGCACATCGCAATTATTTTTGTAAATTTTAAAAAATATTTATATGCAGGGGCGCGGTGGAAAAAGAAAAGCGGGTTTCGCTGCGTGGCACTAAACGGTAAGCTATGCCCAGTGAATTGTTAACGAAAACAAAGGAGAGCGTTTATGTCCACCTCCCTCACCTGGCATGATGTTATCGGCAAGGAGAAAGAGCAGCCCTATTTTCATGAAACGCTTGCCTTTGTTGCCGCTGAACGCCAGGCCGGTAAGACCATTTATCCACCGCAAAAAGACGTGTTCAACGCCTTTCGTTATACCGAGCTGGCGGACGTGAAGGTGGTAATCCTCGGTCAGGATCCCTATCACGGCCCGAATCAGGCCCACGGGCTGTCCTTTTCGGTGCTCCCTGGCGTACCCGCGCCCCCTTCGCTGGTAAACATGTACAAAGAGCTGGCGACGGATATCCCGGGCTTTGAGCGCCCCAGCCATGGCTACCTGCAAAGCTGGGCGGAACAGGGTGTGCTGTTGTTAAACACGGTATTGACCGTTGAAGGCGGCCAGGCGCACTCCCATGCCAAACTGGGCTGGGAAACCTTTACCGACAGAGTGATCGCCGCGCTGAATGAAAACCGCGAAGGCATCGTGTTCCTGCTCTGGGGATCGCATGCGCAGAAAAAAGGCAACTTTATCGATCGCAACCGCCACCACGTGTTGAAAGCGCCACATCCATCGCCGCTTTCCGCCCACCGAGGGTTCTTGGGCTGTCGCCACTTCTCGCAAACCAACCAACTGTTGGAACAGCAGGGGCTGGCGCCTATCGACTGGCTACCGCGACTGCCGCAGGCATAACCCTGACGCAAAAAAGGCACCCGCAGGTGCCTTTTCCTTATTGAATTCGGCTTAAGCCTTGGCTTTGGAAACCGCCACCATCGCCGGGCGCAGCAGGCGACCATTCAGCGTATAGCCTTTCTGCATCACCATCATGACGTGGTTCGGCTGGTGATCGGCAGATTCCATCAGGCTCATTGCCTGGTGCACATCCGGGTTGAACGGCACGTTAATATCACCAACGATTTCAATCCCGTACTTACGCACAACGTCCTGCAGGGACTTCAGCGTCAGCTCGATGCCTTCAATCATCGCCGTCAGTTCCGGATTGTTTTTATCCGCCAGTTCCAGCGCGCGCTCCAGGTTATCCAGCACCGGCAGCAGATCACCGGAAAACTTCTCCAGCGCAAATTTGTGTGCTTTTTCGATATCCAGCTCGGTGCGGCGGCGGACGTTTTCCATTTCCGCTTTGGCACGCAGCAGGCTGTCGCGTTCATGCTGCTGGGCTTCGGCCAGTTGAGCTTCCAGCTCAGCAATGCGCTCATCCCGCAGATCGACGCCCTCAGCCGCTTCCGGCAAGACTTCCTGCTGTTCCATTTCTTCCGAGACTTGCTCGTTTGGCGTCTTCTGTTCTTTACTACTCATGAATATCTCCGCGTTTTAGCATTAATCTCGCAACTTGGCTTATTATGGGGATCAAAACCGGGGTTTCAAGTCAACCGGTCACAATGTGGGGCATAAACTGGTCCCGGTGAGGAAAATCACAACAATGAATAAAAAATTCGCCTGTATTGGCATTGTTGGCCACCCGCGTCACCCTTCGGCGCTGGCAACGCATGAGATGTTGTTTCACTGGTTAGTCGCCCGAGGCTATTCAGTGATGATTGAACGCCAAATCGCTCAGGATTTGGGGTTAAAAGATGCGGTTACCGGCAGCCTGGCGGATATTGGCCAAAAGGCCGACCTGGCGGTAGTGGTCGGCGGCGACGGCAATATGCTCGGCGCAGCCCGCGTTCTGGCCCGCTACGACATCAAGGTGATCGGCGTTAACCGCGGCAATCTCGGTTTTCTGACCGATCTTGATCCCGACAACGCACTGCAGCAACTGGCCGACGTGCTGGAGGGCGAATACATCGATGAACAGCGCTTCCTGCTGGAAACCATCGTGCACAAAGAGAACCAGCAGTGCCGCATCAGCACTGCTATCAACGAAGTGGTACTGCACCCCGGTAAAGTGGCGCACATGATCGAGTTCGAAGTGTATATCGACGATCGCTTCGCCTTCTCGCAACGCTCAGACGGTCTGATTATCGCTACCCCGACCGGTTCGACTGCCTATTCGCTTTCTGCCGGCGGCCCGATCCTGACGCCATCGCTGGAAGCCATCGCGCTGGTGCCGATGTTCCCGCATACCCTCTCGGCCCGCCCGTTGGTGATCAACGGCAACAGCACCATTCGCCTGAAGTTTTCGCAGATTGGCAGCGATCTGGAAATCAGCTGCGACAGCCAGATCGCACTGCCTATCCAGGAAGGCGAGGAAGTATTGATACGCCGCAGTGATTTCCATTTGAATCTTATTCATCCAAAGGACTACAGCTATTTCAACACGTTAAGCACCAAGCTGGGCTGGTCTAAAAAATTGTTCTAAAAATATCGCCAGCCCCTTTACTGTATATAAAACCAGTTTATACTGTATGAAACTACAGTTATGTGTTTATACACAGGAAGGTTCCCATGCTGGCGCAATTGACCATCAGCAATTTTGCTATCGTTCGTGAGTTGGAAATTGATTTTCAACCGGGTATGACGGCGATTACCGGTGAAACCGGCGCCGGTAAATCTATCGCCATCGACGCGCTGGGGCTGTGCCTCGGCAACCGCGCCGACGGTAACGTCGTCAGGCTGGGAGCCGCCCGTGCCGATATCTGCGCCCGTTTTTCACTGGCAGATACCCCTTCTGCACGCCAATGGCTCGAACAGAATCACCTGGACGACAGCAATGAGTGCCTGCTGCGCCGGGTCATCAATGCAGACGGCCGCTCACGCGGCTTTATCAACGGCACTTCCGTACCGCTTTCGCAACTGCGCGAACTCGGTCAGTTGCTGATTCAAATCCACGGTCAGCATGCCCACCAGTTGCTGCTCAAGCCCGATCACCAGAAGCAGCTGCTCGACGCCTATGCCGACGAACCTGCCCTGTTGGCGCAGATGCAACAGGCTTATCAGCGTTGGCACCAAAGCTGTCGCGAACTGGCCCATCATCAGCAACAGTCCATCGAACGCGACGCACGCCAACAGTTGCTGCAATACCAATTGAAAGAGCTGAACGAGTTTGCGCCCGTGGCCGGTGAGTTCGAACAGATAGATTCGGAGTTCAAACGCCTGGCCAACAGCGGCCAATTGCTGACCATCAGCCAGCAGACCCTGCAATTGCTGGCTGACGATGAAGAAAACAACATGCTGAGCCAGCTTTACACCGCCAAACATCTGCTGGTTGAGCTTGCCGGCATGGATGAGAAACTCAGCGGGCTGCTGGACATGCTGGAAGAGGCGTCGATCCAAATCAGTGAGGCCAGCGACGAACTGCGTCACTATGCCGATCGCATGGATCTGGACCCCAACCGCCTGCAAGAACTTGAACAGCGTCTGTCGCGCCAAATTAACCTGGCGCGGAAACATCACGTTGCGCCAGAGGAACTGCCACAGCTGCACCAACAGATGCTGGATGAGCAGCAGTTGCTGTCGCAGCAAGAGAACGACCATGAACACCTTAACGAGGCGGTCAATCTGCATCATCAGCAGGCGTTGCTGTTAGCGGAACAATTGCACCAGAAGCGTCTGCACTATGCTGCAGAACTGACCACGTTGATTACCGACAGCATGCAGGCCCTCTCCATGCCGCACGGCAAATTCAATATCGACGTTCGCTTCGAGCCGCAGCATTTGAGTGCTGAAGGGGCCAGCCGCACTGAATTCTGTGTGTCCACCAACCCAGGTCAACCGCTGCAAGCGCTGGCGAAAGTGGCCTCCGGTGGCGAACTGTCCCGCATTGCGCTGGCTATCCAGGTGATTACCGCTCGCAAGATGGAAACCCCGGCGCTGATTTTCGACGAAGTGGACGTCGGCATCAGCGGCCCGACGGCAGCCATTGTTGGGCGCCTGTTGCGTCAACTTGGAGAATCTACCCAAGTTATGTGCGTCACCCACCTTCCACAGGTGGCCGGTTGTGGGCATCAGCACCTGTTTGTCAGCAAGCAGACTGACGGCACGGAAACCGAAACGCAGATGTCACCGTTGGATAAACGTGCTCGTTTGCAAGAATTGGCGCGCCTTCTTGGCGGCAGTGAAGTCACCCGAAACACCCTGGCGAACGCAAAAGAACTGCTTGCTGCATAGAAAAGCTCAACTTTTTTACTTTCCTGAGGTCATATTGGGGCCCTGTAAAGGTTTCCAACTGCTGCAAGGTCTATTATCATCGGCATCCTATGCCCTAAAGGAATGTGATTACTATGCGCTGTAAAACGCTGACTGCCGCCGCTGTGGTTCTTGTGATGCTGACTGCAGGCTGTTCTACTTTTGAGAAGGTGGTTTACCGGCCTGACATCAACCAAGGGAACTACCTGACGTCAACCGACGTAGCTAAAATCCAAAAAGGTATGACCCAGCAACAGGTCGCTTATACATTGGGAACCCCAATGCTGCAGGATCCGTTCGGTACTCAGACGTGGTTCTATGTGTTCCGCCAGCAGCCGGGTCATGAAAATATCACCCAGCAAACTCTGACGCTGACCTTTAACAGCGCGGGCGTATTGACGGATATTCAGAACAAGCCTGCGCTGACCAAATAATCAGTACAGGAACTGTCGTCCGGCCCGTGAGGGACGAATCAAGTTCTTCATGACAGTCACAGGCTGCAACTCGGAAGATAAAATTCTGATAAAAAATAAGGCGCACTCAGCGCCTTATTTTTTTGCCTTCTCTGCCCGTTGACGGCGCAGCTCTTTGGGATCGGCAATCAATGGGCGATAGATTTCCACCCGGTCGCCATCATTGAGCACATCGCCCAACTTGGCCGGTCGGCTATAAATGCCCACCTTGTTACTTTGCAAATCAATGTCACTGCGCAGTTCCAGCAATCCGGAGGCCACAATCGCCTGCTCAACATTGCTGCCCTCTGCCAGTTTCACGTTGCGCAGATACTGACGCTCCGGCAAGGCATAAACCACCTCAACCCGTATCTCAGACACTGTAAACCTCTTTCGCCCGCTGGGTGAATGCCTGCACCATATTGCCGGCCAACTCTTTAAATACCTTGCCGAACGCCAACTCGATCAGTTTGTTGGTAAATTCGAAGTCCAGGTGCAGCTCAACCTTACAGGCTTCCGGACTGAGCGGCGTAAAGTGCCAGCCCCCCATCAACTTGCGGAACGGGCCGTCAACCAGTTGCATATTGATGCTCTGGTTATCCAGCAGCGTATTGCGCGTGGTAAAAGTTTTGCTGATACCGGCTTTGGCAACGTCCACCGCGGCGGTCATTTCATTGTTGGACGCGTTAATCACCCGGCTACCGGTACAACCTGGCAGAAAATCGGGATAAGAATGAACATCGTTAACCAACTGATACATCTGCTCGGCGCTGAACGGCACTAACGCAGACCGACTGATCTGGGGCATATCATTTCCTGTGAGACACAAAACATACAAATCATACCATTTATCTATCGGCAAACAAAAAATCTGCTATGCAAGACAGGAGCCAAAAATGCGAAAAATTGCGCAGGTGCTGAGCGGTAAAGGATTTCTTTCGCTGACGCATCCAGTATAATGAACGCACTATGACAAAGAAAAAAGCTCACAAACCTGGTTCAGCCACCATTGCGCAAAACAAGCGAGCACGTTTCGAATACTTCATTGAAGAAGAAATCGAGGCGGGCCTGTCCCTGCAAGGGTGGGAAGTCAAATCGTTGCGTGCCGGCAAAGCCAACCTCAGCGACAGCTACGTGACCTTCCGTGACGGTGAAGCCTATCTTTTTGGCGCCACCATCACGCCGCTCAGCGTGGCTTCATCGCATGTGGTCTGCGACCCGACACGTACCCGCAAACTGCTGTTGAACAAGCGCGAGCTGGACTCGCTGTTCGGCCGCGTTAACCGCGAAGGCTATACCGTTGTTGCCCTGTCCATGTATTGGAAAAATGCCTGGGTCAAGGTCAAAATCGGCGTAGCCAAAGGCAAGAAAGAACACGATAAGCGCGATGACATCAAAGATCGTGAGTGGCAGACGGCGAAAGCCCGTATCATGAAGCACGCCAACCGATAAGCCTCTGGCTTAACGGGTTAAACTTCTGGTATACTGCACAAAGTTACTTGGGGCTGATTCTGGATTCGACGGGATTTGCGAAGCCCTAGGAGCATGCCGAGGGGCGGTTGGCCTCGTAAAAAGCCGCAAAAAAATAGTCGCAAACGACGAAAACTACGCCCTAGCAGCTTAATACCCTGCTAAGAGCCCTCTCTCCCTAGCCTCCGCTCTTAGGACGGGGATCAAGAGAGGTCAAACCCAAAAGAGATCGCGTGGATGTCCTGCCTGGGGCTGAAGCGTTAAATCCAATCAGGCTAGTTTGTTAGTGGCGTGTCCATCCGCAGCTGACCGGCGAAT
The DNA here is from genome assembly GCF_024809915.1 of Serratia sp. BIGb0234. NCBI lineage: Bacteria > Pseudomonadati > Pseudomonadota > Gammaproteobacteria > Enterobacterales > Yersiniaceae > Serratia > Serratia sp. BIGb0234. Next base: position 1,202,064 of record NZ_JANUEI010000002.1, read on the forward strand.
GTAAAGATTGGACTAAGCATGTAGTGCCGACGGTGTAGTAATTTCGGACGGGGGTTCAAATCCCCCCAGCTCCACCAAATAGGTCACCGGTGACCCCAGATAGATCCGGTGGCAATAACGAAAAAGCCCGCAATTCACGTTGCGGGCTTTTTTGTGTCTGTAGCGCAGACTGGTCGTTAGTGATCCAGATAGAGATAATGCAGCCAGCTGGTCATGCGCAGCAGGACTTTGCGCATGATGGAAAGATGCTCAAAGTGCTCGGTGTAGACCGCAGCCTGTGCGGTAACGCCATCGGGCAATTTGTCCAGCGCGGGAACAGGGTCTAAATCGATCATCACGTAAACACCCTCCTGCTGAGCGCCAACGTTTAGCCCTTGCATAACACCACTGGCCTGATAGCTGCCGTCGGGGACTACCGGCAGCACCCGCGTGACCGAGCCGCCATAGATTTTCCCCGGCAAGCCGTTAAATACCACCTCGGCTTTATCGCCCTGGGTTAAACGCAGGATCGAGTTTTGACGGAATACCGCCACCACCTGCCGTTTTTGCTGCGGAATAAAAATCATCACCGGCTTGAACGGCAAGCGCACTGCGGTGGTGCCAGGCCGAGCCAGCACCTGGGTAACATAACCCTCGCTGGGTGCTCGAATGGTTGTTTGTTCCAAATTGTAGGTCGCTTCCGCAATCTGTGATTTCAGGCTGGCAATGCGGGCGTCCTCACCATTGTAGTGGCCCGAAAGCCGCTCCTGCGCCTGCTGATGCTGAGCTTTGGCAGCCTGCAGCGCTGCAGATTGCGCTTGATACTGCTGCCGGGCATGACTGATGTCTTGTTCCGAGAAAGGGTTAACTGCCATTGCCGCGCCTTTGGCGTAACGCTGATAATCCTGGCGCGTGCGTTCATACTCGGCATAAACCCGCTGCACATTGGCCGAGGACTCATTTAGCGTAGCCTGTCGTGTTCTGACATCCGCCTGCGCGCTGGCAAGATCTGCCTGCAGCTTGTTCAGCCGGGCACGGTAGCGGGTATCATCCAGGCGAAACAGCACATCGCCCTTATGCAATAGCACATTGGTCTTATCCGTAACCTCGACAATCACTCCCGATACCTGGGGAACAATGGGCACCGAAACAGCGATTTTCTGCGCCCGGTAGGTATAAGGATGGTTGTAATTCATCCCCAGAATCAAAGCTCCTACGATAAAAATGCCGCCCAATACTGCGGTCGGCACGGTCCATTTATTGATGGGGATACGGAACAGTTTGAAAACGCCGTAGCTCAGCGCTACGTAGCTGAGAATAATTAAGAGATCCATACCCTTTCAACACCCTTTATTGGACGACGAGCTTTCATCTGCAACGGGCATCTGCATTCGCTGTAACTCGCTTTGTAACTGATGAATTCGCGCTTGCAGCACTTCAGGGTGTTCGGCCTTCTCGCTCATGCCCCATCCCCGCTCTGGCCGATATAACGTCGCCCAGATCCACAGCAGTGGCCAAATAGCATGCAGGGTAAACAGGCTTACCCAGCCTGCCACGTGAATGGCATCCTGATGGGGATGTTGCCGTTTTTTGGCAGCAAATAAGGAATGTCGTGAATAATTATCACGCCGTAAAATAAAATCAAAAACACGGCGATCAATACGCCTAAAGCAAAATAATCTAGAAACATGCTACACCCTGGGTGGTAACGCTAAATAACACATCGAGGCTTATGTTGTCTTATACTCTTTGATATCTTTGGCAATGATATCAATGGCATTTTTAACATCGTCTACGGTGAGTTTTGCCTTTTCATTATTCAAATTATTTCCGGACGCTTTGCGCACCACTTTGATAACCGGCTGATTAGTCGAAGCATCGATAAACTCGCCTTCCATATACACAGAGCTCTCCATGGTGCGGTGACCGGTTACGCTCTGTGTTGCCGCCACCAGTAGCGTGATTGGCAATACCTCATACACCTGAAGCCCTTTTTTATGGGTATCGATAGCCGTTATAGCCCCTCGGAAAATAAGCGTATTTTCACGTGGCACATCCTCCAAGATAAAATGGGATGCCATGGACTGCTTAAACTGCTGGTTGGTGTAGTTCAGGATATTATCAAGTGCGCGCTGGCTTACCATCTCAGTGGGTTTCGGACGCGGGAAATAGATCATCGGCTGATAAACCAAATATTTATATTTAGAATAGTCAACGTTAGTTTGTTTCCAATATAAAACGTCCTTACCGGAGGCCGATTTCCCCTGGGTAATATCATTGTAATTATTCAGGAACGTAGAATACTTTTCTTTTTCGGTGACCTTGGATGAACAAGCGGCCAGAATGAATACCAAGGGCAAAATGGCCGCACGTTTTTTTCTCATCATAACTTCCAATATTAATTTAATAAGCAATAAATAATTAATCGAAATAGTACCCGCTAGTGACTGATAAGTCATATGACAATACAGGCAAAAATGTATATCATTTTTGATATACTAAATCAGACTGGCGCGTAGAGTGAAATCAAAAGACTTCAAGATCGACGAACTCAGGATCGTTCGCTGCATTGCCGAAACGGCCAGCGTCAGCAAGGCCGCTCAGCGGCTAGACATGCCACAGTCAAATGTGTCGCGCACCCTGACGGCGCTGGAGCGCCGGCTTGGCCTGGAGATCTTCTTACGCACCCCGCGCAGCTTGTCGCTAACCGAATTTGGCGAACAATTTTTACGCCGAGCCACTCAACTGTTAGATGAGCATAACGATCTGCTCGATATATCAGGTACCTATAAACGCAGTCTGAATGGCATGGTGACGCTGGGCGCACCTATTGGTATCCATTCATTCCTGACCCGTTATCTGCTGCCGCCGCTGTTACGCGAATCGCCGGAGCTGATCGTCGATTTGGTCACCCGCAATCCGGATGAACGTGAGAAGAAGTACGGTGCAGTATTCGACAGTGACTGCGATCTGTTGATCAGTTTCTTCCAGCCGCAAAATGAAAGCCTGATCGCCAGGCCCCTGACCCGTTTTCGCGTCGGGTTATTTGCCTCACCGGACTATATCGCGAACGCCCCTCTTGTCGAGCCAGAGGAGCTGACTGCGCATCGCTGCATTACCTTGCGGGTGCTGGGAGGGAGCCACAATACCTGGAGCTGTTATAGTTCTCAGGGCCAATTGATGCAGGTAGCAGTCACCGGCAGCAGCATATGCGACAATATTCTGCCGGCCATCGAGCTGGCAAAACAGGGGCTTGGCATCGTCTATGCCCCTTATTACTCCGTCGCTTCTGCGCTGGAATCGGGGTCACTGATGCCTTGCATTGAACGTGAGCGCTGTATCGATATGCAAGCCTTTCTTATTTATCGCCAGCGTGGGGTGTTACCCCACAGGGTTCAGGTGATGATGGACAGCATCATGCATAACATGAAATTGCATGAGCAGCGCCTGATTTAGCGATAACGGCCACAAACACTAAAAGCAAAACCCCGCCGAAGCGAGGTGATGCTGTTCGTCTTTCCGAACCGTCGACAGTTACTCGTTTACCGGTCTTTCCCGATCGTCACTTCGCTCGCAACCTGGTCGCGTCGCCAGAGCAGACAGGCACGCATGCCCTGAAGGCGGCACAGGCTTACGAACATGTAGCTTAAAATCGGTATCCACCGCCCAGTAAAGCCTGGCTAGAGATATCTTTATCCACCATTGGGCTATCGGTGATTTCACTGCTCAGCTGCACGGCACGCACTGACGCCAAGGCATACCAATGTTCGTTAAACTGGTAGTTGGCGCTCAGCTCCACATAAGGGCTCCAGCTCTCTCCGGCCGAATACGTTGAGAAACCGCTGCTTTTTGCCTCCGCATGGCCAATGCCATAGTAGTAATCGTTCTGGTTACCGTTGTTGTAGACCGCGCCAATACCGGGAACAAGGCGTAGCTTGCCCGCCTTGATTGGATACAGGAAGGCCACGTCCCCTACCACACCGTTACTGTTATCAAGGGTATCACCAGCCAGCGAGGCGCGAATAACCCCCCATTTTTCTTTATGGGTGAAGGCCATCCCGGCCATTAATGTGCCATCGCGCTTATCCAGCTTTTTCATTTGGCTGTTATTGCTATCATCCGGATCAAAACCCAGGGGGGAATAATAGGTGATGATCGAAATCTGATCCTTTGGCATATTCAGCAGATAATATCCCGCCGCCAAAGAGTGAATATAAAAGTTCCCTTTCTCATAGTTTAACGTGGGCAATCCCTGGGTTTTAGCATCGGTATCAACATAACCATAATCATTCACCATCGCAGCTGCCCCTAAGGACCAGCTCGCTGCAGCTGAAAAAGGCGAATAAATAAGGTAAGCGAAAATTAGCGAAAGAGAAATACTAAACTTACTCCCCCTAATGCGAGGAGTTAGAAAATCTGAGCACGGTTTCATTATTATCATCCATAGTGGGAGCATCAAACGCCGTGCATACTACTCCACCAGGGTAATTGTCTGATAGCGGCTTAAGTGTCCAAAAATGCACACCAGGCAACAAATTGATTTTTAATCACATTCACCCTATTTTACCATTCACTGCCCGCCATCACCCACCAGACAGAGCCGCATAATTGCATAGCTACAAGGCATAATATAGTATGCGGAAAAATTCGACCCTGGCTTCACCGTAATAAATTTACGCCCCTGGAACATGACATTATGGAAACAGACGTTCCCTTCACTCTTGGGAAAAGAAACTCAGCCACTTTATTTAATAAAGATGATAAGCCGATAGAGCATATATTGGCGATTAAGCATGCCTTAATGCCCTATGGTAAAAAATGTTCTTTTCCAGCAGGCAAAAAAATTCGCTTATTTCACAATGGCATTCGGCATTGGTTCTTGCTCCAGTCCGGTGAAATGTCCGCATGCCGCGACAGTGATGGTTTGAAAATAGCCAACTTTAGAGAACCCTCGCTCGCCGGTATCGCGGAAACCTTCTTCCCTAAAGAGTTGATCTTTTTCCTGGCCGAATCACCGGTTGAACTGGTGATGTACCAGGAAAGTGATGTGCTGGAAACGCTGGAACGGGAAAACCTTTGGCAAAACTTAGTGCATATACAAGCTTATATCATCCAAGTTCTGAGCATCCGCGACAGGTTATTGTCAGGCAACGATGCCTACGAAGTTGTCTGCAATCACTTGCTGATGCTAATGAATGAAAAAGAAGCCTTTCGCTTATCCACCACGGTTCCGCGCTATATTCAGCAACGAACCCAGCTCTCGCGCAGTGGCATCATGAAAATATTATCTGACCTGCGCAAGGGAGATTATATTACCGTCGAAAAAGGTATTTTGCTGGCGGTTAACCGGCTGCCAAAGCGTTATTAACTGGCTATCAGAGCCCGTTAATCCTCTTACAGATCACGCGTATACACTCGAGAAGCCTCACCCCAGGGGTGGTAACCCAACCCATTAAAGGCAAACCCCTGTTTCTCGTAGTAGCCTTCCAGATCGGTACACAAATGCAACTGTGGGAAACCCAACTGACGAGTCTCCTGCGCCACATGGTTAATCAACAACCTGCCGTAACCGCGGTTACGGTGGGCCTCCTCCACATACAGCGCGCACAGCCATGGATAGAGTTCACCGCGGCTAATGAAATCATTGGTGATTAATCCTGCGCACCCCAGGATCTGACTGTTATCCACCAGCAAATACCACTGCGGCAATGGATTAGCCGCACCGATGCAACGAGTGATGGCATCCTCATACATCATCAACGTTTCATGCGAAGCCCATTGTTGTTGGAAATAACCGATCGCTTGCTGTTTAAACTCGGGGGACTGACGCACCGAAATAATCTTCATATCTTTTCCTGAGGTGATTTTTCATTCTTTTTCTGGCGTAAAATTATGCGGTAACCCGTAGAGGTTAGCACGGCCTTTATCATGGAAATCAGCAGGGTGGGCAGATAATATGGCGACGCTGCCCCTTAACCGGCAGCGATTTCACCAAAACAGGAGTCATTATGACGCAAAATATTTATGACAATCAGGCCTTCTTCGACGGCTATGCCCAGCTCAGCCGCTCGGTGAACGGGCTGGACGGCGCACCGGAATGGCCGACTATCCGCAGCATACTGCCGGATTTGCACGGCAAGCGCGTAGTCGATCTCGGGTGCGGCTACGGGTGGTTCTGCCGCAGCGCTCGTGAACAAGGTGCCGTAAGCGTACTGGGGTTGGACGTCTCAGAAAAAATGCTCGGTAAAGCGCAGTCGATGACCCAGGATGCCGGCATTGAATACCGCCAGCAGGATCTGGAACAGCTTCAGTTGCCGCAGGCGTCTTTTGATATCGCCTACAGCTCACTGACGCTGCACTACATCGAAGATCTGGCGCGGTTGTTCGCCACGGTTTATCAGGCGCTGGCGGCTGGCGGGCAGTTTATCTTCACCGCTGAGCACCCCATTTATACCGCACCGCAGCATCAGGGATGGTGGGTCGATCAAAACGGGCAGAAGTCGTGGCCGGTTAACGGCTATCAGCAGGAAGGTCAGCGGATTTCAAATTGGTTGGCAGATGGGGTCATCAAGCAGCACCGCACGCTTGGCAGCTACGTAAACTTGCTGATCCGGCAAGGCTTCGTCATTAGCTATCTGAACGAATGGGGCCCTTCGGCTCAACAAATCGCAGAAAACCCAGCGCTGGACGAAGAAAAAGAGCGCCCAATGATATTTATTCTCGCCGCTCATAAACCTGCTTAATGCTTTTTTTCCGCAATAAATCCTGAACACATCCAATATTGGGGAGGCTGCCTCCCCCCAATGGCTTAGGCCGCGGTTGCAGGCATCGGCGCCGCTATCACGTTCTACTCGCCGATCGGTAAATAGCCCTGCCACAGCGGTTGCGCCGCTTTACCCTGCGCATTGGCCTGCAAATGAACATGGTAACCCTGCAGTGACTGCAACAGCAGGCAATCATCCACCTCTGCCAGATCATCCTTATGCAGCTTGAAGCTGCCGGTCAGTAGCGTCTGCTTGGCTTTTTCTTTGGCTTCATCCGCACTGTGCGCGACAAACAGGCCAAACTCGTGCAGCTCAGCCAACTCGTCACTGCGGTAACCGCCCACGTTAACGAAGAACAGCTTCTCCGGCCCGACGAACGGCTCTGCCTTCAGCGCCACGTCATAGCCATCCGCCCATTCAATACGCGCATAGCCATCAACATGCACCTTGTTCTTATCGCCAAACCATTTCTCGCGCAGCAAGGGATAAGCCTGTTCTGGCCGCTCCGCTGCAACGAATTGTACGTCGTGCAATTCGATATTGGCACCCGGTGCGGTGCCGCCCACATAGAACATCAATAATCCCGGCATTAGATTGCTATCCCTCTGTTTTAATAATCGTTATGTAATATATTATATAGCGATTATTATGCAACCAGCGCTGCCACAAAGAGCGAGTTCGCTATTGGGGGAAAAGCTTATCAGCATGGATTACGCGCAAAGACCGCAGGTTCCGGCCAACGCAGTAGTAACAACTTTGACATGCGCTGAGCAGCGGGACGTGGTTACGCCCCGCTAGGTTTCAGGCGCGTATATCCTGATATTCTGGCGTGGTGTCGAATTCGTGTTTGGCGAACGGGCATAACGGAATGATTTTGCGGTTTTCCGCGCGCATTTTGGCGACCACCAGCGCCACCAACTTTTTACCTACCCCCTGGCCTTTTAGCACTTCGTCAACCCAGGTGTGATCAATGATGGTTAATTTGTCGCCGCTGGGCACAAAAGATATCTCGGCAATCATCTTCCCCTGCTGATCGTTTATATAGAAACGCTTTTCATCTTCCAAAAATTTAAGATCCATAGAATTTATTCCTATAAAAAAGTGCGTAACTCTCGGTTGTCGCTACAACAAAGCCAATATTAGTCTACTCTTTAATCAGTAACACAACATAATTGTGACAGTGGCTGAGGAGTTCAAAATGGGTGAAAGCTCAAAAGACGGCGTTATTCTGCTATCCCGAATATTGTTGATGATCCTGTTTATCATATTTGGCTGGATGAAGCTGGTTGGCTTTGGTGCAACCGTCACGGCAATGGAAGGGTATGGTACGCCCATGCCTTATTTAGCGGCGATTATCGCCGTGGTGGTGGAGTTCTTTTTCGGCATTGCGCTTATTCTTGGGTTATTTACCCGCCCTATCGCGGTTATTTTTGCCCTTTACGTACTCGGCACCGCGTTTATCGGCCACCCATTCTGGAAAATGACCGGCATGGAAATGATGGGCAATGAAATAAACTTCTTCAAAAACATCAGCATTATTGGCGGGCTATTGCTGCTGGCGGTCACCGGCGCCGGACGTTATTCACTGGATTATAAATTCTTCAATAAATAACCCCCACCAGCCGGTGGCCTCGCTACCGGCTGGCCTTCTGTTGCCCCGTTTATCGACTACGTTTGGCGTGACGTTCGAAGTTATCGGCTTTCGCCTGTGCAGATTTGCGCAACGTCACGTAACAGGCACCTTCACCGCCATCGCGCGGCAACGCCCGACAAAAAGCCTGCACCTGCTCAAACTGGGCCAGCCACTTGGCGACATAGCTGCGGATCACGTTGGCGTGGCTTTCATCATCTCGCCCACGGCCGTGAACGATCAGCAGCGAACGCAGACTTTGCTTTTCCGCCTGTACAATAAAGCGGAACAGAGCTTGCCGACAGGCCTCCACCGGCTGTTTCAACAGGTTCAGACTGGCCTGTGGCGGGTAGCGGCCATGGCTCAGCTTATCGAGCACGCCCTGTTGAATGCCCTCGCCTTTATATTCCAACGGTTGCTCACAGGGGATCAGTTCGAGAAAGCCGGTACTGAGAAAGTTTTCCTGCTGCAGCGCCTGCGCTTCACGGCGCGCGCGCTTATCCATGGTCTCCTGCGGCTTCAAGTACAACGTCTCGGGGCCGCGGGATAACGGAATGACATCCGCCATCGCCTGTTCAAAAAAATCTTTGTCTTGGTTGCTCATCTCAAAGCCACTCTTGGACACTAAGCCTTTCATGCCGGAATAAGCCTGATTGTAAGACCCACAGCTCCGGTTGCAAGCCGGGAATTTTCCGCAATCGTCGTCAACGGGTGAGGTTCTGTGCAGTTTTCGTTATACTGCAAAACCATTATTGAGTGCCGCAAAGGATCGATCCCATGAAAATGCGCGAGCTGGAAACCCAGTTTCAAAATGCCATGAGTGAGTTGCAGGCCAGCTTCGAAAAGCAGCACCGTGAATGGCAGCACAGCTATCAGGCCCTGCAGCAGTTGCTGGAAGAGGCTAAACAGCGCGAAGTCGCACTGCGTATGCAGAACGAACAGTTGGTACGCAAGCTGAGCACCGCCAGTTCAGTGCCGGAGCAGCACGCATTGGTGAAGCAAATTAAAATGCTGGGCGCCCATCTGGACGCACTGGCCAAAGATGCCGCCAGCTTCAACCACCACCTGCGCAATCAGCAGCGGGCAGCCGACAATTTCAGCGGCGAACAACGTTGACACCGGGCGCTGTCCTGCAGCGCCTCCTGCCAAATACTGGCGTTCCGAGAGTGTAATAAATCATAAATGACCTGGATCATCATCGCTGCCCTGATCGTTGTATTTATTATTGGTTACCGCATTCTGACTTCCGATACCCGCAAAGCCATTGACTCTCTGGCCCACCTGTTGAAAGTGAAACCTATGCTGATTGAATCGATGATTCAGGAGATGGGGAGCCGCAACAGCCAGACCTTTATCCGCATGCTGAACAACGGTTACACCGAAGAGATGCACCAGGCGGCCTATTTGCTGTTTATCTATCTGACCTTTATCAAACAGGCAGACGACCACCAGATTGCCCTGTGGCGGGAAACCCTGCTGCGTGCCGGTCTGTCGCCAGAGTTACATGCCGAGCACACCGAAGCCGCGCTGTTTTATTTTGCCGATCTGGATATCGATGCTTTCGAGCTGGCACAGTTCCGCCGCGCCTACAACGAGCGTTTTAACCAGGAAGCCATTGCCAATTGGTGAAGATGTCCCCCGCAGGCGGGGGATGCATTACAGAAACATGCTGTAGATATAGCGCGAAAGCGCGTCACGCGAGCTGAAACCGTGGGGAATGCCATAACGCGCACTCGGGGTATCGCTGCTTAAATCCAGGGGAAACTCAAGGTACTGATCGCTGGTGCGTATCGGCGAGGTCGGCGTGGCGAAATGCACGCTTTTCTCTTTCAGCGCCGGGTGGATCACCAACGCGGTTCTGCCCATCCGCGCTTCACGATTCACATACACGTAGTGCTCACCCTTGCGGTAACCATAGGCTTGATCGGTGACATAATCACGCTCAAACCCCGTATTCTCCAACACTCTAGCCACTTCATCCGGCCGTAAATACATCGATTTCTCCTCTCGTTCTGGACCGCTGAGCGACCTTACCGTAATCATGAGATGAAACAATAAATTTTTCGGTATGGATGTGGGTTTAGGAATATTCCTTAACCAGGTATTTTGCCGTTTTTGCAACAGCAGGCACAGCGTCAACATCACGCCCGGAAACACCCTCAGTACCGCAAAATCAAGAGATTGACGGCACGCCCGTACGGCTCATCAACAGCATTTAGCATAGTTCCGATCCAAACCCGGCAAGGGATAACAAAGTATTATTTAAAGCCGCTGTTGTTGCCTGCGCCATTCACTTGGGCTCACACCCTGAATGCGCAAGAATTCGCGGTTAAAATTCGATTTGGTAGTGAATCCGGCCTTTTGCATAATATCAGTCACCGGCTCATCACCGGCGAGCAACCACTGCGCCGCCTGACGAATACGCAGTTGATTCACATATTGCGACACATTCATTCCCGTATGCCGATTGATAGCCTGCGAAACCCGTCGCGCCGGCAAGCCCACCTTGCGCGCCAGCCGGGCCAGGTTCAGCTCAGGCTCCAGGTAGAAGTCATCTTGTAGCAGCCGTTGTTGCACCCGCTCAAACCACTCGGCCAGTTGATCCTCATCTTCCCCCCCGCTATCCGCCGTTTCCGATATGACCTCAACCGGGCTTTCCGCAGGTCGGCTGCGCGACAGTACCAAGCATAGGCTCAACGCCACCAACAGATTATCGATCGTTGCCAGCCAACCGGCGTGCCGCCCGTCAAACAGGGAAAAGTCGAGCGCAATCACCCCTTCGGCTACCGCCACCATGATCAGCAGGCCCCCCAAACCGCGCCACAGTCGATAGCTCAGCCAACTTTCCGCCAGCGCCACCTGCGGCAAAGCGTTTTCACCGCGCCGCAACGCATACAGCAATGCGGCTCCATACCCCAGATAACCCCCGACAATCATGGCATCCAGCAAAAAGGGCGCCGTCAGGCTGGCCAACAGCGTCAGGCACAGTGGCATCAGATGCCACAGTTCGCGCCGCCGCAAACGGCCCTGGGTACTCACCAAAAACGCGACATAAGCCAGTGAAGGGATCGCCATCGCGCCGAACGGTTGCAGCCCATTGAATTGCGTTATGCCGTAGCCATAACGGATACCCACCAGCAGGCTTTGCCACGCGCACAGCAACAACAATAGCTGAAAGACCCAGCGCCGCGCCGTTGGACGACCGAGGCGATACAGCAGCCCCAGGCACAGCAGACCGAACAGAAATGTGAGAGGAATAAGCGGCATCATCAAGGTCTTGTCGTTTGCACACGGAATCAACAGTGTACTGTTAAAACAATCATTTAACGACCCGGATCGCGATCGAGGTCGCCGGATGGCACCGCCAATGCCACCCTCTCAATCTCGATACCTTGAGGAGTGAAAATGAAAACAACCTTGTTGTTATTGATGCTGTGGTGCGGTACTGCGAGCGCGTCCCCCTATCAGGTCGCCACCCACGATGAAACCTTTCAGGCCGGCTCGCGTTCGTTAGTCAGCCGAATTTACTACCCCACCACTGAAACGGCTAAACCGCAGCTCATCGGTGCAAACCGGGTCTTTACCGGCATTGAGAGTCAGCCGGACGCGCCGGCAGCAAGTGGGCATTTTCCGCTGATCGTGATCAGCCACGGCAGCGGCGGCAATAACGCCAGCCAGGCCTGGCTGGCGGCAGCGCTGGCCCAACAAGGCGCGATCGTGGTGGCGGCCAACCACCCAGGCAGCACTACCGGTAACTCGGTTCCGGCTTTATCTGCCGAGCTGTGGTTACAAACCAGCGATATTTCCGCCTTGATTAGCGGCGTTACCACCGACCCTCGCTGGAAGCCGATGCTCAACCCTCAGGCGATTGGCGTTATCGGCCACTCCAAGGGTGGTTACAGCACCATTGCAGCTATCGGCGGTAAAGTCCGGCTGAGCGATTTCATCGATGGCTGCCGACAAGCACCGCAGTCGCCCAACTGTCAGTTTTATACACAAGCCAACGTCGCACTGACCAAGCTTTCCGCCAGGGCATTTGACGCCGACTACACCGACCCGCGCATTCGCTTTGCGGTGGCTCTAGATCCCGGCATGGTGCCCTACCTGCTGCCGACCAGCCTGCGTCGGCTCAGCGCACCGTTACTGATCGTCGAGCCACAGCACTTTTTGCCCGACGGCCAGGAACCCGGGCTTGGCGGTGCCACGCTGGCGGCGGATAACGGAAAGCAACCTATTCATGCACTGAGGCTATCCAGCGGCAATCATTTCGATTTCCTGCCGGTTTGTCAGCCCAAAGGCCGGCAAATCCTGGCGAGTGAAGAAGATGATGGGGCGGTGCTTTGCGCCTCTTCCAGCGAACAACGCGAAGCCGTACACCGGCAAACGCTGGCCGCCATCATGGCATTTATTCATCCGTGGCTACCCGCGCCCGCAGGAAATCGATAAACGCCCTCACCTTTTCCGGTACGTGGCGGGTGTTGGGGTATAGCGCATAAATACTCTGCGCAGGAAACTGATGGTCCGTGAGTAGCGGACACAGCTTGCCCTCGGCGAGGGCAGGCCGCACCAGCCATTCGGGCAACAGCGCCACCCCGGCACCGTGCAAAGCAAACGCCAACAGCGCTGCGGCACTGTCGCCCATCAACGTGGCGGCATCTTCCACCTTGAACAGCACCGCCTGGCGCTCAGGGGTAATGACCTGCCAACTCAGCGGCGAACTGAGGCGACTGTGGGCAATCCACTGTGCCTGTGCCAGTTGGGCCAGAGACGCAATGGGATGGCGGGCCAGGTAGGCTGGCGAGGCGACCGGCACAATAGCAAAGCTGTCGAGCAGTGCCGCCCGCAGGCTGGAATCCGCCAGTTGTCCCAGCCGGATGGCCACGTCGAAACGCTCTGAAATCAAATCGGCATGATAGGAAGAGGAAACGTGCTGAATGCGCAGGCGCGGATGCAATTGGGAAAACGCCGCCAGCGCCGGTACCACCACCTGAGCGCCGTATTCCGGCGTAGTGGTGATGCGCAATACGCCGCTCAATCCATGGTGATCCCGACGTACGTCATCCAAGAGGTTTTCCGCATCCTGCAACAACCGCAGACAACGTTGATAAAAACGTTCGCCGGCGTCGGTCAGTGCCAGCCGTCGGGTGCTGCGCACCAGCAGCGACACCCCCAGTTCGCCCTCCAGCTGTTTGACATTGAAGCTGACCACCGCCTTGGTTTGCCCCAACACCACCGCAGCAGCGGTGAAACTGCCGGCGTCCACCACGGCCACGAAGATAGCCAAACGCTGCAGGTTAAGCATGTTGTCGCCCCTTATTGTCAAAATAATTTTGACAGTGTAATCGCTCGTAGCCGATTTATCCGCACTTTCCCGCCCGTTACACTGCTGGCCTTCAACCGGAGGCACCATGCCCTATCGCATCAAAGTCGCAATCGTCTACCTGCTCGGATTTTTTGTCGATCTGATCAACATGTTTATCGCCAACGTCGCTTACCCCTCAATCGGTCATGCGCTGCAGGCTTCGGTCGGTGAATTGGCCTGGGTCAGTAACGGCTACATTCTCGGCCTGACGCTGGTGATCCCGCTCAGCGCCTGGTTAGCGCAGCGCATTGGCGGACGGCGGGTGTTTTTGCTGTCGTTAACCTTGTTTATGCTGGCAACGACGGCGGCGGGCTATGCCGATTCCATCGGCGAACTGGTTGGCTGGAGAGTGCTGCAGGGCATGGGCGGCGGACTGCTGATCCCGATCGGCCAAACGCTGACCTACCAACTGTACCGTAGCCATGAGCGCGCGGGGCTTTCCGCCGCCATTATGCTGGTAGGCCTGCTGGCCCCGGCACTGTCACCGGCATTGGGAGGGCTTATTGTTGACCGGCTCGACTGGCGCTGGGTGTTCTTTGCCAACCTGCCGCTCGCCGCGCTGGCGCTGCTGTTGGCCGCACTCTGGCTGCGCCCTCAGGTACCCGATCCGCAACGTCGACCGCTCGAGATCAAGGGGCTGCTTAGCGCCTGTACGGCCCTGACGCTGATCTTACTGGGCCTCACCCGACTGGGGGAAAACGGGGGCCTTGCGCAAGGCGCGTTACTGTTGGCCGCAGGAGCGATCGCCTTGACCTATTTCCTGCGCCGTAGCCTGCGCATTACCCACCCTTTGCTGAACCTGCGCCTGGTTCAGGATCCGCTGTTGCGCACGTCGATGATGATTTATCAGTGCATCCCCGGCCTGTTTATCGGCGTCAGCCTGATCGCCATGCTGTATTTGCAAAATCAGTTGGGCATGCATGCCGCGCAGGTCGGCAGCCTGATGCTGCCCTGGTCGCTGGCCTCGTTCCTGGCCATCACGTTGACCGGCAGAAAATTTAACCATTTTGGCCCGAAACCGCTGTTTATCTTCGGCTGTCTGCTGCAAGGGTTGGGCATTTTGGCGCTGTCGCAGATTGCGCACGCTGGGGATTACGGATTGCAGGTTGCGGCCTTCGCCCTGATGGGCTTTGGCGGCAGCCTGTGCAGCAGCACCGCGCAGAGCAGCGCATTTTTGCATATTGCCGATGAGCAATTGGCCGACGCCAGTGCGCTGTGGAATATCAACCGACAGCTCAGCTTCTGCCTGGGTGTCGCCCTGCTCAGCTTGTTACTCAACCTGCTGCTGGAACATTTTACCCCCGCCGTCGCCTACAAAAGTTGTTTTTACCTGGCCGCCGCCAGCACGCTGATCCCCATGCTGCTGTGCCTGCGCATCGCAAACCGCGCCATAGTGCGCCGTCTCAATACTCAACAGGAACACCAATGAACCAATATTTTACCGAAGTGATCGACGCACACGTCGCCATTGAAAACTGGCTGGAAAAAGGGGCCGGAGATGAACAAGGGCTGTTGGCACGTTTTGATCCCGCCTTCAGCATGATCGCGCTGAACGGCAGCCGACTGGATTTTGCCGCACTGAGCGCGTTTTTCCGTGCGCATCGGGCCGCCAAACCGGGGTTGGCAATCAGCATAGAAGAGATGACGTTGGTGGCCGAATGGCCGACGGGAGCGGTGGTCAGCTATCGCGAGAAACAGAGGCTGCCTGGACAGGCGGCGACGCTGCGCAATTCCACCGTGGTGTTTGAGCAAACCGAAACCGGGCTGGGCTGGCGGCACCTGCATGAAACGCCCATCGCGCAGTAATCAGAGAAAACCGTCGGCCAGAAACAGTTCCCAGGCCACGATCAGCCCACACAGCGTGACGGCGCTGAAAATCACTTCGAACAGATAGCGATTGATCATCATGAGCTAGCCCTCAAAAGAAGACACCCGGCTAAGCCGGGTGTCTCAATAACGTCGGGATGATGCGGCCCCCTCAGGCACCGCATTCCTCACTCAATTAAGCGGCTGGAGTTGCTGCTTTTTTGGTGGCTTTGTGGTGTTTTTTAGCGGCCTGAGCTTTCTGCACTGGCGCTTTTTTGTGGTGTTTTTTAGCAGCCTGGGCTTTTTGAGCTGGCGCTTTTTTGCTTACTTTGTGGTGAGTTTTAGCAGCCTGAGCTTTCTGTGCTGGAGCTTTTTTGCTTACTTTTTGGTGCTTTTTAGCGGCCTGAGCTTTTTGAGCTGGGGCTTTCTTGGTGGCTTTGTGGTGCTTTTTAGCCGCCTGGGCTTTCTGAGCTGGGGCTTTCTTGGTCGCTTTGTGGTGCGCTTTCTTATGATGAGTGGCTTTAGCAGGAGCCTTCTCAGCAGCAGCTGGCGCAGCGGTAGTGGTGGTTGCAGCCGGAGCAGCCGTTGCCGGAGCTGCAGCAGTATCAGCAGCGAAAGCAACAGAAGACAGACCCATGGTGGCAGCAACGATCAGGGCTAATACTTTTTTCATCTTTAATTCCTCAGAGTGTTTTTTCAGTAAGCCCCGTTGGGCCGTTGAAGCAGATACTAGAGGAATCGATGAGCCGCTTCCGTGAGTGATTGGTTTCGCCGAGTAACCAAATGTACAACACAGACAGGCATCGCCGGTGACGTTATCCCACAAGGTATTTTACCGTGATCGCCGGCACATTTTGAGAAATGGTCTACACTTAAGAGACATGTGTCAAAAACGGAGAGTCGAATGTTTAAGAAATCAGAAAAAGTAGAACGCGACATTGATCAGGACGTCACTCTTTTGGCTGATACATTGGATGAGGTGCTACGTGCATCCGGTGACAAAACCAAAGAGGAACTGAAAGAGCTGCACAGCAAAGCCAAAGGCGTGTTACGCGACGCCCGTGCTCGCTTCAATGGTTCCAGCAATCTGACACAGCACGCCCGCGATGCCGTCGAACAAGCCGACAGTTACGTGCGCGACAAACCTTGGCAGGGCGTAGGGATCGGGGCCGCGGTTGGCATCGTCCTCGGCGTTCTGCTGGCCCGGCGTTAACACCCCTTGCAGTCATAAAGATAAAACAACAGATGTGCGTCTGGCCCGTGGGAAACCGCGGGCCGTTTAATTTGTGGCGTCAAACAACTCGGCTAGCCTGGCCACTGCCCGCTCAGCCTCGCTCTGCTGGGTAAAGTTGGCAAACCCCATCAGCAGGCCATCTCCCGCCGCACTGGCTATGTGCCAATCCGAAAGTGCCTGTATCGACAACCCGCGTTGCCAGGCCTCTTGCGCGATCCTCCGATCCAAGCCTTTTGCCGTCAATCGTGCCAGTAATTGAATGCCGCCAGCCTGCGACGATACCGTCAAATACTCCCCCAGCTGTCGTGCAAGCGCCTGCGCCAGCCATTCACGGCGCTGGCGATAGAGAGGCCGCATACGTTTCAGATGGCGATAGAAATGCCCCTGATGGATAAAATCAGCCACGCTGGCCTGCATCAGTGGCGGGCAGCCGCAACCGCGTAACCGGCTGCTGCGTCCAAAAGCGTCCACCTGTTCAAGCGGCACGACCAAATAAGCCATACGCAGTGCCGGAAACAAGGTTTTACTGAAAGTCCCGGCGTACAGCACCCTGCCCTGACGATCGAGACTTTTCAACGGCGGCAGCGGCCGACCATGATAACGAACCTCGCTGTCGTAATCGTCTTCAAGTATCCATGCCCCCTGCTGCTGTGCCCACTCCAGTAAGGCCATACGCCGCGCCAGGCTAAGCGAGACGCCCAGGGGACTCTGGTGGGTCGGCGTCAGCACCGCCATGCGTGCTCGAGGTGCAGCGGCAACACCGACGGCGATATTCATCCCCTGCTCATCAACCGGCACGGCCACCGGCTGCATGCCGGCGGCGCGAAATAGCGGTAGGGTCACCGGGTAGCCAGGGTCTTCCAGCCACACCTCGTCACCGGTCTTGAGTAAAGTGCCGATCACCAAATCCAGCAATGCCTGATAGCCGGCACAAATAAAAACCTGTTCCGGTCGACAATTGATACCACGCGAAAGCTGCAAATAATTCACGATCGCCGCGCGCAGCTCTGGCAACCCTTGAGTTGACGGATGAGCCATGGCCGCCAAAGGAGCAGTACGCAATTGGCGACCGACAATCCGCTGCCATAGTGCGCGCGGGAAAGCATCCAGCGCCGGCAACCCCAATTGAAAAGGCTGCGTTGCCCCACTCGGATGCAATGGATTCGCCGCCACCGCCGGCAACACTTCCGTCGTCAATGCTGCGCGTACCGGCAGATTCTGCAACTGCGGCGAAATATAAGTGCCAGCCTGTCCCCGGCTTTGCAGAAAACCTTCGGCGATAAGTTGGCCGTAAGCGCTTTCCACCGTGGCCCGCGCCACGCCCAGATCGCTCGCCAGCCCACGCACCGAAGGCAGCCGACTGCCCGCCAGCAGGCTTCCTTGCGCAATGGCGTCTTTAATCCGCAGATAAATCTGCCGGTACAAAGGATCTGCGAGCTGAGCATCCAGCCGCAAAGAGGAGAGAAACTGACGCATCATGGCCTGGTTAAATAATCATTTTATGGCTCTATAGCATAGTCCATATCGCCATTAAAGTAGCCTCATTATTCTGCTGTTCGCTAACTGAGGTTGACCATGATTAAGCAACGTTTGAAATATTCCGAACTCTCTCCCGCCCCTTACAAAGGCATGGTGACCGCCCTGATGGCACTGGAGAAAGGCGCGCTGGACAAGGCGACAATTGAGCTGATGTTTATGCGCGTATCGCAGATTAACGGCTGTGCCTACTGCCTGGATATGCATGGTAAAGCACTGAGAGAAAGTGGCGTTGACAACGCCAAGCTGGACCAACTTGCGGGCTGGCGCGTGAGTCATGCGTTCAGCGACCGCGAGCGCGCGGCGCTTGAGTGGGCAGACTCCGTGACCCTGATCGCCGCAACTGGCGCACCGGACAGCGCGTTTGAAGCGCTGCAGACGCACTTTAGCGAAGCGGAAATTGCCGATTTAACCTTCGCCATCAGCATCATGAACGCCTTTAACCGCCTGGCCATCAGCATGCGTCAATGACGAAACCGCACTTATCCCCCCTCTCGCCCGAGAGGGGTTTCCCGCCAACAACCGCCAAAAAAAATTTTTCCCTCTGCTTTTCCAGCCCTGATGCGGTCTCAACGTGAATCCCACCAAAACACCATATATAGCGTGGTTGATAAATTAAATATCCACATATAGTATTTAACCCATCAACCGCAGGGAACATGTAGCGGTTGGTAACGCCGTCAGAAACGCCGTTCAATGCTCCGTTATCTGACCTGTCCGCCTTTCCTTCAGCCTAAAAGGTAAATGCGAATCATGAGCATTATTATTTACAGTAAACCGGACTGTGTCCAGTGCAACGCCACCTATCGCGCATTCGATAAACAAGGGATTGGTTATCAGGTGATCGACCTCACCCAGGATCAGCAGGCGCTGAAGCATGTTAAATCCCTTGGCTATCAGCAAGTTCCGGTGATTATCGCCGGTGAAGATCACTGGTCTGGCTTCCGGCCGGACAAAATCGGCGCGCTGGCCCACGCCCTGGCGTCCTGAGGTTGCCCATGAACCCGCTGGTCTATTTCTCCAGCAGTTCGGAGAACACCCACAGGTTCGTTGAAAAACTGGGATTGCCGGCGATACGTATCCCTATCGCCGGCGCCCGCAGCAAACTGCTGATGGATAAACCCTATATTTTGATCGTGCCCA
Source organism: Serratia sp. BIGb0234 (assembly GCF_024809915.1). Classification (NCBI taxonomy): domain Bacteria; kingdom Pseudomonadati; phylum Pseudomonadota; class Gammaproteobacteria; order Enterobacterales; family Yersiniaceae; genus Serratia; species Serratia sp. BIGb0234. The sequence goes on from NZ_JANUEI010000002.1 coordinate 1,221,518, forward strand.
GCTATGGCGGCGGCAGCGCCGTAGGAGCCGTGCCGATCCAGGTGATCCGCTTTCTCAACGATCCACAAAATCGCGCTTTCCTGCGCGGCGTTATCGCCGCCGGGAATACCAATTTCGGCGCAGCGTACGGCATTGCCGGCGACATCATCGCCAAAAAATGTCAGGTGCCTTTTCTTTACCGCTTTGAGCTGCTCGGCACCACACAAGACGTTGCAAACGTTCGACAGGGAGTAACCGCATTTTGGCAACGACAGAACTGACCCGGCCCGCCGCAAGCGCGCTGGATTACCATTCGCTCAACGCGATGCTCAATCTTTATGATGCCGAAGGCCGTATCCAGTTCGACAAGGATCGGTTAGCAGCGCGGCACTACTTCCTGCAGCACGTGAACCAAAACACCGTGTTCTTCCATAACCTGGAGGAGAAGCTGCGCTATCTGGTGGAGGAAGGTTATTATGAACAGAGCGTGTTGGCGCAATACGAGTTCGCCTTTATCAAACAGCTTTTCCAACAGGCCTATGCGAAAAAATTCCGCTTTGAGACCTTCCTCGGCGCCTTTAAGTATTACACCAGCTATACGCTGAAAACCTTCGACGGTAAGCGCTACCTGGAACGCTACGAAGACCGGGTGTGCATGGTCGCCTTAACGCTGGCGGCAGGTGATACCGCGTTGGCACAAGATTTGGTGGAGGAGATGATCTCGGGCCGCTTCCAGCCGGCGACGCCCACTTTCCTCAACTGCGGTAAGCAGCAGCGCGGCGAACTGGTGTCCTGTTTTCTGTTACGCATCGAAGACAATATGGAGTCCATCGGTCGGGCGGTGAACTCTGCGCTGCAACTGTCAAAACGCGGCGGTGGCGTGGCGTTTTTACTGACCAACATTCGCGAGGTCGGTGCTCCGATCAAACGCATAGAGAACCAGTCTTCAGGGGTGATCCCTATCATGAAGATGCTTGAGGACGCCTTCTCTTACGCCAACCAACTGGGTGCGCGTCAGGGTGCCGGTGCGGTCTATCTCAACGCTCATCACCCGGATATTCTGCGTTTCCTCGACACCAAGCGTGAAAATGCCGACGAGAAAATCCGCATCAAGACGCTGTCGCTGGGGGTGGTGATCCCGGATATCACTTTCGAACTGGCGAAGAATAACGAAGAGATGTACCTGTTCTCGCCCTATGACGTCGAGCAGGTGTATGGCGTGCCGTTCTCGGAAATCAGCGTCAGCGAGAAGTACCGCGAAATGGTGGATGACAAGCGCATCCGCAAATCACGCATCAATGCGCGTGAATTCTTCCAGGTACTGGCGGAGATCCAGTTTGAATCCGGTTATCCGTACATGATGTTTGAAGATACGGTCAATCGTGAAAACCCGATCGCCGGGCGCATCAACATGAGCAACCTGTGCTCCGAGATTTTGCAGGTTAACCGCGCCAGCACCTATCACGATGACTTGAGCTACGACCAGGTAGGCAAGGATATTTCCTGCAACCTCGGTTCGCTCAACATCGCCAAAACCATGGATGCCCCCGACTTTGGCAAAGCGGTCGACACCGCGATCCGTGCGCTGACGGCGGTGGCGGACATGAGCGACATTCGCTCGGTGCCGTCGATTGCCGAAGGCAACCGCAGTTCGCATGCCATTGGCCTCGGCCAGATGAACCTGCACGGCTACCTGGCCCGCGAACGCATCTTCTACGGCTCAGAAGAAGGGATTGATTTCACCAACATCTATTTCTATACCGTCGCTTACCACGCCATTCGCGCCTCTAACCGGTTGGCCATCGAGCGCGGTAGCGCATTCGGCGGCTTCGAAGAGTCGACCTATGCTTCAGGTGAATACTTCAGCAAATACACCGAACGGGAATGGCAGCCGCAAACCGAACGGGTTCGCGCGCTGTTCGCCGACGCCAATATCGCCATCCCTGGCCGCGAAGAGTGGCTGGCACTGCGCCAGTCGGTGATGATGCACGGCTTGTACAACCAGAACCTGCAGGCGGTACCGCCCACCGGTTCCATCTCCTACATCAATAACTCGACCTCCAGCATCCATCCGATCGTGTCACGCATCGAGATCCGCAAAGAGGGAAAAATTGGTCGCGTCTATTATCCGGCGCCCTATATGACCAACGACAACCTGGAGTACTACCAGGATGCCTACGACATAGGGCCGGAAAAAATTATCGATACCTATGCCGCCGCCACTCAGCACGTCGATCAGGGGCTGTCGCTGACGCTGTTTTTCCGCGATACCGCCAGCACCCGCGACATCAACCGCGCGCAGATTTATGCCTGGCGTAAAGGCATCAAAACCATCTATTACATCCGCCTGCGCCAGATGGCGTTGGAAGGCACCGAGGTGCAGGGCTGCGTGTCCTGCGCACTGTGAGGCAATCTATGAATACCCCTAAACCGGCGCAGTTGGTGCGCGCGATCAACTGGAACATCATCGAAGACGACAAGGATCTGGAGGTGTGGAACCGCCTGACCTCCAACTTCTGGCTACCGGAGAAGGTGCCACTGTCGAACGACATTCCGTCGTGGGCAACGTTGACGCCAAAGGAACAGCAGTTGACCATTCGGGTGTTCACCGGCCTGACGCTGCTGGACACCATTCAAAATACCGTGGGCGCGCCGGCGCTGATCGAAGATGCGATTACGCCGCATGAGGAGGCGGTGTACTCCAACATCAGCTTTATGGAAGCGGTGCATGCTCGTTCGTACAGCTCAATTTTCTCTACGCTGTGCCAGACGCCGGACGTCGACGATGCCTACCGCTGGAGCGAGGAAAACCGCGCGCTGCAGAAAAAAGCCAGCATCATTCTGGCCCACTACCGCAGCGACGATCCGCTGATGAAGAAGGTCGCCAGCGTATTCCTGGAGTCGTTCCTGTTCTATTCGGGCTTTTATCTGCCGATGTACTGGTCGAGCCGCGCCAAGTTGACCAACACCGCCGATTTGATCCGTCTGATCATCCGCGATGAGGCGGTGCACGGTTATTACATCGGTTATAAATTCCAAAAAGGATTGGAGAAGGTCGACGCGGCGCGCCGCCAACAGGTGAAAAATTTCGCCTTCGATCTGATGCAGGATTTGTACGATAACGAGGTGCGTTACACCGAAGAGCTGTACGACGGTGTAGGCTGGACTGAGGACGTGAAAACCTTCCTGCACTATAACGCCAACAAGGCGTTGATGAATCTGGGATACGAAGCGCTGTTCCCGCCGTCGATGGCGCAGGTGAATCCGGCCATTCTGTCGGCGCTGTCGCCAAACGCCGACGAGAACCACGACTTCTTCTCCGGCTCAGGCTCGTCTTACGTGATTGGTAAAGCGGTCAACACTGAAGATGACGACTGGGATTTCTGAGTGAAATCGCGGGGGCGAATCACTTCGCTCTAAACCATAACCGCTGAACGGGCGCAGGCTACCGCGCCCTTACAGTTTAGATATTTCCGGTACGCTGTCGGATGCGCTGCCAAATGGCCCGCTTTTCCTCGTCATCGGCACTCGACCAGGCGGCGATTTCCTCCAGCGTGCGCCAACAGCCCCGGCACCACGCGTTTTCGGTGTCGATCTGGCAAACATTATTGCAGGGTGAACGCACGCCATCGTCAATCTGACTGCCGGTTTTTTTTCTTCTGCTGCGGCCTACCATAAGGCGCTTCCTCCGGTGGATTTCTCGCGACAGGATACCCGATCCTGCCGCGAGAGAAACCGCCCCGGTAAAATCAGATAATGCCGCCGTTGGCCCGCAGGGTTTGGCCGTTGATCCAGGCACCGTCTGCACCGGCCAGGAATGACACTGCCGCGGCGATATCCTGCGGCTGACCCAGACGCTCCAATGGGGCCATTTTCGCCAGCCGGTCGATCAGCTCCGGCGTTTTACCGTCCAGGAACAGCCCGGTGGCGGTCGGGCCCGGCGCGATAGCGTTGACGGTAATATTGCGCCCCCGCAGCTCTTTCGCCAGCACGCTGGTCAGCGCTTCGACGGCGGCCTTGCTGGCGGCATACATGCCGTAGCTCGGCTGCAGCAGCCCGACCACGCTGGATGAAAAGTTGATGATGCGCCCGTTGTCGCGCAGGCGTTTCGCCGCCTCTCGCAGCGTGTTGAAGGTCCCCTTCAGGTTAATGTCGATCAGCCGATCGACATCGGCATCGCTCATTTCTGCGACCGGAGCCAGCGCAATCACCCCGGCGTTATTCACCAGGATATCCACGCCGCCGAAAGCCTGCTCGGCCCGGTCAAACAGCTGGGCAACGGCGGCGGCGTCGCTGACGTCCGCCCTGGCGCTCAGCGCCCGCCCCCCGCTTTGTTCAATTTTGCGCACCAGCTCATCGGCCAATGCCTGATTGCCTGAATAGTTGACGATCACGGTAAAACCGTCGGCAGCCAGGCGTTCGGCAATGGCCGCGCCTATACCGCGCGATGCGCCGGTGACAATGGCAACTTGCTGAGTCTTGGTGTTCATGCTCTCTATCCTCGTCGGCTATGCGCCGGCGACTTACCGGCGTGACAACATCATGCACCTTTCGCCCCGGCGAATAATCCCCTACTCTTCGTTATCACTATCCGAATTTAGCGAACAATAACCATGGACAGAATCGATGCCATGCGCTTGTTTACCCGCGTGGTGGAACAACGCAGCTTTACCCAGGCCGCACAGGATCTGAACCTGCCGCGATCGACGGTGACCGATGCCATCAAGCAACTGGAAACCCGGCTGCAGGTGCGGTTGTTGCAACGCACCACCCGTCACGTCAGCCCAACGCTGGATGGCGAAGCTTACTATCAACGCTGCCTGACTATTCTGGCGGATATCGAAGATGCCGAGATGGCGTTTGCCGGTGCCAAACCGCGTGGGCTGCTGCGCATCGACGTGCACGGCACGTTGGCACGTCACTTTTTAATGCCGGAACTTCCCGACTTTTTGACGCAATATCCGGATATCGAACTTTTTATGAGCGAGGGCGATCGGCTGGTAGATCCGGTGCGCGAAGGTATCGACTGCGTGGTGCGGGTCGGCAAACTGAAAGACAGCGATATGGTGGCGCGTCGGTTAGGCGAGCTTGAAGAGGTTACCTGCGCCGCCCCGGACTACCTGCAACGTTTTGGCACGCCGCATTCCATCAGCGAACTTGAAGGCCACCGCATGGTGGGCTTCCGTTCCTCGGCCAGCGGCACCCTGATGCCGCTGGAATTTACTATGGCCGGCCAGGCGCGGCAGGTGACATTGCCTTGCACGGTGTCGGTCAGCGCGGCGGAAAGCCTGGTTGCTGCGGCGCGCATGGGGCTGGGGATCATTCAGGTGCCGCGTTATCACCTGCGCGACAGCCTGGACAACGGCAGCTTGCTGCCCCTGCTGCCGCAATTCCCCTCCACTCCGATGCCGGTCTCCTTGCTCTACCCGCGCAACCGCCAACTTTCACCGCGCGTTCGGGTCTTCATCGACTGGTTCAGCAAAGTGTTCGCCGCCCGTAACCGATAAACGCCTTACATGGCGCCATATTCCAGCGGCACCCAGTCGTAGCCTTCGCCCTGTTTATTCAGGTAACCCAGCCCGGGGAATGACAGATGCGGTCCGCCCACCAGCACACTGCGCTGAGCGCTATCACTAAACACCCGCAGCCGCTGGGCTACTGCCGCTTTGGCATCTTTATCAAAACTTATCGCGACACGCGGATGGGCGAACTGCACCGCCGCCACGTGGATCAAATCCCCCAGCAGCAACAATTTTTTGCCCTGGCTTTCCACCAGATAGATGCTGTGGCCTGGCGTATGTCCATGGGCGGCAAACGCACTGATCCCCGGCGACAGCTCACCATCATTACTGAACGTTTTAAAATGTCCGGCGGCCTGATAAGGCTTGAGCGCGGCGATAACATTCTCGAACGAGGCTTTCTCCTTCGGCGGCGCCTGTTTCAACCGACTCTCGCTAAGCCAAAAATCCGCATCCTGCTGCCCGGCACGCACCACTGCATTTGGAAAAGCAGCTTTACCGTTTTGCGTTAAACCGCCGAGATGATCCGGGTGCATATGCGTCAGGTAAATTTCATCCACCTGCTGTGGCTGATAACCGGCAGCCTTGAGGTTTACGACCAGTTTGCCCAACCCGTCCCCCAGCAGCGAACCCGCACCGGTATCAACCAGGATCAGCTTGCTGCCGGTATTGATCAGGTAGGCATTAACAGAGGTGACGACCGGCAGGCCCTGATGGTGCTCAGCCAGAGCGGTCTCTATCTGCTTTGGCGAACTGTTCAGCAGCAGTCTGTCAACCGGCAAGCGGAGCACGCCATCAAACAAGGCAGTGACTTCATAGCTGCCCAGCATGATGCGATAAAAACCCGGCGCGGGGGTTTTCACCTGCGGTGCGGCGGCCAGGGTTTGCAGCGACATAACGGCCAGCGCCGCCCCCAGCAGGTAACGTTTCCAGAACATGGTGACTCCTTGTTGTCATTTGAGCGCTAAGTATTAACCCAAAGCGGAAATGACGCCTGCCGGAGGCAAAAAATGAATAAAAAAATCCCCGCGGGGGCGGGGAAAGGCAAAGAAACACTAAGGATTTTTTTGAGTTATACGAAGAATTTGGCCAGTACCAGCAAAGAGAGCGAGACATTGATCGCGCCGCCGATACGGGTAGCTATCTGAGCAAAAGGCATCAGCGACATACGGTTGCCGGCGGTGAGGATGGCAACATCGCCAGTGCCACCCTGCCCACTCTGGCAGCAGGAGACAATCGCCACGTCGATCGGGTGCATGCCAATTTTCTTGCCGACGAAGAAGCCGGTCGCCACCAGTGCAGACACGGTGCTGACGATCACCACCAGATTTTGGAAGGTGAAGGCGTTAACCAGTTCCTGCCACGGAGTGATCGCTACGCCGACGGCGAACAGAATCGGGTAGGTGACCGCAGTACGGAAGAATTTATAGACCACCTGCGAACCTTCCTGAATGCGTGGGGACACGCCATGTGCCAGCTTCACCGCCACCGCGGCGAACAGCATGCCAACCGGTGCCGGCAGGCCAATCATGCGGTGCAGCAACATCCCTACCATGTACAGCAGGATAGCCAGCAGCGCACCGCAGGCAATGGTGCTGACATCCACCTTACCGCTGATTTTTTCCACCGCGCTCATCTCGCTTTCGCCCTGCTTGCTCGGCATCAGGCTGCCTTCGCCGGTCAGGTGCGGGTAACGTTTACCCAGTTGGTTAAGCAAGCCGGCCAGAACAATGGCGGTCAGGCTGCCAAGCATGACGATAGGCAGAATGCGCCCCAAGGCTACCCCCTGCTCCATATGCAGAATCGCCGCATACCCCATCGACAGCGGGATCGCGCCTTCACCGACGCCACCGGCCATGATCGGCAAAATCAGGAAGAAGAAGATTTGGAACGGCTCCAGCCCCAACGCCATGCCCACCGCCATTCCTACCAGCATGCCGACAATCTCACCGCACAGCATCGGCGCGAAAATGCGCAGAAAGCCCTGGATCAGCACCTGACGGTTCATGCTCATAATGCTGCCAACGATAATGCAGCAGATGTAGAGATACAGAATATTGGTCGATTTATAGAATTTGGTGGTCGATTCCACCACCACGTCCGGCAGCAAGCCGTAATGCACCAACGCAGAAGGAATAAAGGTGGCGCAGATCGCCGCGGCCCCCATTTTGCCGATCAGCGGCAGGCGTTTGCCAAACTCGCCGCAGGCAAAACCAAAGAACGCCAATGTGGCAACCATGACCACGATATCGCTCGGTAATTTCCCTTCCAGGCAATCCAATAAAATAAGTACGCCGGCCAGAACAAAGAACGGCAACGGAATAATTCCTACTTTGTAATTGTCCAGTATATGCCACCATTTTTCCCGCAGCGGTATTTCAGCGGTTTTGTCTTTGGCGGCGAGGAAAGAATCATCTGTTGTGCTCATAATCTGGCCTCTTATTAGTTTGTTCAGCCATCATAGAGAAACGCACGGATTATCTGCTGTGATTTTGTTCAAAGTTAAAAAGGGTTTTTAATGGTGGTTATGGTTTCTATGGTGTTAATTAGGATTATGTAAAATTTGCCGTGGTTTTAATGGTGTTAACGTTATTTTTACTTTAAGAATTATCAGTTTTATTGCAGCTGCTGCATTACCCCCCCCGACAAGAATAATCCCGTGGCTGCGATCACAAGTTGATCCGGCGCAATATTACATTAACGGCCACTCATGATAGGGTAAGCCTTCAGGATTTATCAGGGCGAACCCCGGTCATGCGTATAAAACTCTCATTTCAAATCAAGCTATTCCTGTGCCTGGTTGCCTTCTCCTGCCTGCTGTTGACGTTTATTGGTGCTTACACCTACTACCAGCTCGATGCGCAACTGCACCGCGACCTCGGTGCACGAGCGCAGGTGCAGGCACGAGAGATTGCCCTGATCCCTTCCCTGATCACCGCAGTGGAAAAAAAAGACCCGGTTAAAATTGCAGCGCTAATGAAGAAAATTCGCGCCAGCAGCGATGCCAGCTATATCGTTATCGGCGATAAGCAAACCCGGCATCTTTATCACTCTGAATATGCCAACCGTATCGGCACGCCGATGGTCGGCGGCGATAATAAAGAGGTTCTCGAAGGCAAAAGCATTATTTCCATTCGCAAAGGCGGCATCGGCATTTCATTGCGCAGTAAAGCGCCCATTTTGGACGAAAATAATAACGTCATCGGCATTGTTTCGGTGGGTTATCTCAAATCACATATCGACAATTTAAATTCCAGAACTCTGACGCAAATTCTTGGGTCGATAGTGCTTTTATTAATCGCGCTGTTCGTATTTTCGTGGCTGTTATCGAAGAATTTAAAACGCCAAATGTTCTGGCTGGAACCGAAAGAAATTGCCCTGTTGGTACGCCAACAGAAAGCATTGCTGGAAGCAATCTATGAAGGGGTGATTGCCGTCGATCCTCAGTTGCGGATCATCACCATTAACCACGCGGCCCGCGAACTGCTGGATTTGCGTCAGCCCGCCGCCGCCCTGATGGGCAGAGAAATCGGTGAGGTGATCCAATCCCAGCCGGATTTCTTCGGCGCCTCACAGCTAGGGCATGACACCCATGACGAGGTCTGTCGCTTCAACCATGTCCGGGTTATCGCCAGCCGGGTACGCATCATGCAGGAAGAAGAGCTGCAGGGCTGGGTGATCAGCTTCCGCGACAAAAACGACATCAACACCCTGAGCAGCCAGCTTAGCCAGGTGAAGCGCTATGCTGACAATCTGCGCATCATGCGCCACGAACAGCTGAACTGGACCGCCACCCTCGCCGGCCTGCTGCATATGCAACGCTACGACGAGGCCATCCGCTATGTGGAGGCGCAATCGGAAGGTGCGCAGGAGATCCTCGACTTTATCTCACAGCGTTTCAGTTCGGCGGCATTATGCGGCCTGCTGCTGGGCAAATACTCCAGCGCGAAGGAAAAAGGCGTGGAGCTTCGCTTCGACCCGGCCTGCCAGCTGCGGCAGATCCCGGCGGCATTGAATGAAACCGAATTGATGTCGATCATCGGCAATTTGCTGGATAATGCGGTAGACGCTACGCTGCATTACGGCGCGCCCTATGAGGCGGTAGAACTTTATATCAGCGACAGCAGCAATGAACTGGTGATTGAAGTGGCCGATCGCGGCACCGGTATTGCCCCTGAGGTGCGCGATACGCTGTTCGAACAGGGCGTCACCACCAAAGATGACAAGGGTGACCACGGCATCGGCCTGCACCTGGTTGCCAGCCACGTGGCGCAGGCGCACGGCAGCATAGAAGTGTCGGACAACGATCCGCACGGCGCTATTTTTTCTTTGTTTATCCCTAAACAATCTTGAGCACCCGAATGATGCAACCAGAAGCACTGGACGTTTTGATCGTGGAAGATGAGCCACAGCTGGCGACGCTGCACGCGGAATTTATTGAGCAGAACTTTGCTCTGCGGGTGGTGGCTTATGCCGCCACGCTGGCCGAGGCCAGAGTCAAAGTCAATGCCCACCAGCCACGGCTGATCCTGCTGGACAATTTTTTGCCTGACGGCCAGGGCATTGAACTGATGGAAGAAGCGGCGGTGAAAAACCCCGGCTGTTCAGTGATTTTTATTACCGCCGCCAGCGACATGAATACCTGCAGCCAGGCGATCCGCAATGGCGCCTTCGATTACATCATTAAACCGGTCTCCTACAAGCGGCTGCGCAACTCACTGGAGCGCTTTATGCAGTTTGTGCAAACCCAGCGCACCTTCAAGGTAATCGACCAAAGCAACGTCGACGCGCTGTATAACCTGCAATCCAAGCAGTTCTCCAGCGAACCCAGCGCCAAAGGCATAGAAACCAACACGCTGGAGCTGGTGCAGGCGCTGTTTATCAAGCAACCGGAAGCCGCGCATGCGGTAGAAGACGTGGTCGAACAGGTCGGGATCAGCAAAACCACGGCCCGACGTTATCTGGAATACTGCGTCGCCACCCAGTTTGTGCGCGTTGAAATGATGTACGGCAATATTGGTCATCCGCGGCGTCTGTATCGCAAGGCATAAGCTGCCATCTGGCTGTCATATTTAAGGGGTAATATAACTTCGGCGATATCCCCTCGATATCGGCACCTGTCGTTGAAAATTGATGAAATACTGATGACTTTTACCCGGCCTCTGGTCGGGTTTTTTATTGTCCGAAAACAGGCTTGGGCAGGCAAATAACAGCAATAATCCGAGCGGATTATTCTTACTTAAAACCAACCGTTTATCGGAAATATCAGCCACTGATAATTGAGCACTCACCTCATTACCATAACTAATCGAAAACTTGATGTAAATCGTCAATATCCCATTCATCGGACATTGAGGGTTGTCTCAGATATTCACTGTGTTAGGGTATAGGGGACTATTATTTTCTATTGGGAAATTTTTATCGTTTGATAATTCATCAGAGGAAACAGCAAATTGCATGGCAATTAAACTCGAAGTAAAGAACCTGTATAAGATATTTGGCGAACATCCGGATCGCGCTTTCAAACTGATTGAAAAAGGCCTGACAAAAGACCAATTGCTTGAAAAAACCGGATTATCACTGGGCGTAAAAGACGCCTCTCTGGCCATTGAAGAAGGCGAGATATTTGTCATCATGGGGCTTTCCGGTTCTGGAAAATCTACCCTGGTACGCCTTCTCAATCGTCTGATAGAACCCACCCGCGGTCAGGTGCTGATTGATGGCGAGGATATATCTAAAATATCCGACAGCGCACTGCGCGCCGTACGCCGTAATAAGATCAGCATGGTGTTCCAATCATTCGCTTTAATGCCGCATATGAATGTATTGAATAACACCGCGTTCGGTATGGAATTGGCCGGCATTCCACCGCAGGAGCGCCAGGAAAAAGCCCTGGAAGCATTACGTCAGGTCGGGCTGGAGAATTATGCCTATTCTTATCCCGATGAACTTTCCGGCGGGATGCGTCAGCGCGTGGGATTAGCCCGTGCCATGGCGAATAATCCGGACATATTATTGATGGATGAAGCCTTCTCGGCACTGGATCCATTAATCCGTACCGAGATGCAAGATGAGCTGGTCAAATTACAGGCCCAGCATCAGCGCACCATCGTCTTTATTTCCCATGATTTGGATGAGGCAATGCGTATTGGCGATCGTATTGCCATTATGCAAGGTGGAGAGGTTATTCAGGTCGGTACGCCGGAGGAAATATTAAATAATCCGGCCAACGATTATGTCCGCACCTTCTTCCGTGGCGTCGATATCAGCCACGTTTTCAGCGCCAAGGATATCGCCCAGCGTCGTCCTGTCGCCCTTATTCGTAAAACCCCCGGTTTTGGTCCGCGTTCAGCACTGCAGCTGCTGCGCGATGAAGACCGCGATTATGGTTATGTTATTGAACGCGGGAAGAAATTTATCGGCGTGGTGTCGGTAGATTCACTCAAGCAGGCGCTGGCGGCCAACCAGACGTTGGATGACGCCCTGCTGGAAGCCCCTGCCCCGGTCCCGGCCGACATGCCGCTGAGCGAACTGATTTCATTGGTTGCCCTGGCGCCCTGTGCGGTCCCCGTGGTCTGCGAAGAAAATAACTATATCGGAATTATTTCCAAGGCCATGCTGTTGCAGGCCTTAGATAAAGAGGGCCCAGCGAATGAGTGACACTACACAGGATCCATGGGCGACTGCGCCTGCCGACCCCAGCGCCGCACCGGCGACTGACGCCGCAACCTCGACAGCGCCCGCCGGCGATGCCTGGTCCAGCGCACCGCCACCAGAAACCCATGACGCCGCCAATCAGGCCGCTCAGGGTGCCGACTGGCTTAACAGCGCACCGGTCCAACAGGAACATTTCAGCCTGCTGGATCCGTTCCACAAAACCTGGGTGCCGTTTGACTCCTGGGTGACCCACGGCATCGACTGGCTGGTGCTGCACTTTCGCCCGCTGTTTCAGGGCATTCGCGTACCGGTCGATTTTATTCTCAGCGGCTTTCAGCAGTTGCTGCTCGGCATGCCTGCCCCGATCGCCATTTTGCTGTTCTCGCTGATTGCCTGGCAGCTCTCCAGCCTGGGTATGGGTGCTGCGACGCTGGTCTCGCTGATTGCCATTGGTGCGATTGGCGCCTGGTCGCAAGCCATGGTGACCCTGGCGCTGGTCCTGACCGCCCTGTTCTTCTGTATCGTCATCGGTCTGCCGCTCGGCATTTGGCTGGCGCGCAGCAAACATGCCGGCAAGGTGATCCGGCCACTGCTCGACGCCATGCAGACCACGCCGGCCTTCGTCTATCTGGTGCCGATCGTCATGCTGTTCGGTATCGGTAACGTGCCGGGGGTGGTGGTGACCATTATCTTTGCGCTGCCGCCGATCGTGCGACTGACCATTCTGGGCATTAACCAAGTGCCTGAGGATCTGATCGAAGCCGCCGAATCCTTTGGTGCCAGCCCGCGCCAACTGCTGTTTAAAGTGCAACTGCCACTGGCGATGCCGACCATTATGGCCGGCGTAAACCAAACGCTGATGTTGGCGCTGTCGATGGTGGTTATCGCCTCGATGATCGCCGTTGGCGGCCTGGGCCAGATGGTATTGCGCGGTATCGGTCGTCTGGATATGGGGCTGGCCGCCGTTGGCGGGGTCGGTATCGTGATCCTGGCGATTATTCTCGACCGCCTCACCCAATCGCTGGGGCGCGATCGCCGCAGCAAAGGCATCGGCCGTTGGTATGCTCACGGCCCGATCGGGTTAGTCACCCGGCCCTTCATCAAAAAGCCTTAATCGCCCTGCCCCCGGCCAAACGTCGGGGGCACCGACAGCATTTATAAAAACGAAGGAACCACTATGCGCTCGACAGGAATTTGGGCCCTGGCCCTGACTTCATTGCTAAGCACACAGGCGTTCGCCGTCGAATTACCCGGCAAAGGCGTCACGGTAAAACCGTTGCAAAGCACCCTCGCCGAAGAAAGCTTCCAGACCGAATTGGTCAACCGCGCCCTGGTCAAGCTGGGCTATGACGTCCAGCCTACCGACGAGGTGGAATACAATATCGCCTACACCTCTATCGCTTCCGGCGACGCCACCTATATGGCGGTGAACTGGGATCCGCTGCAAACCGACATGTACCAAAGCGCCGGCGGCGACAAGAAGTTCTATCGCCAGGGTGCCTATATTACCAATGCGGCCCAGGGTTATTTGATCGACAAGAAAACCGCCGATCAATACCACATCAGCGATATCTCCCAGTTAAAAGATCCCAAGCTGGCGAAGTTGTTCGATGCCGACGGCGACGGCAAGGCCGATCTGGCCGGCTGCGAACCGGGCTGGGTGTGCGGCAACGTCATTAACACCCATATCAAAGCCTATGGCCTGAGCGACACCGTCACTCAAAACCAGGGCAATTACTCCGCCATCATCGCCGACACCCTGACTCGCTACAAACAGGGTAAACCGGTGCTGTATTTCACCTGGACGCCGTACTGGGTCAGCGACGAACTGGCACCGGGTCGTGATGTGGTTTGGTTAACCGTGCCGTTCTCCGCCAGCCCAGGTTCGTTGAAAGACAACGATACCGCCTTGCCGAACGGCAAAAATTACGGCTTTTCCGTCAACAACGAACATATCGTCGCCAACAAGCAATGGGCCGAGGCTAACCCGGCCGCCGCCAAACTGTTCGCCATCATGAAACTGCCGTTGGCGGACGTGAACGCGCAGAACCTGCGCATGCATAAAGGCGAGAACAGCGCCGCCGACATACAACGTCACGTAGACGGCTGGATCAAAGCGCATCAGGCCACTTTTGACGGCTGGATCACTACGGCTGCGGCAGCAGCGAAATAATCCCAGGGTGCCGGAAATCCCGGCTTCATAACATAAAAAGGTATTTCACTATGCGCACTACAGGAATCTGGGCGGTTGCCCTTACCACACTGATTAGCTCACAGGCGGTTTCCGCCGCCGATTTGCCCGGTAAAGGCGTCACCGTTCAACCGGTGCAAAGCACCATTTCAGAAGAGACCTTCCAGACGCAGCTGGTCAGCAAGGCGCTGGAAAAGCTGGGCTATGACGTTAAAGACACCCGAGAAGTGGACTACAACGTCGCCTACACCTCCATCGCCTCCGGCGACGCGACCTTCCTGGCGGTAAACTGGGATCCGCTCCACGCCGATCAATACAAGGCTGCAGGCGGCGACGCCAAGTTTTACCGTGAAGGGGTTTACGTCAACGGGGCGGCCCAGGGGTATCTGATCGACAAGAAAACCGCCGATAAATACCACATCACCAACGTTGAACAGTTGAAAGATCCCAATATTGCCAAGCTGTTCGATACCAATGGCGACGGCAAGGCCGACCTGACCGGCTGTACGCCAGGCTGGGGCTGCGAGGCGGCCATTAACCATCACATCAAAGCCTACGGCCTGGAGAAAACCGTCGAGCACAACCAGGGCAACTACGCGGCGATGATTGCCGATACCATTACTCGCTACAAAGAAGGTAAGCCGGTGCTGTACTACACCTGGACGCCGTACTGGGTGAGTGACGTGCTGGTGCCGGGCCGCGACGTTGTTTGGTTGCAGGTGCCGTTCTCCGCCATGCCGGGCGAGCAGAAAAACCTCGATACCAAGCTGCCTAACGGTGCCAACTATGGTTTCCCGGTCAACACCATGCGCATCGCCGCCAACAAGCAGTGGGCCGAAGCCAACCCGGCGGCCGCCAAGCTGTTTGCCATCATGAAGCTGCCGATTGCCGACGTGAATGCGCAGAACCTGCGGATGCATGAAGGCCAGGCCTCCGAAGCCGATATCCAAAACCATGTAAATGGCTGGATCAAGGCGCATCAGGCCACTTTCGACGGCTGGGTGAAAACCGCCGCGGAAGCCGCGAAGAAATAATCACCCTGGGCGCGGCAGCCTGTCGCGCCCTATTCGCTGATTTCAATCCCGCTAAACTGTAAAAAACGCTCGGCGGTCCGTGGCAGCGGCTGTGGCCAAACGCAGTACACCTGACGCCGTGGACCATCTTCTATCGGAATCGACACCAGCGTGCTCAAGCGCTGCGCCGTCGAAATCGGCACAATGCCCGTCGCCAACCCACGGCGTACCAAATTCTCCAGCCATTCGATATGGTCAATCTCAAAACTGACGTGACGCTTGATGCCTGCCGCCTGAAACGCGCGGTCGGTCTGGCGCCGGGCACCGGTCCCGCTGTAAAAGTCCACCAGCGGCACTTCCGACAAGGTTTGCAAATTCACGCGTTCCCGACTGGCTAACGGGTGTTGTGGTGACACCAACGCCACCAGTGGCTCGTCGGTCAGTTGCCGATGGGACACCGGCAGCATATCGATATCCCCCGGCCAGAGGCCGACAAACGCCACATCGGTCTTTTGCTGACGAACGTCTTCCAACAACTCTTCACTCATGCCCACGTACAGCCGGATATTCACTGCGGGATAATGGCGGTGAAAGTTACCCAATTTTTCGGTCAGATCAATCGCGTTTATGGTGGAAATTGTGCCGATGGTCAGGGTACCGGAAACCGTGCCGCTGGCGGCGACAACCTCTTCCACCAGCATCTGTTTTGCCGCCAGCAGTCGCTGCGCCGGTTGAATAAATGCCTGCCCGGCGGTGGTCAACCTGACCCGGCGCGAAGTACGCTCAAACAATGCACAGCCCAGCTCCTCTTCCAATTTGGCGATCTGGTGGCTGAGCGCCGATTGCACCGTATGACAGCGCTGCGCCGCCCGGGTAAAACTCTGCTCTTCGGCAACCGCCAGCGCAAAACGGATCTGTTTCAGGTTCATTCATTTATCTCTAAATGAGATTAATCAGATGAAAATTATACATTGGTTTAACCCGCTGTCCTGCCCGATACTTGCACCACTTTTTCTTGTGATTGAAACCAATGAGCCAACAAAATTCACCTCCAGGCCTCAGCCCGGCACTGATTGTGCTGATCGCCATCGCCACCGGTTTGGCCGTCGCCAGTAACTACTACGCGCAGCCACTGCTGGAAACCATCGCTCAAAACTTTGGGCTATCGGTCAATCAGGCCGGTTTTATCGTCACCGCCGCCCAAATGGGCTACGCCGTAGGCCTGCTGCTGCTGGTGCCGCTCGGCGATATGTTTGAACGTCGTGGGCTGATCGTCTTTATGACGCTGCTGGCCGCCGGAGGCATGCTGATCACCGCCAGCTCCACCACGCTGCCGATGATGATCCTGGGGACTGCCCTCACCGGGTTGTTCTCGGTAGTGGCGCAAATTTTGGTGCCGTTGGCCGCTACGCTGGCACACCCGGAAAAACGCGGGAAAACCGTTGGCATCATTATGAGCGGCCTGCTGCTCGGCATTCTGCTGGCACGTACCGTAGCGGGCGCACTGGCATCAATCGGCGGTTGGCGCACCATTTACTGGGTGGCCAGCGTGCTGATGATCCTGATGGCGTTGATCTTGTGGCGCGCGCTGCCACGTTACAAACAGCACTCCGGACTGAATTACCCTCAGTTGCTGAAGTCTATTTTCACCCTGTTTTGCGGTTCACCGCTGCTGCGAACCCGTGCAGTGCTCGGTGCGCTGTCCTTTGCCAACTTCAGCGTGCTCTGGACCTCAATGGCCTTCCTGTTGGCGGCCCCGCCTTTTGGTTATTCCGAAGGGGTCATCGGCCTGTTCGGGCTGGTGGGGGCCGCCGGAGCGTTGGCCGCCTCCCGCGCCGGGCATTTGGCGGATCAGGGCAAGGCGGGATTAACCACTACGGTAGGCCTGGTACTGCTGCTGCTGTCGTGGATACCTATCGCTTTCGCTAAACAATCGCTGTGGGCACTGATCGTCGGCATTCTGATCCTCGATCTGGCCGTGCAGGCCGTACACGTTACCAACCAGAGCGTGATTTATCGCATTATGCCGGAAGCGCGCAATCGCCTGACGGCCGGCTACATGACCAGCTATTTTATCGGCGGCGCTCTGGGTTCGCTGCTGTCTGCCTCAGCCTATCAGCACGCGGGGTGGACAGGGGTCGCTGCAGCAGGGGGCATTTTGTGCCTGTTTAACCTGCTCACCTGGTGGTTGGGCAAGCGCCATGATCCCCAGGGACCGGCGGCCATCTGATTAGCACGCGAATAGTCATAGCGGAAATTTATTAGCGGCGCAGGGTATAAACATTACTTACTCTCTGGTAATGTTCTGGGGATAAACTATTGGTTCCCTATATACCCTGCGATTCAAATACATTATGCAAAGCCAAGCTGCAGAAAGTATCAATCCCCCAGCCGTCAGTTCCACCTTCACCCACGGCATTGTCGACAGTCTACCGATCGTTATCGGCTATGTGCCGGTGGCTTTTGCGTTTGGCCTTAGCGCCGTTAAGCTGGGGTTCTCCCCGCTAGAGAGCATTTTCTTCTCCTGCATCATCTATGCGGGCGCCAGCCAGTTCGTGATCACCGCCTTGTTAAGCGCCGGTATGTCACTGTGGGTTTCCGCGCTGACCGTGATGGCAATGGATATACGGCACCTGTTGTATGGTCCTGCTTTGCGCCACCGCATCGTCTCGCGCATGTCGGCTGGCAAAACTGCGCTCTGGGCCTTTGGCCTGACTGATGAAGTGTTCGCCGCGGCCACCGCTAAATTGATGCGCAATAACCGCAGTTGGAGCGAGAACTGGATGATCGGCATCTCGCTATGCTCCTGGCTGTCTTGGGTCGCAGGCACCGCGCTGGGTGCCGTGTTCGGCAATGGGCCACTAGAGCAGTTCCCGGTGATTGAAGCCTCATTATCCTTTATGTTGCCGGCGCTGTTCCTCAGCTTCCTGCTGGCGGCATTCAAACGCCCGCAAAGCCTGACCATCGCCGCCGCGCTGGCCGGTGCGCTGCTTGGCGTAGTGCTGTTCTCTATCCCAGTGGCCATTTTGGCCGGCATCAGCGCCGGTTGTATCGCAGCCCTGTTCCAACCCACAGCAACGGAGTCCATTGATGAACACTGATGTGCTGGTGATCGGCCTGGTGGTCGGCTGTGCTAATTATCTGTTCCGCTACTTACCCTTGCGTTTGGCGCCTGCGCGGGCACAACCGGGAATCAAACGCGGTAAAACCGCACTGTTGCTCGACAGCATCGGCATCGCCTCAATCTGCGCGTTGCTGGTGGTTTCCAGCACCCCGGTAGTGATGCGTGAACCGGACAAGCTGTGGCCCACTCTGGTCGGTTTCGCCGCGCTGGGCCTGTGTTTTTACCGAACCAAAAGCATCATTTTGTCGACGCTGATTGGCGCGGCATCCTTTGGCATTACATTAAAGTTATTTATGATTTTCAGTCAGGGTAACCTTTAATCTTAGGCAGCACGTCGCATTAACCCTTTTGCTTAAAGTGGGTTTATTGACAATCCGCTGACAAATGACACGAATTGCTAAATTAATCACCCTGCTGAACATTTACATTATTAATCACTATCGTTACTATCTCGGACGAAACTAATGAGGCCCAAAATTATGGAAAGCTCGTTTGCTCCCATTGAACAAATGCTTAATTTCCGCGCCAAGCGTCAGAAAGATTTCCCTTATCAGGAAATCCTGCTGACCCGCCTGTGCATGCACATGCAAAGCAAGCTGCTGGAAAACCGCAATAAAATGCTGAAAGCACAAGGGATTAACGAAACATTGTTTATGGCGCTGATTACCCTGGATGCGCAGGAAAGCCACAGCATTCAGCCTTCTGAGCTAAGCTCTGCCCTGGGCTCGTCACGGACCAATGCCACGCGCATTGCCGACGAACTTGAGAAACGCGGTTGGATTGAACGCCGTGAAAGCGACAACGATCGTCGCTGCCTGCACCTGCACATGACGCCGCAGGGAGAAGAGTTTCTCAATCAATTGCTGCCGCCGCAGCACAAGTGTCTGCATTTCCTGTGGTCCACGCTGAACGATGATGAACAGCAACAGCTTGAAAAGCTGACGCGTAAGCTGTTGACGCGCCTGGACCAGATGGAAGTTACAGAACAGTTATCCCAATAATTTCTGTTCAGGTACATACATACTATGCGATCCCCATTTAACTGGAGATTCACCCCACTGTTCGCCGTATTACTGCTGGCCGGGTGTGCGTCTACCGATAATATTGCCCCGCAATCCACCCTGATGGATCCGCAGGCTCTGCAGCTTGCGCAGCCGAAGGTCAGCTCGTTGAACGTCAGCCCGCAGTGGTGGCGCGCGCTTAACGACCAGCAACTTGACGCGCTGATGACCCAGACGCTGCAAAGCTCCCCTTCGCTGCGACAGGCAGCGGCACGCGTACGCGAAGCACAAAGCGTAATGGGGGAAGCCAGTGCCGCCAACGGGCCGAATCTGGATCTCAACGCCAGCAGCAACCGCCAGAAAGTGCCGCAAAACGTGAACCTGGGGCTGGGGTATCCTCATCAACCGATCTACGAAACCTCCAACTCGCTAGGGCTGAACCTGGCCTATGAATTCGACTGGTGGGGCAAATACCGCAACCAGGTCAACGCCGCCAAGGCACAGGTCGATGCGGCCCGCGCCGAGCAGGAACAGGCCGCGTTGACGCTGACCAGTTCGGTAGCCTCCGCCTATTACCAGTTGCAGAGCAATTTCGCGCTTGAAAAGCTGTTGCAGCAGGAAGTGGACAACAACCAACGCCTGGCGGACTTGCGCCAACAGCAATACAAGGCCGGCATCACCGGCGTTGATGTTCCGCAACAAACCCAGGCGCAAGCCGACGGCGCCAAGCAGCAGATCCTGCAACTGCAATCGCAGATTGAACAGCTCAGACACCAACTGGCCGCATTGGCAGGCCAGGGCCCGAACGCCATGCAGCACCTGCGCCCGGTGGCCCTTCCCGCCAGCAGTTTGATGGCACCAAAAGGTGAACTGACCGCCGATCTGCTCGGTAAACGTCCGGATATCGCCGCACAGCGCCAGTTGGTGGAGTCCTATAACCAGCGCGTCAGCGCCGCCCGTAAAGAATTTTACCCCAGCCTGACCATTTCAGCTTTTGCCGGCCTGACCACCACCAACACCAGTGGGACCAGCCCGAATCTGTTTGAAGCGGCCAGCCAGGCCTGGAACGTGATGCCGGCAATTTCATTGCCGATCTTCCATGCCGGTGCGCTGCGCAGCAAGCTGGGTGAGGAGTCCGCGCTGTATGACCAGGCGGTGGAGTCCTATAACCAAACCATCCTGAATGCCGTGCAGGAAACCGCCGATGCCATCACCGTCCAACAAAGCACTGCGCAACAGCAGCTGCAGGCGGCATCTGCGTCCGAATCGATGCAACAGGTGTACCGCGTCGCTAACGCTCGATACCAGGCAGGGATTATCGGGCGCGACCAGTTGTTGACCAGCCAAACGCAGCTTTTGCAGCAGCAGCAGGCGGAACTGAATGCCAGCAGCAATTTGCTGCAGGCGAAGATAGGACTGATCCGTGCGCTGGGCGGTGGCTATCAGGCCCCGGCCGCTACGGGTTCAAAAGCATAATAAAATAGAGAGCTTGGAGAACACCATGAGCGCAAGCGCGGAGACTCAAAACCCGCAGCAACCGGCAGGCAAAAAGAAGCAGCGTAAATTTTGGCTGCTGCTGCTGACGGTTATTTTCATCGTTATTGGGGTGGCATATTTAGTCTATTGGTTCCTGGTGTTACGTCATCATCAGGAAACCGACGACGCCTATGTTTCCGGTAACCAGGTCCAGATCATGGCCCAGGTGAACGGCAGCGTTAACCGCGTCAACTTCGACAATACCGACTATGTGAAACAGGGTGACGTGTTGATTACCCTTGATCCGACCGATGCCGAACAGGCGCTGGAACGCGCCAAAACCGGCCTGGCCAATAGCGTGCGTCAGACCCACCAGCTGATCATCAACAGCAAGCAGTATCAGGCCAACATTGCCCTGCGCAAGTCTGACCTGAGCAAGGCTGAAAACGATCTGAAACGCCGCGTCGTGCTCGGCAGCGTTGACGCTATCGGCCGTGAAGAGCTGCAACATGCTCGCGATGCAGTCGACAGCGCCAAGGCGGCGTTGGAAGTGGCGGTGCAGCAATACAACGCTAACCAGGCGATGGTATTGAATACCCCGCTGGAGCAGCAGCCGGCCATTCAACAGGCCGCAGCGCAAATGCGTGACGCCTGGCTGGCATTGCAACGGACCAAAATCATCAGCCCGATCACCGGTTATGTCTCACGCCGCAGCGTACAGGTTGGCGCGCAAATCGCCGCCGGTTCCCCGCTGATGGCAGTGGTGCCAGCCGATCACATCTGGGTTGATGCCAACTTCAAAGAAACCCAAATCGCCAATATGCGTATCGGCCAGTCGGCTACCGTAGTCAGTGACATTTACGGTGATGACGTGGTGTATAACGGCAAAGTGGTCGGTATCGATATGGGTACCGGCAGCGCCTTCTCACTGCTGCCTGCGCAGAACGCCACCGGTAACTGGATCAAAGTGGTTCAGCGTCTGCCGGTACGTATTGAACTGGACGCCAAGCAAATCGCCGATCATCCGCTGCGCATCGGTCTGTCGACCCTGGTTAAAGTTGACACCACCAATCTGGACGGCCGCGTGCTGTCTGACGTGGTGCGCGACAAACCGCTGTACCAAAGCGACGCCCTGGCGTTGAACCTGGCACCGGTTAACCAAATGATCACCGACGTGATCCATGCGAATGCCGGTTAAGCGCGCGGGAGGCTACCTTGGCACAGAAACCGCTTGAAGGCGCTCAGCTCGCCTGGATGACGGTCGCGCTTGCCCTGGCGACCTTTATGCAGGTGCTGGACTCCACCATTGCCAACGTGGCGATCCCAACGATTGCGGGTAACCTCGGGTCTTCCAACTCGCAGGGAACCTGGGTGATCACCTCGTTTGGCGTGGCGAACGCCATTTCCATCCCGATCACCGGCTGGTTGGCAAAGCGCATCGGTGAAGTGCGGTTGTTCCTTTGGTCCACCGCGCTGTT
This sequence comes from Serratia sp. BIGb0234, assembly GCF_024809915.1. NCBI lineage: Bacteria > Pseudomonadati > Pseudomonadota > Gammaproteobacteria > Enterobacterales > Yersiniaceae > Serratia > Serratia sp. BIGb0234. The sequence continues at coordinate 1,243,956 of NZ_JANUEI010000002.1, forward strand.
CGTACTCGCCTCCTGGCTGTGCGGCATTTCCAACAGTCTGGGCATGCTGATCTTCTTCCGCGTGATCCAGGGTGTGGTCGCGGGGCCGTTGATCCCGCTGTCGCAGAGTCTGTTGCTGAACAACTATCCGCCCGCCAAGCGAGCGATGGCCCTGGCACTATGGTCGATGACGGTGATCGTTGCGCCCATTTTCGGGCCTATCCTCGGCGGTTATATCAGTGACAACTATCACTGGGGCTGGATCTTCTTCATCAACATCCCGATCGGTGCCGTGGTGATCCTGGTGGCGATGTCGACGCTGAAAGGCAGGGAAACCAAAACCGAGATCAAACCGATCGATACCGTCGGTCTGGTGCTGCTGATCGTCGGTATAGGGTCGTTGCAGGTGATGCTCGATCAGGGCAAGGAGCTCGACTGGTTCAACTCGACCGAGATCATCGTTCTGACGGTGGTGGCGGTGGTGGCGCTGCTGTTCCTGATTGTCTGGGAACTGACGGACGACCACCCGGTGGTGGATTTGTCACTGTTCAAATCGCGCAACTTTACCGTCGGCTGCCTGTGTATCAGCCTGGCCTACATGCTGTACTTCGGCGCCATTGTGCTATTGCCACAGTTGCTGCAGGAGGTTTATGGCTATACCGCCACCTGGGCAGGACTGGCTTCGGCGCCCGTCGGGTTGATACCGGTATTGCTGTCGCCGATCATCGGTAAGTTCGGCAACCGGCTCGATATGAGACGATTGGTGACCTTCAGTTTCATTATGTATGCGGTGTGCTTCTACTGGCGCGCCTATACCTTTGAACCGGGAATGGACTTTGGCGCCTCGGCCTGGCCGCAGTTTATTCAGGGCTTCGCCATCGCCTGCTTCTTTATGCCATTGACCACCATTACGCTGTCCGGCCTGCCGCCGGAGCGCATGGCGGCGGCATCGAGCCTGTCGAACTTTACTCGAACACTGGCGGGGTCGATCGGGACATCGATCACCACGACCTTGTGGACCCAGCGAGAATCGCAGCATCACTCGCAGCTGACGGAGTTTGTGAATCCTTACAACCCACAGTCGCAAGAGATGTACCGGCAGTTGGAACAAATTGGCATGAGCAAGCAGCAGGCTTCGGCCTACATCGCCAACGAGATCACCGCGCAGGGGCTGATTATCTCCGCCAACGAGATCTTCTGGCTGTCGGCCGGGGTGTTCCTGGTCCTGCTGGTGCTGGTCTGGGTGGCGAAACCGCCGTTCAGCTCCGGCGGTGGGGGCGGCGGCGCTCACTAAACCAGAGAAAGCAAAACGGGCGCCCAGAGGCGCCCGTTTTTTATTTATACCGTTGCAGCCAGGCGACGGATATTAAGCCTGGTTTTGACGCCACCAATCGGCCAGCAAAATGCCGGTCGCGACTGATACGTTCAGGCTTTCTACCTTGCCGGTACCGCCGATAGACACGTTCATATCACCCTGCTGCCAGGCGCTGTCGCTCAGGCCATCACGCTCCTGCCCCAACACCAGCACCATTTTGGCCGGCAGCTTAGCCTGTGCCAATGGGGTGCCTTTATGGCTAGATGTGGTCACGATGGCGTAACCGGCCTTGCGGAAAGTATCCAGCACCGACAGGAAGTCATCTGCGCTGATCGCCTTGATGTGTTCCGCGCCGCCTTCTGCGGTACGTACCGCCGCACCGGACTCCAGCAATGCCGGATCCTGCAACAGAACGCCATTCACGCCAAAGTGTGCGCAAGAACGGACGATAGCGCCCAGGTTGTGCGGGTTGCCCACCTCTTCCAATGCCAGCACGCAGTCTTTCGCCGGTGCTTCTTTCAGATAGGTTTGCGCATCCAGGCCCTGACGTTTTTTGATCAGGAAGCATACGCCGCCGTGGTGCTCGGTGCCGGACGCTTTGGCCAGCTCTTCTTCATCTACCACGTGGTAGGCTTTGCGGTTGGCTGCCATCCAGCGCAGCGCTTCACGAAAACGCGGCGTGACCGACTGCACGAACCAGGCGCGGACGATCGCGTCCGGACGGCTGGCAAACAGCGCCTGACAGGCGTTTTCACCGTACACGCGGGTTTCTTCCGCACGCTGGCGACGCAGTTGCTCTGGATCGATAAAGCTTTTGCCGCTGATGCCACCGTGATCGAACGCCGGCTCTTCTTCCGGACCACGAGACACGGTTTTCCATGGCGAATCATAACCGCCACGGTCTTCAGTACGCGCTGGACGGCGAGGACGATCGCTTTCACTGCGGCGGGAATCAGAGCCAGAGCCACGGCGATCGTTGTTACCGCGCGGCTTGTCCTGACCGGTACGGCCCGAAGAGCGAGCACCGTCTGCCGGACGGCCTTTGCCGGCCGGACGCTTATTCTTGTTACGGTCGTCGCCGTTACTGTCGTCGTCACTGCGGACGTACATCACTTTAACTTTACCGTTCTTGCCACTAAATGAATCGTTCATTTTCTTCTCCACCAACGCGCAGGGCGCGAAGATTACCTGATGTTGGGGTGCTAAGCCACCTACTTGCGCTAAAAGCTAACAACTATCGTATTCATTGAACAAACCTCTTTGTTCATTGACGCGCTTTTAACGATAATAAGCAGCATTAAAGATACATCTCCGCAACCCGAATGCGGTATGTCGTGCTTTCCCAGTATCCGAGGTCATCATGAATACAGTTTGTCCCGCTTGTAATGCCACCAACCGCGTACCTGAAGATCGTGTGGCTGACGGCGCAAAATGCGGCCGTTGCGGCCATGCGCTTTTTGACGGTGAAGTGATCAATGCCACCGCCGCGACACTGGACGCGCTGCTGCAGGATGGCCTGCCGGTGGTGGTCGACTTTTGGGCACCGTGGTGTGGTCCTTGCGTCAGCTTTGCGCCGATCTTCGAAGACGTTGCCGAAGAGCGCGCCGGTAAAGTCCGCTTCGTAAAAGTGAATACCGAGGCTGAACCGGAACTGAGCGCCCGTTTCCGCATCCGCAGCATCCCGACCATTATGCTCTTCCGCGACGGAAAAATGGTCGACATGCTCAATGGCGCCATGCCGAAAACGCCGTTTGATAACTGGCTCAATGAACTAGTTTAACGCAGAAAGTCCAGGCGGTGTTGCCCATTGTCAATGACACCGCCGCATTTCAAACCGGCCCGAACGCTCCCGTCGGGCTTTTTTCTGCGTTACAATGGCGTTTTTTTCCCCGGGATCTTTATGACCGACAACGCCGTACTTCGCCTGCGCCAGTTTCGCCTGGAACGATCAACCCGCCCTTTTCTGGCGCGTGGCAACCGCATTACGCGTTGTCAGGGGTGTCTGCTGCCACAAAAAAACTGCCTGTGTGACACTATCCAGCCGCAGCCGGCCGCCAGCCGTTTTTACCTGATCATGTTTGGCGCAGAACCGCTCAAACCAAGCAATACCGGCAGATTGATCGCCGATATTCTGCCGGACACCCAGGCGTTTCTTTGGTCGCGTACCGAGGTTGACCCTGGCCTGCTGGCGGCGATTAACGATCCCGAACGCCAGCCTTACGTGGTGTTTCCCGCATCTTATGCCGCCCCTGAACGACCGGTATTCAGCGAACTGCCCGTCGGTGGCAAACCGCCGCTGTTTATTATGCTCGACGGCACCTGGACCGAGGCGAGCAAGATGTTCCGCAAAAGCCCGTACCTCAATCAGTTTCCGGTGTTTTCGCTCAATGTTACCGCTGCCTCAAATTACCAACTGCGTGAAGCCAGCCGCACCGAGCAGCACTGCACCGCGGAAGTGGCGACAGCGCTGTTGCAACAGGCCGGTGATACCGCCGCGGCCGACGGCCTGGCTGAGCATTTTCGCTACTTCCGTCAACAGTATCTGGCAGGGAAACCTACTCGCCCGGAGGCATCGGTCACAGCAAAGCCGTTGTAAAACGCCTAGAATCAAGGCGGTAATGTTGCCTATAGCCAATAGCATTCGAAAGACAGGTAGGCGGCAACTGAACGCATCCCAGGGAGCTTAGTTAACTAAGTGACCAGGGTGAGAGAGGGCAGCCAACACCCCTGTCTTTTGAAGGATAACGGATATAAAGGAGCCGTGCATGAGCCAGCGAGGGTTAGAAGCGCTTTTACGTCCTAAATCGATTGCCGTTCTCGGCGCTTCACAGCAGCCTGGCCGCGCCGGCAACCTGATGATGAGCAACCTGCTGGCCGGCGGCTTCAACGGGCCGGTCATGCCCGTCACGCCGCGTTATAAGGCGGTATGCGGAGTCATGGCCTACCCGGACGTCGCCAGCCTGCCGCTCAGCCCCGATCTGGCCATACTGTGTACCCATGCGCATCGCAATCTGGCCTTGATTGAGGATTTGGGCAAACGCGGCTGCAAAACGGCCATTGTGCTCTCCTCGCCGCCAGAACAGTTCGCCGAGCTGAAAGCCTGCGCGCAGCGTTATTCGATGCGCCTGCTGGGGCCGAACAGCCTGGGCCTGCTGGCCCCCTGGCAAGGCATCAACGCCAGTTTCTCGCCGGTACCGATCCTCAAGGGCAAGCTGGCGTTTATTTCCCAGTCCGCCGCGGTGGCCAATACCATTCTCGACTGGGCACAGCAACGCGAAGTCGGCTTTTCCTATTTTATCGCGCTGGGCGACAGCCTGGATATTGACGTCGACGACCTGCTGGATTTTCTGGCGCGCGACAGTAAAACCAGCGCCATCCTGCTGTATCTGGAAAACATCAGCGATGCGCGCCGCTTTTTATCTGCCTCGCGCAGTGCTTCGCGCAACAAACCCATTCTGGTGGTCAAAAGCGGACGCAGTCAGCAGGCCCAGCTGTTGCTAAACAGTCAGCAGGGGCTGGATGCCGCTTACGATGCCGCAATCCAACGCGCCGGTTTACTGCGCGTACAGGATACCCACGAGCTGTTCTCGGCAGTGGAAACGCTGAGCCATATGCATCCGTTGCGCGGAGAGCGGTTGATGATCGTCAGCAACGGTGCGGCACCGGCGGCAATGGCGTTGGACGAACTGCTGGGACGCAACGGCAAGCTGGCGCCGCTGGGAGACGAGATCCTGGCGCAGTTGGGTGACGCCTTGCCCGACTTTATACGCGCCGGCAACCCGATTGACCTGCGAGACGATGCAACACCGCAGCGCTATCTGGCGGCGGTCAAGACCCTGCTCGACAGCCACGACTACGACGCTTTATTGCTGATCCACGCACCTAGCGCGGCAGCCCCAGGCACCCTGACCGCCGAACGTATTATCGAGGCCGTGCGTCAGCACCCGCGTGGCAAACGCGTGACTTTGCTGACCAACTGGTGCGGCGAGTACTCTTCGCAAGAAGCCCGCCGGTTATTTACCGAAGCCGGTATTCCCACCTACCGAACGCCGGAAGGTGCAGTAACCGCGTTTATGCATATGGTGGAATATCGCCGTAATCAGAAACAGCTTAAAGAAACCCCGGCGCTTCCGGTCGGTCTGACGGCCAACACCGCCGACGCTCACCGATTGATTCAGCAGGCGCTGGCGGAAGGCGCAACGCAGCTCGATACCCACGAGGTACAGTCGATTCTAAAGGCCTATGACCTGACGACGCTGCCTACCTGGATTGCCGAAGACAGCGCCGAAGCCGTGCATATTGCCGAGCAAATTGGCTATCCGGTGGCCCTGAAGCTGCGCTCCCCCGATATTCCGCACAAGTCTGAAGTTCAGGGTGTAATGCTCTATTTGCGCACCGCTACCGAGGTACAACGCGCCGCTGAGGCAATTCTCGACCGCGTTAAACGTACCTATCCACAAGCGCGCATTCACGGCCTGCTGGTTCAGAGCATGGCCAACCGCGCCGGAGCGCAGGAGCTTCGTATCGCGGTGGAGCAAGATGCCATTTTCGGCCCGCTGATCATGCTGGGTGAAGGCGGTATCGAATGGCGCCAGGAAAATCAGGTCGCCGTAGCGCTGCCGCCGCTGAATATGGCGCTGGCACGTTATCTGGTATTGCAGGCGGTGAAAGGCGGAAAAATTCGCGGCCGCAGCGCTTTACGACCGCTGGATATCCCTGGACTGAGCCGCTTGCTGGTGCAGGTGTCCAATCTGATCCTCGACTGCCCGGAAATTACCCGTCTGGATATCCACCCGGTTCTGGCCTCTGGCAGCGAATTCACCCTGCTCGACGTTTCCATGCAGCTTGCTCCGTTCGAAGGTGATCCGCAGGCACGCTTGGCGATCCGTCCTTACCCTCATGAGCTGGAAGAAACCATCGGATTGAAAGACGGCTCGCAATGCCTGTTCAGGCCAATCCTGCCGGAAGATGAACCCGCGCTGAAACACTTTATCGATCGCGTGACCAAGGAAGATCTCTACTATCGCTACTTCAGTGAGATCAACGAGTTTACCCATGACGATTTGGCTAACATGACGCAGATCGACTACGATCGGGAGATGGCTTTTGTCGCGGTGCGGGATGACCAAATCATTGGCGTAACACGAGCCCTCTCCGACCCGGATAATACCGACGCGGAATTTGCCGTGCTGGTGCGTTCAGATCTGAAAGGGCTCGGTCTGGGGCGTCAACTGTTGGAAAAAATGATTGCCTATGCCCGCGCCCACGGGTTGGCCCGCCTGACCGGCATCACCATGCCTAATAACCGCGGAATGATAGCGCTGGCGCAACGGCTGGGCTTTGGCATCGATGTGCAGCTTGAGGACGGTATCGTCAATTTGACCCTGCCGCTGCAGGCGGAAGAAGCGCAGTGACCTGTGTCGCAATGCGCTACGAATCCACCACTTAACGCCAAAACATACGCACAATCGGGACAACTAGTGGTATTATCGCCCGATTATTCGATTTACTGTTTTCCCGTATTTGGCGTTCCGGCCATCTAATCATGAGAGAAGAAGCGCACTGTGATGTTGTCAAAATTTAAACGTAGCAAACATCAACAACACCTTGCACAACTGCCCAAACTCCCCCAGACGGTAGCTGATGTACGTACTTTGTACACACCGTCTGATTACCGTGCCACGCTGCTGGAATTGATCGCTAACGCCACCCAACGCATTTATCTGGTCGCTCTGTATCTGGAGCATGACGACGCCGGACGCGATATTCTCAACGCGCTTTATCAAGCCAAGCAGCGGTGCCCGGCGCTGGAGATTTGCATTCTGGTCGACTGGCATCGTGCCCAGCGTGGGCGCATCGGCGCCGCGGCCGCCAATACCAACGCCGATTGGTATTGCTCAATGGCAGACCAGCACCCAGAGCTTGCCGTGCCAATCTACGGCGTGCCGGTGAATACCCGCGAAGCCCTGGGCGTGTTGCACCTGAAAGGTTTTGTGATCGACGATACCGTGGTTTACAGCGGTGCCAGCATCAATGACGTTTACCTGCATCAGCATGAGAAATACCGCTACGATCGTTACCAGTTGATCACCAATGGCGAATTGGCCAATACCATGATCGATTACATCAAGCAGCACCTGCTGACCGCCGGTGCCGTGCAACGTTTGGATCGTGACGATCGCCCCAAGAGCCCGGAGATCAAAAACGAAACTCGCTTATTTCGTTTCGGTCTGCGCCGAGCCGGTTATCAGTTTCGCAACCAGGCGGGCAACGATGAGCTGGCGGTAACGCCGCTGGTTGGGCTGGGTAAGCAAAGCGTGTTGAATAAAACCATTCACCATCTGATGTCCTGTGCCGATCAGAAACTGACGCTGTGCACCCCTTACTTCAACCTGCCGGCCCTGCTGGTGCGCAATATCATCTATCTGCTGCGCCAGGGCAAACAGGTGGAAATTATTGTGGGCGACAAAACCGCCAATGATTTCTATATTCCGGAAGATCAGCCGTTCAAAATTATCGGCGCCCTGCCTTATCTGTACGAAATCAACCTGCGACGCTTTCTCAGTCGCCTGCAGCGCTACGTCGATACCGGCCAGTTGATTGTTCGCCTGTGGAAAGACGGCGATAACAGCTACCACCTGAAAGGCATGTGGGTGGATGACGAATGGCAGTTGATTACCGGTAATAACCTCAATCCGCGCGCCTGGCGGCTGGATCTGGAGAATGCCATTCTGATCCACGATCCCAAGCAGGAGATGCGTGAGCAACGGCATAAAGAGCTGGAGTGCATCCGCACTCACACCACCGTGGTGGGGAACTACCTGGAACTGCAAAGCATCCAGCAGTACCCGATCAAAGTACGCAAGCTGATCCGCCGTCTGCGCCGTATCCGTATTGACCGGTTGATTAGCCGTATACTGTAATCCCGCTATAATTTAGCTATCGCAGACCCCGGCCTATGTCGGGGTCAGATTGTTGACAAAGGGGGATAAAAGCGTGGTTTTTCCCCCTTTGTGTCATCAGCCGAAAATCAATAAATTGATTTTCCTGATTTATTTTCAAAACCTTTAACGCCTGCTGACAAACATTGTATGTTTTTCAGCAGTCTCACCCCGGCCTATGCCGGGGTTTTTATGTGTCATGACAACAGGATGTTTTCATTATGCGCCCACTCCGCTGCCTGGCCGTGCTCCCCTTTTTATTGCTCACCAGCGGCTGTACCCACCTTGCAAATGACAGCTGGACCGGGAAAGACAAGGCACAACACTTTGTCGCCTCTGCGGCTTTCGCTGCCGCCGGTGCGGCTTATGGCGATCATCAAAACTGGAATGAGGCACGCAGCCGCAGCTTTGGCCTGATGTTTTCAATCGGGCTCGGCGCCGCCAAAGAACTGTATGACAGTCGCGAAGGCGGCACCGGCTGGAGTTGGAAAGATTTTGCCTGGGATGTCGCGGGAGCAGCGACCGGCTATAGCCTTTACCACGCAACCCGCTGATTCACAGCTGGATCTCTTTCCCTTTGCGGTGCAAGCGAAGAGAAACGATCAGCGCCAGCAGACACATGCCGGAAACATACCAGAAGAAGGCATTCTCGAAGCCAAACGACTTCAGCGACAGTGCAACATATTCCGCCGAGCCGCCAAACATCGCATTAGCCACCGCATAAGACAGACCAACGCCTAACGCGCGCACCTCCGGCGGGAACATTTCAGCCTTCAGCAGCCCGCTGATCGAGGTATAGAAACTGACGATAAATAACGCCAGCACAATCAGACCGAAGGCCGCATAAGGGTTGCTGACATTTTTCAGCGTCAGCAAGATAGGCACGGTCAGCAAGGTCGCCAACGAGGCAAAGATCAGCATTGAACTGCGGCGACCGATCTTGTCTGACAATGCCCCGACCAAGGGCTGCAGCAGCATGTAGATAAAGAGTGCAGCGGTCATAATGCCGCTGGCCAGCTTGGCGTCCATCCCGGAAGTATTGACCAGATACTTTTGCATATAGGTCGTGAAAGTATAAAAACTCAGCGAACCACCGGCGGTAAAGCCCAACACCATCAGGAAGGCTTTACGATTTTTCCATAGCCCCTTCAGTGAACCCGCATCTTTATGGTTACGGGTTTTGGCATCGGAGGTTTCATTCAGCGACCGACGCAGATATAACGCCACTACCGCCAATACCGCGCCAATCGCAAAGGGAATACGCCAGCCCCAAGCTTTTAATTCCTCAGCAGAGAGGATCTGCTGCAGAGCCACCAGAACCAGCAACGCCAGCAATTGGCCACCAATCAGCGTGACATACTGGAAAGAAGCATAGAAACCACGTCGCCCTTTTATTGCCACCTCGCTCATATAGGTGGCGCTGGTACCGTACTCACCGCCGACCGACAGGCCCTGGAACAGACGCGCAACCAACAGTAGCACCGGAGCCCAACTTCCGATCGACTCATAGGTCGGTAAACAGGCGATCACCAGCGATCCTGCACACATCATGCAAACAGAGATCAGCATCGAGTTTTTGCGACCATGCTTATCGGCAATATAACCGAACAACCAGCCGCCGATCGGGCGCATGAAGAAACCGGCGGCGAACACGCCGGCAGTTTGCAGCAATTGGGTGGTGCTGTTACCGGCGGGGAAAAATGAAGCGGCAAAGTAGATAGAACAGAAGGAATAGACGTAAAAATCAAACCACTCCACCAGGTTACCCGATGAAGCGCCAACAATAGCGAAAATGCGTTTCTTTTTGTCCTGCACTGCCGGATCGACGGTATTTCCATCCTCAATGGCCGAGGTTGTTTCTGTCATTTTCTATTCTCCGAGCCAGATAAACCGTGAAGTCGGCGTCCTGCCGTTTAAATGTAACTCAATTGTTAATATTGAGTTAACAATTAAAACAAATAGCGGGCGAAGAATATAGCGTGATTTTTGTGATGCACATTGAAGACTGGCGTGAAAATTGGGCGAAATAACAGCAAATATTTATATAGCGGACATAGCAAAAAGGCCATCCTTGCGGATGGCCTCTTGGCTTAATTGATGCCTGGCAGTGTCCTACTCTCGCATGGGGAGACCCCACACTACCATCGGCGCTACGGCGTTTCACTTCTGAGTTCGGCATGGGGTCAGGTGGGACCACCGCGCTATTGCCGCCAGGCAAATTCTGTTTCATTCCAACCGCTACTCCCGTAGCCATTGAAACCAATCTCGGAACTCGCTGAAAATCTCTACAATCTCTCTAAAACACCTTTGGTGTTGTAAGGTTAAGCCTCACGGATCATTAGTACTGGTTAGCTCAATGCATCGCTGCACTTACACACCCAGCCTATCAACGTCTTAGTCTTAAACGTTCCTTCAGGGGCCTTAAAGGCCCAGGGAAGACTCATCTCGAGGCAAGTTTCGCGCTTAGATGCTTTCAGCGCTTATCTTTTCCGCACTTAGCTACCGGGCAGTGCC